>JBOEGD010000017.1:0-47317 GCA_050633245.1 Calditrichia bacterium | reverse complement strand
CGGGAGATTTTGACGATTTACAATTATTTAATCTGAAATTTAGAACGACTTTAGACTTATTTAATCTGGAGTTGAAAACCTTTTTAGAATCAAAAAGAGCTAGCGGGAAGGCTAGCTCAAAAGTGTGAAAGCTTGGATGGATTAAAATCATACCAGTTGTGGGATATTTTCAGATGATCATAGTTTTATAACGATAACAAGTAATGTTGAGAATGTCAACTTTGATAGTCAGATTTACGATTGCTTATAGTCTTAAGTTAGTAAAATTGCCGGAAGTAATAGAATAAATGCAATACGTGTTGCCGTAATAAATGAGTGAAGGTTTTTATCTGAAGGGGTAAAATAATAATATAAAAAGGTAGTCCACAGAATTAAGTTAAGAAGGCCGACTACTAAAAGGTTAAACCAAAAATTACCGATAGCTACCCCTATTGCGACACTAAAGATAGTACAAAATCCAAAAAAGAAGCCAGCAATAATCCGTGACTTATTAATCCCATAAATAATTGGGAAAGAGCTTTTTTCTATTAATTTGTCACTTTCAATGTCACGAATGTCAAGAATAATCTCTCGACCAATTATCAAAAGAAAGGCTAGAAAAGATACAAAACTAATCAAAAGTGTAAAGTTACCCGCGAGCATCCCAATAATAAATATGAATGAACAGTTTAGTCCCGTAATAATGTTAGCTACTACTCCATAACGGTTGTTTATAAAAGAGTAGATACTTAAAAAAAATAGGGTTAGCATATTCAAAAGAAAAACAGGAAATGAAACACTGATGGAATTTAATATTGACGTAATTCCTAATAAAAGAGCAAAATAATATGCAGTGTTAGGTCTAATTAACCCTCTAGGTAAGATTCTATTAACATGGTGTTTTTTGTCTTTTTCTAAATCTATAAAGTCATTTAGAACAAATCCGAAGGCACTAGTTAAAAAAACGGTAAAAAACAAAAAAATTGAATGAAAAATTTCAAATTGAATATTGGTGTTAATGTAGATTGCGGTTGTAATTGTCGCAGCAATCGCTGACATAAAGGGCCGCATTATGACAAACAAATAAACTACTTTCATTTTCAAGGGCTCGGCAGAATTTATGGATAGATATTCAATTAGAATAATATAATCTAAGTTCATCGTGAACATTTGGTAAAGTTATAGTCTTCACGAGGAATGCCTTATACAATGCATAAATAATCAAAAAAACTATAAGAAAAAGGGTAGCTCCATATACAACAGTTAATGCTAGATCTCGATATTCGATTTTACTTTTGACCGACTTTAATTGCTTAAGGAGAATTTGCTTATCCGTATCAGGAATTTCTAATAGTTCAATCTTTCCACTAAGATAGTTGAATTCCTGAGTAGCACTCGCAAACGGAATTAAATTCTTTTCACTAAAATCCATATAAAGGCCAAAACTAAGCACCACAATTGTAGTGAGAATATAAGCCAGGTAAATTTTTCTTAAATATTTTTCTGTCAGGTCACCAACCTTATTTCTTTTTACGAAATAATAGAGTTGTCCTGCTTTCCAGCCAATGAATCCTAATCCAATTCCAATGACGCTATAGTATCCATACTTGATGTCTACAACGATTAGAATGAGAAGTACAGCACTCAGCGTGATCGAAAGTGCTTTGCCAAAATTATTTTCACGTAATTTAATAACAAGTCGAAAATAAAAAACGATGCTTTGAATTGATAAAATTACTAGGATGATAAAAATGGCAGATTCTTTTAATAGAATATCCCCTCTACTTTCGTAGCTATCTTGTATTTGACCTATAAAAAGAATGACAACTGTAAGAAAAGCACCAGCATATAAAGCAAGAATGGTGTTCGTAATCCGATTGTTTTCGATTTCAATTGTCTCGAAAATATCGTTTTTTTCAGGTTGATGCATCTGTTTCTCCCCAGCCTCAACATAAACTTATTTAAGAGATAAATAATATACTATACATATATTTCGGAAATTTCAAAAACTATTTTTTAAGATATTATAACAATAAGTATTTAGCTATGTTGGTTTTTGAAGTAAAAAAGGGTAAGATCCAACCTTACCCTCGAAGTGTGTTTATTTTGAGCAGAACCGGTTATATATTCCAAAACACAATATAATAACTGCTATAGTACCGCCAAGAACTAGAGTGAAACTGCTAACCTCTTCTAAAGGACTTCTATCAAAAAGTCCTAGAACGTATGAAATGGTCATAAAGACTATAAATGAGATCACTGTAAGCCCCTGGAATCCTATTCTGTATTTACGATTAGATTGCATTATGCCTCCGATATTTAAAATTGAGTTAAGTGCTTTTATAATAGCATACCTCAAAGCCTGAAATATTGGAAGTTATTGCTTGTGTTCGGAAGTCTGCATTTACCTCGAAGCTCTTGTAAGGACAGTATTTTGACAAGTAAAATAAAACGATGTTACTATTACAATTGAACCATAATTGGTAATTTACACCTACAGTCGATTTATTGATTTAAGTGCCCCTTCTTACACTCCGGCGGCTAACTCTAGCCAATTTTTTCAGCAAAAAATTAACGTGACAAGAACACCTCTATTCGAAGGAAGGTTCCTAAATGTCAGCCTATCATTGGGCATGTTTTTATATTAAATTGCACTCGACTTAAGTTGTATTCTGACCGAGAATATGCTATTCTTCCGATGAAGTCGACCTATTGAGGGTTTTAGTATTTTATGATTTAAAGCGAATCGTGAAACAACATGGGAACAGCCCTGCTTCAAACTCCCTCAAGGAGGTTGACTTCAAAGCAGAGTTCTGTTCCCTTTTTGTTTACTTAGAAAATAATCCCTTATCCGGCAAGTTCAGCCCTCTTTGCCTCCTTTCATTATACTGGCATTATAGTGATAGTATGATGGATCTCCCACAATCAGCAATTACCGAATTACAGGAAATTTACAAAGAAGATTTCCAGGTAGATTTAACCCTTGACGAAGCGAAGGCCGAGGCTCGGCGAATTCTTCTATTCTTCCATAAAATGCTGCTTTTTGTTCAAGAACATGGTGATGCTGTATTGGCTGATCAGATTAAGCAAAGTCAATAACTTTTAACATGTCTAAATTCTTTTTATACGCAAGAAAATCAACAGAATCAGAAGACCGACAGATTTTGAGTATTGATGCTCAATTGAATGAAATGAGGCAAATAGCTTCCAATCTTAATATTGAAATAAAAGAGGAATTAATTGAAGCAAAATCGGCAAAAGAGCCGGGTCGAGAGGTCTTTAATGATATGATGAAACGTATATATAAGGGGGAAGCAGATGGGGTGTTATGCTGGAAGCTAGACCGACTTGCAAGAAACCCTATTGATGGTGCTTCTATCATCTGGGCTATGAAGCAAGATGGTATTACAATTCATACACCGAGCCAAAGTTATAGCCACAGGGATGAAAATACGATTTTGCTATACATAGAATTTGGTATGGCTCAAAAATATGTTGATGACTTGAGCAAGAATGTAATTCGTGGGCTTAGAATGAAGTTGAAACAGGGTGATTGGACAGCAATTCCCCCTCTTGGATATATCAAGGATTCAGAAAAGAAGGTTGTCCCAGATCCAGAACGATTTCATCTCGTGCGAAAAATGTGGGATCTAATGCTATCAGGAACAACAAGTGTTAATGCCATTCGAGAAATAGCTACAAATGAATGGGGTCTACGGACACGGAAATATAAAAGAATGGGTGGTGGTCCAGTTGGTCGAACAACAATTTATAAGATTCTAACGAACCCATTTTATTATGGGGATATGCAGCACAAACAGGGGGTATTTAAGGGCAACCATATGCCGATGGTTACCCGGAAAGAATTTGATGAGGTGCAGCAAATATTGGGTAGAACTGACAAGCTGAAATCTATAAAACACAACTTCCCATTTGCTGGTGGCATGATTAAATGTGGCCTTTGCGGATGCAGTGTCACTGCTGAGTATACTACGAATAGACACGGAACCCGCTATACTTACTACCACTGTTCAAAAAAGAACAAGAATGTAAGATGTCTAGAACGAAGTATCAGAGCTGAAGACCTAGAGTGTCAATTTAGTGAGTTTCATAATTCTATCAAGATATCAACTAAATTTGGAAGATGGGTTCTACTTCAAATCAAATCGGTAGATGAAGAACAAAAACTCGTTAGTATTGATAAACTGTTTAACCTTGAGAGTATTCTCAAAGGTTATCGCAATCAGTTAAGCGAACTGAATAAAATGCGTTACAAAGGATTACTCGATGATGAAGAGTTTCTTAAAGAGAAAGCAGGTTTGATTCAGGAACAACAGATATTAGAGGAACAGATTGACCAAGAGCGTAATGGTGGTGTCCAATTATATCCACTTGTAGAAAAGGTATTGCACGTAGCGCAGTATGCACATTTTTGGTTTAAATCGGCTACCGATCAGGATAAACGACTCATCATTGAAACAATCGGTTCGAACCCTATATTGCAGGACAAAAAGTTGCTAATACAAGCCAAAGTTCCGTTTGCGTTTACTCAAAAAGTCAAAGATCGGAATTGGGACCAGTTTTGTAGGTTCGAACCCTCAATTCTTGGCCAACCTAAAAGCAAAAGAAGGCTTCTTGAGCCTTCATGTCTCACTTGGCGGGCACAAGTGGATGATCTTAGAACCTTTTGGGAGGAAGAATTTGACTGGAAAGAAAATTTTGAAACTATTTATAATAAGTTTGTTGAAAAGTGAATCTCAATTTTTTTCCAAAATATTTATTCACTCCTTAGATACTCAGTCTGAAAACTGTTCCTCAAGAATCTTATAATGTTCGGGGAATACCGTCTCCATCATTTCGAGAAGATACTCAACATTTTTTTGTGTTTCAGGTACTAATGACGGATCGAACCCATCTCCAGTAATATGCGACTGATCATTTGTAAACTTGTATATAGCCGTTTTTTTGACTTCATCAAAAGTTAGCTTTTCCAGTTTCTTATATGGGCTTTCTCCTGTTGGAACTCTAAACATTAAAAAAGTATCAAGGACCTTCCTTGCAATATTGGGGAGATGGTAGACAGAAGAAATGTTTTCATTTCCATCTTTTTTGAAAGTATATAGGACTTTAAATAAATAATGATATTCACTTTCATGACTTCTTAACTCTTTATCAAGCGCAGCAATAAATGCCTCTCTGTTACCAGTAGCAGAGTGCTTGTTGTTAATCATGAAATATTTATGTCCTCTAGTTCTATTAAGCCAATTTAAAAGCAGTTTTAGAAAGCTAAAGTTATGTGTAAAAATAAATATTTGTTTTGCATCTTTAACAGACTTTTTCAGAAAGGCAAACGCCTGAAATAATGAATTAGAATCTAAACTTGAAATTGGGTCATCTATTACAACAATACCATTATCAATATCAAAGTCCTGATCATTGAGATGTACTACAAAATATACAAAAGCTATTGCTGTCTTCTCGCCCTCACTTAAATTATTTGCTACTACTCCATTTCTTTTTACAACATAACCACCTTCCGGAGACACCTCAAAAAGGATTTCACTTCTTCCCAAAAAAGTTTTTAGTTGCTCATTTATTTTATCGCATGCTTTATGAGCAGATGATATCTTACTTTTATTAGTTGCAATCCTCTTTCTTAAGTTTAAGATACCAATAAAATAATCAGTGCTATCCCCATTCTCAAGTTTTATAATATTCTGATTAAGCTCCTCTAATTTCGCATCAATAGCTTTTACATCTTCAAATACTTCACTTAAGTAGTGTTGCTTTAGAGACTCAATGGCTTTGTCTTTTTCTGATTGAAAGTTATCATTTGTTTGATTGTGCTGATCAATAAGATTGTTTATAGAATTTACTGAAGCCTCAAAATTATTGTTGAAAGACTCTACAAATGGCAAAGCTTCTGTGGTTTTTTGTTTTTTTGTATTGAGAATCTCAATCATCGATGATAACTCAGCACAATAATTCTTTTTTTCTTGATCATATGTTACTGCGCTCGAAATAAAGAGAGTTTGTAAGTCATTATTGAACTGGGCTTTATTAGGAAATTGGATGTCATTAACTTTTTGAATAGCTTCTCGTAGGACAACTATTTTACTATCAATCTTTTCTTTCAATTTCTTATCGGCTTCATTGAAATGTCCTAGCAAAGTTTCTATTCTTCCTTGTGGAATATTAGAACCACAAAATTCACATTCTTTACTATTGGGAGTATGAAAGGACAAGCCTTGCTCAACCCACTCGGAAATAGTTTGATTACCAGTAAGTTTAGCAATCACATTAATCTCGACAGTTTCTCCACAGATAGCTTTAATCTCGTTACAGATATCACTTACATTAGCATCTTCATCTAATTCAATCTTTGAGATGTTATCTTTTTGTTCTTGTTTTATTATTGCTTGTTTTTTTGCGACAATTTCTTCACTTAAAATCTCACATTCAGGTAAAGCATCAAAATCCTTTACGGCATTAGGAGCTCTGTAATTTCTTGTAGAAAATCCAACTAGGTTTGCACCAATAACTTTTGCAACATCAGTAAATATTTTCTTTTTTTCTTTAATAATTTTTTCTCTGTCTTCTATTAATGAGACTTGTTCAGTTTGAAGGCTGAATAAAACTTTTTCATCGGAAAGAATTTGGTTGGCTATTTCTTTGTTCTCTTCCCCAAGGATAAAAATTGGACTGGCAACGCCATCGACAAGTTGAACATTTCTTTGTATATAATCTTGGTTAAATACACGAACTTTGCAATCAAAGCTCTTATGAGTATTGTAGTTGCCATCTTCGTGTTCTATTTCATACTCAAGATGAGGAAACTCATTTAAGGAACCTTCTTCTAAATATGCAAATAATTTTGAAAGGGTAGTTTTCCCAGTTCCATTCCACCCATATATTAGATTATATCTTGAAAAGTCAGATAGATTATTATCCCAAGTGTAATCTGAAAACAGATCCAAATTTTTTATTCTTTTTATTTTTTTAATCATAATGATATCGAAAATAAATGTCTGATCGTTTTCCCTATTTTCACTTAAATAAATCCAGATGCAGTGGTGTAAATCACTAACTTTTTTCTCATTTTTACCACCCCTAGTTTGATGGGGTATTAGAATATCCTATATATATCAAATTGTATTATTAGCGTCCTCAGCAGTCAAATAAGCTAGCGGATATAGACAGAATTGTCCCTGGGGAGTGATCTAATCAAAGTATAATAATTTGGAGTATGGAGCTTTCCCAAGACGCTATCGATGAATTAAAGGAAATCTACGAAGAAGACTTCGATTTATCGATGACTGATGACCAAGCGAAAGCAGGAGATAACTTCTCTTCTTTCACAAGATGTTTTTATTTGTTCAAGAAAATTTACATTTGTTAAAACACTTCATTTACTATATCAATTCTCAACAAGCACTCTTGCCACTTTTTGTAGAAGAGACGACTGACTATTGTCACTAATTCTTAAAATGTTGTGGGTCAGCGTATTAAAGTGTAAACTTGTGATTGGGTGCTCTATGAGTTCAGAGGTTAAAATAGGCTCATTGGTGAACGATTTTCCGATCATGTGATAAACTCTAAATCCTTTTTTAACCCGCGCTTCAATGCTCTTACCAGGCGGGACAAAATACTGGATAAAAGAATCATTGGCTAAGTCAAAGCAAATCAGTTTTCGAATTCGATTAATTGGCCTCATTTCTTCGTTATAGTGAGTGACAAGGGGGAGAATTCTGCTACTGTTATTATCCCGGACCTGTCTGTTCACTTTTAATGTTCCACTCTTCATCTCGTCCAAAATACCATCTCTGCCAATCAAGGTAGGTGTGAAATAGTCATCGGTGTAGCAGCTAACATACAATTTGTCTGTAGCATCTACAAAATATTGCTGGTTGTCAACTAATGTGTCCGAGTTTCTTCGAGTTTTTAGAAACTTAAACTTTTCCTGAATTTGCCTTAACTCACTTATGACTTGTCTAATAAAGATCGCACCATCTTTGTAAACAAATTCTACGGCAACAGCCCGGGTATCTTGCTTTCGTGGACTTCGCACATAGATTGAGTAAAAGCTTTTTTCATCGAAAGTTTGAGTCGAAATAGGTAAGCCTGCTACATGATTACAGAGACTCTCACGAATCCAATTTTTGATACCAAGCTCTATAAGCACTTTCTGATACTCAGGGGAAATCTTAATCTTATGTTTCTTGAGAAACATATTCCATTTGTCAGGATCGGATTGTTCTCTGGAATAGCTGGCAATCGATTCGCTAACACTTAAATGTTTACCTTTAGCCAAAGGTTTTATATCGTTGTAAAAGTCATCTTGACGGATTTGGGGTTCACTAAAAGATAAGACTGGCAAGGATGACTTTGTGCTTCCAACGGTTAAAAACTTATCTAAATTAACTCCCTGTGTACTAATAAATTTCCCAGTCTTAAGGTAATTATATTTGCTCTTTATTCTTGTGTAAAAGTCAACAGTCTGTTCGTTCTTTAACTTATTCGACGGATACCATAGGCCATCTTCTTTTTGATATGCCATTGATCCAATCTCTTCATCCAGTAGTCGATTTAATACCAAGTAATTTGTCTGCTGGTTCAACTCAACTTCATCCCAAGGCACTAATTCAGTGATTTTCCAGCACCCTTCATCTTCATCCTCCATTTTCTCATAGCTACTAATACTTTTGCCCGCATTATGTAAGGTTACCTGCACTACACCCTGGAGTGATAAAAAGTTTTGAAGAAATTGCTGATCTTCAATTGTAAGGTCGAATCCAGTATTATTAATAACCTTCAGGGATTCAACGGACTCGATATTCTTGATAAATGGGTTTTCCAAGAAATGAGTAGCGGTATAAGGAAGTGCATCGAAGGCTATTTTACACTCACTTAAGAACTCTTGCAGTTTGGTCATGAGGGTTTGGTAGTAGTAGAGCTGAGTTTTTTTGAATTTCTTGTATTCTTCATCTCCCGACTCAAAGCGCATAAAGAAAATATCATTTTTACGCCTTGCATCCTCGTCTCGATGGTGATGGTATTTCCTGCTTTCGAAAACCATAAGTTCACCGAGGTCATCTTCATCCAAACTACCATATGTGTCCGATGACAAAAACTTGCGAAATTTCCGGTTGAGAGTTAACGTCAATACGTTAAAGTGGTTATAATTCACAAATAAATTTTGTCCCCAAACGTATAGAACGTCTCCTTTCTTATTTGACTTTGCTGAATGTATAAAGAGTAATTCTTCGAACCCATTTAGTGTCTCTACAGGCAGTTCCTGAGAAATAAGATGGACCTTAAAAATCAAATTAAAAATTCTTTCACGATTACTTTTTTGCCATTGATCAGAGAAGAGTTTTTTCCAGCCCGAATGTTGCCGACTGGGTGATAAATAAAAAACAAGGTTTTGACCGTTCGAACGAGAAAAGAAATATTGAATTTCAGAAAGAATAGGAGCTTCGCCGTATTCAGCGAGTCGTCTTCTAATTTCATCTTTTATGCGTTGATGACGCATTATATAAAAGTTTTTTTTCGAGTATTCCTCTTTAGCAAACCAACCATTAATGCTAAAATGTTCTATCCCTTTACCTTTTTTGAAAAGATATTGAACGAGTTTTTCAGCAACTTCTGATGTCGATTCATTAATTATGAGTTGATTCGTTCGAGATGTGCTTGAGGGGGTATGGTTCAGGCTAAACATTTCATATCTCCTTACAAAACAAGAAATCTTTTAGAATGGTAGAAGCAATTGGACAGCGAGAACTATCTGTATAGATCAAATTGCCGGAAAACAAATTTGGTGAGTGCTGCAGATTTGTTTCAATTGGCGCGTATAAGTTCAGGAGTAGGCCCCGGACATTACCAAAAGCTGGATAGTCGGTAGCGATTTTATCGAGCTTTTTTTGAGATTTTTTCAGAGCTTTAGAGGAGAGCCTGTTCCCGCTAATTCTACTCCATGCTTTTACATCAATACAAAAAAGTGTAGACTCTTTTGTATAATACAAATCAAATAGCTCATACAGTTTATTGTATTTATTAAAATTCCGTACCTGTTCAAATTTGTATAAAGATTTTATAGTTCTATCTTCATTGCCTTCGAATATTTCGTTTTTGATCCATCCTTCGACAAAGTTTTCTGCAAGTGAAGGGAGCAAAACATCGTAAAAAAAGTGCGGTCGTGGAATGTACGTGTTAAATATATCTGGTTCTGGAATGAGTTTCCTGTATAATCTAACAATTGCGTCGGATGACTGATTGAGATGTTGTAATTCTTCTCCATAAGTATCAAAGCCTGCGGACGCTGTTTTGAGAAAATTGGGGTAGAGTCTCTGCATATATTTATATGTTTTGTCCCCATTCACGCTATCGCTTATAATATCAATCTTTCTTCCACCATCCGTTATCGTTGCTAAATAAGGTGTAAATCTTAGTTGGCTTGGGCGGCAGTAAAATAATGATTCGATGAAGTCAGCAGGAAATAACTTTGATGCTTCGATTTTTTTTAGAAAGGCTGCAGGATCACTGAAGACAACGGGATTCCGCAACAATTTCCAAGCATCAATAATTTTAGCGTTGGATTTGCCTTCATGGAAGTGTTGAATCTCTTCAAGCATTTTCTCCCTAAATTCCTGTAGAGCATAATATGAAGCCACCTCATCGTACTCGTGTTCCTCATATTTAGGGATACACCGGCTCTTTTCGTCTTTCTGTAGTGCGAGATATACTTCGTAGTTATTTACTGAAAGTTTTCGTATTTCGTTGGGTTCATTTCTGTTAAGGTATCTATAAAAATTGACCAAATTTTTGCGCGTCTCTTCATTAATAAATATCTTTGAAACTTGATTCGGAAAATCTCTCCGCTCCGTTCTCCCAATTGCTTGCAGAATCCCCTTACCAAGTAAAATCTGATGTTGTAATACACGAAAAGATTCTGCATCAGGATTGTTTATGTATTTATTAAAGTCCTTAATTTCGACACTGGTATCACCTAAATGGACAATATTTTTCATCAAGGCAAAATGGTAAAGTGTGGTTGCTTTTCCAGCATCCTTTGGCTGATTGAGTAAGGGGCCCATAGCGGTATAGTAGCTGTCCATTAGCAAAGCAAGCGCATCAAAATCTTTCTGAGCATCACCCTTATACTTAATAATTGGATTCAATCCTTTAGCGGCAGATTGGTAGGCGGAAACAAATAAGATCTTTTCCCCATCACACTCAACTAATTCATCCAGATAGGTTTTTCCAGAATCATCCGAATAGTACTCTGCGTTAAAAGAGGCATCATACAAGATTACCTTAACTCGTAGGTTACTCGCAAAGCTCTTATGTTCTAACTTTAAATAGCAAATGTTTGGATGGTCTGGTGAAGGTTCAAACTTGAAATTGGCATGACGCCTTAAGCGACAATATTTTATTGACTCCTTTATCCAACGCAGGGTTTGAGTGAAAGCGATCATGTTTTGAATAGTGTCGTCCTCAAACAGCAAGAATAAAAAACGAAAAAAGTTTTGTAATTCATGCTTTTTATAGGCCCCAAACCACCTCCCATCCCCAGTCATTGACTCAATAAATCCATTTAGCAATCCATTATAAAATTGCTCGGCAACTAGTTCAGTACGTACGTTTGGGTAAGTAGATTGGTTAGCATCAAAAAATACTACAGATAAATGCTTCGTTGATTTACGGTATTTTCTGATTTGCTCACATAGTTGCAACTCTGTTTCAATCATTTGGTTAAATGAGCTCTTACCCGAATCATCTCTTAAAATATCCTCCAAGTACCTCATATCGTAACTAGTGCTGAGGTCACCAGTGATTCCCCCCGTTGCGGAGATTAGAAATAGAACATTACTGCCATTTTCTAATATTGAGTGCAGCTTATGTTCAGGGGAGGTTAAGATTGCTGTGCTACCAATCGATACTTCCCGAAATGTGTGATTAACTAAGTCATTGGTAGGATGCTGATAGCGCGAAATCTCCATTATGTTAATAATTGACTTATAGCTTTTGTAGACATATTCTCGATTTACATATTTGGGAGGTCTAGTCTCAGTTGATATTTCTTCACTAGCTTTTTGGATTTTCGTTATTTGTTTTGACCAAATGTCTAATGACCGAGACTGACTATCTTCTGCGTTAAGGACGTTAGACAAAAATTCAATTATAAGTTCAATTTGCAAGCGTATCACGAATATTGCATAAATTAACTCAGCGACAGAAGCGCTATCCGCAGTAGGTTCATCTGTGATGTAAACATGTCCACCTGCTGATTTTGCTAAAAACAAACTTCTTAAAGGTTCAATATTGTAAATGAACAAATTGTTGTGCGAAAAAATGCTCATTAACTCATCGGCGATTTTCGAGTAAAGTCGCCGAGGGATTAACAAACTCCGATTATTTTCAAATTTTGAAAATACTCTGGAAAGCATACCAAAGTCTAAATCTACTGGATTACGATCCCCAAGAGTCTCACAAACATCTAAAACATCATTAATTGAAGCGGATATATGTTTGCTGATTTGACTCACTTGCCTCAAAAAATCTATGGAATTTCCTTCACTTTGAGTAAGCTCTCGAAAGACGTTTACATATTTCGATATTCTGTCGTCAATAGACTTTTCTTTCTCCAGGTGTGTTGCTAACTCATGATATACACCTGGATTCAAGTCTGCATATTCCAGGAACTCTCTGTATACCTTTTCTTTCTCTGAAAATAGAATAGAAAATTCACGGCTGATTGAAGAGAGAGCATTATTTATTGCAAGCATCCGCGGAGAGATAATGTCTATTTTGCGATTTAAAACAATTTGATAACCATCTTCCTGTTCGTCAAAAGCGAGTATGAACCTTTTGTTTCCATCAGACTGTTGTCGAATAAATTGATCTAGATGATCATTTTTTTTAATCCATTTAAAACCATTGTGAATGAAGAATGGAATTTTGGTCTCAAATTTGTCATATGTTAACATTATGATCCCAGGCTTTTCCCGCAATAGATAGAGAGGATAAAATACTTTAGTGAGCTTTAAACATTCATCAGGCCATGTGGTCTCATCAGGCAGATTTTTGATAAGAAAGTCCAAAAATTTTTCTATCAAATTATTCAGCTCACGTATTGCCTTAATTCGAAATTTCTCTCTGAATTCCTCATCTCCAAAATCTGTTCTTTTCATAAACTCTAATTGCCCAATGATTCTTGGGACTCTTGCCAAAGATGACCTAGCTTCTTCAAAACCACTATTTGGAGAATTTATTAGTTTATCATTCCAGAATTTTCTATTCCCAAGAATTTTATCTAACCATGAAGTGTACTTTTTAAACAATGTATCAGTAGTCTTCATTTGCAATGAATTGACAGTATAGAAAGGAATATCTTTATTCTCTGATGTCGTAGCAGGGGCCTGCAAATGTTCCCTAAGTGGAGCTACATATATACCTATAATATGAACATTCTCATGTTTTCTGATCGATTCACAGACCGCTTCAAAAAATTGATGGGTTTTGCCCGAACCCGTTCCGTAATTGATAAGTTTGATTTGAGGACGCCCAGAACGAAAACTTTCCTCGATTGTCGAAAGGTAGGAGTTAACAATCTCAGAACGTGGATTCGATGGTATCTCTGGAGTCGGTAGCATTGATTGCTCTGACATTCTCACCTGTAGCTATTATAAATTAGTGGTTTGTGATAAAAACATAATATGGCTCTATAAGTAATTTCTAAAAATTTTGGACTTGACCGGCTATTTACAGAAGCGCTCGGATTTAAGTAAATTACTGGCCCTCCAATAAAAAGCAGTGTTATTAAAGGTGGAAATAACGCAATCACCGATTCCAGCGTCATGTTCAATAGCGGTACGAAGGGCATATCGCAGATCTTCATTTGGAATCGGCTTGAATGGACAAGTTCCAAGTGATTTATTCCTTTTGGATTTTACCCATTTATTAAGGTTCTCTAATATTTCACCGATATCGCCTAACAGCGGTTTATACTCACCTCTTTTGTAAAATCCGCATTTTCTCATTTCATAAAACTTAACTACCGGATTTTCCGGCTCCTCATAATTATTCACTCCTCATTATGGATAGGACAAATCGCTACAGCTGTATTAGGGTAAGCACAAATACAGCGGAAATCCAAAGATCCTTCATGACCTTTGCAAAATATGTTTGGGGAGATTTTTTGTATGTTACATCAAAAGATACTGAACAGTTTTCCTGAGCGAAAGCGCTTTCATGTTTATTCTGCAGGTCAGAGACCGAGAAGGTCTTTTACTTTTTCGAGTGATAGTCCACTTCCGTTTGCGGCTCTAAGGACTTTGCTCATCACACTTATACCAGTATCCGCAGTGCTCATCGTTTCTTTTATTTTTGTCAGAAATCCGTACTCAGGGCTACCTTTCTTTGTCTGCGGAAGTGCCTTTTCAATTGCTCCTCGGAGATCTAGCATTAGCTGAATGTCAACATGCTGGCTTTGGGTTTGGTTTATGATAGTTGTAGGAGGCATATCCGAGAAGGGCGGCGGTTCGCTTTTAAAGTATTTTCTATGTAAAAAGGCAATTAAACCACCTAATTTTTGCCGGTAGGAATAAAGATATACATAAGTTGTTGATCCTGTACCATGATATGAAACGATTTTAAATCTACTAAGGTCAATCTCTAACTCAGTCTCCAGCATTTCTATTACTTTGTTTAATTGTTTCCATACTGATTCTCCGGCCTTATCTGCTAAAAAATCAGTCATTGATTGGGGTTCTGGTGATTGACTCATATAACCCAAAAGTTCACTATAGATTGGCCCAAGGTCTTCTTTTGCCATTTCAATTCTCCCATTTCCCTTTTGTGAGTGAGCTGAAAAATTAACTCAAATTTATTGCTGGCAAAAGTGCTTTTTACCTCGATTCTTCCTAGCATTGACGTTTATGTAAAAATCGTTTACCTCGAAAAAATAATTTGAAGCTCAATTCATTTTTTACTCTATCAAGAGGAGCTTCCTATGAAAATATCTTTTTCATGACCGGTCGGTCTGGCTTGCTGTTCTTCTGACTGATACGCTGCCCAATCCTGATCCGAATCCTGAGGTTGTTTATTGTGCCGGTTATAGATGCGGATTCACGTCCCGTTAACGTACCGCCTTAGATAGATGGTCATAGACAATTTTAATACTCCGGTCGGTGAGGCAAAAAGAGTGTATAAATAAATTGACTGTTTTTGTTGATGAAAGACGCCTATATAATGTGGATATTTTCGTTGATTATTGAGGAGGTTAATATTTATATTATCTGAACTGGACACTTTAACTAAAGTGTCCAGTTCAGACTATCGGATATTTGTAGCTAAATTATTAGTCATTTTGCATACCTTGAATTTCTAGTTACAAAAAAATGTGCTCTTGGATTAGATTTTAATATTACTGCCTTTTTATTTCATCCTAACCCTCAAAAAATTAGACAAATAACCATTTCATCGTATTTCAGATTTATCCTATGTTCTAAAATGCTATTGAGGATGAGTTATTCTTTTCACAATATTGCATTTCCAAATTTTTTTTCATTAAATAGAAATACTCCCCGAAATTTGACCGTGTAATCCGCCGTCCACTGAATGATTGTATTTATCATTCATGTGGTTGATATGGATTATTTAATCTTGTTTTTACTATCATATTCTTTATCACTAATCAAATTTAGGTACGTAAATCCTTTAACTATGGAGAAAAAGCATGGCTAGATATTACGTTAACAAAAATGCTCAATCTAACGGAGATCATGAAGTTCATACAACGGGTTGTTCTTTTATGCCAGAAACGCATAACAGAATCTATTTGGGTGACTTTTCAAATTGTCAACAAGCTGTAAAAGAAGCAAAGAAATATTATAAACAGACGAATGGCTGTTACTATTGTTCAAATGAGTGTCATACGACTTAGCTTAACTATAAACTAAGGGAGTTTTGCATTGTCAAAAAATGAAAGCCTCAATGATGCGATTATTATGGGAAAAGATCTGGCAGAAAAACATTGGAAAAATCGTGCCGGGATTCGAAAAAAAATTTCTCGTAATGATGAGCCCAAAGGGATTCTAATTGCAGAAGGGGATTCGTGGTTTGATTATCCGGGTTCTGATGTGCTTGATATTCTCGAAGATAAACATAATTATAGAATAGAACATTCCGCTAATAAGGGCGATAAAGCTGAATCTATGGCGTATGATTCATCTCAGATTAAAGGATTTATTCGGATTTTAGAACGATTACTTAGGCGAGATGAATCACCCAAAGCAGTTCTGTTGTCAGCTGGTGGCAATGATATTGCGGGAGACGAGTTTACTATTTTATTGAATCATGCAAAGTCACCTAAACCCGGACTCAGTCCGGAAATTATGTCCGCAATTATCAATAAGCGACTGAGATATTGCTATATAACTTTGATAAGCAGAATCAATACATTATGTGAAAAGCATTTTGGAACTAAATGCCCGATTCTAGTTCATGGGTATGATTTTGCGGTGCCCGATGGGAGGGGCTTCTGGGGAGGTGGATGGATATTGCCTGGTCCTTGGCTTCAACCTGGGTTTAGAAAAAAAGGATACCCTGATAAGCCGCTTCAGTACCGAACCGATCTTGTTGAAGAACTCATCAATCAGTTTAATGACATGCTTGCAACACTAAATAGAATACGTGGGTTTGAACTGGTAACGTATGTAAACCTTAGAGGAAAATTACCCAACGATAAAAAATATAAAACTTGGTGGGCAAATGAACTTCACCCAACAAAAAAAGGATTTGTTGTTATTTCGGATGAAATTGCCAAAACACTGGAGCAAGTGTAAGACTTCTGACGAGCAATACCAAACTAACATCGGGTTTTGATGACATACCCAATTTGTTCAGTATATTCAAAACAGGTGTTTATGCTTGATTGTTGGTTGAGGTTAGAAGTTTTAGAGTTGAGGGATTATTGAACGAATCTCGATTTTGTAAAGTACTTACTGTCCTATTTTTTGAAGAATAAAATTCAATTCTAGCGAACTTGAGAATGCATATTAACTGGCTGTGATTAAAACCATCGTTTGTTTACATTCTTGGTGCTATCTTTTGGAAGTAACTTTTGATATTATGTCAGGATATCTATCAACTCCTCCACCGACAACCCGGCCTGCCTCAAAATGCTCTTCAAAGTCCCTTTCTTCAAATCCCGATTATGAAACGGAACAACAACAATGTTTCCAGGCCGGTCAGGGTGGATATACATTTGATGACTGCCTGATTGACGTTTAAAGACAAATCCGGCACGCTTAAGCGCCCGGATCATTTGTTTCGAAGTAATATTGGGTAGTTGAGGAGACATTAAATAGAAACAGCTAACTTCTCAGTTGAATGCTCAAAAGGAATTGGTAACCCTTCCTGTATCAGAGTGGCGATATAACCTCGTATCGCATCGATAGCCATATTCTTGGCTTCTTCCAAAGTCTCACCTTCTGTGGTAATACCGTTCAAAGCCGGTACATGGGCAAGGTAGCCTCCTTCTTCGGCAGGCTCAAACACAACGGTATAGGCAAAGTCTTTCAAGTTGATCTCCATAAGTATTGACTTACTTCTATAGTAAAACTATACCCTTTTAGTTGAAATGTCAATACTATTGTCCCCATATGGTTAATCAACTTTAATACCGATCATTAAACAAAATCCCACGCTGTGTAAACACATATGGTCTACTTCTGGCAAAACCCATTCCTTGAGTTGACGTTGTATGGTTAAACAACTGATAGGCCGCCGTTTTAAACCCATCTGCAGTTTGATAATATTGGTTACCGACCAAAGCCCATCCGACGGAGTCATTCAGTTTAAGTATTCCGGATACACCGCTAACAGATGGAGAGAAACCATCTAAGGACATTTCCTCATACGTAATACCGCCGTCTGTAGTGGTATATATTTTCCCCGATTTTATGAACCAACCAGAATTACGGTCTTCAAAATGAAGTTGTGATGCACTTCTTGGACTTGGATGAATTCTGGGGCCTTCGATCCATGTGGCTCCACCGTCTGTTGTTCTGTAATTTTTACGAGACTCAATAGCCCATCCATATTCTGAATCGAGGAAGTAGATTTTTGAAAATGCACCCGCAATGATCTGAGTCCATGTATTACCTCCATTGGTTGTTCTTAGAATACCATCTTGGCTACCTGACATTGCGATGACTCCGATATTTTCGTCGAGAAAGCAAATGTCATTAATTAATCCGCTACCGATGCTTGGGAGCAGGTTCCAGGTAAGCCCGGAATCAGTTGTCTTGTATATATCCTCAGATAGCTCTGTTAGCCAACCGGTGCTTTGATTAAGGAAAAACACGTTATGAATCCATTCGGCATTTAAACTTGCAGGTAGACGATCCTGCCAGGTTTGTCCTCCGTCTGAAGTGTAATAGGCATGGCCATTTAGTCCGCCGCAAGCCCAACCGGCCATTTCATCAAAAAATTGAACATCACTAAGGTTGTCTAACGCACCAGATAATACCAGTGGCACGGCTTCCCAAGTGCCATTGGGAATGACTTCCAATTGGGTCTCAGCAGACTTATCTTCTCCAACTGCACGGATTGTGACAGTTCCTTCCATATTACAAGAGAATTCTCCCCAGGAGGAAGTGTTTCGGATGTAAATGGCAATATCTGGATTGCTTGAACTCCAGGTTGCGGAGAGTATTTCCTCGGAAAGTTGAAGACGGATGTTTTGATACCTCACTCCTTTTGCAGGGGAGGGGGTAAAGGTAATATTTCCGTTTGAACTGCTGCTACCGTCCTTACTACAGCTTGGAAAAAGAACCAGGCTGATAATAGTTAAACCTATGATTGAAACTCTCTTCATCGCAGATACCCCCTGCATTTATTACTGTGAGTATTGACTTTATCTCTGATAATGCTAAGGTCTTGAACTGGACACTTTAGTTAAAATGTCTAGTTGGGAAGACTATGTGGCATTATCAAGAGACTGAAGAAAAGACGAAGTACCTGACTCAAGAACAAGTCAGACGGCTTTTTGCACAGATTACAAGCCCACGTGATCGAGTGATGTTTGATATGATGTATAAGTATGGATTGCGAGCCTCAGAGGTTGGCCTATTAAGGCTAAAAGACCTAAAATGGGAGAGAAATAGAATTAAGATTTGGCGATTGAAACATGGTAAGTCTAGGGAATATATGCTCTTCTCCGATACTTCTTATTTGCTTGGATATTATCTTAGAGATATAGAAAGCGACCTCAATATTCCTTTATTCTTATCCAGAAATAAGAATCCAATTTCCCGAAAGACAATCGATTGGCATATCAAACGGTATGCTCCAATTGCGGGTATCCCAAAAGAGTTACACCATGCCCATGTGTTGAGGCATTCTATTGCCGTGCACATGGGGGATGCAGGATTTTCCCAAAAAGATGTTCAGTTTCATTTAGGACATAAACGACTTGAAAGTACAAGCCGATATATGGCTATTTCCGGACGAAGGCAGCATAGAATTTTTGAGAAAATGCAGGGGGCAGATGAGATTGTTTCATATCGAAAGGATCTAGAACTTGTTTAATATTTGGATAAAATCACAACAGTTGAAGTATAATTCCGCTGAAGTGTAATTATACTGTAACATACGCTATCCATGTAGGCTATTTAACATCGATCGAATTGGAAAAATAGAGTCAAAAGCTCTAACAGATTGCCTACCTTCTTGGGGAAGTCCACTTCTTGGTAGTCGTTGTTAACAGCTACTAAAAATTCCTCTTGCTTATAAATTCCTCTTGCTTATTTAGCAATTAAATATGTAGTGTTAAATACTCCTCATTCACTCTATTAACAATTCTCTATTAACAATTCTCTATTAACAATTCTCTATTAACAACAGGGGCTTTGCCGATGTTGCGTGATATTGTTATGTCATTTTATTTGATTTTGATATTCGTTGCCTGCAGCTGTTCAAAAAACACAACGCCTCCGCCACCTCCTGATGTCAAGGTCGATACAACAAGTCATAATTTTGTTTGGCAGATTGATACGCTTGGGCCGCTAACTACAACATTAAACGATATAGTTTTTTTAACTGAATCGGAAGCTTTAGCTGTAGGCAGACTATCGTTTAGCGATTCTTTGGGGCAAAGTTTTTCATATGGATTTGCGAGATGGAAAAGTTCAGGTTGGACTTTTGAACAAATAGAAGATGAACCCGGACATTCTTTAATTGGTGCACGGGGAGTATGGGCAATAGATGAGACTAATATTTGGTTTGCCGCAGGTAGCATTTTTCATCAGGAGGGGGGGGCTTATGCTCCACTTTCTTGGCAACGTAACCTCAACTCTCTAGATATAGCTATTACAATTTGGGGTGACTCTTTTCAAAACATCTATTCCGTTGGGGCAGAAGGGCTTCTGCTTTTTTATAGCAATAGTATTTGGAAAGAACCAGATCGCTTAACAAATATTCGCTTAACTGATGTAGGCGGTACACCTGATTCTGAAGCGATTTGGATTTGTGGGAGAAAGTCAACAGGAGGCGCGAGCATTCTCCTAAAAGGTAAGGAAGAAACTTGGAGCATTGTATGGGAACAGGGTGGAATCAATAGTAACTTCTATCAAGGTGAGCTATCGAGCTTATGGTATTGTGGCAATGACTCTCTTATTATTGTCGGGGGGAGACAGATTTATTGGCAAAACGTTATGGAAAATTCTACGCCACGTCAGGAACTATTCGAATTGGAAGCCTTTCCTAATAAAGTCCGTGGCCAAGCTCACAACGATCTCTTTATTGTTGGCCAGCGCGGAATGGTTTGGCATTTCAATGGCAGAACTTGGAGGAACTATCCTGAATTACAAAACATAGATCACGAATTTGTATCAGTAGCTTTAAAGGACGAGCGGGTAATTATTGTTGGGCAAGATTATTCACAAGGAGTTCAAAGGCTAGTCATAGTTAGCGGAGTAAGAAATAATTAATTGGAGGGTGGTATGAAGCGTATATCTCTTATTGTTTTTGGGGTTTTAATTTATTTTATGTCTTCTTTAAACGTAGTTTATTCTCAAACAGATCAAATAGGGGTTATTGTTCATCTAATATATGATGACAATAATCCTGCACTAGATAGTTCACTTGTTAAACCAGCTATTGAACAATTAAATCACGTTGATGCGTTTGGAAGTTTTGCTGATCCATTAAACTTCTTTTGTTGCACAAATTCTTTATCATAGAAATACCTCCTTTGTTGATTTTTCTCCAAGCATGATGGACAATTTAACGGGAACTTACAATCGTTATAAAACATCAGAAGCTGCGATAAATCTTTATTTTGTACCAAGTGGAGATGATAGAGGAAATGCGACACTTCCTGCTGGAAGGGATACTCTAAGAGGAGTAATTAATCTGAGACCAGCGGTAGTTGTTGTAAATGAAAATGCACTTACGCCTACTTTAGTTCATGAATTTGGACATTTTTTCGGATTGTACCATACCAATGTTCGAGACTTAAACAATGTTGACCCCGAACCTCCATTTGGACATCCCGATCATGCGGACAGGTTTACTACTGGAGATTTAATACCAGATACGCCAGCAGAACCTAACTCTCCAAAAACGTCAAATTATAATGCACAATGTGACTACGACCGCCCGGGTGTTTTTTTTGATACTATTTATCCTTATGATGATCCGACCTGGACAGGCAACGATGCAAAATGGCGTCCCAACGCAAATAATTTTATGACAACGAATTTGTTTACTGGAGCTTGCCGAAGTAGATTCTCTCAAGGACAAAAAAATGTAATGAACGCTATATCTACAGGCACTTTTGCGGATCTACCTTGGGCTGATCGTTCTTCTCTTCGCGGTGTTGAGTGGGTTCAGATTACAAATATAGCTGACAATGCAAATTCAGGTGGAAATATTTTAGTTGTAGAAGGGTTGAATACCAATAACCTGAACTCAGGTGGATATCTTCCTGCTATGGGACAGACTGTTTCAGTTACTCCCGAACAGGAGCGTTTTGATGGAGATTTTAAACACCAAGAATGGTCCGAAGACTTAAACAACTATAAATTAACTCTTCCAAACCTTGTAATAAACAACCTAACTGATGACCAAACCGCGAACTTCTTCCAATTATACCCAACAACAATAAAAACGAACTTTTTTTCCACCAACTCACTAAATAGTGGAACAATCGGTTTTAAAGATCCATGGTATGTTAGTAATGTAAACAATGATCAACCCAATCAGTTTAAAAATGAAAGTACTTTACCTTTCATTCCAACAGGAAAGTTTGATGAAAGTAGTGGTGGTATTTTTCGTAACGTTAATCCCAATGTTGACCCTGTATTCTATTCTGTTCGGGCGCAAGACCAATCAATTAATGGAACATCATATTTTCTCGATGAATGGACGTCAACTGGCGGGGTTAACTTTACCGATGCCAATGCTTCGACTACTTCATTAGAATTTACTGGAACAAATACAACCGTAACAGCCAACATGAAGGGGCATCTGGCATCGAATGAAGTATCCGCAACCTCCGGAAATAGCTCTCGCAAAGTCGTTGTTGACGGGCTGGGATACTGGCATGCAGTCTATGTTGATAACAATGCTATTTATTACACGACCTCAACAAATGGTGGTTCCACCTGGTCAAACGAAGAAAAGCTTTGGCAAGGTACATCGGCAAATCCCGTTCAAGATCCTACCATTGCAACCTCCAGTGCTTTTGGAACAAATTATTATCATGTGGCCTTTGATGAGAAAGGTTCGTACTTGGGGCTTTTGCGTCACAAGGTACGGTACTTAACAAAAACGTTGTCTACGAATTGGACTGAGGAAGCAGTAGGTTCAACCGTTTATGAGAACTATACGTCTACTAATCCGGCAATTCATTCCGAGGCTGGAGATAAAGTGTGGCTGGTTTGGGAACATTATTCCGGACTCGCAATTCAGACGCATGATGTGAACCAGTCAAGTGTTTGGGGCTCTGTCTTTTCCGTTTCGGGAACTAACGTCAGTTCAAATACTCCTTCAATAGACCGAGGCGCATCGTCGTATTTCACCAAAATTGTGTGGGCAGATGACTCTGAAGATGAGATCCTCTATATAACCGGTGATGCCAATGGCTCCTCTTCTTGGAACTGGAGTAGTTCGGAAAGTCTGACCAGTGGCTACTCCTCTATTTCCAATCCTGCAAATCCGAGTATTACAATAGACGGCAGCGATATTCATATTGTTTGGCAAGGCGATGAATCGCAAAAGAACCCGGTTTATTATTACGATTATGATGCTGATGTTTTAACAACGCTTTCAACTTTTAATAAATCCTACCGCAGGCCGACAATTGCCTACCAGGCTTCATCGGGAGATTTGGCATTATCATACTACGAAGACATCGACGATAAAGTGTTCTACAACGTGAATAGTGGAAGTGGGTGGCTTCCTCCAAATGTGCTTGGTAATTTTTCAGGGCAGCATCCAACACTTAATACCGGTAACTCCGCTATCAGATTGCTGGCCACCGAGCAAACAACGGTTCCGTATATTATCGGCAATAGAACTATATATTCGTCATCAAAAACGAGCTCACCTACTGCCAAGACTAATGGAGATGGGAGATATTATAGACGTGTCGACCTGGATTTAGCTAATATCTCCATTTCACGAACCAATGACATTTTCGGTGGCGCAATTACTCTTGATGTCGAAATGGATACCTCTTATACAAACTTCCCCAAAACAAGTCGAAACAAGCAAAGCTTCTTTGAGACAACTCCCTTTAGAGCTAGTAGTCGTGCTTTCAAATTACGTTTAAGAATCGATGGCCATGACTTCGAGCAAAGGGGACAGGTCCAACCGGAATGGTTAAATGAAAAGGTTATTGTCTTTGAAGCGGTTGAGCCAACAAACCCGTCTAACACAAAAGAACTGCATTCCATCTCAGTTGCTAATCTGATTGCTCACGCCAGTCAACAAGATCCGTTTGAGCTAAATTTAATTATACCGTTGGAGGAGATGGTTGGCCGTGATGTGATTGTTCAGGCCAGATTTAATCACTTCGTCTCAATGGATAATACACGCTACACTGAGATATATGAAGGTGTAGAGGAAGATAAAACAGCACGTGTAGCTGCAACACCCGTAGTTAAACCGTCAGATGCTGCGACAAAAACGTCCGCTATTCCAACAGATTATGCCCTCTTCCAGAATTACCCCAACCCGTTTAATCCGACGACTCAAATTGAGTTTGAGATACCACAGACAGGTTTTGTTCAGTTGACGGTTTTTGACATCAATGGCCACCTTATTCAGAAATTAATGTCGAATCAGCTTGAGGCCGGTCGTTATACAACGACCTGGGATGGTAAAAATAGTTCAGGGCAACGTGTGGGATCCGGGGTTTATCTTTATCGTCTTGTTGCGAATGATTTTGTCTCTACAAAAAAGATGACACTCGTTCAATAGTTTTTATTTCAAGCTTCACACCCTGCACATTTAGTTGTTTGCAGGGTGTGAGAAACGATATGCTTTTGCCATTTTTTTAAGTAAGTAATACAATAGCGGTAAGAATCATTGAATCAAACTTCTCCTTGACTTTTTCAGCTTTTCTTAGCTGATTAAAAACAGGAGTAATCTTAAAAATAGTAATACACAAACCCTCATTTACTTTCACATCTATTCTATCATTTGGAGGAGGCCCATGGCTTCTTTTCAACGGTTGATAATTGCCTGCTCGTTTTTGTGCATGCTCTCTTTATCGTCTTATGCCTCTTGGCCTACGGAGGTCGACTCAGCCATCTTTGTTGATTTTGGAATTTATCCTCGCGTGGTTGTAAGCGAATTTGATGAATCTGTTTTTGTTGTTTATCTGATGAATGGTGCTCTACATGCCAAGAAATATGATCGCTATGGTGATCCGCTTTGGGGAGGCAATCGAATAACATTGGGTGATACAACGGAAATGTTTGGCAGGTTCCTGACCAATCTGCCGAAACAATGGGGAGCTGTTGTGCCGGATAATTCTGGTGGTTTGTTTGTGAGTTGGCAGGATTACCGAGATGCATTGTATGATGAATTCACTCCGATTACCAATGATATCTATATACAGTATGTGGACTCAAATGGGGCTATCTATATGGGCCCCAATGGCAAGCGAATTAATACGTTGCGCGATGAGGGGCATCTCTTGGGAGATATGAAATCGGATCATAAGGGTGGTGTATTTATTGGATTCTCACATGATTCTACGACAGCAATGAGCGTCTTGAAGAGAATTGAAAGCGATGGGACGATTTTGTGGGAGACCTATTTTGATGAGACGTTTATCGATGTTTGTGCAGTAAATCCTGAAGGAAATGCCTTTATTAATCTTTCTACACCGTCTCCCGGTAGACGTCAAAAAGTCGATTTGTCAGGAACTGTTTTGTGGCCTGATACCTTAATCGGACGGATTCCGGACAACATTGGTTATGATAAGGGGTTGGCATTGGCAAACGAAACCGGAGGGGTATATGGTATCACCAGAACGCTTACAGAAGTTCAATACAACAGAGTCTTTTCTGATGGGAACGTTGCCTTTGAAGGTAATGAAGTTGTACCAGTTTCTCTTGCGCCTTGTAAGTTTGCACCAGATGGCAGGGAAGGCATGTATTATCAGGCAGTATTTGCAGATAGACCATTAAATAGAATCAGAAGAGATGGAACCCTGGCTTGGTCTGATACAGTTCTGATTTGCTCAGACTGCTTTTCGATATTGGGAATTGCCTCGGATTTACAAAGTGGGGTAATAGGAGTCGCCGCGACGAATAAACCGACGCCGGGTATATCTTTTCATGCTCAGCGCATTGACAGCACAGGTCAATATTTATGGGGGTCAAATGGACACGTGGTATATTCGTCAACAAGCGATATTTCTGGCTCGGCTTTCTCTATTCTTCCAATTACAGAAGACGGGCGGGGAGGTATAATACTCAACTGGGTATTAAACTTTCAGGGCCTACGAATATACATGAAGCAAGTATCTCGGAATGGTATTCTAGGGGAAGTCCTAACTGATATAGCACCACAACCCTCTACTGTTATACAACAGCCGCCCTACTTAATGCAAAATTATCCAAACCCCTTTAATTCAACTACCAACTTTGAATATTATATACATCAGAGCGATAAGGTGGAATTGACTATTCATAATCTGCTAGGCCAGAAAGTCTTTACAGTCGTGAATGAAAGACAATATTCCGGAAACTATTCTGTCGTATTCAATGCATCGGAATTATCCAGCGGCATCTATTTTTATCAATTGCGAATAAATGGTGTTAAGACCAGTACCAAAAAAATGCTACTTTTGAATTAATTTTTCGGAGGAGTTATGGTGGAAGAAAAGAGAGTAATATTTTTTGCAATTCTTATTGTAGTAAGTTTAATGAGTATCGCTAAGGCTCAGGAATCGGAAATTTTTTGTAATTTTTCGGAACACCTTACTGCTGCCGATTCCATTTTATTAATGAATGGTGCTCCTGTTTATCAGGATAGGACACTTCGTGTTGCTATGTTCTTTGTAGAGTTTGCAGATGCTGATAGTAACGATTTAGCTCGCGGTAGTATTGGATGGGATGCTATCTTACCCGACCCACCTCCAAATAAAATAGAGAAAAAATTCCGTTATCATCACTATTGGGAGATGTTTTTTACCAAGGGGACTTATATCGATCCAAATGAGGTGCCTGGAATACATCCTGATGCAGGCTCGCATTTAATTGTAACGTATGGTTCAATGCGAGATTATTTTCTGGAAGTAAGTAATAACAACCTCGAAGTGCTTCCTGCAGTTACTCATCCAAGTGTCGTAGATAGTATGTTTCGCAGTGGGATTGTTAATCATGTGGACTCAACTGATAGCAGTATTATTTGGGCTAAGCTACCTGATACATTTGCGGAGTATACTGACGGTAAAAACAATTCACGAATAATGACGGATGCGATTGCTTTAGCCGAAAATTTATATAATTCCGAAAGTCTTGATGTAAATGTAAAAAATGATACTATAATTGATCGTGTCTTTATTTACGTTGCCGGAAGCGCGACAGGAGGTCGTGCATCAGGGTAATCCCCCCATATTTAGTGCAGGGAGAAAGTAGAATTCTATGCCGCTGCAGCGGCGCGTTTTTGCACAGGTGTAATACCGCCTAATGCCATGTTTGGTCTTTCATTGTTGTAATGCCAGAGCCACTGTGTAGAATGCTCCCTTACTTGATTTATTCCAGCGAATATATTCTGATTCATCCAGTCATATCGAACCGTTCGGTTGTATCGTTCGATGTAAGCATTTTGCTGGGGCTTGCCTGGTTGAATATAAAGCAGTTCAATTTCTTCCTTCTTTGCCCATTCCATCAGCTTGGCGCTAACATATTCAGGCCCGTTATCACAACGAATAGCCCCAGGTTTACCACGCCATTCGATCACCCGATTTAGCGTGCGGATAACTCGTTCTGCCGGCAACGAAAAGTCTATTTCTATAGCCAATCCTTCGCGGTTAAAATCATCAATAATGTTTAAGACGCGATAGCAGCGCCTATCCTCAAGTTGATCGTGCATAAAGTCCATTGACTAGGTATGGTTTATATGCTCAGGCACAACCAGTTTATCAGGCACGTCACGCACCAGACGCTTTTTAGGCTTTATGCGTAGATTTAATTCCAAATCACGATAAATCCGATACACACGCTTATGATTCCATTCGAAGCCTTTCACATTCCGAAGGAATAGAAAGCATAACCCAAAACCCCAGTTGCGATAGCTACTGGTTAAGCGGATCAACCAGTCGGCAATCACCTCATTTTCTTCCTTGAGCTTCGGCTGGTAACGATAACAGGTGCCACTAACTCCAAAGGCCTTGCAGGCTAAACGAATGCTTACACCATGCAAGGCGACTGCGGCTTTTGCCATCTGCTTCCTTTCAGACGGTTTTAGCGCTTTTTTTCAAGCGCATCCTTAATAATATCGTTTTGCAACTGAACCTCGGCATACATCTTCTTCAAACGGGCATTCTCGGCTTCAAGCTCTTTCACACGGGAAATCATGGATACATCCATTCCACCAAACTTGGCACGCCAGTTATAGAAGGTCGCAGAGCTGATATTATGTTCACGACACAGTTCAGCAACAGGCGCTCCGCCTTCGGCTTGTCTAAGAATTTTGAAGATTTGACTTTCAGTAAATCGGGACTTTTTCATAACGAATCTCCTTGATAAATTATACAAGAAAATTCTACTTCTCGACAGCACTATTTTCAGGGGGGATTACCGGAGTAAGTTGTAATAAATTAACGTATTTGCATTGATAATATTGAGTTTGAGCCATTTTGGAATACTGTGACTTAAAATCCCTCGGTGTGAAACACCGTGCCGGTTTGACAAAACCGCGTTGGAAGGCGGTTTTGCATCCCGTTCTTTTCGGGACCCGCAGGGCGAACAACATGGAGGTTGTGAGTGAGTCCGGCCCCGGGTACTCAGTAAAAACAATGACCTAAGGCTGATTGGCGACTGTGCTGATCAGCCTTGTTTTTGGTAGGTGGTAACAGAAGTAGGTAACAAGTGTAAGTCTTCGAACTCCCGCAGATCCTTGAGGTCATTTTCTAAAGTGACGGTTTTTGATTAATCTAATCAAATCCTCAGGAGGCGTATTATGCCTAAGAAATCCAGTTCAAAATTACAAATCAGGAGATTCTGAAGACTTACACAATTATATATTTAGTTGTTTTGCTAGTTATTTAATTAAAATCGCTTTTTGGGTTTTAAAATAGTTGTTCGTTTTTAGAGTTATAAAATACAGGCCAGTGCTAATAAGTTTCTGTGGTTGTTGTGTATTCCACTGTATAGTATACGTTCCAGCTTCATACGTTTTGTCTACTACAAGTTTTTCAACTTCTTGTCCGAGACTGTTATAGATTGATATGTCAACTCTGTCGCGTGTGGGTAGATCAAACTTGATAGTAGTAATTGGATTAAATGGGTTTGGATAATTATGATACAGCTTATACTCGGTTGGTACTTTTGTTGCTACAGTTTGAGGTTTTGGCTTTGTGTTAGTTTTTGAACTAGTTTGTGGCACCAGATATGTCATTTCTATATACGGATCTTTGTCAGTGCCTACTTCTCGACTATTCCAGTATTCGATGTAGCTATACGCCCAGGGTAGCGGATTTAATGCCTGGTTATTGCTATCATGTCCTTCACGTAGTGATAGCATGAACTGCTCCCCACATGCTGCTTGCAGACTATCAATTCCTGACTGTGTAAATACAAAGGAATTATACTGATTTGCTACTAGTTCACTTGAAATATCCAGACTACCTGAGAGTACTCCAGTATTGTTTACAACATCAATATCACTATAGTTGACTACTGAAAGCGGCAATGTGTGATTGCTCGCAACAACCTCTATGAAATCATTCCCGTCATCTCCACCGTTTCGTGTATCTACTCTTGGAATATTGATGTTGAAACTGGCTGAGAGTATCTGTGCTGTGCTTGGTATGGCACTCAGATCTACTACATGAAAACTGCGATAGTTTCTGTATTTACCATGAGCATATGAAATGCCTGCTCCGGTTTGTGTGCCAGTTGTATGCACGTTTGTGCCACCGCTTGCACTCCGCATAGTCGCCCAATTACCTGTAGTTGTGTGTGACACATCACCATCATCTGTTGTGTAGATTTTGGTTGTAAGCGTATCATAAACTACAACTGGATTTTGATTTTCTGCGATAACCTCTACTTCTAAATAAGGCCAGTCAGTACTGTCTGGATAGTTGCGACTTCTAAGTGTTATTCCAGTATGTACTACACCAATTGGATTATTCAGATAGTCATTAGCAGTCATCAGACCAAAAACAGTAGTTCCAGTTGTATTTAGAGTCTGAAGTCCTGTCTGGTTGAGTTCAAATGTGAGCGAACTTGCACCAGGTGTTACTACTGAGCCAGTTAGCAACTGTAGCGTATTAAAGCGCGTTATATCGAAATCACTACTATTAATACTACCTACCGCCTGGGGGGTATGGGTTGTAAGTGCTGCCTGGATACCACCATGCCAGTTTTGTCTTGTGAAGTGTAGCTTAGCACGTACAATTTCTTTTCCTGCGAGGCTGCTCGTGTTAACTGGAAGCGAGAGTCGATAGACGCGATACACTCCAGCATGCATGTCTGACCTGAGTGTATAGGTTGGACTTGTATCTGTAGTTATGTACTGTGCCACACTGTGAGTACGTGCATCATCCCAATTCGTATGTGCTTCAGGTGTACCAATACCTATCACAGCATCAGACTCGTCTATATAGAGTTTGATGATTTCCGTTGTACGGTTTTCTTCAACCTGGATGTAGACCATTACTGCATCAGTAAATGATGCGTAATCATACACATTAAACATAAGCGAGTCAGTACCAACATATCCTGAATCTGGTGTATAAGTCATATGTGGTGGCGTACCTGATAGTCTGCCATGTAATGGCTGCTTCAATATATTATACGTCATCTGATCACCATCTGGATCATAGGCTGAAAAGGTAAGTGCAAAAGCTGTGTTTCGCTCTGTAGTGTGACTGGTGCTGTGGATAATTGGTTGTAAGTTTGTGGGGCGTGGTTGACTGTTTATGACCAACTTTGGCCACATAGTACTATCTGAATACTCACGACCATAGACTTCAACTGATCGAGGGTTATTAGGATGATACTCGGTATTATCAAAATCTTCAATCGCCATCAAACCAAAAACTACTGTATCGCCTGGTGTTGATTGTAGATAGTCAATCCCCGATTGGTTAAGAGTGAATGATAGTTTATTATTTACCTCTGTCTGTCGACTCGCAAGTTCGACTGTTCCAAAATTAGATATGGCAAAGTCAGTATTGGTAAGAGGCAGATACGTCGTGCGATAATGACTGACTAGACTTACCCCAAATTCAGTATTTACAATTCCAGTTGGAATAGTTAGTGTACCATCTTTTATGACTTTATTGTCTTTATTGGGTATGACAAATGGTAACGATACACGATAGATTCGATACCGACCTGCATGATCATCACAGCGGACCGTCATAATTGGTGCTGAGTGTGACACTGCATAAGTAGCATTTAGCATAGCTCGTGCCGTATTCCAATCAGTACTGCTATTACTTTCACCTACACCAAAGACTGCGTCACTGCTGTCCGGGTAGTAGTGATGCGTTGCACTTGGTGCTATATTTTTATACATCCCAATTGAACTTGCACCATCACTCCAATGTCCACTGTAATCGTGTTGATTCCACGTACGGATCCGCCAGTAGTAGGTACTACCATCATAAGTTAAAGGGTTACCAGCATACGGTATTGAGAGGCTTTCACCGTGTACTCGTGGGGTTTGAAGTTGAACCTTTCCAGTATCCCAGACCGGTTTATTCCAGTTTTGTGTACTATCTGCAAGTTGCAGCTGATAAGCTGTAGTCGTATTACCACTCTGGTCACTAATTATTCCGGAGAATGTCATATTTGTAACTGGAGATGGATTTGTATTGCCATTTACCAGAAGACTGTTTAGGGCGGGTGGTGCATCTGGATGTGGTAAGACGGTGATTTGATAGGGATTTGGAAAACCATATCGTACAATTGGTGCAAATTGTATTACACTATGTGGATAAGACCAGTGAATTCCGTCACTACTGATACGAACAGCGTACTGGTAGTCACCATTATCTCTAAAAGTGTAGTCCTGTGTCCAGGTGTAATTACTACCTGTAGGAATACTGACATTGTAGAGTGTATCAAGATCATACAATGCACTGCTTGTATCAGTGAGTACACGAGCACTTGGATAGACTGAGAGTCGTACTTCAGGTGCAAAAACTGAAGCTGTATTTTGCCATTCTTGCAGTCGCACTTTTATCTCATGGGGTATGCCCTGGTAGATACTATCATATGGCACAAAGTCTCCACCAAGGGTTAGTTCACCACTACCCGGATTTTGTTCTGTGCAAGTAAAGACAAATTCTTTTAGTACAGTTTTTTCACCACCAAGTGGTTCATGCGAAATCCGAGCCCTGTGACTGCCTACTCCCGGGGCTGTGAAGTTGTCTGATCCATAGCTCTTAGTATCATTTGCATCCATGTTAATAGTGAATGCATCAGCTTCTTGCCAGTTGTTCATACCGGATGTTGTATACTCAAATACAATCCTGTAATTATTTAGTGGGGCATTCCCTGTTTTCCAGGTTGCACCAATCCAAGTATTACTACCTGCATAGATTGGATTTCCTTGGACATAAGGATTCGTTACTGAGACGGCTCCTTGAATCTCATTTCCTACGATGATACTTAGTGGATTAGTACCTGATTCACCAAAGTATGGTGAGGCACCACTGCTACCAGTATCTCGTTTGAGGTAGAGTGACCTAGGACCATCTATAGACTGAGGAGTATAGGGAAAGGTAAATGAATAAGTCTGTCCTGCACCGAGTGTAATTGGACCAGACTTCACTACTCCACTCTCTTGTGAATACTCGTTAAAGTATCCGTCTTGAGATGAGAGTGAAATGCTAGGCATAGTTACACTACTAGCTCCATTGTTCCTGAGTTCAACACTTGCAATAGTACTTTCTCCTATTCCTGGATTGTCATTAGAGAGCGTAAACTCTACTACGTCAATGTTAACCTGGTAGTCTGCGAGGTTGATGTTAGTCGAGCCGATATGATTCACGCCAAAGGAATTCTCAATACCTGTTGTAGGTTCGTACGTAGTTACCTCTACAACACTTGGGATAAGATTCAGGGTTGCAGGTAAATTTGCAACTTGTATGCCTGCTACCTGTACAACATATCCCGTATTCTGACTATCCATGATCGTCAAAGGTTGCGGTTCCGGTAATGGTTGATCGTTGTGATCATAACCAACTGGGTCACCGTTGTTCTTGAGAATGTACCCTTTGTGGAAATCATGACGATTGCCTGATGGCTCAGAAATAGGAGGGCCAAGTACTAGCGGACCCCAGTTATCTCGATAGTAGTCCCATGACCAGTCTTCGAGTAGCCAGGCCTTATTCTTGCCTGCCTGTGCTGTTTCCGTATTCTTATTACCCCTGTTTTTTGGATCATAGACAATAGCACAATTTCCTTTGGTCCCATGATCATAGTTCTGAATGTATATATAGTCACCAGAACCGTTACCTTGGGTGGCATAAGTTTCATACCACCGGTGTACTGCAGCTGGTGCGTTATTTTCTGAGATAGGATACCCTACTTCTGTTAACCCACCATTATTAGTAAACGCTTCTACAAATGCATATGATGCAATTGGTGACCAACGAATATCTACTGCTCGATTGCCTTTGGGAATTGTACGTAACAATAATCCCGGATCTGTTTCAGATGTTGCAAAACTTCCTGGACCATATTGGTTTGGATAGTAGTGTTTTGTAGCTACGTTACCATCCCACTCCCAATATGCTCCTTGAAAATATTGCTGGACATCAGAACCAACCGCTTGCTCACGATCAATTGGAGCACCTGCGTCGCTTTGTGGACCATTGTCTGCAAGCCAGGCATGTGACATCTGATTATGTATATACACAGGCATACGAGCGCCGTTCATTGGATCATAAACCAATGCTTTGCGATGTACTTCATAGCCAGTTGGTGTGTATGCGAAGTAGACGTTGCTGTAATCACCACTTGTCCATGGATGATGCCATCCAAACGTCCATTGATCCATGTTAGCAAAGCTACTAAGATCGGCTTCTACATCTTTGGCGATTTGGAAGAGGGTGTGATTTTGAGAAGTGTACAAGTTTGGAACATCACTGATACTTTCAGTAGGCATACCATCACCCGAATAACCCATAGGTGCTGGTAAACCATTTATATTTCCAATATCTGTAAATGAAGAGGCGACTGAGTTCCAATCTTGGCTGCCCTCCATGTGTACATGTATGTGGTCACCACATGAATAACCAGTATTTCCAACATAACCAATAACTTGGCCCTGCTGAATATACTGACCTTGTTTCACGAAAATATACGGGTGATTTTGTCCATTAATCCTCGTGTAATGTAAATGGGATGTAAGCCATCTATAGTTAGCATTAGCTCCGTCACCACTTATCCTTACATAGTATCCAAAGCCAGTTCCCTCTCCACCGCAGTTAGAATTACGACCACCATAAATTGGATGGTTATGATTTCCGAGTGAGCCGTTTAATCCTGTATTAGTCACTATACCTGACACTCCTGCAATAAGTGGCTTACCAACATCATTTGGTAAACCATCTTGGCTAAAATCCCAAGAATGAGAGATGTTGCTAATATGAGTAATGTTGCCTGGAGTATTATTGCCTTGTGGACAATCCCACGCTTGCCCTGGTAGAAATGGGCTGGCCATTTGCTGTGCCATTACATTAGTTGCTAATAGATTAATTATGCAAAAATAAATTATATATTTAATCATCTTCATGGCACAGACTCCTTTGAATGTTGAACTTGAACTTCTCAAAAAAAGTGGACAGGCAGTTAAGCTGCATAATGTGGTTTTTTGAATTCTACTGGAGCCAAATAGCCGATGGATAAATGGCGTCTGATACGATCTGCTTTTTTTCTCATAAATTGATTACCTCTCTTAGTTATTTGAGTGAATATGTAGCTTAACTTAGTATCCACAAACGCCGGGGGAAGTTCACTATCGGATTTATTCACACGCTTTACACTCTGGAGTTTGATCTCCAAGAATTTGAGTTGATATTTTGAATTAGAGATTTCAAACCCCATGCCACATACAATAAATCCCGCTTTCATGGGATTTATTTCAATTTAGAGGTTTGATAATGGAGTAATTTGTAAAGGAAGGATTACTGATTACATAATGACATGTGGAAGTAAGCGTTCTAAAGTCTTGTTAAGTCGATGATTAGGTGCTAAATCGAATTGTAAACTTTGGTTTACATATTATTTTAGTCATTTGTTGTATCGTCATCAGGTTCATTTAATCCATACTCATTAATCTTCTTGTGAATACTCTGCCTTGTAATGCCTATTATCTCTTCCATCTTAGAAATATTACCCTTGCAATAAGCCAGCATGTCCTTAAAAAATTGCCGCTCAAATTCCTTCTTTGAAGACTTGAAGTCCTGTATAACCTTTAACTCAGGGACTCGTGTTTTAATATCTGATGGACGAATTTGCGGTCCCTTAGAGGTAATCAATGCTCGTGTCATGGCGTTTCTAAGCTCGCGGGCGTTACTGGGCCATGGACAATTTCGGATAAAGCGCTTGGCGTTCTTGCTTAAGGTTTTAACTCTCAACTCATTTTTCTGTGCCGCCTTTGCAATAAATAATTGTGCCAGGGGGATGATATCTGCCTCACGTTCACGAAGCGGAGGAATATCAAGTTTACAGATGTTTAATCGCGAATATAGATCTTCTCGGAACGAACCTTTTGATATTTGTTTATTCATATCCGCGTTTGTTGCAGAAATGACCCTTGCGTCAAGTGAGATTGACTTGTTAGAGCCAATTCTTTGAAATGAGCGCTCTTCAAGGATACGCAAAAGATTTACTTGATCTTTAGTACGCATATCCCCAATCTCATCGAGTAGGATAAACCCTGCTCCTGCTTCTTCGAACCTTCCAATCCTATCACTATTAGCACCCGTGAAGGCACCTTTTTTGTGTCCTACCAATTCGGACATCATAAGCTCGGAGCTCAGGCTGGCTATGTTCACTTTGATGAAAGGTTTGTCTTCTAATCCACTATGTTTGAAAATAAAGTCTGCAACCTCCTCTTTACCGGTACCTGCTTCACCAGTAATGAGGATATCTTCTTTTGAACGTGCAAATTTTCTTGCATCAATTAGCACCTTTTGCATTTTTTCCGAAACCGCAATTGGATCGCCAGCTTTCAGTCTAATTAATTGCTTCTTGGCGTAATGTATTTTTATCAATTGAAGAAGTTCATCGACTGTTTGCGTTTTCTTTATGAAATATTCTTTAGCTCCTAAATCAATTGCTTTGGAAGAGAATGTGTGTTTATCGTGTCCGGTAACCATAATAATTGAGAGGTGTGGAAACTCGTAGCGGATCCTGGAAATGGCATCAATACCTGAGGTGTCTTCAGAGATATCAGGTTTAAGGCTGATATCCAGAAGTAACAGTCCGGGTTGGGTTTGTCGTATGAGTTCCAGGCCAGTTGGTAAATCCATGGCATGGTGAAGAACAAAATCATTTTGTAAACCTTTACGATAAAATTTTTCATAAAATGGATCATCATCGATGTAAACAATGGTGCCTTGATTGTTCATTTTAAAACCCTCAGTCTTAACTTCATAGTAGTACCCCGATCTGTAGAGTCCAACAGCTCAATGCTACCACTATACTTATTTACAGTTTCTCTAACCAAAAATAACCCCAGGCCGGTAGACCCTTTACTGGATACATACTTGTCAAAAATCTTCTTCTGTAAAAGTGGAGCAATTCCCATACCATTATCCGAAATGAATAGATCACAATAACTTCCGGTATAATCTATGCGAATATTAATTTCCGGCGTTTTGTCTTTTACCGCAGCAAGACTGTTTTGTAGTAGGTTTTCCAGAGTCAGTAAGAGATCTATTTTAGAAATGTTAACGCGGATGTTTTTTTTCTGCTTTGGATTTACAACTTTAACCTGTGCCAGTTCAGGTAGCCTAGAGATAGCCTGATCCAGACAGTCCAAGAGGTTAGATGATACACGCTTAATGAGTGTCTCATCAATGTCCTTAATTGTGCTTCGCAATGCTTCTATACATTCGGAGTTAGCGGAATAAAATAGACTTTCAGGGGATTTTTTACATTCCTTCAGCAACTGTTGTAGCTGTTGTCGAGAGTGATAAAAACGATGATAGAGTGCATAAGGTATTTTATGCTGATGCAGTTGAATCGCTATTTGTTGAAGCAAAGGTTCACTTTCCGTTTTAAAAAAGTAAATTTCCTCTTTTACATCCGTAATGAGCTCTTTATCGTATTTTTCTTTTTCTCCTTCAAGGCTTAGAAAACTCAAGTGATCCAGATTGTTAGAAACGCTCTTGGAATGGCGGAAGTGCTCCAGCTTGGATAGAATAGGGAAGAGATCTATTGTATATTTGCGTTCAAGGTATTTGGTAAAAAGAAATCGTGTGATAAGAAAAGTTGTAATAACGCCGATTAAAAAGTAAAGTAATGGTAATGGGCCAAGATATACCCAGCTAATTAACAGTGCTAATAATCCTAATATAGTTAAGAAAGTAAAATTGCTCTCAGGTCTGCGTATATTTAATGTCCATAATAGGCGTTTGCGCAAACCTGCCAACAAACCAATAAATAAAAAGGCAAGAAGTGTGGCAATTAATTTCCAGGGAAAGTGAAAATGGGGTCTGATTTGTACCCATACTTCAGCAAAAATTGACTTTGATTGGGTGAATATAATATGCTGGTCGTTCAACGTAAAGCGGTGCTCTTGGCGTTCTCCTGAAGGAAAAATCGCAATTGCCTTTAGCTTCTGATATTTGCTTGAAAAGTTTATTTGAGCGGGCTTAGTAGAATTATAGCCAGTTGTTGTACGAATCTCTTCATAATGAAGTAGTCGGTTGTTTTCTTCAGCAAAAATGGAAATCTTAGTACCGATTCCACTTCGATTTCCAATGCCTCCATCTACCCTAATCGTTATTGTTTCGCTTGCCGGGCCTTCGTTAATATAAAAACCAGAAGCGCCAACTTCACTGTTCGCGACTAAAATATCAGGCCGACCATCGTTGTTTACATCAATAATTACAGACCCGGTTGAATATTTAATACGATTATCTTCAAGCGAGATAGAATCCACAATAAAACCCTTGGTTGAATCATTCCAAAACAAATAGTTGCGGTGCAGATTGCTTAGGAAAAAATCCAGGTCTCCGTCGCCATCAAAATCTGCCCAGTTTGCACCATAGGGTGAACGAACAATCCCCAATCCAAGAGAATCGGTTACGTCTGTAAAATAGCCGTTACGCCTGTTCTCGAATAGTCTTAGCGGACGCCGCCTGTTTATTATTAGTGCATCTTCATCCTCATCCTGATCATAATCCACCCACTCTACAGACTGCACATATACATTCAATTCACTTGCGATGGCTGGTGATAGATGTGTGATATCTTTAAACCCCACCCATTTTCCGTCCGTATTTTTTCCAAGGTTCAAAAACAGAGATGGTGGAGCATGATTGCCATAGGTGAGAATGTCGGGAAAACCATCCAAATCAATGTCTGAAACCGAAGAGAATCCGCTTTTCAGCTCAGGCATAACCCGGGTACTGTCAAATCTGAAATAACCGTCACCGAGATATATCGTTGAGCCATTTGACTCATCGGAGGCAACAAAATCGAGGTTGGAATCCCGATCGAAATCGGCCAACTGTACGCCGACAATTCGACCCGCCAAATTGAAATCAAAGTTTTCCGAAACATCTACAAACTTTTGGTTTTCAATGTTTTGTAACAAACGGGTCTTACCTCTTAGGGCAGTAAGAATAGCATCATGATCTTTATCCCCATCGATATCAGCAAAGAAAATTCCTCCATTAATATTCGGTTTATCCTCAATAAACTCATGACCTGCATACCCTTCAAGCCCACTTGGTAGAGGGACATTTTTCAATCCCCAAAGGCTACTGTTCTTTTTGGGAGCGGGAATAAATCGTTTAATCGTTTCATCGGGGGAGATCAGGAAGTGTATTTCTTTCTGATTTGGCATTTCGAGTGTGGCTATGGATAGATGATGCGAGGGACCGTCATTATTTTGATGCCAGCTGAAATTCGCTCTGTGTTTAAAGTTCGGATCCCCGATTGGTTTAGGCCCCCAGTAGGCCAGCGTTCTTCTAGCGTTTATTAGAAAATACTCTTGAGGATTGATGGGAAAGAATCTACTCTCCTCCAATAGCAGAGTATCAATAAGTACTTCATCTTTATATCTGGCCAACTTTCCAACGGAACTGACAAGCAAGGTATCATCAAACGTAAATAAATCGGCTTTTTGACCGAAAAATTTTTGTTCACCTATCTGCCGGAGAGTATTATTTGAATACTTGAAAAGGGTTTTATCTTTTACCATCCACGCAGAATCAGGCGTTAAGAAAAGGCTGCCCTGATGGTACCCGTCTGCGAATAAGCTGGTAGTCCAAGTGCGATTTTTAAATTCACTTAAACGAATAGTCTTTCCATTAATTTCATCCAAATGCAGTAGAGCAATGCTCGTATCCGCAAAAGACCAAATACCAAGCGGCATTGCAAATCTGGGGGTTAATATGTTCTTTGAATACCCGTCGAAATAATGAATCATTGAGCCCCAGTTACCAACTGCCCAAAGAGAATTTGCAGATGTTAAACTTAATTTATCTAATCTGTAAGGCTGTTCAGTCTTGATTCTTTCCCATTGACCGTTTTTGTACTGTGCAAGATATGGCTGGTGGTTAATGCCGTCAGAGGAGTATGTATAATAAAAATTCTGGTATCCATTAATTTTAAGACTCTGATAAGTTGAAGAGTTGTCTGAAAATAGCGGCTTAAGCTTTTTCCAGTTTTGTCCGTCCCATTCCAAAAGTGCATACTTGCCGAGAGCGACTGCATAGTTCTCATCAAGGACATGAATTTCAAGTAACTGTGCTGCTTCCCAGCCAGGGAAGTAGCGGATTGTTGATGAATCGCTCATAGATATCTGAGGATAAACCTGTTGTAATACCACAAATATTAGAATGGCAATAAAGCTGAGTTTTTTGTTTCGTCTTATTATCATAGGAAAAGCGATTCGAAGTTAAATGATATTTACAGGCTTTCTAAAGTAAATGGCTTCCCTTCATAATAATGCTCCCAGTAGCCTTCATCATTTATACGAAACTCGAGCTTTTGGATGGCATTAAACATGGTTAAGAGCTCAGCTGTTAGTTCCTCTTCTAATAGTTCTTTATAAGGTCGTGGTGAATCGGTGAATAGTAGTTTTGAAGTTAACCGATTTTGGTTAAGATTAAATTTTATAATAGGAGGATAATGATGTTTTGAGTGTTTTTTGATCCAGGGTGTTATTGCATAAGCTTTGCCAAATGGTTTTCCATTAGTATCTAATGGGTATTTGACACCAACCTTCGATGGATATATAACTACACGTTCTCCATCTCCCAGAATATAACTTCCGTTAATAAGACTAATCGTGAATACCATCCATTGAACTTCTTCTGCCGGAAGGTCAGGTCTCAGAATATGTCCTGGTAAAGCAAAAACCCCCTTTTTAATAGGTTCTATTTTAGCTACATACGGACTCCAAATATTCCCCTTTATACCATGTACTTTACCAAGCATCAGTGATAAAGCGTTTAAATGACCACCTAATATTATCTCAGCTATCCCATTTTTATCGATGTCAGATATAAAAATTCTGTTCAACCGTCCCCAGTTTCGTAACTCATAAACAGGATTCCCTTCTACAGGATCTAAAATTACAAGCTTTGATGCGTTATGTTCCAGATCAAAAAATATGGCGTAAATATACTCTTTGTTTTTTTCTCCAAAAAATGAGCTTACTCCAATACTTTTGACAAAAAAGTGATTGGATACTTCTTTCATATATGAAAGGTTCTTGTTGATTGCTACCTTCACTTCTTCCTTATCAAGCTTTTCCTTAATCGATTGATCGTAAAGTCTATAAGTCCATAAAGAATCTCCATTGGAATTGTAGGCTAGTATAGATTCATGATATGGGACAGGTTTTTTTTCATTAAATCTTTGATGTTCTTCCAGAATATAAATTACTTTTCCTAGTGAGGTTCTCACCTCGCCATATTTTCCTATGGAGCCATTTTTAAGTTTGATCCTATTGATTGTGTTATCACTTTTATCCTTTAAAGATAAAATGTTATTTTGAGCCCCGAGGGCTAAATGGTCAAATTTTTTGGGAAGTATGAATGAATATACTATTAAGATGACGATAAGAATAATTATTGCCGTACTTAATAGAATCCTTACAATCCCTTTATTTTTAATAATTTCTGCAGGTTCGCTTGTAAACTCGCCTTTAAAATCAGTTTTTAATGTGGGAATTATACTTTCCTGATCTTCAACAGAAAGTAAATCCTCTTCCTGCTCACGCTTAGTATTGTTAGAAACATACTGAACTTTCACGCTAATAATTGGTAATGACCTTAGCTTTTCCTGTTCTTCGGTGGAATAATTATCAAGGATAAATGGAAATGAGGAGTGCTGAGAGGCAAATTCGTCTCGGAATTTAACAAACGCTTCAATCTCATTTAATTTCAGACTTGTGAGTTTGTCAGTAGGGGTATTCATTTTATCACGAATTTCGCTCCAGATATATTTTGGAACGCGTTCTTGATATACTTCCAAATGTCTTTTTTTATATTCTGATCCCGCTTTACTTTTTAAAAAATAGCCGATAGTCCTACCCGCTATAGGGTTGGTTTTATTCTCTGCTTTGTATATCAAATACGATCTTTTTATTTTTAGATCTTGTAAAGCCCTCTCACAAAACTCCATTGTATCAGGATAGACCAGATAGACTAAATTCTCATTCTTCTCATTCTTCTCTTTCAACAGTTTTATCCTCAGCTTTCAAACAAATTGCATTTAAAAAACAGTGCAATGCACATTCATTGCACCTCATTTTCCTTGAAAAAATCAATAATACTGAGTTTTATTGCAGGCAATGCGGGGCGTTGAACATATATCTTGGCAATTCGGTTGGGGAGTTACTCTTCAAACAAATGAAGAAGAATAAAATAACCCCTCTGGGGATTTATTGCAATCATAAATGACTGATTCTCATACTTCAAACTGTATCGTACCGGTAAAACTATTTGGAGAGTAATATGTCTCTATATACGAAATTCTTAACTTTGCTCCTGCTCTTAACGTGCTTATTGAATATTAGGGGACATTCACAGATAACCATACCGGACTTAATTGCCCACTACCCGTTCTCTGGTAATGCGGAGGATTCTACAGCAAACGCCAATCACGGTATTGTCAGTGGTGCTGTATTAACAACAGATCGCTTCGGCAATTTTAACTCCGCATATTCATTTGATGGAGTTGATGATTATATCGAACTGATGGATGGGATCGACTTTGATAGTTATAACGAACAAACAATCTCTGCCTGGGTAAAAATAGAAGATCTAGCAACCTACAGATCTGCTGTTGTTTCATATGCCGCATCAGACACTCGTCCTTACGGACAATACTTTTTGTTTGTAGAGAATAGTTATGGTGTTCGATATGATGTTAGACATTTTGAGAATAATAATACCACTCTTAGGACTCCACCCAATATAGTTTCAAACGATTGGGCTCATTTAGTTGTATCAAAAGATGCATCCGGTATAATGCGTGTTTATGTTAATGCGCAACTTGTAAATTCAAAACAAGCAAATCCAGGGTTCAACACTCCAGCATCTAATTTCATTAGCATGATCGGTGCTTATAAATCAGCTAATACCACAGCTCATTTTTATGGTAAAATCGATGATGTAAGTTTGTTTAATAGAACTCTAAGCAATGACGAGATATTAACTCTATATACCCCCGGCAATACTCAGCCTACAATTGAATTGATTTCACCAAATGGTGGAGAAATCTGGACAGTTGGCTCAACAGAAGATATAAGATGGAATTCAATTGCAGTTACTGGAATAGACTTGGAATACTCCATCGATAATGGAAACTCCTGGATTTCAATTGCCCAGAATATTGATGCATCCCAAGGTGTATACTCTTGGGGAGTTCCCTCAGTTAACTCTTGTGATGTACTGATAAAAGTTTTTTCCAGTAGCCTATCTTCAATCACTGATGTCAGCAATTCAACTTTCTGTATCGAACCCAATACGACTCTTCAACAAATATCTTTAACATCAGATTTGACACTTTTTGCTAATCAAATTGAATTTATTGATGGAGTATACAGAGCTACTGGTGACGTCTCGATTAATAATATTTTAAAAGCAAATGGAATAGTATCTATCGATATGGTTAATCGACTCATATCTGGTAATACGTTATTATTCGTTGATGGAATACCAAACCTGGGCCAAGTTGACTTATACAATGGGCAATTCAGCTTTGACTTCGATGAGGACTTCCTAAATGGTGTCTTTATAAATGAGATCAATAATACGTTTGAACTAGCAGGATTACCAGTCGAGATAGATTCATTACAAATATTATCAGATGGGTTGCGTGTCGATGGTAAGCTTCAACTCCCTGAGTTATTGGATAGTTTAGAAATAAACATAAGCACACTAAAAATTACTCAAAGTAATGGTATAGAAGTCATTGGTGAAATTAATCTTGAGAAGCCTATAAAAGTTGCGAAAACAGTAGAACTTACTGAGTTGAGATTACTCTTTGACTCTGTCAATGATTTGTTTATTGGAACTACAAAATTAGATACAAAGTTATTTGGGTTAGAAGCGGGTGCAAAAGTTGAAAGTGGACAATTAGATTCAGTTGGAGTAGTTATAAGAAGTGGTAGCCCAATTCCTATAGGATCGACCGGCCTCGCATTCAAAGAAGGTGGAGGTGCATTAGGTCGTATAAATAATCCTCCATTAAGGTTAGCATTAATTGTCAGTATCGTTCCTGTTGGGCAGAGTAGTTTCGATTTTATAGAACTTAATCAACTAACTCTTGACTATTGGTTTGGAAAGGAACTCGAAGGTAGAGGTGGTCTAAGAGTTTTTGATGAAGATTTAGCTGAGGCAGTCATAAATGTAAAAAAGGACAGAGTCCTAATTGAAGGGGAAGCAAATTTCAGAGATGTAGTAATTGGTAATGTTCAAGCTAGTATACGAAAATCTGCATCTAAGATAGACTTTGAAGGTGCAGCTCTAGGAAAGTTGCAAATACCAGAATTGTTTGATTTCCCATTTGATTATTTAAATGGCTATTTAGGTTTACCATATACACTTTCTCATATTGAAAGTAAAATAAAAAATAATACTATTACAGGTCGTCGTTATATATCAAATGTTTTTGACTTGGCATATTCCATGACCTGGTCTGGGAGTAGTTTAGAAACAGAGTGGGCTCCTAATATACAAAACCTTAACTCCACACTTTTTTCAGAGAATTATCTTCTGACTAGTAAAAATCAAAATCGATTTGAGGGAAAAAGTTTAAGATTAAACAGTAAAAGTTTAAACTCTGATTCATATTTTAACGGGGACATACTGATACAAAATTTTGAGTTAGTGAATAATCTCCCTCTTGTAGTTATCCGATCTAGTGATGCCGCAAATACACCAAATTTCACTCTATTATTACCAGATAGTAGTATGGTCGATAAGCATAATGTCGATGACTATTTTAATATAGAATACGTTGAGTATTCTGCGGAAAATAAAGGGTTTTTTGCTATCAGAAATGCCTTATCAGGAATCTATTCCATCCAATTTGAAAACTCGGGGAATTATTTAATCGATGTATTTGGAGCTAACTTTCGTCCCACTATAGATATTATAGACGTGGGAGTGGTTGGAGAGCGAATGCTTGATATCAAATGGAGCGATTCAGATCCGGATAATAATGCAAAGGTTAATTTTTTCCTTGATAATAATAATTACGGATTTAATGGCATTCGCATTTCTGAGGATATTTGGGAAGATGATACCGTAGATCAACTTTTTTGGTCCGGGGATTCCATTGTCACTGGAACATATTACCTCTATGCTTCAATTGAGGATAGTACCAATGGGGTTTCAACAGTATACTTTAATAATCCTCTAAATCTGGTTGAATTGAACTCACCTAGCAAGCCGACAAATTTCACTGTTCAGGTTTTAGATACTTCATTAGCCTTTAATTGGGATACTAATTCACCAGAATCTCTGAACAGTATTTTATACTATTCTACTGAGGGAAGGGTTGATTACTCTTCTGGGTACTTTAATCTTGGTGATACAAATAGTTATATGATGAGCAATTTTGAACCTGGTTACGAATATTCGTTTATGGTTACAAATATGGACTCATTATCAAAGGAAAGTGCACCATCCAATATAATCAACATTAATTTTATTAGCAGCTCTTCGAACAATTCACCTATATTTATAGATCAAAGCTACCCAAACTCGGTTAATGTTAATCAAGAGTTAATTTACCAGTTGATGACATTTGATGCGGATGGAGATGTACTTGGTTTCTCAAATATATCCACTCCTGCTGGAGTAAATCTAAGTGATAACGGTGTGTTGAGTTGGGTTCCTGATCAGACTCAGGCTGGTTATCATCGATTTGAGATCAGCGTTAACGATCCATTTGGCAAGTCTGATACTACATTGTTTAGATTGTTTGTAGAAGATTCACTGTCATCTATGGGGATAGTCAGTTTAGATAAGATCTTATATGATGGATACGGTGAATCTGGTATCATCCAACTGAACGATAATAATTTAAACTTCAGCTCCCTCCAAATTGATACAGTAATAGTTCATTTAAGCTCAACATCTGATTCTACTGGTATTGGTATAAAACTTTTTGAGCATTCTGTTAACAGTGGCTATTTCTCAAATACTTTTCTTTTCAACCCAACGTCTTCAAGTGGACAAGAAATATATGCAAGATATGGAGATGAAATTTTAGTTACATATTATGATTCATATCCAGCAGATACATCTTTTGCTAGAAGCCTATTTTCTGATTCTATGCTAACTGGAGTTGAGCAAAACTCAGTCAGAATTCCAGAAAAATTTGACCTTGAGAATGCATACCCCAATCCATTTAATCCTAGTACTGCCATAAAATTTAAAGTCGCTCAAAGATCCAAGATCGCACTTGATATCTATAATATCCTTGGGGAACATATAATCTCACTTGTAGACGATAACCTTACTCCCGGAACATATATTAGAACATGGAAAGGAGTTAACCGATCAGGCGACCGTGTTTCTTCAGGATTATATTTCTATACTCTTCGAGCTATCTCAAATGGAAATTTAATTAGTCAGACTAAAAAAATGCTTCTCATCAAATAACTTTTTACATGGAGTAATCTTAAATCAGAAATTTGCAACGGCTAATTTACTGCTTACATGGATTGGAGGATATTTTTAATGCAAAGATTACAAAGATTACACTTAACGCTTATTTCGCTGGAATCAGGCCGTAATCGATGTAGAGACTGCAATATTTGGTACTCAAAGTGCTCTGGTTGTGGTAGACAACGCTGTCCAAGTTGTTGGAAAGGATGTAATTGCAGTTAATTTAGAGTGAGTTTTTAATCGTTTGCTCCCATTTAGGGGAGGGATGGGAGTAAACAAAATATAGTAAAAGGCTAAATTCTTATGCAGACTAAGCTAAAAGGCGTAATCTTTGACGTTCATGATACGCTCATTCCACGTAGCTTAACTAAAACACATGATCTTGGTCTTCTGGATAAGGCGCTTAAGCAGAAAAAAATCAACTATGTAATTGCATCTAACTCTGTTTCTCAACCTCAAAGGCGATTACAGCAGGATTTACAGAGTGCCGGACTTAAATTGAAAGAAGCTTCCATAATTACACCAACATCATTAGCTATTGAGTGGTTGCAAAGTAACCGGGTAAGCTCCATACAGCTATTTGCACCAAAAGAACAGCTGGGTTATTATAAAAGTTTTGATTTGTGGATTGAAACGTCTAAAAATCCACCGGATGCTGTAGTTGTATCGAATCCCCCAAAAGATACTCTATGGAAAGATCTTCTGAGTGCTATATCAAATTTACAAAAAGGCAGCAAACTACTTGTGTTACATGGAAATTTAATAAGCCCAAGCCCGGAAGGTTACATACCTAGTTGCGGCTTTTTTATGTCTGCTCTCGCTGAAATTACAAATGATGTAGTTTTACTCGGTAAGCCCGCAGCATATTTTTTCAGAGTATGCTTGAAACAATTGGGTGCACAATCCCAAGAAGTATTAGTCGTCGGAGACAATTATAACATCGATATCTTACCGGCTCTGAAATTAGGGATGAGAACATTCTGGATGACAGAAGAGAAAGACTGGAAAAAATCTGACCAAATATCTCCACATTTCTGGGGAAACAATAATGACCTTTTAAATCTCATTGAAGGTCAAAATCAGCCTGCCTTAGAAGGATGAATAAATGAAATTATTTATTGCATGATTTTTTGATCAATAACCTCCGCCGCCACCATGCTCGAATCTAGCGCTAGATGCGCATAAATCAGCGTAGTCTGTATCGACTCATGCTCTAATAATTCTTGAATAACTTTTAAATGTAAGTCGTCAAAATCTCCC
>JBOEGD010000016.1:193731-220148 GCA_050633245.1 Calditrichia bacterium | reverse complement strand
CTGCAAGATGTGATGGTACCACATTGGGAGCGTGGGGAGAAAGAATCCGCTTCTTTTACCGATCCGGAAAGCGGAAATGAAATGAAGTTGACTGTTACCGCCATCGGTGGTTCCGTATCAACACCTCCGGAAGGATTAATGGCAGAGGTTGTTCCGGTTATGTCTTTAGATGAGGTCGAAGAGCTCGGCGAAGCTGGTGTGAAGGGCAAGATTGTGTTTTATAATAGAGCGTTCGATCAAAAAAATATAACAACCGGGCCCGGTTATGGCGGCGCGGTAGATCAACGGGTACGCGGAGCATCTACAGCTGCCAAATATGGCGCTGTGGGAATTGTTATTCGCTCGGTAACTTCCAGCTTTGATGACATGCCACACACTGGTACGCTGCGCTATAGTGAAGACGCACCCCGGATTCCGGCCGGAGCACTCGGTGTAATATCTGCTAACAAGCTGACCAAGGCGTTAAAGGCAAAACCGAATTTAAAGTTTAATCTGCTGCTTAGCGGACAGTGGTTTCCGGATGCCCCTTCTCATAACGTCGTTGGTGAACTGAAGGGCAGTGAGTTTCCTGATAAGATTATCGTAGTTGGCGGACATTTGGATTCATGGGATGTTGGTCATGGTGCGCATGATGATGGTGCTGGATGCATGCAGTCTATAAGCGTTCTGCGTCTTTTTCAGCTTTTAGACATCAAGCCACGCCATACAATCCGCGCAGTAATGTTTATGAACGAAGAGAACGGTACACGTGGGGGAAAGAAATATGCTGAGCTGGCTGTGGAAAACAAGGAAGATCATCTGATCGCAATTGAAAGTGATGCCGGCGGATTTACTCCTCGTGGCTTTGGCGTTACCGCAAGCGACGCTACTATTGAAAAAATGCGTTCCTGGCTTCCGCTATTTCACCGTGCTACAATTTCTTATATTTCAAAAGGTGGCGGGGGAGTGGATATCCGTCCACTGCACAATGCAGATGGAACACCGATGGTTGGTTTGTCTACCGATACGCAGCGTCTATTCGACGTACACCATTCAGGTAATGATGTTTTTGAATCCGTCAATCGCCGCGAGTTAGAGCTGGGCGCCGCTTCGATGGCTGCACTGATTTATTTGATCGACAGACACGGGCTTGCCGAGTAGTGAAAAGGGCAATACGAATAGTTATGGTGATGACATTAGCGGTCTGTGCGCTGTCGGCGCACGCTATATACGTCAGCGTTACCAAAGTAGTCTACGAACAGGATAAGCAAGTTTTGCGAGTAGAGGTGCGTGCGTTCAGCGATGACTTACTTGCGGCAGTACGGCAGCGCTTTCCGGGAACGGTGAATATAACGGATAGCTTGTTGTCTATTTACATTCCCGAGCAGTTTCGCGTTAAGATCGATGGCGTGCAGGTACCGCTGAAATATCTTCAGCATAGAACCGATGATGATGCTTCGATTTGCATTTTGGAATGCAAATCGGAATCCGCTCCGAAGCGTTTACATATAGCCAATCGCGTTTTAATGGATGCGATTGAAGATCAAACTAATATAGTGCGGGTAACGGTTGCCGGGCAAAAAAAAATACTGAACTTGACGCAAGGTTCATCCTATGACGAAGTGGAGTTTTAATTATAATGTCTGAATTTAGCGCCTATTTTCAACTTGGATTTGATCATATTCTAGACTTTGCCGCCTTTGACCACATGTTGTTTCTGGTTGCCCTTTGCGCGATGTTTCGCCCGGGTGAATGGCGCGAGCTGCTAATTCTTATCACGGCATTCACGATTGGGCACTCACTCACTCTGGCATTGGCAACAACGGGCAGTGTGCAGGTGGATAGTAGCGTGATCGAATTGTTAATTCCGCTTACCATACTATTTACGGCATTACATAATGTTTTTCGCGCGGAAAATTCTCTTCGCAGCGCAATGAACAGAAGATTGAATTATTTGCTCGTACTTTTCTTTGGCCTGATTCACGGAATGGGATTCTCTGGTTATCTACGAGCCCTTTTGGGCGACGAAGAAAATATACTATTGCCGCTTTTCTCTTTTAACCTGGGCGTCGAGCTGGGACAGATCGTAATTGTCGCATTCATTATGATTGTTGCATATATCGCTATTTCCCGATTGCAGTTCAAGCATCGTGAGTGGAACCTTTTTCTTTCCGGTGCCGCTGCCGGCGTGTCGTTGCTGCTTATTTATAACAATTGGATCTGGTAGAAGAAATAAGGTGGGAGTGCTACTGATGGAATTTAGTTTGCAAAACTGCGCACCGGGACAATCCAGTGCACAGTTCGCATGACTTTTGAAACCAGCTACTTTTAGAGCAGGTGCAGAAGAATCAGCGGTATGCTTATGCCATTCGGCTTCCCCATGGACCGGTAATTGCCAGCGTCCAACCGATTCCCTGCATATTCACAAACATTGTTGTTCCGTCCGGAGAAATTGTTACACCGGCAAACTCGGTGTTCTTGTGATGATTCGCCAGTGTATACAGTGTGCCCTTCGGCGTAATACCAACCAGACGAACGATATCACCCTTACGATCTTCGCAAACGATTAAGTCACCCCATGGTGAGACAGTCAGATTGTCGGCATTCTCAACAAGATTTGAATCATTTGGTTCAACAAAAAGATCCAGACGTCCCGGAGATTTATGCTCATCCGGTGTACCTTCCATTTGTCCTGGTTTGTAGCGCCAAATTTGTCCAAGCTCAGCCTTTCCGCCATTTGTGCAGGCAAAGTATATTCCGTCTTCACCGCGCCACATACCTTCTCCACGGGCAAACCTCGCAGCTCCGGCATCATAACCACGATCTCGCAAATCGTCTTTCGGCGATTCAACATTATCCATGTCGATCCATTTTACATTATAGGATGTACCCACCGCGATGTTGTCTTTGGCTGAACCCCAGTTTCGCGTTTCTTTCGGACCATCGATAATGACCAGTGCCTGGAGTTTTCCACCATCAGCGAGTTTATCTGGTGTGTTAGGAATGAAGCGATAGATGAGCCCATCATCACGATCTTCTGTCTGATAGACAATACCCGATTTTGGATCCACGGCAATAGCTTCGTGTCGAAAGCGTCCCATATCAATTAGCGGAACGGGATCTGCAAGCTTAATTTCTGCAGACGCAGGAACTTCAAAGTTATATCCGTGATCTTTTTCCAGTATCACTCGTCCATTGCTTCCCTTGCGATCATCTGTTTCTTCACAAGTTACCCAGCTATTCCATGGCGTCGGGCCACCGGCACAATTGCGTACCGTTCCGGCGAGGCTGAGGTATTCCGTTACTACTTCCTGCTTCTTTGTATCAAATACGATTGTTGTCGTGCCGCCACAGCCGGGAGATACGCCACCTCCGGCATCATAAACACGATCGGGATCAATTTGCTTAAAAAGCTCATGCTCTTTCCCAAAGGCACCGCTATCACCGGGATTCACTTCGTGGTTTCGAATAATGAGCGTCAGGCCGTTCGGGCCTGGAAATGTTGCCATGCCGTCTGGTGCGCCCGGGACGAAGAAACCATCGCTCATCTTGTCGCCCATCCGGGAAATAATCTTATACTTAAAGCCTTCCGGTAAATCCAGAATACCATTCGGATCGCGCAGAAGTGGTCCATAGCCTTCGGCAATTAGCGCTTTATTTATAACAGCATCACCCTGAGAGGAAACGCACGATAAATTTTGTAATCCCATAAAACCGACTGTAACCCAGCCGCAGGTTTTAATAAAATGGCGACGCGACATCGACATGAGTGTCTCCTGAAAGTTTATGTAATTATCATCGCTGTAACATACCGATTTCTGTGCATTAAAAAAAGACACATGCCCGAAAGATGCAACACAAATCCACAGAATTGAGTCAATAGACTCGTTTTGCAACTAAAATGCAACACTGTTGCATAAGGACTTTCTGTCGATTATATTATTACGCTTATCACTTAAATAAACTGGTTGTGTGAAACCGGTAGTAGGAGAGTCTTTACATGTTCGATCGCTTAAATTTAGATAAAATTGGTATGTCAACATCATTAATCTGTGCGGTGCACTGTGCACTGGCTCCGCTACTTTTGCCGGTTATGGCTCTTTGGGGACTGGGTTTTATTTGGGGTGAGGCAATAGAAATCGGTATGCTGCTTTTTGCATTGGCGGTTGGTGTATTTTCACTTACCAAAAGTTATCGCAAGGTTCATAGAAGATTTTATCCGTTCTATTTTTTAGTTGGCGGTATGGGGCTAATCTTTCTCTCACATGTATCACTTCCTTCGTCGGCAGAACCTTTTGTCTTGCCGATTGGTGCCCTGCTGGTGGTTCTTGCACACTGGTTGAACTACCGTTTGTGCAAACAGTGTCCAGTTTGCGAGAGCGAGCGTGCTGATGCGAAGATTGATTCCCGTTCTGAGACACTCGATACGACCACAGATTCTGTTGGATCGGCTAACATTTCCCCGCGCAATTCTGCTTTGATTCTGGAAANNGAAATACTTTAAATAATGACGGCAACGCGCGTTATTCAGTTTGTAGTAGTTGGAATTATACGTTTTTACCAACTATTGATTTCGCCGTTCACACCGCCGGCATGTCGGTATGTTCCGACGTGTTCGGAATATGCCGTTCAGGCAATTCAGCAGCACGGGCCCTTGGCCGGAAGCTGGCTGGCGCTAAAGCGTATTTCACGTTGCCATCCTTGGGGGGGAAGCGGTTATGATCCGGTTCCGCCTAAAACAGATCGTTAGATTGGAGGATCTTAAGTATGATGTTACGACAAATTAGCCCGCTACTAATTGGCTGCTTTTTGGCCATAGCGACGCTGCCACTATTGGCTGAAACACCTGATGAAGGCATGTGGACCTTTGATAACCCACCGCTTAAGCAGCTAAAAGAACGCTACAATTTTGAACCGACTCAGGAATGGTTGGATCATGTTCGCCTTTCCAGCGTGCGTTTTAATGATGGTGGATCGGGCGCGTTCATTTCTGCTGATGGTTTAGTGATGACAAATCATCACGTGGGACTGGGACAAATTCAAAAGCTGTCCACTGCTGAACGTGATATTGTAAAAAATGGGTATTATGCAACAACGTTGGAAGAAGAGCTGCAGTGTGCTGATCTTGAACTGAACGTTTTGTATAAGATGACAAATGTAACTGAACGCGTAAATACGGCTTCAAAAGACAAGTCGCCTGAAGAAGGTTTAGCTGCCCGTCGCCAGGAGATTGCCCTTATTGAAAAAGAAGCGACCGAAACCGATGGTCTGCGTTCAAATGTTGTCCCACTTTACTCTGGTGGTGAATATTGGCTCTATCAGTATAAGAAATACACTGATGTGCGCCTGGTATTCGCTCCAGAAGAACAAATGGCTGCCTATGGTGGCGATCTTGATAATTTCACCTATCCGCGCTACTGTCTGGATGTTGCTTTCTTTCGCGTGTATGAAGATGACAAGCCCGTTAAACCATCGAACTACTTTAAGTGGAAAACAGCTGGCCCGGAGGCCGATGAGCTGGTTTTCGTTCCGGGAAACCCGGGACGTACCGAGCGACTTCTGACGTACGCTCAGCTTGAATTTTATAGAGATCATCAATATCCACTGATTCTGGACTTTATAGACAATACCATGAAAAATCTGGAAACATTTGCCTCGGTAAGTGAGGAGCAGGAGCGTCAGGTAAAAACGCAAATCCGTCAGATGGCTAATGCGCAAAAGGCTTATACCGGTATGTATGAAGGGCTGCTGGACGATAAGATCATGGAAATTCGTCGCACATCTGAAATTGATTTTCGTCAGAAGATTACCGGGAACCCGGAACTTAAGGCCAAGTATGGCGATCCCTGGGAAACGATTGCCACGCTTTATAGCGAACATGGAGATCAAATTCTGGCGAATCGTCTGCACAGCACCCGCAGCCTGGGGATGTTGAGCAATGCCATTCGTATTGTTCGTCATGCAATTGAATCCGAGAAACCCGATGGCGAACGTCTGAACGGCTACAACGAAGCGCAAATCAAGAGTATGGAAATGCGCGTTGTTTCGCCTGCTCCTATTTACGTCGATCAGCAAAAAGCCGCAATGATGCAAAGTATGATGACATTGAAAAATACTCTTGGTGATGACGATCCGATGCTGAAAATTCTGCTGGATGGTAATCCAATGGAAAAAGCCGCAGATAAAATGATCGACAAGTCGAAGCTGGCTGATGTTGAGAAGCGCAAAGAACTCTGGCAGGCCGACTTAAAGAAGCTGAAGAAATCAAAGGATCCGCTGATTAAAGCAGCCTTTAAGATGGACAAGCTGCTTCGCCAGGAAAAAGAGTGGTTTGATGCAAATGTTGCCGGTCCAAAAGGTGCTGCCGAAAAGAAAATTGCTGAAGCACGCTTTGCAGCCTATGGCAAGAGCACATATCCGGATGCGACCTTCACATTACGTTTATCTTATGGTGCAGTAAAGGGATTTGCCATGAACGGAACTCAGGCACCGCCGTTCACCACACTCTACGGATTATACAACCGCGCCCATGGTTTTGGTGAGGCAAACCAGTTCGATGTGCTCGATCGCTATTGGGATCGTAAGGATAAGCTGAAGCTGAGCACTCGTGTGAACTTTGTGAGCACAAATGATGTAATCGGTGGCAACTCAGGCTCACCGCTCATTAACCGCGAAGCTGAAATTGTGGGTCTGATTTTTGATGGTAACATTCACAGCCTGGTTGGCAATTTCGTTTATGATGAAGAAACCAATCGTTCTGTTTCCGTGCATCCTGCCTATATCATTGAGGCACTTCGCAAGCTGTATGATGCAGAAAAACTGGCAGATGAAATCGAAGGCAATTCGCCAAAAGCGATGAAGTAATTTGCATAGCCGTAGAATATGTAGATTCGCACAATTGTGCGAATCTACAAGTTAAACTCTATTTCAGTCTCCTTGATATTCAGGGAAGCCGCTTTTTTTTGTCCGGCAATCTTTAAACGTATCATGTTCACCTGATTGTCAATAGAGGCAAGTAGTAGAGAATTTGTAACGGAAATAGTCTTAGGCATTACGGTCGTTGCGAAGCGATAACGAATCTTGGTGCGTGCCTTATGAATATCCAGCGTTTCGCAACTCGTTTCAGCAAGTTGTAGTTGCTTTCCATTCAGTTCGATAGAAAGGTGTTCGGCAATATATGAGAGGATGAGAGCTTGCGAGTTTTGGGCCTGTTTCTCTGTGGCCAGAAAAAGATGAGTGCTATCCTGCTCGAAAATGGCGCGCTCTAAATCATCGCTAAAAATAGACACAATAATTGCCAGGTCATCCCCGGAGGCTTTTTGCTCGATCTGACACATGCTCACATAAATGTCGTGGGCAGACAAGTTACCAGCGTATATGAATAAGCAAATACAGAATGTTAGAAATTGTCTCATTCAAAACTCACCGATTTTTCCGACTGGCCATCTCGTAATAGCACACTCTTTTTATTCTCACCAGACCGGATATGAACCAAATTTACCTGGCTGGGAATTTCTTTCATCAAGACGCGATTGTCAATGGTAAGCTGTTTGGGCATTACTTCAGTTGTAATCTCCAGATAACAAAACGTGACGTCGTCTTCATATTCTTTGCCGATAAACGTACAGTCCGTCGGTTTACTGTTCACCTGTATGGCAAAAACACGTTTCAGGTAACTTTCCAGTAGAGAATCTGCTGTGGCAGACTCGCCCTCTTCGCCGAGGTGGAGTTTATTTTTTCCCTGCTGTAACGTGTTTTCAAGGTCATCAGTAAAGAGCTTCAATGTTATTTCAAGCGTACTGGTTTCAGAATTAAACTCGATGTCGCAGATACTCACANNAGTATTCGTGTGCCTGAAGCGAAGAGAAAAAAAACAGAAATAGTAGCGCCAGTCTCTTGGAGATGTGCGTCAGGTTTGTCATATTTTATCCATGTGATAATTGTTTACAGCATAAGCCCGCTAAATCTTAACAGCAACGGGCGCTAATTCCAATAACCTTTTTATTCGGATCGGGTTCCAAATGATTAGAATTACGTCTTCCATCGTTCTCATGTTTTGCATTCTGCTCTCCACTGCACTGATCGCACAGGAGAATGAAAATCGAAATAAATTTCGGCAGCTAGGTCAGGAACTACCTACCCCCAATGTGTATCGCAATGCGGCTGGCGCTCCGGGACACGCCTACTGGCAACAGCGAGCCGACTACACTATGTCGATTGAGATAGACGACGAAACTCAACGTTTGACCGGCTCAGAGACGATCACATATTACAATAACTCACCTGATGTGTTGAACTATATTTGGCTTCAGCTCGATCAGAACGTGCGGCAGCAGAATTCGATGCGAGATCTGACGCAGACCACCGATGTTCCGGACAGCATGAGTTTTAAAGACCTGAATCGTTTATTCAATGACTATGATGGCGGATTCAAGATCGAAGCTGTTACGACGTCTTCTGGCGGAAAACTGCCTTATATTATCAATCAAACCATGATGCGTATAGACCTGTCACAGCCACTTCGACCGGGCGGCACCTTTCGCTTTAAAGTAAAGTGGTGGTACAATATTAATGATCGACTGGAGCTTGGCGGCCGGGGTGGATATGAATATTTTCCGGAAGACGATAACTATTTGTACACAATTGCTCAGTTTTTCCCACGCGTGGTAATGTACAATGACGTGTATGGATGGCAGCATAAGCAATTTCTCGGTCGCGGTGAATTTACGCTGGTATTTGGAAACTATGATGTCAGCATTACTGTCCCCTCCGATCATATTGTCGGATCAACGGGCGTATTGCAGAACCCCGGCAGTGTACTAACCTCAACTCAACGCAAGCGTTTTAACGAAGCAGCACGCGCCAAAGATAAACCCGTTATAATTGTTACCGAAGATGAAGCACGTGCAAAAGAAGGTAAGCGCTCCAAAAAGAAATCGACCTGGAATTACCGGGCAAACAACGTGCGAGACTTCGCCTTTGCCAGTTCGCGTAAGTTTATTTGGGATGCCATGGCTGTACCATTCGGAAAACGGAATGTGCTGGCAATGTCTTATTACCCCAAGGAAGGCAATCCACTTTGGGAACAATACTCAACCCGCGTAGTGGCCCATACGCTCCGTACGTATTCTGAACACACGTTCGACTACCCCTACCCGGTAGCCATTTCGGTTCATACCAAACGCATTGGCATGGAATATCCGATGATTTGCTTTAACTATGGCAGACCGGAAAAAGACGGCACCTATACCAAGCGCACCAAGTATGGAATGATCGGCGTAATTATCCACGAGGTGGGGCATAATTATTTTCCGATGATTGTGAACTCNNGGACCTGGATGGATGAGGGCCTAAACTCTTTTGTACAATACTTGTCGCAGGAGCAGTGGGAGAGAGGCTATCCGTCTCGCCGTGGACCGGCTTACAAGATTGTAGACTATATGAAAGGCGATAAAAGTAATATTATGCCGATTATGACGAATAGCGAGTCTATTCCCCAGTTTGGCAACAATGCTTACGGCAAGCCTGCTACAGCTCTTAACATCCTCCGCGAAACAATTCTTGGGAGAGAGCTGTTTGATTTTGCTTTCAAAACGTACTCGCAGCGCTGGATGTTTAAGCACCCAANNNNGTTTTGGCGCGGTTGGTTTTATACTACCGACCATGTAGACATTGCTCTGGAAAAGGTGAGCTGGTTCCAGGTGGATACGCGCAATCCTGAACTTGAGAAACCGGCAATGAAAAAGGAAGATGAGCAGACGGATCGCTTTATTACCTATTTGCGTAATAAGCGTGCTATTGAACAAACCGAGATTGAGAGAGATAAAGAGGCTGTTGATTTTTTCAATCGCTACGACCCGTATGAGGTTTCTATTCTGGATCGGGAAGAATATGAGAAGTATGCGACCGGACTAAGCGAAAAACAGATGAAGATGCTCACCAAAGATATGAATTATTACGAAGTCCACTTTCGCAATATAGGTGGTTTGGTTATGCCGCTTATCCTTGAATTCGAATATGCTGATGGCAATACAAAGCGCATGCATATCCCGGCCGAAATCTGGCGTCACAATTCTGAAAAAGTTAGCAAGATATTTGCCAGCACTCAGGAAATTAAATCAATTTCCCTCGATCCGAATCTGGAAACGGCAGACACCGATGTCAGCAATAACTACTGGCCACCTCGCGCAACGCCCAGCCGCTTTAAGCTGTTCAAAGAGAAAAAGAGCGATAAAGAAAATCTGATGCAGCGAGATAGACGCGCTAAAGAGCGCGAAAAGCAATAATGTTGTATGTGTACTGTGTCGACGCACAATTATGCGTCGACACATAGCAATATCCCGCCTTCGATGAAACTTTCCCCTTTATTTATTGTAAAAAACACACAATGTTGATGACAAATTGCTTTTTCGCCTGTCTAAATAGATGAGAACGCTTAAGAAAAAGCGTTCCTCAAGACGCGAACGAGATATTCAATTTCGTTGCGCTAGTGCAAGAGGGCATATGGCTGTCTAAGTTAGACGAATAACTCAAAGGAGAAATTATGAGTGTTTCGGGCAAGATGAAAAAGATGACTCTCGCAGAGCTTCGCCGAAAAAAGAGGGTAGGGGACAAGATAACGATGCTTACCGCATACGATTATCCAGGGGCATCTATGGCCGATGAGGCCGGTATGGATATGATTCTGGTTGGCGATTCATTAGCTATGACGGTTTTAGGACACCCCGACACCGTTTCGGTTACGATGGATGAAATGCTTCATCACTGCAAAGCAGTGCAGCGCGGAGCAAAGAACGCATTCCTGGTTGGCGATATGCCGTTTATGTCTTATCACACCGATCCGAATGAAGCTGTTAAAAATGCCGGTCGCTTTATTAAGGAAGCGCGAATGGATGCTGTAAAGCTCGAAGGTGGCAGAAATCAACTCCCGGCGATTGAATCGATTGTAAAAGCTGGAATACCGGTCTTAGGTCATCTTGGCTTAACCCCACAAACGGCAACTGCACTAAGTGGTTACAAGGTTCAGGGTAAAACCGCACAGAGCGCCAAAATTATCCTTGAGGACGCCAGATTCTTACAAACTGCCGGCTGTTTTGGAATTGTCCTGGAGGCCATTCCCAGCCCACTTGCAGAATTGATAAGCGCCGAGCTGGAAATTCCAACAATTGGAATCGGTGCCGGAAATAGTTGCGATGGACAAGTATTGGTTTATCACGATCTATTGGGGCTTTTTGATAAGTTTACACCTAAGTTTGTGAAACAGTATGCACAACTAAAACCGCTTATCCTTGATGCGATTACGCGCTATGCCGAAGATGTAAAGTCGGGAGAGTTTCCTGCAGCAGAACACAGCTTTAGCATGAAAAAAGAAGAGTTGCAGGCACTTCTTGAAGGAAAACTGGAATGGGCCTGATGCTTGGAATAAGCGGTGTAGGCTCAATGGCAAGCTTGTTCGCTGCGAAGCTGGCACTGACCACACCCAATGGCCAACAGCGACCGATTGTGATTGGCAATTGGGCAGAGCAAATTCGTGCAATAAACATTCGTGGTATTTTGCTTACCCATTTGGATGGTAAGAGAGAAAGAGTCGCTGTTAAAGCCATAACGCCAATCGATGCACCTAAGCTGGATGTTTTGCTGATTCTGAACAAGAGTTGGCAAACTGCCAGAGTCGCCTCAGATCTTGCTCATTGTATGTCCCCCGACAGTTTAATTCTAACGCTGCAGAATGGTCTTGGCAATGATTGTGTGCTACGTCAGAGAATGGAAAGCACAGTATTGCAGGGCATTACCACCGAAGCAGCCAATCGGCCTGCCATAGGACGAGTAATCCATGCCGGTGCCGGAAATACGCTGATCCCGAATGCAATTCACCCGTATGCGAAGTCCTTGTATGCCAGGCTGAATCGAGCCGGCCTTGCGACCCGTTTCTGTAGCGATGCGAATGTGGCTATTTGGAATAAACTATTGATTAATTTGGCAATAAATCCCGTTACAGCGCTATTCGACCTGCGTAATGGTGAGGTATTGCAGCAGCCGCAGGTTCTGGCTATTGCTTGCGCTGCCGCCAGAGAGGCTGCTTCTTTAGCGCAATTTCTTGGAATCGAAGTAACCTCAAATATTGAAGCGCAAATTGTGAACGTATGTGCTGCCACTTCAGAGAATGTGTCGTCTATGTTACAGGACGTTCGAGCTGATCGCCCAACAGAAATTGAAAGTCTTTGCGGAGCCATAGTGAAGTTAGCACAGGAACATCACCTTGAAGTACCGCTGAATAATGCGCTGTATGAACTTCTTCTCGCCGGTAATAAAGAAATACGAAGCAAAGAAGAGCTATTAAACGAGTTGTTGAGCAAGATCGGGGATGGCGCGTATGAAGGTGTATAAAACTATAGCGGAGATAAGAGACTATCGCAATTCTGAACAGAGTCTGCAATGGGGGCTGGTCGCAACGATGGGATTTCTACACGCCGGGCACTTGAGCCTCGTGAAGCGGGCCAAGCAGGAAAATGAGCGAGTAGTGGTAAGTGTTTTTGTCAATCCAATCCAGTTCAATAACGCTGAGGACTTATCCAGCTATCCACAAGATATAGAGCGTGACCTGCAACTACTGAAAACGGCAGGTGTCGATGCTGTTTGGTTACCGGACGCTGGTGAGATGTATCCTGAAAATTTTCAAACTTATATCGATGTGGAAGAAATTAGTTTACCGCTGGAAGGGGCGATGCGCCCCGGACATTTTCGCGGCGTAACCACGGTGGTTGGAAAGCTTTTCAATGTTGTGCAGCCGCAGCGTGCTTATTTCGGTCAGAAGGATGCCCAGCAAGTCGCGGTTATTCGGCAAATGGTGCGCGATCTGGCCTTTCCAATAGATCTGGTTGTTTGCCCGATCCTGCGTGAAGAAGATGGCCTTGCAATGAGTAGCCGTAATGTTCGGTTAGGCAAAACTGAACGCGCAGAAGCGGTTGTGTTGAACAAGGCGCTACAGATGGCAAAGCAGCTTGTTGTTGAAGGAGAACGCGAGGTAGCATTGCTACTCGAAAGTATGAATAGAATTATTACTACGGCTTCAACATCGCGGGTAGAGTATATCAGCGTTACGGATGCCACAACGTTAAAGGAAATATCGGAAGTTGTTCCAAAAATGCTTTTATCGGTTGCAGTGTTTTTTGGAGAGGTTCGATTGATAGATAATGTTTTGATTGAGAGCGAATAGAACAGCTAATAAGACGAGAGGAATATTAATTATGAGATGGATTATGCGGTCAAAAATACATAAAGCGGTCTGCACGGAAGCCAATTTGAACTATGTTGGAAGCATTACGATTGATGAAGATCTGATGGATGCCTGTGGTTTTATTGCTGGCGAGAAGGTTCAGGTCGTTAGCAATACGTCCGGGTCCAGACTGGAAACATATGTTATTGCCGGTGAACGGGGTGAAGGCGATATCTGCATGAACGGAGCAGCGGCACATTTGATTAAGAAAGGTGAGGAGCTGATTATTATGGGCTACGAACTGACGGATAAGCCGATTGAGCCGCAAGCAATATTGGTTGATAGCGACAATCGTTTTGTGCGCTATTTGAAGGAAAAAGCGCGTCAACCCGTTGTGCTGTAAAGACAATTTATCGCGGTGTCTAGAGAGCGGCAAAATCGTGTATGTGTAGAGCCGCAATGCCTTGCGGCTCTACACATACACACTACTCCGTTTCAAGACCCAACGTTGTGCCTTTCTGCAGCGCGGGAACGCCTTCTTTTATCCACTTGGGGGCCGGAGCGTCTTTTAGGTAATGATCGAAATATTGTTGAAGACGCGTTTGCCAGTCCACTTTGTTTTGATACTTTACCGGCCAGTGTGGTTCATCATTATAGTTGATCATCCAGGCAGGCTTACCGAGCCTGCGCATTGCTAAAAACAACTCAATTCCCTGATACCATGGAACGGCACCATCGTGATCATTATGTAGAATCAGCAGTGGCGTATGAATGTCCGGCACTCTAAAAATCGGTGAGTTATCGATATAGTGAAGCGGCTTTTCCCATAGCGTACCGCCAATTCGGCTTTGCGTATGTTCGTATTGAAACATTCTGCTCATACCCGTGCGCCAGCGAACACCACCGTAGGCACTTATCATATTCGATACCGGGGCGCCTCCTGCTGCGGCCTTAAACAAATTGGTGCGCGTCACCATATAGGCTATCTGATAGCCACCCCAGGAGTGACCCTGAACGCCGATATTATCCGAATCGATATAGCCACTGGCGATCAGTTGTTCCACTCCCGGCATCACGCACTTCATTGCGCTTTCACCGGGATAGCCCACGGTATAGTGAATATCCGGAACAAAAACAACATAGCCACGGCTGGTATAAAAGGTAATGTTAATGACCGAGCGGTGTGGGTAGGGGGCACGATGCGAATGAATGCGATCGGCATTCCGCTCGTAAAAGTAAACCATTAGCGGATAGCGTTTGCCTGTATCAAAATTCTCAGGCTTAAACAGCATTCCTTCAATAGGCCTTCCGTCTGTTGAGGTATACTGCATTTGCTCGGCAGTACCCCACAGATAGTCTTTCTGCTGTGGATTGGCGTCACTGACTCGTGTGACCTGCTTAAACCCTGAATCTGCTACATGTAAATCGGGAAAATCCTGAAATGATTCCATCGAGATGAGATAGCGCTCAGCATCTTTGGCTTTGCTTCTCAGCCTGTAGCGATGATCTGATATAAGCAAGTTGTTTACGCGACGTTTTTTTAACTGAAGCTCTGCAAAGCCGCTGGCGCGACTTTTATCGTGAAACGCAAAGGCCAGAACCGGAGCGCTTGCTGATGTCGCTTCGCCTTCCTCTGTTGTATCAATCGTGCGATAGCTAATGCCGTTTTTCTTACCGCTGCCGCCGGTAACCGACTCGGCTCTTCCTTTGTCGCGTAAATGAAATCGCCACACGTCATGTCGTTCTGATATCAATACGCTTTCATCATCCAGAAAATGAATGTTGCCGTTTGCCGGACTGGCTTTAAAAGCCCAATCGTGCAGTGGATTATAGAAGGTTGCGTCAAGGTGCTTAGTTAGATTCGTTTTTTTGCCCGAAGCCGTTTCTAAACTATACCAGGAAGAGTCATTCCGTTCCCACCAAACGACAAATTTCCCTTTTGGAGAAAGATATGCGGTAGATTGAATTCCTTCAAGTAAGCGTTTTGATGTGCCGTTCTTAACATTCATTAGAAAATAGTCTTGGTATCTTGGAAAATCCCATGATATTTCTTGACGATAGGGGAGATTCGACTGACCAAGAGCAAAATCTTCATTGCCTTTGCCAGGTAGGTTAACATCGGGAATCTCTACCGTTTCTAATGGAGTTACCGACATATCCTTCAATCGCATATAAGCAAGATAGGAGCGCTCTTTCTCTTTTTTTAGCTGCTTCTGCTGGTTTGGCTGAATCAACGGATCTTGCCAGTGCCAGATGTCGACGACAACTTTTTCGTCATCAAGAAGACTATCGTCTTCTGCTATTTCCGTAAATGCTTGAAAACCAAAAAACAGCCTTTTGCCGTTCTCGGAAAAGAAAGGGGCCTTGTGTTCACTTGCGTCTGATATTCGTGTCAGCTTTTCCCCAACCAGCTTGGCGTCAGCGTAAATCGGTTCTTTCTTTGCAATGTCTTTTACATAGAGCTTGAATGGACGCGGTTTCATTGAGTCCGGGTTTTCAAAATTTGAAATGAAGGCTGCATAGCGTCCTTTCTCATCAATAGTGAGATGCTTAAAGTCTGCTTTGCCTGCTGCAATTAAGCGCTGCTGCAGGTTTTGAGTCTTGGAAATCCAAAGCTCATCCCTTGTCGTATCAGGCAAGTTATTCACAGCTGCAATATGGCTACCGGTTGGATTTATGAACCAGGCTTTGATATGACTGATTTGCCGCGGAGCAGTGTTGTTGGACAGGTCGTGTAGATGCAGTAGATGTCCGCCCTTGTGTTCGGTGCTGTCGTTCGGAGCCTCCATGTGTTGCAGCCAGGAAAAATACGTATCGCTCTCCTTCGGAAATTGAAACGACTTTAAGCGTGGAAACTTTGCGAGTTTACCGTTCGACAGATCCAGCAGTGCCAGAGAATCTTGTGGCATATCTTCTTTGTCCAGTTCCGCAACTTTGGCGGCGCGAGTGCTGTCTGCAGGGGCTTTTATGTGTGCTGCTACCCAACGTGAACTGCTTGAAAATACAGCGTTCTTTCCACGAGGAATCGTGTAACGGGTTTTGTCATTTGCCGAATGCACTATCAATGTTCCATCGCCCTTTTCCGGTCCTTGTTCATACGCTACCCAATTTCCGTCGCGCGACAGTTGTTGCTTATTGATGCGGTTCCAGATGGCATAAACGTCATGATCCATCTGCTTTTTTTCAGCTGTTTGTGCAAAACCAACTGATATGAGCAGGGAAAAACTGAAGAGTAGCAGTAGTAGGTAGCGATAACACATATTTTCTCCAAGAAGTGAAAAGTCATCAATTCGCGTTAGAACGCTTAGATTTGAGTTGCTTGCTGCGGCGGGAAGTGAAATATATCGGTTCAGGATCTGAAATGCAAAGATAGGCGTATCGAGCCTTATTCGGTGATCTGAACCTCGTGCAGAACAGGCCAAAATTTTCCTGTAAGATAAAAATGTTCTGTTCTATCATTGTAAGCAATGCCGTTTAAGACTTCTGCATAGCGCCGCTCTGCGCTTGTAAGCAGACTGCTGCAATCCAGCCAGCCGGTAACTTCCCCGGATGTGGCATCGATGCGCACAATGTAATCGGTTGGATAGACGTTTGCGAATATCTGTCCATTCACATATTCAAGTTCATTCAGGCCTTTAACCGGCATGCCGTTGTCGTGCACTCTGAGGCTGGAGACCTCGCTAAATGAAGCGGGGTCATACCAGTAGAGGAACTCGCTACCATCACTGAGAATAAGATTCGTTTGATCAGTTGTGAGTCCCCAACCCTCGGTGGGATAGTAAATTTGCTCAATCAGCTGAAAGCTACTTAGGTCGTAGATGAAGCCGATATTGGATTCCCAGGTTAGCTGATAGATTTTATCGTGCAAAATCGTTACACCTTCGCCAAAAAACTGGTCTTCCAGCTGGTGCATTTGTAAAACGACACCATTGTTCAACTTTACTTTGCGAAGCGTGGAAGATCCTCGTTGACCAGTGCCCTCGTAAAGTAAATTGTCGTGAAAAATAAGCCCCTGAGTATAGGCGGTTTCATCATGTGGATAAGACTTTACGATAGACAAGGAAAGTTGCTTCGCGGAAAAGGGCGTTTTTTTCGCTTGAGCAAATAGAGTCACAATAAGCCCGGAAGACAGTATGCATAGTAGCAGTCGTACGTGATAACGAATCAAGAGATCTTCTCCTTATAGCGTTCGTCTTGACTATTACAATCTTGACAAACGCCTTCCGCAGTCATGGTAATATTTTGCAGATTGTATCCTAACGGTAGCGAGATGCTGGGTATTTGAACCGGTTCGATACAAAAGGTGTGGCAGCAGATACTGCAGCGAAAATGCAGGTGTTGATCTTCGTGGTGGCCACCATGACAATTATCTCCGCTACAGAGCGCGTATTTGGCTGTATTGCTGTCATCGCTTATTTTGTGAATCAGGCCCTGCGCCAAAAAAGTTGTCAGCGTTCGATAGATCGTCACGCGATCGGTTTCAGCGGGAAGGCCTGCAGTTACGTCGGCATGGGATAGCGCAAAGCTGCTGTTGTGGAACAGTGCTAAAATGTCCAGCCGAATCGAGGTTGCTCGAATCTGATGATGTTTTAGTTTGCGTTTAAGCGTGTCTTTTATATGTTCCATTACAGCAATCGTATATTTTTTTTTGAATCTTGGATAGACATTGATATAATAAACAGTTTTTGAGATATTTGCAACGATGTTGCAAAAAGCTTGGCGAAAGGACAGTGAAGCGTTTTCGCCTCCCTACAACCCCAAATCGTCAGGATAGAGTATGAATACTATGAAATGGATCTTTAGCGCAAGCATTGGTTTATTAACAATGCTACTGTTGCTTATCGGATGTCAGGAGAAGAGCATGTCTGCTATGAAAGCCCCAAATGCTGCCCCACAGCCAAAAACACTTGAAGCACATGGCCATGAACGTATCGACAATTACTTTTGGCTAAAAGAACGCGAAAACCCCGAAGTTATTGCCTACCTCGAAGCGGAAAACAGCTATACTGAAGCAAAAATGAAGCATACCGAACCGCTCCAGGAAACGTTGTTTAATGAGATCGTTGGTCGCATTAAGAAAGACGATAGCAGCGTGCCGTATTTTGAGCGCGGATATCACTATTATACGCGATACGAAGCCGGTAAGGAATATCCAATTTATTGCCGCAAACCGGGTTCGATGGATGCGAAAGAAGAAGTTATGCTGGATGTGAATGAGCTGGCAGAGGGGCATTCTTATTACAAGGTTGGAGGTCTAAGCATTAGTGATGACAACAACCTGTTGGCGTTCGGCGTCGATTCTGTCAGTCGTCGTCAGTATACCATTCACGTTAAAAATTTGACTACTGGTGAAATTTATAAAGATCGGATTACGAACACAACCGGATCGACTGCTTGGGCGGCGGACAATAAGACGTTTTTCTATACCTCAAAAGATCATACGCTTCGTGCATATAAAATTAGCCGACACACGCTGGGTGAAACAGATGATACCGTAGTGTATGAAGAAGATGATGCGACGTTCTACTCTTATGTTTATCTCTCAAAGTCGCGTAAATATCTTTTTATCGCTTCATTTAGTACGCTTTCTCATGAATATCGTTTCCTTGACGCCTCCGACCCCAATGGCAAGTTTAAATTGGTGCAACCACGTACGGCTAATCTTGAGTACGATGTCTGGCACTATGGGGATAATTTCTATATCCTTACAAACGATAAAGCCAAAAATTTTCGCTTAATGCGTACGCCAATCAGTCGTCCCGGCATCGAAAATTGGCAAGAGATTATTGCACACCGGGAAGATGTTTTGCTATCTGATATCGACATATTTAAAAACTTTCTGGTCTTAAGTGAACGCAAAGGCGGATTACGCCAGCTTCGGATTATGGAGCAGAACAGTAAAAAAGAACACTACATGGCATTTGATGAGCCGGCGTACTATGCCGCAACCACGACGAATGTCGATTTTGATACGGAAAAACTTCGCTACCGCTATAGCTCCCTGACGACACCAATGACGACATATGAATATGATATGCGAACAAAAGAGAAAGCCGTGTTGAAGCAAACCGAAGTGCTCGGTGGATTCGATGCCTCGCAGTATGTGACATCCAGATTAGAAGCAACTGCAACTGACGGCACCAAGATTCCAATATCATTAGTCCATCGTAAGGATGTTAAGCGGGACGGAAAGAATCCGCTGCTGCTTTACGGATATGGTTCTTATGGCTCCAGCATGGAAGCGTACTTTCGCAATACCGTTGTTAGTCTGCTCGATCGCGGCTTTGTATTCGCCATTGCTCATATTCGCGGTGGACAAGAAATGGGGCGTGATTGGTACGAAAACGGCAAGTTGCTGAAGAAGGTCAACACGTTCACTGACTTTATCGATAGCGGCGACTTTTTGGTGAAGCAAAACTATTGTGCTCCGGACAAATTATTTGGTCTGGGGGGCAGTGCAGGTGGTTTACTTATTGGTGCAGTTATTAATATGCGTCCGGATTTGTTTAACGGCGTCATAGCTGCAGTGCCTTTTGTTGACGTGGTTACCACGATGCTCGATGAAGATATTCCACTAACAACCGGGGAGTATGATGAGTGGGGTAACCCGAATGTAAAAGAATACTACGAGTATATGCTCTCTTATTCGCCTTATGATAACGTTACGGCAAAAGAGTATCCGAACCTGTTGGTTACAACCGGTCTCCATGATTCGCAGGTGCAATATTGGGAGCCGGCGAAATGGGTAGCCAAGCTGCGTGAGTTAAAGACCGACGACAATATACTGCTGTTGAATACAGAGATGGATGCCGGTCACGGTGGGGCTTCGGGGCGTTTTGAGGTCTATCGCGAAACGGCTCTTGAGTATGCCTTCTTGCTCGACCTCGCCGGAATAGAGGAGTAGAATTGCTGTCATTAACCTCTGCAATACGTTCGACAATAGACAGGCTGCGTGACGGCAGCCTAAGCCCTCTGGGTAAACTGCTTACGGTATTCGGATTCGCTGCAATTACTGCAATTGGCGCTAAAGTTGAAATAGCTGCCGGTAGCGTGCCAACGACGCTGCAAACGCTGGGCGTTTATGGAAGCGGTCTGTTTTTAGGGCCGCTTTATGGATTCCTCTCACAACTGCTCTATCTTATTGCCGGTCTTTTCGTACCGGTCACTGCTGGTGATGGCGTCGGGTTTGCCTATATAACCAGTCGGGTTTCCAGTGGCTATCTACTTGCTTTTCCACTGGTCTCAGCACTCATCGGCTATTGTTCAATACGCTGGAATTCGTTTGTTGGAAGTCTTATATCTATTGAGATGGGATCACTCCTCTTGTTCTTTTGCGGCGTGAACTGGCTAAGCGCTGCAATTGATGATTATTCGTTATGGTCTGCGATGCATGATGGCTGGTTTCTATTTATACCTGCCGATAAAAGCAAAATTCTGCTGGTAGCTCTTATTTACACGCTTGCAAGAAAATCCTTTTCCCATTCGGATTCTGCTAAAACATGATGCTCGCCTCTCGTTCCTATGGAGACCTTTCAGGCCCGGTCGTTTTATTTCTTCATGGCTTCATGGGATGCGGTGAAGACTGGCGGTCCATTTGCAAAGAGCTTCAACCAAGGCATGGTTGCTTAACAATCGATTTGCCCGGGCATGGTGACAGTGCAATCTGGGATGGAAACTGTTGGGACATTGAATCGACAGCTGCTGCATGTATCGATGTGCTGGATAGTCACAGTATCGAAAAATGTGTCTTGACCGGTTACTCCATGGGTGGGCGAGTGGCGCTATATTTGGCTATTAAATTTCCCGATCGCTTTGCGGGAATCGTCTTGGAATCAGCCTCACCGGGCTTGGAAAATGCCAAAGAGCGTAGCGCCAGGAGACGAGTGGATTATGATCGTGCAGCCATGCTGGAAAAAACAGGACTGCAGGGTTTCCTGAAATCCTGGTATAATATGCCGTTATTTTCAGAGACTCTCACAGAAACCCAAAAAGCTCACCTGCTGCAAAAAAGAAGCAAAAATAATGTTTCCGCAGTTGCTCGCTCACTTAGAGAATTGGGCACCGGTGTTCAACCATCTCTTTGGAATCAACTTGCTGAAATTATTCTCCCTCTTTTTTTGTTCGTTGGCGAAAAAGATGCTAAATTCATACAGATTGCCGAGGAAATGCAGCAGCTTAATCCCGGGGCGTCTATCAACGTATTTCCAAACTGTGGGCATAATTGCCACTTGGAGAATACGAAACTTTTTGTAACTACACTGCAAACGGTGTTGAATAAAGTTTTTTGATTAATGGATTTATCTGATGCCTGATACCATACAATCTATGCCTTCATGGAAAATTTGGATTCTTGCCACAAGACCCAAGACATTAGGGGCTGCACTGGCGCCTGTGCTGATGGGGATCTCAATGGCATACTATGATGGGTTGACTCACTGGCCATCTGCCGTAGTTGCGCTACTTGGAGCATTGTTAATTCAGGTTGGCACCAACTTCGCCAATGATTTTTACGACTTTAAGAAGGGGGCTGACACCGAAGATCGTCTCGGACCGACCCGGGTGACTCAGGCTGGTCTTGTTGCACCAGAGCAGATAAAGTGGGCATTTATTTTGGTTTTTATGATTGTCTTCTTAATGGGACAATATCTTGTCTGGCGCGGCGGTTGGCCAATCTTGTTAATCGGCGTTCTTTCAATTTTGTTTGGTATTCTTTATACCGGTGGCCCCTATCCGTTGGGCTACAATGGTTGGGCCGATTTGTTTGTGCTCATTTTCTTCGGACCGGTAGCGGTCGGCGGCACCTATTTTGTACAGGCATTGAGCATAACTCCGGAAGTTCTACTCGCTGGTTTTGCTCCGGGATTTTTGTCTTGTGGACTGCTTGCCGTAAACAATTTGCGGGATGTCGAAACAGATCGTGCGAGCGGAAAGCGCACGCTGGCGGTGCGGTTTGGCGTTGGCATGGTGAGATTCGAATATGTGTTGTCGATCGCTGCTCCGCTAATCATACCAGTGATTCTTGTTTATCAGACAGGTGAACATTATTGGATTCTATTAACCTGGCTTATTATTCCGCTGGTTATTCCACCTGTTAAAAGAGTCATGCGCTATCAGGCTTCACCAATCCTAAATGGTGTGCTGGCTGCAACTGGCCAACTTTTGTTGATCTATGGAATCTTATTCTCTGTAGGATGGCTCATGTAGCGGGAAAGATACGTTTGCTCCGACCGGTTGGGAGAGGGAACTGGAATTGATACAACTTAAAATGATTGAGGAAAGATATGGGTTTAGTTAGAACCGTGCCGCTAATGGGAATTGTTCTAGTAGCGTATAACATGATTAATCTGGGTTACCTGGGGGAGCGCGCTCAAATTTGGAAGCAACACCAGGTAGAGTTTACGCTGCCATCCGGCGAGCTGATTGCATTGAATTTTAGCGAAATTTTTATCGCGATAGCGCTTATTGTGCTATTTATTGAACTGACCAAAGCATCAACGGCTTCGACAAGTGCGATGNNCCGAACAAACGTTCTCAACAATTGCTTTTGTCGGTTTTCTGGTTCAGTTTCTCGTCGATCCGTATGCGGCGACACCGACATTTTTTATTCTGCTGATGATTTCATTGATTGATGTTCTGGCAGGAGCAATATTACTGGTGAAAATTGCGCGACGCGATCTGCTGGTCGGGTAGTGGTTCTATGCAATTTGTGGCTTGGAAAACATTGGGATATCGATTTTGACTTCGATGTCCTTTGCTTCTGGCCAGGCTTTCGAAAGGGTACTTGCTACTTCCTCAACAGCATTTTCCTCATTGAGGATAAAAAATGTGCCGTCACCGTCTATTTGTTCATCGTTGTCTTTTAGCTGCCAGGAATAGTGAATTCGTTTCATGATATCATTTTCTATCTTTTTAGATTTTACTCACGCAATAAGCTTTTGCAAACTTATGCTGCTTATATTAACGGACGACTACAGTTAAATAAAAGTTGCTATCTAAAATGAAATGTCGTCTTTCTCAGTTTAGCCTGCCATTGTCTCCGCCGCTCTTTTTAATGCGGCAGAAGCACTTTAAGCGCGACGGTTTGTTGTTGCACCTCGAAGACTCAGGCTTTGTTGGTTTGGGCGAAATTAATCCTCTACCCGGTCTGCACTCAGAGAACTTTGAAAGTGCTGCAGTTCAGGCCTCCTCTCTTATAGACAGATTGTCCGAGAGTTTCTTACCTCTCAATATAAATTCTTTTCGGCATTTTATTTTTGACGTGGCTAACGACTTAAATCTTTTTCCAAGTGTACTCTTTGGTTTAGAGTCTGCACTATTGAACCTGCTGGCACAACGGCTGAATATTGTTCCGGCATTATTACTAAATCCTGATGCCGCTGATGTTTTAACCATCAATGCGCTTCTCGCCGGCGACTCAACGCAAATGCCTGAGACATTGCAGGCACTCTTGGCACGGGGCTGTCGGACTGTTAAAGTGAAGGTTGGACGTGAAGAGATAGCCTCTGAGATTGCTCTGATAAAAGAGTTAAATGATCAATTACCTGAAGGCGCTGTACTACGGCTGGATGCAAACCAGGCCTGGGAATTTGAGGAAGCGGTTCAGTTTATGCAGGGAGTAGGGGAGTGTGCTATCGAGTATTTGGAAGAGCCGCTGAAAAACCCGGAACGTCTTGCTGAACTTGCAGAATTTAGCATGGTCAAAGTTGCTCTGGATGAATCTCTTGTCGCTGCGACTCCTGAGAACACAACTATTGCCAACAATGTTGCGGCTTTAATTCTAAAGCCAGCTGTTCTTGGTGGAGCACTTAAGACGGAGCTGTGGAGTAAAAAAGCGCGACAGCAGGGTGTTGATGTTGTGATTAGCGGAAGCTTTTGCTCCAGCGTTGGGCTCATTTCGGAGGCCATGATTGCTTCCGCGTTCAGTCGTTCTGCTGCCGGGCTGGGAACCTGGCGTTGGCTTGCTGATGATTTACTCACTGAACGGTTTGCGCCAAAAAACTACGTTGTTTCAGTTGAGGAATTGTTTAGTCAGTTCGCTTCACTGGATGAAACAAAGCTTGATTTTCAAGATTAGGGAGGCCGTTTTGCTTAAATCTCCGTTCCTTTTCATGCTATTGTCTACAGTACTATTTGCCGGTGAGTCGGAGCAACTGGGTTCAACTGACTCGATTGAGGTAGGTTTGCCCAAAGTTATCTACTGCGTCGTAGCGCTTTGCGACAACGCCACGCAGGGAATTGCTCCGGTTCCTGCCAAACTTGGTAATGGTAATGATGCGGACAACAATCTCTATTGGGGCGCGCTCTATGGCATAAGAAGTTATTTTGATCGCAGCGACGAGTGGAAGCGCATTTCAAAAGCTCGCCCGCTAAACACAACTGTTGTTGAACGCTGCATTTATAAGCATGTGAAAAAAGACATCTACTTAATTGCCGATGCCTTTCGCGGAAGTGAAATCGAGACCGCAATCGGCAGAGTCGTTTCGTTCGGCAGCGCGAAGCATAAATTATCATTCGACTTCGATAGAAAAACTGTGCAGCAGAGGCCATCCCTGATAGCTTATATCGGTCATAATGGTCTGATGGAGTTTGCACTGGATGACGACCTTTCGGAACTGCCGGGTTCTCAGGATGTAGTTGAGATTGCTGAGAACCCCACGCCTGCAATTATTCTTGCTTGCTATAGCAAATCCTATTTTAAACAGGAGCTGGAAGGCACATCTGCATATCCGCTATTGTGGACAACCGGATTAATGGCCCCTGAAGCTTATACGCTCCATGAGGCGCTTGCAGGCTGGATCGAAAATGAGAGTGATGAACAAATCCGTAATCGCGCAGCGGCAGCTTACCATAAGTATCAGAAATGTGGTCTTCGAGCAGCCAGGCGATTGCTGATAACCGGCTGGTAACTCACAGAACACAGAACAACTTCTGACCGTTTTCGACTGTTTCTCACCTTTTTCTGCCTAACTGCCTAATTGCTTTCTCACCGTTCACATTTCACATTTCACATTNNAACCTTGAACTCAGAACTTTGAACATCAATACATGTGCAAATTTCTTACAACGATATTCAGTATATTCCGCAGAATTAAAATAATTTTATTCATTCCCGCCGAAAAATCACCGAATAATATACGATAAGCTGCGAATTTAATGAGAAATCCCGGATTAAGGCAGGCTTTATAGATAATGGCCTGAATGTTGCTTCATGTTGCGCAGAGTATTAACCGGGAACTGAGGAATTATGTTGAGAAAGAGAGGCTGGACGATGACTCGCAGGGATGTGATTCGTTTTATCGCATTGATATTTATGGCTGTGCTGCTCAGTAATTGTGGACACAGCATTCGTTATAATCTTGATAAACCGGAAATAAGCACTGCGACCTCCGGTAAGCCATACCGCGTGCTGGTGACAACGCTGGCAGATCGCCGTGCTCCCATCGAGCGCTTTAAATCTGCACGAGAGCGAGAAGGATTTACTGATCTTGCTGATTATACTTACGATACAGATTTCCGTGGTCAGGTGCCACAGGAAGTCACGAAGATGATTATTGAGCACCTCGATCATTCCGGACTGTTTGAGGGTGGCGTTGTGGAACGCCAATTTGCAATGAATGGCGTAAGCCAGGAAAAGCTGGATCGTCTGCGAGAGCGTAAGATTGACGCAGTTTTGGTTGGCAAGCTGGAGAGTTTTTATGGTTACTACGACCGCAATCGCGCGAGAAAGTGGCTATATCGCTTACCCTTTCTGGCTGCACTTGGCGTAACGGCTGCGAACATTGCCGATAATCCGGAAGCGATTGAGCAGGGCAGTTATCCTGTCAGTGAAGCCGCGTTGCTGAGCTTGGGCTTTAGTATTAATCATATGGAAAGCCTGCACAAACGACATACTGAAGGTCAGACGCGTATGAGCCTGGCGCTGGTCTGCACTGATAACGGCACCGTGCTTTGGCAGGATACCATTGAAGTCTCGAATATCGAACGCACCACTGTTGCCGGCATTTCCCTTACCGGAAATAAGGATAACAAACTGGCCATTTCGGCTCTGCAACATGCAGTAAATGAACTGGTCGTTAAACTTGAAGATGCGCCATTCGGCAAGCCGATTCCACAGGAAACAGAAGACTCTGATATGCCAATTGTGCAGAAGTAAGGTTTTTGTATTGAGTTGAAAATGCTGCCTGAGCTTGTCGAAGGCAGCATTTCACATTTCACATTTCAC
>JBOEGD010000016.1:0-193644 GCA_050633245.1 Calditrichia bacterium | reverse complement strand
CACATTTCACATTTCACATTTTTATCGTTCACTGTTCCCATTGCTCCCCGTCCCCAAAACCACTATATTGTTGGCATGATATCGTCTGACTTTCTATCATCTGTCTTTTTAAGAAATGCTGACCGACCTGCTATAATAACGTCCGAGAGAACGCATTCTTATGACGACTGCCGAAAGATTACTCTGAAGATTAGTTCTGAGCTCGCAGATTTAGATGCCACAAAGCCTGTTGCAATCTGGGGATCGAACTCCGCCCAGTATTTGTTATCTCTAACGGCGCTGTGGAATTTGCAAATCCCGGCTTTTCCGTTAAATACACGCTTACCAAAAGACCAGTTAACTATCCTTTTAAAGCGTGCCGGTTGCGATACCGCTCTTTTACCACTGCCTGATTCTATTGACTTAGATGTTCAAACGATACGCCAGATAAACGGTCGCGGAAATTCAGTACCTAATGCTGCATTCTTCGAAAACCTGTCCGGAGAAGAGCATGCTACTTACCTGGCAACCTCCGGCAGTAGTGGAACGCCAAAGATAGCGGTTCACACTTTGGCAAATCATTACTATAGTGCGCTGGGTTCGAATGAGAATATTGCATTGCGCCCGGGGGACAGCTGGCTGCTATCGCTACCGCTTTATCATGTTGGAGGAATTGCTATCTGGATGCGCTGTTTGCTTGCCGGAGCAACCGTGTCGATCCCTGACAAAGGCCAATCGCTCGAGCAGGCGCTTATCAATCTGCCCACAACTCATCTTTCCCTGGTCAGCACGCAGCTTCTACGATTGATGGAAAGTGACTCTGGTTTGGCTGCACTTCAAAAATTGAAGGCTGTCTTGCTAGGCGGTAGTGCTATTCCCAAGCCATTACTTAGGCGCGCAATCGAAGCCGGGTTACCGATTCACACCAGTTACGGTAGTACGGAGATGTCTTCTCAAATAGCAACCACGCCGCCGGAAGGTGTAAATGTTGTTTTTTCATCTGGAAAGGTGTTACCCTATTGCGAATTGAAAATCGCCGATGATGGTGAAATTATGGTGCGTGGAAAAACGCTATTTAGCGGCTATCTCCACAATGGAGCTGTAAAAAATTCTGTAGATACACAAGGGTGGTTTCATACGCGAGATTGTGGAAGGCTGGATGATTCTGGCAATCTTCACATTACCGGTCGTATGGACAATATGTTTATCTCGGGCGGAGAAAACATTCAGCCGGAAGAGGTTGAGCGTGCGCTAGAACAGATTCCGGGAGTCTTAAGCGCGATCGTTGTTGCAGTTGCTGATGATGAGTTTGGTCACCGTCCTGTTGCTTTCATACGTCTGCAAAACAGCGCTTCATATTTTGATGAATCACAATTGAAAGCGCTACTTCGCAAACAGCTAGCCGGCTATAAGATTCCCAGACGAATTCTGCCCTGGCCCGAGCAATCTGAACCGGGTGACCATAAGATAAAGCGCTCAGTCTTTTTAAAATTTGCCACCGATAACCTGAGTATATGAGCAATAACACAACTATTTTTCAGTATTTTCACTATTTGGTGTAATTCGCTGCGAAAGACAAATCAAAGCCCGCTTTGATTTAGTTCAATTGTTGACTAATTTTAAGACCACATCATCTACTATAACCGCGTTCATTGTTTGTCAAGTGAGGACCTTATGCTGCAGCTCATTCCCTTTTCCGGAAGACACCTGTCTATTAAACAATTTCAACCTTCTTCTTTGCTAATTATTCTCTTCTCCATGCTATTTCTGATGTCTGGCTGTAAGCAGGATGCCCCGAAGGACAGCGAACTTAACTATTCACTTGAAACCGCTGAGCTTGTCAGTCAGGTAACATCCGGACTGGTGCAAAAGGATGCTGAAATTGAGGTGCGTTTCTCTTCTCCGGTTATCAAGGAAAACCTGGTTAACGAGAGTTTACAAAAAAACGTGTTTACCTTCGACCCGCCAATTGAGGGCGTGACGCGCTGGAAAGACAGACAAACGCTTACCTTTACTCCTTCGGAAGATCTGACAGCCAGAACAAACTATTCTGCCACGCTCGATGTCGCCGCCTTATTGCCGCTACACAAAGAAACTCTGGAGTCTTTCCCCTTTGCATTTGAAGTTGCCGGTCGTGAGTTGTCAAAAATTGAACATGATTTTGAACTGGTTAATAAAGACGATGCGTCTAAGCTGCATGTTGTAGGAACCGTGGAGTTCTCTGAGCCAATTGGAAAGGACCTCGTTAAAAAAGCAGTGACGCTAAAGCGCCTTAAGCGAGGCATGCCACTCACGTGGAGCGGTAGCGGAAAGACATTCAGCTTTAAAAGTGAAGTTGTTACGCGTGGGAAATCGACGCAAAACTTTAACCTGAACATTGATAAAGATCCGGTAGATATTTCGCAGTCGTTAAATGAAGAATTTGTCTTGTCTCCACTCACGAATCTGAGTGTGACAAGCGTAAAAAAAGAGGGGAGTGGGGATAAGGTTAGTATTATTGTCCAGTTCTCTGATGAGCTTGATGCCGCACAGGATTTACAGGGTCTTATTCGTACCGAGCCGGCAGCTTCTGCAAAAGTCAAGGTTGTTGGCAAGAATGCCTACCTTAGCGGCAACTTTAATTTTGGACAGGACTATGAAGTGCTGGTCAGTAAGGGCGTGCGCAGTCGTTTTGGCACAAAAACCTCGAAGCTTATTTCCGAAGTTGTTAAGCTCGCAGACCTTAAGCCTCAAATAAAGTTTTCGGGTGACGGCGTATTTATGCCGACCGCTAATAAACGTAGCGTGCGTTTTCAGTCGCTCAATGTAAAGTCTGCTCGCTTCGAAATAAAGCGCGTCTTCGAGTCTAATCTTGGACAATTCCTACAGACGCAGGATTTGAACGGCAGTGCATCGCGAAATAGTGGCTTCAATTATTACATAGATCGAGTAGGTGTCGTGGTTCATACCGACACACTGGATTTAGGGACCGAAAAAAATAGCTGGAAACAGCATGAACTGGATCTTTCTAAAATTATCTCTCGCGAAGATAAAGGGCTGTATTTGCTGTCCGTACGATTTTCTCATAATGATATGCTATATGGCACCGCTCAGGAAATGGCAGATCGCAATAAACGCTATTATTACGGCGAAGAGTATACTACAAACCCGTATTCACCGGGATATCCGAACAACTGGGGGCAGATTTATAAACCGGTTATTGCCAGTGACATTGGATTAACCTATAAGCGCGGTCATAAGCAGCACGTTATTTACGCAACCGACATCAATACTGCCGAGCCGATGAGCGGCGTGAATGTTACACTGCGCAGTTATCAGCATCAGCCCATCGTCACCGGCGTTACCGACTCCCGCGGATATGTAGAGTTTGGTGATATCGGTAAGGATCAGCTATTTACGGTTGAAGGAGAACGTGGTGGAGAGCGCAGTGTAATCAAGCTACAGCAGATGCGCTGGAATTTGTCCACATTCGACACCGATGGTGAATCAACCGTTCCGGGGGGAACGCGCGCATTTATTTATACCGAGCGTGGTGTGTATCGTCCCGGCGATGAAGTAAACATCTCGACGGTTGTGCGAAATGAAGAAAACAGCTTTCCGGACAATCATCCGGTAGAAATGATTATTTACAATCCGCGAAATCAGAAGGTATTCGAGAAGACAAATACGACATCGGAAGATGGATTTTACAATTTTACTTATCAGGGGGCAATGGATGATCCAACCGGAACCTATCGCGTCTCGGTGAAGGCGGGTGCTTCCTATTTTACCCACGACCTGAAAATAGAGACGGTTGTACCCTTTCGTCTGAAAGTCAATCTTACTCCGGAAAAGAAAACGCTCTCCGCGACCGACAAGCGGATGAACATCGATTTTAACAGCACCTATCTTTTCGGTAATCCGGCCGCAGGCCTCAAGGCAGAGGCAGATGTTATTCTACAGTCTGTAAGAAAGCAGTTTCCGAAGTACAAGAATTTTATTTTTCAGAACGGTACGGTTAACTATCAGCCGGTTCGTGCATCCGTTTTCAGTGGAAATCTGGATGCGAATGGCAATGCAAAAATAAGCTGGAAGCTGCCAAAGTTGACCGGCGCACCGTCTTCGCTTCGTGCTGACGTGTCTGCCCGAGTATTTGAAAAGGGTGGCAGAGCTAACCTCAATTCGCTTTCAATCCCTATTGAGACCTATTCACATTATGTCGGACTACAGCGTCCTGAAACGCGCTGGGGATACGTAAAGCTCGGCTCGAAAATAGATGTGCCTTTTGTGCTACTGGATGCGGATGGAAAAGAAGCGCCTGGTAAGCAGTTAACGTATCGCATTTACGCCTCCGATAGCTATTGGTGGTGGGAATACGATTCTCGCAACAGTTACCTGCTGCGTTTCAAAAGCTCTTCTGCTACGAAGTTAGAGAAAGAAGGCAAGCTGGTTTCTCAGGGTGTTGCCGGGATATTGTCTTACACGCCTGAACGTGAAGGTAGTTTTTTAATAGAAGTTCAAGACGGTGAGACCGGGCATTCATCCGCCTTTATGATTCTCGTGGATAGTTGGGGCAGCTCTGCGAGTGGTAAAGATGCCGGGGTTTTAGCACTGTCTGCGGACAAAGATAAATATGATGTTGGTGAAACCGCTGTGATCTCCTTCCCGGCACCTGCCGAAGGTAGCGTTTTGTTATCGATTGAGAAGGAGCAAAAAATAATTTCGTCACGCTGGATTGCCCTGCAAAGCGGTAATGAAATGAAGGTGGAAATTCCTGTGACGGAGGAGATGTTGCCGACAACCTACGCCTCTATCTCCATCATCCAGCCACATGCCCAAACCGCTAATGATCGCCCACTGCGGATGTACGGCGTGGTGCCGCTAAACGTTGAGCAAGCCGCAACGCACCAGGCGATAAGAATAAATATGCCAGATGAGCTGCGATCGAATGCGCCTTTCAAAATCGAAGTGCAGACAGAGGATGGCGAGCCAACGCAGTTTACAATTGCAGTGGTCGATGAAGGTCTGCTGGATCTGACCCGTTTTGATACGCCTGATGCCTGGAAGCACTTCTTTCGTAAGTTGCGGCTCGGGGTAGAATCATTTGACTTGTTCGCACAGGTATTAGGTGCGCATAAAGGCGATGTGTTCCGCACCTTCTCTATTGGTGGTGGACTGGCCTCAAAATTTCGCTCCTCACAGCTCGAAAGCGGTAAGAAAAAACGTTTTAAGCCGGTCTCTATGTTTAAGGGCCCGATCACAACGGATCGCAACGGCAAGGCGGTTGTAGAATTCACGATGCCGAACTATGTGGGCTCGGTTCGCGCGATGGTTGTTTCAGCGACCGGGAACCGCTATGGAAAAGCGGAAAAAGCCGTTCCGGTAAAAACCGAGTTGATGGCTGTCTCGTCTTTTCCACGAGCCATGGCACCGGGGGATAAAATTTCTGTGCCGGTTACCGTCTTCGCCATGAAAGAAGGCATTGGTGAAGTTGATGTAACGGTTAAGACTACCGGGCCGCTAAAAGTTGTAGGCGAAGGATTACAGAAGCTGACCTTTGCAAAAACCGGTGATCAGGATGTGTCATTCAATCTACAGGCCGATGCTGCCATTGGCCAGTCCAAGATTATTGTAGAAGCACGATCGGGTAGCTACAAAAGTGTCAATGAAATTGATATGTATGTTCGCCCGTCGTCTGCCCGGGTATTTGATAATGAAGATAAGACCATAGACAAAGGCTCATCGGTGAAAATGCTGATTCCTAATCGCGGCCTTCCCGGTTCTAACGTGGCGTCTATCAGTATTCGACGACGTCCGAATACGAACTTCTCAAGCCGAATTTTGTATCTCATCCGCTATCCATACGGGTGCATAGAGCAAACGACGTCTTCTGTCTTTCCACAGCTCTACCTGAAAGGTTTTCTGAAGGGTTTAGTCAATGAGAATAAGGTTGCCTATCGGAACGAAGATATCGATCGTAACATCAATCGTGGTATAGAAAGACTTCACCGTTTCCAGCTTTCTTCGGGTGGGTTTTCCTACTGGCCTGGTAATACAGATGTGTCTGAGTGGGGAACACTCTACGCGACTCATTTCATGGTAGAGGCAGGCAAAAAAGGCTATAGCGTTTCCGATGTTATGCTCAACAATGCCTTGCGATACTTAAGAAGTAAAGCGAAAGACACGAAAGACAATATCAAAACGCGCGTTTATCGTGTTTATGTACTGGCTCGTGCCGGTAAGGCTGATATTGGTGCAATGAACCTGCTGCGTGAAAATGAAATGAGCAAAATGAATAATAGCAATAAGTGGTTGCTTGGCAGTGCTTATTTGTTGGCAGGGCAAAAAGAGGTAGCAGGACGTGTGGTTAAAGAAACCGGATTTACGGCGGAGAAGTATTCTGGTTGGTCATTTAGCTATGGCTCTGAAAACCGCGATCGCGCAATGATTCTTGAGCAACTTGTTGCCTTCGAACGCTGGACAGATGCTGATAAACTCGCCAGTGAGCTGAGCTTGGCACTTTCGAACCGCAGCTATTGGTACTCAACACAAACGACAGGCTATATGTTGATGGCCATCGGTAAATACCTCGATGCGCTGGAAGGTAAAGAAGGCTCTACTCCACGTATGAAGGGAAATATTGTGCTCCCCGATGGAGAACGCGTGGCATTTGATACCGATAAATTTAGTTTTGATCGTGAGCTGCTGAGCGGTTTTGGTAAGGAAGTAACAATTGAGCTGGATAAAAGCTCAACAACCGCTCGCGCCTTTCTGTCGCTCGATTGGAATGGTGTTCCGCTAAAAAGCGATGTTAAAACCGATTCCAAGAGTCTGAAACTCAATTTGGAGTGGTTAGACAATGATGGTGCGCCGATAAATCCGGCTGCGCTTAAGCAGGGAACGACATTCTGGGCTCATTATTCCGTTTCTCCCGCAAGGCCATATAAAGGACGAATTGACGAAATAGCTTTAGTTCAGGTGCTGCCATCCGGTTGGGAAATCGAAAATACGCGCCTATCCGGTGAGGCGCTTCCCGGGTGGGCATCGAAATGGCGCATAAACAACTACGATTATCTTGATATCCGTGATGATCGCATCATGTGGTTTTTCGATTTGCGCAATCGGAATTCAGAGAATCACTTTCTGGTTAAGCTAAATGCCGTTACCGTCGGCGATTTTGAACTGCCCGGAACAATTGTTGAAGCGATGTATAACAATGACTTTCGTGCTTCTATCGAAGGCAAAGCAGTGAGCGTACTGAAAAAATAGGCTAGAACTGCCTGAATTTTGTCGAAGATTGGCAATAACGTCACGCTGATCGCTGTTTAGAACATTTTTCTCATTCACCTTTCATTAGGACGTAGCATTAATAGGAAAAGTTTATCGCAGGGAGCGAAAATGATGCAGCTATCAGGTGCCCAGGTTTCAGCCAACTATCAGCAAGCGTATTCATATTCAGAGCAGCTCCTAAGCGAGCTGCTTCGCGGGCGTGGTTACTCCCAAATAGATGCTCACGAGCACGAAGAACTCTGTCAGTCTGCCCTTGGTGAACCTGCCATTGTTGAGCTTCTCACAACTATTGTATTCTCCGAGAAAAGCTATCGGGAGACTCTTCTCGAAGCCATCAACTCTGTTCGACGTATTTTTTTTCCCGATATCGGTAAGCGCCGCTTTACTTCTGTTGATAAGCTGGAGCACGTGCTGCATGCTGAGGAGAAGGAAATCCTGGTAGAGCCTGACGTGGACAATAGCGAACAGGTTCTCGATCATCTCCTCAATGTGCTTTCCCCTGAAGATGGAGAATATCTAAGCGAAACGATTCTTGCTGCCTATCCGGAATGGTGGCGCTCGCTGGGGCGTATCTCATTTGATGAGGAGCGATCTGATTCTACCCTAAAACGCATTGTTGAGACAATTAGTCTATTGCGTCGTTTTTATCCGGATGGGCAGATTCCGTTAACTGTCGATCTCGATGGACGAAAATCTCTCACAGACCAACAGCTTTGCGATAGCTTCTTTAAGTGCTATGTCGGCATTGAGCGTCGCATGCCGCCGCATCTCTTCGCAAAAAATGGAGATGAGCGAGCTGCTGTTTTAGTACGTTTCCTTATTGAAGATTTATTGCAAAGCACGCCGGAGGCTATTCTTGAACAGGCAGATGAAGTTTTTTTCCTAAAACACAAGCTACAAAATCTCTATCGCAGATTTAACTATTCTGCTAATCGCGTGCTGCGAAATGCCTATGTCGATCGTATTCATCCATGGATTGCCAGTCGCTGCGATGCCAACTACTGGGAAGTAGAGACGCATCGTACTGAAGCGGTTCGTTGGTTAATTGAAGAACGACTTGGTTTTATGCCTGAAAAACTTTATCGACATTCGCTTAAACGAGAACACTTTGCATCAAATGGTTTATCCTATCTTTTCAATACCTATTATAATTCCGCTTCACGAGCGGTTGCCGTTGCTTACCCACAACTACGTCCCTGGCAAATCGGTAAAATTCCGGCCAGCGTTTGGACGGATGAAACCGCCGCCGAAGCGATTCGCTGGATGATCTCTGAAAAAAGCTGGGATGTATCCGAATTGGCCGATCGAATTCGGGCAGGGGAGTTAACACGCAAAACGTTTAGTGAGTTTGGTCTCGCTACATTATTCGAAAAACGCTTCGGTAAAAATCTGTTTCGCGCAATAAATGCCGCCTGGCCAAGACGCTATGAGCCATGGGAAATTGGCAATGTTCCGGCGAGTTACTGGAGTGAAAAGCAGAACGTTTTTTACGCCTCCAGCTGGATTGCCGAACAGGAAGGTTTTTCTGCAGAGGAGATTGTTCCTGCAGTGCGAAAAAAAGAGTTTGCCTGGCAGCGATTGCAAAAATATTCTATCGGAAATGCGCTAAAAAGATTTTCCGGTGGAAGAATCGAACGACTGTTTGCTCCGCTATTTGTACGCGATATGCAGCTTGAGCAGGAAAAATCAAAAAATCTGCGCAAAGCGCGTCAGCTTGCAACCGTTGGAGACCGAAAAGGCCTGTTCCGCGGCTTCATTTTCTTTGAATTGTTTGGCGCTCGTCACACGCAAAACACAAAATATCGACAGTTAATCACGCGAATGAACCGCCGTCGGCATGATTAACGACAATGTTGTCGATTTATAGCGACGACTATTTCCCTGATTTTCACTCTTTTTCGCGAATTTGTATACACTTTGCACACTGCAAAAAATCCCACATCACAGCGACAAAAACGCTGTTTTTAATCCGGCTTAGGGGTATTGACAACCGCTTTTTCTCGTTATATACTGCTCCTCAAATGGATTCTTGATATAACTAATGGAGTAGGTATCGTGGGCTTTTTGCTGAAGATTGTGTGGTTTCATTTACTGTTCCTGAGCCGAATTATTCGCACCCTGTTTGCCGGAGTTGTTGGGTTATTATTGCTGACAGGCTATATGACAACCCGAATGCCCGGAAGTAGTTTTGAACATCCCCTCCCGGAACTTTCAAAAGATCAAATTGAATACGAACAGTCGCTTCGCTTTGATGTGGATATCCTTGCCGGAAGAATTGGCGAACGCCACGTCGGTCGTTTCGATAAATATGAAGAAGCGGTAGATTACCTGGAATTCTCGCTACGCGAGGCTGGTTATGATGTCCTTCGCTATCCCATCGTCGTTAAAGACAAAATTTGCTATAATCTTGTTGCCGAAATTACCGGCAAAGAAAATGATGCAGAGACCGTTGTGGTTGGCGCACCTTATGATTCGCCTGAAAACAGCGTAGCTGCAAATGCCTCGGCTTCCGGAGTTGCTGCTCTTCTGGCATTGGCGCGCAAGCTGGCCGATAGGGAAGTTTCCCGCACGTTAAGATTTGTGCTGTTTGCCAACGAAGCATACGATACGTTGCCACTGGAAAAGCGTGGAAGTAATTCTTACGCTGAAACACTGCAAAAAGATGGCGAATCGGTTAAGGCTGTTCTGACTCTGGAATCATTAGGTTATTATTCGCAGCACAGCTCCAGCCAGAAGTATCCGCTCCCGCTACAGTTTTTTTATCCGGATGAAGCGAACTTTGTCGCCTTTGTCGGCAATACGTCCTCAGCGAACTTGGTACAGGAAACCATTCGTTCATTTCGCAACAAAGCGCAGTTTCCCTCACAAGGATTTCTTTTTCCCGATACCAGTGAGGGGCTTGGTGGCGTTTGTCAGCGAGCTTTCTGGCGGAAAGAATATCCTGCTGTGTTGATTACCGATACAGGAGAGTCTCGTAATCCTTATCATGCCACGCGTAAGGATCTGCCGCGCGATTTGAATTATGCCCACATGGCGCGCGTTGTTGATGGTCTGGAAGCAGTCTTGGTCGATTTGGTTAAAGTGAAGAAGCGCTGGTACGAGTTTTTCGACTAATCTTCACAGAAAACATGTTGCATATCTGCCCTCATCGCGTAAGTTTGAAGCATTAGATTTACGCTTTGGGGTCAAATATGTTGTTAGAAAAGATTGAACGATGGGATGCCGCAAAACAGGCGTTTCTGGAATCGTTACATAAATTACGAAAAGACAAAGTTGGCCAGCCTTCGGGTGACCAAAGTTGGTCTGCCGATCAAATCGCTGAGCACCTGGCTAAGGTCGAAGAAGCTGCCCTGGGCTATATTCAAAAAAAGAGCCAGTCTGATAATTTATCGCTGCCGGGAACTCTCGAGTACGTGAAAACAGCCTTTCTGACGTTTATATTACGATCACCAATAAAAATAAAAGTGCCAACGCCGGTTATCGAACCATCAGATTCGCCGAACATGGAAGAAACTCTTGCCCGTTGGGATGTCGCACATCAGGGGCTACGCCAACTTGCCCTTGCACTGCCCCCCGAAAAGCAAAAGGCCTGCGTTTTTCGGCATCCACTGGCTGGTTATCTTAGTCTCGAACAAACGTTCCATTTTTTAACCGAGCACTACGAAAACCATCATCGTCAGCTCAAAAAACTGGCGTCAAAACTTCCGGCAGCGTAATGACTCAATTACCACTTCCCCTGTTAAAGAAAGGATATGCAATGGAGATGAAAAAGGCTCACACTAAAGTTGTTGTACTTGGGGCCGGTTTGGTTGGTAAGGCGATGGCTATCGACTTGAAACAGGCCTTTACGGTGACTTCTGTAGACGTCAACCCTATCGTTTTAGCCGAGCTGCGAGATGAATACGATATTGAAACGATAGAGGCCGACCTCAGTGATTCAACCGCGATTACTAAAGCGGTCGAGAATGCTGATATTGTTGTGGGAGCCGTTCCCGGACATATGGGATATGAGATGCTGAAGACGGTAATAGAAGCAGGAAAGTCGATTGTTGACATTTCTTTTTTTGATGCCGATCCGTTTGAACTGGATGAGTTGGCGAAGAAGCACGACGTTACGGCAATAGTGGATTGTGGTGTTGCACCGGGAATGAGTAATCTTATTCTGGGATATTATAATTCCAAAATGGATGTAGAAAACTTTGAATGCTATGTCGGTGGATTGCCCGTTGTGCGTTCCTGGCCGTATGAATATAAAGCACCCTTTTCTCCAATTGACGTGCTGGAAGAGTATACGCGACCGGCTCGTATTCGCGAAAACGGGAAGGACGTTGTAAAAAAAGCGCTGTCCGAACCGGAATACCTGGAGCTGGAGAACATCGGAACGTTGGAGGCATTTAATACCGATGGACTTCGCACGCTGCTCAAAACGATGGATATTCCCAACATGAAGGAAAAAACACTGCGCTATCCGGGGCACATTTATTTGATGCGGGTATTACGCGATAGCGGTTTTTTCAATCAGGAGGAAATCGCGATACGTGGAACGAAGGTGCGTCCGATTGACCTTAGCAGCCATTTGCTGTTCGATAAGTGGAAGCTTGGAGAAGGGGAGGAAGAGTTTACCGTGATGCTGGTTTCGGTTCAAGGAAAAGAAGACGGTAAGGACTCCAGCTATAGCTATCACCTGTTTGATCGCAACGATCCCGGAACCGGCTTTTCATCGATGGCACGCACCACGGGATTTACCTGCACCGCTGCGGTGAACATGCTGGCTGAAGGGTTGTATTCGCAGAAGGGGATTTCTCCACCAGAATATGTTGGTGCAGCGGACGGCTGTTTCGAATACATCATAAAGTATCTTGAAGAGCGCGATGTGCACTATCGCATGTCATAGGAATTGTGATATCTATATAAATGGAAACAGATGCTTTTGAGGCGGGCTTTGTGCTATCAAAATAATGGTACTATTTTTCATAATTTCTTGTGCTGGTGGCTAATAGTTGAGTAATACCATTTTCCTGGAGACGACACATGCACAATCGAATTATGAAAACAGCTACGGTATTTCTTCTTCTTATTGCTTCCGGAGTTACGGCTGGCTTCGGCCAAACAATAAGTGAGCCTGATACACTTGCAACTCTTTTGAAGAGGCACAGCCTGAAAGTCCGTTTGGACGTTGGGCCTCAGTTTCATTTAAAAGATAGATCTAATAACGATCCGAATATTCCCGATCAGTTTGAGGACACCACTGGAGACCCTTCAATTTCACTTTTCTTCGGTCATGGACTTGATATAAAAGGATCTCTTTCCTACTATTTGCCGATAAATATGAAGCCGCAACTTTTTGTCGGGATAGAATATGCCCGTTCGACAATAACCAATAATGAAATGGGATCTGAGGTTGTTCTTGGGGAGAAGCTAAAAATAAGCAGTATCACACCATTTATTGGTCTTGGTAATTTTTTTGACTCTGAAAACTCAACCTTTGTTTATGGTTTTGCCGGAGTTCCTTTACGCAATTATGAAGGAAGCTATACGGGGGCCGGAGACTTTGATGGATTTGATTTCGCGCATTCATATGATGCAGGTACATTCTTTCGTTTGGGTGGTGGGGTCGAGCTAATGCGCGTTGGGGGATCGGGTGTCGAGTTTGGTCTTGGAGGACATATCGATATTGGAAGCGTAACGCGGGGTGACATCGAAGTTTCGCAAAATGGAATGTTTGTCGAAACAGCTGAACCAACAGGTGTCAGAAAACTTGCGGATCCACAGCTAGAAATTTATGTATCTTTAGGGTATCGACTTCAACTATAAAAAGGCTATCGTTTCCGCTCTTCCTGAGCCTGCCACCACTTTACGCGATAGTATAAATTTTCCAACTCGTCGAGCGTTATTTCACTGCGCTTGGCGAGTTCTTTTTTTGCCCGCTTAACTCGCTTGTGATTTTTATCCAACGAGAACTCATCAATCGAGTAGAGCGTATCCATCAGCGTTTCGTAGATGTAGCGATCTTCCGGCGTCAGGCTGTAGCGGATCACGTTCAAATCTCTATTCCATTTATCGATCTTCCACTTAAATCCTTTGCCCGGTTTATACGTTGCACGGCCCACGCGTTTGCCTCTTTTGCGACCTTCGACGTAAATTGATACTTCTGTTACTTCATTTGGAGGAGGCGAGCCGGGAAACTGCACGGCAATTTCAATCTGACGCTTTACTTCATCCTGCGTCAAAAAAGGCGGAAGTTGAATGGACAGGCTTACCTTTCCATTATTATACTGTTGGTCGATCACCTCGTACTGAACGTCCAGCGAATCCCAGACGGAGGTTTCCTGCGAGATTGCAAATGTTGGGAACAATAAAATGTTCAGCAGTATCAAAACTCTCATGGGCCCTCAGCTCCGTTTAGTTCACGCCACCATTTTACCAGGTAAAAAATAGAATCGACTTGCGCGACGTTTAAATCAAATTGCCAGGCAATATCGCGTTTTGCCGTAGCGGAAAGCGTTTTCGATTCCAGCTTAAAATTTTGCTTCGCAAACATACTGTCCAATAGCGTATTGTAGACCTGCCTGTCGCGTGAGGTTAGTTCGTACGTTACGATCGTTGTATCTGCCGCCCATCCGCTCAAATGCCAGATAAATCCCTCCACCGGCGAATATATGCCGCCAAGCCGTGAGGTATTTCCAAGAACCGCATCATCGCGAAACACATACACTTTGGTTAGCACCTCTGGAAGTGGATCTCCAGGCCAGGCAATGGCAAGGCGAATTTGTCGGCTGACTTCCTTTCGCGATAAATAAGGTGGTACTTTGATCTTAATCTTATTCTCTTTCTCGCCATAAGTTGTGGCGAGAATTGTATAGCGAATATTTAGATCTTGCTGCTGTGCCAGTCCATTCTCTGCAAAAAACAACTGTAGCAGGATACATCCAATTATAAGCCTGTAAGCAATCCTCATTCCATTTCCTCCTGCTTTATTATAGGCATTGAAATCAAATTTTTCAACCCTATAAGCCGGTAAAGCAGCAGAATTATGCTAATAAATTGACGTTTTTGATTTGATTGGAGAGGGGGTAAATGACCCAAAGACTGGAGCAGTTTTCAAAACTGCTCCAGTCTAATTTCAAAACTGCTCCAGTCTAATTTCAAAACTGCTCCATCAAAGAAACCGAACGGCTTCACGATTTTAATATGTTAAAATTGCCTTAATCCATATAAGACTGCTCCATTCTAACAATGCTCCAGTCTGGCAAATTTCGGGCCATCTCAAACGAGGAAGAGTTGCAAAATGCGCATTACTGTTGTATGTTTGGACGTATAAAAATCAAGGGATATTAGCGATAAAACAGCAATTGTAGGACCTGCATGATACCTGAACTTAAAACAGCAATGATCATGGCTGCCGGATACGGAACCCGAATGGGGGATTTAACCAGCGAGACGCCAAAACCACTGCTGCCACTGGATGAAAATCGAATTATTGAAGTACTGCTCCGCAAACTTTCTTCATCGGGAATAACCCGGGCAATCATTAACCTTCACTACATGCCGGAAGTCGTAAAAAGATTGCTGACGAAAGATTATGGGCTCGAAATAATCTTTAGTGAAGAACCAGAGCTGCTGGGAAGTGGCGGTGGTATCGCCAACGCCGAGCCGCATTTTAATGGCGAAGATATTTTGGTTGTAAATGCCGATACGCTTTGCGGTATTGATATCCGTGATTTCTACCGTTATCACTGTCGCTCGGCAAAGCTGGCATCGATGGCGGTTTTACCCTCGCAAAACAATATCGATTACGGCCTCGTAAGCTACGATGACTCGCATCAGCTGCGTCGCTTTAACCTGCGTGGACATGACATAGCCGATGACTTTAACAGCGCGATTTTTATAGGTTATCAAGTGCTGACGCCACAGGCCAGAAAGTTGTTGAGGGTTGAGAATCAATCGGTTATTACGGCTCTTTATAAGAACGCAATTAAAACGCTGGAGGTTGGTGTCTACTGCTTTCGCGGTGAGTGGATTGATATCGGAACAAAAGCCTTCTATGAGGGGTTGGTAAAAGAGGTGCGGGAAGGAAGAAAGTCCCTGAGCCATTTCCTGCGTTGAAATCCATTGCATTTTGCTAAATAAGCCCGTTAATTGCGGCTGCTGCGTTCATCGCAGTACTTCCGGGCAGACGATAAAAAGGAGTACAATCTGAATTTTCTGAATCCTGCAATTCTCTACGGACTGATAGCCGCGGGAATCCCACTGGTGATCCACCTTTTGAATCGCCGCAAGATTAAAAACATTCCGTTTAGCACAATCCAATTCTTAAAGCGCCTGGAAAAGAAACAGATGCGCAATCTGCGCATTCGTCAACTGCTGTTGTTGTTTATGCGCATGGCGATTATTCTGTGCCTGGTGCTGGCGTTTTCACGACCGACGTTGCAGGAAGACAGTGTTGGCGGGATTCTCGCAGAACGCAGCGCTATTGAAGCGGTGATTATCCTTGATAATTCCCAGAGTCTGAACGAAGTGCGATTGCAGGGAAGCCTGCTGGATCAGCTGCGCCAGTCTTTTTCGAGTTTACAGAATGTGTTTCAGCCCGGCGATCGCATCACTGTTATTCAAGCCACGAGTCCGCAGGACGTGCTTATCAGCCAGGAGAGTTTCTCCAGTGAAACCTGGGATCGGCTTCTTGGAAGGCTCCAGCCAAATTTTGCGCGAAGCAACTTATCTGCTGCGTTTACCACTGCGGCTCAGCAGTTAAACGGTTCTGTTTATGCCAGTAGAGAAATTTATGTACTTTCAGATTTTCAGCATAGCGGAATGGGCGAACAATTTGATGAGTCTGTTGCCGTATTCGGTGAAGGCGATTTAGCTGACGTGCGAATTTTCGCGCTACCGCTGCAACATGAAAATCCTGAAAATTTATCTGTCGACAGTATTGAGGTTATAAATCGCCTGCTCGAAGTAAATCAGCCGCTAACCATTCGCGCCGTTTTGCGCAATCATCATCCGGAAAAACATCAGACGTCTTTATCCTCGATTGTACTTGCAGACAAACGGGTTGCTCAGCAAAATGTGAGTATTCCGCCCGGGCAATCACGCGAAGTGCGCTATTCGTTTACGTTGACGCAAACCGGATTTATCGAAGGGATGTTGACGCTGGAAAGCGATGCGCTACATGAAGATAATCGACGTTACTTCAACTTCTTCGTGCCGAAGAAAATACGTATTTTACATTTGCATGAAGGCGCCCTTAGCAAAAGTTTTGTGCCCTTAATTATTCAACCCGCGATTGATCGCGGTGTGTTCGCCTACACATCAGCATCTGCAGCTGGCTGGAGTAGCAGAAATTTTACCGACTTCGACGTCATCTTTATCGAGGGGCTAAATCAAATTCCCTCGACATTGACGCAGCGCTTGAGGCAGTTTGCTGAAACGGGTGGGGGAGTGGTTATCAGCCCCGGAACGCAGTCGGTTGCTCCGCAATACCGCGAGATGCTGCAAACGTTGCAGCTCGGCACCTTCCTTGAGCGAACCGGTGAGCCCGGAAAAAATGAACAGTTTCTCTCCATCTCGACAGTAGACTGGCAGCATCCAATATTTGAAGGTCTGTTTGAAAAAGAACGACCACTGCTTAATCCAATTGAAATTTATGCTGCCTATGGAACCAAACCTGCCGCCGGCGCCAATCGTTTGATCTCACTTACAGATAAATCGCCACTGCTTTTGCAAAGTGCCGGCAGTAACGGTGTGGTCTTCTATTTGTCTACGCCGCTGCAGCGCGACTGGTCGCAACTGCCGGTGAAGGGATTTATCGTGCCGTTACTCTATCGTCTGATTTATTTTTCGGGCACGGGTAATAAAGTTGATCGCCAGACTTTGCGAACTGGCGAGGTCTTTCGACAGGATTTTGCCAATTTGCAGGCACCATTCAATTTTAGAGTTGTCGGAGATGAAGGGGTAGAGGCGAAGTTGACGCCGCGTTTTCAAGGAGCAAGAGTGTTTTTAGAGTTTGTGAATACCGCAGTTCCGGGCAATTACGATATTTTTCATAACACCGATAAAATTCATACGTTCTCGGTGAATGCCTGGCCGGAAGAATCTCTTGCCAGATACTATGCTGCCAACGAAGTTGGCGGTCTTATCAATAATGTTACAGTGCTTCAGCCTGAAGGTTTGGTCGAATCTGTGCGCAATAGTCGCTTTGGCAAAGAGCTTTGGCGGCATTTTCTAATTGCCGCGTTTATTCTGCTGTTATTAGAAATGTTAATTGCACGTACCGGATCGAAACGTGAATACGAGTCTATGGTTGCCGCAGAAGGAGGAAGTAGCGCTTGATAGAAAAGCCAAAAATAAATGCTCTCGATAAAAAGGCCGAACGCGCTATTATGGTTGGTGTTATCTTACCCGGTCATAAGCGGTGGGACGTAGAAGACAATCTTGCTGAGCTAAAACAGTTGGCTGCCACGGCAGGTGTCGAAACGGTTGATGAAGTTGTGCAGGAGCGCAACCGACGTGAGCCTTCCACCTTTATTGGTAAGGGGAAAGTGGAAGAATTGACTGAGCTGCTGGAAATGCACGATGCCAGCACCGTCATTTTTGATGACGATCTTTCTCCGGCGCAAACGCGCAATCTGGAAAAGGCAACTGATGCAAAAATCATTGATCGATCCAGCCTGATCCTTGATATCTTTGCCCGAAATGCCCGTACCCGCGAATCCAAAACGCAGGTTGAGCTGGCGCAGTTAAAATACATGCTGCCGCGTCTTACCAGACAGTGGACACACCTTTCCCGACAGGTGGGTGGCATTGGAACCAAGGGGCCGGGTGAAACCCAGCTCGAAACTGACCGTCGTTTGGTTCGCACGCGAATTGAAGTGTTGCGTAAGGATCTTGCGCGCATTCAGCAACGGCGTAAGACGCGTCGAAAAGGACGGGATGACTCACTTACGGCGTCATTGGTTGGCTATACCAATGTTGGTAAATCTACGATAATGAATCTGCTTTCCGATGCCGGGGTATTGGTGCAGGATCAGCTGTTTGCAACTTTGGACTCAACCGTTAGGCAGGTTAAGTTGGATGCACAGCACGAGATTTTACTTAGTGATACGGTTGGATTTATTCGCAAGCTGCCGCACCATTTGGTGGAATCGTTTAAGTCGACTCTGGATGAGGTGTTGGAAGCCGATCTGCTTATCCACGTGGTCGATAGCAGTCACCCCGGATTTGAAGAGCAAATTGAAACGGTTAAAGAAGTTATCAATCAACTTGGCGCTTCAAAGAAACCGATGCTGATGGTGTTCAATAAAATTGATCGACTTGAAGACAAGGCTATTATTGGCGCGTTAAAACAACGTTATACCGGCAGCGTTTTTATCAGCGCAACGCGACAAATTCGCGTTGAAGACCTGCGTGAGTCGCTGATTGAATTCCTGCGTCAATCGTTTGTCGATGGAAAAGTCAGCTTTCCGCAGTATCTATCTAAGCTCAGCAATCTGGTTTATAATCTTGCTGTTGTGACGGGCACAGAATATACGGATACAACCATTCACCTCGACTTTAAGGCAACCCCGGGTAATTGCGAACGCATTCTTCAGACTGTGGAAGCAGAAATCGCAGCGGGTGAAAAAAGCAGTACTATGGAACAAGCGTAGAGCTGACTGGTAGACGACAGATAAGAGACGGCAGAGAACAGACGGCAGAGAACAGACGGCAGAGAACAGACGGCAAAGAACAGACGGCAAAGAAAAGACGGCAAAGAAAAGACGCGAACTTTTAGCCACTAGCCATTGCCTCTTCGAAAATAAAAATGGATTAATCCCTATATGAAATTGAACAAGCTTTACTTCCTTTGCGCACTACTTCTGGTCTTGGTTGCTCAATCTGTTAGCGCGCAGTACGTTCGAACCAATAGCTTTGCCACCGAGCACGATCGCAGAACAACTTATGAGTTGAATGACTGGCTGAGCTACACTACTGCTACCAGTTTTACATCTGCCGCGATTGGAAGTGAATACCTGTATATCAGTACGCGTGATGGTGGAATTTTGCGCTATCATATCTACGATAATTATTGGGACTTTCCCTATACAACCAGCAGTGGCCTGCCCAGCAATCATGTTACTCAGGTCGCTTACGATGAAACGACCTCCTTTCTATATGCTGTAACTCGGAGAGATGTGGCGGTCTTTGATCCGGCTTCCGAAGTTTGGATTAGCCGGGCCGAATCGCCTACCTGGAACTATGAGTTTCCCGGGCCAAGACCCGAGAGGCCAAATGATGGTGTGCCGCGCGAGGTTTTTCGCGGGAGAGATGATCTAAGTGAATTGCCTTCTTTCTTTGCTAACCGTGGTTTTCAGCTTACCGGCGATTGGCTGTTAATTGATGATAATTTTGAGGAATACGTCATCGCGGGATACATCCGGGATCGATTCGACCGCATTTGGTTCTTGGTTGAGGGATTTGGAATTGGTATGGGAGACCTTGGCTCATTCCGTGCAGACTTCTACCAAATCGGACTGCCTGATATTGAACCGCGGGCACTTGAGTATCAGTATGACGATCTCTGGATTGGCGGTATTGGCATACGCGGTCAAGATACCAGACCGGGAATCGCCCGCTGGCCGTATGAGGGCGTAGCGTGGGATTATTATCAGGAACGCTTTATCAGCCGCTTGCCGAAGGATGATGTGAATTCGATTCTTGCGGATGGCGACTCCGTTTGGTTTGGCACCTCCTATGGCGTTTCGCTTTTTGATGTTGGGAACAACAAATGGCGCAATTACAATCAAAACAATGGTCTTGTCGATGATGAAGTACTCGATCTCGCCATTTTGCAGGATTACCTTTATGCCGCCACTGAACGCGGAATATCTCGCATTAGCCTGCAAACCGGACAGCTGGAGAAGATAAAAGATCGTCGCCTAAGTAATGTTACATTTCGTCGTCTGGCGCTTCAGGGAGACACCTTGTGGTGCGCAACGGATCGCGGCATCTTTCGTTATGTTGCCTCGATAAAAGAGTGGCAATTTGTGCCGTCACGAGCAGCGATTCAGGACTTAAACGTTTCAGCTGTAACGGCTTGGGATAATGAGATTTGGTTTGCGGCATCAAGTGGTGTGATGTGGTATGATGTGAAGGAAGATCGCTGGCAAAGCTATCCGCAGCTGACATTTGAGATTCGCCCACCCTATGCCGATATAGCTGTGAACAAGCGATCCGTTTGGGTTGCCACAGCTTCTGGCTTGTTGAAATACGATCGCGAATTCAAATACTGGCGCTTGTTCACGACTGAAGATGGCCTGTTAAGTAATAATTGCCGCCAGCTCCTTCTCGACGGTGACTATATCTGGATCGTTACCGATGGCGGTTTGACGCAGTATTACTGGAATAATCTGATGAGAAGCTTTTAATTGATGAGTGATGAATGATAATTGATGATTACCGAGTGATCTTTCAGAGATGCTGTTTGTCACGCCGAGCGGAGTCGAGGCGCTTCTAATTGATGAATTTTGATTGATGAATCATGAATGATATCGGTGAGCTGTATTTTGCCATGCTGAGACAGCGCATCGTTCATAATTGACTTTTTCACTTTCCCTCCTTACTTTTCACCGATCAGTGATCCGTTCACAAACCCTGGAGTATGCATGAAGTATCTCTACAGCATATTGATTTTTTCCGGACTATTCGTGTTCGCAGCCTGTAGTTCTGGTGATGCACAAAAGACGGCTGATGCCGACCAGAAAGTGCCGGAAAAGCCTGCAATTCAGAATCTGAACGTTACCGAGGCAGCTCAATTAATAGATCGTAGACCAAATATGATTCTTATTGATGTGCGGACGCCCGATGAATACAATGGTCCACTTGGACATATTGAAAATGCTCGGTTACTTCCCATTCAGCAGTTTCAAAACTGGGTGCCTGAGCTGGAAGGCGATAAAGATGCACAAATCATGCTGATTTGTCGTAGTGGTGGCCGAAGCAGTCGTACGGCAACTATGCTGCGCGAGCGTGGATTTACCAACTTGATTAACGTAAAAGACGGAATGAGTGCCTGGAGTGCCGCGGGATTACCAATTGCTGCCCCAGAGTAATTTACGCTATTAGATTACCTTCTTTTTTGCTAACGGGATGCGGGTTTATGTGGTATATTTAGCGCTAATTGAAACTGTAAGTCGATTATCGCTAAATATGTGCAGGAGCTCTACCTGATGTCTCAACAAATTCGCACCCGTTTCGCCCCTAGTCCAACCGGATACCTACACGTTGGCGGTCTTTTAGCTGCCCTCTTTAACTATTTATATGCCCGGAAGCACGAGGGCGTTTTTATTCTTCGTATTGAAGATACCGATCAATCCCGTTTTGTCCAAGGCGCCATGGAAAAGCTGATGGCCAGCTTGAAGTGGTCTGGTATTGCCTATGATGAAGGACCGGACATTGGCGGAGATATGGGACCCTATATTCAGAGCCAACGCACGGAACTATATAAAGAACATGCCGAAATTCTTCTGAAGAATGGCTATGCCTACCGCTGTTTTTGCACGCCTGAAGAACTGGAAACTATGCGCGAAAAGCAACTGGAAGCCGGAGAGCCGATGCGCTATGACGGCACCTGGCGTGACCGCGATAGCGCTGAGGTTGATGCCAAAATGAACGAGGGTGCTTCTTATGTGGTGCGCTTGAAAATGCCAGCAGATGGTGAAACCGTTTTTAGCGATTTGGTCCGTGGCGAAGTGCGCTTTATGAATGAACTCTTTGATGATCAGGTGCTGGTAAAGTCAGATGGATTTCCAACATATCACCTAGCCAATGTGGTGGACGATCATCATATGGGCATTACGCACGTTATTCGCGGTGAGGAATGGCTGAACAGCGTGCCGAAGCATCTGCAGCTGTATAAAGCCTTTGGCTGGCAAGCACCGGAAATGGCACACCTGTCGCTACTCCTCAATGCCGATCGCAGCAAGCTCAGCAAGCGCCAAGGGGATGTGGCGGTCGAAGACTATCGCGATAAAGGCTATCTGCCGGAAGCTCTGGTGAACTTTGTTGCGCTGCTGGGCTGGAGTCCGGGTGGCGAGCAGGAAATTTTCTCAATGGGGGAATTGATCGATCAGTTTTCCATAGACAAGGTTAGCAAATCGGGCTCGGTGTTCGATCAGGATAAGTTGAGCTGGATGAACGGCATGTATATTCGAGAAATGGATCAGCAAAACTATATCGAGTTTGCAAAACCATTTCTACAGCAGGCTGGGCTGGACGTAGCAGATGAAGCGCAAACAAACAAGATTCTACTCGCTGTTCAAAAGAAAGTTGATCGCGGTGATCAGATTCCGGCAGCAGTTGATCTCTTTTATTCCGACACGCTGAACGTGGAAGAAGAAGCTGCTCTGGATGTTCTGAAGGGTGAAAGCACGAAATCCGTTCTGGAGCTGTTTTTAGCCGGTGCAAAAAATGTTGAGACACTGGATCTGCAGTCTTTTAAGGAAGTCATGAAAGGTGTGCAGCAGGAGAGCGGTGTAAAAGGCGCCGGACTGTGGCAGCCGATGCGCGTCGCGATTACCGGCATGACCTCTGGTCCTGAATTACCGGTAGTAATTGATATTTTTGGAAAAGAAAAAGTATGCAGCTTTGTTGAACAAGCTGTTGAAAAATACGTTTAGGTAATGCTATGAAAATTGCAGTCTTACTTGGCGGCACCTCTGCTGAACGCGATGTCTCTTTATCAACCGGAATCGCCGTGGCGCGTGCCTTGGCGGAAAACGGACATCATGTAGAAGCGCTAGACCCGGCTTATGGCGTAAAGCAGGTTGATTTTTCCGATTCTGCTGAAACCGCTGTAAAGGTTGAACATTCCGAAATTGAAAAAGAACGTGATGTATTAAATCGCAACGTATTTCGCACTATTGATTATCTGATTGAAGAGCAGTTTGATGCCGTTTTTCTGGCATTGCATGGCGGGTATGGTGAAGACGGTAAAATCCAGGCGCTGCTCGATCTGGCTGGCGTGCCCTACAGCGGTAGTGGTAGCTGTGCCAGCGCGGTGGCGATGGACAAACATCTTTCTAAAGTGTTGATGCGATCTGAGGGGATTTCTACAGCAGACTGGCTGCACCTAAAAGATCCCGATGAGCTGGACGTAGCGGAAACCGGTAAGCTTGGTTATCCGCTGGTGGTTAAACCGAATGCGCAGGGGTCAACGGTTGGACTAACCATTGTGAACGAAGCGTCTGAGCTGCCAGCCGCGGTGAAGCTTGCGTTCGAATACGACGTGAGCGTGATGCTGGAAGCCTTTGTTCCCGGGCGCGAGATGACGGTGACCGTTCTAGCCGATGAAGCCCTACCGATTATTGAGATCATCCCAAAGAGTGGCTTCTACGATTATGAATCGAAATATCAAAGCGGCATGACGACCTATATTTGTCCGGCTGAAACTACCACTGAGCTAAAAGATGCCCTCCAAACGGCGGCACTGCAAACGCATCGCGTATTGGGCTGTCGCGGCTACTCGCGCGTGGACTTTCGCGTAAATGAAGCCAATGAAATCTACTGCCTTGAGGCAAACACCCTTCCCGGAATGACCGGTACCAGCCTGGTTCCCAAAGCGGGGAAGGCTGCCGGAATGAGCTTTTATGACGTGATTATGCGGATACTGAAGGAAAGCAACTGACAGAAGTCAGACTGCTTCGCCGTTAGATGGCAGAAGTCTCGTATCAATGTATTCAGGCTCTGATTCTACTCTTCTTTAAGATTCAATAGCCAATAAGCCCACCTGTTTTGAAGTTTCTTCAGATCCTGCTCATTCGAATACATCGAAACCAAACCGAACTCCTCTCCGGTTATTCTTTGGAGCAAGTGATTGGCCCTACCTGAAATGGTAAATAAGTCATCAAACACTAAGCGGCCTATCCTCGAAAACCTCATATCTCCAGATTTAATTCTCTCCGAGATTATCAACTCAGTAGTGCCTATAAGTCCCACTTCACGCTTGTCTGTTATCCGTTTAAGCAGCTCGGGGATCATCATTTCGTAATTGAATGCCATCCAGTACTCAGCGATGAAGATGTAATGGTACTGCGGATCATTGTCGATTTTATTGAGAATGAACTCAGGAGAGAACTCGATGTATTCAATTCTTTTCTTTTGAAAAATCCGTTTAAATTCATGCTGTTGCTTGCGAATAGTCTCTTTCATTTTATCCGATAGTTTGACATTATAGGGAAAAGCTAACTCATTGAGATTTATACTGTTCGCCTTCCCATAATTGTCGGCAGCAAGGTGCGTAAGACTATCAATCATGGCGTTGAGTCTGTGATTCCAGGCAGGGTCATTGATACTGTCCAGATATGCTTCTACTTTATTATTGTAGTTAGCCATGTTTGTTCTAAACTCATGATCAACTGGTTCAGGCATTTTCAGGTACTTAAATCCAAATTGTTTGGTGAAGTCAAGTTTTCGATTCCAATTATAAATTAGGTCGTCAAACAATATTATTTGAACATTTCCATTAGATAGGTCTCTTTCTGCGCTCTGTTCTGTATAAAAATATTCCTTAGGCTGGACAATGAAGTTAACATTAATGCAGTCTTTTAATTCAATATACAGAATAGTTGTGTCAGATGTATAAAAGTCAGGGTAGCTAATGGATAAGGCAATTTTAGTGTTCTGGTAGAACAACTTTTCGAATTCCCCGTTCTTGCCTATTTTTACAGATGAGCTTCGCGAATGGCCATCGGAGTAGAAAATCTCGTAATGGAGATTGCCTTTTGAGGGTAATGGAACCGTCGACTCTGTTGCCGATACAACTTTCCCATGGACAAGAGTCGTCCTGTCGGAACTTTGACCATATAGAACAAAGCTAATAAGTAGGAATATAAATGTATTTGAAGGTTTCATAATTCTATAATCTCGTGCATAATAAATTGAAAACACAGCGAATCATTTCATCTTTTCAAGCTTTGCTTCCCATTTACTGTCAGCTAAAAATGTTTGATAGTCTTTAATATGGAGCATGTCGTAAATGGCTTGATTTTTGTCCTTGGCGTTTTCGTAATATGATTTGCAAATTTCGTATCCAATCCAATAGCCTAAATCAGGATAACTATCCTCTGAAGCAGTGCTGTAGTTTGCAATCCAGTTGTTATAGCGGTTAAAATACATGTCCTTTTTAAAGTCTGTCCAAATCTGATTTTCTTTTCCCTTTGTCCAATCAAATATTTTTTTGTTGGCTGTTTCACCGCTAATTAATTCTCCAATAAAATCAGCCATGCCTTCCTTTATAACATACCCAAGTGTAATGCTGTCTTTCTTCATTCCATCCTGTTGAAAGTGAATCAATTCGTGAGAAACAATATTCGGCAGAAACTCTGATTTGCTCATCAGTAGCTTCGCGCCAAAATCTAGTTCTTCTGTATTTACATTCTCCCCATCACTCATCTGATTTGTGCCGATGAGTAGACCGGAGGGGGACACCGTACCGCCGCTGGTAAATGCGCCGATGACAAAATACACATCTGGAAACTTTGCAGCGGGATATATTGCTTTAAAAGTCCTAAAGCTTTTTCGAATTTCTGTTTTATAGTCATCTACTTTTAACGTGTTTTCCCGAATGCTTGCGTAGAGTTTGGGGTGCAATTTAATATGCTTAATAAAGTAATCTATTGAACTAACTTTTGCTCCCATATAGTCTTGCATGCCATTGCTGGCTTTATCGAAATAATATTCCTTAAAAATCGTATCGGTATTTGAAGAGTCCTTAGCCTGCAAGTCATATGCTTGCCAAAAATGGTGGATGTCCTTTGTAATAATGGTCGCGAGCTCTGGATCGCTATTTAATGTTTTTGCTTCAGGAATTTGATGCACCAACGTTTCCCATTCGGGATTGCCGTGTAAACTCACCAAATCAGAATCTTTGATTATGTGGGACTTGTAATTAAAGCCGTAGTCTATTGCCCTTTTTAACAAGATAAATGCGCTGTCCGTCTTTTGCTGTAAAGCTAAACAACAGGCCGCATTATAGGCCGCGCTTTGCTTTTGACTATTGAAATCGGACAATTCAATTAGTTTCAAGTAATTGATAGTGGCCAAATCATAGTTTTCTGCGCTATAAAAGCTGTCTGCGTCTTTTTTGATTTTAAAAACATTCGGCTTGTCCTGCCCGCTTAGCGGATTTATTAAAAAAAGAAGAATGGCTGCAAGTAGTAGGCTTTTCATAAGATTTGGTATTCCCCTAAGATTTATTTGCGGTGGACATTGCTATATAGGCTATAAAATCTGGACTCATGAGATTTCTTTGATTCAGTTAGTTCTTCTTATTTAAGGATCGAAATACCCCTTTACTCAGCCTACTCAAATCATCAAAGATCTTTTCGCCAACCACATTGGTAACAGCGTAGATGCCAATTTCAGACTCCGGATAGAGTAATAAGACTCCTCTGGTACCGGCTGCGCCACCATCATGTCTGAAGTGAAGGTTCTTACCATCCTCGCCGATAATCCACCAGAAATAACCAACCCAGTAATTTGTATCGAGCTCTTTAATTTTTTTATGCGATTCCACGGCCATTTTGTTCTGCATATCCAGCTGAAAGCGGGCGTATTTCAACATGTCTGGGAGCGTTGATTTTATCGCACCTTCTGCTCCCCACAATGTGCTGGCAAGCGACAAATGATGCATTTTCTCATCTCGTTCATTGTAACCGGGCGCTAATCTCTTTTTATCCCGTTCCGACAAATGAAAGCTTGTAGATATCATGTCAGCTTTATCGATTATCTCTTTCTCTACTAACTCCTGAAAGGGAACATCATAGACATTCTCGAGAATGGCTGCCATCAGATTCGCCCCATAGTTGGAGTAGTTAAAGCGAATTCCCGGAAGAGTATCAATTGACACCTCACTCAGATATTGGAAGAACATCCCTTTGGTTTGTCGTTTCTCAATTTCATTAACAAGCTTCGCCATTTCCGTAAAATCTAGTCCTGAGGGAAGGGACTCAAACCCTTTATTATTCGACGGCAACCCACTGGTATGCGTTAGTAAATGCTGAATCTGAATTGGGTTATTTCGATAGGCCAGATTTGCATAATCGCCGTTCAAATAGAGTCGAATATCGTCTTCGAGCGTAAGCCTTCCTTCCAATACCGCTTTGGCCGCCAACGTGCCGGTGAAAGTTTTGCTGACGGATGCGATTTCATAAATTGTTTCATTGGTTGGTTTAATACCGGAGCCGGGCACAAGCTCGCCAAAATGCTCGATGTAGTTTTTGCCATTCATCAGAACGCCAATCGATAGTGCATTCATTATTGAAGAGTCCATTACTTGAGTCGCTTGCTCTTCAATTGTTTCAACAATGAACTTGTCGCTTTGACCTGAGGAGCTGACTTGAGGCTTAGAGGTCGTATTACATGCAGCAAAGGCTAGGAGAAGTAGTAGGGTAGGGAAAAGGGATTTCATTGGGGATTCACTTTGCGGATGAGGGTTAGCGTTTTATAGCTTATACATTAGCATGGTTTTGCGCAGCTATCTTTGTGCAATGATATAGTTGACTTTTGTCTCACTGCTATGGTTCGGATGTTCCAGGCAGGTCAAGAAATCAGACTTTAAATTTAGATAATCTTCATTTCCAAGAAATTCTTTTAATGCGACCATTCGGTTCAGTCTATCTCTCCACGCGGAATAAATACCCGGTTCGGCCGGCCCGACAAATGTAAATTCCTTATCGAATTTATTCTCTTCATGAATGATTGTGAGGCCTTCCTTTACCAAAAACGACTTCAATTTCCCACCCATTCTGAAATCGTAAAACCCTCTTTTTAACTGGCGATCGTAATAGTTGATGAAATTTTGCCGTGTAAGTGAACGTATTGGAGAATGGCCAAATAAATCATCGATCTCTACCAGGGCGATCCAGCCATTTGGCTTTAAAAGTTGAAGCCACTTCTGTAGCGTAACGGAAAAATCAGGAATATATGCTGCAGTAAAGCTCGACCAGATGCCGTTTACAGGTTTTGTGACAAAATCTTGCAGTTCTCTCAGGTCTCCTTTTATAAACATCGTATTACTCTTATTGTTTTCAAGCTCGGCGGTTGCCAATAACTCTTCATTCAAGTCAACCCCAATGACTTTTGATGACCTTTCAGCCAATAGCTTTGCGATGCTTCCAACCCCACAGCCTAAATCTAAAACGGTGTGTCCACCTTCAATTGGAAGATGCTCGAAGTACGTCTCCCAATTTCTCCAGTTTGCCTGTCGCTTATATTCATCGGTGATGTTCATCTAAGTCTGCCAATATGTTTTCAATCTGCTTTTCCTGAATTGTTTAATGAAAACTTCTCTGCGCCGGTGAAGAAAAGCGTGAGGCAACCAAATAGCATTGCCAGTGCAGGCGTCATTCCTTCTATCGTATCACCAGCCGGGAGATGCACCATAAGCAGTGCGACAATAAAGTTAATGGCAAGGACAAACGCCGCGATTCGGATTTTGTACCCGACCAGAATCATGATTGAGCCAATAAGTTGCACATACACCGAAACAACCGCACTTAGAAGCGGAAACGGGAACCCGTTAGCCTGCAGGAATTCAGAAAACAGAAGCATGTGTTCCCAGCTGAGAACGTTGTCGATAACACCATAGAATAAGCGCGCTCCAATAAACAATCTGAGTAGCAGGATGCCGATGTCTTTATTGGCGTCCAAAAACTTGTCAATCTTGTGCATCTTAATCATGGGGCTTAACTCTCAGTCTATCTTATATAAATTGGGTTCGATAATTCCCATATTCACATAACGTTCTTTATTCATTTCAAAGTGCATTTCGGTTAGCTGATTCAGGTAATTTTCTATCGGTTCCAGACCCATGGTCTTACGTCTTATGTTCACGTTTAGGCTGTCTTCCAAACTTCTGGGATATGCCTGTCCGGTTTGCATGTTGTAAGTTACCTGGGTTCCGTAAATCTGCTTCTGTCCGGAATTTTTTCTTACTCGGTCGGTCAGATATGCAAAGTTGCTTGCTTTAGCATTTCCCTTCGCAACTTCATCTTCCATCGACTTTAATACTTCCTTTTGGAATTCCGGGGTATGGTCTGAATGCTGAACCATAAGCCAAAAATTATGAGAGCCGTCTTCTCCCGCTAAATCGAATCCCACAAACCCGTACCTATCGAATAGTTGCTTTAGGCGCTTTTGATGAGTGGTAAGCACGCTATCCTTGAAGGACTTCCATTCTGTATTTGATAATTCTTTGTACTTTCCCTGCGGAATATAAACCGCAATTTGGTCCATTTTTGCCATTTGTTCGAGTTCATCTACAAGTTCCTGGTTGAACGTAACGTCTTTCTCTACACTTTGCTTTTCCGGTATTTCGGCGTCGCAAGCGGTCAATAAAAACCCGAGCACTACAGATGCAAAGACTCTTTTCATCGTAATCATACAGATAACCTTTTCGGATTTGGGGCAGAATGGTGAATTTCCTACAGTCACTGAGTGAAGGTATAAAAGATTCTTGCTTATTCTGACGGGAGCAGTGGGAAATTGTTACAAGGAATCTTCTCGGGTCAAGGTGCCATATCAATGATGAAAATCAGTAAGTAAATGATTTCCATAGGCTGCAGAGATTATTTCCAGAACTCTCAACACTTTTTGCTGGTTGGGTTTGAAGCAAATTTTGATAAAAATGTCGATTCTTTTTCGTCCTTTGTGCGATAGTCTATGAATTCGTAGCGATCCAGCTCATCTTGTTCTCCTGTCAGGACTATCTTTCCAGAATCAAGCCACTCTTTTACTCGCTGAATCTCACCGATGATATTTGGATAAAAGCTGTAGACCAGTTCTTTTTTGCTGATGTTCGTTTCACCCGCTCACCCCGTCACTTTGCCACAAAGGTCACTCGCTGCCTAACCACCCATCCAGCACCCCCAACTGTCTCTCCGTCGCCTTCGAATCCTGCTGTAGGATATAACTGCGAAATGGATTCTCAGCTGTTACAACACTCTGCTCCATCAGCTTACCCTGGCGAAAAAAGGTGAGCACGACTGGTGTACCGGGCGCTGTCTCATGCAGCATATTAGTGAAGGATGTTGCGTCTACCTGTAGATCGTTGACTGCGACCAGCTGATCGCCGATGGCCATGCCGACATTATCCGCAGGCGAGCCGACGGTCACCTGTGTAATGTTTAGCGCTCCGCCAATCTCACGCAGGTCAACGCCAATCCACGACTGTGGTTGATTCAGTGGCAGAAACGATTTGCACTCTACTCCCGCAATGGCAAAGATGGCCGCGTAATCCGGCACGTCGGTTCCGTGAATATAGCGCTTGAAAAAATTATCCCATTTTTGTCCACTAATCTTCTCAATCGCTTTTTGAATGCCGTTTTCCGGCACGCCACGCCCTTTAACCGGGTAAGTCTGATAAAGTTGGCGCATGACGTCGGTGAGAGACTTTTTGCCGTCCGTTTGCTGCATGATTTTTAAATCGATCAACGCGCCAATCACTTCACCCTGTGTGTAAAAAGACACCGAACTTTGCGGTGGACGATGCGCAAAGGTTACCCAGGAATCCCAGCTGGTTAATGCCGTGCTGGAGATATGCCTTCCCGGATTGTTCTCAACCCGACCGATGGCGCTGCCAAGCTTTTGCAAATAACGATCGCGGTCGATTAGACCCGATCGATGAATGGTCAGATTGCTAAAATACTCGGTTACGCCCTCATAAAACCACATGGTGCGGGTATAGGCTTCGCGTGAATAATCAGTTGGCCAAAGAACTTCCGGGCGAATTCGCTCGACATTCCACACGTGAAAAAATTCGTGCGAGGTAAGTGAGCGTAGACTGCGAATGAAGCGACCATCACCGTAGTTGAGAGGGCCAGCGAAGATGGACGTACTGTTCTTATGCTCAACGCCATGACGAATGCGATTCGGCTCAAAGTGAAAGATGAACATGTAGCGTGTGAATGGAGTAGAATCCATCAGCCTAAACTGTTCTTCTACGATGGCCCGCGTTTCGGCAATTAAATCTTCTTCGGAATAACCGCGTTTGCCCTGTACAACCAGCTGGATTAGCACGCCGGATGTCTCGAACTCAAGCATATTGAAGTCCGGGCTAACTAAAATCGGAGTATCAGCAAGCTCGTGGAAAGAGGTTGCGCGAAACGTTGTGGGTGTATTAGCTGCTTCCAGCACAGACGCGATTTTCCAACCTGCTGGTTTCTTTAATTCAATGGTTAACGGAAGCGACTCTTTGCCAGGCAGATAAGTGAGCATGGTCGCCGGATTCAGGAAGGCTTCGGATAAATCTACATAGCTGTTGCCTGCATCTTTTTGACTGGCGTAATAATCGTAGGAGGCGATGATCGTTTTCTTGCCGTGTCGTTTAATCGTCCAGGTATCTTTGTCGGTTTTCTCTGCAAGTAGCGATTTCCCGGAGGCGTCTGTAGCCGTAAAGTTTGTCACGTTGCCGCTGAAGTTCTGCATCGCATAGCGTCCGGGACGCCACGCAGGCATGCGAACCTGCAGGTTGGAGCCTTTGGCATTGCGGATGGTCATTTCAACATGAAATATATGCCGATTCGCACCATCCCACGATACCGTGTAGTGGATTTGCGGCTTAGTGAATGCGACTGTTGTTAATACGATTAGCAGAATGAATGCGTTTTTGAATTTTGACATTTTGTTTCCTGTATAAGGTTTCTATCTTGCATAAAAAAACGCGAATTAGCTTACCAATATCTGGGTCAAAACCTATGGCGCGGGTCAAGACCTATAGCGTGGGTCAAGACCCACGTTACGAGTTCACTGCTCACCGCTCACCCACATAAAAGCGCTGACTGGTTCGTTGCCCAATATCGTCAACTATCTCAAGCGTGTGCCAGCCGGGTTCTACTTCAGTCGCCAGCTCGTGGCGATTGCGCGTTTCACCTAAATAGCGTTCATCCAAATACCAATAAATACGTCGCTGAGATTCGCGATGAGCTGCTCGCATTGAGAGCTTTTGCATCTCGCCGCCAAAATCTACCGGCAAGATTAGTTGAGAACGAGCCTGCGGATAAAGAATCTGTAGTGCATCTCGCCCCTGTCTGGCCGGGCACGTTGCTTTATGCGGTGGAAGAGAGCTGACGAGCTGTCCGCGCTGGCGAAGATGCTGCACAATATCCGGCGGATAGATCAGTTCGGATTCAATTTTATGTTCTTCGCCCTGCCAACACAATGAGCACACTTGCTTCTCTTCATCCCCACTTAAGAATATCCGCTGATGAAAGGCGCAGAGCCGAAGCGGCTTCATATCTGCCGGGGCCTCCTTCACTTCCGGTGTTGGGCAGTCTGCATTTGCCAGCATTCCGGTCTCTGAACATATATCAAGAACTTTTAGCTTTGCCGGTTTTTCAAACCATACTTTTTGTGGGTCTTTTGGCAGCTTGGAAAACAGCTTGAACAAGAGTGGGCCCGCCGAACGCGCGCCACCGAGATTACTGTTGCCGGGCCCTTTAAAGTTGCCCACCCACACGGCGATGGTCCATTCGGGATTGACGCCAACTGCCCAGCCGTCTCGCTGGCCGTAACTGGTGCCGGTTTTCCAGGCCATAGGCCACTGGTTCTCGAAACGATCCCAGTAAAACTCCGCACCCGGACGCTTTACGTCTCGTAGCATTTGCATGGTGAGCCATGATGCCATTGGACTAAGAACACGACTCGCATCAGGTTGTTTTTTGTTGGGCAGAAGACGATTCGGTTGATAATTGCCGGTTGCCAGCGTTCTAAACAGGCCGGCAATATCCCAAATTGTTACCTCTGCACCGCCAAGGATCAGCGGTAGTCCATAGTCTTCAGGATCGCGAAATAGCGTAGAAATTCCGCCGGACTGTAGCATTAGGTAAAACGGCTGCACGCCATAAGTATAGAGGAGCCGCACCGCCGGTACATTAAGCGAGCGCGTCAATGCTTCATTTGCTCGAACGATGCCATCAAAAGTTTCGTCTGCATTGCTTGGTGAAAAAGCGCCGTAGTAAGTCGGTACGTCGCGTAGCATGGTATTCGGCATAATAATGCCATCGTCAATGGCGGCTGCATAGAGCAGCGGCTTAAGCGTAGACGCAGATGATCGCGCTGCAAAAACGCCATCGACTTGCCCATTGTTTTCGAGATCAAAGAAGTTCTGCGACCCGATATAGCCACGCACGTTGCCGGTTTGAGTTTCCAGAATGAGCGCGGCAGAGTTTGGAATGCCGAGTCTAATTAAATCCTGCTGATGGAAGCGCGCCTCCTGTTCCGCCATTTGTTGGATTGACTTGTCCAGCGTTGTGCGCACAATGCCGCCGTTTGGTGCTTCACTGCGCTTTAAACGACGTGCAGCATGGGCTGCCAGCGTTGTGAAAGAGATAGACCCTTCAGGCAGCGGTTCGATTAAGGCAAGGCTAAGGCTCTCCTCTGAAAATAACCCACGTTCGTGAAGCTTGTTCAAAAGCACATCGCGTTTGGCTTTTAGCCGGTCGGGATTGACGTCTGGAGAGAGCAGTCCAGGAGCATTTGGCAATACCGCCAGCAGCGCAGCTTCACTCCAGGTAAGCTGTTCCGGGATTTTTGTAAAGTAGCATAATGAGGCAGCTTGAAATCCAATAATATTTCCGCCGTACGGGGCATGATTCAGGTAAAAACGCATGATCTCGCTTTTGCTATAGCGAAATTCCAGCTTTAGTGCAATCAGCATTTCACGAATTTTATTTAAGTAGGTTCTGGGACGCCTTTCAGACATGCGCGCCACCTGCATGGTGATGGTGCTGGCGCCACTGACCACGGTGCCAGTGCTAACATTATCCCAGGCAGCAGAAAGCACGCGCAACGGATTAATACCGGGATGCTTATAGAAATGGCGATCTTCATATTCCAACACTGCCAGCTTCAGTTTCTCGGGCAAATGCAATTCAACGCGATCGGGAAAACACCACTGCTCTTCGCTATTAAGAAACACTCGGAGCAACTCACCATTTTTGTCCAATACAGCAGTGCTGTAATCCGCTGGAAAAACCGGCTGTTTTAACGGAATCATCAGATACGAGGCGGTTAGCAATAGTGCGATCAGGCTCGCTGAGCGAAAATTGGCGTACGATGTTTGCATAGGTGTCGGGATAATTTTATGCGTTACGTTGAGGCTTACAAAAATTCTGCTTATACTCGAATCATGTTTGGCTTTAAACCAAGGTAAATCTACATGACTGGTTCCACAATAGAAAAATGTGTCCGCACCTCACTAATTATCAATCAGGCAATTGCCAAGCGCAATATTCAACGCATGGCGGAAAAGGCTGTGCAAAGTAGCGTGCGACTGCGTCCACACTGTAAAACGCATCAGTCACCAATTATTGTTGGCAACTGGTTGCGTGAAGTCGGGATTACCAGCGTTGCTGTTTCATCCTTGAAGATGGCACAGGAATTTGCAGCTGCCGGTTGGCAGGATATTTTAATTGCCATTCCGGCAAACCTGCGTGAGGCAGAAGAATTGAATGCGTTGTCTAAAATGTGTCGCTTGGGCGTCTTTATAGAATCATTACAGGTTGCTGCAAGGCTCGCTGAGGCAGAAGCATACCAGCTGGACATTTGGTTAAAGATTGATAGCGGATATGGTCGCACCGGCGTTCGTTACGATGATAGCGATACCATTGTTCGGCTTGCCAAGAGCTGTCGGCAGTTTGGATTAAAGCTGCGTGGTATTGCCACTCATGCCGGGCATAGCTATAATGCCATTTCTAAAGAGCAGATAGCGAGAATCTTCCACGAGACCGTTGAGTATATGATTAGCAGTCAGCAGAGGTTGCGTGAAGAGGGGATAGAGGTAGAAATTTCCACGGGCGATACGCCTGGCTGTTCAACTGTCAATGACTTTGGACTGGTTGATGAAGTGCGAGCAGGAAATTTTGTTTATTACGATTTGATGCAGAAAAAGATAGGCTCCTGTTCACGTGAAGATATTGCTGTAGCGGTAGCTTGTCCGGTTCTGGCATTGCAGAACAGGCGTAATGAGGTAGTCCTGCACGGTGGAGCGGTTCATCTATCTAAAGATGTTCTTCAGGATGAACAATCAAGATCAGTTTACGGAGTTGCGTACCCACTTTCAGAAAATGGATGGAATCTTGATGCAAAAGGTGCTGTGTTGCGAAAATTGTCGCAAGAACACGGCATAATGGAAATGCCGGAGGGCTGGACAGTTCAGCCGGGTGATCTGGTAGCGGTGCTGCCGGTGCATTCCTGTCTGGCAGCGAATCTGTTAAAAGGGGAAGAGATTGTGCTTTAATACTATTCCCAAAAACTTATATAGACGAATGAAAATGGTGCACTTCGATTTATTTGGCATAGCACCTCGACTCCGCTCGGTGCGACAATAAAAAATATTTAGTCCCCATCAAGTGTTTGCATTCCCAGCCTCTGCAAGTTGAGCGCCTTCTTTCAAGAAGCGCAGCAGGGCATCCCAATTAACCTCACCACGTTCAGCATATTTGAGATGGCGCCGATATTTGCCCTTCCCATGCAAAAGGCCATCCGGATCGGTTAGACGATAGCCTTCACCAAATTCGATGCTCAGGTGCTCTTTGTAGACAAAAACACCGCAGAAATGATCGTTTTTGCCGGATTTAAAAAGCAGCCCACCGTATTTTGGCTCCGAAATGATATCTGCTAAATTAGATGTTATGAAGTTGATAATCTCTGCCTCAAGATCGGCAAGCATCTGGTTATTCATCTACGACTCTCCTTGCAAGTTCTATAATGTGCCCATCCGGATCTTCTAATATTGCGACTTCAAATTGCCACGGTTTTGTTTCTGGTTCAGCAAGTGTTTTGGCTCCGTGGCTAACGGCTTGCTCGTAAGCTGTGTTTAGATGAGCTGGTTCAAAAGTAATCTGCGTTCTTGACGCGCAGCGCTCTGATTCCATTTCCTGACTGTCCCTGCGCAATATGTCTGCTGCCAGCCGATAATTACAAAATGCGAGTGTTGTCTCGCCGGTATTCAACTCGGCATAGTCTCCACTTTCATGGGTGAAACAATGCTCAAGATTAAAGGCTTTCTGATAAAATTCGATACTCTTGGCAACGTCCTTTACGTATAAAATTGTATAACTCAGACGCATGCAAAATCTCCTTTTTAACGGAATTTCGCCAAACTATTCGCCTAAGTCTTGTAGAGTTGGGACAAAAAAGCACCGGGCGTTTTTCCACTGATCTTTCTAACATGATTCGTCATATCACTTTGGTCGTAATATCCACATGCAATAGCTAAATCAGCCAAAGACGTGAACTCTTTGGAACGCACTACTTTTCGGAATCTATCAAAACGCTTTATGTTGGAATACTGGGTAGGGGACAGGCCGAAGTGTTCTAAGAATAGCCGGTGCAACGTGCGCCGTGATGTACCGAGCGCATCGGCCATCTCCGTCACCCGACAGTCGCGCAGTGAAGCAATATGCCTAATCTTCTTTTCCAAAGCGAAGCTATGAGTATTTGCAAGCCTGTTAAATAGAAAGCTGCCCAGAGCAGTAAAAAGTTCATGCGCTGTTGCTACATCACTATGTACGACGTTGAAAAATGCTGATTCTGAAGATTTAGCGGAGAAAGGTATCGTTTGATCAGTAAAATCAGAGAGCGGATTGTCTATAAATAACTTTGCGAAGCCCGGCTTAAAACGAACGCCGATGTAAGTTGCGGGTGTTGAAATGCCTACCGGCTTGGGATTGGTCATCACGCCAGTTACATAAGACGATGTGGATGAAGAGTCTTTTAGAAATATCAAATCTGCACAGCAATCCGGATAGATGATGGTCTCATCTCCGGAGCCTGAGTTCGAATAATGCCAAAAGGCGTCGATAAACCTGTTTAGTGGAGCGAGTGGCGTAATTTCCTGATACATACTAGTAGTATGTGCAAGAATTGCTTTAGAATCAATAAAATTACGCTACAAAATTTCTAGTAGTCTTCGTTGCGCGAACGCAATAAAGTAAAACCGGTACCGAAAAGCAGTGTGATGCCGATAAAAAGAGTAAATGCGGTGTTGTTGCTGATTTTCAGGTTTCCAAAAAGTGCAGCATTGGCGCTGCCGGAATGACCCATTGTTTCAAGTGAGGTGACGACCTCGGCGCTGGGATTGGTGAGCATTTGCCCCTGCATAAATAGTGTAATTAAAAATACAACTGCTACTAAATAAATTACTGCCATCCATCTACACGCGTCGCTCATTGTGACTCCGATAATGATGAAATTACACCACCCGTTGCAGGTAGCGATACAAAACATCCTGTTTGTGTATTAGTGTAGAGTCGAAAGATACTTTTGAGGCGGTAAACAAGCATCTGTGGAGTGACTCTTCCCCGTGCAACCACTCATCATGTAGTGGAATGCCTAAGAGTATATCAAGAAATGTAGACTTATGCAAGGGCAGATGTCGGCTTTTGTCGATAAAAGTTGACAATTCTTGTCGAATTTTTGTAGTTGCCCGGATTTTACGTAGGTTCTTGCAACAGTCATGCGAAAGGAAAATCAATGAATTATTACAAGGCGTCATTGGAGCTGCATAAGAAACTCGGCGGAAAGCTGGAGATTCGCAATAAAAAGGAGATTGAAACACAGGACGATCTGTCGCTTCTTTATACACCTGGCGTGGCGCAGGCCTGTCTGGACATTGCGAAAGATCCACGGAAAGCATACGATCTTACTATCAAGCGAAATACAATCGCCATTGTTTCAGATGGCTCGGCGGTACTGGGGCTTGGAAACATCGGCCCTGAAGCTGCGATGCCGGTAATGGAAGGAAAGGCGATGCTGTTTAAAGCGTATGCCGGAGTAGATGCCTTTCCGATATGCGTTGCTACTCAGGATACAGATGAGATTATACGATTTGTAAAGCAAATTGCGCCGACATTTGCCGGGGTTAACCTGGAAGACATTGCTGCGCCACGTGCCTTCTATGTCGAGGAAGGATTACAGGATATCGGTATACCAGTGTTTCATGATGACCAACACGGAACTGCTATTGTGCTGCGGGCAGCCCTTGTGAATGCCACAAAGCTTGTCGGAAAACCGTTGGAGACGTTGCGTATTGTTATAAGCGGAGCCGGTGCAGCGGGTACGGCAATTGCCAATCTATTGCAATGCAGTGGCTACGATTCCGCGATCTGTACGTCGGTCTGTGAAATTTTAGTTTGCGATTCCAAAGGCATTATCCATAAGGGGCGCAGAGATATTTCCGGCAATGAAGCGAAGATGCGTCTGGCGAAATCTACAAATAAAGAGGGCAGAAGCGGTAGCCTTGCTGATGCCATTATTGGAGCAGATGTGTTTATCGGTGTAAGCAAAGCAGGATTACTGACGCAGGACATGGTGCGAAGCATGGCTGAAAAAGCCATTGTTTTTGCGATGGCCAATCCTGAACCGGAGATCATGCCTAAAGCGGCACATAAAGCCGGGGCGTTTATTGTTGGAACCGGGCGTAGTGATTTTCCGAATCAGGTAAATAATGTGCTGGCCTTTCCCGGGATATTTCGTGGTGCGTTGGATGCGCGTGCTCCGATGATAAATGAAGCAATGAAGATTGCAGCGGCTGAAGCTTTAGCCGGATATATTGAAAAGCCAACGCGGATGGCTGTCATTCCTTCGCCCCTGGACAAAGGCGTTGCTCCTTTCGTAGCAAAAGCGGTTTCTGAGGCTTGGAAACGCGGTAATTCCATTTGATTAATTGCTGATAGCTGCTTATCTTTTTTAGCAGAAAAGCCCACGTAACCCGGAGGATAGTTGACTTGGCAAGCGTAACACTAAAAAATGTAAAAAAGGTCTACGATGGCAATGTTGAAGTCATTAAAGGCGCTGATGTTGCGATAAAAGATAAAGAGTTCGTCGTACTGGTAGGGCCATCCGGTTGCGGAAAGTCCACGCTCTTACGCATGATCGCCGGATTGGAAGATATTACCGAAGGTGAAATTTGCATTGGCGACAGAGTAGTAAATGATGTGCCGCCGAAAGATCGCGATATTGCTATGGTATTCCAGAATTACGCACTTTATCCGCATATGACAGTTTTTGACAATATGGCGTTTGGCTTAAAGCTACGTAAGTTCAGTGAAGAAGAGATCAAGTCTCGCGTGAATGAAGCCGCCGAGATTTTGGGTATAAGTGAATATTTAGATCGCCGGCCGAAAGCGCTTTCCGGTGGACAGCGACAGCGCGTCGCAATTGGTCGCGCCATTGTTCGTAAGCCAAAGGTCTTTCTCTTTGACGAACCGCTTTCCAATCTCGATGCCAAGCTACGCGTTCAGATGCGTGTAGAAATCAGCCGTTTGCACAATAAGCTACAGGCTACGATGGTTTATGTTACGCACGATCAAATTGAAGCGATGACGATGGGCACGCGCATTGTGGTGCTAAAAGATGGTGTTGTTCAGCAAATGGACAGTCCAATGAATTTGTATAAAGAACCCGCCAATAAATTTGTGGCAGGATTTATCGGAAGCCCGGCGATGAACTTCATCCCCGGCAAGCTGGTGCGCAACGGCAGCCTGAACTTTCAGACCGAGGGTATCAACTTTAAGCTGCCGGAATCTTTGGCAGAATCGCTCAGTAATAGCAGTGATGATGTTACGCTTGGTATCAGACCGGAAAATATTTACGATTTGCGGGACGATCAGAAGCGTAACCTTTCCGATCCACAGCGCATCTCAATAGATGTGGTCGAGCCGATAGGAAATGAGGTTTTTCTCTATTTTAATACCGGCGGCGAGAATTTGTGTATCCGCAGTACGTCTGAAAAGACTTACGGCGTAAATGAAAATGTGGATGTTGCGTTTGATCTGGACAAAATTTATTTCTTTGATGAAAAGTCCAAACAGCGCATCGCTTAGCAACAAACACCCTGAATAGATAGGTTATCTGGCATGTTGAAACTTCACCGCGTTTTTCTTCTCTTTCTAATCCTTACTTCTACTCTTTGGTCGCAGAACATTGTTCGTAGCGATCAGGTTGCGGCACAACTGGTCTCCGAAGTTGAGTCCATTCGTCCGGCAACACCATTTACCGTGGCGCTGCGCCTGGAAATGGATCCACACTGGCATGTTTACTGGATTAACCCGGGCGATGCGGGATTAGCACCCGAGATCGAGTGGAATTTGCCGGAAGGATTTAGCGCTGGTGAGATTCAGTGGCCCTTTCCGGAACGCATACCGTTTTCCGGACTGTTAAACTTTGGTTATGAGGATGAGCTGCTGCTGTTGGTAGATATTACGCCTCCAGCGGATTTGGCCGATAGCGAAGTTACTTTAAAGGCAGAAACCACTTGGTTGGTCTGTAAGGAATCCTGTATTCCGGAAGACGCGTCTCTGGAGCTAAAGCTTGCAGTAAATCATGATTTGGCACAGCCAAACTCGCAATGGGTGGAAGCATTTTCCAAGGTCAGAGCGCAGCTGCCAATAAAAAATAGTGAATGGACGATTCAGGCCGCGATCAATGATACGACTTTGAGTCTTTTGGCAACCCCGCCGGCGAGTTTTGAAGGCTCGATGGCCGGGCTAACTTTTTTCCCGTATGATAGCGAAGGCTTTGATATTGGTAAGGATCAGCAGTTTGCTGCCTTTGAAGACGGCTACCGTCTGGATTTGCCACTACTGATTGAAGATGATGAAGTGCCAGAGTCTATTAACGGAATTCTGGTAGCGAATGATGGCTGGCGTGGTGCCGGTGCCGAGAGATCACTAAATATCGATGTGCCGGTTACCGAAAAAGTGCTTGGCGCGATAGGTGCTGCTGCCAGCGGCGATCTTAGTGGCATCTGGTGGGCACTGTTTTCGGCATTTGTCGGTGGAATGATTTTAAACGTGATGCCCTGTGTATTGCCGGTGCTATCGCTAAAAATTCTCGGATTTGTTGAGCAGGCCGGTGAAGACAGCAGTAGCGTCTTCAAGCACGGCCTGGTCTTTATGTTCGGCGTATTGGCATCGTTTTGGGTGCTTGCGGGAATTCTAATTGCACTACAGGCCGGCGGCGAGCAGCTTGGCTGGGGGTTTCACCTGCAGTCTCCGATTTTTGTGGTGGTGCTAATCGTTTTTCTCTTCCTGTTTGGATTGAGCTTGTTTGGCGTGTTTGAAATCGGCACCTCGCTGATGGGCGTTGGGCAAGGCGCAGAGAAGAGCGGGTTTACCGGCTCATTTATGAGCGGGGTTACGGCTACGGTGGTTGCAACGCCCTGTACCGCTCCGTTTATGGGCGCTGCGCTGGGATATGCGCTTAGTCAACCACCATGGGTAAGCATGATGATCTTTACCTTCCTTGGGCTTGGCATGGCCTTTCCTTACGTGTTGTTATCCTCCTCACCGGCTCTGCTGAAGTTTGTGCCACGCCCCGGCGTATGGATGGAGTCACTAAAGCAGTTCATGGGCTTCCTGCTGATGGCAACGGTTGTTTGGTTATTAAAAGTATTGGGCGATCAGAGTGGGTTAGACACCGTGATGATTATGCTGGTTTCGCTGGTGATTATTGCGATTGGTGGCTGGGTGCTTGGTCGCTGGGGCAATATTGCTCGTGAGACAAAAACGCGGCTTATCGGACAGGTTCTGGCAACCGCGCTGGTTGTTGGTGGCCTTGCCTTTTTCTTTATGCTGAAGCCGGGGAAAAGCGTTAATCCGATTGAATGGCAGGACTTTGCACCGGGTAAGGTGGAAGAACTGCGCCAGCTTGGTAAACCGGTATTTGTGGACTTTACTGCCTCCTGGTGCTTGAGCTGTCAAGCGAACAAGAAGTTTGCAATTGAGACCGACGAAGTTGAGGCAGCGTTTAAGGAAATGGGCGTGAATGCAGTTATGGCCGACTGGACCTCCCGCGATGCCGACATTACCAAAGCACTTGCCGAATTTGGCCGCAATAGCGTTCCGCTGTACGTGCTGTATAGTGCTGATGGCAGCAAAGAACCGATTATCCTGCCGGAAATTCTTACGCCGGGTATTTTGCTTGATGCGCTGGATAAGCTGAATTAAAATTCTGTAGTGTGGGTCTTGACCCACACTACAGAACTGATCCCGAAACCGTATCGTGGGTCATGACCCACGCGACAATTCCAACCCATCCACCAATTCCTGAACTGCATCGCGCTCACGCGGCATTTTTAACTCGGTAAATATCTTCAGCGCTTTTTCTGCATATTTTTGCGCCTCTCCAGTGTTTTTCCATTTTTCATAGAGTTCTGCCATCTGCCACCAGCAATAACCAAGGCTGCTGCGATTATTTATTTCCAAACATATTTTTTCCTTTTTCTTTTGCAATTTTAGAGCCTCGTCGAGCCTTCCTCATTCTTTCAGAATGAGTGCCTGATTTCCGTAGCTGATTTGCAGGCTGTCTTTATCATCAAGCTCAAGACAAAGTTGTTCCTGTAGCTTATTTAAATCCATCGCTTTATTCAGCGAGCCCCAAGTTTGTTGAATCAGCGCTTGTCCATTGTATACTCTCTGTAAAATGGATTTATCTTTTTTCTTAAATGCGACTTTTCCAGTTCCTCAGGAATAGAATAAGACTCAGTAAGTAAGCCGGTTCGGCGTATTAAAAGGTAGGCATCATAGGCGACGTGCCATGCAAATTCAGCATCAGTCTTTTTTTGCAAATGATACGGCCTCACGGACCTCCGGTAATTCTTCTTCCAGCTCTTGCCACTCACCTGTGGCGTGAAGTAAGCACGTAAAAACCTGCTTCCGGTAACTTTACTGGTGATCTCCTTTTGCAGCAGCTTCTCTACCACTGTCTTCGGCTGTTTTACCAGAAAGTCAGTCAGTCCGCTTTCTTTGGCAAGCGCGTAAACTGCAGCTAAGGTAAAGTAGTTACAGGTTCCATAAGCGGTTCCGCTGTAGACCGTGGTTGAAAACGCTATTTTTTTTGAAGGGAGTTATGTAATAAAGGTAGGGGAGAGGGGAATGTCAATAGTTACATCGGGCATTCCCGGACAGCCGGGAGACATCGGGCATCGGACAATGGTTTTAAATTCCACCGTTCACCGATCGCTGTTCACCGTTTACTTCGCCGGCTTTTCCGCCTGCTGAATATCTGCGAACGTCACGCCATCCATAATTTCAATTAGATAGATATTACTCTCATATTCGTAGACGATGTGCTTACCGGAGGCGTCAACGACTGCTTCTGTCTGATGGTATTCACTACCGTCTGCATAGTCTCTCGAGCCATCGATATAGCGTGGTGAGAGATCAACAAACTGACCATCTTTCCACATTCGCACGGTAGACAGAAACTCGCGATTCAATCCGGAATAAGTGCTCACGACAACGGTCTCTGCATTCTTGGATGCGGAAACAAAAGGCGGAATGTTTGCTGAAACCGAGAAAAGCTTTTGTGGAGTTGCTGAACCCAACTTGCTATAGTAGCAGTCGAAGCTAATGCGGTTTTTCTTATTCTTGGTCTTGTCAAAAAACAACAGGCCATCGTCTCCCGCGGGATAAAGCTTATCAAGATACGGGCGATTGCTGCTGAACTCTTTTAATTCATTGCCTTCTGCGTCATACAGTTTATTGCGAAATGCCAGTTTTTCTCCACCGGCCAGCGGTAAAAAGCTCAGCCACTTTTCATTTGCCGGTAAATCGAGCTTAGTCATTTGTCCACTTGCCAAATCCACGCGATACGGCAGCGTTTTATCGGCACGATACTGGTAGGCGCCAATAAAAAGGCTTTCACCATCACCCAGCAGGTAAGGCCGCTCGCCATCCCAATTTAGGGAGCGCCGGTTTCGCGGCTCGACTTTAGTCTCTGTACCACTCTGTAAATCCTTAATATATAGCTCTTGACGAGCATTGCGCTTGCTATTGTCTGCTGCCTTGGTGTAGGCAATAGTCTTTCCGGCTGCGTCGATTGCCGGAAATTTACCCGTTGCCACCTTGCTAACGCGATAAAGCGGCTGGAATCCGACTTCATACGTAAAGATGCCATCTTCACCACGAGACACGTCTATTTCGCCTTCGTAACGCTTATAGCGGACAAATTCTTCCTGTCCCATTTCAGAAATCTGAGTTGAAAAAACAGTTAGCGGCGTGTTGCCGATAAACTGGGATTCTGCGAGATAATAACTCTTGTCGCCCTCCTGTTTATGTAGACTTACCACATTGCCGTTTAGCTGAATAAAGGCATTCGCAGATTTTGGTGCAACAATCATTACGTCGCTATGCAGGCGATTCCAACCAAAAAACATGCCGCTAAATAGCACTGCGGCTGCTGCGAGACCGATCCATATCCTGGAATTCGATTTCGGTTTCACCGTCTGTTGACGTTCATCGCCTTCTAAAATGACAACCGTTTTCTGAGCGGGCATCAGTTCTTGTCCGGCAGTTGGAAACTTCAGATCCACTTTTTTCTTGGTGGTTTTCTCGACCGGATTCATTACATCGGCGAATGGATTTTTTGAACCTTTCGGCGCGGTTATGACAATGTCTTCCGCCTTGGTCTCACTGCTGGCTGCAACGCTCGGCGCCTGGCCGTTCGCCGGGACAATCACTACATTCTCGCCGATAAAACTATCGGAGTTATCTCCGGTATAATGTTCGCTGAGGGTTTCTTCGGTAAATTCTTCAACCGAATCGTCTTCATCCCTAGCAGTTTCTTCTATTTGTTCCTCTTCTTTTTGCCCTTCGACAGGGGCTTCGTCCGCAATATCTTCTTCTTCAACGTCTTCCTCTACAGAAATTTCTTCCTCTACGGCCTCAATAGGAACTTCTTCTGCCTCTTTGGCCTCGGTAACCAGCTCTTCGCTAATTGCTTCAAGATTTTCTTCTACCTCAGCCTCTATTTCTGCATCCTTACCGGCAAGTGCCATAATCTCAGCAGGATTCAGCTGGATCGTCTCTTCGGAATCTGGAATTTCTTGAGGTTGCGCTTGTGGCTCTTCTACGGCCGCAGCGTCGTCCGGAAGAATAATCAGGCGCGGTGCCTGAGTTTCCTGCGAGCGGCTAAAGGAAAGTAGTTCGGGAATATCTTCGGGGTTTTCATATTCTCCAAGCGGAAAGCGCTCTACATAATGAGCAAATGGTGTAGCCACCTGCCAACGGGTAGCGGATTCCACAAACGCCGTTACCTTCAGGTCCGGGTAATTGGTAAGAATCGGCAGAACCTGATCGATTAGGTCGGCTGCCTGCGTAGCATCGAAAATCAACCAGTTTGTTGCACCGGCCAGCCGATTGAGCTTCGCTCTAAATTCAGCTTCCGGTGTAGACAGACATTCCAACTGCAGAGGATTGAGGCCGTCTTTACGCACTTCTTCCAGAATACGTCCTTTGATTATCTTGCGATCGGCGGAAAAGTTGCCGAGCAATACGACCAGCTTGTTGGAATCGAGCGTGTTTTCAAAATCATCGTGCCTTAACAGCTTTTCAAGCTGATTGGCAACGCGCATATCATCACATTTAACCAGCACGCCATCAGATTGCGTTACAACAAGGTCGAGCTGTTCGCTATTGCTATGCACTGCATCATGAATCGAAATATTGCTCACGGTAGAACCGGTAAGCTTGGCACCTTCGAGCTGAGTGCGGTTGAGCGTCGCGTTCTGTAAATTGGTCAGGTTTAGATTGGCATTTTTAAGATTGGCGCCTTCGAAATCGGCTTCCGAAAGATTTGCTTTATACATTACCGCACCGGACAGGTTGGCATCGGTAAGGTCGGCCTGTACAAGATTGGACTCGTAGAGGTTCGCTTTTTCTAAATTGGCTTCATTAAAACTGGTTTCTTCGGCTTTGCCTTTGCTGAAGTAGACCTTACTGAGATCTGCCTTAGACACATTGGCTTTTCGCAGGTTGGCCTTGCTTAAATTGGCTCGCGAGAGATTTGCGTAGGTGAGATTAGCCTGATAGAGCACGACCTGACGCATGTCTGCACCGGTAAGGTTGCAGCGCCGCATTTTTGCGCGATATAGATTTGCCCGGCTAAGATCTGCACCAGACAGATTGGCTTCATTTATAACCGCTTTGCTAAGATCTGCTTCCTTAAGCGATGCACCGGATAGATTTGCACCTGACAAATCGGCATCCCGCAAAATGGCATTATCAAGCTGAGCGCCGCGCAAGTTTGCGTCACGTAAATCGGGAGAAATGTCCAGATTCTTTTTTCGCCAGGCGTTCCACTCCTCAACGCCGGACTTGATTATGGCAAGATGTTCTGAATTCGCCATGGTAACCTCTTTTCTATAGTAGACCTCATAAAATTCACGTTTGACTGCCTGAGATAACCGATAACTGTGCGCACAAATTGTACACAAATAGTCATGGTATTATGTCTGATCCACTCCGGGAGGAAGCGTAAGCCACAATAACTTTCCGGATTCGTATGATTAGAGGATGGAGGAAACAGCATCGATACAAATAAAGCAGTTGACAAAGAGCTAATTTTAATAAAAAGAGCAGGTTTTTTTGTAAGCCTTAAATAAACAAGCCCTTACGAAAAATAGTTCCGCAAGCGAAAGTAGCTGGAAAATGAATATTAAAACGCTACTTTTGCGACAACATCCGGATGTTTTTGGGAAAAAGTACGCCTCCTCCAGAGGCTGTAATGCATTAAAATACAATTATTTTGGCAAAGAACCAAACTGAGAGTTGAAAATCTTCTTTCATCTTTTGCAAGAACCAAGCCAGCGATTTTGTCGGTCTGGCCGGCTTAAGGCGGTTTTTATAGAAAACGGGCTACAAGTTTGGTTAATTTTCGAACAGTTTTGGAATAAGGAGGCATTAGCAGCTTTAGCGGACTCAAGGCATTATGTCTTAACACCGGTCGTTCATGTGAAAACGCCCGGAAGCCATAAAATCCATGCGAATTGCCAAGGCCGCTATTGTTTATTCCGCCGAAGGGTAGATTGGGATGAGCAAACTGCAATAGCACTTCGTTTACCCCGGTGCCACCGGCTGTCGTTTCTGCAAGCAGACGATTGGTGACTTTGCGGTTCTTGCTGAATATGTACAGTGCCAGCGGCTTTTCACGCGAATTGATAATACTGAGTGCTTCGTTGAGATCCTGATAGGCGATAACAGGTAAAATCGGACCGAAAATCTCCTCCTGCATCAAACGGCTATCGTTCGGCACATCTGTCAGGATGGTTGGAGAGAAATAGCGATCGTTTGCACTGGAATCACCGCCAATAAGAAGCCTGGCGTTCGAGTCGAGGCTTTCAGCCAGCATGTCCAGAAGCCTGTTGAGATGTCTTTGCGAGATGATGCGCGCGTAATCCGGACTGGCTTCACGCTGCTCCGCCGTCTTGCCATAGGCGGCCTGCACTGCCAGCTGAAGCTCGTTGCCCAGTTTTTCGATCACCGCTTTATCAACCAATACATAGTCCGGCGCGATACACGTTTGTCCACAGTTACTGAACTTTCCCCAAACCAGTTTTGCTGCGGCATCCTTAAGATTGGCGCTCTTGTCGACAATTGCCGGCGACTTGCCACCCAGCTCGAGAGTAACACCGGACAAGTTTTTTGAAGCGGCTTCCATAACGATCTTACCAACTCGTGGACTACCGGTAAAGAAGATATGATGAAACGGTTGCTTCAGCAGTTCGGTCGAAACGTCGACGCCGCCCTGAAAAAGCGCGACCTCTTCTTCCTGAAAAAGCTCGCTGACCATTTCCTGAAGCAGTTGCGAGGTATTTGGCGAAAGCTCGGACGGTTTTATCATAACCGTATTTCCCGCCGCAATCGCTGACACGAGCGGTGAAACGGTCAAATTAAATGGATAATTCCACGGTGAGATGATCAGGACAGTGCCTTTGGGTTCATAGAGAATCTTGGAGCGTGTGGTGAGCAGCGCGAGGTTTGGCGCTACATAGTCGGGATACATCCAATAACGCAGGTGGCGCACCGTATGTTTTAATTCGCTGGTCACAACGAATATTTCAGTTAAATCGACCTCTGCTTCAGGCTTGCGAAAGTCTGCCGCCAGGGCAGCGTGAATACGCGGTTGATTTGCGTAAATCCACTTTAATAGATTTTTTAGCTTTGCTTTTCGCTCCCGATAACTGCTCTGCTTGACCTTTGGAGCAAAGGCTAGCTGCTTCTGAAAGATGTGCTCTATATCGTGCGGTGTATTATTGATATTTTGCGGTTGCTGAGACAAGTGGTCTCCTTATTCTGAATACTGGTTGCTTTTAAAACATACGCTACCTCAAAAGCAATTTCAAGTGCTCTTTCACAAGCTGTAGAAAGAAGCGAATCGCCCGATTGCGTTGAAGGTGACGGTTTCGTATATTCTGACTTTACAATGGGATGCGTAGCTTTAAACCTTTCAAACACACGAAAAGAGATCTTCTTGTTTCTGTATCAGAAAAACGGACAGTATTTTGCACAGGTTGCCGGAGGAATGGAAGAGCTGGGCAGCGAAGAGCTGGGTGAACTTGGTGCTACTGGAATTCGAGCTGCTTATCGCGGAATCTACTTTAGCGCATCAAAAGAAGTTCTTTATCGCATCGTTTACAATTCTCGCCTGTTGAGCAGGGTGCTTGCCCCGATATCTACTTTTCCATGTGCAAGCGATGAACAGCTTTACAAACGCGGTAAGTTGATTCCCTGGGAAACACTGCTGAAGAAGGATGAGACATTTGCCATTTTCGCAACGACGGCAAACAGCAAGATGACGCACTCGCATTTTGCAGCTCTCAGGTTAAAAGATGCGGTTGTCGACCGCTATCGCGAGCGCAGTGGCGGTCGCCCGTCCGTGCAGAAAATAGATCCCGATTTGCAGATCAATCTTCGTATAGAGAATGATCGTGGTATTGTCAGCGTTGATGTCTCCGGTGGTGCCATGCATCGTCGTGGTTATCGGGTAAAGAGCGTGGAAGCCCCGATTCAGGAAACCGTTGCCGCCGCGATTATTCGCATGAGCGGCTGGACGGGTGAAACGCCACTTTACGATCCATTTTGTGGCTCGGGTACACTTCTTTGCGAGGCGCTAATGTCCTGGGCAAATGTTCCTTCAGGATATTTACGCAAAGATTTTGGCGTTGGCCTGCTGCCAGATTTCGATGCCGGACTTTGGGATAAGATGAAAGTGACATCCGCAGAAAAAATTCGGTCTCTACCAAAAGGCCTGCTTGCTGGCAGCGATATTTCTGAAGATGCCGTTTATGCCAGCCGGGCAAACTGTGCGCGGTTGCCGGATGGGAAGGCAATTGATCTTAGCGTCGCGTCTTATGAATCGCTGCCGGATTTTGAAAACACGACCATTGTTTGCAATCCACCATATGGATTACGGCTCAATTCCTGTGATGATATGCGATTGTTTTATAAAACGTTCGGAGATTTTCTCAAACGTCACTGTACCGGATGCACAGCGTGGGTATACTTTGGAGATCGAAAGTTGATTGGTTCACTTGGCTTACGGCCGAGCCGGAAAATTCCGCTGGTCAATGGTTCACTTGATGGAAGGTTAACAAAAATTGAACTCTACTGAAGAAAAATCATCTGCAGAAAGCACGCAAACTACAGAGCAGGTTCCGGAGAAGTCCTCTGTTGAAGCTGTGCAGTCTTCCGAACAGGCTCTGGAGCAGCTAAAGCCCTCTCTAGTGGCTTATCTTGAGCAGCGTTTGGACGAGTGGTACGGCATGCACGATGGCAAGCTGACCAGCTATAGCAAGAATTTGAACGCTGCGTTGGATCGCGTGAATCAGCGAATAGAGAGTGAAGGAACGCTCGAAGAAGTTTGGCAGGAACTGTTAAAGTATTCACGTGAATTGGTCAAATGGTGCAAAGGATTGCACTATGTGCCCGATGAACTTCCGGCGCGCGAATTTTTTGGCAGCTTCATTAAACAAAGCATCTTTACGCTGCGGGAACTGCCCGAAGAGGCGCTCTTTGCTACTCCGCTGCCCAATGGCAAATGGTGGAACCCATTTGACAAAGCTGTTATAGAAAACTTTCCCCAGCATGCTTTTATCCGTCTACACCTTTTCCAGCCCTTCCAGCGTGTTTTGCTTCGCGAATGGAGTGAGTTTTTATACGAAGCTTCAAAAGATCTGAATGAAATCTATGAGATCGATCGCTCGGTTAACCAACTACTATTACTGTTGCAAAACGCGGAACAGGTTTGGATTCGCAATCAGGCGCTGGATTTAGTCGACCATATTCGCGAGCAGCGTGGCTTAACAGAAAAGATTACAGAAACGTTGCGCGGCACGACGCAAAGCAAAGCTGCTGCGATGGAGCGCTTTGAAACCTGGTGGCAAACCAACAGCGAACTTTTTCGAAAAGAGTGGGAAAATGCACAAAAAGGTGAGCTGAAACCTGCCTCTTATTCTCAGAGCAAGCTGCGCGAAAAGAATGCCGAATTAACGGCTAACTTTAATCGAGACAGAAATGCCTGGAAGATTCACACCGATGCCGAAAGTCAAAGTTGGGAACAGGAGATCGCGCTGTTTTCTCTACAGCTTACCATTGGCTGCGAATATTTGAGGCTGAACGCAACTTTTCGTCAAAAGATAGAAGAAGATATGAAGCCGGTTTTAGCTGAAACCGGTGCGATAATAAAGGAATCGGTCGCAAAGTTTGCCAAGCAGGCTGAAGCTGCAGCGAATAAAAGCGGCGATGCCGACGGTGAAATCAGCAAGGTTGAATTGCGCAAGCAAAAGCGAGAATTACGTCGCGCCATTGCAAAAGAAAATCGACAGTTGGTTAATCTTCTCCGCAATGAAATTTTACCCAATATTATGGACACGCTTCTGCGTTCCAAACTTAGCCTGCTTATGCGTGGCTTCCAGCAGGAAGTAAAGTCGGCTATAGAAATCTTGCCGCCCAAACAGACGATTCTTCGTGTTCGAGACAAAGAAAATAAGCCGCCGCGCTCCTCGGTTGATGATGTTCAGATAAAGGAAATTATCGAAAATGAATTCTTCCTGTCATTTGATAATGAACTGACCGAGTTTCGCAAGAAGCTCAGTCGAAGTATTGAAAAGATGCTGCTGGGTATTTCCGAAATTGATGAGATTGTTGAGTTCAACCTCGATGCCGCACTTGGTATGTTGGAACAGGAAGACGGGCTTCCCGAAGCGCGAAAAATGCTTACCGAAGGTCTTGAACGTGCCGGTGGCAAGATCAATCTGTTTATCGATCGCTTCGACAAGATGCGCGTCGACAGCGAAGGTGCCATTTTCGAGTTAGCGCGCACCTTCTGCGTGCGTTTGCAGGACCTGAGGGACAGCGAGAAGTTGTTGGCACTACAGGTTCAGGTAATGCAGGCTAAAGCGCGGCAGCGCCTCTTGCAGTGGCGCAAGGATTCCTGGCGTTTCCTGAAGAGTGTTTGGGCCGATCTTTGGCGCAGTGCCAAAAGTTTGGGCACAGAAATCCGTGCTTGGTGGGTAGAATTAATGCGCACTATCGGGCTAATGAATATGCCTGATATGGCGGGTGAAACGCTCGCACACTTTTTGAGCGAAACCAATCAGCGAATAGATAATTTACCCTATGTCTATCAGCGTCTTTTTCAATTATTGCCCTTGGAAGATGAACGATTCTTTTCCGGTCGTGATAAGGAATTGGAAGTGATACGCAGCGATTTCCAGAACTGGAAAAACGGAATGGACGTTACGACGATTATCGTTGGCGAGAAGGGGAGTGGACGTACAACGCTTATAAACTTTGCAATGCCGCTGTTTGAGGATGAGAAAACCTACCGTGTAGATTTTACTGAAACGCTTCAGGATGAAAAAACGTTCATGAAGATGTTCAAGGCTGGTTTTCCAGACGTTGCCGGGGACAGCTGGGAAGATCTTGAAAAACAGCTGGTTGAACGTGAAGAGCCGGTTGTTCTGATTGTCGAAAATATCCAGAATTTATTTTTGAAAACGGTAGACGGGTTCCAGCTTCTCGAACGTTTTATGATGCTGATCATCCGGTCTTCCAAGCAGGTCTTTTGGATTTTTAGCTGTAATCGCTATAGTTGGGACTATCTCGATCGCGTTTTAAAATTTGGTCGTTATTTCGGACGGGTTTTATCTCTGGGTGGATTGCAAAAAGAAATGGTAGAAGACATTCTGATAAAGCGTCACCGCGTTACCGGTTATCGGCTGGTGTTCGACATCCCGGGAAAAATCAAGCGGCAGCGAAAATTTCGCAAGATGATGCGTGAAGGTAAGGAGCAGGTGTATTTGCGCGAAATGTTCTTCGAACAGCTTCAGGAAATTTCTGCCGGCAATATTTCTGTGGCGATGCTTTACTGGTTGCGTGCCATTCAAAAAATCACTGAAGAAGAGCTGGTTTTAAATCCGGTTATCGATTTTGACTATTCTTTTGTCTTCCAAATGGAAGGTGATGAGCTGTTTACGCTTGGTGCACTCGTTCAGCATGATATGCTGGAGATTCACGAGCATGCCTCTGTTTTCCATCAGGAGCAGGAAAAAAGTCTGAGTATTCTGCGCGCACTGAGCCGGCGCGGCATTTTGCTGGATGAACCAACCGGTTTCCGTATTCATCCATTTCTCTATCGTCCGGTGGTTCGTGCGCTTACAATGCGCAACATTTTGCATTAAAAAATGTTCATAGTTCAAGGTTCAAAGTGAATCGTTGTTTGTCACGCCGAGCGGAGTCGAGGCGCTTAATCGAATACGTTATTTCCGTTATATATATGCGGTTTTTCGTAGTTCCAGAGTTGCAACAAATTGAAGGAAAATGTTTATAATGGCTTCAATACGCTTCTACATATTACTGTTTGTTATTGCAGCTTCTTTTGCGATTTCCGCACAGCCTTACATTACCGGCTATAATCCGGATTCGCTGGCTGCGGAAGCAAAAAAAGTTCAGCAAGAACTGAAGGAGAAGCTGCAGGATGCTGCGACGGCCACAGGAGTTGGCATTGTCGCGGTAACTGAGGATGCCGAGAAAGACAGCGCAGCTAAGTCAATGCCCGATTCTGCTACGGATCAGTCAGTTGCGAATGGACAAGCAGATGCCGCCAAACCCACTGATTCTACACCCGTTTTAGAACCCAAAGAAGAGTGGGAACTGACGCTGTCGCAAGTTCTAAAATCGATTTTTCTAATCATCATTACGTATATCGTTTTCAAATACTTTACCTCACTTTCTGAAATTCTTGCGGAGCGCTGGGCAAACTTTCGTCTGCTGATCAAGCGCTCGGTGCCCATTATTCGCATTATTGGCTGGGTGATTGTTATTTACTTCATCATAGCGGTGATAATGCAGGCACCCAGCAGCTCTCTGATTACTCTGATTGCCTCGGCGGGAATTGGATTAACCTTCGCTGCACAGGATATTCTCAAGAATATCTTTGGTGGAATCATGATCATTTTTGATCGTCCGTTTCAGGTGGGGGACAAGATCCAGATCGGTACCGACTATGGCGAGGTCATCAATATTGGACTCCGTACCGTGCGCCTCGTTACACCGGATGACAATACGGTTTCGGTACCAAATGGCGAGATTATCAATCAGTCGGTGTCCAATGCCAACTCTGGTGAGTCGAACTGTCAGGTCGTTGCCGAGTTCTTCCTTCCGGCACATATAGAGCAGCATAAAGCTCGCGATATTGCCTATCGCGCGGCCGCGGTATCGCGCTATGTCTTTCTGAACAAGCCGATTGTGGTGCTGTTTAAAAATGAAATCCATCAGGGACGGTCCTTGCTTAAGATGCGTCTGAAGGCTTATGTGCTGGATGTCCGATATGAATTTCCTTTTGCCAGTGAAATGACGGAGCTGGTGATGGAACAGTTTCTGGAAAAAGGACTGGTAACGAGGCAGGAATTGACGTTTTTGGAAGCGGAGTAGGCAAGAGGCAAGAGGCAAGAGGCGAGAGGCGAGAGGCGAGAGGCGAGACGCCAGACGCGAAGCGTCCTACCCCCTGCGGCAAAGCCGCATCACCCGCTCGCCTTGTCGCCCAGTTATCGATACTCTTTCAGCGCCTCAAAGGTACTCGCCGGATTGTCCGTCAATACCGCATCACATCCCAACTTTACATATAGCCAAAGCCGTGAGTCCGGATTCGGATCTAAAGGAGCGACCGCTTGATTACGCTTATGCGCTGTTTTTACAAAGCGCGGATTGAGTAACAGAATCGGCCAGAAGGGACCCACCAGCTGAGTGCTTCGATAGGGACGTAGCCGGGAAAGACTGATAAGGCCCGATGGTAATTGTGGGACATACTTTGCCACCGCTTCCAGTCTGCGCGTGGAAAAGGAAAGCACAATCGTGCGAGAGTGAATGTTCAGCTTCTTTAGCAGTTGATAGAGATTGCGGCAGGTTTCCTCGTCCAGAAAACGGTCTGACTTCAACTCAAGCGCCAATCCCATGTTCTCCGGCATAATCTGCACAACTTCTTCCAACAGTGGAATGCGCTCCGATTCAAATTCGCGCTGTCCATAAGACGCACTGAAGCGACGCACCTGCTTTAAGGTCATGTCTTCGACCTGCCCGCTGCCATTAGTGGTGCGATCTAACGTTGAGTCGTGAATACATACAAATTGCCCGTCAGTGGTGACGTGCAGGTCTGTCTCCAGAATATCTGCTCCATCTTTTATTGCGCGCAAAAAGGCCGCTAATGTATTCTCCGGACAGTTCGCTTTATTACCACGGTGGGCAATAATATAGGGCTTTTTACGTCCTTCTAAATTTGGCAAAGATGTATATTTCAAATAGATGCTCCATAGTCGTTTGGCTTGAGAAGTTATAGTTCTTCTGTGGAAATCTGAATCTTTTTTTATTTTTCTATCATTACAAAAATAAACCTTTTTTGAATTCGCTCGTAATTTATTTACTTTAAGTCGTTTTCAAGATATAAACACGCCTGACAAGAAGTAGCGTGTCTTGTTGAAAGGCAATGCGAATAACCTCTTTGGACACATCAAAAACTACATGATACATATTTCATTTCAAATACACTGATTAATGGAGAGAACATGCGATTTCATTTGCTGATAGCCTCTGCCTTTATCTTTGCCCTGCTTGCCGCGTGCAGCAGCGGAAACGTTAAAGACAGTAAAATGGTTAAAGACAGTAAGATGGTAGAAACGACTGAATGGCGCAACTGGCGCGGACCAACGCTTAATGGTGTCTCTACAGAGAAAGGCCTGATAGACAGTTGGTCTCAGGAAGGTGAAAACCTGCTTTGGAAGGCCGACTTTATCGGTCGTTCAACGCCGATAGTTCAAGACGGTCGTGTTTATGTGATCGGTAGAACCGGAGATGGGATTTCCAAGCAGGAGATAGTTGCCTGTTTTGATGCCGGAACCGGCGCCCAGCTCTGGGAATACCGCTACAATATGCGCTTAACATCCGTTCCGTTTAATCGATTGGGTTGGGCTAGCATGGGTGGGGACGCTGAAACCGGTTATGTTTATGCGGTTGGTAGTGGCGCGATGATACACTGCTTCGACAAAGATGGCAAGATTGTTTGGAAGCGTTCTCTTACGGAAGAATTTGGAACCCGCACCGGTTATGGCGGCCGTAGCACCAGTCCGCTAATCGACGAAGATTTGCTCATCACCGGTTATGTCTCCGCTGGTTGGGGTGAGCAGAAGCCAATGAAACACCGTCATTTTGCTTTCGATAAGCGCACCGGTGAAACCGTTTGGACCGCAACACCGAGCGGTGTTTTTAAAGCACCAAACATTTATACCATGCCAAGCGTTGCAATTATTGATGGCGAACGTCTGCTGATTGGCGGAAACGCTGATGGAACGGTTTACGCTATGAAAGCCCGTACCGGTGAAAAGGTTTGGGAATTCAAGCTGAGCAAGCGTGGAATGAACTCTTCTGTTGTTATCGATGGGAATATGGTGTATGCCGGGCATAGTGAAGAAAATGTTGATACCCCGCAAATGGGACGTTTAGTAGCGATTAACGCCAGCGGTAGTGGCGACATTACAAAGACAAACGAAGTATGGCGATATGATGCAGAAATCGGTAACTCATCACCTATGATTAAAGATGGCGTTATCTACGCAATTGACAATGCCGCAATGATGTATGCCCTAAATGCCAAAACCGGCGAGAAAATGTGGGAGCATAGCCTTGGAACAATCGGCCGACCGTCTCCGGTTTGGGCTGACGGCAAAATTTATGTGACTGAAACAAATGGTCGCATGTATATCCTCAAGCCTTCCGCTACCGGCGTTGAGGTTTTGGACGAAGAAGAAATTCATATGAAAACTGAAGAGCGCGCGGCAGAGATATATGGATCTGTAGCGATTGCTTATGGCCGTGTATATTTCGCTACCGAGGTAGGCGTTTATTGCCTTGGCGATAAAGCGCGTCCTTTCGTCACTGGCAAAATGCCGGAGCGTGTGTTGGCTGAACCGCAGTCTACCAAAGACGCTGCGGTAGCCTGGGTACAGGTTGTTCCTGCCGAACTCGATGCTCGTGCCGGTGATAAGGTCACCTTCCGTGCACGTTTGTTCGATCAGGCTGGCCGCTTTCTGCGTGAGTCCGCTGCTGAATGGAAACTGCAGGGTGTTGAGGGTTCAATTGCTTCCGATGGAAGCATGACGTTTCCAACGAACATGAAAAAAATGCATGCCGGTAAAGTTATGGCGACGGTAGACGGAGTCAGTGGAACCGCTCGCGTTCGGGTATTCCCCAATTTGCCTTGGACGGAAGACTTTGAAGATATTGAGGATGGTGGGAATCCGAGCCCGTGGATTGGCACAAGCAGTTCGCGATCACCCGGTGGTAAGTTCATTGTAAAAACGCTGGAAGATGGTAATAAGGTACTTTCAAAGCCGCTCGCAAAGAGAGGTATTCAGCGTCATTCTACTTATTTTGGACCGTCGGACATGAAGGGCTACGTGATTCAGACCGATTTTATGGATCAGCGGAACAAGCGTAAGCGTTCGGATATTGGACTAATCTCTCATGGCTACGAAATGGACTTGATGGGTAAGCGCAATCGCCTGGAACTGCGCTCCTGGGTCTCGGAATACCGTATTCAGGAAGTAGTGCCGTTTAAGTGGGAAGAGAATCGCTGGTATACGATGAAGCTCGATGTCTCCTATGAAGGCGGTAAAGCAATTATCCGCGGTAAGGTTTGGCCACGAGACGAAGCTGAGCCGACAGATTGGTCAATTACGACTGAAGATCCGTATCCGGTAATGCAGGGTAGCCCGGGAATTATCGGGGTATCTTATACCGAGCACTATTACGACAATGTGAAAGTAACAGCAAAGTAAGCATAAAATTTTTCTGAGGAGAATTTAAGATATGATGTTAAAAATAGTTGCAGTTATACTGCTCTTGCTTCTGGTAAGTACACCGGGAGCTAGGGAGACGAAATCTGATAAATCGGCCGATGCTCCGGTGCTGACAATGTATGGATTTGATGCTACGCGCAATATGGTAAAGGAAGCAACCGGAATATCGCATAGCTGGGATCCGGAAACCGGTAAGCACATTAAGTGGACTGCCAAGCTGGGATCACAAACCTATACCAACCCGCAGGTTGTTGACGGCAAAGTAGTTATTGCCACCAACAATGAAGCTGTTCGCAATCCCAAGCTGGGTGGCGATCGCGGAAACCTGATGGTTTTTACTGAAGACAAGGGTGAATTTCTCTGGCAGGCAGCCCACGCCAAGCTGCCGTCTGGTATGGTAAATGACTGGCCGCTGCAGGGCATTTGCTCGACACCTGCTATTGAAGGCGACATTATTTATTATGTGTCTAATCGCGCTGAAGTGATTGCTGCTGATCTGGATGGTTTCCTGGACGGTGAAAATCGCGGACCGTACAAGGATGAAGTTGAAAACAGCAAAATCGATGAAGATATTATCTGGAAGTTGGATACCATCGATGAGCTGGATGTATTCCCGCATAACCTGGCTGTTGGTTGCCCATTGCTTGTCGGAGACATGCTTTATTTAACGACCGGGAATGGTGTCGATGAAAGCCATATCATTATTCCTTCGCCTGAAGCACCCAGCTTTCTTGCCATTAACAAGAATAGCGGTGAAGTTGTTTGGGAAAACAACCTTCCCGGTGAAGATATCCTTCACGGTACTTGGGCCAATCCGGCTTATGGTATAGCTGGTGGCCGTGAGCAGGTGGTTTTTCCCGGCGGGGATGGAGTTGCATATAGCTTCGATCCGAAAACCGGTGACCTGATCTGGCAATTTGACTGTAACCCGAAGGATTCCAAGTGGATTCTTGGTGGTTCCGGTACGCGCAATAATCTGATCTCAACTCCGGTATTTCTGGATGGTAAAGTCTATCTTGGCGTTGGACAAGATCCGGAGCACGGCGAAGCACCTGGTAACTTGTATTGCATCGATGCTTCCCAAACCGGAGACATTACCGAAACCGGTAATATTTGGCAGCGCAGTGGTGATGACTTCAATCGCACCATGGCAACCGCCGCAATTATCGACGACCTGATGTTCATTTCCGATCTGAGCGGTTTTCTGTATTGCCTGGATGTAAACACTGGTAAAGAGCACTGGATTTATGATACATTTGCTGCCATTTGGGGATCACCATTTGTTACGGATGGTAAGGTTTATATTGGTGATGAAGACGGCGATGTTGCAGTACTTCGCGCTTCTAAAACCAAAGAGCTGATTCACGAAGTAAACATGGGTAGCGCAGTATACTCTACGCCAACCGTTTATAATGGTGTTCTGTATATTGCCAGCCGCACGACATTGTTTGCAATAGACGCAAATATGTAAAATAAATTCAGGGTTCAGGGTTCAAAATTCAACGTCTTTATGTGAACTATTGGGCTCTGGGCAACTCATGTTTTTAAATTGAAATACCAAGCTTTCAGGAGCAAGTATGCGGATTTATACCATGTTTTTTCTCCTCTTTAGCGCTATGTCTCTCTTTGCTGGAGAGAACGATGAAGCTTTTCTGGAAGCTGTTCGTGCCGGCGATGTTGTAAAAGTAAAGCAGCTTTTAGCTGACGGTGCAGACGTAAACGCCACCGGACGCTATGAAGTGACGGCACTTACTTATGCCTGTGATCGCGGAAATGTTGAGCTTGTTACACTACTGCTCGATAAAGGCGCAGAGCTAAATCGTAAAGATACTTTCTATGGCGCGTCTGCTATTGATTGGGCTTCTTACAATAAGCATGCTACCGTTGTTAAAATTTTGTTAGAACGTGGTTCCGAAGGCGCAGATGCTGTGCTGTTAACAGCGGTTCAGGAAAATAACGCAGAGCTTTTGCAGGTCGTTCTGGAAAGCGGAAAGGCCGATGCGGATGCGCTTTCCCGCGCCCTTGCTACAGCGAAGAGTGGTGAGAAACCTGAAATGGTTGCAGCTTTGGAAAAAGCCGGAGCTAAGACGATTGAGAAGCCGAAAGAGCAAAAGGTATCGGAGTCAGTTCTTAAGCGTTATGTCGGAAAATATGATAACAGCGATTTTGGGATGAAACTCACCTTCTCCATCGAAAATGGTTCGCTAAAAGGTGTAGTACCGGGACAGCCCGCACTAACCTATGCTCCGGAAGATGAGACGACATTCAAGTCCGTAGAATTTGAGGGTATTACGGTTCGCTTCCCACAAGGAACAAGCGAAGCCGAGAGCTTCGAACTGGAGCAGGGGAATTCAAAGTTTATTTTTAAGCGCAGCCAGCCGGAAGAAGAAAAGTCTGCCGTTGTGGAAGAGGCTGCACCGAGCATTCGCCCTAAAGGCAAAGTTGTTGCTCAAAATTGGCCTTCATTTCGTGGACAGGGGGCAACAGGCGTTGCCGATAAGCAGTTCCCGCCTGTTGAGTGGGATGTCGAGAGCGGCAAAAATATCAAGTGGAAAACGCCCATTCCAGGATTGGCTCATTCCAGTCCGATAATTTGGAAAGACCGACTTTTTATAACTACCGCGCTAAGCAGTGATACATCCTCTGCACTACGTGTTGGCTTGTATGGTGACGTGGCGCCAGACGCTGATGTTTCCGAGCATTCCTGGCGCGTCTATTGTATCAACAAGAAGAATGGCAGCATCATATGGGAGCGCGAGGCGTATCGGGGGGTGCCGCAAGTAAAAAGGCATACCAAAGCCACTCAGGCAAATTCAACGCCGGTAACAAATGGTAAATACGTTGTTGCCCTGTTTGGCGCAGAAGGTTTATTCTGCTACAATATTGACGGAGAACTGCTGTGGAAGCAGGATCTTGGTTATCTCGATTCAGGGTGGTTTTACGATCCTGACTATCAGTGGGGACATGCCAGTTCACCGATCATTTATCGCGATATGGTGATTGTACAGTGTGATAAGCAGAAAGACTCTTATATCGCTGCTTATGGTTTGAAAGACGGTAAGCTGCGCTGGAAGACCGATCGCGATGAGATTCCTTCCTGGGCTAGTCCTACCGTTTATTCAGATGGTGATGCGGCTGAGCTTCTGACAAATGGCACGCACGGCATTCGTGGCTACAATCCTGAAACGGGTGCTGAGATTTGGACGCTAAAAGGCAATTCGGAAATTGCTGTTCCGACGCCGTTTGTCGCTCATGGAATGTTTTACATTTCCAGTGGCTATCGACCCATTCAACCGATTTATGTTATAAAACCGGGCGCAAAAGGAGATATTTCTCTTGCCGAAGGCGAAACGTCCAGTGATCACATCTCCTGGAGTACTCAGCGTGGTGGCCCTTATATGCCGACGCCGATTATTTATGAGAAGAATCTGTTTGTTTGTACCAATAACGGCACGTTTAGCTGCTTTGATGCACTGACCGGCGAACGCAAGTTTAGGGAGCGTCTTGGTGGACGTGGTGGCGGTTATGCATTCTCTGCGTCTCCCGTTGCTGCCGACGGTTTGATCTACCTTGCCAGTGAGGATGGAACAATTTACGTAGCTGATGCCGGCGATAGCTATAGCATTGTGGCTCAGAATGATGTTGGAGAAGTGGTGATGGCCACGCCGGCCATTGCAGATGGTATGATATTCGTTCGCGGCCAAAGCCATCTTTTTGGAATCGGAGAATAACGAACCCCAAACCTGATGCTTTATAATGAGGAACTTATGGATATTCTAGATAAATCGCTGTCTCAAAAGATTGCGGCAGCACAGGATAAGCTGGACACTCACGTTCGCGAAATTGTAGACTGGCACTTTAGTCCTGAAACCGGTTGTCCCTTCTGGCTGAACTACGCGGAGAACCTGGACTTTGATCCGCGCAAAGAGATCGGTGGTTACAACGATCTTAAAATCCTTGGTCATTTTCAGGACGAATGGCTGCGTGGTGGCCCGGTGAGACGATGGGTGCCGAAACCGTATGCAAATAGTCCGATTAATATATTTGAAACCGGTGGCTCAACCGGCGTACCGAAATCGCGTATAAATATTAACGATTTTCGGACGGATTATGAAATGTTCAGCGAAACGCTTTCTGATGAGACCTTCCCCAAAGGCGGTGACTGGTTGATGCTTGGTCCGAGTGGGCCACGTCGTTTGCGCCTGGCTGTAGAGCATCTGGCTCAGCACCGCGGCGGTATCTGCTTTTTTGTCGATCTCGATCCGCGCTGGGTAAACAAGCTCATTAAAGCCGGCAAGATGCAGGAGCTCGAGCTGTATAAGCAACACGTTATCGATCAGGCGCTGAAAATTCTTCGTGCCCATGACAATATAAAATGCGTGTTTACCACGCCGAAGCTACTTGAGTCTCTCTGTGAGAAAATCTCGCTCGTCAAGCATGGTGTAACCGGTATTTTTTGCGGTGGAACCGAGATGAATGCGCAATTTCATCGCTTCGCACGTGAAGAGTTGATTCCCGGAATCGATTTTCAACCAACCTATGGCAACACGCTAATGGGACTGGCCTGTAATAAGCCATTCGATCAGAAAGACGATTACGCCATTACCTATTATGGTCCGCATCCACGTGCTGTGTTTGAACTGGTCAATCCGGACAACCCTGATGAGCTTGTTGATTATGGTGAAACCGGACGTGTTATCTTAACCACGCTGACTAAAGAATTCTTTATGCCACGATTCCTAGAACGCGATGAAGGTGAACGCGCTGAACCGATTGATGCCTATCCCTGGGATGGCGTATCGAACCTGCGTTTGTTCTCGCGCTTTCAGCAGTCAGTCGTTGTAGGTGTTTATTAAACCCAATAAAACCAAACGGAGATATCCGTATGATTCATATACCCATATTACGAGCCGGGAAACCGTATAAAAGCCTCACTACGGTTACGATTCCCCATTTCCGCACCGGAGAGCCGGTTGCAGAAATGAGTCAGGCCAATCCCGGATTGATTAACAAAGATATGCGCGATGCCGCCCATAATAAAAAGGTTCTGGATGCTATTCCGATTCGTGAGTTGCTGGACATGTGTAAGCGAGCCGCGAAATACTTCAATGAAAGCGAACTCCCGATGGGAGACGGCACTCAAACACCGGAAGAGTACATTACCAATTTGTCTGCCACTACCGGAATGCCGGAGGCACTTTGCCGAACCAATATGGCAAAAATAACGCTGGTTATGGAAGGCATGGAAGAAGTGCTTGGTGGACTTACCCGCGGTCTCGATCTGTCCATTCTCGATAAAGGCTGGGTTGAGCAAGATGGCAGGCCGCTAAATTTTCTCTGCGAAACCAATGCTCTGGGAGCTATTTTGCCGAGCAATTCGCCCGGGGTTCACTCGCTCTGGATTCAAGCCATCGCCCTGAAGGTGCCGGTTGTGCTAAAGCCGGGTAGTCAGGAGCCGTGGACGCCTTATCGCATTGCACAGTCTTTTATGGCTGCCGGTTGTCCGCCGGAAGTTTTTGGCTACTATCCCACCAGCTATGATGGCGCACGTGAAATTTTACTGCGCACCGGTCGTTCCATGTTCTTTGGTGATAAGAACACGGTTGCACCATGGAAGAACGACAAACGCGTTCAGATTCATGGACCGGGCTGGAGTAAGGTCCTCTTTGGTGAAGACCAGGTAGACGATTTTAATCAGCATCTCGATGTGGTAGAACATTCCGTTGTTGCAAATGGCGGACGTTCCTGCATCAATGCTTCAGGACTTTGGGTGCCGCGTCGTGGACGTGAAATTGCTGAAGAACTGGCGAAGCGCCTTGCCAAGGTTACTGCAACGACGATGGATGATCCGAATGCCCAAATCGCAGCTTTTGCCAATAAGAAGCTGGCCTATATGCTGAATGATGCAATAGATAGTCAGCTGCAGACCGAAGGTGCTGAAGACCTGACGGCAAAATACCGTGAGGGTAGCCGACTGGTAGAGCTTGATGACTGCGTATTTCTGCTACCGACGGTTGTCTACTGTGAAGACCCGCAGCATCCACTGGCATCCAGCGAATACTTGTTTCCGTTTGTAACGGTGGTGGAAGTGCCGCAGGATCGCATTCTGAATGAGATGGGGCCAACTCTGGTTGTTTCGGCAATTACAAAGGATCAGAACTATGTCAATGAATTATTTGCATCGCCGAATGTAGAGCGTTTGAACATTGGACCGGTTCCTACCATGAAAATTGCCTGGGATCAGCCGCATGAAGGTAACTTGTTCGAACATCTTTACCGCCAGCGTGCGCTGCATGTTCAGGCGACATTGGCCTAACGATATGGTAGCAAATAGTATGAAAAAGCCGCTGGCAGAGCTGATGAAGCTCTACAGCGGTTTTTCTATTAAGACCGCAACCGGCAACAATGCCTTTTCTTTTGAAGAGCGAGAACACAAATCGATCATTGTCCCACCTCTGATAGAAGCGTCGCTTGAATCTGCCGAGCTTGGCGAGCAGATTGTTTTCTGCGAGATTGAGGATGGTGTTGAACGTGCGTTGTCGGGCTTGGCTAAATTCATCTATAGCCACTGGCGCGATAAACATATCTTTTTATTTGACAATCATAATCACGCATTTATGTTTTGGCTGGTTGGTTTAAAGGCTGGCGTTCTCGCACCGGGACAGCGTTTAATCCACGTCGATCAGCATAGCGATATGCGTGAACCGGAGCGATCGTCCCCCGCCCCGGCAAACTGGTCAGACCTCGATTTGAAAGAGGCCTTAGACTACGCAAACTTTCATCTCAATGTCGGAAACTTTATTCGACCGGCCATCAAGCTGGGGCTATTCAATAAGGTTGATATTATTGATAGCAGCGGTGCTTTCCAGCAATTGCCGGAACCTCCATTTGTCTTCGATCTCGATTTGGATATCTTCGCCGATGAGATGAGCTATATTCCACAGCAGCAGAAATACGATTACATTCGTTACTGTATAAAGCACGCCGAATTCATAACCATTGCCACCAGTCCGTACTTTATTGATCAGGAGGTTGCGCTGCACCATTTGAGGGAGTTGTTTGAGACGATGTAAATCTTAATGGACACAAGTTTGTAAACATCCGCTAAAACCAAAATTTTGCCAACGTGGATTCAATGTTCATCCGTTCGATTTAATTCATACCGCGGCTGCTGTCAGAAAGCACTAAATGTTGTTGCAGTTGTCTTTTCAGTTAAAGAGAAATGACCGTTTTGTGTAGGTTCTTCGCCTCTCACATAACTCAAAGAATCATCACCGTATGGAGCAAAAGAGCCTGCACCTTATGAATACGGTGGATTAGAAACTGGGTAGGATTCAAGAAACCCCGAGAGTTTTTTCAGGAGCTTTCTCAGTCTCAGCTGATTCAATTTCAGCTGATATATTTTAGAAAGATTATTCCCCTTTTGAATCTTGCCCAGAATGTATATTTTATAAAAACTCCTCAAACCTTAGCATCGCTAAAACCAACAACTAACCTTTATTAAGCTAAGGTTGTTGCACTTTAAAATATTTCATGAAGTTTGATTAGTCGCTTCACAATATTGTAATCTAGAAAAGATCCTAGATAACACATTTTTTAGTCGATAAAATTACCTGTTTAACATGTCAAGTAATCACTTTTCTCTCTGAATGTTAATCAGCGAAATAGATGTTTGTGTACTAACTACACTGAAGCAGGAAGCAACAAAATGAGAGTCAATGAAGCCAGAATCTTCTTATGCTACGCACGAGAAGATATTTTGGCAGTAAAAGCTGTTTATCAACAATTAATTAAGGCTGGATTTAGTCCTTGGATGGATAAAAAGGACTTATTATTGGGGCAGAATTGGAGAATGGAAACTTCAAAGGCTCTAAAGACAGCGCGGTTTGTAATGATCTTTTTTTCAAAACAATCAGTAGCAAAACGGGGCTATGTACAGCGAGAGTATAAACTAGCATTAGATACATTAGAAGAAATGCCTGAAGGAAAGCTTTTTATTATCCCAGTAAGGTTAAATGAGTGTGAAATTCCAGAGCGCTTTTCTGATATTCATTACTGTGATTTGTTTGAGAAAGAAGGTTTTGAACTGGTGCTTAGGACTTTCAGAAGCCAATTGGAATTGTCTCCCAATGATGGCCAATTAGGTGTATCCTTGCAAGAATATCGCGATTTGTTAAAAGAATTCGAAAAAGAGAAGCAGAAAAATCTACATATATTATCTGAAAAAAGAAGAGCTTTGTTACAAGAGGAGCAAGGCAAGTTTCAGCGAGAAGCAGGGAAGCTAGATCGAACAAAGCTCCGGGCTAACGATAAGAGAAGTCAAAAAGAAACAGGGACTAAAAATCAGTCAAATGTAGTAATTCAAACACAAAATCAAAAATTAAAAATACAGCAGAATCATAATAAACATAAGCGTTTAATACCGTTGGTATGGAGAGCTTGCATCTTACTATCGGTAATAACTGGCATTTTTTTCTCGTCCAGTCATTTGGACATATTTTTACCTGAACGCGAGCCTGGAATTTATTTAAAATCAGATGGGGAGCAGGGAGATAAGATTACAGAAGAAATGATTGAAATTGTGTCCCTACCAGAAGATGTCTCTACAGCCGATCGACCCTACGATTTTCAGAAAGACTTGGGGAATAACTCATGCCTCACACAAAGCGTTACTACGAATAGACCTTTAAATTGGTCAGATGTTGGACCTTGCAAGTAGAATCTGAACATTTTACATAAATTTTTGCAAATAAAAATTTTCACGAGGTAAAAAATGACTCGATATTCTAATATTAAAATTGTAACCATCTTTTTGTCTATTACCTTTATCGCCCCGCTTTTCTCACAAACACAAAGTATATCAGATCTGGTTAAGAAACATGAAAATGAGATAATTCAATTAAAAAAAATATTACAAGATTTGCAAAAACAGAAAGGAGAAAGAGGATCTCAAGGATCTCCTGGAGAAAGAGGGCCCAGAGGATATCGAGGTCTTAGTGGAGAGCCAGGCAATATTCCAGACAAATTTAGTATAAAAAATAACGGCCATATTAAATTTTATTCCGATTTCTATAAAAAATATTACAGCCCCCTTAAATTTCCCTTATCTGAAAATGGAATTAATTTCAATAAAATAAACGTTGCAACAGTGTATATAGGTCATTCAAGGGATTCTACCGGGATTCTGATATTTAATCAACCTTCAGGAACTCGTAAAGTTGAAATTGGTGTGCAGAGAGTAAAAAATCCTAACTATCGAACTAAAATTGATAAAAATCAATTTTTACGCAGCAATACATGGGATAGATATGAATATCACGGTTATGTTAACGTTCATGGTAAGAAAGTTCATGATTTTGCTGAAGTTTTCGAATTATCTGCTCGTAATGGTGTAATTCCAGGTACTGTTATGTCTGCGTCTGAGGAGGCAAATGGAATTTTACCTTCAGTTGAAGCGTTTGATCAAAAGGTCGTTGGTGTTATTAGCGGCGCGGGTGACTTTTCACCAGGTTTGGTAATTGGAACAAGAAAAGACGGAAGTAGCGATTTACCAATTGCAATTGGTGGGCAAGTCTATGTACGTGTGTGTGCTGAAGGCGGTAGTATCGAAGTAGGTGATTTACTCGTCTCCTCAACTCAAAGAGGAGTAGCGATGAAGTGTAATGTCCCTCAGAACGCATTGGGAACAATAATCGGAAAAGCATTAGAGCCTTATGCAAATAATTCGAAAGAGACAGAAGGGCTTATTCGTATGTTTATTATGAACAGATAACAAAGAATACTATTTTAGGGTGAGATCCGTTTCCATCGATTTTTAATAATACTTGCAATATATATCAGTCTTCTAACAATAAAAAGGCGGGATAGATCTTTTTTTAGAAGTTGTTAGCAATTTTCACTTCAAATTATTAAAGAAAATTCTATCAATTTCGCGAGTACCAACAATATGCGAATAAACCTTGCAAAACACTAAACCGCAAATCCTCAAGAACGCCTTTAAAACATGGCTTTTGAGCAGATTGACCTTGACACTTATTCTGTGGAACGTAGCGGTTTTACTACGTTTACAAGCAGGTTCTGAACCATATTCCTACTCCAAAACCTCAACCAACTCTTCCTGCTTATCCTGCACCCAAAATCCGATTTGTTGAAGCACGCGCTTTCTTAGCGGCAATCCTTCATTTTGCAGCTGGTGCATCGCTCCTTCAAGCAGGTAGAGGCGCTCGCCGGAGAAGCGCTCTGCTAAAAAGGGCAGGTTGAACCGCCAGTCAACAACGCGATCTTTATCTCCCTGCACAACAAGCAGTTTACCCGGAAACTGCTGCACTGATTTAACACTTTCATACCAGCGATAAAGTGCCTGCACCCATTCAAGCGGCACTTTTCGGCCCATTAGCGGATCCTTACGCCAAAAACTCACAAAGGCAGTATCGCTGGAGGATGCTTTAAACCGGCGTGGGATGCTGTTACGCATTGGAGAAATGACCTTCGTGCCAAGCTTACCGAGCTGCCAAAAGCGATGTTTCACCAATGGAGCCAGAAAGATATAATCTTCGAATGCGGTTTGCGGATTTTCCTGTAGCCAGGTCAGGATAACCGCGCAGCCCATACTGTGTCCCATCATCAACTGCGGCTCGGTGAGATAGTCGGAGGTGGCATTGATAACGCTTTGTAATGCTTCACCATATACATCAAACTCTGCTATGCTCGCCGTTTTGCCGGTAGACAGCCCGTGTCCCGGCTGATCGTATAGAATAACCCGCATCTTCATGTCCAGAAGATGCCGAATCAGCTGTTGCTGAAGTCCGGCATGCGCATTGTAGCCATGAACTATCAGCATGCTACCGGTCGGATCTGGCGGAGAGAAAATCTGCACGGCTAACTGAAACGTATCGGCAGAGATACTGCGGTATCGATAGTCTACCGAATCTGGCAGTGAATAATATTGCAGATAGCTATTTATATGCGCAGTTGTGGTACTGGTAAACTCAGTCTGCTGGAGAAAGTCTGACCGTAAATCCGGCAACAGCTCTGGCTCCAGCGATTGTGCAAATAGGCTGGACGATAATACTATTAGTAATAAAAGTCGATTTATGATGCGAATCAGGAGTTGAAAAGCATGACCCGGATTACCCTCAGAAAAATGAAACCTTTCCCCCCGGTTGAGTTTATCCTGAGCGTAGCCGAAGGGCTCGGGGAACGCAATAGCCCGCTCCCTGAGCGGAGCCGAAGGGCAGGGCGCGGCGAAAGTAATCGAAAATACTCTCAACATGTGATTCGCATTCATGGACAATAATACTCCCATTGTACCGCTTAGTCAAGCCATTGACGGTATTGCCGTGTATTCAGATTGCGACCAGCTGAAAATCGTATTATCTTTGCAGCCTCACACAATGAAAGATTAATCAATAAATGGCAAAATCTACCAGACATATCGGTTATTCCGGCGCGACGATGATTGGCGTTGGCGCAATTGTCGGCGGCGGAATTTTGGCGCTGGCTGGTGTTGCCTTCTCAATAACCGGTCCCGGGGCTATTTTGGCGTTCGCTCTTAACGGAGTAATTGCCCTGCTTACGGTATTCAGTTTCTCCGAACTATCTGCGCGCTTTCCGGAGTCTGGCGGCACCTATGCTTTTTCAAAGAAGGTGTTTTCCGTTCAAGCGGCATTTTTTATTGGCTGGATTGTCTGGTTTGCTTCAATTGTCGCTGCACTGCTTTATGCACTTGGCTTTGCCTCGTTTTTTAAGGTTGCACTTATTGGAATCGGCGATGCGCTCGGTTGGCAGCTGGCTTTGCTGCATCATGCCAGGTTCGAAAGTTTACTCGCTCTGTTGGCAACCGGTATTTATGTGCTCTCATTATTGCGCTCAACTGGTGGCGGTGGACAATTTGAAACGATCGGAAAGGTTGTCCTATTTATTGGACTTATTCTTGCGGGTATTTGGATTTGGTTAACAGGTGATACCGCCAAGGGCGTTGCCAGACTTAGCCCGTTCTTTCCTGAAGGAGCGGCGGGCTTGTTTCAGGCAATGGGATACACGTTTATTGCCCTGCAGGGGTTCGATTTGATTGCCGCAATCGGTGGGGAAGTGAAAGACCCGGGTAAAACCATCCCTCGTTCCATGCTGACCTCGCTGGGTATCGGCATGTTGATTTATCTGCCCTTTTTATTTGTAATCGCTACTGTCGGTGTGGGAGATGCAGAATCGATTCAGGAAATTAGCCGCGATAACCCGGAGACGGTGGTGGCTGTGGCAGCTCAGAACTATCTTGGCCCAACCGGATATTGGATTGTTATTCTGGCAGCAATTTTATCGATGCTCTCTGCTCTGCAGGCGAACCTGTTCGCCGCATCACGGGTTGCCCGTGCTATGGCTCAGGATAATACTCTGCCTGCAGCAATGGGCAAACTGCATCCGGTGAGACAAACGCCGGTTGCGGCGATCTTATTAAGCGCACTGATGGTTGCCGTATTGCTTACGCTCATTTCAGACGTGGCTGCAGCGGGAGCCGTATCGTCACTTATTTTTCTAATCTCCTTTGCCCTCGCGCATTATACCAGCATTCTTGCCCGACTTCGCAGCACCGACACGGCTCAGTTTATGATCCCGTTGTTTCCAGTTCTTCCGGTGCTTGGTGCATTGTCTTGTCTGGCCCTGGCAATCTTCCAGGGCATTATGGTGCCGCGCGCTGGTATCATCGGCTTCGCATGGCTTGCGGCTGGTGGATTGCTCTATTTGGTTTCTTTTGCCCGACGGGCTTCTGCCGCCGATGCTGCATTTGAAGCGCTTGATCCCGAGCTGGCACAGCTACGCGGAAAACGTCCGCTGGTTTTGGTGCCAATTGCCAATCCGGCCAATGCAGAAGCAATGGTCACCGTGGCTAATGCGCTGGCTCCACCACGTGTAGGGCGCGTTTTATTACTCTCTGTTTTGGTAGACAAAGGCGGCTGGCGTGCCGGTGAACCACACCATCGACTTATTGAAGCGCAGCAGGTGCTGCGTGAGGCACTCACTGCGTCGTTCGCGGCGGGTCTGAAACCGGAAGCTCTTACAACGATTTCACCGGAAGCATGGAAGGAAATCTCGCGGGTTGCGGCTACGCATGGATGCGAGAGCCTGCTGTTAGGTGCACATAGCTTGTCGCCAGATGGTCCGACGGGTAGTCATCTCGAAGAAATTATGAGTGGTGTCGATTGCGACGTGGTGGTATTGCGCTCCCGAAGTGGCTGGCATCTTTCACAAGCAAAGCGAATAATTGTTGGTGTTGGAGGCAGGGGAGGGCATGATTTACTTCGCGCTCGTCTGTTAGGCAGCTTATGCCGGACGGGCCATCGGGAAATCACTTTTTTACGCGTGGTTCCTCCATCAATGACAAAGGGGCAGGAGCAGCGTGCGCGCAAAAAACTGCAGCAGATGGCCAACGACGAAGTTCCGGTGCGGTCGACGATTACCGTTGTGCGTAGTGAGAATGCGATTAAAGAGTTTGTGCGGCTTTCTGAAGATTGCGATTTAATGATCCTCGGCCTCCAGCGGATTGGGCGTCGCAAAAAGATATTCGGGAGCTTTGCATTAACAATTGGGCAAAATACAGATTGTCCACTGATTATGATCAGCCGGCGTGGTTAGGATCTGTTGTTAAATATTCACACCGTATCTGCTGTTCACTCTTTATTTCGATTCATACTGACTATCTTTTCATTTTTAAATCTCTGTTCCTATTGTAATTAAGATGTTTTTCAGCAAGTTGGCACGTTCTGTGTAATATGTATAGTGACTGATATATAAACCTTTCACTGAAGGAGCTTAACATGAAAACACTACGAACCAATACTTTTTTGAGACTTTTTGCAATACTTCTATTTTCGATTACAATTCTATCATCATGTGCGGAAGATCTATCCGGGCCGGGAGATGGGGAGACTGCACCTGAGCTGCCTCCGGAAAATACCATGCTGATGAACTTTGATTTTCTAGCTAATCCTGCACCGGCAGAGCTGCCAGCCGGTAAAACTCGTGCCCACTTGAACTGGGCTGCGCTAAATGTTGGAATCTGGAATACTATTCTGGTTGTTACTCTGGTCGGTCCGGTTGCAGCATTCGGTGAGTCTTTTAATCACGATCCGGTTCGTCAGGAAGATGGCTCATGGCTTTGGAGCTATAATTTCCCGGTTTTAGGTGTCCAACATTCTGCCAAATTATATGGCAGACTGGAATCTAATCAGATCCAGTGGGAAATGTTTGTTTCACGCGATGGCGCATTTACCGACCGCCTCTGGTTTTACGGACAATCTGATTTACTGATAACGGAAGGCACCTGGACATTAAACGATCCAAACCGTGCAGTTGAAACGTCTTTTCTCTTCATTGAATGGCAGCGGGATTTGCAATCTGAAGATGCGAGCGTAAAATATACCAATGTTTTGGATGGAAATGCCGGTAAAGGTAGTTACATCGAATATGGCAGATTGACTAATGGCGACTTTGAACTCTTTTACGATATTTACAATGCTGAGACTGGCAATCAAACGGACATTGAGTGGGATCGTAACCCCACTGTTACTGCTGGTCGCGTAGCAGATGAAAACCGCTTTGGCGATACCAATTGGCGCTGTTGGGATTCACAAGGTGAAGATATAACCTGTCCCTAAAAAGGAATTTCCTCACAGACCGCCCGATTGGTGCTTCGCATCAATCGGGGTTCTTTTTTTACTTCGTTTCAACATTTTGTTACTATCCCTGCATTTCCCACATCAAATTATTATTAGCCACGAACAGTGAACTTTTTTACTGCAATAAGGTAATAAACCTTAGAGAGTAGGGGAGTCGTTTTACAGTTGTATTGGCTCAATCTAAAACGTAACTTCTGCCGGTAGCATGCGTATTCTTTTATTGATAAGTTGCGATAGCCCAATAACCTGTGAATAGTGATAGCGAAAGATATATGCAGTCATTTGAATTTCAGCCGACCACTCAAATAACCTTCGGCGCCAACTCATTGAATCAGCTCGGAACCATAACCATGGGTTTTAACGTTTCACACGTTTTACTCGTGACTGATCCGGGAATTATTGCAGCGGGGCACGTTAGCCGTGCGCTCAATGCGCTGAAGAACCAGGGGATTCGCTGTGATGTATTCAGCGCGGTAGAAGAAAACCCTACTACTGAACATGTCGAGCGCGGTGTTGAATTTGCCGTAAATGCCGGGAAGATTGAACTGATTATTGCCTTGGGCGGTGGAAGCTCAATGGACTGTGCCAAGGGAATAAATTTCCTGCTGACTAACGATGGCAAGATGGAAGACTACTGGGGGCATGGAAAAGCAGATAAGCCGATGTTACCTTCTATAGGGATTCCAACAACCGCGGGAACCGGTAGCGAAGCACAGTCTTATGCTCTAATTTCACATGCCGAAACGCATCGTAAAATGGCCTGTGGCGATATTAAAGCCCGTTTTCATCACGTCATTCTGGATCCCATGCTTACAGAGAGTGTTCCCTCGGAAGTTCGAGCCGTTACTGCAATAGATGCCGTTTCACATGCTGTTGAAAGTTATGTCTGCACGCGAAGAAATCCCATCTCACAGCTTTATGCCAAAGAGGCCTGGCGACTTTTGGAAGCCAACTTTGCAGCAATATTTCAATCGCCAACCATTGAACACTGGGGAAATATGCTCTTAGGTGCTAACTTCTCTGGCATGGCTATCGAAAACTCCATGCTTGGTGCGGCACACGCAACGGCTAATCCCCTAACTGCTCGATTTGGAATAACCCATGGGAAGGCCGTTGCCGTTATGTTACCTTCTGTTGTGCGTTACAATGCTCGTGATAACGCAACTGCCGATCTGTATCGCGAATTAATGCACGCAGCTGGTATTGCCGCGGATGCGACGAATTCGGTGGAGCCCTTGGTTGCCCGACTGCAGGAACTAATTCGAAGCGCCGGATTGCCAACATTATTATCGGAGCTGGATGTGTCTGAAGACGTATTGAAACAGCTTTCCGGAGATGCTGCTGAGCAATGGACAGGTAATTTTAATCCACGTCCGGTTAAGGCTGAACAACTGTATGAGATTTACCAACTGGCATATACTGCTGATTAGATGAGAATAAACATGATTATATATCGATGTGTCTTAGTGTTGCTGCTTCTTACTGTAGCGACAATCGCAGATGAAACGCAAGAGTCTGCCGATTCGGAGTGGCGCGTATTTCGCGGTAATTCCGCGCTTACCGGCGTAGCAGCCGGAACGTTTACGAATCAACCTGAACTGAAATGGACTGCCGCATTGGAAGGCAGTATCCAAACAGGTATTGTTGCAGATAGCGAACGTGCCTACTTCGCCACTGAGGAGGGGATGGTTACAGCGCTTTCCCTTGTAGATGGTGCAGTGCTCTGGGCGTTTAAGACTGAAAACGACATTAAGTCAACTCCGGCAATAGACGAAATTTCGCTCTACTTTGGCGATGAGGGCGGGATGCTTTATCGTCTAAATAAAGTTGATGGAAGTCTGCTATGGAGTTTTGAGGCCGAAGGTGAAATTGTTTCCAGCGTAAATTTTTATGAAGATCAGGTTCTCTTTGGCTCCTACGATCAGTTTGTTTATTGCCTCGAGAAGAAGAATGGCGCGATTGCCTGGAAGATCGAGACAGATGGCTATGTGAATGCCACGCCTGCAATTGCGGGAGACCGCGCAATTGTAGCCGGATGTGACGGCTTTCTGCGCGTTATCAATCTTACCGAAGGCGTTGAAGAAAAAACGATTGAAATAGGCGCATACGTCGGTGCCAGTCCGGCAATCGTCGGTGATATTGCCTATGTTGGAACGTACGACAATCGCGTTGTTGCTATAGACTTTGTTAAGGGCAGCATACTGTGGTCCTATGAGCACCCTAAACGCAAGTTTCCATTTTACGCCTCTGCGGCGGTTGCAGATAATAAAGTATTTGCGGCGGGGCGCGATAAGATGCTCCACGCAATTGCTATTTCCAACGGCGAAGAGCTTTGGACACATAGTATGCGTGCTCGAATTGATGCCTCACCGCTGGTTATTGAAAACCGCGTAGTAATTGCGGCCAAAAGCGGTGAGATTGTCATATTAGGCCTTGCTGATGGAGAAACTTTATGGGAATATGACACAGGTGCCAGTGTTGGGGCAACGCCCGCATTAATTAACGGGCAGCTGCTGGTTGCGACTGCAGACGGCTCCATATTTTGTTTCGGTGGCCAGTAATTGGATGGACAGAATTGTTTTATCTTTGAGTTTTGTCACCTCGAGCGAAGTCGAGAGGCTAAAAAAGCTCTCAATAGGGCTTCGACAAAGCCTGTCCTGAGCGCAGCCGAAGGGCTCAGCCTGACAAACTTTAATCATCTTATTCATTATACTTTATTTTGTCCGCGCACTAAAAACAATAGACTTAAAATAACCCCTTGGAGGATTCCATATAATGAGCGATGCTGAAAAGCGGTTTCAAGCCGATCCCGCTACTTCACCCAATAAAAAAAGTTCCACTCAGGTTGGTAGCGTTTTTGTTTCCAACTATCCGGCTTACTCATTTTGGAATGATGAAGATGTGGAGACTGTTTTAGACCAGTTACGGCAGCCTGCCGTGTCTCAGCAGCCGCTGGGGCTTTATATGCACATTCCATTTTGCCGCAAGCGCTGCAAATTTTGCTACTTCAAGGTGTATACCGGCAAGAACAGCAGTGAGATTCAAAACTATCTCGATGCGCTGGTGCGCGAACTGGAACTTTACGGTAACATGCCGGCGATTCAAAATCGCCCACTTCGCTATATCTATTTTGGCGGTGGAACACCATCTTTCATAAGTGTAAAACATCTGCACTTTCTGGTCGAACACGCAAAAGCTGCACTTCCCTGGGATCAGGTTGAAGAGGTCGCATTTGAATGCGAACCGGGAACGCTGACCGAGAGTAAATTGGCCGCGATCCGCGAAATCGGTGTAACGCGTCTTAGCCTTGGGGTAGAGCACTTCAATGATGATATTCTGCGCGATAATGGACGAGCACATATGTCGAAAGAGATCTATCGCGTGAGAGAGTGGATAAAGCAGGAAGGCTTTGAGCAGCTGAATATTGATTTAATAGCAGGCATGGTTGGCGACAACTGGGAGAGCTGGAAAGAAACGGTGCAGCGGGCGATTGACTACGATCCCGACAGCGTTACAATTTATCAGATGGAATTGCCTCATAATGCGATTTATTCGCAGAAGCTGCGTGATGGTGAATCTGAAGTTCTCAGCTTTGCCGATTGGGATACCAAGCGTGCCTGGCAGAGCTATGCCATCGATCAGTTTGTTGCTGCCGGATATGACGTTTCAAGTGCCTATACGGTTGTTAAGAAAAGCAGCAAAATCAAGTTCGTCTATCGCGATGCACTCTGGAAAGGCAGCGATATGTTAGCCGCTGGAATTTCTTCTTTTGGACATTTTGACGGCATTCACTATCAAAATTCCAGCCGATGGAATGAATATCTCGGTGCTCTCGATGAGGGCCAATTGCCGGTATATCGCGCAAAGCAGACCACCAATCGCGATCAGCTGATACGTGAAATGATCTTGCAGCTTAAGCTGGGACGCATTGAGGTTGATTACTTTGCTAACAAATTTGATGTAAATATTGTCGAGGCATTCGGACCACAATACAATAAGCTGAAAGAAACCGGCATGCTGAATTTTAGTGATCGGGATGTGACGTTAACGCGCGAAGGCTTGTTGCAGGTCGATCAACTTCTGCCGCTTTTTTATGACGAGCAATATCAAAATGCCCGTTACACATAAAAGAAGTGAATAAATATTATTAAATTCTGCGAATACACGTTGAAATTATGGCGAATAGTTGAAGAGAAAATGTCGTGCTGAGCGGAGTCGAAGTGCACATTTTCGAGAAGTCAGCCACAAAAATTACTTAGCTTGGCGCCTCGACTCCGCTCGGCGTGACAGTGTTGCTAAGAAATCTCTCAACCCTATTGGCATTAAGTATCAATAAATGTAACTCCGGCCTGAATGTTACGTATGAACGTTAAGGCCCGGTTGCAATATGATGAGGAGGCTGTTATGAGACACATATTAGTAATGTTTAGCGTTTGTTTTTTATTTTCTGCGGTTGCGCTTTCCTGTGGAGATCCGGAAATAAGCTCCCGCGTAGATTTACGCAATTCTGGTGTGGCGACGACAAAAACGGTTAGTCAAAGCAAACCGGTTGAAGGGAGCTGGAAGCAATACTTGGGGAATTCCCGTGATGCTCGCTCTACAGAGTCCGGATTGCAAACTGATTGGCAGGATAAAACGCCGGATATTATCTGGCGACATAAGCTTGGAGATGGATTTACATCCTTCATTATAGCCAATTCCAAGGCCTATACAAAGTATGCCAAAGGCAGCGATGAGTATTTGGTTTGCCTGGATGCTTCCACTGGTGAAACAGTCTGGAAGTATCGCACAGGTGATAACTTTGCCGGTCGAATGGGTGGAGATGGCCCGCGTTCTACGCCAACCTACAACGACGGTATGATCTACGTCTATAGCACGTTTGGCGTACTTCACGCGTTAAATGCCGAGAATGGTCAGGCGATGTGGCAGAAAGATGTTGCCAAGATTGCTAGTGGTGAAATGCCACGTTGGGGCTACTGTACCTCTCCTCTAATCGAAGGGAACTCGGTTATTGTTGAAGCTGGTGGCGGAAACGGCAAGTCTATGGTTGCTTTCGATCGCAAGTCCGGCGAACTGTTGTGGATGGGCGGAAATGATGTTGCAGGCTATTCTTCTCCGATTGCCGTAACCATTAATGATGTCCGACAAATTGTTTGCTTCACCGGCAGTAAGCTAATGGGATTGGCACCAGACAATGGTAAGATACTGTGGGAAACGGAGTGGAAAACATCCTACGATGTGAATGCTGCGACACCCCTTTTTATTGCACCGAATCGAATTTTTATCTCATCTGAATATGACGTGGGTGCCGGCCTCTACGCAATTAACGGAGACGCATCCGGAATGAGAGCCGAGCAGCTTTGGAAAACGCGCGGTATGAAAAATAAAATGTCTACTTCGGTATATCACGATGGATCGATTTATGGTTTCGACGGAAAGACGTTGAAATGCATCGATCTGGCAACCGGAGAGGATCGTTGGCGTCAGCGTGGATTCGGTGAAGGCAGTCTGATCTATGCTGATGGGCATATTATTGTTCTTGGCGATAAAGGCACTCTTGCAATCGCTGAAGCAACGTCTGATAGTTATAAAGAAGTTTCCAGTGCAAAGGTAATGGATGGTAAGAGCTGGACTGTTCCGGCGCTTGCAGGTGGTCGTCTTTACTTGCGTAATGTGAATGAGATTCTTTGTATCAATCTCAACAGTTAAATTCTTTGGCTGAGTTTGCTCCAAGACCGGAGCAAACTCAGAACCAGAAAAAGATTAAATCGTATCGGGACAATCCTACATTACACATCAAATTTCACCCAAAAAAACTCACCCCCTAATATCGAAAGAGGCAAACGCTGATGAGCATTTTGCACAAATTCTTGCTGACTTTTTTGTTGGCTGGCGTGCTTCCTGTCTTGGCACAGGATGAAATAATTGAGTATACGCTTGAAGATTCTGTCATCGTTACCGATGAACGCAGTAGCGACCTGCCCGCCTATAATTTAACGGCAACCAAGCTGCCGGTACCTCTATTGAGAACACCTGCCAGCGTCAGCGTGGTAAAGCGCGAATTGCTGGATGAGGGCAATGCTCAGGTTGTCGGAAATGCGCTAAATTATGTTAGCGGCGTCAATCCACAGACGCAAAACGGCGTTGCCGATTTTTTCTACATCCGCGGGTTTAGTTCGTTGGAAAATGGCCTGGTTCTCGTTGATGGAACGCCTGAACCCGAGGTCAGCTTTTATAATCTGTATAATGTAGATCGTGTTGAGGTGCTAAAAGGGCCATCTACTTTTCTGTATGGAAGCAACCCATTGGCGGGTGCTGTTAATCTTGTCCATAAGAAGCCAATATTTAGTAACTTTGCGACCATCGGTGGAAACTTTGGACAGTTTAACTCTGCTCGCGCTACGCTTGATGCAGGCTTTGTTAACAATTCGGGGCAAATCTCCGGTCGTGTAAATGGCATGTTTCAACAGTCGGACGGATATCGTGATGACAAGGAAAACAGCGCTTTCGGCGTGAATCCGGTATTGACGTACCAAATTGACAATCGCTCGTTTATCAATCTGGATGTCGAATACCTTCGCAGCGAGTATACACCTGATTCCGGTATTCCGCTTGCCTTCGATTTGGATTTTAATACCTTTCAGATAACCGGTGTAAGTTTGCCGGATGTTGATGTCGAGACAAACTACGAAGTGCAGGATGACAATTCTGAACAGAACATCATTCGTGGAAAAGTAGATTACAACCGCAAGCTAAGCAGCAGTCTTGTTCTGCGAAATAAATTTTACTACTCAAGCCTGGATTGGGAGTCTGCCGGTACATTGCTGAATGGTGCATTTTTTAGTCCTCAGGCAATGGCCAGCTTTGTAGACCGATCGTTCTCAACACTTGATGATAAGCAGGTATGGCTGGGTAATCAGCTGGAGTTGTTATGGACACTTGAAACCGGACAGCTGCGTCATAAGCTGCTTGTTGGAGCGGAAGTCAATCGTTTGACGGATGAATTTGCTCTTGAATTTACCGGCGGAACATCTGTTCAGCTAGACGATGCGTCTATTCAGGTTCCTGGTCAGCAAACGGGTTTCCAACAGTTCTTCCAGGACGTTGATGCGAGCGCAGTGACATTTGCGCCTTACATTCTCGATCGTATCGAGCTGCATCCGAAAACAGAGCTGTTGGTTGGGGGCAGACTGGATATTCTGAATTATGAAGATGAGCGCACCGAGCTTGTCTTTGGTGCTACCGGCGGTCGATTAGCAAGCTTTAACTCAGAGCGTAGCTACACCAAGTTCAATCCGCTGGTTGGGCTGGTCGTTCTGCCAACTGAAGAAATGTCGCTGTATGCCAATTTTAGTCAGGCATTTGCACCGCCATCAACGCAGGCAACGGTAGACTCTGCCCGCGCTGTTAATGATGATTTTTCTGATCCTGAAGAGAGTCGCCAGGTTGAAGTTGGAGCCAAGTATCAGAAGGCAGATGGTCGATTGAACGCCAGTGTTGCCTATTACGATATTCAAAAAGAGAATATTGAAATTCCCAGTACGGTAACCCCGGGAACCATTGCTTTGGGAACTCAGCGCTCGAAAGGGATTGAGGTTGATATTGCAGCCAAGCTGACTGATCGAATAAACCTCTATGCCGCCTATGCCTACAACGACGCACAGCTGGAAGATTTTAGTGAAAGCGATCCGCTGGCCGGAGGTGCAATTCTTGATCGTTCCGGAAACAAGGCGCCATTTGCACCTGAGCATCTTGCTAATCTTTGGCTTTCCGGTAAATTTGCAAACGGGATTGGTGCCGGCGCGGGTGTGCGATATCTTGGAAATCAGTTTATTGCCGCAGACAATGCGTTTGAGGTCGATTCCTACACGCTACTCAACGCTGCAGTATATTATCAGCGTGGGGGTTACCGATTGAGTGTTAATCTCAATAACCTGACTGATGAAGCTTACCTGACGCAGGGTGTTGCTGCATTCTCCGTAATACCCGGGCGCCCGCTTGAAGCTATTGCCTCGCTTGAAATAAGTCTGTAGTAAGAGCGCATTCCTTACGAAAACATTCCAGTTGAGAAAACAGCTGGAATGTCTCCTCTGTATGGGTTAGATTCTATCGATTACACTCTAAATCTGGAGATATTATGAAAAAAGCAACTGTAGAGATTGTCGTAACGAAAACGGATAAATTATCCTGAGGTAATCGGCGATCCCGATTCCTCCGGAAGACTTTTGAATCGTTTACGAGGAATCACTAATGACTATAGAGGCATATGGCTGGAACGAGTCACTTCAACATCAGGCAGATGATCTGACATTGGAAGACTGCATTCCTGCAAGAATAATAAATCAGGATCAAAGTGCTTATACTTGTGTAAGCAACAACGGAATTTTCAGAGCTCGTCTTACCGGTAAGTTGCATTCGCAAATGCGCGGCGGTGATCGCCCGGCAGTGGGAGATTGGGTATTAATCCGCCCATTTGTCGACCAGGCGGAAGGCATGGTGCATCACCTTTTTGAACGCCATAGCTGTTTCTCACGTAAAAGTGCCGGCAATGTAACGCGCGAGCAGATTATTGCTGCCAATATCGATGTCGCATTTATTGTTAATGGTCTCGACCGTGATTATAATTTGCGACGTATGGAGCGCTATCTGACACTTGTTTGGGATAGCGGTGCGAACCCGGTTCTGATTTTGAACAAAGCAGATCTCTGTGAAGATATCAGTACCGTATTAGCTGAGGTTGATGCCATTGCATTTGGTATTCCGGTTCTCTTAATGAGTGCTGAATCCGGAGATGGCCTACAGCAGCTGGATGAACATCTTCAGCCAGGAAAAACCGCTGTTCTGATCGGCTCCTCCGGGGTAGGGAAGTCTACCATAATGAATGCGTTGATCGGCTCTGATATCCGTGATATGGGGGCTGTGCGAACCGGCGACAGTCGTGGTCGACACACCACTACGGGACGCGAGTTGTTTGCACTACCGGGTGGAGCATTAATCATCGATACGCCCGGTATGCGCGAGATTCAGCTTTGGGCAGATGAAGATGCGCTGAATCAAACGTTTGAAGAACTGGATGCTTTTGCAGCAAATTGCCGCTTCAGAGACTGTCAGCATTTGAATGAACCGGGATGCGGAGTGCAGGAAGCACTCGAAAGCGGAGAACTTTCGCAGGCTCGTTTTCAAAGTTATTTGAAGCAGCGGAAAGAATTGCGCTTTTTGAATCGAAAAAAGGACACGCATGCGCGTATCGAAGAACATAAGCGCACTAAAAAGTTGTCCAAAATGATTCGCGATATTGGAAAGCGAAGAAAATAATTATCGGACCCCGGAAGGAGAACTCTTTTTGTCCGGGGTCTGTTTTATATTGGTGTTACTGCGGAGATTGTATGTCTATTCGCTCAGTTTTGATACTCTTTCTCGGACTTTTTTATTTCTTGCGCATCGATCTGTGGTGGTGGCAGGATTCTTCTCGCTTGCTGGGATTACCCATCGGACTCACCTATCAAATCGGCTTCTGCTTTGCCGTCTCGGCACTATTCTATTTAATTGTCACCTACGCCTGGCCCACAGACCTGGATGATGATGAGGAAATGCCATCATGATACTTACGATTGTATTAATTTATCTTTCTGCTGTTATGATGATCGGCTTGCTTAGCAATCGTCTTTTTCGCGGCACTGGTGAAGACTACTTTGTGGCCAGTCGATCGATTGGCCCGTTTGTTCTGCTGATGACGCTTTTTGGTACCCACATGACGGCTTTTTCTATTTTGGGCGCTTCGGGAGAATCATATCGTATTGGGCTTGGTGTATTTACCCTCATGGCATCTTCTTCAGCGTTAATGATTCCGGCGGTATTTTACTTTGTGGGAATCCGCCTCTGGGGCATCGGGAAAAAACATGGATACATTACGCAGGTTCAATATTTTCGAAATCGCTGGGATAGCAATGCGCTTGGGTACTTGATTTTTACCGTCCTTGTTGCGCTGATGATTCCCTATCTATTAATCGGTGTGATGGGTGGTGGACAAACATTGGAAGCCATAACCGGTGGTGATGTGCCGCGCTGGGTTGGTGGATTGCTTATTTGCACCGTGATTTATACCTATGTGTCTTTTGGGGGCCTTCGCGGAACGGCATGGGTAAATACTTTTCAAACCACAATCTTTATGATACTTGGCGCAACGGCATTTTACATCATTTCTTCAAAGCTCGGCGGCATGAGCGCTATTTTGGATAAAATTGAGCAGTCTCGCCCGGAACTTTTGGTGCGCGGCGATGCCATTCCACCATTAAAAGTGTTAACCTATACCTTGATTCCACTTTCAGCAGGCATGTTCCCACACCTGTTTATGCATTTCTTATCTGCCAAAAGTGCTGCAACCTTTCGCACCCCTCTCATATTTTATCCTCTTTGTATGGCGATCGTTTGGGTGCCCAGTGTGCTTTTAGGTATGATGGGAACTTTAGATTTCGCCGGTTTGCAAGGCGGGGCAGTGAATACGGTTCTGATTAAAATGATTGGCTCTTACGCACCCGGCGTTTTGGGTGGATTGCTTGCAGCAGGCGTTTTTGCTGCAATTATGTCCTCTCTCGATTCCCAGTCATTGGCACTTGGCACCATGTTCACTCGAGATATAGTCGAACCGCTACGTGTGGAGAAGCCGCTGACGGAAAAACAAGAGATTGCGACCGGGCGTCTATTCGTGCTGCTGATCCTGCTTGTTACCTATGGCATTTCGCAGGTGGCAGATCAAAGCATTTTCAAGCTGGCGATTTGGTCGTTTAGTGGATTTACTGCATTACTGCCAATTGTTGTAGCGGCTCTCTTTTGGAAACGCAGCACCAAGGCCGGTGTCATCGCTTCCGCACTCACTGTGGTTGTTTTATGGGGAGTGCTATTTAACGCAGGTTCACAGATCCCCGGGTATACCGTGGGAGGAACCGGAATAATGCCGGTTGCCGTCATGTTACTTGGGTCTATAGTCTCAATAGTTGTTGTCTCACTACTGACAAAACCACCATCAGATGAAACCCTTAACCAATTTTTTAGCAAATGACTAAAATGAAAATTGCATATATTGCTGCCGGCGCGGCTGGCATGTACTGTGGAAGCTGTATTCGTGACAACACTCTTGCGAAAGCACTTATTGCCCGAGGGCATGAGGTAGCGCTTATTCCCACCTACACACCTCTCAGAACCGATGAGCCAAATGTGGCCATCGACAAGGTGTTTTACAATGGAATCAGCGTTTTCCTGGAACAGAAGTTTTCCTGGATACGCAGTGGACGTATCAGCCTCGACCGCTTGCTAAACAGCAATCGGGTGCTTAACTATCTGTCGAAATCCAATGCCTCTACCAATGCAAAAGACCTCGGTGAATTAACCGTTTCCATGCTGCGTGGGGAAGATGGTAATCAGGCACGTGAACTCGAAAAGCTGGTAAGCTGGTTGCGTGACGAATATAAGCCTCAGTGCATTCAACTCACAAATTCTATGTTGGCTGGCATGGCAAAACGCCTGAAGGAAGAAGTAAAGGTTCCGGTACTTTGCGCTCTGCAGGGCGAAGATATTTTTCTTGACGATTTAACCGAGCCGTATCGATCTCAGGCCATGGAGTTACTACAGGAAAAAGTACGCGATTGTGATGCTCTTGTGGCAACAAGTGATTTTTATGCCGGGTATATGGCGAAGTACCTTAGAGTTCCCCGCGACATGGTTCATACCGTTAAGCTTGGTTTAAACCTCGACGGGCATGGCGCATCACAAATGCAAAAGTCGGGCGATCGTCTGACGATTGGCTATCTCGCACGTGTTTGTCCTGAAAAAGGACTGCATCTGCTGTTGGATGCTTTTGTCAAGATTCGTAAAACGCATCCTAACCTGAACGTTTGTCTAAAGGCTGCGGGCTATTTAGGTGCGCGCGATAAAGCGTATCTCGATGATCTGATTCAAAAAGCGCAACAGTTGGGTCTTGGCAGCGATTTTGAGTATATTGGAGAAGTCAGTCGGGATGAGAAAATTGCTTTTCTGAATAGTCTGGATGTTTTTTCTGTGCCCACACCCTATCGTGAGCCGAAAGGATTGTTTCTGCTCGAAGCTCTTGCGAATGAAATCGCGGTTGTGCAACCAGATCATGGTGCTTTTCCGGAGATGATAGAAGCAACCGGAGGCGGTTTGCTCGTTGAACCAAACAATAGCGAAAAGCTTGCCGATGGCCTTTTAGAACTTCTAAAAGATGCCTCGAAGCGACGTGAGTTTGGTAAAATCGGCAGTGCCGGCGTTAAAAAACACTACACCGATGTTCAAATGGCAATTGCTTCCGAAAAGCTGTATAGTACCTTCATTCCTGAATAAAACCTAAAGAGGTATACGTTTTGTCCGCTGAAACTGTGAATCTAATCGTCGACCACGTTTTCAAAACCTACAAGGGCGCTACCGACTTGGAGGTGTTGAAAAACATCAGCTTTAAGATGTCCGGCGGAGACTCTGTCGCGATAACCGGCCCATCCGGCTCGGGGAAAAGCACTCTTCTTCATTTAATCGGCACGCTCGACAATCCAACATCCGGTCAGATTATGGTGAATGATCAAAACCCCTTTGAACTAAAAGCCGGCAAGCTGGCGCATTTTCGAAATAGCATGATCGGGTTTGTCTTTCAGGATCATCATTTGATGCCGCAGTACAATGTGCTGGAAAACGTAATGGTTCCCGCGCTTGCTTTTCGCGGCGATCGCAATGCACAAAAAGATCGAGCGAAAAAATTGCTCGATCGCGTTGGACTTACCCAGCGCCTCAACCACCTGCCTGCGGAGCTTTCGGGTGGTGAAAGACAGCGTGTCGCCATTGCCCGCGCACTAATCAATTCTCCCGCACTGATTCTCTGCGACGAACCAACCGGAAACCTCGATCATGACAATGCGATGATGGTTGCTAACTTGCTCTTTGAACTCCATAAGGAAATGCAGAGCATCATGATTACGGTAACGCATAGCGAAGAGCTGGCTGGATTGTTTCCACGCCGCTTTCAGCTTCAACAAGGTGAAATTCAAAAAACTTCTTAAGGTAGAAGACCGATGACAAAAGCAAAACCTGCAAATGAGAAGTCTTTGTGGAAAGACTTGCTCTCCAGAAGAGTTCCACAAATCCTTGGCTCCTACCTGATTGGTGGCTGGGCAATTATTCAATTTGTAGACTGGAATGTAAAACGCTACGTACTCTCTCCTTATTTGACCGATCTGGCGCTTGTCATTATTTTGTCCCTGATTCCGACTGTGGTAATTGTTTCTTATTTCCATGGCAAACCGGGGCGAAATAGCTGGACGCGCGTCGAAAAGTTTGGCATCCCGCTGAATATTGTTGCAACCGGCTTGTTGCTTATGGTGCTTTTTCAGAATAAAGAACTCGGTGCGGCTTCAAAGACCATAATGGTAGAAAACGAAGACGGGCAGCGCATAGAACGCAATATATTGAAAGCTGGTCTTCGCAAAAAAGTGTCGCTGTTTAATTTTAAAAACTCCTCCGGCAATACCCAGGCAGACTGGCTGCGAGGCGGCCTGATTTATATGTTGTCTTATGATCTTGGTCAGGAACATTTTATTTCTTATGTAGCACCTCAGGATGTGATTGAAGAAATACGCAAGAACGGATCAGCAGATGGCAATAACATGCCTATGCGGCTAAAACAAAAGATCGCGCAGGAATCTAATCAGGACTTTTTCCTTTCGGGAAGTATTCTCTCTGCAGGCAAAAACTATGAAGTGGAAACAGTTTTGTATGAATCGAGTAGGGCAAAAGAAGTCAGTCGCCGCACGTATAAAAATACCGATATTTTTTCACTGATCGATGATATGTCGCTGCAGTTGCGTAAAGACCTGGACATTCCCGAAGTGCATATTAATGAGCAGCAGGATTTACCAATTAAAGAAATTTTCACGGCTTCACCTGAGGCCGCAAAAGCACTGCATGTCGCCATTGATTTGATGGCCTGGAAAAATGATTATACCACGGCAGCAACCTACTTGGAAAAGGCGGTAGAGATCGACTCGCTTTTTACGCTGGCTCATCTCCAGCTTTTTATTACGTATGCAAATAACAATCAAACGGAGAAAAGCCGAATACCACTCGAAAAAACGATGAAATATCTGTACAAGCTGCCGGAAAACAGCCAGTTCATGGTAAAATCGATGTATTATAAAATTAATGAGCAGCCGGATAAGGAATTGGCTGTTTTAAAAATGTGGAGTGAACTCTATCCTGATGATGTCGATGTGCAGTATCAAATTGCCGCATATCACTGGACTGCCGGTGATAAACAGGCTGCGATTGAAGCGTATCGCACTATCTTAAAGCAGGATCCGCGGGATATACGCAGCCTGTTGTCTATAGGTGATCTTTACAGTCAGGCAAACGATCCGGAGAACTCCTTAAGCCACTATAAGCAGGCTTTGGAAGTCGCCCCTGATAATGTGCTGGCACTTCGAAAGGTCGGCACCGCGTATGAGCTGGAAGGTCAGTATGCTGATGCACGCGAATATTACAACAAAGCACTTCTGTTGGATGAAGGGAACAAGCGCGCTGTAATTGACCTGGGCGATATCTTGATGAAAGAAGGAAAGCTTGAAGAAGCGCAGGAAAAATATGAAAAGGTACTCTCTGGAAGCAGTGAACCTCAGGAAACCAGTATTGCTCATGGTCGTCTCGAAAGCCTGTTTGCCTATCAGGGCAAAGTACACAAGGCCCTGGAAAGTGCTGAAGCAAAGTGGGTAGACCAACGAAAATTTACGCGGCCCCTGAATATGCAGTTTATTCTACTCTTCGATTGTCATCGCTATGTTTTAGCCGGCCAACCGAAAAAGGCATATGAAATTCTCGATAATCTTGAAATGTTTAGTCCATTCGATAAATCCAAACCGCTTGGGTATGCCCGATTGTATCTTCTGGAAGAGAGGCTCGATGACGCGCGTGCCGCACTTGAAGATTCCAGGGAGTTTCTTGAAAGCTCCGGAATGGAATGGATGACCAGTATTAACCACGTACTCGAAGCCAATTTTGCCAGATTACAAGGTGATTACGACAGGGCGATTGAAAAATATGAACTCTACAGGCAAAGCCGTTTGTGGGATCGCAGCGCTCTTCATGATTTATTAGGCTGTTATCTTGAGACCGAGCAATTGGCCAAACTGGAAGAAGCGCTTGTGAAAGACCTTAAAGTGCGGCCTAAAGATCCAAAAATCAATATGTTGATGGCACAGCTGCATCTAAAGCGCGATGAGAAGCAAAAGGCACGTGAGTTTTTAGACATCTCAGCAGATGTCTGGAAAGATGCAGATCCGATATTTGAACCGGCTCAAAAACTAAAGACACTCATGGCGTCTTTGGATAACCCAAGCTAAGCGGATATAACATGCATGGTTTAACATTTAGTAAACCGGGGCAGATTGAATACAGTTCACTCGCAGACCCAACAATTCTGCACCCCACCGATGTGATCGTTCGAACCCTTCTGACTGCCATTTGTGGTTCAGATTTGCATGTGTATCATGGACGTGAAAGCGGTATCGATCCCGGCACGGTGATGGGACATGAATTTATTGGCGAGATTGTTGATATGGGATCTGCGGTAACGCAATTTAAAAAGGGCGATCGTGTTTTTAGTCCTTTTTTCAGCTCATGTGGGAACTGTGATAGCTGCCGGGACAATCTGTCTTGCCGCTGCTCAACCGGGCAGCTTTTCGGTTGGGTTGAAAACGGGGTTGGTCTGCAGGGCGCGCAATCTGAATATGTGCGTGTACCGTTGGCCGACCATACCCTAACCAAAATTCCGCCAGATATTCTTCCGGAAGAAGCGCTGTTGCTCTGCGACATCCTGCCTACCGGTTATTTTTGTGCGGATATGGCAGTTCAGAATCCTTCTGATAGTTATGCCGTTATTGGCTGTGGTCCGGTTGGAATTCTAGCCATACTTTCTCTTCGCGAAATGGGCGTAGGGCAAATTTTTGCGCTGGACTTGGTGCCATGGCGCCTGGAAGTTGCTGAGAAATTTGGGGCAACACCGATCCTGTCCGATGAATCGAGCAAAGATAAAATTTACGATGCCACAATTGGGCGTGGACCGGTAGCCGTACTGGAAGTCGTTGGTAGTCCGGCGGCACAGCAGTTGGCATATAAACTTGTTCGACCCGGCGGAACCATTTCAACGGTGGGTGTGCACACAACAAGTGGTTTTGCCTTCTCACCGGTAGATCTTTACAATAAAAACCTTAGCTATAAAACCGGGCGTTGCCCGGTTCAGCGCTACTTACCAACACTTATTCCTTTGCTGCAGCAGCAAAAATATGATGTTACGTCGCTTATCTCCCATCGAATGGACCTGTCTGAAGGCAAAGAAGGCTATCGCATTTTTGATGAAAAGCTGGATCGCTGCACAAAGGTTGTGCTGTCTGCAAACCAGGAGTAGAAATGAATAAAGTTGACCTGCAGGAAAAATTTTCTCTTTTCAGTGATCAGTGGACGCCCAAGGTTGTAGCCGAGCTGAATGGCCAACATGTGAAACTGGCGCGCATTGAAGGTGAACTGCCGTGGCATTTCCATGAAAATGAAGATGAGCTTTTCATGGTTATTGAAGGGGAAATGACGCTGGAGCTACGCGATCGCAAAATCAACCTGAAGAACGGTGAACTGTTTGTTGTTCCAAAAGGTGTAGAACATAAGCCGATTGCTAAAAAAGAAGCACTTATCATGTTGTTTGAACCCGCCTCGACATCGCACACTGGTAATATTAACTGTGAGCAGACTGTTGAGACCTGTGAATGGATTTAATCGGAGCATACCTTGTTTAAAGACCTAAAGCATTTTTGGCGAATAAACCTTGCTGTCGTAATGGGTGCAGCAGTGGCATCGGCTGTTCTTACCGGAGCTCTCCTGGTTGGCGATTCCATGCGCGGCAGCCTGAAGGAACAAACGCTGGACCGATTGGGAAGTATTGATCGCGTTCTGATTGCCCCCGGGTTCGTTCGGGAAGACCTTGCTACTGAGTTAAATGCGAGACCTGCCATAAAGGACGTTGCTGCCATTACCCCGACCATCATGTTGAGCGGTAGTGCGATACACGGTAGTAGCCGAACGCGTGCAACAGGAATTCAGCTGGCTGGAATTACGCCGGACTTCGTTCAGTTATTCTACGAAGAAGGTTCCGATGAAGCGGCTGAATTTCTGAATGGACTAAAAAAGCAGAATCGGCAAAATTTCCCATCAGTTGTTATCAATGAGGCGCTGCAAAAAGAGCTTGGTGCTGATCTTGGCGATCCGATAATCATTTCTTTCGAGAAGCCCAGCGATATTCATCGTGAATCACTCTTCGGACGCAAGGAAACGACCGATGTGGTGCGAAGCATGCGTCTGATTTTACGGCACGTACTTCCAAACCGCGGACCGGGCCGATTTGGCTTGAAGATTGAGCAAACCCAGATGCTGACGGCCTATGTAAATATGGCCGAAGTTCAAAAGGCGGTAGAGCAGCAGGGACTGGTTAATGCATTATTGCTGACCGAAAAAAATACACTGTCGGATGTGAGCGTATTGGACAATGAGTTTGCCGCCGTAGCGAACCTTCACGATCGTGGAATTACGCTGGAAGCTAAGCTGGACTACGTCATCGTTGGTAGTAGAGAATATGTCGTCGGCGAAGAGCTTGAGTCGGCCGTTTCAACCATTCAAAATGAACTGCAGGCAGATGATCTGCCGATCCTTTCTTATCTTGCAAATGAAATGCGCATTGCTAATCGTTCGACACCGTATTCAACAGTCGTTGCAATAGACAATCCTTACAACTCATTGTCACGCCTGACGATGATCTCTGGTGAACCTGCTCCGATACTAAAAGAAAATGAAGTGCTTCTAAACAGTTGGCTGGCAGATGACCTGAAAGCTCGTGCCGGCGATAGCCTGCAGCTTACTTATTTTGCGGTTGGGGCAGGGGACAGGTTATATGAAACCAACTCAACCTTTTCTGTGCGTGGCGTGGTTAAAATGACCGGTCTTGGGGAGGATAATGCTCTCGTGCCGGAATACCCGGGAATTAGCGATGTCGGTAATATCCGCGATTGGGATCCGCCATTTGCAGTAGATCTTGAAAAGATTCGTCCAAAAGATGAAACGTATTGGGACGACTTTCGGTCTACCCCAAAGGCCTTCGTTTCGTTAAAAACAGGACAGGCACTCTGGGGCAGTCGCTTTGGTCAGCTATCTACAATTCGTCTTGCTCCGGGAGAAGGCAGCAACATAGCTGAGTTGCAACAGCAGCTTGAGACGAAATTAAATGCAGCTCTTAGCCCGGCAGATCTCGGGCTTTCCTGGCGTCCCGTTAAAGCAGAAGGATTAAAAGCTTCGCTTGGGGCAACGGACTTTAGTCAACTATTTATCAGTTTTAGCTTCTTCCTGATAATCTCCGCAGCAATTCTTGCCGGTTTGCTCTTCAGACTTGGCGTCGAGCAGCGTGCAGGCGAGGTTGGGCTCCTTCTTGCTTCAGGCTATAGACCGAGTGGCGTGCTCTCGCGCTTTCTGAGTCAGGGAATCGTGTTGTCTACACTTGGTGCAATTCTGGGGCTGCTGTTTGCCACACTTTATGCGCGCGGTATTATTCATGGATTGCGAACGCTGTGGTTTGAGGCTGTTGGCACTTCCTTTCTCAACTTTCATGCCGACCCGGCAAGTTATTTTACCGGGGCGACAAGTGCAGTTATTGCGGTATCATTTGCTATTTGGATTACGCTACGTGGATTGAGGAAGCTGCCGATTCCGGCATTGCTGCGTGGCGTGGTGGCAAAGACACGGGGAAAGTCTCGTTCGATAACCCTGTGGCTGGGTATTCTCTTCCTTCTCGCTGGAATTGCCCTGATAGTTAGTGGGATTACGGCAGGTGTTCAGGCTTCCGGTGGTCAGTTTATGGGAAGTGGCTTTTTGCTGTTAACCTCCGGTTTACTGCTGTCTTCATGGCTTTTGCGATCCTCTTCCCGGAGATCGATTGGCAATTCTATTGCTGGTATGTCGTTGCGTAATGCATCGCGCAACCCGGGCAGAAGCATGCTCTGTATTGCTCTGGTCGCCGTGGCCTGTTTTATGATTATCTCGGTTGGTGCAAGTCGTAAAGACTTTAGCGGCGACCAAGTGGTAAAAGATTCCGGAACCGGAGGCTATCGCTATTTGGCTGAGGCTGATATTCCAATTTTGCTCGATCCGACTAATGAGGAAGATCAGTTTAATTTAGGGTTCTCCGATAAGCTGTCCGAAGAGTTGAATAGCAATAGTATCTTTTCGCTGCGCTTACGCCCCGGGGATGACGCAAGTTGTCTGAATCTATTTCAACCGACCAGCCCGCGCATTCTGGGTGTGACTCCTGCAATGGTTGAACGTGGTGGTTTTCAGTTTAGCGGACCTATCGAGTACTTTGAAGAAACGCCCTGGCAAGCGCTGGCTCAGCCGACAAGCGATGAAAGCATTCCGGCTTTTGCCGACGCTCACTCCGCTCAATACATCCTGAAAATCGGCGTTGGGGATAACTTTATTATGGCAAACAATGCCGGTGAAGAGGTGAAGCTAAAGCTGGTTGGACTGTTACAGACCAGTATTTTTCAGAGCGAGCTATTAGTTTCTGAAGATAACTTTATAAAGTCATTCCCGGAAGAAACCGGCTTTCGCTATTTCCTGCTGAATATCTCCGCCGAAGCAGGTGAGAAGGTTGCAGCAGACCTCGAAAAAACGCTGGATGATTACGGTCTTGATGTGGTTTCAACAACTGAAAAGCTCGCCGGATTTCAGGCTGTGGAAAACACCTATCGCGCCGTGTTTCAAACGCTTGGTGCGCTGGGACTATTGCTTGGCACAATTGGGCTCGGCATTGTTCTTATCCGCAACGTGATTGAACGTCGCTCTGAACTGGCTACCATGCAGGCATTTGGTTATCAAAATCAATCTATCCGCAGCATGTTGTTCTACGAGAACGTATTCTTGATTTTTATGGGAATTTTAGTAGGCAGCATAACCGCCGCAATTGCCGTCTACCCGGTGATTGCGCAAAGTAGTGGACAAATTCCCTGGCTGGAGCTAATCGGAACATTATTAGCCGTCGTGCTTGTTGGTGCAGTCGCCAGTCGTATTGCAATCGGTATTGCGCTCAAGAGTGATTTAATTCCAGCGCTGCGATCGGAGTAGCAAATGGATGAAAAGCAGTTAGAGTTGGATATTATCAAACTGTTTGGTGAAGACCGCAAGCCGTTTATCTCCTATTTAAAAAAAACTGCAAACCGGGAAGACGCCACTCGAAACATGCGCCGGATAATGAAGAGCTTTAAGCGCCCGTTCAAGCTGGAAAGCCTGCTTAAAGACAGCGCCTGGACAGCAATTGAAAAGCGTAAATTTAATAAGCTCGATACCCTTTATATTGGTCGTCCAGCCTGGAAGGTAACGCTATTATTAAACAGCGGAGTTGGTAAAGGATACGATTGGAAGCGCAAGCTTAGCAAGAAGTGCGGTGGCACGGCTCGTTTGCTAACCATATGGTTTAATGAAGCGTTAACGCTTTTTGCGATGGACAGTATTTATATTCAGTACAGCCAGCGTAAGAATTGTTATGAAATCGGTCCGCTCGACAATTTTTCCCCTGCAGATGAGAAACTGGTCAGGCAGATTGCCGCGGAGCTAACGAATACCGGCTGGCGGTTTATTAAGCAAGGTATTGCCGAGCGAACGGCGAAAGGATTTAGAAGCCCGCTGAATCCGGCTGGCAATGCCCGGCTGTTTAACGTCGTGTTTGGGGATGATGAAAACTATCAAAACGGCTTTCATCGCTTCAGCGACAAAAACACCACCGATACTGCCGGACGCCTTTCCAGTTGGCATGAGTATTATACGATTGACGGTATCTTAATTTTACGCAAAGAGTATTCATATTACGGCTCCGATTCAATCTTGATTACGTCTACCGATTCTATGGATCGTATTAAGCGGGTAGAGGTACATCGGGAACTGGCCGATGAAACGCTGCAAACATTTAGTATGGATATTCCAAACATAAAACGCGATCATTTGGAAGACTGATATGAGTAAACGAGACATTAAACAATTCACCGATAAAAATCGCCTGGCCTGGGAGGAAGTGAATGAGCGACATCAGGCCGTGAAGAAGCATATAAAGAAGCAATTTATTGACGATCAAGACTTTCTTGCACTGGACGACAACTTACGCGACCGTCTTATCGAGCTGGATATTAAAGATCGCTCAGTGCTTCATCTGCTCTGCAATGACGGCGAAGAATTGATGTCGGCTAAACGACTAGGGGCAGGGGAGTGTCTGGGTGTGGATATTTCCGGGACCGCAATCGAATCTGCGCGTGTGTTGGCTACCGCTCTGCAAAATGGCGTTCGGTTCGAACGCTCTGATGTGTATGATGTAAACCTGGAAATGTTGGGCAAGCCGTTTGAGCGCGCCATGATTACCGTTGGTGCTTTATGTTGGCTGCCCGATCTCAACCGCTTCTTTGCCCACCTAAATTCGCTGTTGGCCGAAAATGCTCGACTGCTTATTCATGAAATGCACCCGTTTACCCAGATTCTGGAAACCGATTTCACGATCTTTCCCGACGCTAATTACTTTACAAAGAAGACCTTGAGTGGGGCAGGCGATTTAGACTATCTTGGAAACACTGAATACCAAGGCAAAACACACTATGAGTTTGCCTATACGCTGTCTGACCTTTTTACCGTCTTGTTGAACAATGGTTTTGCCATAAAAGCCTTTTACGAATATCCCACCGATATTTCAAACATCTATACTGATGCAGCAAAAGACGCTCGGTCGTTGCCATTGAGCTGTTCGGTTATTGCGGAAAAAGTGTTGTAGTTGGAAGCACAGATGTCAAAAATTCTCCGGTAATCAGGAGCTAAAAAAGTCCGTTAAAACGGACTTTCCCCAGGCTGATATAGTGTCTCAAACGTTTTAATTTATTATAAGATTAAGATACTCACCCGGTGTCTTTAGAAAAAACTCCGGGTGAGTAAATAAACTATTTCACAACTAACATTTTCTTAACCTTTGTAAAGCCTGATGCTTGGATCCGGTAAAAATATACTCCGCTGGATACATTATAGTTGCCACGAGATCGCCCATCCCAAATGGCCTCATGGGAACCGGCTACCATCTTTTCATCTACCAGAACGTTAACCAACCTGCCCTGAATGTCATAAATTTTAATTTTCACATTGGTAGGCTTTGGCAAGTCAAACTTGATAGTCGTACTCGGGTTGAAGGGATTGGGGTAATTCTGATAAAGGGCGAACTTTTTAGGAATGTTGGTTTCATCCGCCGGTGTTGAATCTTTTTGAAGCGTATCAGGTTCAATATTCCTTAAATCAAACACCTCAGCCATGTCTATTTTCCATTTATCTTCATTCAGATATACTTCTCCACGAACATACAGATTCGAAGAAGATAAATCGTTTAGGTTAACTTCAATGGTGTCTTGTTCCTGGTAAAATGTCTTGCTCGCCAAAATACTCGTATCATAATATTTGATGTTCTTAATTACGCTATGTGTAACAACGTCGTGGAGTTGCAAATTGAACAAGGGCAAAGGTGTGCTTTCTCGATCGGAGTTATGTGATAGATAAGGGGCTCTAATCGAAATTGGTATTTTCAAAGTCGTCGTTTCCTCCGAAACAACCAGCTTGTTATATTCAAAAACATTGTTCGGCGTAATCAAGGAATCATTAAACACTGGAGAAATCTTTTGCGATCCCCGGGGTGTCATAAGCTCTAAATCACCAATTTCAAAGCTAATATTCCCTTTTATCCCAAGTCCAGATCCCCCAAGAAGATCTTTGTCTAAACCGAATTGAACAATTCGACTGTGTGGCAAGGTTGTTAGAGATGTATTTGTTGCACCAGGTGCGGATGGTGGTGGCAGTAAGTTCCCATTAAATAGAATCTCGTGAGGATTTGTTGAATGACGAGTATAAATCATATTGGGTTCACTATCTTCTGGATTTGTAAGAGCTGGATTAGATCCATTACTGGTAACTTGAATTGGTGTTGCCCATTGGCCGTTTTCGTTGCGTAATATTGTTGAGATCCTGCCTTGAATGCTTTCGTAGGCAATCATTACCTGTCTACCTGTAGAAGTCTCCCAGCTTGTAACAACCGGTTTTCTGTCGCATGTATTATTAATACGAAAAAACGTTTGTCCTGTCCAACCAGAAGAGCCTTTTTCTTGAAAGTAAATGACCGGATTGTCTGATGATGCTGGTGGACACCCTGCACTAAGATTCTTCTCAGGCTTAATTTCAACCGCGTTTTTTACTTCTTTTTTGTTCTTTGTTTTACCAGACTTTGTTTCACCGGCAAACTCCTCTATACCTTCCCAGACCAAGTAGATTTCGTCAGGATAGCCACCGGTCGATTGATGAACCGAAGTGTTTTTAAAGTCATCAATAGTTAATATTGCTGAAGTCAAGTCAACATTTGTTCCCCAGTTCCACTGCGATGAGGGATTTGCATAATACACTTTGTCAGACTGAGTATTTACCCAAAACACATGAAGATATCCTGCTCCATTTATACTTCCATAGCTAAGGGTTGGTGTCTTGCAGTTAATATCTGTATTTGGAATGTCCTTAAAGGAACTCCAGTTGCCAGTACCATACCCGTCTTTATGCTTAACAACCAAATTCGATGTTGTAAACCATAGGTTGTTAAAAGACCTGCGCCAGACAACATATACGTCTCCATAATATTCAACGCAAATAGATGGCATCGTAGAGTTCTGATATCCACCATAGTTATTCGAAATGTTACCCAGTTCAGTTTGGATAATGCCAGTCTCATTCAAATTGTCTATCTCAATGTATTGAACGGTATACTCTTTAATATCATTAAGTTCAAACTCACGCTCATATGCAATGTGCACATTCCCCTGCCTATCCACACCAAGGCTTGGATATTGGCATATATAGCTACTGGAGTTCCCATCGAGGTAAGCATCTTGTGTCCAATTAATACCGCCATCAGTTGACGTTGAGTAATATAGTTCGCCATTATCAATGTAAACCATATGTAAATCGCCATTGATTGGGTTTGCTGCTATTTTATTTCCATTGCTTCCATATGTTGCGTTCTCGGAGTTTGCGACTTTATTGCCCTTTAAGGTTGCTGTCAGATCTATATGGTCATCTGCCTCTAGAGTTAGTGGGTTATCAAAAGATCCGTTGGACCAGTATGCCAGCGAGTAGTCTACCGGGATACTATTTACCGTTTCGGTGAAATTTTCAACTTCCAAAACAACATGACTGCTGAAGTAGTGTTGAGCGGAATAAGGATAAGTCGTTAATACAGAATCGTGCAGAAGAATAATTCCCCCGCTCCCACCGTTTAGCAGGTTTTTATCCAGATCAACATCAAGCCTGGTTAAAAAATCTGCTGTATAAGCACCATTAAAATTGGGGGTTGTTAGAGTAAGCTGCGGAGTTGTAACAACATCACCATCAGGGGTTGTCCATTTGGAAAACTTGCGCTCAAAATTACCTGTCTGAGGATAATCCTGATCATAGGCTTCAATAGTTTGGCTGGAGCCAATAGTCCAGTTAAATATTTGTCCTGAATTCTCTGTCACACTGTTAATCTTTATAGTCCCACCTTCGAATGAATTTGCTACCATAATACCTGGAACAGGGCTCGGGGTGGTTTTTGAATTGTAGGTTTTGACTAAACTATTGTCATGGAACCGATCGTTAGCCGGAATGCGATTTATAGATATGCCGTTGCTGGATGTCGGTCCAATTGCTGGCCATGTATAGTAGCCTACGGCAAAGTCAGGCTGGGCAGAATAGGCATAAGACACATCATCCATGAAATAAAGAGCCCAGTCAAGATAATTTTTATCGTCATGGTCTTCTTGTATGCCATTTTTAATGCCGTATAAGTTAAGAAAAATGGTAGTTGGGTGTATATCATAGTAATCAGTGTCTTCATAAATAACGTTTCCCAGAAGATTCAAATAAGTAATATTTTCGACTTTTATAGCTGATACATCAAGAAAGGCAAAATCCCTACTTGTTTTAACCCTGTTTCTTACAATTGCATTGTAAGGGCCATTTCTTCCATTCCAGGTGTCTGGACCCATTTTTTTTGTCATATTATGCTCAACCAGATTTGAGAAAGGATAACCACCATGGAATACAATATCTCTGGGATCATGCGCTATCGTATTGGAATGTGTCCAATTTCCTTCTCTGATATAGTTAAATGCAGCTACATTACCGCTTGCACCGGCTTGAAATAATATACCATGGCGAAGTATCTGAAAAATATTATTCTCAATTCTACAATTGCTTGTTCCTTTTTGTAATATTACTCCATACCCATATCCACCACTGCCGCGGTGTACCGCACCTAATAAATAACATCCACTTACTTCGATTCTGGCGCTATGTTCAAGATCTATATGAGCCCGTGGAGGTCTTACCGATGTTACTCCCCGAACCCAACAGTTTACGGCATATTCAAAATCAAAGTGATAACCTCTAAAATCGCCATCTTCAGCCTTTTTATTATGGATTCCAGCTATCATAAAATTCTCGAATCCTACCCCACTAACATGATTAAGCAACTTAACTACAGTTGTAGCTATCCCGCCGATTCCAAAAGTTGGTGTGTATGTCATATGTGCTGGTTCCCAGAGAGTTATTGTGCTCGCGTAGGTATCTATAGTTCTTATTTTTGCAATTTGACCTACCTCAATCCAGTCTTCTGCTTCACTCCCGGCTTGTTGTGTTACCAAATGAAAGTTTTCAACTTCGATCTGAACCCAGTCTCCCTCACTAAATCCGGTAACGTCATCTAGTGCTAGAACATATGTTCCTTTTCCAAAAGAGGTGCCAGTTGTTAAGGTGCTCTCTGTTGTTGTATTCACGCTTCCTCTGACAACAAATGCGGATTGCGGATGGCCTAGTGCATTTGCAATCTTATTACGAATTAAAGTAGATTCGCCTACGCCTTGAAAGATAATGCTGTTGTCATAAGGAGTAGTTCTGGGTGGAGTAGGTGCTGGTGGCGGGCCAATGACTATGGCCTCATCAAAACCAGTAGAAGCATCAAACGTATAAGTACCAGCACCAAATAAAACTAAAGTAATGCCATCCCTCCCTCTAGCCAAAGTAACAATAGCATCAAGTTCGTCTTTTAAATTGGTTCCATTTGCTATCATACGTGCATCAAGGTCTTCTACAAAATCTGGCAGTGCTGGAGGGTTGTTTTCATTTACTCCACTTAGATGCCAATCTGCGCGATGGAATTCTGGTATATAACCGACAGGGGCTACTTGAGCGATAACATTTTGAAGCAACAAAAAAATAGTAGCGATAAAAATTAAAGTTTTCATGATCCTCCCGATCTGATTGATCCTAATTCGACATCTCCAAAGTCGAATTAGGTAGATGCGGCTATAGCGCAAAAAACAGATAGTTCTGCACCAGCCATAAAATAATTTGCTAATTTTGTGTGGGTGTTATAAAAATTCTAGTGAGCGATATTTTAAAAGTCAACGGAAAAGAAATATTTAACTCAAAGTGAATTTATAAAACAAGCCGTGCCTGATCTTGTTTAATAGAAACGCATTAGTAAATGTATATTTACGGCTTATAGATTTATCTCATTTCTTACCTTATAAAAACATATGCCTGATATCATTCACAAATAAACCGTCACCAAAAATCCATTTTTTTCCTTTTCTTACACAGATAAGTTATTATATTTGTGCAAATTAGGAGGGCCAATGGCTACAAATCTCGACCTGGATGATCGATTGATTAATGAAGCGAAGCGGCTGGGTAACCACAAGACCAAAAAATCTGCCGTAACGCAAGCGCTGCAGGAATACATCAAGCGCCACAAACAGCTGGAAGTGCTTGAGCTGTTTGGCAAGATAGACCACGATCCCGAATACGATTTTCGCGATGCGAGAAACCAACGATGATGGTTTTGGTAGACACCAGTATCTGGTCGATGGCGTTTCGCATTCGCTACGTTGACTCAGACCCCTACGTCAATGAATTAAAACAGCTGATTATGGAGCTGAATGCTCGCATGATCCCACCGATACGTCAGGAAATCCTTTCCGGAGTTACCAACAGTTCCGATTTTGAAACGCTTCGTCATCACCTGGAGGCTTTTGATGATATCGAGCTTCTTCAGGAAGATTATGAAGAGGCCGCTCGTCTTGCTATTTTGGCGCGCGAGAAAAAGATAGCTGTTTCGGCAACCGATTTACTGCTCTGCGCGGTTTCAATGCGCTGCAATTGCGCGATTTTTTCCACCGAAAAGCAGTTTGAAGAACTTACCTCTATCTGCTCGCTATCGTTGCATCAACCTCGCGAAATGAGTTAAGTCCCATAATTGAAAGGCCTGCCCATGAAGCGCCAGGATATGCTTATACGTCTCGATGAAACATCACTTTGGGATATGATTATCATTGGGGGCGGTGCAAGCGGCCTGGGAGCTGCTGTGGATGCCGCCTCACGAGGCTATAGCGTCGTCCTGTTCGAGCAGAATGACTTCTGTAAAGGCACGTCAAGCCGCTCAACCAAGCTTATCCACGGTGGTGTTCGCTACCTTCAGCAGGGGAATATATCGCTGGTGCTGGAGGCACTGCACGAGCGTGGCCTGCTTTTCTACAATGCGCCACATCTCGTTCAAAACCGGTCGTTTATTGTTCCTAGTTATGAGTGGTGGAATGGGCCGTTCTATGGCGTAGGAATGAAGGTGTACGATTTACTCGCCGGTAAGCTGGGGCTGGGTCCATCGCGTATTCTTTCCCGCGAAGAGGTTCTCGAACACATTCCAACGCTGGAGCCGGATGAACTTCGTGGCGGCGTCATCTATCATGACGGCCAGTTTGACGACGCGCGTTTGGCGATCAATCTGATGCAAACAAGTGTTGAACACAATGGTACGTTGCTAAACTATATGCAGGTAACAGATTTTCTACGTGCCGGAGACATGCTGAACGGCGTAACGGTAGAGGACAAGCTGACCGGGAAAACACATAAGGTTTTTGGTCGCGTGGTTATAAATGCGACGGGAGTTTTTACAGACTCCATTCTTAAAATGGATGACCCGAATGCAATGCCTATCATTAAACCGAGTCAGGGTGTGCATCTGGTGCTGGATGATCATTTCCTTCCCGGTGATGCCGCTATTTTGGTGCCGCATACCGATGACGGCCGTGTATTATTTGCCGTGCCGTGGTACGACAAGGTTGTTGTTGGTACAACTGATACGCTAGTCGATAGCCCATCTCTGGAGCCGGTCGCTCTGGAAGATGAAATAGATTTTATTCTCGAACACGCTGCCCGTTATCTGACGCGTGACCCCAAGAGAGAAGACGTGCTGAGCGTGTTTGCCGGACTGCGACCGCTGGTAAGCCCGGGTGGAACGGAGAACACTTCAGAAATTTCGCGCGATCATTATCTCGCGGTTTCAGAGTCGGGGCTGGTAACGATTGCCGGAGGCAAGTGGACAACCTATCGCAAGATGGCTGAGGACACTGTTAACAAAGCTCTTCTGATTGCCGGACTCGTGCCAACGCCCTGCGTGACGGAGAATCTGCGGATTCACGGATGGATGAAGAATATCGATTTTGAAAACCCACTGCATGTCTATGGTTCCGATGGAATTTCAATTCGTCGCATGATTGATAAAAATCCATCGCTTGGTGAAAAGCTACATTCTGATTTGCCATACTGTGGTGCTGAAGTTCTCTGGGTGGTACGCAACGAAATGGCAGAAACGGTGGAAGATGTCTTGTCCCGGAGAACGAGAGCATTGTTGCTTAATGCAAAGGCCAGTAGTGAAATGGCACCCGCTGTTGCAAAATTAATGGCTGATGAACTTGGGCGTGATGAAAAGTGGATAGAGCAGCAGGTTACCCAATATCAGGGTTTAGCTGCTTCTTACATTGTTTAGGTTACCAAATTCCCAGTGCGCGTCGTAACAAAATAATCTGTCCCAAATGATGAGCGTTATGATCGGCAACAACTAAAACTTGCCTGAAAAGCGTATACTTTGCAGCACCACAGTGCGGAATCGGCATGAAAAAGTCCGCATCTTCTGCTGATACTAACTCTTCAAATGCCGCCAGATCTTTCCAAAAAGTGGAAAGTGAACTCGTCCAATCTTTTTCTGTAACGGGCACGTCAGGATGAGGCCAATAGGCTTTCGGCCACTCTTTGGTTTCGTAATTTGGGTCTACAATAAACTCTAAAATATCGCTTTGCGTAAAGCGCAGATGGTCTACCAGCTCCCAAAGTGAGTGTGAAAATCCGGCTGGCTTTTTGTTCACATATTCAAATGATATATCGTCTAAAATTTGCTTAGTGCTCGCATGTGCCTGGCCTCCACGAAGCAGGGCAGTCAGTTCATGTCGCAGTGAATCGGGGTAAGGCATTGAAACTCCTTCTATATCGTCGATAAGGAACAAATATATACCTTTGCGTTTATCACATTCAATCGGTATTATCTGTTTTTAGAATTTATCTAGGATGGAATAATAAATGCTACGCCGACCTGCAACAACGATGTTGCTATTTTTCTTTTTGCTGCTGGTAGAATTGTTTTCTCACCTTTCTTTGTGGATACTCGCACAGTTCTTTTCTATTCAGTATCAACCCGTAGATCAGCTGTCTTCACAGCATCGAGAAATCTTGACACAAATGTTGAACTCCGGAGAAAGTTATGTCATTCCCGATTCTCTGTTGGGCTGGACAATAAAACCGTCTGGGTATAATGGGCTGTATCATGCGAATGAGCAGGGAATTCGCGGGACTATCGAGTATCAGAAAGAACCACCTGACGAAAAAAAGCGAATTTCCACCTTTGGAGATTCGTTTACGCATTGCGATGATGTGCGTGATGATGAAACGTGGCAGCACTTTCTTCAGCAGAGTGATAGCACGTTGGAGGTTCTAAACTTCGGCGTTGGTGGCTATGGACTTGACCAAGCGCATTTGCGTTACCTGAAGAAAAGAAAAAACTTCCAAAGCGACATTGTATTTATTGGTTACATGACGGATGATATTTTTCGACACGAAAACATTTTCCGACCCTTTGTAACAGCACAAACCGGGTTGCCGCTGGGTAAACCTCGCTTTGTTTTTCAAAAAGACTCACTTATGCATGTAGCAAATCCTTTCCCCAACCCTGCGTCCTATGAGCGTCTGTTGCGAAATCCGCAGAAAATACTTGCCAGGGCAGGGGAGTATGATCATTACTATCAACTGTCGCAGAAGTCCGGTCGCCTGGATTTCTTGGCATTTGTTAGACTCATTAAAATCTGCGTGGAAAAGGTTGAGTCACGTTTGAAACCGCTGCATACCCGAAAAGGCATATATCGTGAAGAGTCCACTTCATTAGCTCTGACCAATGCAATTCTACATCAATTTTATGAGAGCGTAAAAGAGGATGGAGCCAAGCCTCATATTTTGTTCTTCCCCAATCTGCGTGATGTAAAAGAATTTCGCAAGTCTGGAGAACGTTCGTACCAAACAATGCTCGACTATTGCGATCGACATCAACTTAGCTACATCGATCTGTTAGATGCTTTTGTAAACATTGAATCTGATGACGAATTAGAAAGCTTCTTTAATAACCATTATTCGGCGAAGGGAAATCGCCTGGTTACTCGCGAGCTTGCGAAATGGATGAAGCTGAAACAAAAATGATCCCCTGCAAATCTATTTTCCATATTTTTCACATTTCACATTTCACATNNTCACATCTCACATCTCACATTTCACATCTCACATCTCACATCTCACATCTCACATTTCACATCTCGCTCCTCGCCACTCACGTCTCTATCTAAAACCTCGCTTGGCTATCCACATGCACTTCACTAAATTGCTGCTCGTTAAACTGATTGGATAGACTGTTTATGAGCCGTTACGCCCCCTTTTTTGTTATTTTTGGCGCTGCCCTCTGGGGCGTTGATGGAATTTTACTACGCCCATCTCTTTACAGTCTCCCTGTGCCTCTGGTGGTCCTCGTTGAAAGTAGTCTGATCGTTTTGTTGCTGACTCCATATATCTTCTATAATCGTGCCTCTTTTGGAAAACTCACAAAGCGTGATTGGATAATCTTATTCCTGATCGGATTGGTTGGCGGAGCGATTGGAACGATGGCCATTACGCGTGCACTGTTTTACGTAAACTTCGTAAATTTGTCGATTGTTGTTTTGCTGCAAAAACTTCAGCCGGTTTTTGCTATTCTGCTCGCCGCTATTCTGCTAAAAGAGCGTCCTCAGAAACAGTTTTATCTCTGGGCAGGCCTTGCGATACTTGGCGCTTACCTCATGACCTTTGGTCTACAGTCGCCAAACCTGGAGACGGGGGACAAAACAGCTGTTGCTGCGATTTTTGCAATTATTGCCGCGATTGCATTTGCTTCCGGCACAGTGTTGGGCAAGATGGCTCTGCAAAATGTATCTCACCAAACCAGTGCCTACCTGCGATTTGTCTTTACTGCATTCATTCTAATAATTATTGCAACTGCAACCGGCGATGTGGCGCGATATGATGAAATCACTCAGAGTCAGTTTATTGTTTTTGTCAGTATCGCACTTATCAGCGGCGTGGTGGCCATGCTGGTATATTACTACGGATTAAAACGCATCTCCGCTTCAGTTGCAACGATCTGCGAACTGGCTTTCCCGCTTACTGCGGTTCTGCTGGAGTTTCTGGTTCGAGATAATATTTTGAGCGCGCCGCAATGGCTGGGAGTCGGTGTGCTATTGCTGAGCATAATCTTCGTAACTCGCAAATAGACTGATTGATAATTAGAACACAGACACAGAAATGGACGATTGGGAGAGCGGGTGAACAACCGCACTTAAAAGACGGCAGCTAAAGGACGTCAGTTAAAGACGTCAGAAGGAAATTGCCCCATTGCCTCATTGCTTTTTCACTCTTTTTAACAATTCTCTATCCCCTGACCCCTGCATTTGTATAAAAACTGCGCAATCTTGAATGCCCTATCTTTTGAAATAGCGTCACCAAGCGCACTGCATACTGGTATAAGATTTGCTAAAATGCATATTGTATTACACACGAGGATTATGCGATGTTCAAAAACATTTTCAACCGGTCTCGACGCGAATTTATTCGTAAAACATTTTTAGGAACTCTCGGCTTAACATTTTGGCCGGGGTTTAAAGGGCTGTTCGCAAAAAGCGAGAAGCCTTCACAGACGAAGCAGCTTGCAGAAGTTAATTTCTTATGGTCTGGAGGAATTACGCCGAACTCTGCAGTTGTCAATGCAAAGATGAGTGAGGATACCACCGTTCGCCTGGCGGTGAGCCTTGACAGCAGCATGACTAATCCGCTTTTTTCCCAACCTGCAGATGCAGAGAATTCCACCAATAATCGTGTGGTAAGACTCACTATTGACGGTTTACAGACCGATACGCAATACTTTTACGCAATAGAGGAAGCCGGCACTATTCTAATGGCCAAAACCGGGACCTTTAACACCTTTCCAGTTGGACAAGCCTCGTTTTCGTTCGCTTTGGCATCCTGCGCACGCACCGGATCGGACCGAAAGGTTTTTGAAACGATTGAAAGCAAGTCTCCACTGTTCTTTTTGCACATGGGTGATTTACACTATGAAGACATCAATGATACCGATCGCGACCTTTTTCGCGAGGCGTACGAGGACGTACTGGATTCAGATCGCCAAAGCTCGCTTTATCGCAACGTGCCGTTAGTCTATATGTGGGACGATCATGATTATGGTCATGGCAATAGTCATCGTGATTCTGCAGGACGCGAGTCGGCACAGTTAACGTATCGCGAATACGTGCCTCACTACCCGCTGGTGGAAGGAGATGGCACCAAGCCGATTTATCAAGCGTTTGATGTGGGACGTGTTCACTTTATTTTAACCGATTTGCGCTCCGAGCGCGTTAAGCCGAACCAACCGGATAATGCGGATAAGACGATGATGGGCGATACTCAGAAAGATTGGTTAAAGCAGCAGCTGTTGTTGAGCCCTAATTATGCGCTGGTTATTTGGGTGAACACCGTGCCGTGGATTCATGAGCAGGAAGATGAGCAGGATCATTGGGGTGGCTACACTACTGAACGACAGGAGCTTGCAGACTTTATTGAACAAAATGGAATATCGTCAAACCTTGTTATGCTCAGTGGTGACGCGCATATGATTGCTGCGGATGATGGCACCAACAATACCTATGGTGGTGGAATCGGATTTCCGGTAATTCATGCTGCAAGTCTCGATCGATCGGAAAGCGAAAAGGGTGGCCCCTACAGTGAGGGTGCTTTCCCCGGAGAAGGGCAATTTGGCGTAATCTCAATTATCGATAATGGACCGAGTGACTTTCGTTTGCAGTTTGTCGGACAAGATGAGGATGGGAATGAGATTCTTACCTACGAGCAGGCTTTTGCCGTATTGGGCACACCTGATGATGAGCAGCTGCCGGAAGCGTTTGTATTAGAACAGAACTACCCGAATCCGTTCAATGGCACCAGCACAATTCGCTTTCGTTTGCCTGAGGCGGATCAGGTGAAGCTGGAGCTGTTTGATATTCAAGGGCGTCGCGTTGCTACCTTGCTTAACCAAAAACGTTCGGCCGGTTGGCATGCAGCCGAGGTAAGCAGCAATGATTTGGCAAGCGGAAGCTATTTCTATCGGCTTACCACTTCGCAGGGTAGTGCGGTTAAGCAATTGCAGTTACTAAAATAAACCGATTGACGATTGTTAAGAGTTACTCATGCGGGGTGGTATGGTTCTACTGCGCATGAGCAATTCTAAGTTTTTGTTTTAATAACTACTTCTTACCACCGCCGAACAATCCTTTCAACTTCTTATTGACAGAATTCTTGAGCTCATCTTTTTTCTTTTGAAGATCCTTGTTTAATTGATCTTCGAGTTTCTTCTTGGCGGCCTCGGATTCTTGGCGTGCTTTTTCTTTCAACGGATCCGCAATGTTTTGCACAATGTTTACTCCGGCCGGCTTTATTGTTGGAGAATCCGGCTTGCCGGTCACCTTTAGGTCTACCGTAACCGGTGCGCTTCCAAGTAATGAAATGTCTGTATTTAGAAGTTTAGCAATTTCTGCGTTGGCCGAATTTTTTAACTCTGATGCAGGTAATGTTACTTTGAATAGATAGTCCAGCGATTTATCAAGGCCATTCGAACCGGATGCCTCGATGTTATATTGGTCTACTGCAAAAAGCAGGGGCTCCAGGACAAAACGTCCGTCCTTTATATAATAACTCGGGCGCAGGTTGCTTAAGGACGGATCTTTAAGCCGGCTAATCTTCAGGTACTCGGATATCTTATTAAAGGGGGAAAAATCCTTAACATTTACTTTGGGAATTTGCATCTTCCCCTGACTCAAAAGTTGAGCCCATTCCGGCATGAAGGTATTGTCCAGCGGGGCATTAAGAGTCAGCTGACCGCTGATATCCCCTCCCATATAGGAGGCAAAGGGCATCAGTTTCTGCACCGTAACAATATTTTTGAAAAGGTCCGGGATACTCAGTTTATCCAGGTTTAAAGCAAAGTCCATTTTCGGTTTTCCGCTTGCATCGAATTCATAGCTTCCGGTTGCAACCATGCTTCCACTAAGGGTGTTGCCGCTCAGGTTATTCAATGAGAGGCGCCCGCCTTTAAGCAGCACCTCGCCCTTTACATCGGTCATATCCAGATTGTCTACCTGTACTCTTCCTGCTGTAGCATTTATCAGGAATTCAATGTTCTCAGGAAGCCTTGGCGGCTCAATCGTTTCGCTCTCTCCTTCAATCCATGGGTTGAGATTAAAAGAGTTGGAGTTCATATTCAAACTACCGTAGAGCGGCTGGTTAGCCATCGCATACCCAAACAGGTTTTGAAGTTTTCCGGAAACCTTAAGGTCGCTGCTGCCGATTGTTGCGTCGAGCTGGTTCAATGTTGCCAGAGTGGAGTTGAAGGTCAGGTTGGCCTTATTTACCTGAATGACTTCCGGCAAGCTGGCATCTTCATAGCGAATGTCGCTTAGATTTAGCTTTCCGCTGGAGGAAAATCGCTCCGGCTGGTTTTCTTCAAGCGCCTTCAGGGAACCGTTAAACTTCAAGTCGGTGTCGAAAGCGCCGCTGAGTTTAACACCGTCTTCCATAGGCAGGGCAGACTTCAAATCGTTCAGGTTCAGCGTACCTTTTACAGCGCCGTCTACCTGCATGTCGGTTAACGGTTTGGTGAGCACCAATCGAGCGCTGATCGGATTATTGTTAATGCGAAAGTTGAGCTGATTTAGCCGAGTGAAAATATCGTCAATTTCGTCACCTTTGTTTTCGACGATCAGATCGAGTTCAATTCCTTCCACAGAACTCGGGAGCGCGGCGTACTTAAAAGAACCTTTCTTTACTGTCATCTCGGTTTTAAAAGCCGGAATTTTTTCTTCGGAATAAACTCCATTTACCGAGCCCTTAACCATCACCAACCCGTTTCCTGAAATATCGCCATTGCTGTCTCCATAGATCAAAGGTAATAGCGAAAGAATGTCTTCAATCTTCGCCTCCGGAGCGGAAAATACTACGGAAGTATTATAGCCATCTGCAATTTCCTGGACCCAGCCATTCAGCTGAAGGTTTAGATCATTTAGTCGAAACGAATTCTCTTTCAGCGTGTAACGCTTTGTTGTAAGATCTACTTCTATGTCGGCTGTTGACTCAAATAATGCTTCTGAAAGATAGCTATTGCCTTCATTTGCATAGTTAATTGCATTAATGCGGGTCTCTGTATTCAACAAAAAGTTATCGCTGTTAAAATCACCCGATCCCTGATGATTAAATCCTTTCAGATTCAGCGCGGTGTTTTTTGGCTCATTTGTATAGCTCAGCGAACCGTCGGTTATAGAATACGACTGAATTCCAAAATTGAAGCCGCCGGAGCTTGTATCAGCGGGTTGCTCTTCAGCAGAAGCTTTCATAATGTCCCAATTGGTGCGTCCGTCCTCAAGAATGCGCAGATTTAATTTGGGCTTTTGCAGCACCACGCTGCGAATATCCTGCTTTCCGCTAAAAAGGCTTGTTAAACCGAGTGAAAAGTCCAGCCGTTCGAGTTGGACGAGGGTATCGCTGAATGGCGGGTTATTAACGATAAGTAGATCGTCCAGACCCAAAGCAATATTGGGAAATGCGCGAAAAGCACTCAAATTCAGGTCAGAAAATTCTACCTGCGCATCGAGCTCACGATTTAATTCTTCTTTTACCAATGCTGCCAAACTATCGCTAAAAAAAGCCGGCAATGCAATAAGGGCTGCGAGCAAGAACAAAACGAGAGTGACTAGAAAAATGACAAGCTTCTTCATGAAAATCCTTAAATCTGTCGGTTCATACACGTGGGTGTTTAAATAGAAAAGATGTCAGAGCAGGCGCAATTAAAGTGAATGTTGCATCTGGAGCAATGATCTCTGATACATCATTGCAAAACGATATTCCACTAAAAGTACACCATTGCTGTCTATACTTATTTTTTACTTGTGAGTTGGCAACATGTTTCTAAATTAAATAGAGCAAATTGAAAATGCTACCCGGAATAATGGAACCTCATGTCTGAAAGCTACGTAACAGCCACCATGAAGTATATTACGCCCTATCCACTCGATGAGTTCTATTCGCTGCTCAATCTCCCTATGCCATCTGTTCGTCGCGTACATCCGTCAGAGATTCCCTCTATCCAGCGTCAGCTTCTGGTGCATGATGAGGACATGACCATTGCACAAGAAAATCACTACAAGCAATCGCTACGCGTATCAGCACTTCGGGTCGTTCGTGAGAATGACAGCATGTTGCGGCTCGTCAACCTCATTTTAGATGATGATAATCCGATTCTCTTTGGTGCCATTCATATTCACCTCGATATGTTTGATAAGGATCCTCGCGAGCAAATTGAAGGCTGCGAGCGTCCCTTTGGCAGAATCCTGAATGATTATGCCATCCTACATTACAGTAAACCCGATCTGTTTTTTGAAATATTGTCCGATGCTACAATAAACGAGGCGCTTAGGTTGAACGGTCATCAGTGCCTTTACGGACGAGTGAATACCCTTTATACCCCAAATAATCAACCCTTGGCGGAAGTGGTAGAAGTACTTCCATCAAATATCCCTGAAAGGAAATAGCATGCTACACCACGATAAATATGATGCATTGGTAGTCGGTGGCGGCCCTGCAGGTTCTACTGCGGCAACCCTGCTTGCAATGAAGGGACATCGTGTTGCGTTAATTGAACGCGAAAAGTTTCCGCGATACCACGTCGGTGAATCTTTGATTCCCTATTGTTATTTTATCCTCGAAAAGTTGGGAATGCTTGAAAAGCTAAATGCGTCTTCGTTTACGAAAAAATATAGCGTGCAGTTTGCCAGCAGCTCAGGAAAGCTGTCACAACCGTTTTATTTTCATGAGCATAATGATCATCCGTCGTCTAAAACATGGCAGGTGGTTCGCAGTGAATTCGACAAAATGATGTTGGAGAATGCTGCTGAAAATGGCGTAACTGTTTTTGAACAAATGCGTGCGCGCAAGATCATCGAACAGGATGGTGTTACGCAGGGCGTTATTGCCACAGATGTTGACGGAAATGAGCATCGTTTTGAAGCCAGCTTAACGGTTGATGCCAGTGGGCGTAACGGTTTCTTTGCTACTCGAAACGGATGGCGCGTTGCCGATGAAAATCTACAAAAGATTTCCATTTGGGCTTATTATGAAGGTGCAACTCGTGATCCGGGAATTGATGAAGGGGCAACGACCGTCGCATATCTGCCAGATAACGGCTGGTGTTGGTATATTCCGTTGCCAGACAATAAGGTCAGCGTCGGTGTGGTTGCCGATAAGGAGTATCTCTATCGGGAATCGCGTGACCCCGAGACGATTATGAATGCTGAAATCGCCAGGAATAAGTGGCTTTCCGAACATTTGGAGAGCGGCAAATTGTGCTCGGAATATTGGGTTACGGGAGACTACTCCTATCGCTCGAAGCACTGCGCTGCAGACGGTGTTGTGCTTACCGGGGATGCTTTTTCATTTCTCGATCCCGTATTCTCATCCGGAATACTCCTGGCACTGCACAGTGGGGCAGAAGCGGCTGAAGCCGCAGATTGTGCCTTGAAATCTGGCAACGTATCCGCCTCTCAGTTTGCTGAGTATGGTGAATCGGTACGCGGCAGCGTTGAGGCAATGCGTAAGCTGATCTATGCCTTCTACGATTCCGAATTTAACTTTCGCGAATTCTTTCGCAAATATCCGGATTCCCGAAACGATGTAACCGACTGTCTTATCGGCAGGCTGGATCGCGACTACGATCAGCTTTTCGAGCGTATTGGTGAATTTGCCGAGGTTCCGCAGGACTTACCACATGGTAAACCGCTTATTGCTAATGAAACCGTAGCGGGCTAATGAATGGCGCATGAATTCTATCTGCGCAGACGCGTTGAATTTGCGGAAACGGATATGGCAGGTATCGTTCATTTTGCCAACTTCTTTCGCTATATGGAACAAGCCGAGCATGCCTTCTTACGTTCTCTCGGCTATACCGTGCATCCGCACGAGACCACCGAATACAGTGGTTGGCCGCGTGTTCATGCCAATTGCGATTTCAAAACACCCGTTCGCTTTGAAGATGAACTTCAGGTGCACCTTCAGGTTATTCGCAAAGGCACGAAATCTCTGAGTTATCGGTTTACGATTTCGCGTTGTGAAGATGGCGTTCCGGTAGCAGTGGCTGCGATTGGCAATCTTGTCTGCGTTTGCATGCTAAAGGATCCTCAATCCGGCGAGATGAGAGGAATGGCGATTCCCGATGGACTTGCAAACAAAATAGAGGTTGCACCTGAGGCCGTCAAAGGCTAACATTGTGACAAAAATTGATATGGAGCTTATATGGAAGCTGGAAATGGAGCGCAATCTATGACATGGCTAGTGTTTGTTGCCCTGACTATCATTACGTGGGGACTGTATGGAATTTTTCTTCACAGCGGACAAATTGGAATGGGCGATCCGGAAAATGGGCGATACAAGGCCTTTCTGTTTGTAGGAATTGCCTACTTTATTACCGCAGTTCTTGGGCCACTACTAATGCTAAAGTTTAATGGCGCAGACTGGAGTTTCCCGGCCAGCGGGATGGGATTGTCGCTAATCGCCGGCATCGTTGGTGCTATTGGTGCCTTTAGCGTTCTTTTGGCCTTTGGTGCAAAAGGTACACCGGCCGTTGTAATGTCGCTTGTTTTTGCTGGGGCGCCGATTGTTAACGCTATTGCTTCAATGATTGTTCATCCGCCCGCTGGTGGAATCAGCAGCATTCGTGCACCGTTCTTTATTGGTATTTTAATGGCCGCTATTGGCGGATATCTGGTTGTAAAATACAAACCGGGGCCAGCTGCGGCTAAACCGCAATCGGCGGTTCACCAGCCGGTCAATTCTTCAGATCAGGCACCTGAATAGGCCAGAGTTTACTAAATGGCGCTATTCTCAGACCTACACGTATTAGAAGCGAAGCAGCTTGCGCAACTGCGCAAGTTGTTTTCTTTGATTCTCCCGTCAAATAAATTTTATCAGGAAAAATATACCGGTCTCGATTTGAATGCTGCTTTGCAAAGCCTCGATGCGTTCAAAGATCTTATTCCCATCACGTCGAAGGCCGAAATTGTTGCGGATCAACAAATACATCCACCCTATGGGCGTATTATGACCTGGCCACTGTCCGATTATTCGCGCTATAGCCAGACGAGTGGCACGTCCGGGCAGCCATTGCGCTGGCTGGATACCGCTGAGAGCTGGGAGTGGATGCTGCACGCATGGCGACGCATTTTCGATGCCTGTGGACTGAAAAAAGGTGATCGTCTTGGATTTGCCTTTTCTTTTGGTCCTTTTCTTGGATTTTGGACGGCATTTGATGCCGCAGTTTCTCTGGGATACCTGGCCATTCCCGCAGGTGGTTTAAGCAGCGTGGCACGACTGAAGATGTTTCGCGATAATCGGATTGATGCTTTGCTTTGTACCCCGACGTATGCGATAAGATTAGGTGAGGTTGCTCGTTCTGAAGGCATAGATTTTATTGACTCGCCGGTTAAAGCGGTGATTGTTGCAGGTGAACCCGGCGGTAGTCTTCCCGCAACCGTAAGGCAGATTGAACGCCTGTGGCCGGGCTGTCATGTCTATGACCACCACGGAATGACGGAAACAGGTCCGGTAAGCTATGAGTGCCCGGATAATTCTGATATCTTGCGAATTATGGGTGATAATTATCTGGCAGAAGTTGTAGAGCCGGAAACGTTACAGCCCGTTACACCAGGCACTCCCGGTGAGCTGGTGCTCACGACGCTGGGACGAACGGGATCACCTTTGATACGTTATCGAACCGGCGATCTGGTTTGCGAAGCAACCGATGCAGCAGGGGGCAATGTCGAAATGGCGCTTTCCGGCGGAATTCTCGGTCGCACTGATGATATGTATTCGATTCGCGGTGTGAATATTTACCCTGCCGCAATAGATGCAATTGTGCGAACATTCAACTGGATTGCCGAGTATCAGGTCGAGATATCGAAAAGCAAGGGAATGCACGAAATGGCTATTGTGGTTGAACCTTTTCCTGATCATCAGGGACAACCCGCTTTGCTGCAGGTGCTCGAAAAAGAACTGAAGGTTCGGCTCGCTCTTCGCGTCCCGGTTCGAGAAGTAGCAAGCGGTGAGTTACCACGTTTCGAGATGAAGGCCAAAAGATGGACCGTGTCCGATTGATTTTTTTTCACTCTCACTTACCTTTTCGAAAGAGGTCGTTATGTCATCCAATCGCTTCCAGAGTATTATCAATAAAAGCGTAACAGATTCATCCGGTCATCACTATGTAGAGGTAAAGCACGAAGGAAAGCTTTACCGCGTTTCGGTTGCAAAATCGGATGCTGAGCTTAAGGAAGTCTTGCACCTCGATAATCAACACTTTACCGGCATCCAGCAAATATCCATGAAAGAGCTGCTGGCAATCCGCGAGCGCGGTGCAGTGCTGTTTTGCCGTGACGATAGTGGGAGTGTCGTCGCCTTTTCGCAGGCTTTATTTGGATCTGTGTATTGGCAGGAAGTGCGCATGCATGAAGCGTTTATTTATGGAACAGCCGGTGCAGGCTATGTACAGGTTTTATATAAAGCGCAAGAGGTACTGGCGCGTGAAGAACGAAAGCGCAGTATTCGTTTAACGGTAAGACCGGAAAATCGCGAAATAATCCGCGATGCCTTTCTTGCCGGTTTTCGCATTACCGAGTACGATCCAACACGCTATGCCGCACAGGAAGAAGGCGGTGGGCGCCTGGTAATGGCGAAAAACCTGATTACCGAGCAGTTTCCTTTTGAGCCTGATAAACAGGCCGAGCTTCTGCGTGACGGGATAATAGCGCGTCTGGAAAGCCCGGAGGGCGCAGATGCGCTGCTTTCCGATAAGCCGGAGAAAATCGCTATTCGTGTGCAAAAGCGAGATGGCTTTGAGCTTAATACTCACCACATGTTAGGGAAAGTGCTACATTCAGATTATTTTGGAATTGCACTATTGCTGCCCGGTGAATACGATGCAGCCAGCAGCGAAGAACAAGTATTGCTTTTTCAGCGCAATGATCTCCCTCCTCGCGCAGATCGTCTTGCTTTTCCGCTCAGTGTAAAAACTGAATACGATCCGCTACGCGAGGTGGTAGTCTCATACACTCCGGAAAATGCCCAGATTCGCGAAGAATATGCCATCAATGATGTTGCGCGTATGAATGTCAATAACATTGATCCGATTGCCTTTAAAGATGAATACAATCTGTTTGTAGGAACACTGGTCGCGCATAACGTAAATGTCGTTCATACAAATGCCATGGGAAAAGATGGTAAGTCCGCCATTTTTACGCGCGACCCTGCCTTTGTTTTTGACAAGACCTTTTGCATTGCTCAATTGGGGCAGCAGCAGAGGATGTACGAAAGTGAAGGAATGCGACTGGTATCGCAGGGAAGAGTTCAAATGGAGCTCGGAGGCGATGAAGAAGCGGTTGCCGAAGGCGGCGATTTGATATTGCTGGATGAAAAAACCATTGCTGTTGGAATTGGTCAGCGTACTACGCGTGCCGGTTACGATAAGCTTGTCGCAACCTTTCCACAATACGAATTTATTCCGGTACCACATGCCGATCTGCACCTTGACGTGTTGTTTACCATGCTCGCACCCCGCAAGTGTCTTGCAGATATAACGCAGCTGCCAGATAGCTTCTTGAAGCGTTTGCGCAAAGATAATTTTGAGATCATAGTCGCTGACCCGGAAGAACAGGTTTCATTAGGCTGTAATGTCGTTTGTCTTGCGCCGAATAAAGTCGTCGCTGCGCGTGAAAACGAAAGCACTAACCAGCGTCTTGTTGACGCTGGCGTCGAGGTCGTAGCTGTTTCGATGCCGAATATCGTGAAGTGGGGAGGCGGGCCACGCTGCATGACCTGCCCAACGAATCGCGAAAGCTAAAAGGTGAGAGTGCGGATTCTAGCGCACTTCTACTTCAGCGGCAGCAACAACTTTATTTTCGCTTTGTTCCTTGGTTTGCTTCGGCAAATCGACGCGAGTAATTTTCCAGCCTTTATGACGTAATGAGCCGCTGAATGGCGGTTCTCCAACTACATTGCCTATCAGGCGAATTTGCCGTGCATCAAATCCATGCGGAACATTCACTTCGCTGCCTTCCTGCTGCGACATTACCGGCTTCATCTGAAAGCAGTTGTTGAGCGCTTTTTTACAGCCTTCGTGAACATTGCGAACGGCTGCTCCAATCTGAGCGTCATCATAAGATGACAGGTCTTCATTCAGAAAATCTAACAGACGACCATCGCGCTGTAAAATAGATAGCAGCTGAATTGCCGGGGCAGGAGAGTTCTCGTCCATCTTGGCTGGCTTGGCTTTAGCAGCAGTAGGAGTGCTGCCGAGCGTGCGTTTTGCAAGCAGCTGGATAATTAGCCAGCCGATAAGCGTAGCGGCAACCGCAAGGCCAATCGCAAAAAGCATAAGTTGTTCGCGATTTTGCGGAATAAAATCGTTAAGAAATGCGACGATGTTTTGTACGGTTACCGTTACATTGTCTGCGCCGGCATCTACCGGCTGATTTACCCAGCCCTGCAGCTTGCTTAAAATGTTGCTACCCAGATAATATAGGCCACCACCCAACAAGAGGTTGGTTACCAGCAGAGTAAAAAAGGAAAGCAGAGAAAATTGCTTTTGATTTGCCATTGTATAACTCCATAGATTCTAATAGGATTCCGGACATAGGCCGAATGAGATTAATTGTCTCGGTTAAAGTGCAATTTTTCATCGGCGAGGCTAAAATAAGCAGGTTTACCGGGCTGCGCAATACTCGTTTTTGAAAGCGGTACTGAAATAATCTTTCCACTTGCGATAGTGTAAAATTTACACGATATTCTCTGCATGCAAGCAACGAACCCATATGCCGCGACAGATGTTGGAATTTTCCGTTTCCGTGAAAAAACGCTTCAGGTCTTCCTGGTTCGTTTAAAAGGTGAACCTCAAAAAGGGAAGTTGGCTTTTCCCGGCTCTTTGCTGCAGATGGATGAAAATCTACAGCAGGCCTCTTCACGGGTTTATCATGAGGCTACCGGAGTAGAACCCGGTTATGTTGAGCAAGTATTTACCTTCTCAGATCTACATCGCGATCCACGGCAGCGTTCGATTTCGACAGCTTACATGTCGTTCACCACTGGGGAAGACGAATTTATTGCCTGCGATAAATATTCCGGGGGCAGTTGGTTCAATGCCCATTCTGTGAACGGATTAGCGTATGATCATGATAATATTTTGGAAACCTGTCTCGAACGAATTGCCTCCAAGCTGAACTATACAACAATTGCTCTTTTTCTTTTGCCGAAACTTTTCCCGCTATCAGATATGCAACACCTCTATGAAGTTTGCCTTGATAAATCGCTGGACAAGCGGAACTTCCGCAAGAAGATCCTCTCAATGGATATTGTTGAACCGAGTGGTCAAACGTTACGCGGACAAAAGGCAAGACCGGCAATGCTCTATCGCGCAACAAACAACACCTTACAAACTATACCGCTGTTTAAATAGGAGGCTACAGATGGCTTCTGATACTAAAAATCCATGTGTCTTTCTTGGTGGTACCTGTGCCGACTCTGGATGGCGCGAGGAATTGATACCGCACCTGGAAATCGATTATTTTCATCCTATTGTAGAGGAGTGGGATGACGCCGCGCAGCAGCGTGAACTGGATGCCCGAGAACATAGTGAGTTCTGTCTTTATGTTTTGTCTCCTCGTTTGGAGGGGTTTTATTCCATCGCCGAAGTTGTGGATGATAGCAATAAACGTCCGAAAAAAACCATATTTTGTTATCTTGAGGAAGATGGTGACATGGCGTTTACCAGCTGGCAGATAAAGTCTTTGAATGCCGTCGGCCGCCTGGTTCTCGAAAATGGTGCGACCTGGTGCCAATCTCTAAAAGAAGTTGCTGAACATCTTAATAAGCAGTCTGCCTGAAAGGTAAGCAGCCCGCCCTGAAAACTAAGGGCGAGCTGTTTTTGTAGGTAGTCGAACATACTGCAAGGATAATACGGCGGTATGTTCTAGAAGATGTATTTTTGCACAATTGGGTATACGCCACTGTCTGCAGCGGGAAAATTCTTCCAACGTTTAATATTCTTGGTTATACAGTGTATCAGTCGACGATCTCTTAAGTTGGACTTGAGGATTGTGACGCTCTCCGGAATAACAAATCCTTTGGCGTGAATCATGAATTTCACAACCATGTGGCCCTTAAAGGTAGGATCATTTCGATACGTGCGTCTTAAACAGCTTTTTACGAGTCTTTTATTATCGTCAGCCACGGCTATCATGCCTTCATAATTTGCCGAAGCCTGTACAACTCCAAAATCTGTTTGCGTGGCACGTGTCAGTCTCAGGCCGTGGTTAGAGCCGTTGCGGTTTGGATCGAGCCGCGTTAGAAACGTATCTCGGCGTCCAAGGCTCTGTAAACTTTTCTCGCCAAATAACAGCGAGTCTTCAAAAGTGCCGGCCAGGAGAAGACGATTATTCCGATCGACTGCCAATGCGCTCCCGCTGTCATTCTTGTGACCCCCGATAGCCTCAGCGCTATTCCAGTTTCCGCGGCTGTCCAACGATGCCAAAAAGACGTCGGTTGCGCCATCAGAGCTGACGGTATGTTCTCCAAAAGCGGCTCGCGCAGCAAATTTGCCGGTAATATGGCATTCCTGCTGCTGATTTAGTGCAAGTGATAAGACCTGGTCATCGCCGGGTCCACCTGCTCGCCTTGCCCAATCAATTGCGCCATTGCTTTTCATTCGCACCACAAATGCCTCGGCTCCACCCAAACTAATCAACTGCTCAGAGCCAAATTGTGCGATGTCATTGAAGTTGCCGGCAAGGTAGATCGAGTTGTAGTGGTCTACCGCGAGCTGCCTTGCAGAGTCATCGTATTGGCCACCAAGCTGCTTTGCCCATAGGGGCTGTCCATCAGATGAGAACTTGGCGACATAAATATCTGCACCTCCCCGTGCGGTGAGCTGTGTTTTACCTACCAGCGCTATCTCTCGAAATTCACCTGCAACAATAATGTTGCCGCTGCCGTCAGTTTTAATATCCCAGGCACAATCTTGCTTGCCTCCACCGATTTCGCGAACCCAAATGACTTCACCCGTTTGTCTATCCAGTTTGGCAATGAAGGCATCGGTCTGTCCAAACCCGGTTACTATCTTCTTGCCGAAAAGAGCGTCATTCTCGAAGCTGCCTGCAACAATTAGATTTCCAAGATGGTCGGCTGTAACGGCAGCGCAAAAGTCCTGGTAATTTCCACCGAGTTGAACCTGCCAGTCGATGTCGCCATTGCTATTCAATCGTGCAACAAATGCGTCTGTGTAACCAATTGCCTGTAGATAGGACTCGTTGTCGAAAAAAATGATGTCTTCGAAGGTGCCTGCTATGTAGGTATTGCCATAGTTGTCTGTTGCAATATCAAGAAGGATATCTGTACCGGTGCCACCTGCTTTAACAAGCCATTCTGCTTTGCCGGCGGTGCTAACCTTACCAAGATAGATGTCACATTTTCCACTGCTATGAAGAATTTTTTCCTGGCTGCTCAATTCATCTTCAAACACCCCGGCCAGAAAAATACTGCCGTCCGGGCTACAGGCTATGCCGGTGGGAAAGTTATCACCATTGCCGCCAAATTGCTTTAATAGAAAGGAATTTTCGGGGGATTGTGCAGCCACACTTATAAGAGCACTGCTGCAAAAGAGGAGGAAGTATATGTAGTAGAACACGCTCATTACAAATCCCTTTGTCGGTTTTGCGCAAATTCCCGGCATCCTTGCCAGCTACATCAGGTTTCGACTTTTGTTACGGCCGACTTAAGAAAGTTTCTTGAGATGGTCTGCGATCCAATCTGCAAAGTTCAGATAATCAAGCTCATTTTTAACCTCCTTGGAAATGTCAGTCGAGAAGAGTTCATCATATGTGGATTGAAAGGCAGAAAGATGATCGCTGAAAGGGAGTGTGCACAACCGAGAAAATAGCTTTAACAGTTCCTTCTCGTAATTTCCATACTGATTGCGCCGCTGAAGAAACTTGCGACAATTGGCGACGGCATATCTTAGGACGGTTATGTTGTTAAGTTCATAGTGAATAATTAACCGCATTAGCTCTGCCTGTTTGCGAATATCCTGTCGTACTTCTGCCGCCGGGATTGCTGTGATCCGGTTTACCCATTCAAGCGCTGAATCGTACTCTTTGTTTAAGAAGTATAGCGACGCAAATTGATAATAAAGCAAAAACTGATAGGTGCCTGGTATTCGCTTCTGATACTTTTTCAAATACGCCTTTATCTGATCGATAAGCTTCATACCGGCAATAATATCATTGGTGTCCCGGTACATTTCCAGCTCAACATTGAAAGTATGAACCGTCATTTTTATTGCCGATACGCCTCGCGGATCTACACCAAACGTCTCTGGAATCGAACGAATGCGCTGTAGGAGAGGGGGAATCTCTTTGTATTTCTTCTGACGAAGGCAAACGGATATCTTGTTATTCAATGCAGTTACATAGGTAGTCGGGTCATCAGAAATAAACTCCGGGCGGCTTTCAAGGTATTCAATAAGCTCATTGGTCGCGCGCATGGCCTCACCTGGAATATTTTCTACAAAGCTGAGAGTCTGCCCAATATAGTTGTGTAGCACTTGTGCATGGTGCCCAAGTGGCTCACTAGCGGTGTCGCGGTCATACTTCTTGCGAAATTCGTTTGGACCGGCATTAGAGTAGATATCGAAAAAGTTGATGGTAATATTCCAGTAATCCGATACTTGAAAAAGTCGCTTCAGGCAAATTGAGATATTGCCTGAAATTTCATTTAGTTTTTCTTTTGCCATGCCAGCACCACTTACACGTAAAATCAGCTTGCGCTGCCACTGTAAGATAATCAAAAGTTGACTATCATTTTCAAACTGTCGTGCGAGTTTCTCTGCACGTTGCAGGTGTTTCTCACAGGCCTTCAACAGATCGCGTCTAAAAAGTATCTCGGCTTCTCTAATCAGATCGTGCAGCTTTGCCTGGTGTGAGATGTTGCTGTGATAAAGTCTAAGACTCTCCAAAATTTGACTATAAAGATAATTTTTGATGACGTGTAGTTGCTTTACAAAAGTCTTACCGGCAAACTTTCGTCGTAGTGCCTGCTCATCGTAAACATCTTGCTTGTCGATAGCATTGAATAGCAGCAGATAGTTTGCCGATTTGCTTCCGGCTGAGTGCAGCTTAAAATAGCGTTTCTCAGTCCGACTGAGAGATTTGATAAGCTCAAAAAGCGTTTCGATTTTGTGCATTGAAACCTACGTTTCTTTTGTGTATTATCATCGTTTTTGATATTTAATTTGGTCGAATGTGCGTAAAAACGCAAGTTTTATTTGGTAGCTGACATCTTCTTCTTTCTTTTTGGGTATTTGAAGTCTACGTTTATCGGCTAAAGTGAATTGATTTAAGAAACAAAAAAATGTATGTTCCGGTGCATCAAATGTTCAGGGGAGGAGCAAGTGGGTAATTCAACTAATAATCGTCGCAGTGAATATGGGCGCTCGACATCCAAACCCAATTGTTAAGGAGTAGTATCATGGCAAACGTATTAAATTGGTTCGAGATTCCGGCAGCAGACATTGAGCGCGCAATGCGTTTTTATGGCGAAGTGATGGATTCAAAGCTCGAGGTTATGGACATGAATGGCGCAAAGATGGCTTTTTTCTCTCAGGATAATGAAGGCGTTGGTGGTGCATTATGTCAGGCGGAAGGCTACGTTCCTTCTGCAGAAGGCGCAATGATTTATCTTAACGGTGGTGATGATCTCGCCACACAGCTTGGCCGTGTCGAAAAAGCCGGTGGTAAAGTCGTGATGCCAAAGACCAAGATCTCTGATGAAATTGGTTTCATGGCGATTTTTATGGATTCTGAAGGTAACCGCGTCGCATTCCATTCCCCACAGTAAATCGAATCCAATCAATCTATTCTGTGAATTCAATGGGCGTTTTTACGTCCATTGAATTCGTTTATCAATGAGGATCGTTATGAACTATTTCTCGCAGGAATATCTCGATTTTTTTACAGAGTTTAAAAACAACAATAGTAAGGATTGGTTTGATGCAAATCGTAAACGCTATGAGAAATCGATTAAGGTTCCTTTTAAGGAATTTGTCGAACTGATTATCGCGCGGGTGCAGGCAGATGACCCCGATTTCTTAACCACGCCAAAGGAGTCTATCTTTCGCATTAACCGTGATATTCGCTTTTCAAAAGATAAAACGCCTTACAAAACTTCAATGAGCGCACTGTTGATTCCCGGAGGTAAGAAAAACAAAGGGCTTCCAGGTATACATTTCTCTTTTGGTGCAGAGAAGCTGGTATTTCACGGGGGCGTGTTTATGCCCGAAAAAGGTTACCTTGAGGCCATTCGTCGAGCTATTGTTGAAGACCCCAAGGCGTTGCGAAAGCTGATTGCCGATAAGGATTTTATTCGCCATTTTGGAGAGCTTCAGGGAGAGCCGAATAAGCGCATCCCTACAGAATTTCAGGAAACATATAAGATCGAACCGCTGATTGCCTATAAGCAGTTCTATTTTATGACAGAGTTGCCCGCGGCAGAATTATTAACGCAAAACCTGGCCGATACGATTATTGAGCACTATCTGGCAGGGAAGCCGTTATTGCGTTTCCTGCAAAACGCTGCAGTTCCAGTAGCATAAGTATCAGAGCGGCGTTAGATATATTTGGCATTGGAAACTATCGTCGCTCTGTTTATTTTGGGCAGATATAGAATACATCTATCTTTGAAAGTGCCTGAATGCCTACACCATCCTACCTACATAAAATTTCGAAAAACCTGCCCTTTTACTACGGCTGGATAGCTCTTTTCGTCGCCGTCCTGGCAATGATTGCAACGTTGCCCGGCCGCAGCATTGGTATTGGCCTGATTACAGAACCACTCATTGCAGACTTTGGTATTTCACGAACGGAGTTTGCGGCAATGATCTTTTGGGCTACAATCGCCGGGGCACTGTTTTCGTTGTTGGTGGGACCGGCAATTGATCGTTTTGGCGGGCGCTGGGTGCTTACCTTCGTTCTAGTTGCTCTTGGCCTTTGCGTGGTCAGCATTGGCGGGGCCAGCCAGGCAGCTTATTTGCTTCCATTATGGATCCTTACTCGTGGATTTGGACAGAGTGCGCTTTCCGCGACCAGCCTGACGATAGTAGGGAAGTGGTTTGCAAAGCGCCTCAGCCTTGCTATGGGTGTATTTGCAGTAACTATTAGTATTGGCTTTACCATCGTTATACTGTGGGCCGGAGGTTCTGTTGAAGCACTTGGCTGGCGCACGGTTTGGTCTGCAATTGGATTTTCTATTCTTGGCCTGGCAGTTATTGTCGTTCTGTTAATGCGTCGCAGTCCGGAGACGCTTGGCCTGCCTGTAGACGGTTTGGCTGCTGATGAAACCGTTGTTTCTGAGTCGATACAAGATAAGAATGCAGATACATTTTTTGGTGCAATGATGCATCCTGCTTTTTGGGGTTTTGCAGTGGGCAGCGCCGCTTACAACCTGGTCATTTCCGGTGTTACCCTGTTGAACGAGTCTATTTTAGGTGAATTGGGGTTTGCCGAATACTTTCAATATGCGATGGGCGCCTATGCTTTTTTTGGTCTGCTTGGAAATCTGATTGCCGATAAATTGGCGAAGCGCTTTGGTCTTAAGCGATTAATGGCAGTTGCAATGCTCTTTGTAAGTGCCGCTTTGCTTGGATATCCATATTTGAATAGTTTACCCGCAATTATTGCACATGGTGCTTTACTTGGACTTGCAGGTGGCGTTGTTATGGTGGTCTTTTTTGCTTCATTTGGCAGCTATTTTGGCCGCTTGCACCTCGGCAAAATTCAGGGAACAGCACAAGTACTGGCCGTTCTTGGATCCGCTACCGGGCCACTGATGATGTCATATGTTTTTGATAGCTATGGTTCGTATGCACCGGCTTTTTATGCTCTTTCTCCGGTATTGCTCGCTTGCGGGCTTTTTGCATGGTGGATGCCGAGTGCAATTGATGATTGACGATTGATGAATTATGATTTGGCATTGGACAAAATTGCCTTATTGCCTTATTGCCTTATTGCCTTATTGCCTTAATTCACTTTTCACTTTTCACTTTTTTGAATATTGAACCTTGAATCCTTAGCTTGGTAACATTATGAAAAAAAACAGCCGATCCGTGTATTCCACCGAGAGTGGTAGAGTAAAAGAAGAACCAAAGAAAAAAAAGACAGAAAAGTCTGACGGTGTGGTGAGAGTCCAACGTGAGGTCAAAGGTAGACGTGGAAAAACGGTTACAACCATTACCGGAATTCCGCTGTTTGGTGCCGAGCTTCTAGCTTTGGTAAAAGAACTAAAACAGTGCGTTGGTGGTGGTGGTTCTCTTAAAGATGGGGTTGTTCTCTTACAGGGTGATCATTGTGATGTTGTGGTTAAATACCTAAGCGAAAAAGGTTTTAACGTCAAGCGCTCCGGTGGGTAGAATGCTATCCGGCTTTTAAGGCTTTGGCGCCGCTCTTCACCTCAGGAAAGACCTGTTTCCAATCAGGGCGCTTGCGCTTGTCTAAATGTTCGCGCTTGAAATCGACGAAACAAGGCTTACAAATTCCATGAGAAACTCCGTCCTTACCCTCTTTAATTGTAATTCCGCAATATGCACAAACATGCTTTAAGGCCATGATCTCTCCTGACTAAAGAATTTTAGTGTGTCTCTGATCGCTAAATTAACAACATTCGTGCCAAGGGGTGGCAATGGGGATAGATATACTGAATTGACGCATAATATACGCTTTATGGCTTTAATTGTAAATAAAATCTCGATATGTGCTATATGTAGTTCTTATATAAGAGTGTTAGAGAAAAGCGAAATAAGTGAATTTGTATACAATCTACACATAGATTTTTGCTCTTGTCCGTAGTCAGATGTCTTTGGCTCTTGTTGACTGTTTGAATGTGCTTTGCTATATTCTGCACAGACAGAGCATTATTGTTGTGGATAGTGCCGCACATTTTGCTAAAACTCAATGGACGAGTTTCTTTTACGAGGAATGGAATGGCTTTTTCGCCCAAAATTGATATCCGCAGAAAAATTCTTGATACAGCACGTCAGTTGCTTGTTGAAAAGGGAATCACAAACGTATCCATTCGCATGATCGCCGGAAAAGTTGGCTGCAGCGTTGGAACCATCTATTTTTATTTCCAGAATAAAGATGCCTTAGTGCATTCTCTGATAGAGGAAGGTTTTGAAAAATTGATCTCGGTGCAGGAGAAGGTTGCAGAAACGATCTCCGATCCCTTGCAACGCCTGAAAGAACTCTGTCGAAACTACATCAATTTTGCGATTGATAACCCAGAATACTATGAAATTATGTTTATGCTGCATGCTGAACGTATGTCCCGCTATCCAGCCGAAAAATATCGCAGGGCCTTTAAAAGCCTGGACATGCTTTCCAATACCTTAATCGAGGGGGCTGATCAGGGGGAATTGGTGGTGGGCGACGCCGGAATGGAGACGCAGCTGATCTGGTCTCACATGCACGGAATTGTCTCCCTTATTTTAACCAAGCGCATTCATCGTAGCGTGGAACATTCAGCAATGATTGAGCTGGCTCTCGATCAAATCGTAGAAACGCGACGGCGTCACACTGTGAAAGCAGGGTAGGGCTGTGCAAGTGAACTTAACGAATTTTTCTCTTTGAACGATGTTCAAGAAATAGTATAATGCAATTGATGAATGATGACGGATGATTTATGAATTAACAACCAATAGCATATTCTACTGGCATAAGTACTACCCGAATCCTGGTTAGGCTTTCTGTTCAATCAAAAGTCATCAATCATAAATCATCAATTAGTCCCCCTTTGGGGATATTTTTAGATTTTGCCTTGAACGGTGTTCAAAATTGTTTAATTAGCTGAACTTTTGCCGATACTATAATGAGACATAACGAATTAAAATATAACTGATCGATCTTGCAGCTTTAGGAGGCATTCATGCAATCATCTTCATCTCACCTGCCATTTAGAACAGCAGCCGTGCTGGGCGCTGGCGTTATGGGAGCGCAAATAGCCGCACATCTTGCTAACGCCGGTCTGCACGTGCATTTATTGGATATCCCCGCTAAGGAAGGCAAAAAAAATAGCATCATTGAAGGCGCTTTTAAGAAAACGCTGAAAATGAAGCCCAATCCTTTCGCCAGTAAAGCTGCTTCAAAACGCATTACGCTGGGAAATTTCGATGAGCACTTCGATCGCATTGCCGAGGCCGAATGGGTGATAGAGGTGGTGATCGAAAATATGGCTATTAAGCAAAGCCTGATGGAGCGCATCGAGAAAGTCGCTCATCCTGACGCAATAATCAGCAGCAATACCAGTGGACTGCCTATTCACCTGATTTCGGAAGGACGTAGTGAGGCATTCAAGAAGCGCTTCATGGGCACCCACTTCTTTAATCCACCGCGCTATTTAAAGCTGCTCGAAATTATTCCAACGCCATCAACGGATTCTGAATTCCTGGAACGCATTAAGTGGTTTGGACGGGTTCATCTTGGTAAAAGCATCGTGATAGCGAAGGACACGCCGAACTTCATAGCAAATCGCATCGGAAACTATGCAACTCTGCAAACCATGCGCTTTTTTACAGAAGGCGATTATACGATCGAAGAAATCGATGCGCTGACCGGGCCGCTAATCGGACACGCCAAGTCTGCCACTTTTCGCACGCTGGACGTTGTTGGTTTAGACACGATGCTGTATGTAGCAGACAATTTATATAAGGCAATTCCAGATGATGAAAGCCGTGAAGCACATCAGGCGCCGGACATTCTGCGTCAACTGGTAGATAAGGGCATGTTGGGTGCGAAGACCAAGGCTGGATTCTACAAAAAAGTAGGCAAAAACATCCTCTCACTTAATACCGAAACCTTTGAGTTTGAAGCACCGAAAGATATGAATATCGGTGATGTAAAAGCATTTAAGAAAGCAGGAAAGCTGGGAGATCGCGTGAAGGCGCTGTATGCCGATGATGGTCGTGCCGGAGCATTTACCCGCGCCTCTATGCTGGACCTGATGGGATACTGCGCACGCCGTGTTCCGGAAATCGCAGATAAACCCGCCGATGTAGACAACGCCATTTGCTGGGGATTTGGTTGGGAGATGGGACCGTTTGCATCATGGGACACGCTGGGCTTCGATAAAGTGATCTCGGATATGAGAGAAGCAAAAATTGAAATTCCATCCTGGGTTCTGGACATGGAAAAGGCTGGGAATAAAGCATTTTATCGCGATAATAACGGTGTGGCTGAAGTATATGCGCCGGGCGAAGGTTATGTTGCGCAAACCGTTTATGCCGATAGCATCTCAACAGCGTCGCTTAAAACGATGGCATCAAATGAGCTTATTACTCGCAAAGAAGCCGCTCTGCTTGATATGGGCGATGGTGTTGCGTTGTATGAATTCCGTTCCAAGTCTAACTCGCTCGGTAATGACGTGGTTGAAGGAATCTTCGAAGCGATTGACTATGTAGAGTCTAATGATTTCCATGGGCTGGTAATTGCCAACGATGGCCGCAACTTTTCGGTTGGCGCCAATCTTGGCGAAATGGCCTTCGCAGTCATGGGCGGAAAGATGGATCTGATTCCGGTTGCTACCAAGCGCTTTCAGGATATGATTAACCGGGTGCGCTATGCGCGTAAGCCGGTCGTTGTGGCCATTCAGGGCATGGCACTCGGTGGTGGTTGTGAGATGGCGATGGCCGCCGCCGGAACAATTGCCGCGATGGAATCGTATGTCGGTCTCGTTGAGCTTGGTGCCGGATTGATTCCCGGTGGTTGCGGAACGACTCACTTGACCTATCTGGCTTCAAAAAGCGCGCCGAACGGATTCTCCAATGAGGTTCAGGCCGCACTGATTCCTTCATTCACCAATGTCGCTACGGCGAAAGTCTCGACCAGCGCATTTGAAGCGCGAGAAATGGGATTTATCGGCGAGAATGCAAAAATTGTTATGCACGCCGACCGACGCATGGCCGTTGCAAAAGAAGAAGTTCTCTGTCTGTCCAAACAAGGCTATACGCCGCCACCAGTGCGCAGCCATATTCGTGTGCTAGGTCAACCGGGACGCGCAGTGATGGAAGCTGCAGCTTACCAAATGAAGGAAGGCGGTTTCGCAAGCGACTATGATCGTTATCTCGCTGGTAAACTTGCCTACATCATGACTGGTGGTAAGATTACGGCTGCTTCCGAAGTGCACGAGCAGTATCTCTACGATCTGGAGCGCGAGGTTTTCCACGAGCTGCTGACGCAGAAAAAGACGCTTGAGCGCATCGAGAGCATTCTTACAACCAATAAGCCGCTGCGCAACTAGCAGGTGTTCGATTCTATGAATGAGTAAAAAAATGATATTAAGATCCTTTGAAAGGAGAACTTTATGAATAGAGAAGCCTTTGTAGTTAGCAGCGTGCGGACAGCCGTTGGCAAAGCAAAAAAAGGAAGTCTGCGCAATACCCGTCCGGAAGAGATGGGAGCCCATGCGGTTCAAGCCGCAATTGGTCGTGTAAAAGGACTGCAGGCCGAGCAGATTGATGATGTGCTTATCGGCTGCGCCATGCCGGAAGGCGAGCAGGGCATGAATATGGGACGCATTATTGCCCAAAAAGCCGGACTACCGGATGCTGTTCCTGCAGCAACAATTAACCGATTTTGTTCATCCGGTTTGCAGACAATAGCCAGCGCAACGCAGGCCGTTTTAGCCGGGCATGCCGATGTGGTCGTTGCCGGTGGCGCTGAGTCTATGAGTATGGTGCCGATGGCAGGATATTACTTCAATCCCGATCCGGGTTTGGTAAACAACGATCCTGACGTGTATATCGGCATGGGAATCACCGCCGAGAATGTTGCGGAGCGCTATTCCATTTCGCGTGAAGATCAGGATGCCTTTGCAACCCGATCACATCAAAAAGCAGCCGACGCAATAAAGTCCGGTCGCTTCGAAGAAGAGATTGCACCGATGCACATTTCCGAAACGCTTTATAATAATGGTGAACTGTTAAGCAAGGAATTTGATTTCGCTGTGGATGAAGGTGTTCGCGCCGATACCAGTGTTGAAGGACTTGCGCGACTGCGTCCGGTATTTAAAATGCCGGGGACCGTTACCGCTGGAAATGCTTCGCAGATGTCCGATGGCGCCGCCGCCGCTGTAGTGATGAGCGGCGATCGCATGAAAGAATTAGGTGCCGAGCCGATGGCGAAATTGCTTGGCTTTGCAGTGGCAGGTGTTGCACCGGAGGTAATGGGTATCGGACCGATTGAGTCAATTCCAAAAGCACTCAAGCAAACCGGACTGTCGCTGTCTGATATCGGATTGATTGAATTGAATGAAGCGTTTGCTTCACAGTCTTTGGCAATTCTTCGCACGTTGGGCATCGATGAGTCGATTGTAAACGTAAACGGTGGCGCCATTGCTCTTGGTCATCCGCTGGGCTGTACCGGAGCGAAGTTAACAGCTACGCTGCTGCATGAGATGAAGCGACGTGAAGTAAAGTATGGAATTTGCACCATGTGTATTGGCGGCGGAATGGGAGCCACCGGCATTTTTGAAAACATGATGCTCTAGGATGCAGATTTAACGTTTTACCCATTTAGGAGAAGAACTATGGAGTTTATTGGCTTTTTTTCGAATATACCGCCGCTGTTAACAGCGGGAAGCATTATAGCAGTGTTATTCGTGCTTGGTTATACCGGCGCGTCTCTGCCCTTATGGACACTTGCCGGAGCCGCTGCACTTGCCGGCTTTGCAGCTCCAACCTGGCTATGGGTTGCCTATGGCGCACTTGCGATGGTGTTTAACCTTCCTTTCCTGCGCAGGCCACTCCTAAGTGGGCCGATAGTGCAGGTTATGAAGGCAATGAAGTTTTTGCCGCAGATTTCGCAAACCGAACAGGAAGCCATTGACGCAGGCAATATCTGGATTGATGGTGAGCTTTTTTCCGGAAAGCCGGATTTCGAGCGCATAATCAACGAAGACTATCCCGATTTATCACCTGAAGAGCGTGCATTTATCGATGGCCCGGTAGAAGAACTTTGTCGCGTTAGCAGCGACTGGGATATCTGGCAGAACCGCAAGCTTTCGGATGAATCCTGGGATATCATTAAACGCGAGAAATTTTTTGGCATTATCATTCCCAAGAAATACGGAGGACATGAGTTTTCACCATCTGCCAATAGCGCGATTGTCTCGAAACTCTCGTCACGTAGCGGCCCGCTCTCCACAACCGTGATGGTGCCAAACTCGCTTGGCCCGGCTGAACTACTGATGCACTATGGTACTGAAGAGCAAAAGGATTATTATCTACCAAGACTCGCAACAGCAGAGGAAATTCCCTGTTTTGCGCTTACCGAGCCCGGTGCTGGTTCTGATGCTGGAGCAATGACTTCACGCGGAGTCATTTTTAAAGGCGAAGACGGTGAACTCTATATGCGCCTCACCTGGAAGAAACGCTACATCACATTAGCGGCAATTTCGACGGTGCTTGGACTGGCATTTAAGCTCTATGATCCGGAAAAATTGCTTGGTAAGGATGAAGAGCTGGGAATTACCTGCGCGCTTATTCCAACCGATACCGCTGGCGTGGTTATCGGACGTCGTCACGACCCGCTGGGCATTCCTTTTTACAATTGCCCAACTGAAGGGCATGACGTGGTTGTTCCAATCAGCGCAATCATTGGTGGACCGGCAATGGCTGGCAAAGGCTGGCGCATGCTGATGGAAAGTCTGTCCGTTGGTCGTGGAATTTCACTACCTGCTTCGGCAGCAGGGGGCACGCAAATGATTACCCGCGGTATTGGTGCCTATGCACGCCTGCGTAAGCAGTTTGGCCTACCAATCGGCAAGTTTGAGGGTATCGAAGAGCCTTTGGCGCGCATTGGTGGATTTACCTACATCCTGGAAGCGGCGCGACGTTTTACTTGCGGTGCCCTGGACAGTGGTGAGAAGCCTCCGGTGATTACCGCGATGGCAAAATACAATTTTACCGAGCTTGGGCGCAAAGCCATTAATGACGCCATGGACATTGCCGGTGGATCGGGAATTTCCCGCGGCCCGCGCAATTTGCTGGCGCATCCCTATTTGAATACGCCGGTTGGCATTACCGTGGAAGGTGCGAACATTTTGACGCGAACGCTGATGATCTTTGGTCAGGGTGCCATTCGCTGTCATCCTTATGCACTGAAAGAAATTGAAGCGCTTGGCAATAACGATCTGAAGGCCTTTGATGAAGCATTTTGGTCTCATATCGGACATGTTGTGCGCAATCTATTTCGCTCGATTGGTTTAAGCGTCACGCGTGGTTACCTGGCAAGTTCTCCGGTAAGCGGTGAAGCGGCACGTTACTGGCGCAAGCTGGCCTGGAGTTCGGCATCTTTTGCGCTGCTGGCAGATATCGCAATGGGACGATTTGGTGGAAACCTTAAGCGCATGGAGAAAATTACCGGTCGTTATGCCGACATCTTTTCCTGGATGTATTTGGGCGCATCGGTTCTGCGTCGCTTTGAAGCAGAAGGTCGCAAGAAAGAAGATCTTGCTCTGATGCAGTGGTCGATGGAATATGCCTTTGCAGAAATTCAGCAGGGTTTCGACGGCTTACTCGCCAATCTTGGCTTTCCGTTTAGCGGCCCGCTGGCCTGGTGGTCTCGCCTAAACAGCATCGGCAAGCAGCCGAGTGACTTGTTAGGTAGTCAGGTTGCACGCATTCTGCAGCAGCCCGGTGAGCAGCGAGATCGTTTAACGCCGCTCTGCTACAATCCTGAAGATACGACTGAAGCTTTGGGTCGCCTGAATCTTGGGCTGGCCTTAGCTGCCCAATCTCAGCCGGTGGTGAAGAAGGTTATGTCTGCCTTAAAAAGCAGCAAGCTGAAGCGTGATCGTCTCGACCTTATGGTGGTTGCAGCTGTCAAGGATGGCATTATCAGCAAGGACGAAGCCGCACTGCTGGCACGTGCTGAAGAAGTCCGCACCGATGTTATTCAAGTCGACGACTTCTCGCAGGATGAATATATGCGCACGGCGGCTAAGGATCCTGAGGTGAAAAAGCCGCAGAAAGCAAAGCAAACGCAGAAGGTGGCTTAGTCTTCTAAAATCATGATTAGATCTTTACTCGAGGAGGCTCTGCAATTTGCGGAGCCTCCTTTTTTGTTTGCTACCTCATCTTAATTTGCTTATAAACTATGAACAACAGAACAAATTGGTCTTAACCTGTTTGATCCGTTTATCACATCGAGCAGAGTCGAGATGCTGACGGAGATCCTGCAGATATTTTCCTCAGCAATAAATATCTATATTCTCATGCGAACTGCTAAAAAGGATGCGACTGGTTTTTTCAAGCCTTGAAATTTTAGCAAAAAAATTATATCTTTTTGCGAAATCTCCCCTATATCTGCACCTATTAAAGTAGTGACAATCATAGACCTACCTGAATTTTGTGTCAGCAACGTGTTACTGCTGATTCCAGGACAGGCGAGCTGGATAAACGTTGCATAAAGCAATAGGGAGCAACCAGCCTTGGCAAAAAAGAAAAAGCCTCAACAGACTTCTGTCAGCCACTCAAAAACTAAAATTGCCAATGACCAGCTAAATATTAGCGGTGAACAGGCATCCGTAAATATTGATAAGCGCACGATTAACAATCTTCCGCAGCAAAAGCCGCTGCCCAAATTTCTTACCGGTACGCCACCGCAAAATGCCGGCTTTTTTGGCCGGGAGGAAGACCTCGCGCAGTTGGAAAATACGCTGAACAGTGCCGGGGCGGTGGTTGTGGTGAACGGTCTGGGCGGGATTGGCAAAACCGAGCTGTGCCGGCAGTTTTTTCACCGGCAGAAAGAGCAGTTTACGCACCTGCTGTGGGTGGATTATCTCGGTAGCTTCCGCGAGTCTTTGGTGCGGGTAATGCGATCCGAAGTATTTATGCCAACCGAAGGGCAGACTCTGGATGAGCAGTTTGCGCTGGTTATGGGGCTGGCTACCAATTTGCCGAGGAAGACCCTGCTGGTTGTTGATGATATTGATGATGTTAATGATCCCGATTTAGCGGCCTTGCGCAGCCTGCCGCTAAAGGTGGTTAGCAGCTCGCGCTTACAGCTGGAAGGCTTTGAAAGCTATCCGCTGGGATTTCTGGATATGGAAAGCTGCAAAGAGATTTTCTATCGCTTTTACAAGGGCAGGCGCGATGAGCAAACGCTGGAGGAGATTATCGACCTTGCCGGGCAGCATACGCTTACCGTCGAGCTTTTGGCCAAGACAGCCAATCATGCCAAAATCAGCATTGCGGATCTGGTTGAACGCTTGAAGGAGATCGGCTTTAACCTGAATGAGGCTCTACCGAAGAACGTAAAGACGCTCTGGCATGACGAGATTGATGAAAAGAAGCTCTTTGAGCACTTAAGAAACGTCTTTGCAATGGAGGACCTTACTGACGACGAGGTCGAGGTTTTGTCTAATTTCTGTGTGCTGCCGTCTGAACCATTGGAAGCCCAGACCTTAAGCGACTGGCTGAAAAAGGATCTCAGCGATACGCTGACTGCCCTCACAGCTAAAGGCTGGCTGTCTGAGCAGGAAGGTTTTGAAGTGTTTTTGCACCCGATTATTGCCGCAGTGGCTCGCGAACTGTTAGAGCCCACTCCCGACACCTGTAGGAAGCTGATCGAATCGCTTACAATAAAGCTGACTGTTGAGCCGGAAGATAATCCACTTCGTCGTGCCGGCTATGTGCCCTTTGCGCAAAAACTGGTCGATCAATTGAATGAAGATAGTACGCTGGTGGCAAAATTGATGTTTCACCTGGCTTGGGTTTACCGCGATCTTGGAAGGTTAGAAGACTCTCTAAAAGTTCAACACCGTGGGCTTGAGATCGAAGAGCGGCTGTTAGAAAATAATGATAATTCTCTGGCTTCATCCTATTCCAATTTGGCACTAACCTTTCAGTCTTTGGGGCGTTTGGATGAGGCATTGGCTGCGCAGCAGAAGGATATTGAAATCAGCGAGTCAGTGTTGGAAGCAAATCATCCTTTATTAGCGACGTCCTACAACAATCTGTCACTGATTTATCGTTCTTTGAGTCGTTTGGATGAGGCATTGGCTGCGCAAGAGAAAGCGCACAAAATACTTAAGTCGGCTTTGGATTCGACTCATCCCCATGTAGCGGGGTCCTACAACAATCTGTCACTGATTTATCGTTCTTTGGGGCGTTTGGACGAGGCGTCGGCTACGCAAGAGAAAGCGCACAAAATTGCTGAAATTGTTTTGGATACGGCTCATCCTCATTTAGCGATTTCCTATCACAACCTAGCCGGCATTTATGCAGTGCAGAAAAATTACCAGAAGGCACTAGAACTCGAAGCGAAGGCCCTGCAAATACTTGAGGTGAACTTTCCTGATGGGCACCCTCACGTTGACAGTTCATCCAGTGCTTTGCAATCCTATCAAGAGAAACTGGATGAGACGAAATAGCAACAAAACTAGGTCCATACTATGTCGTCAAAAAAGAAGCCAAAAAAGCAAGAGCAGAGCGCTAATGCCTTTAGCCAAAGCCCGAATCAGCAGGGCGATGGCAATACGCAGCACGTTCACTATGGAAATATCATAAATCAATATATTTCCGGTGAAAAACCGCTGCCCAAATTCCTCACCGGCACGCCACCGCAGAATGCAGGTTTCTTTGGTCGGGAGGAAGATCTGCGTCAGCTGGAAACCTCGCTGAATGATGCCGGAGCAGTGGTGGTGGTGAATGGCCTGGGTGGAATTGGCAAAACCGAGCTGTGCCGGCATTTTTTTCATGAACAGCAGGCGAAGTTTGAGCACCTGCTCTGGGTAGATTATCTCGGCAACTTTCGGGAATCATTAGTACGTGCTATTAGAACAGACGTATTCAGACCGCGAGAGGGGCAAACATTAAATGAACAGTTTGAGCAGGTGATGCTTATTCTTGCCGACTTGCCGGAAAAGTCATTACTGCTGGTTGATGACATTCTTGATGCAGAAGACGCTGATCTGGCCGCACTGCGCGGCCTGCCGCTAAAGGTGGTTACCAGCTCACGTCTACAGCTGGAAGGTTTTGAAAGCTATCCGTTGGGATTTCTGGACGTTGAAAGCTGCCGGGAAGTTTTCTATCGCTTTTACAACGGCAAGCGCGATGAGGAAACGCTGGATGCCGTGATCGATCTTACCGGGCAGCATACTCTGACCGTCGAGCTGCTTGCCAAGACGGCCAACCATGCAAAAATCAGCATTGCCGTTCTGTTTGAACGCCTGATAGATATCGGCTTTAATCTGAATGAGGCCTTGCCAAAGAACGTGAAGATGCTCTGGCATGAGCAGGTCGATGAAAAGAAGCTTTTTGAGCATTTAAACAACGTTTTTGCAATGGACAGCCTGTCAGAAGAGGAAGCCTACGTGCTGGCTAATCTATGTGTATTGCCGTCTGAGCCTATGGAAGCCGCAATACTAAGCGACTGGCTACAGGATGACATTAGCGATACCCTCACTTCACTAGTCGCCAAAGGCTGGCTGTCTGAGCAGGAAGGTTTTGAAGTGTTTTTGCACCCAATTATTGCTGCCGTGGCTCGGGAACGGCTGAAGCCAAAGGCAATGTCTTGTAATATCTTGGTCAACTCGCTTATCAGTAAACTTGAAATGAAGCCGGGGGATAATCCAATTAGTAAATCAATTTTTCTTCCCTACAGTCAGGAACTGTTTAACCATCTTAACGAAGATCATCTAATCTTGGCGACATTGGGGTATTATTTGGGCTGGGTATATCGTGGAATTGGAAAGTTAAATGAATCCCTCAGGGTGCAGCTACGCTCCGTTGCTATTCGAGAGCAGCTCCTTCATAGCACCGATGCCTTATTGGCTGATTCCTATAACGACCTGTCGCAAATTTATCTTTCTTTAGGGCGTTTGGATGATGCGCTTGCGTCGCAGCTGAAAGATCTTAAAATTAGTGAGTTACTATTACCACCCGATCACCTTGACTTAGGAAGCTCCTACAATAATTTGTCGCTAATTTATCGTTCTTTGAGTCGTTTAGATAATGCACTGGCTTCCCAGCAGAAAGCAATTGACATATTCGAGTCGGCGTTGCCCTCTGATCACCCTAATTTAGCAACCTCTTACAACAATTTGTCACTTATTTTTGAATCAATGGGACGTTTGGACGAGGCGTTGGCTACGCAGAAGAAAGCACATAAAATTTATATCTCGGTTATGGGTGTGGATCATCCTAATCTAGCGACGTCCTACAATAACCTGTCGCTTATTTATAAGGGGTTATATTGTTTCGCTGAGGCTTTGGAAATGCAGCAGAAATCGGTTGAAATACGTGGCTCAACTTTGTCTGGTGATCACCCGGACTTAGCGCAGTCTTATCACAACCTTGCGAGTATTTACGCGGTCATGGAAAGCTATAATTTTGCAGTGGTGTTTGAAGAAAGGGCCTTGCAGATTTGGCAAAAAAATTTTACGGGTGGGCATCCTCATCTTGATATCGCATTTCATAATTTACAATCCTACAGGGAGAAACTGGACGAGACGAAAGAATAAAAATAGGTTTATACGATGCCAAAGAAGAAACCAAAAGAGCAAGAGCAGGCTGACAATGCCTTTATCCAAAGCCCCAATATGCAGGGCGATGGTGGAACTCAGCGCGTTCACTATGGAAACATCATAAACCAGTATATTTCCGGTGATAAACTATTACCGAAATTCCTCACCGGAACACCTCCGCAGAATGCGGGTTTTGTTGGTCGGAAAGAAGATTTGCGCCAGCTGGAAACCTCGCTGAATGATGCCGGAGCAGTGGTGGTAGTGAATGGCCTGGGTGGCATAGGCAAGACTGAGCTGTGCCGTCATTTTTTCCATGAACAGAAGACGAATTTTGATCATTTGCTGTGGGTAGACTATTTTGGCAGCTTTCGTGAGTCTTTGGTTCGGGCGATTAGCGCAGAGGTATTTACGCCTCAGCAGGGCCAAACGCTCGACGAACAGTTTGCGCTTATTATGCATTTGATTGCAAATCTGCCCGTAAAGTCTTTGCTGGTTGTCGATGACATTCTTGATGCAGAAGACGCTGATCTGGCCAACCTGCGCGGCCTGCCGCTAAAGGTGGTAACCAGCTCGCGGCTGCAGCTGGCAGGTTTTGAGAGCTATCCACTGGGATTTCTGGATGTGGAAAGCTGCAGAGAGATTTTCTATCGCTTCTATAAGGGCAAGCGCGATGTGGAAACGCTGGAGGAGATAATCGACCTTGCCGGGCAGCATACGTTGACTGTCGAGCTGCTTGCCAAGACGGCCAACCATGCCAAAATAAGTATTACCGTACTGCTGGAACGTCTGAAGGAGATCGGCTTTAACCTAAATGAAGCTCTGCCGAAAAAGGTTAAGACCCTCTGGCATGATCAAATTGATGAGAAGAAGCTTTTTGAGCACCTGAATAACGTTTTTAACATGGAAGGTCTATCTGCAGAAGAAGCCCACGTACTTGCTAACCTATGCGTATTGCCTTCTGAGCCAATGGAAGCACAAATGCTCAGCGACTGGCTACAGGATGACATTAGCGATACCCTTACTTCACTAGTCGCCAAAGGCTGGCTGTCTGAGCAGGAAGGTTTTGAAGTCTTTTTGCACCCAATTATTGCTGCGGTGGCACGGGAGCGGTTGAAACCCACTGCGGGGGGGTGTAGCAAGCTGATCGAATCGCTGACAAACTTACTAACCGTCCAGCCTGGAGACAATCCGCTTGCAAAGGCAAGTCTTGTTCCTTATGCAGAGGATATGGTGTCTTATTTGACGGACGCTAATACCTCGTTGGCGAGATTTATGGAACGCCTGGCTTGGATTTATTACCATTTTGGACGAATAACTGACTCTCTTGAGGTGCAGCTGCGCGGAATAGACATTGAAGAAAAGCTGCTAGAGGCTGATGATCTTTCACTGGCCAACTCCTACAACAATCTGTCGTTGATTTATAATTCTTTGGGGCGTTTTGAGGATGCGCTAGAGTCGCAGCAGAAGGCTTTGAATTGTCGTGAGTCCGTTTTGGGTGTGGATCATCCAGACATAGCACAGTCCTACAACAATCTGTCGTTGATTTATAATTCTTTGGGGCGTTTTGAGGATGCGCTGGAGTCACAGCAGAAGGCATTAAAGATTAAAATGTCCGTTTTAGATGCAACTCACCCTTCTTTAGCTACCTCCTACAACAATCTGTCGACGGTTTATCTTTCTTTGGGTCGTTTAGAAGATGGGTTGGAAGCGCAACAGAAGGCAGTGAACATCCGTGAGTCCGTTTTAGATGCGACTCATCCTTCTTTAGCACAGTCCTACAACAACCTTTCGTCTATTTATCAGTCTTTGGATCGTTTAGAAGATGGGTTGGAAGTGCAGCTAAAGGCGCATGAGATTTTTGGAGCTATTTTGGATGAGAGGCATCCTGACTTAGCCACATCTTACAGCAATCTGTCGACGGTTTATCGTTCTTTGGGTCGTTTAGAAGATGCGTTGGATGCGCAACAGAAGGCATTAAAAATTCGTGAGCCGGTTTTGCATGCGAATCATCCTGATTTAGCACTGTCCTGCTGGGTAATGGGGTCTATCTTAGAGGATATGAGGCATTTCGAAGCTGCCCTGAATTACTGCTCTCGGGCAGCAGAAATTTACCATGCCGCCTTGCCGGAAGAGCATCCTTATCATCAGAAAATTCAGGATTTTATAGATCGAATTAGCAAGAAAATGTAGGTGTATCCCAATAAAAAGGAATATCAATGGACGGAGTAAACGCATTTCTCACCTCCGCTGTGCTAGGCGGAATTTGTTATGACGCTGTAAAGGCCGCCGGAAGTGTAACCAAACAATTCCTGCGCGAACGACTACAGAAGTTTCTGATCAGCGAGGAGCAGCTAACGGCTATTGTCGAAGAGGCAATGAAGGCCAGTGAGACAGATCGCAAAAGCGCCAAGTATTTTGAAGCCTATGTAGAGAGCAATACGGTGCTGCAACAGCTAATGAAAGAGATTCAACCTAAAAAGCACTATTCCCAAAGCGGTAACCAGTTTACCAATAGCCCCAACCAGCAGGGCGATGGCAATGTACAGAACGTCAGTTATGGTGATACCATTACAACGCATGGTCAAAACTCGCCAGGGAAGGTAACGGGTGACTATACTGTCGATCAAAGCACAACGCAGGTAGAAGGTGATCAAATCAATATTACCGGTGATGCTGCGCAAGTGACCATCGATAAACGATCCAATAAGAATCATACCGCAAATAAGAAAAAGCGTAAAATTCTGGTGCTGGCTGCCCAGCCGATTGATCAGGATCCGCTGCGCATCGCCGAGGAAATCCGCGAGATAGAGGAGGGCCTTCGCCGTGCAAATCGTCGCGATGAGTTTGAGCTGGTAACGCGAATGGCGGTTCGCACTACAGACTTACGCCGTGCTATTTTAGATGAGGAGCCGAATATCGTGCATTTTAGCGGACACGGTATGCGTTCTGAGAATAAGAGCGCCGTTCTACTAGAGGATGAAAATGGACTCGGAAAGCCGATAGGTGAGGCTGCATTGGCAAATTTGTTGGGTATACTGAGCGAGAATATTGAGTGCGTCATACTCAATGCTTGTTATTCTGAACCACAGGCCAGGGCAATTAGCGCACACATTCCCTGCGTTATTGGTATGAGCAACAAAATTGAGCAGCAGGCAGCGATAGAATTTTCGGTTGCGTTTTATGATACTCTGGGTGCCGGAAAGTCTTATAAAATAGCATATGAAATCGGTTGCAATGCGCTTGATATGCGTAATCTTGACGGTGCGGATACACCTGTGTTTCTGGGGCAAAAAAATGACGAGGAATTGTAGAGTGATTAGAGCAATGGTACTATCGATTGTCCTGTCAATCATAATTACAGGCTGTAATCATACTGACAAACAGCAGGCCAAGTCTGCAAAAGCAGCAACAGACACGTCAGAAAAAGTGCTAGTGACCGAAGGCTGGCCGTACGGCACGCCGAGCAGTTTTCTTGAACGCAAGGCTTTGATCGACAATGGAACGCTGCATGACGGAATGTCCCGCGCAGACGCTGAAGCGGTGCTGGGCCCTCCAACTGGTGTAAGCGCTGATCATTTGGACTGGTATCATAATCCCGACCATCGCTGGCATGTGGCAGCGTATTTTCGTGCTGACATCCGTGATGGTAAACTATATGATTGGCAAACCGGAAACAGATAACTATCCGCACGTAACCTGCCGATTTTCCTATTCCCTCAAAGATCGATATCTTCAACAAATCTATCCTTCAACGCAGAGAATAAATTTCTGAGGCTGTCTATGAAAAAGCTGACTCGAAGTCTGCTATTGCTTTCGTTTGTCATTGTCGCCTGGCTCTGTTTCTGGCCGGTACCGGCAGAACCAGTGAGCTGGAATGCTCCGGAGGCCCCCGGATATGTTGGGCCACATGCTGTTAACCAAAAACTCAATGACTTAAACATTATTCCATTGGACGGAGGAGAGGGCCCGGAACATGTGGTTCTTGGTCCGGATAGCTTGCTATACATGGCGGTAGCGAGTGGTAATATCTTGCGCATGAAGCCCGATGGCAGTGAACTGGAAGTGTTTGTAAATACCGAAGGACGCGTTTTAGGATTCGATTTTGATGCTGCTGGCTATCTGATCGCTGCTGATGCAGTTAAAGGCTTGTTATCTATTAGCCCGGGTGGATTTATTGAGGTGCTTGTACATGCGATTAATGGAAAGCCAGTTTGTTACGCCAATTCAGTCGTGGTAGCGAGCGACAGCATGATCTATTTCAGTGAAGCATCTACCCGTTTTGCCCCCAGACTTTGGGGCGGCACGTTTGAGGCCAGTGTGCTCGATATTATCGAACAGTCTGCCAGCGGGCGAATTCTCCGATACAATCCACAAACAAAGTCTATCCGTATTGTGGCAAGTGGATTCAGCTTTGCCAATGGCGTAGCACTCAGCGATGACGAAAAAACACTGTTTGTAAATGAGACCGGCAGATATCGTGTCTGGAAAGTAGCCGTCTCAGCCGAAAACGTTGATGTAAACACGGATAGCAACCTGGCCAGCATCTTACTTGACAATTTGCCGGGTTACCCTGACAATCTGCTACGCGGAACGGACGGAAAAATCTGGCTGGGGTTTGCCAAGCCGCGCAGTCCGATTGTAGATATGCTGGCCGATAAACCATTCCTGCGCAAGGTGATTCTGCGCCTCCCGCGAGCACTTTGGCCGGTTCCCAAAGCTTATGGACATGTCATTGCGTTTACTGAAGATGGTATTATCGTCTCTGATCTACAGGACCCAACCGGGCAATATCCTGAAACGACTGCAGTAACCGAGACTGAAGATCGTCTCTATATTCAAAGTTTACATGCCAAAGGGTTGGGTTGGTTGCCGAGGGAGAAGAAAGAAAAGAAGGAAAAGGTAGAAAAAATGAGCGCTAACCAGGAAGTAGTAAAAAAGCGAGAAGAAGCTGCTCAGCCATAAAAAGCGCATTTGAAACAAAAGAAGATGAAGATGGACAAATAGAAGAAATTATGATGGAGAGCTAATCATTGTTTATTTGCCCTACCGCTGGCAGTATACTGTCCGCAGCTGCGAATATTGGACTGGCTATCACGAGAGTCGTTAAGTGAGTTGACCTGCCCTGGCTGGATCTTACTTATCCAGAAAATCTTCCTCAAACGTAGCAATAAAATCCCTGATATAGCGCTTCTTCCGATTCTCTTCTTTTACAACCAGATAGTGCGTACGTTTTAAGCCATTCTCGCCAATGTGTTTGTACACCAAATCTTCCGGAAGCTTAAAGGTCTTCAATGCCCATTTGGGCGAACACATAACTCCCATATTGGCATTCACCATTTCCAGCGTGATTTCCGTAAAGGGGATAGCGGTTATCTTGCCGGGGGTTATCTTGTTGGGTCGTAAGAAATGTTCATAAACGGCAACGCCCTCCAGTGGGAAGGAATTGATGATCAGATGCAGATCGGAAAAGTGACTCGCTTCCAGATAGTCCACGTTCTTGTAATAGCTCTCCTTGTGCATCACTGCAAAAATCTCATCTCTAAATACTTCAATACTGGTCAGTGTTTCTCCACTCGGTTTCGAGCTGAGAATGGCAATATCGATTTCACCTGACAGAAGCTCGGAAATGGTTTGGTGAGTTGTCCCAAGATTCAAATCGATCTCAATTTCCGGATACAACACCGCCATCTTTTGAACAAACGCCGGGAGGCCGCGAAAAAAGGAATGGCACTCCGCATTTAGCTTTATAGACCCCTTCGAACCCTGCTTAATCTGCTGGATATTGCTGAAGCCTTCTTCAATCGCACTTAGCAGATTATTAGCCAGCTTGTAGAGCTCCGAGCCCTCCTGAGTCAGCTGCCACTTGTTACGACTGCGATGAAACACCTTAAACCCGAGTCGCTCTTCAATCTCACGCAGCTGATGGCTTAATGCCGACTGCGTAAGGAAGAGCCGTTCCGATGAATTGGCGATATTACCTTCTTCGGCAATGGTCTTTATCAGTTTGAAGTATTTTAGTTCCATGGATCAAATATAAGCGCATTTATGAAAAAGTTACTTGAAATTATTTCAGTTAAGCCGTCAAACCTATTCAATTTCAGCGCCCCAAAAGCCCTGTATATTTCAAAAGTTGAGAAAGGCAATAACATATTTAACCATTGTATAGGAGAGATGTGCTATGTGTTTAAAGCGAGTTTTACTATATCCGGTTGTCTTCCTGCTGATGTCACTCAGTGGGTTCTCCCAGGAATTGGAAATCGAAAAACGCGCGTATTCAACGCAGCAGATTGATGCGCAACAGGTTCCGGTTATCGATGGCAAACTCGATGAAGAGGTTTGGTCAGGAGAGGGGTGGGGGCAACGTTTTATTCAGCGCGAACCAAATGAAAATGCCGAGCCCGACGAGCAAACGACATTCAAAATTATTTACGATCCCGAGTTTTTGTACATCGGAATTAAGTGCTTCGATGCAGAGCCGGATAAAATAAACCGACGTATGACACGCAGAGATGGAGCTGAAGGAGATTGGGTAGAGGTACTTTTTGACAGTGACCATGATCTGCGAACTGCTTTTTCGTTCACTCTCTCTGCTGCAGGTGTGCAGGGAGATAAAAAGATTTTGTTAAACGGTAGTCAGGAAGATGATACCTGGAATCCGGTGTGGTACTCGGGAAGCAATATTTCTGAGGAAGGATGGACATCCGAGATGAAAATTCCACTCAGCCAGCTTCGTTTTAGCGCGAGCGATGGTCTGACATGGGGACTGCAAATTGTGAGGCGACTTTCGCGTAATGAAGAACTCTCCGTCTGGCAGCGCGTGCCGCTGGACGCAGCAGGTTGGGTGAGCGAATTTGGTGAGCTTACCGGCTTAAACGACCTTAGTGCCGAAAAGCATCTGGAGATTCAGCCGTTTATTGTGAATTCACTTAATACATTTGAAACCGTTCCGCAAAATCCCTTTCGGGATTCAAGCATTAAGTCTGTTGAGTTTGGAGTGGATGGAAAATTCAGCATTACCAATAATCTAACGCTGGACTTTACTGCAAATCCAGATTTTGGGCAGGTCGAGGCTGACCCGGCAGCGATTGCGCTCGATGGATTTCAATTGTTCTTCAATGAACGACGGCCATTTTTTGTCGAAAACAAAAACATTTTTGACTATAGATTTTCTACCGCGATAGTTGGTGGGCCGTTCAGCAGCGATAATTTGTTCTATTCCCGCAGAATTGGACGGGCGCCGCAGGGGAGTGTGCAAACAAATGGTGATGGCTTTATTAATATGCCTGCACGAACGACTATTTTAGGTGCTGTTAAGCTGAGTGGTAAGACCAAAAGTGGATTATCTCTGGGATTAATGGAAAGTGTTACCGGAACCGAATACGCCGAGATAAGCGGAACTGATGGCGTTGATGAGGTTGTGGTTGAACCGTTAACAAACTATTTTGTAGGAAGAGCACAGCAGGACTTAAACAACAAAAATACCTATATCGGCGGTATCATCACTTCAGTCGTTCGTGACAATAATGAGAACGTAAGCTTTCTTCATAAATCTGCTTTAACCGGTGGTTTAGATTTTAAGCATCAATGGAATGATCGAAGTTGGTATGTAGACAATAATCTGGTTTTTAGTCGCGTTGCCGGCACTAAAGAATCTATACTAAATACACAGACTTCCTTAAGACGACTGTATCAGCGGGTAGATGCGGGGCATGTGTCAGTCGATTCGACTAAAACATCGCTGAGCGGACATGGAGGCGATCTGAAAGTCGGCAAGGCTGGTAAAGGACATGTGAAGTTTGAAACGGGTTTGACCTGGCGATCACCAGGCCTGGAGTTAAATGACATTGGCTTTTTACGGGAGGCTGATGATATTCAAAACTATATGGGAGCGACCTATAGTTCGCTTCGGCCCTTCAGTCTCTTTCGCAGCGCTACGATAGGATACAATCACTGGTATACCTGGGATTTTGAAGGAAACCATAACTATCACGATTGGGATATCGATATAAATTCTGTCTTTAAGAACAACTGGTTTTCCACGCTTGGCCTTTTTATCCAACCGCATATCTATTCTAAATCTATTTTACGCGGTGGACCAAGAATCCGGCTTCCGGATCAGCGAGGATTATGGTGGGAGGTCGGTTCGGACAGAAGGCGCAAGTTCTACGCCTACCTCTACGGCTGGACGAAACGCGGTGGCGAAGATGCTTATCGTCTTCTGGAGAATTGGTTAACCGTGACGTATCAACCGATAAATCAACTTCGTCTGTCTTTATCGCCTCGTTATGTAACAACTGATAATCGTTTGCAATATATTGGGCAAGCAAACTTCCAGGGAGATGCTCGCTACTTGACCGCAAAGCTCAGTCAAGAGACCTTTAGCACATCGCTTAGGTTAAATTATGCGCAAAGTTCAACGCTGTCCATCCAATATTATGGTGAGGTTTATCTTTCGAGCGGCGAATATGATCGCTATAGCTACGTGCAAAATCCACTTGCAGATAGCGAGCGTGAACAGCTGGTTAGGTATGATGATGCTCAATTAACCAGCGCAGCAAATGGTGGTTTTCAGGTTGATGAAGATCGCAATGGCACCGCCGACTACTCGTTTAATGATCTGGACTTTTCCTTTGCACAGTTCAGGTCGAATTTGGTGGTGCGCTACGAATATCGTCCGGGCTCAGCAATCTTTCTGGTGTGGTCGCAGGGAATTAATGACTATTCCACACCGGGTTCAGGCCTTGCAAATCGCTTCAGAGAACAAATTATTAAGAAACGACCTGAAAACACATTCTTGATTAAAGCCACCTATCGCTTTTTTAAATAAGCTGTCTTCAGACAATGGGACAGGTTAGACAACGGGGCATCGGAGATTCAAATCTCTGGTGCCTCGGATACTTTTTTCAATAATGGCACATGTTTTTAAACTGACGTATTCCTTACAAGACAAGCCTTCTTGCCTAGTGAAGTGCGTAACATCATCAATTACCCGGCTTAAAATCGGTGTTACTAAGGTCCAGCTTCTCCATCAACCGATAGAATGTCTGCCGACTTAGTCCCAGTTTCTCGGCAGTTTCACCTTTGCGGCCGCCACAGGCATAGAGGGCAGCGATAACGTACTGACGCTGAAACTCATTAACCGCTTCTTCCATTGGCTGAACGTCTATTGGCTTGGCTTGTTCTTGATTTGGGCTGCTGCTACGTGAGTTCTCCGTAACTTCCAAGGCATCAGAAACATCCTGCTGCGTTATCTCATTTCCCTCGGCAAATGCCACCGCGCGAAGAATAACGCTCTGTAGCTGCCTTACATTTCCGGGCCAACGATATCTGAGTATGAAATACATTGCGTCTTTAGCGAAGGCTGCCACGTAACGATTGTTCTTGCGATTCGCCACCGGCAGAAAATGTTCAGAAAGTTCGGGGATGTCTTCGGGATGATCACGGAGTGGTGGAGTGCGTAATACCAGCTGGTTCAGGCGATAGAAAAGCTCTTCACGAAATGTACCGGCTCGAATTAACTCACTAAGATCCTGATTGGTAGCAGCAACAATTCGCACGTCAACGGTACGCGTTTGAGCGTCGCCGACTCGTTTTATCTCTCCGCTACCTAACACGCGTAGCAGCTTGGTCTGAGCACTTTGAGGCAAATCGCCGATCTCATCCAAAAACAGTGTCCCGCCATGAGCCGCAATAAATGCTCCATCCTGATCGCGGATGGCACCGGTAAATGCACCTTTCACGTGTCCGAATAGCTCACTCTCAATCAGATTCTCGGAAATCGCTGCGCAGTTGAGTGTAACAAATGGCTCGTTGGCCCGGCTGCTAAGATAATGAAGCAGACCAGCAACATGTTCCTTGCCGGTGCCACTTTCTCCCAGAATTAAAACCGTTGCGCTGCTGTCTGCTACTTTGTTGATATCACCACGTAGTTTTTCCATCGACTTTGAGGAGCCGATTAACCGATAAGCCTCAATTTCTTCATAGGTACGGCGGTATTGGCGCTGCGCCAGATGAATAAGTTGTAGTAAACTTTCGGGAGATTCACTTTTCTCGATGAAATGAAATGCACCTTTTTTAATGCAGCGTACTGCGGTTTCAATATTACTGGCGCCGGAGTTGAGAACAACTGGAATTTCCGGAGCGATCTTTTGAACCAGCTCCAGCGTCTTCTCGCCATCCATACCCGGCATCACGAGGTCTAATACAATGCAGTGGTAGCTGCTGCGGTGCAGCTTTGCTTCCAGATGCAGTGGATTTTGCAGGATGTCTACCTGAACGCGTCTTGCCTTTAGAAAGGCCTGAATGCTTTCCAGGTAAACGCGATTATCATCAATTATCAATACGCTAGTGTTCATTGCCCGCCTCTTTCAAGCGTATAAATGCCTCATGTGTTGCCGGAAGCCGGACGATGAATCGTGTAAAATGACCAACCTTCGATTCTGCCCGAATGCTGCCGAGATTGTTTTCTACAATCAGCTTAACATAAGCAAGACCCATGCCGTTACCATCGGGGGCGGTGCTGTAATTCGCGTCAAATATTTTTTCCAAAGATTTCGGTGCAATGCCATTACCATTATCCCAAATCTCAACTTCCCACAAATCGGCAATCATTGTAGGATTGCTGATGTACTGTGCCGAAAGTTGTATCTGGCCGCTGTCTCCGGCCTCCCGAGCGCTATTTTGCAACAGGACTCGTAGAACTTGCTTTAGATGCAGTACATCGGTATATGCATGAGTGGCATTGTCTGCAATTTGATATTCCAATATCGGGCCCGCCGCAAACTGACGCTGGTATTCTTCGATTGCTTCTTTGAGCGGAATGCTGATATCCGCCATGCGATATGCAGGCGGTTGATATTGAGAAAAATCGACCAGCTTCCGAGCCGTTGAGATCGTAAAACCAATGTTACGCTTTAAGCTTTGCAGGTCTTCAAATACTTCTTTTGGCGTGTCTCCGGGACTTTCATTCAAGCGCGTTAATATGGCAGCGGTGAAGTTGCGAAGCGCTACAATGTTATTCTTTACCGTATGACCTTGTTCCGCGATAAAGCTGGTCCAAATTTGGGTTTGTGCATCATTCCCTGAGTATTCTGATGGGCGAAATTCCAGCGCATAGAGTAAAGGCCATCGCCGAAAGGCGATCCATGGACGCACCACCAACTTTCCGCCTGGAAAACTCTGAGTATTGTCAGGCGCTACTTCCAAACTTAGTGTTCGTGTGGTTTTAACGCACTCTAACAGAGCATTGACCACACCTGGAAGATGCCGCATTGATTTACTCAGATTTGAAAACCGTGCAAAATCGGCAGGCATTTTAAAAACGGTGCGAAAGTTCGCGTTAAAACGAATGATCTTAAAATCAGGTGAAAAAATGCCGACCGCTCCATCATGCTGCATGAAGGCGCTGCGGTAGCCGCGATACTTTACTGAACTGTGTAAATAAACCCGATAGATCAGCCAGCATAAAAGGCCAAATGCCAACAGCGAAAAAAGAAAAATAGTTCCCGGTGCGGACAGTGGATTCGCTACCAGTTGAATGCGGTATTGTAAATTTTCATCCGGACTGCGGAACATCAACTCAACCGGTGAATTGGGCCCGGTATGGCGAACAGACCAGCTTAACAGCTCAATTTTTCCATCCCATTTGGTGAGCTGCTTCAGATTGTTATCAAAGATTAAAAGCTCATCTCCGGTTGATGCGAGTACCTCTTTGAGACCATCATTATCGAGATCCTGCAACAGGAAGGGAAAGATGTATTTGCCCGCTGGACGAAATTTTGCTTCGATGTTCAGATCAGTATTAAACTTTATCAACGTCTTGTCCCGTGTATTGGAAAAGAGTGATGGTGGATTTTGCGCATTATCTATCAGAGGTTGTATGTATGGACTCAATTGCAATGGAGAGTGGTTTTTACGAATCACGTTTCCGTTTTTATCCAGAAGGTAAAAGAAGTTCTCGCGGTTACGCACGCCTGCATAAGCTTCACTTACCAGAATGTGGCTTTTATCTCCAATGAAAAGCGGGGAGGCGGCAATGCGTCCTGGGAATTCGATATAACGCTTTGCCGGAAAAAGTAATTCAAGCTTATTTGTCAGCACAAAGAGCCAGGCCTCCTGATCTCCATAGTCAACCGGGATATGAAAATTACCGGTGGCACCGGAGGCGATAATGATTTCCTGCTCCCCATCTCCATTCATATCCACTAGGCTTATCTGCTGAAAGGCAGCGTGCGTGGCAAAGCTCTTTATCATTTTTGCCTGATGGAAGTCCCAGGCATAGACCGATCGCGTGGATCGGTCATTACCAAATAAAGCGAAAACGAATTCGGCTGAGCCATTTCCATCGACATCGGAAAGCATTATTGGAAAAAAGATATAGACCTGGCGTTCTTTTGCGGAATCTGCCATTGGCATTGCAACATGCTGTCTGTTCAGGATGGCCTTTTTCGTTTGCAGGTTGTGGATGTATAAAAAAAGCGAGTCGTCCTGCCAGGTTAGTGCAAAAACTTCATCAAAGTTATCTCTCGTAATGTCTTCAAAATACAGTCCTTCTCTGGTGATTGGTTCCAGGTAGTTTGCCTGATCGATGACGCGTGAGTCGTAGTCTCGCACCAGAATATTATGAGAAGTCTTTTCGGGGCGATTTGATATGCGAAATCGCTCACTGTATCCGTCGCGATCTAAATCGTGGAAATAGTGATTGTTGTTTTTCTTGCTGGCAAAGTGCTCCAGCTCGTTGACATTGAATGGCTGTGATTTCTGTGAAATAATCCAGGTTGTAAATGCAGACAGAGCAATCGACATGGTCAGCCATAGTATGACCAGGTGATGTGAATACATATTGCCTTTTAAACGCATTGGTAGCATCCGTGGATTAGTTTGATTTTTAAAATATACCGAAAGCGTTCCGGAAGTCAAATCCACGAATGTATCAAATTTGTTACATGATTCCAGAAAAAGCGTAGCAAATTCGGGACATGCGTGCTTAAAACAACGTCCTGACACACCTTTCCCGCTGGCATGAAACTTGTCAATAGTAAGACTATCGATTCATACACCGCATAATTTGAAGATCGGTAAGACCACGGAACCAGCTTACAATTCTCTTACCGGAATAGAGGGGAGCCATATGAGGCCATTCATTCAACATCTACTTTTAGGTATGTTTCTTTTCACCTTGCTCGCTGTTGCACAAGAACCAGTTGCATTGCCAGACTCTTCTATAAGCGACTCTTTGCAAAAGCCTTCAATAGGGGAAACGAAAAGTGACTCGTCACAAACCGCTGTGCCAGAACAACAGGTGCCGGTTGTTAAGCGTAAAAAACGCAGATACAAGCCGCCCTTTGTATATGTCCATGCGTTGGGGGGAATGGGATTTAGCCACCTTAGGTCTTCTGACGTAGAAGATATCTTCGATAATCAGCTGGACATTCTATCCAGCCTTGTTTTTCAGTGGGGTGGTCGGGCCGGTTTCAGCAATATTGCACAGATTCAGTACATGAAGGCCAAGGGAACACATAAGCTTGATAGTAAACGGGTAGAGGTAGACCTCGACTATCGCACTGAGGAATATCTTATTAAGATAAACCCACGTGTATGGCAGTGGTTTAAAAGCGGTAATGAAACTACGTTGTTTCTGGTTGCCGGTATTGGTGATGTTAATTGGCTCGATGAAGTGGAAGACGGATTTAAGGGGGATACGGAAACATTCGGAGTGGAAATGACCACGTTTATGTCCAACTATTCCATTACATTTGGGTTCAAGAGGAAGACGGTTACGTTTACCGCAATTACCCTAACCGGCGTAGCACTTGATTTTGATGCAGAGGGTAGTCAGTGGGTGCTGGATATGACATTTGGATTTGGTTTTGGAAGATAATACGGGAGAGTGTACTAAAATAACTTAACAATCCGGTCGCTGTTCCGATAATGTGAACAGCGACCGGCGTCTGAAATGAACATAATGTTCTCCCCCAAAAGTCAGACGCCGGGAGTCTTATTAAGCGACTACATCGGTACGCTTGTAAAGAACGCCTGCCAGAGCCCCGACAAGAGTCCAGCCAATCAAGCTAATCGTTCCCCAGCACCATCCGAGATAGTAAGGGAAATCTGCAAAGATCATGGGATTCATCAGCGAGGCAAAGAGTGGAACAAGTCCCAAATAGAAACCAAACATGGCTCCACCTTTTGCACCTTCATCCCATGAACCACGCGTTTTAGCAAACAGCATGGCTCCGGCAAATACCACAAAAACCTGAACAACTAAAAAGCTGATCGGATTTCCCTGATCACCGGGCACAAATACTTCCGGCATTCCGGCATAGGTGTTTCCAAGCATCATACCATGCGTAATAAAGCTGTAGAGCCACATAACAAATCCACCTGCAGCAGTTACGATTAGAATCTTCGTCCAATTCATAGACTTCTCCTTCAATGTTGTAATACAAGTTGCAGTGAGGCTGAAGATTACTCAGCCTGATGGGTTGGTGGGTTAGATTTGAAAAATATAGAGGTTTTGAGGATAACAGGCAAATTATTGGCTGGATTGAAGGATGAGACCGGATGGAAGAGATTCTCCGAATTGCTGATTTCTTTCGTCTTGTTCGAGAGCAGCGGAAGGATTATTGAGCAATTCAACATAGCGCTGCTTGTCTGATTGTGCCAGCCAGTTTTCAACTTTCTCGAACACCTCGCCTGAGAGATCGCGTGTGTGATCACCTGTTTTACGCGCCAGGTGTACGAACGTCATCGCGGTATTATTTGAAAGTTGCGGATTGGACTTCATTAGAGATTCGCACCAGCTTGCTACCTCCGCTCCGGATAGGGCATTGTCGATATGACCATAAAAAGGGATGCGTGCGCCAAAGCGGCCCAGCGCCCAATATTCCTGCGGCTTGGCATTGCCCTTCGCAATACGTTTTAATAAGATGCGCCCCAATTCCTGTTTGGCATTTTTGGGTAAATGTTCCAGGTTTGCCAGCAGCATCCAAACTTCCAGTTCCTGCTGCGGGTTGAGCTTACCGAACTCGCTCTTTTTCTTCGCTGTTTTGCCGGTATGAACGAGGGGCGCATACATCTGATAAATTTGTGATTGCCGCCCTTCACTGAGTCCACCGGCAATGCGGCGCCAGAAAATCCACCATTGACTTACTACCTGCGGCTGCTTTGGATTGCGCAAACCCTGTAGAAAGAGCTTCCAGGACTGCTTGATGCGCCAATCGTCGACCGGATCGCCAAATCCAGGCCGCATACTGTAGCCCAGCAGGTTAAGCCAGCGGGATTCATGCGCAAAGGAGAGATCTCGCGCTTCCGGCATTCCCAGGAGGCTGTCTGCCATTTTACGAATAAGTGAGGTTGGCCATTTATTTTTTTGCATATCGAGTGTTTCTTCAAGTTCGTTCATTAACTTGCTTGGTTTTAGCGCGTTTTCCGAAGAGGTAAACGTGTTCTCTATTGCAGCATTGGCTTCTTCGACCAATGCCGCGTCGATAGTCTCGCCTTTTGAAGTAGACGCCGCATCGGCTTCGAGGCGTACATCGAACTGCAGCTGCCAGCGATGATCACTTTCATTTGACTGGCACCAAAGCTCCAGCGTGCCTATTTCGGTAAGTCGAACTGCGACTTCAACGGGAAGTGAGCGTGCCTCATTCTTCTTGCCGTAGCGAAGTACCGTTTGAATTGCCGGCAGCGCGGTTCTTTCCTCGCTTTCCAGCTTTACCACATCGCCCAGTTTGTCACCCAGCCGCGTGCTTGATGTCGCAAGGTTAAATGCAACCGGTTGATTGGTCAGCACTTCAAAATTATGTGAAGATAGCTGAATATCTGCGCCTTCCTCGGCGCCGCGTGGCAACAGGCAAAGTTCTTTCTCCTTACCGGCTGTTGCATCGAGATTTAAATAGTACGCTCGCGGACTGCCGCTTCCGACGCGCACGCCTTCACCGACGCGAACTTTTCCATAATATGCGGCGCCGATAGCGACGGATAAGTCTGGTCTTGGATTATCTAATTCTGCGGGCGTCCAACCATCTCCGGCAAGCGGTGCAAACCAGTCGCCAACAACGCCACGAATGTGATTGCGAATTAGTTCCGGGCTGAGAACACCACCATTGAATAGTACGAAATCCGGGAATACCGAGCTGCGGCCTGTTTCATCGAGCATCAGCTTCTCAAACCGTCGCCAGAAAGCGCTCAGATGGCGTGTAACAGCCGCATCTTGCACATAAGGTAGTCCGAGGTCGGTTAGGCCGCTACGTGGAGAATTGTCGGGGTTTTCGCCCAGCGCACTTTTCGGAAAAAATCCTTCCAGAATAATTTTCTGAATATCTTCCTGAGTAAAGTTGCCTTTAAGGGTATTGGCGATGAGCTTTCCCGCACTTCCCATCACGGTAATATCCATAGCAGCCAGGTTGGAATTACCCAGCAGCGTCTCTTTTGCCTTGCGACATTGATAGACAAGCTGATGCCAGCGCTGGTTGTCGAGCTGACCGGGCTGTCCCATCAGCTTTTGCTCGAGGTAGCGCCCAAGTGCCAGGTCCATATTGTCACCACCCAGCATCAAGTGTTCACCAACTGCCATGCGATTAAAACGAAGGCCCTTTTCGCCTTCGAAAATGCCCACCAGTGAAAGGTCTGTTGTTCCACCGCCAACGTCACAAACCAGGATGAGCTGCCCAACCTGCATTTGTTCTTGCCAGGTCGATTCATTTGCCGAAAGCCAGGCATAAAAAGCGGCGAGTGGCTCTTCCAATAACACTACTCGCGGAATACCCGCTTCCTGCGCTGCGGTTACGGTAAGTTCGCGAGCAACTTCATCAAAAGATGCCGGAACGGTTAAGACTACCAGCTGCTCTTCAAAGGAAAAATCTTCGCGTCCTTTCGCCATCATGTGGTTCCAGGATTCCTTGATGTGCTGCAGATAGCGTTTGCTGGCTTCCAATGGAGACACTTTGGAGATTTCCTCTGGTGCCCCCCAAGGCAGGATTGGTGCTTTGCGATTTACACCGGCATGGCATAGCCAGGATTTTGCAGAGGCCACCAACCGTGACGGGACGTTTGCCCCCTGTTCACGAGCGAATTCACCTACCATATAAGCGCGCTTCTTGTCCCAGGGAAGTTCTGTGCTGCCTTCAGGTAAGTCGTATGCGCCCGGAAGATATAAAAACGAGGGTTGAATATCGCGTTCTGCGATTTCACCAGCGGCTACAAGTTGCGGAATTCGAAAAAAGTTGATTGCACGACGCGTGGTGCTGAGGTCTACATAGGCTACGGCGGAATTGGTGGTGCCGAGGTCGACACCAATAATATATTTGTAATCGCGATTTTGAAAGTCGAACAGCGAACTCATTCAGGTAGTTACTCCGTTTCATCTCGTATTGAAAATTCAAGTTTCCAGCGACGATCATCTTTAGTGGAAACGCACCACAGTTCAAGCGTGCCGACTTCCGTCAGTTTACTCTGCAGCCATACCGGGATAATCGTTCCACCAGCTTCGTCGGCACTTGCGGGTAGATTTAATTCCATTGTGCTGACATTCTGAATATTACCGGCCCAGTCTTCTACAATTTCACCGGCTTTGTCATCTGCATTTGCCGTGGAGGCGAGCAGATGGAAGACTACCGGCTGTCCGACAATTAGGCCAAATTCGCGCTGACGAATATCCGTTTCTGTTCCTTCTTCGGTGCCGAATGGCAGGACGTTTAAAGCATTTATTGGAATAGGGATGCCGGGAACCGCGGGCATCGAGCTTTCGACACCGATATAGTAGGCCCGTGCAGCTCCGGCGCGAATACGAATCCCCTTGCCGGATTGCGCAAGACCATAGTAGGTTGCACCAACTGCCACGGCGAGATCCAGGTCATTGGCTTTAAGCTCGCGTACGGTATCGCCTTTCCAGGCAGAAAGTGCTTCCAAAACGCGTGTTCTGAAAGACTCCGCCTTCATTACGCCGCCATTAAACAGCACGGCGGAAGGAAATGCTGTTGTTTCCCCACTATGCTTACTTAGAAAGTGCGCCAGGTAGCGCGTTACTGCAGCGTCTGCTGCATAGGGAAGTCCCATTTCGCGCATTCCTATTCGCGTGCCTTCCTGTGGAAAATCATCATTATTTCCGGCGGGAAAAAAACCATCGACCAGTGACGTATTCATTTCTTCGCGGGTAAGCTCGCTGCGAATGGTTCCGCCAATCAGGGAAGATCCTCTTCCAAGAATAACCAAAGGCTCAGTTTCAATCTCCGGATTATTAAGCAGCTTCTCCTTAGCAGACCGACAGCTATGCCATAGGCCTTTGAACTGCCAATCATCGATATTCGTACCGTTTTGTGCAAGCTTTGAGCGAATCAGATAGGCCAGCGCGAGATCCATATTGTCGCCACCAAGCAGAATATGTTCGCCAACCGCTGCACGTTCAAGTTCCAGTGAACCTTCATTGCCGCTGACCTCAATTAAACTGAAGTCGCTGGTTCCGCCGCCTACGTCGCAAACGAGAATAGATTCTCCAAGCTCGACATCATTGCGCCAGTTATTGCCTTTTGCTTCCAGCCAGGCGTAGAAGGCCGCCTGTGGTTCTTCCAATAGCGTCAATCGCTTTAGCCCGGCTGCACTGGCGGCTTCAGCAGTCAATTCACGTGCTACGGCATCAAAAGAAGCCGGAACAGTCAGATAGATCGTCTGTTCTTCCAGGCGATGCTTTTTGTCATCTTCGGCCATTTGAGCGTTCCAGGCGTCGCGAATGTGTTCGAGGTAGCGTTGCGTCGCCTCAATCGGTGAGACGCGTCGTGCATCGTCACCGCTGTTCCAGGGCAATAAAGCATCCCTGCGATCTACACCACTATGGCAAAGCCAGGACTTTGCAGAGGCCACTAGTCTGTTTGGGATTTCATTTCCACGACTGCGCGCATATTCACCAACCGCATAGTCTTTTGCAGCATCCCAAGGTAGCGCCAGGCCACCTTCCGGCACATCATGCGGGCCGGGGAGCAGTAAGAAAGAGGGTAGAAGCGCCAACTCTTTAATTTCACCGGGGCTGACAACCTGCGGAATGCGCATTAATTCAATTTTTGAGGGGGTATCGGACGATTCGTCAATCTTACTGTAGGCCAAAACGCAGTGCGTTGTGCCGAGATCGATGCCGACTATATATGGACTGCTGCTCAACAAATTCTCCTTTACTAATATTGCGCTCGTAACTTAATACTCGATAAAAGGTTACGCAAGCAACGAATATGCTCGTTTTGCTTTTGTTCGCAATAGCAACACTTTCTTGATGCGAATACATTAAATACGTCGTATTATAGAGTATGTTCTAAGAGTATTCTCGGTATACATCACCTCACGTTGATACTATTTTTTGTGAATAATTGACTATCGCAAGTTAAAACGTTTTTATAGATCGGAGTATGAAAATGGATTGGCACCCCATAAAGCAGGTTGCATCTGCAGATATAATTGAGGCAAGAATACAGCTACACTTCGCAGCACAATATTGTGCGTCTTTTGGAAGATATCTGCTTCCACCCAGGAAGGATGATAGCCATACCAGTCTGCACTGGCATGTGGATGAACAGCGCTTCTGGACACGTGAATTATCTGCTGCCGAACGAATAAGAGCCGGACTTTCTCCAAGCTCATTTTCGCTGCTTGTTGAAGAGCGTCGTGGAGAGCTTATTGAGATTGCCCTCGATGGGAAGAGCATGGAAGAGGTATTACAGGAGTTCCAGGAGGCGCTCCGCTCTAAAGGGGTGAATGCCGAGCAGGCCAGGTTAGAGATGCCGTATGAGATGCCGGATCATATATTGAAAGATGGCGGAATTTTTTCCTCTGAACGAGCAACTACCGATGCACGCGCAGCCTTGACTGCCTGTTGGAGCAACTCTGCTGCAATGTTGCAAAATCAATTTTATCTGGAAGACAAGGCTTCGCCGGTTCGCACCTGGCCGCATCACTTTGATATCGCAACGTTAATAAAGGTGGAGGGCAATCCTGATCCTGAATTAGCTAAGTCCATAGGTGTTGGTCTGTCGCCGGGAGATGAAGGTTATTCTGAACCTTATTTTTATGTTACACCCTGGCCTTATCCAAAGCCGCTGCCGGAGCTTGGCGAACTCCCGTCAGGACACTGGCATACGAAGGGATGGGTTGGCGCTGTTTTGAAATATAGTGACTTGGCGAGTCTTCCTGTGCATGAGCAGGCAACTTTTGCTCAGCGATTTCAAAAAGAAGCGTATGATTTGAGTTATGGGCTGCTATATGAGAAAGAATAGGGGGGAGGAAGTAGGACGCAGCTTTGCTGCTGGCAGGAAGGTCGTCCCCGCGGGACTTGCAAAACGCGGTTTCGCTGCTGGTCGTGGATAGGTCGCTCACTGCATTCGCTTGTATGTCGCGGCTTCGCCGCTGGTTGGGGGTAGGCCGGGTATAAACGACCTGCTTGTTTCACATCCAATTTGGCGTTCGCTAAGCTCTTTAGCTCCCGGCCTGGTAGCGCATGCGTCCTGTTTCAATGGAGATAGCAACTTTTACGAGCATTGTAAACAGAAAAATACCCATGGCCCAAATCCCGGCAGTTACTGTTATTTCCACCCAGCTTGGGCTGTATTCAACAATCTTACCCCATGGGCCGGGAATAAAGCCGGGAATAATAAGACCCATTCCTTTTTCGATCCATATGGCGACGAATAGCATGGTGCATGCACTGTACAAGAACATGGGTTTTCGGTGAAGGAAGTGAAATGTCAGCATCCCCGTTGCAAGTAGGTTCATCCCAATTGATGTCCAAATCCAGGGCACCAGAGAGGTGTTACCACCTAAGCCGAAAAACAGATAAACCGCACTCTGACTGTGATGAGTCGGTGCGTAAAATTCCTTAAATATTTCAGATCCCAACATAATGAGATTTATTTGAGCCGAGACGGTGGCGATCAGGGCAATCTTATTAATCGTATTTTGTTGAATATTGTAGTCTGTTTTGTGATGGATAAGACTGAGTACGATTACAATTAATGCCGGGCCTGCTGCAAATGCCGAGGCCAGGAAGCGCGGCCCCAATAATGAAGAGTTCCAGAAGGGGCGTGAGGCCAGCCCTGCGTATAGAAACGCTGTTACCAAATGGATTGCAACAGCCCAAAATACGGAAATTATTATTCCAGGAAGGTAGACATTTTTGCTGGGCTTTTTATTCTGATAGTGGTGAAACAGGATGTAAAAAGGAATGGTGATATTGATGAAGAGATAACCGTTTAATACAATAACATCCCACGCCAACATAGAACTCGGCCAGTTGAATAATCCAACTATTGGCAGCAGGTGCCAGGCTCTTGCCGGGCCTCCAAGATCTACGGTTACGAAGGCAAGACACATGACCAATGCCGCTACAGCGAGCCCCTCGCCGATAAGAACGGCTCGTGAAAAGTCTATATCTTTTAGGATATATGTCGGAAGAACCAGCATTACAGCAGCAGCAGCAACGCCTACCAGGAAGGTGAAATTAGAGATGTAAATGCCCCAGCTAACGCTATCGCTCATTCCTGTTGCAGCAAGACCTTCTTCAAGTTGCACCGAATAGGCGTAGGCTCCACAGAGCATTATGAAGGTCAGAAAAGCCATCCACAAATGATATTGCAAACTGCCGCGTATTGTGGAGGCCAAGGCATCTTTAAAAAAACTTTTTAGAACAGAAAGATTTACCATTTTTATCCAGTCATCTTAGTCCATGTAATACCAAAATTTAGGCTCAGTCCCTAATTCCTCTTTTAAACGAAACACTTTTTTGTTCTCAATAATCCATCGGATTTCGCTGTCGGGATCTAGTAAGTTGCCAAACACACGCGCTCCGGTTGGGCATGCTTCAACACAGGCCGGGTTTTTGCCTGCGCGCGTGCGCTGAATGCAGAAAGTGCACTTTTCCATGACGCCTTTCTTCCGGAGCCTGTTCCCGAGGTAATGTTGCTTGCGATTCACTTCCTCTTCCGGAACAGTGGGATCATTCCAATTGAACCGACGAGCATCATAAGGGCAGGCAGCTTGACAATATCGACAGCCGATGCACCAGTCGTAATCGACAACCACAATCCCGTCTTCCTCCTTCCAGGTAGCCTGGACAGGGCAGACATCAACACATGGCGGATTCTCACAGTGAAAACATTGAGTTCCTATATAGAAGTGCCCTTCCAGGGGAACCTCATGAAAAAAATCGTCTTTGGCATGTTCAAAGTTAAAATGCCCTTTTTTGTGCTCATGAATACGAATGTAGCGCATATCGGATTTGCGATCCTGATTATTCTCATTGATACATGCCTTTATACAATCCATGTAACCCTGGCACTTACCAATATTAAACGCATAGCCAAATAGCACATTCTTCGGCGCACTTGCGGCGCTAATCTGAATGTGTTCCCCGGTGTTTAGTGCATACAGTTGCTGAAGGCGGTCTATTGTTTCCCGTTTTTCCGTCGCGGTCATTAAGCGGAAATTCCCTTTGAAGTATTCATTCCATTTTAGTTTGCTCGCTTTGCCGGAATCTCCCTCAAACGGACTACAGCTACTTTGCACAAGTCCGAGACCGGCCATTAAGCCTGCGGCCAGACCTTTCACTGCTGAACGACGTGACATTGGGCGTTGAATGGCTTGCTCCATTTGAATGTGCTTTGATTTTGCCTGAGCTTTTGAGTTTGAAACATCATCCTTCATCAGATGCCATAGCAAAACGTCATTTAAACCAGACGCTGAATTTACGGAGGATTCAAATCGGGGCGTCGGCGTTAGTTTCAACTGGCTTTCGGCAAGCAGTTCCTGAGTGTTCTTTTTAAGCCCGGCAAGTGTCTTATTCGCGATGCCACTTGCGAAACTTTGGGGGGGAGAATTGGCGTCTGTCTTATTAGAGCAACATCCTTGAGAACACTGGTTTTGCTGTGGAAGAGTTTTCATTGTATCGTTATCTCACTTGTTGTGTTTGAGTCGGCCATCTTTTTTCCCAACCCGGTTGGTGTGGATCATGACACTGGACACAGTTTTTGATAATTCGAGGAGGAATCCATCCTTCAACACGTTTGCCATGTGCACCACCAATCCAGTCTGTCGCTTGACCGGAATGACACTGAGCGCACTGTTGATAACTGTGGTTAAGGGATATCTTCTTGCCGGTTAAGCTAACCAATGTATTCATGTCCTCCGAGTTGTGACAAGTTTGACAGTCCATCGCATCTGTAGAAGCGTGCTTTAGCTGAATCTGCCAATGGGCCTTTTGAATCTCCGGATCGACAAGCTTAGTAAGCTGTCTCAAAGGACGATCATGACATTCATTGCAGGGAAATGATGAAATTGTAGCAAGCTGTGGGGAGACGTAGAATTTGGGGTTGGTTGATAAAACGTCTACCGGAATAAAATTTTCAAGATCGAAATCTGTTACACGATTTATGTCCACCTTTAAGGTCCGATCATGTTTCTCCGATAACTGTTCGGCGAAGCTCTGGTGATGTGTCTTATCTTCATGGTCAGAACTGCAGGCCATTAGGAGAAAACCGAAACCAATGGTAAGAAATAAGTAATTCACCGATGGAATTTTAGGCAAAATTTTCATTCGTTTCTCTACTTTCGAATGGTTGCTAAATGACACATAAATGTTTGTCACTGTAGAATTATTGTTCACGTTGCCAGGGCGATATGCCAGAACTCAAGGCATGGCATTGTAGACAATTGGTACGCTCTGCATGGGTAAATCTTAGTTCCTCAACGGCGCCCGGACCCGAATGACACGCGAGGCAATTACCTCTTAGATGGAGCGCGTGTGGAATGGGTGGAGGACTTCCGGAGAGTGCCTCCTGATTTATTCGGGGCGGAGCGGGAACTCTCCAATCAGAATTTACAAACGTGCTGTTGGTCGTGTTAACGGAATGACATTGTAAACAGTTAACAAATTCCGGGTGGGGTGTCACAGGTGCAAATGCTTCAAATTTGGGTACATATCCTCCGTTTTCGTGGCATTGCAGGCAAACGTTGTGTCCAATGGTATTGTTCTTCGCTACCGGATGTGGAATAGAGGGAGGAGCACCCGGATACGCCCTAAGAGAATAAAAATCAACCAGTTTTCGAGAGGAGCCTTTCGCAGCCTGAGAAAAAAAGTTCTCCGACATTTTACCGGCACTTCGAAACACGTCTGCCTCAATTGCAATTGCCGAGCGATCACCCTTCGATTGCAAAGAGATATCCGGTTCTCGTGCGTTTTCACGTAGGCTCTTACCAATAATCAAAACGGATGATGCCATCAGGAGTATACATAGGCCAATAAATATGAATCGGTATTTTGAGTTTAAGTCGTCCGTTAAACCCCGGTTACTTTTTCCACTTTTACCGCGCATTTTTTATAGTCCGGTTGTTTAGAGATTGGGCAATAAGCATCCAGCGTCAATTCATTAATCAGTTTCGCTTCATCGAAAAAAGGTACAAACACCTGACCCGCTACCGGCTTTCCACGTTGATTAATTGAGGCGGGTAGAACTATTTGTCCGCGACGGGAGATCAGTTTTACAGGATCACCGTTGCGAATTCCCAGATGTCGAGCGTCATCAGGGTTTAACTCCACATAGGCTTTCGGGACTGCACGGTGTAGGATCGCTACACGTCTGGTCATGGAGCCGGTGTGCCAATGTTCCAGAACCCTACCGGTGTTTAACCAAAAGGGATACTCGTTGTCGGGAACTTCAGGTGGTGCTTCGTAAGGGCGAAACCAAATCCAGGCTTTGCCATTTGACTTACCATAAAAATCGAATCCTTGCCCCTTGGCTGCCGGATCAAGCTCGACATTAAAACGCCATTTGGTGCTTTTCCCGTTGACATATGGCCACTGTGCACCGGGAAGTTCTTTCAATACTTTATAAGGTGCCAGCCCGTGTTTTGCACCGGCGTGAAACCGACTGTATTCCTCCCAGATTTTTTCAATATGTTCTTGCTCGCTCCAGGGGAAGAGCTTTTGATAACCCATTCTGCGAGCAACTTCTATAATCTGCCATGTATCGCTCATTGCTTCTCCGGGAGGGGAAATAAGCTGATCAAAATGTTGGGTGCGGCGCTCCGAATTTCCGTACATACCTTCCCGTTCAATCCACATCGCGGACGGTAGTACCACATCTGCAATATCTGTGGTTGGTGTGGGATATACGTCTGAAACAACAATAAAGCGACCTTTCTTAAGAGTCCCGTCCCGATAGCGATTTAGTTTCGGCATTGTCACCATCGGATTGGTCACTTGAATCCACATGAAACGAATATCTCCACGATCCAGTGCCCGGAACATAGACACTGTATGATGTGTTGGTTTGGCCGGGATATTTTCTACCGGCACCTGCCAGATATCTGCTGCCTTTTTACGAGCTGCCTCTTTCATGACCACGCCATATGGCAATTTATGAGTCAGCGTGCCGACTTCCCTTACCGTACCGCAGGCGCTTGGTTGTCCGGTTAGAGAGAATGGACTGTTACCGGGAGTAGAGATTTTGCCGGTTAGAAGATGGATGTTATAAATTAGGTTATTTATCCAGGTTCCGCGCGTATGCTGGTTGGCGCCCATGCACCACAGGCTCATAATTTTTTTATTCGGATCACCATATAGAGATGCAAGGTAGCGAATATCGGCTGCAGAAACACCGGATGTGCTTTCTACCTTTTCCGGAGAATAATCGCTAAGAAGACTTGCGAACTCTTCCATCGAGCTGGCCGAGGCTTCATCCTTAAACGCGAACTTCTCTTCGAGCCCAAATCCAATGTTTGTTTTACCGGTTTTAAATTCACAGTGCTTCTTTAAAAAATCTCTGTTAATCTTACCGGTTGTTAGTAACTCATAGCAGATTGCATTTGCTATTGCTAAATCTGTTTGCGGCATGAACAAAATAGATTTGTCGGAAGCGATGCTGGTACGAGTTGTACGAGTTGCCAAATCTATTATTTTTACATTACTATTTTTAATGCGCCGATCCAGCAGCCGCGAAAAAAGCACCGGGTGCATCTCTGCCATATTATTGCCCCACAGAACAAAGACATCAGCATGGTCGATGTCTTCGTAGCAACCCATCGGTTCATCCATTCCAAAGCTGGTTATAAAACCGGTAACTGCACTAGCCATGCAGAGCCGGGCATTGGCCTCAAGATTGTTGGTTCCAATTGCCCCTTTCATAAATTTTGAGGCAACATAGCCATCCGGAATCGTCCACTGTCCGGAGCCATAGATCGACACAGAATCTTTCCCGTGTTCCTTAATCGTGCTTTGCATCTTGCTGGCTACTAAATCAAGAGCCTCTTTAATAGGTGCCGGAACAAGTTTGCCGTTTTTGCGAATCAATGCGGTTTTTAAACGATCCTTACCGTATAGTGCAAGAACCGAGTGGTAGCCTTTCACACAACACAGCCCTTTATTTACCGGACTTGCCGGATCTCCCTTTACAGCAACAGCGCGTCCATCCGATACACCTATTAACAAGCCACAACCAACACCACAGAAGCGGCAGGGAGCTTTTTTCCATGCAATATCTTCTCCGGGGAAATTTTTGTTTTGCATTTCCGCGAAGACAATTCCCGGGAAAAACATCGCTGCTGCAGACATTGCCGATGCGGCAGCGAGTTCCTTGAGAAACTCTCTACGATTCATCATTTGTTACCACCATTTTTTGAGGGGGATCTTCGTACCCCGCAACTAAAACGAGGCATTGAAGAGCGTCAATCTCTTTTAGCCTCTGCTCCAGAATAAGTTCTGCATCCTTTGTTTCTGTGCTGGTAACCAGCACCAAAACGTCATGCGTTTCGGAATGTAAACAGTCACATTCCGGCATTGCAGAAAGAACTTGCTGAAGCTCTTTTTTTTGATGCGGGACAGGATGGGCGAGATAGCTTTTAATCGGCATAAATAAATCTCATCACAATAAGGTTTATAATACGATGAGCCGGGATCGATAGTTGGTAGAACAGAAAAGGAATGCAAGTGCTTCATTCAGATAGCTACAAACACCTTCAACTTCAGTCCAACTCTAGCGCATTACCTGGAGGAAATATCTATTGAATTGGTCGAAATAGCCCTATGTCGGAGGTATGATGATTTGTCCGAGCACACGGCCTTTTCAAGCCATATTAGCCGATGTAATTGCTTTGGTGCGTTTGGTTACTATTTTATTCTATTGATCTTTTTTGAGCTTTCCAAGAGAATACTAAATAAGTAGTAGTAAATGACGAATACGACTGGTTTTTCGTTTGTTAAAACGAAATCACGCTTACGAAGACAAGGCGGCTAAGCTAATTCGGTCAATAAAAATGGCCTAAACTTTTTAGGTAAGTAGCTACTCACTGATATGTCTGAACGTTGAACTAATATGATCTGCTCGTGAAAGTTTTGTTATATCAGATTCGTAGATTCCGTAAACACTTTAGGAGAAGCATCTGATGAATCTGTTTAATACAACTCGAAATACGATCGCAACCAGTTTGTTCCTGCTAGTTCTATTTGGATCATTTGCATTCGCAGGTGGTCCGTGGCTACAGCAAAAAAGTAAGGGGTTTGCTCAGCTGTCGCTTACCGTCATACCAACTTATGATGGCCTATATAATGGCGATGGCGATAACTTTACACTGAATCGTGATGTTTCTGACATCACAACTCAGTTTTATGCGGAATACGGACTAACACCTTTCTTGTCTGCCTCAATTGAAGTTCCCTTTAAATCCGTTTCTACTTCCGAGGATAGTAGAGCAGGAAGTTTTTCGCCACTACTTGAATCTGGCAGTAAGTCTGCACTTGGGAATGCGGCTATTGCACTAAAGTCTGGGAAGGCTTTTAATCGCCTTCAGGCTGCTATCACATTTAAAGCAGAGATGCCTGCAGGCGAAGCCGACGTTGCAACTGGTTTGGCGAGTGGGGTAGATGCATTGGGAATTGTTCCAGGAATCAGCCTGGGAACAAGCGGTAACAAATATTATGTTTCCAGCGATATCAGTCTACGTTTCCGAACGAATGATTACAGCGATGACTTTCTGTTTGCAGGAGAGGCTGGCGCGAAAATTGGCTCTCGCTTCTGGCTGATCGCAGCTGTCGACATTCGCCAATCTATTACCGATGCTGTCAACATAGATAATAACCTGTCTCAGACCGGGTTATATGCTGATGGACAAGAGTGGATCGCGTCGGGAGTGAAAGTTCTGGCAGACATTACGCCGAAAATTGGGATTAGCTTCGCATCATTTGGGGCGTTTGACGGTAATCTTGTAGCGTCTTCGCCGTCATATACGCTGGGTGCGTTTGTTCGGTTATAGAGACGCATGGATAGAGACCACTGCAGTGCGTCTTTGGGTATGTCCCGAGGTTCTAGAGACGCGCAATTGAGTGTCTTTACCGATGACTCTGCATTATGTAGTCCTCGACGTGATTATCAGCTTTAGCAGCGATATCAGACCCACCGGCTTTTCGCCGCGTTCTTTGTTTTGCCGGCCGATTTCAAAGGCTATACGCCATTGCTCGGCCAGTATTCGATAGGCATCAAAAACGCTGTTTTTTGGATCATAAATGTGCGTTGCTTCCGAGGTAACACCGTTTAGTTCGATAATCTTCAGATTGATGCCGTTGCGAAAGTCCTCTTCCGTTTCAGCACGTATATCATACCGCCCAAAGTAGAAGCCCTCGTAGCCCTGACTATTCTCATCAATCTTTTTTAATAAGGCCGGCGTATTAATGCGACTGCCGTCCAGAAATAGCGCGCCCTTACTATGAGTTCCGAGCTCTACAAGGGGAATCTCTTCTCCGGCAGAAGGAACCTCATACAAAAGCTGCGCATGCTTGTCCAGATGAAACGCCGCCATACAAACGGCTCGCTCATCCAGTAGAATAAGTTCTTCCAGCGTATTTTTTCCGTTGCCACGAACGGTAATAAACTGTTTGTCGGTTATTGAAAAAATTTGGCCGGATTTTTCATTGGGATAGCGATAGTAAAACACACCAAACTCTACTCCCGAAACATATTTTTGCACGATAAAATTGACTTTTGTCTGATCGATAAACCTTTCCAGCTCAAGCATATTTTTAGCGATGGTCACGCCGCTTCCACGCTCACCGGTATCGGGTTTTAAAACCACCGGCCATATTGGTGATAAACCAGATTGAAATTCAGTAATGGCTCTTAGCTTCTCTGCACGCTTGAGTCCGTCCTCAATTAGTTTGAAATCAGCAATGCAATCATTGTTCTCGGAAAGACCGGCAAGAATGTCGCTCTTCGATTCACCGACGAATCCGCTAGCCGGCATTGCCGGGTTCACAGCAGTGAAGAGTGTAAACGAGCGATGACGAATTCCCAGATAGATCAGATAGACAATCAGCGGTGGATAAAAAAAGTATGGCGGCCAGAACTCCCAGTTGGTAAATCGCTTCCACGAAGAATAAACTAAGCGGCGGCCTTTCCATGTGAAGAGCTTGGGTAACGTGCGCGTCAGCAGATGTAGCAGAATGAGACCGCCAAGCAGCAACCAAAGAATGTGAGCGCTGTAGGCAGTGAATATCTCGATCAATGGATTTCCCAACAACATTGCCATACCAACCAGCAGCGGCGTCCAGATGAGGGCTGCGAGACCAAAATACAATACAAACGTGCGCATGGATGCTCCCAGCATGCCTGCGCCAAAATAGGTAGCCAGGCGGGTACCGGGCAAAAAGCGACTGGCCAATATAATTTGTGGCCCACTCGCCTGGAACCAACGCGTGCTCTTTTCAACGCTTTCGCTTTTGATAATCCATTTAAGCGGTGCTTTTTTTAGCGCTGGTCTTCCAAGCCACTTTCCAGCAAGAAATAACAGAATATCACCAATAAAAATACCGATAAACGATGCAAATACTGCGCTTGGAAAGCTCAGCATTCCGCGAGCAGCCAGAATGCCGGCAGCAATACAGGCCAAGTCTTCACTAATTAAAGTTCCAAAGGCAATTACCAGAATCAATACAAATAGAACGAGCCCTTCAGCGGGACCACTTTCGATGCCAACAAATGGTACGTCTGCCTTTTGTACTCTGTGCAAATCTGCCTGACTTCTGGAAAGGGCTGTGCCCGATTCCACCCGATAAATAAATTCACTTAAATCCTGCGCCATTTGCGGGCCTTTGCCTGACAGTATTCCGTGCCCACCTTTATAGGTGATCAACTCGCTTTGCGGCACAATGCGATGATGTTCAAGCGCAGCCGGGTAGGGGACAAGCGCATCCTTATTTCCATGTTGGATAAGTAACGGGATTTCCAGCTTTTTCAATAAAGCGCGCAGCGGACGTTGGTCCGTGTCATAGAAATTTCGCGCATAGTAAATGTTTAGTGGAAAACGCTTCATAAATCCGAAATGGGGAAAGCCATAGTGGAGTAACCAGAAACCTGCCAGCTGTGCTCCATGAATAGCATGATTGAGGTGATAATCCCCAAGTAATTCAAGCTCAACAACGCCGATTGCCGAAAGCAGGGTCAGCGATTTAATACGCTCGCCAAGCATTTCTGAAAGATAAATGGCTACACCACCTCCCTGACTGTAACCAACAACGTGAAGAGTTTGTATCTGTAGCGAATCCAACAATTGCTGCATGTATACAGCATGCGCTGCAACGGAGTAATCGGAAATCTCTCTACTCGACGTTCCATAGCCGGGAAGATCGGGCGCGATAACTCTACAGTATCGCCTTAGTTCAGGAAGCAGATCGTCAAACATTTCAACCGCAACCGGGCTACCGTGTAGCAGCAAAATTACAGGAGCATCTGTGGTATCAGATGCCTTCAGATCCAGAGTATTCACAATCACCGGCTCACCCGAGCCTGCGATGGGGACACTTGTTTGATGATTAGTTGGCGTGGTATCAAATGGATAAATCCACTGATAAATAAAGGATGTCGTTAACAGAAAAGCGTAAATGAGGAGAAGAATTTTAAAGCGAGTCAAATGTAAATCCTGAGTTACTCGGCGAGATTGGTTAGTCGGGGAGCAGCGATTTGTCTTGCCTCCCGCAACAAAACAACAGGAGTCTGCCAATCAACTGCATCCGGCGCACCGTTTTTATAATTAAATGTGACGGCTTTTTGAGTCGCTGAGATATGACTAAGACTTACCGTCACTGCATTTTTACGGCGCATGCAAACTGAAGCTGCCGCATCGACAGAATAATAGTCGCTATGAAAGTGAATAAACTGTTTGGTATTGGCAGCGTCTGTAACGATTTGAGCAAAACGCTGGCGGCGCCACTTGGCAATATCGGGCCAGTTCTTTGCAGAAGACGATGAGATCGGAGCTTTTATCTTTTCTTTCCTGCTCAGAATAAATCCGTCCCAGCTATAAACGGTAACGGCTTCACCACCTGCGATCATTCCAATTGTAAACGGTTCGTAACAGGTAAGATCTATCCAGCATAGTTTTTTTACAGCAGTTTCTATGGAACCAAAATGAACAAGACCATCGATAAGGCCGCCACGGCTTTTGCGAATTGCCGGGTCGGGCAAATAGGTGTTTTGATAATTATTTAGAATAAAAAAGCCAATTCCCGCGGTGTTGACAGCGATCCAGGTGCCACCACCGTCCGGATCCATTGGCGCAATATATGGCATAGACTCCGAAAGCTGAACTGCGGGAGGGAGGGCAATGCTGCGGGTTTTTAACTCGTCCCTGTTAAAGAATAAATCGAAACCATCTTCTCTAAGCTTCCAGCTTACTGTGCACATTGGCGCTCCGGACTGCTTTCGTGCTTTAGCGTCGATGGTGCAATGCCAAATCCTTCCGGCTGCTTAACCTTCAATACGCGTAGAATCATTGATATCAATGCATAGTGGTGAACGGTATGACCACTCAAAAACTGAAGCTCGCGTAGAAAAGTGGATTTGCTCCAAAGCTGTTTGCCATCTGAGGTGTCGTTACAGCGCACGTTAACAGACGCTTCAATTCCACCTGCCGGAAAGGTTAATCGTCCCAGCGCAACATACAAGTCCCTGCAAGTTGCAATGGCAAGACTACGCTGGGATTCAACCTTTTCGTCACGTTCACGCGAATCATAGTCTATCTGTCCATTAATGCTGCTAACAAAATTGCGGTAATGATCCAAAACATGACGCATATGCTTACCAATGCTGCTGGAAAAATACTCGTGGTTATCGAGAATGTATTGGTCATCTTCAAGAGCTTCCAAAAATGCAATTCCTTGAGATAGGAATTGTCTATTCTGCTCAATGACCGGATGTATTACTGACATAAAAACTCCTTGGTGTCTAACTTTCTAAATAAATCTTTTGTCACTACTTCAGCCTCAACAGCAATTGCTTTTCGATCTTCTGCAGAGGCCGTTTGCTGCGAAAAAGCTACTTTTGCGCTAAAGCAGGGTATTTGAAACAGCTTCCAAAGATGATCGACGAACGTCATGTCTCCCCACCAGCAAATATCGGTTGCCACATCATATCCACTCGGCGCGACATACTTTACGGCGGCACAGTGAATGTGTAAACCCTGCTCTGCAGGAAACTGCAAAAGCGAAGGTTTAAAAGGCAAAACGTTTTCGCCGGCACTGCTCGTTCCTTCCGGGAAAAGCAAAATGCCCTGCTGTTCGTTTAACAGTTCTTGCATCAGTCGATTTACACGCGGAATATCGCGATGTTGTTTCCTGTTAATAAAAAGCGTTCCGGCTATTTTTGCCAATGAACCCATTACCGGCCAGTTGCTTACCTCACTCTTGGCGACAAAGATGCAGTCTGTAAGAGAGAAATACAAGATGATATCAATATAGCTCAGATGATTTGAGACCAGGAAAAAAGGTGGTTTTGGCGCTTGGCCGATTACCTGTATGTTCATTCCGATCATCCTGCAGATGCTTTTCGCCCAACGTCGGACCATGCGAACGCGCCAGGCATCAGACTTTCCGAAAACCGCTGCAAATGGATAGCCGAGCCATAAAATAGGCACGTGAATCGCAGTAACAACACAAAATCCGGCGGTTCGATAAAGTGCAAGGATGAATCCGGGCATCTTCATCCTAAGAGAAAAACAGGTTGAAATTGCGCGTTCCCAGCTCATTGATGTCCAGAAGCACCAGAAAATCAACGGTCTTAAAATGTCGATCTATTACCGGGGCGCTACAGGCTTTTGCGCCATAGTTTAAATATGTGCGGAATAATCGTGGTAAGCGTATCTCGTCGGTTGGAATGAGCAATGAATCATTGATCTCAGGGCAGATATAGTCTGGCTGACCGTGAAGTCTAAACTCCTGATGCAAGTATCCATTTTCATTTAAATAGCGTAACGCGCTTTGTCCATCGAGCGGATCCTGGCTGGTTAGGGAGCAGCAGCCGAACAGATAGCGTTTCTTCATGTGTATCATATAAACAGCCAGCCCACGCCATAGGAGAAACAGAACACGTCCATTGCGATGATTGCTGGAAATACAGGCGCGTCCCACTTCGACCGACTGTCTCAGAATTTTTTCAGGCATAGCGTCCATACAGAACTCGTCTGCTGAATAAAAACCTATCCCGGCAGCCGCCATATCGTTGCTTTGCATTCGGTAGGTGCCAATAACCTGAGACGTTGCGTTTTCGACCACAATTAGGTGATGACACTGCTCATCATATTTGTCGCGGTCGCGCATTGTATCGAATGAACTATCGAGCCCTTCACCAAGTTCAAGATTAAAGACATCGAAGCGTAGCTTTAGTGCGGCATCGATATCGCTTTCATCCTGAGCAAATCGCACCGTATATCGGTTGTCGGTAATAATCTGCTGCGGTGGCGCAACGCTGTTTCGAATAATACCTGGCTGCTTTTGCCGTGTTCTTCCGGACATATAGCTCTCCCTGTTTACCTTTTACTTATCTGACGCTAAAGACGCTTATATGTTGCAGGGTCGGCCTGTAGAATTAGCAGATCGCCATGCTTTATGACATTACCCTTAATGGAAAGCGGCGCAGCAATCATTGGCAACACTTCCTGGTTTACGGCTTTTCCATCGCTGGAAACCAGCATAAAATACGTGGCGAGGTTATTCTCGTCCTGCACTACAAATACGGGAGGTATTCCTCCGGAAATGCAAAGTGTTGCACATGCCTTGTGCAGCTTAAATGAACCGGGATTCATAACCCCCAGGAAGCACTTGCTATCTACGATTTCACCTTGAAGTTCGTGCGTGCCGAGATTTTCGCCCTCCCGGGATAATGCCGGCAGCGATGTTGCCGGCGCATCGGAGACTAGCTCGATCGAATTGTCAACGATCTCGATCATCGTTTGCCCTTCTCGATAAATGAGACTCCCGCGCAGCTTAACGCGCTTTCTGTCCATTCCGCTAACTGCCTGTTGAGCACCACTTTTACCGAATACCACCAGCAAATAAGGTGAATATCCGGGCATCTGCGTTTCGGCGTCAGGACGCGGTATATTGAGAACCGGATAAGGGGCTTCGGTAATGATACCTTCAAAATCCCGCTCGACACCGAATTCAAATGCACTCGGCGGATAGTCCGGCTGCATCATTGTTAAGGTGACTGCAACGGCTCCTGAAAAAACCAGAAGACCTGCAACAATCTTCCAGAGCAGAGCTCCCTGCTTTTTGGAAGCTTTTGGGTAGTAACCTATATAAAAATCATTGTCTGACATTTGTTGTATCCACCATTTTAGTCGATTGTTACCGGTTCAACTGCTGTGCCCGCCATATTGGGCTTCGGATTTACCAGAACCTTGCCATCTAAAATCATCAAATTAAACGTTGGCACTTTCTCTGTAAACGGAGCAGGTGATGCGCCGTCATGCGGACGATACTGAAATCCATGCCAAGGGCAGGTTACGTATCCATCAACAATTTTTCCTTCACCCAACGGTCCATTCTGATGTTGGCAAACATTCGATATTGCAGAAACTTTCCCGTCATACTTGAAAACCGCGATGCGCTCTCCACCTATATTGGCAATTTTGGCGCGGTTTTCTGGAATTTCATTGATGCTGCACACTTCGACATAGCCGTTTTTATTCGCTTCAAAACTCCTTTGGTCGATCGATTTCTCTTTATTCGCGGAAATAAAGTGCAGCGCAATTAGCCAAAGGAATCCTGCTCCTGTTGAAATGGCCATAACCGGAACCGGTTCTGCCTGCACAATTCCTAATGCCACATGTGAGACCACCAAAACATACGCCACGTATACCAGCATGTGCATTGCTTTCCATACCGGCGCAGATAGGTTGGCAAGCCAGAAATCATGGCTTGTTGCAGCCATTAGAAAGAAGATTGCCAGCGCAGCAAGACCAAGCGGTTGAAAGGGGAAAGAACTTATCGACGAATAGTCTGCACCAGAACTCAGGATGCTTGCCAGTGGATTGATATTACCAAAGGCATGGAACTGAATTGTCGCAAGAACCCCGTGGACCAAGGCGAGAATAAACATGGTCACGCCCAGGTGGCGGCGATTATATAACAGCGGCAAGAATTTTGGAGTCAACCGACACAGTGGTCCGATAGATAGGATGATGTGAAGAATCAAAAATGCGGCTGTCGACAATCCACGAAGTAATAACGTCTCTGCGGTAGAGTAGGGGAAGATGGTCGCTCCCAATCCTACAAATAACCCCAGGTAAAGTAACACACCTGCAAGAATTGCGAGATCATAACGTTTTTTCTGCCGATTCCATTGAACTGCTTGATAAGAATGACTCATTGTGCACCTCCGGAGGTTAGTAACGATGCGGTTGGAAGTGCATTAACAGTGTAAACACGCTGCTGCGCCAGGCTATAAAGTGAAATGAATCCATCCACATTACATGCCGTTGCCGGCAGGACATAGAAGTTTGAACTTGCTTCTCCTGAGTTAAAGGGGCCTAACAGGTAAGCATTCCCGGGAAGAGTTTGAGTGGCGTTTTGCTGATGCCAATATGCCAGCAAATCAGGAATATTGGTTTTTGCACCTCCGCTGGCCTTTAGGCCAAGGGAGAGAACCGAATCAGTAGTTGCAGCTACAGAAAGCGTTATCCCTGAGTTGGCAACTTCTACAGAGTTCAACTTTTTACTGAAAGTTGATTCCCACTGACTCTGTGCATTCACAATTTTTGAAACGGATTGAGCACTACTGCTGGGTTGTGGAGACTTTTTATTCATCACTGCCAGAGACAGGACAACTGGTACGGCAATACCGATAAAGACTGCCATTTTAAAATGGCGTTTGCGAAGGTGGTTTATCATGATTGATTCTCCCGCAGTTTCTGGTGCAGGGCGCAAGCCGCGTTGCGATGCGCGTTTTTTTCTTCCGGCGGATCAGCCAGCCCTGATGCCCATCGCTTAAGCAAAAATGGCCACAGCATGACTGCTCCGGGAATAACCAACAATTTAAATCCCCACGTAGCTTCTTTAGCGGCACTGTCAATCGCTTTTGCTCCGCGAAATGCGAAGGGAATTGCGAAAACAACACCAATTGCCAGATAGGCAAGTATCAGCCAGGATAAGGGTAATGCAAATGCCTGAGGCATAGCTCCTCCATTTTACAAGTCATGAGTAACAAGACCGTACCTGGTTTGTTACTCATGCATGTCTTTCTTTAATGTCTTATGTAACTTTTTCAACTTCGAGTGAATGTCATTAAAGCTTTCGAACTGGCTCTCAAGCTCTCGTTTCTTGTCGCGCTGCCTGGCAAGTTCCAGAGCTTTTTCGACGCTTTGAAGTGCCATCAGGCTTTCGGAACGTTCTACGTGCGATTGTGCAATCCAGTAATAACATTCCGCCTGATACCCCTTAGCGGAATCTTTGTTTTGTTCGAGTCTCGTTAGTACAGCCGTAAAGCTTTCCTCGGCACCAAGCCAATCTTCAGTTTCAAGATGAAGCCTGCCCAGCATATAATAGGATGAGATGACCTGCGTTTCTGAGCTCTGCATAAAATCTGTCAATACCGCGAGGGCTTCATCGTATTTTTTATAATCATATAGCGCGGTAACCAGTACCAGAGAGGCCTCCGCCGGGCAATATTGTCCGTGGTCAATCGAGAATCGCATTTGATCTATTCCCAAATTGCGTTTGTCTCGCATCCAGAATGCGATAATGCGGATAAACTTCGATCGTGCCGTCCTCCAATAGTGATAAGATCCCAGCCCTAAATAGACATCGTATAGTTTGGGATCCTTTTCCAGAGCAATCTTAAAATTGTCTATACCACGGGTTCCATCGCGATAGGCGCCAATAAAATTGTAGCTGCGTAGCTTAAAAAAAGCGCGATAGCCATATGCCGCGCCAATGTAAAAGTTTAGCCAGGGATCGTTCTCTGTTTTCTCCAACAATGAGGTTCCGGTATCGATTGCCTTCTGAACATTCTCTTCAAGTTCTTTCTGGAATCCGTTGAAACGATAGCTGGACATCCAGGTTTGATAGGCTGCAGCCTTATAAAAATAAGGAGCCGGGTGTTGCGGATAATGAACCAGAAGGCTGTCAAAAATAGCAATGCTCTCTGCAAATTTATCTTCATAAACAAGATTAATACCACGTGAAAGTGGTTCATGAAAGAGCGAATCTTTGGTTGCTCTCTCCGCCATCGGAATTTGCGGTAGCTTATCATCCGCAAGAAGGGATGTTGTTGAAATGGCTGTAAAAATAAGCGCCGCAAGTAGTGTAAAAAAACTTAAGTTCATCCCTGTTTTCCATCTATGAAAAGGTCGATTCTTACTATCTGGCGGCGATTGGAAATATCGGCGTTAAAGAACAAGTTTAGTCGTATTTAACAAAAAATGCAAAAGCTGCCCGATAGTGAGTAAAAGTTGATTGTAAACCCGCAAAAGTATAAAGAATAAGTATCCCGAATTTATGACAAAGGTTTAATCTTTTACTAACAGGAGACGATTGTTGTATAGGAAGGACGTTCTGCGACACGGATGTTGATAGAACGCGTTTGGAAGTAAAATACCATATACCAAAGGGAGTTGGTTAAATGGATGCGATGTACCCGCCGAAGGAAAGCCCGTATGAAGAACGACTACGAGTTCTGATGGGATTCTTAAATGCCTACAAGGTTTTAACAAAAAAACAGCGCCGAGAGCTCGATGTTGATATGCTGATTGTTCGTCTTGTAAAAAATGACGAACTATTATGGGAGCAGATAGAACGCAATCAGGATCGCGTTTTTAGTGAGAATTAGTGCGTTCGTCCCGGAGGCGTCTTATTGCCTCTGGGCGAACCAAACGTTCTTGAATTGCCGACAAATCCGGCTGAGTGCTATCTCCGGCAGCAGGTTTTTCTGCCGCAGGACGGTTTACAGATTGCTTTGGTGCAAGAAGATTTTTACGGCTCCAGAATAGAAAGCCACAGACCAGGAGCAACACACCAATGCAAATGAGCAACGCCATTGTCCAGTTCGATTGGCTGGCACTCTGTTCAGTGATATTCCTGGTTAGTGCCGCTATTTGAGCACGCAACTGATCTTGCGCCGTAGCATTCTCTATGCGAAGCTGGGTAAGTTGATTTTCGTAATCAAGCTTTTCTACCTTAGCGGAAGTTGTTGCAAATGTTCTATAGGCGGAAAGCGCTCTGTTGTACGAGCGCTTCTTACTGTAAATCTTGTAATTACCCAAGGCAGCCTCAATAATAAGACTATCTGAATCCAGGTCTCTGGCCAGTTTGCTACTTCTGGAAAAGTAGCGTGTCGCCATCAGCGAGTCTCCCATGCTACCATATGTCTGTCCCAATTGAATACTGATACGCGCAATTTCGAGCGAATTTTCTGCTGCTTTGGCACTTATCAGGGCTTTACGATATTTTTCCAGAGCATTTTCGTATTGCTTCAAGGCAAGAAAAGCATTTCCAATCTGTCGATTAATAGCACTCTCAAAACGCGTTTGTTGCTTTTTTTGCACTAAAACGCGTGCTTCCTCATATATGGCAAGAGCTTTTAGCGCTTCAAACTTATCCATATGTAAGTCACCCAGTAACTGCATAGCACGAATCTGATCGATACCGCTGCGATTGCTTCTGGCCTTTGCCAAAGCAAGAGTGGCGTAGTGCTGGGCACTATCAGGTGACATAATGCGGTAGGCGTTGGAAATGTCGATTAGGAGTAATACCTGGTCGCTGCCAACAGCTCGTTTTGCCTCACTCTTCATATTGGCAAGTTGTCCGTTGGCGCAGAGGGAAAGCGAAAGAAGTAATAGCAATACGCGAAGCATAAGGCATCTCCCGGCAAAAATGTATAGTGGATTTCTCTCGCAATAAACGTTTTTAAGGAGTAAATGAACGTGATTCAGTGCCCGTTCGCCGGAATTCATTTTTAAGAATAACACAAATTTTATAGGCATGTTGTCAAAAAAATTGCTCTGGGGACAAGCTGTTCGGGGATACTAAAAAAAATGGTCATGGATAATGTGATATAGTTTTAATTCTATCTGTTGAATGCCTGTATAATACCCAAAAAAATGTATTGAGGTCTAATGGCAAATAAAGAGCATCTCGCGATCCTTGAGGAAGGTGTTCACTCCTGGAACAAGTGGCGCTTAGCCAACGCGGAAGTTCGCCCTATTCTTAGTCGCACCCGTCTAAAAGCAGGTGATTTTCGTGGCATCGATTTTAGAAATACCGATCTGACGGATACCGATTTAAGCGGTTCGGATATTCGTAATTCGGATTTACGTGGCGTCATATTGTCAAATGCCGACTTATCCTCGGCTAATTTGGGAAATGTGAATCTTAATAATACGATTCTTGTTCGCACAAACTTAACTGGTGCCGATTTGTCCGGAGCATCTGTTTGTGGTCTTGGCTTAGAACAGGTTGCGCTTGATAATGTGCGTGAGCACTCGCTCGTCGTTTCTTATCGCAACGAACCCTACATCGCCGTGGATGGACTGACCTTCTCTCAGTTTGTGCATCGTATTGTCCATGATGACGATGCCGGTGTTCTGGTAAATGGCTATCGTGAAAAGGCAGTATTACTTGTTGGTGCCTTTACAGAGTCTCGTCGTACCATCCGCAAAGCCGTCTCCCAAAAGCTGCGAGAACAGGGCTACTTACCTGTTGTCTTCGACTATGAAACGTTAAATGCGCCGGGCGTTCTCGAAAAAATGCACAGTCTTGCTGCCATTTGTCGCTTTATTGTGGCCGATGTAACCGGTACAGCCACGCTGTTAAGCGAACTACGCGAGTTCGTTCCTTCGCTGAATGCTGTTTCCGTCCAGCCTATCGCATATTCTCAGGAAGTTGACCCCAGTGGATTTTCCAAATATGAAGCGCTGGACTGGATGCTCCCGCTTCATCTTTACGATAGTCTCGAAGAATGGGAAGATCTTGGTGATGCCGGTCCCGATGACGAAGGCAATCCACAGCTTATTCCACAAGTTGAAGAAGCGGATATTGTGGAAGATGAGTTTACTCCCTTTGTTGCAGTTGGTGAGAATGATATTGCAGAACTTGCAAAGACCTATGAAGACTTTTTGGATTCGGTCTCGGTTGAAACCGATGATACCGAGTTGGCAGACGTCATGCGTGTGCTTTCGGAGCCACTGGTAGAAACCTCGCCGACAACACCGCTTCTTGAGGAGCAAGCTGACGATATCGCGGTGGATGATGATGACATCGAGATTCCGGAAGATGTGACCATCGATTCTGATAATGGCGTATACGAAATTCACGATGAATATCATGAGGCCGAACTCAACGGCTCATTAACTAATGATGCAGTCGCTTCTGAAGATGATGTTTCTGATGTTGACGAGGTGACTGAAGATAGTGAAGCCGGGGCAATTGACTGGCCGGATGGAACGACGAAAGCAGATGCGGATGATGAGGAATTGCTTGTCGATTCAGAAACGATTCTTTTGGATCCTGACAGGGCAACTGAAGCCTCGTTAGTCGAAGATATTAAAGACGAAGACTACCCGGAACAAGATCTTACCATTCCAGAGCTTGCCACTCCAACAGCTGAAGATTTAGACAAAATCGAGAAACCTGAATCCGAAGATTTTACCGGTGAAGAGGCAACGCTTCTACCAGATAGTACCGAAACAACCATCGTAATTTTACCTTCATCAGAAGAAGACATTGTTGAAGAAGCACTTGAAGATGCGCTTGATGATGTTGCTGAACTCGAAGGCGAGGCAACGATGGTGAATCTCGAATCGCCTGCCCATTTTGATTCGGAAGTCGTAACTGAAGAAGAAGTGGACGAAGAGGCTCGCGATCATTTAGTAGACGTTGATGAAGATGAATGGTCTCAGCATCAGGAGGCCGAGGAAGAGCAAGATGAATGGCCTTCACATCCAGCGCTGACGACGGAAGAAGAAACACCGGAAACCCTGGTTACCGTTGTTGGAGAGCGTGAAAGACGTCGTCCTCAGCAGCCTACGGGTGTCCCCATGTCGCTCATGCTTAAACGCGCAGCAGTCATTGTTGGCTTTCTGGCTCTTATTGGAGCTGGCTATTGGTATTGGCTCGGTATGCATAGAGACATTATCGTAAATGTGCCAACGATGGCGAAAGCTCATGTTTTTATTGATGGAGAGAAAGCCGTTGTTGTCGGTGAGCAAGCAGGTAAACAGGCGTTTCGTCTGGAAGATAACATGATCGGTAAAAAAGAAATCGTTGTCTATCCTACCCAGCTTGAGGACATGGATGGGCTTGAATTCGTGCGTTACAAAACCCAGAGTCTAAATGTTGAACTGGGGCGGGGTGAAGGTGCCTTCAGCATTGATGTTCCGATGGAGTTGCTTTATTCTGTTCGTAAAGTAACGAAAGGCAAGTATCCCAATATTAGCCCGGATGGAAGCAGAATTGCTTACGTGAAGCCGGTTGAGGAATGGACAAAAAAGATCTGGTTTAAAGATGTATATATTCACAATCTACAGAGCAATCGCAAGCTGCGCATTACCAAAAAGAATGAGTTTTTCTACGATTGGGATCGACCCTACCTGCTTGGTAACAATAAGCATGCTTATCTGACCGCCTACAACTCTGGCGGACAGTATCAATATTTTTTCGAAGTGGGCGGCGATTCCTTACAGCGGTTGTCTCTTCCTGTTAAAAAGTCACGGTTTGGTTTTCTACCACTTGCTAATAAATCCGGGGTTATAAGCAATAACAAAGTTTATGATCACAATGGGCGATTCCTGAGGACGCTTTTTGAGAAAGACCCGTTTAATAATCTCCTTTTTTATGCCGGTAACTCCGGGGTCATGTTTTTTGAAGAGGAAAAAACAAAGCGTAAGCGCACGTTAAGACTTAACTGTATGTATGTTGATGTGAATACGAAGGAAAGCAGAAAACTGTTTACGATCTTTAAAAACAATCCACCTTTTCTGTCTGCATCCAATGGCGGAGAAAAAGTTGTGATCAGTGATTATACAGGACTGAATATTGGATTTATGACGACGATTAAACTTTGGCAAGATGGTGAGTCTGTCGATCTGATGACTCCGCTACAGGACGGAAGTGGAAAATATAAGGACGGCACCACGTTTCATAAGACTGAAGCCTGTGCAACGAGTGACGGAAATAAAATAGTTTTTGAATATGATGGCGAAATTTATCTGATAGAGATTCCGACAGAAGTAACCATGCAGGATCTCAAAAATGCGCAGATGAAAAGCTAACCGACTTCTCCTAAGGAACACCGATAAAGCGTGTGAAGGACAACTGGAATCCTGACCTTCACCACACACGATGCTTTATTGGTGTTCTGTTTTTTATCCCTCAACTGCTACCTTCTTTTTAGTCTGATATTGTCTTCTCCAGTAACTGATTAATGGCGCACCTATCAGAGTCGGCCAGAGCCATTGTAGCACCGTTGGCATAAAATGTAGGTTCACAGCCGAGAAAGCCGTCACGGTTGCGATATACCCTCCCAACATACCCGACATGTGATTCAACAGCCAATGATTAGCTGCGGTAGGAGGCTTAAAAAAAGCCCACGTATTCTGAACAACCCCTGCTATGCCTACTAGGCCGAATACGATTGCGACAATACCAAAGTTGTTCTCGCTGCTCGTAATGATTTGAATTCCCCAACCTAGCAAGCCAATGTTAAAAGCGCCGGCAATTGTGGCAATTATCCAGTCCAATCGCTTCGGCTTTTGGCCCTTGTGAAGCTTTTTTAGATAAAGGATGCGATAGGCACTAACTATAGTGTAAAAGCTGAAAACGGCAACCATTAGCAGAAATGGTATAGGGCGGTAGAGAGAAACAATAATTGCCGTAACCGTTACCATCGCCATACCATAAAAATACACTTTGCCCCACCGGCGATGTTGCTCACCTCCCTTTTGCGTGAGCATGGCAATCGGGGCCACAACCAGCGCAATAAATCCAGCGGCGATGTGTGTATAAAGTGTCCATTGAACAAAAAAATCCATTTGCAAGTCTCCATTATTATTTGGCGTAAACTATTCTATCCTAGATACGCTTTCTACAGTAAGAATGCTCGCCTACAGTGCTGAATTGCAGGAATAAGGGATGAACTGCAGGAGCAAAATTGACAATCGGTTTGATGCGTGGATTTTGAATCTTATATTTTAGCAAATCTAAGGGGAAATAATGTATATCGAAGCTGGACGACCGGGAAAACATTCTGCACTGAGATATCTGCTGTCGTTTATCGCAATTATTTTGTCTGTGTTTATAGTTGCGAGATTAATTGTTATCGGCATTATGTTCCTGCACGCTGTTACGCGCCCCGAAGGCGAGTTTGGTGTTGGAGTTAATCCTGAAAACCTGGGTCAGCTTTTGTATTTTATGATCCTTTTTACACCATTTATTGTCTTGTTCGCAACAATTTTTGTGGTGGTAAAGTGGATCCATGTTCGAGACCCCAGGACGCTTGTTACCGCCAGATCGGCGGTTGACTGGCAAAGGATATTCTTCGCTTTTGGTTTGTGGTTTGCGCTGTCTATGATGATGGATGTCATCGCATTTTTTAATAATCCTGAGAGCTATGTGTTTCAGCTCGACCTATGGGCCTTTATTCCGTTAATGCTTATTGCGCTTGTTATTATTTCGATACAAACCAGCGCCGAAGAGTTGTTCTTTCGCGGTTATCTTTTTCAGATTATTGGTCTTTTGACAAAGTATCGCTTGATCCCAATTCTGATTACCTCATTGCTTTTTGGCGCAATGCACGCATCTAATCCGGAAGTCGGTGCGTATGGTGTTGTATATATGATGACCTACTACATTAGTGTCGGATTGGTTTTGGCTGTGTGCACAATTATGGACGATGGTCTTGAGCTTGCATTGGGGTATCATGCGGCGAATAATATATATGGTGCTCTGATTGTCAGTCCTCCGGACTCTGCCATAGAAACCACTTCGATATTTGCAATGCAATCCGCTGATAAGACCTGGATGATGATTTCGTGGTTTTTCGGGGCAGCGGTCTTTCTTGGAGTTCTTTGGAGGAAATATAATTGGGGAGGTGTCGGGAAACTTTTTGCCAAAATAGATGAGCCTGAGAATAATTTAGCCGGAAACAGTGAGGCGGCTATCGACCAACCGACGTAGCTCTTGAATACGGCTGCGTGAGACTGGCAGGGGAGTGGGTAATCCCTGCATTGTAAGTTCTCCGCCCTGTGCACTGCCGCGAAGCGAATCTACCCGAGACAGGTTTATCAAAACCGTGCGATGAACCCGAAAAATATTTGGCTGGCCTTCCAGTTGTTTTTCAACGGCCGAGAGGCTGACGCGCATTAAACGGTCCTTCGATTTGTTACCTTCGGCAACCACCACCCGAACATAATTCCCTTCAGACTGAAGAGACACCAGCTGCGACGCACTAAACTTGACCATCTCATCTTTATTGTTGCCGAGTAATGAAATGGTGTCCGGTGCTTCAACTACCGGAACGATTTTTAGCTCGGTTCGAGATCGTGGCTGTCTGATTAACGTCATTACGACAATCGGAATCATTCCGACAGCCAGCGTATAGAGCTGAAAATTCATCAGGGCCGTCCAGTCGACAGTGGTAAGGCTTAGCCAACCAAAATAGAAGAGATTCCCGAGCCCTATCAGGGAGATATGCGTCATACTCCAAATAATTTCTTTCCAAACTGTCCAGCTTTTGGTCTGAAAAAGATTAGGAAAAACGCGTGGTATTACCATGTGTGTAAACAGGAGAACTAAAAATGTTACGAGACCGAAACCCAGCAATATGGGTATGCTTAACAAACCGGTTAATGTAGAGAGGCCGAAGGGCTTAAATATCAGAAGGAAGATTCCGACAAAGCAGCTCATAGAGATAATAGTTCTCCAATTGGTCTCCAGAGCGCTATTTAAACGGAAAGGTTGTTTTAGCCACTTTACTATCATGGATAAAGATAACGATATGCGACCAATTATGTTGCGCAAAATTGTTGCCGGTAGAAATTAACTTCCACCTAAAGTTGTAGTGAACTGAACAAATCCGTCTGTGACCGGCTTAAGGCTATCAGTTCTGCCAAAGGTTTTGCGGCGAAGACCAAAGAGGACTTTTTGGCTCGATGATAACGGAATATAGAATCCACCCGCAATACCAACATAGCGATCTCTGCGTGTTAAATTTGTTGAACTGGTTACCGGTGCTGTGAAAGAATCCTCCGGAAGTTGTTCGTCTAATCGGGTTAAGTCTAAGCTACCTAATTCAATATTTGCGAATGGATGAAGAACCCAGTCAGGATTTCGACCATTAACAGTAAGGGCAATTGACGGATTGAAGTACAGCGTTTCGTTGTCAAGTGAATAGAAACGAACACGCCTTGTTTCCGATCCGCTAATCGGCTTGTCCTCAACTTCAACAACCTCAGCCTGATAATAGAGCTTTTGCGTGCGTAACATCCCGATGATCTCACCAGACCAATTTTTTTCAACGATGGCGAGGTTTAACCCAAGGCCAAGTGCATACGTCGATCTCTCGTTGATGCTGGATGTCTCAAATGCGGCGGTAAATGCGACAAGCTTTGAGAGCGGAACGACGATGTCGATACCTGCCTGATACGCAGGTTGTTCCCAGCTGAAATTGTCGCCCTCATAGGGCATTGTATTGACGTTCGCCTGTTCAATGAACTCTTCAGGTGCCGTCTCAATCGTTTCAAAAATACCTTCATCGTTTACCATGGTATGGCCATCCAGGCGCGTAGAAGACTTGCGGTCGCGATTAATGCGCACATAGGGCGTAACTTCTGTTTTGCCGGGCTGCCTGTCATCGACAATATGAATAGCACTGCCGGGAACGCTACCGTCTATCTGTACATTTTGCAGATTTCGGACAACCGGATTTCTGGTAATGCAAGCCGTGCTTAAAAGTAGTAACGTCATGGTGAAAAAAAGACGATACATCATTGTTTTTATTCTCAAGGGGCGCTCCTTTAGGATTTATTCTATTACGTTTTATTCGATAAGAAGGTTTCTGCTGAAAAAATATTGAGTTTTTTTACTGCCCCATATGAAATAGCATCTTGCATTCACTGAAAACATAATATATTTTTGCGCTTTGTGAAATTGAGGAGAATTTTCTTGAGACAGCTATATGCACCAGCCGTAATGCTGGGCGCCTTGCTGTTGCTGAGTTCATGCTATTATGGACCAAGTAAAGCAAAACGCTCAAGTTCTGATGTGCGTGTTCGTTCTGAGGCGTCTTCACGCCTGCCTGAAGACAGCACTGAAGTATTATTGCGCGAAGACGGTGTTTTTGATTCACGAAAGAATCCGGAAGCCGATGGTTATGCAAATGAATTTGAATTACAGCTTGGTGGAAAAGTCGTTTATGATTGGCAGAGCGGATTGTTGTGGCAACGCAGCGGATCAGCATATTATATGGCATATTCTCAAACGCGCTCCTATGTGGATAGTTTAAATCGCGTTGGATATGCGGGTTTTAGTGACTGGCGTATGCCGACCTTGTCCGAAGCCATGACGCTGGTGGAGCCGGCACGGCGATCGAATCAACTTCATATCGACCCTTTATTCTCGTCAAAACAATATGCCGTCTGGACATCAGATAAAAAAAGTAACCTGTGGGCGTGGGTCGTTTACTTTAGTGATGGATATAGTCATTATGATCAGGTTGAATATGGTGGCAGTTTTGTTCGTGCAGTACGCACGGCGAGGTAAACGACGAATAATGATGCGAATTACATGGAGTTTATCGATGGGCGGGAAATAGAATATGAAAGTTGAAAAAATCATTCTCAAATATTATGACAAAAAGTCTAAGGCATATGATGTTCTGATGACGCACTCGGAATTGGTGCGGGATAAAGCGTTGTGGCTTGCAGAGAGAGTAGGTGAGTTTAAGCCGGATATGAAGTTCATCAGCGAGGCGGCGATGTTGCACGATATTGGAATTATCCGCACCGACGCACCAAAGATTGGCTGTCATGGTAAACATCCTTACATCGCACACGGTTATTTGGGACGCAAAATGGTAGAAGCATTCGATTATCCAAAGCATGCTCTGGTTTGTGAACGGCACACCGGAGTCGGCATCTCAATTAAGGACATCAAGAAGCAGGGATTGCCGATTCCGCTTCGCGAAATGCGTCCTGTTTCTTTAGAAGAACAAATTATCTGCTTCGCCGATAAGTTCTACTCCAAAAATCCGAAACGGCTCTATTTGGAAAAGCCCCTGCAACGAGTTCGAAGCAGCATAGCCAAACATGGAGATGAAAAGGTTGCCCAGCTCGAAAAGTGGATCGAGTTTTTTCATCTGTGAAAAAGTTCAAGGTTCAAAGTTCAAAGTTCACTACTGCCTACTCGCTTCTTCCTTCCTCATCACTTGCCACTTGCGTCTTTTCTCTGTATCTTTCCAACATTCTAATATGAATCGATTCTGAGGACTTTATGATTATTGAACCAAAAATTCGTGGATTTATCTGTCTTACCGCGCATCCAACCGGTTGCGAGGCTCATGTGCAGGAACAAATTGATTTTGTAAAAAAGCAGGGTAAGATTGAAAATGGCCCTAAAAATGTTTTAGTAATTGGTGCCTCAGCCGGGTATGGTCTGGCGTCGCGAATAACCGCCGCCTTTGGGGCAGGAGCCTCAACATTAGGACTCTTTTTTGAGCGGGAGCCGAATGAAAGAAAAACCGCTACTGCCGGTTGGTATAACGCAGCGGCATTTCAAAAACTAGCCAAAGCTGAAGGTTTATTTGCAGAAAGCCTGAACGGCGATGCTTTTTCAGATGAAATGAAAGAGCAGGCCATCGAGATAATTAAGCGTGATATGGGACCGATTGATCTAGTTGTTTACAGTCTTGCCTCGCCACGCCGAACGCATCCGAAAACAGGTGAAGTTTTAAAGTCGACTCTGAAGCCTATTGGTCAGACATATGACGGTATTACGCTTGATACCGATAAGGAAATCGTTAAAGATATCCATCTCGAGCCGGCAACCGAAGAAGATATTTCCAGCACCGTGGCAGTTATGGGCGGTGAAGACTGGGAAATGTGGATGGATGCGCTCAATGAGGTTGGTGTACTTGCGGAGGGATGTCAATCGGTTGCCTATACCTATATTGGTACGAAGCTGACCTGGCCAATTTACTGGGAAGGCACTATTGGCAAGGCAAAAGAGGATCTCGATCGTGCCGCCGCCGATCTGACAAATCGCTTGTCCGATAAGAACGCTAAGGCCTATGTCGCGGTGATGAAGGGATTGGTAACTCAGGCATCTTCAGCAATTCCGGTCGTGCCGCTTTATATCTCGCTTCTGTATAAAATTATGAAGGAAAAGGGCGGGCACGAGGGTTGTATTGAGCAAGCATGGCGCTTGTTCAGCGAGCGTCTCTATTCTGATTCCAATCCACCACTGGATGAGGCAGGTCGATTGCGACTGGACGACCTTGAAATGGGTGCCGAGATTCAATCAGAAGTTAACAAACTCTGGCCGCAAATTACCACCGAAAACCTGCATACTCTGACAGATTTGAAGGGCTATCAAGCAGAATTTTTGAAGCTGTTTGGATTCGGATTGCCCAACGTCGATTATTCGGCTGATGTCGACCCCATTGTAGAACTTCCGTAGTTTCAACAGGCGTTGCGTCTAAATTTTATAGCCGCAACGCCTTGTTTTCCTACCTCTTAGAAATAAACCTCACAATTTTTTGTAACTTTTTGTCTTGCCCACCCGTTATCAAGCAACATGCACACCGGTTGTTAATAGGGGACACCGGAAACGGTTGCTTCATCAGCGGCCTGCTATAAAATGTCAATTATTTAAAAGACGTACTAAATTCACATAGTGGGGTATGAATATGTCCAGAAAGAAACTACTTTTGTCACTTGGCCTGTTGATTGCAATTTTTGCAGCTGCAATGGCATTTAGCATGAATTCTGAGGGGGAGGAAGCAGTAGATGTGGAAACGGCTGAACTCGAGCCGCTGAGAATCGTGCAAACGGTAAGTGCCAATGGCCGAATACAGCCAAAAACCCAGGTGAAGATGAGCGCCGACGTGAGTGCCAAGATCGTAAAAATGGACCTTAAAGAAGGCGATTGGGTAGAGAAGGGCCAGTTTCTGTTGCAGCTGGATAGTGAACGCTACAAGGCTTTACAGGAACAAGCTGCCGCCAACGTCCGCTCTGCGGAGTCTGACTCTCGTTTGGCACGCGAAAACATGCTGAAGGCTGAAAAAGATTATCAGCGCAGCAAGGAATTGTTCGATCAGAATCTCGAATCTCAAGCAATGCTCGATCAGTTTTATGCCAGTGCGAAAGTGGAAAAAGCCCGTCATGAATCTTCTCGCGATCAGGTTGAACGCGCCCGTGCAGCTTTAAAGCAGGCAAGAGACGACCTGTCCAAAACATCTATCTACTCTCCAATGGCAGGAACCATTAGCAAGCTGAATAAGGAAGAAGGCGAAATGGCTCTGGGCTCGCAGTTTCAGGAAGACGTGATTCTCACAGTTTCCAACATGGCCGGTATGGAAGCATTGGTAAAGGTCGATGAGAATGACATTGTAAACGTTTCAATCGGCGACTCCGCTCAAATTGAAGTCGATGCACTGCCGGATGTGCAGCTCCTTGGCGTGGTGACGGAAATTGCCAATAGCGCCAGTATTGCCGAGAACGGCGGAAATGAACAGAAGACTGAGTTCGAGGTTAAAATCGCAATCAGCAAATCGCACGATAAGCTGCGTCCGGGTATGACGACCACCAGCGAGATTATTACCGATACACGATCAGAGGCAATCGGTGTTCCAATTCAAAGCGTTGCGGTAAGAACACCGGAACAACTTGTTGAAGGCGAAGTAGACAGCAGCGCTTATGAAACAGACAAAGACGGATTTGTAGAGGTTGTGTTCCTGCTGGATGAAGATCGCGTTGTTGCCCGTCAGGTGAAGACCGGTATTCAAAGCGATTCACATATCGAAATAGTCACCGGACTTAGCAAGCAGGATGTGATTGTAACCGGAAACTATCGGGCAATCAGCCGGGATTTAAAGGATGGAACTCTGGTAGCAGTAAAAGGCGACTAAAAAAGGAAAATGCTTCTTATGGGACTACAGGTTAAAGACATACACAAAATATATCATTTGGAAGGTGAGACAATTCGCGCATTGCGCGGAGTCTCCCTGGAAATCCAGAATGAAGAATACGTTGCAATAATGGGCGCTTCCGGTTCCGGAAAGTCTACCATGATGAATTTATTGGGCTGTTTGGACGTGCCAACTAAAGGTAACTACCTGCTTGAAGGGCATGACGTCAGTAATTACTCTGATGACAAGCTGGCCGATATCCGCAATCAAAAGATTGGTTTTGTCTTCCAGACATTCAACCTGCTGCCGCGTTCAGACGTATTTCATAATGTTGAACTGCCACTTGTTTATGCCGGAATGAGCCCTGTCGAGCGCCGTAAACGTGCAGAAACTGCAATTGCACGCGTTGGTCTTGCCGATCGCATGAAGCACAAGCCCAATGAGCTTTCCGGTGGACAGAGACAGCGCGTGGCCATTGCTCGTGCATTGGTAAATAACCCTTCAATTATTCTCGCTGATGAACCTACTGGTAACCTGGATAGCGAAACCAGTAGCGAGATTATGGAAATTTTCGATGAGTTGAATAAAGCTGGAAATACCATTATTCTGGTCACTCATGAAGAAGATATTGCAAAATATTCACGCCGCATTATTCGATTAAAAGATGGCCAGGTCGAAAGCGACAAACGGTTAAACTAAACCGCCACACCATAAGGCAAACTATGCGTAAGTTTTTCTACGAGTTTCTTGAGGCGCTACATATTGCATTCGATGCTCTGCGTGCTAACAAGCTGCGCGGAACGCTCACAACGCTGGGCATTCTTATTGGCATCGCTTCTGTCATAACCACCATGACGATTACAAACGGCATTGGCCGCAATTTTGAGGATAGTATCTCCAGTATGGGCTCGGATGTCTTCTACGTCACCCGCACGCCGTGGGTTCATATGGGAGACGACTGGCGCGAGATTCAAAAGCGCCCTCGCTTGGAGTCTCGCGAAGCCAACGGACTAAAGACTGTCTTAGCCGGTTATGCTGCCGTGAACCCCACCACGTCCGACCGAATGACGGTCAAGTATCGCTCAAACACCATGGAGTCGATTCCCGTCTCAGGCACAACCGAAAACCAGATGCTTGTTTCTGTTGGTGCACCGGAATATGGTCGATTTATTACCGCCTTCGATTCTCAGTTTAAACGCGAAGTTTGTGTCATTGGCAAGAGCGTCCGCGATAAACTCTTTGGCGATATCGATCCGATTAATAAATATGTCCGCATTAATGGACAGCGTTTTCAGGTAATTGGTGTCATGGAAGAACTTGGCAGTGCCTCCTTTTTCGGCGGACCAAACTTTGATCGTCAAATTTATGTTCCACTCTCTGCATTTTTGAAATCTTTTGGCTCGGCAAATCGCAGCTTTACTTTCGCAGTGAAGGCTCCCGTGCCCGAGTTGATGGATGAATTTGAGTATCAACTGGTTGGCGAAATGCGAAAGATCCGCAAGCTGAAACCGGCAGAAAGCGATGATTTCTCTGTAAATAAAATGACGACGCTTATTGATGCTTACAACCAGCTTATGGGAGTTGTTCTGTTGGTTGGCTTAGTTATCACCAGCATTTCACTGTTTGTGGGCGGAATGGGTGTGATGAACATTATGTTTGTATCAGTAACGGAACGCACCCGTGAAATTGGCCTCCGTAAAGCGATCGGCGCAAGAAGACGCGCAATTATGACTCAGTTTATGTTGGAAGCATCAGTGATTTGTTTGCTGGGAGGAACCATCGGTCTGCTAATTGCATCCGGCTTAACAATGGTTCTGAATGAATTTGTTATGCCAGCGAGCATTTCACCAAACATCGTGATTGTGGCAATTGTAACTTCGATTCTTGTTGGCATGTTGGCTGGTATTGTGCCGGCCTTTCGCGCCGCAAAACTCCATCCTATTGAAGCATTGAGATATGAATAATTATCCCAAACCGGAAAAGTGATATGATGAAATTTAGTGAAACGCTTCGCATGGCTTTAAATGCACTGAGAGCAAATAAGCTGCGCTCAGTTCTTACGCTCGTTGGAATTATTGCCGGAGTTGCTTCGATAATTGCTGTAATGACAGCTCTGTCTGTTTTGCAGCAGACATTCGAAAAGGAAATGAGCGTATTGGGAAGTACAACTTTTCAGGTGCAAAAATGGGCGGCCGGAGGTGTGAGCTCGGAGGAAGAACGTCGTAAAATTGCACGTCGTCGACCGATTAACGAAAAACACGCCAAGGCCATTCGCGAAAAATCTACATTAGTAGACCTCGTGGGATCTGAGCTCTGGGCCTTTGGATTTAAAGCGCGCTTTCGTGAAAGTGAAACGAATGAGAACCTGACAATCTGCGGTGGAACGCCGGAATATGGCCCGAATAATACGCACTTTATAAACCGCGGTAGAAATTTGACACAGGAAGATCTGCGCCTTGGAAGAAACGTAGTTGTGTTGGGATACGCTGTTGCAAATCAACTTTTTCCATACATCGACCCGCTTGGCAAGAAAATCAAGCTGGATGGTCATAAGTATTATGTTGTTGGTGTGATGGAAGAGAAAAAATCTGCCCTGGGTGGTAACTACGACAATTATTGCCTTGTGCCCATAACCAAATTTCGTCGCATTTACGGCGCTAAGACACGCTGGGGTGGAGACCGGTCAGTAAACATTACCGTTCGTGCCAATAATCCGGAACGCGTTCAAGATGCCATCGAAGAAGTACGCGGAATTATGCGTGCCGAGCGTGGACTAAAACCTAATGACGAAGATGACTTTACGGTGTTTAGCAATGCCAGTCAGATTAAGGCATTTAATGAAACAACACTTATTGTAAAAGCTGGTGCATTGTTTATAGGTTTTATCGCACTCGTTGTCGCTGGAATCGGCATCATGAATATTATGTTGGTCTCAGTTACTGAACGCACCCGTGAAATAGGTGTTCGCAAATCGCTGGGTGCCAGAAGAAAGAGTATCCTTAATCAATTCCTGCTAGAGGCGATTATTCTTTGCAATATCGGTGGGATTATCGGTGTGCTGCTGGGATTTGCGCTAGGCAACGTGATTTCAATCTTCACGGGTTTTCCGGCTTCCGTTCCGCTGGAATGGACAATCGGTGGCCTAATCTTCTGTACCATTATCGGAATGGGCTTTGGTCTTTGGCCTGCCATTGTCGCTTCAAATAAGGATCCGATCGAAGCACTTCGTTTCGAATAAATCCCGTCTGCATTTTACCCTGATTTGTAAAGATCGCAGGATAAGCACAACCCCTTTGCGCATGAAAATGTTCAAAGGGGTTTCTTTATTCTTTTTTTTAATCTTCAGCTAATTGCCTTCCGATCATGACGCTAACGGTCGCTAAAACTAAAACGCGTTAAACCCAATAATCGGACAGGCAGAAGCACATGTTATCTTTTCTACGTACTCACAACTATCGAGCCTTTAAAGAGTGGACAGAACTCTCACCAAAACAGCTGACCATTTTTGTAGGCCCAAATGGAAGCGGTAAATCCAGCCTGATGCATCTTATCTCTGGAATATTTAGTCCCGGAACGGCTGAAGAGTCGACCGCTCGACTGCAGGGTCTGTTGCCTGCCGAAGAAGAAATACGAATAGAAATCGCCTGTGAACGAGCGGACTCCAAGCTGGATAACGAGTTGCGCAGTGGATTTGTTGCTGCTGTGGAACAGGGTGAATTAGTGGTGAAAAAAAGCAGCATCGTCAGCGAGATTCTGGCGTTACAGGGTGAAGCCAAGAGCAATGGTGATCATCAGAATGTAGTCAACCTGCAGCATCAGCCGATTGAATTCGGTTTAACCCGCAAGGGGTTTGCGTGGACTGGTTTTTTAGAGGATGAGGTTATCATTCAGGAAGCGATGCGGTCATATCGTTTTTTTGTGACCGAATCCTGCCGTCGTGACCGCGGTAAACTGGTGGGCTTTCCATTTGTGGAAGACATAGTAGATTTTCCAATTCATCTGTATGCAACGCCAGCAGCAATTTCCGCCAAAACCCTGGAAAGTGCCGCATTCTCGTGGCATCATCAGGCATTGGATGAAGAAGATCCGTCTCAGCTGTATCTGGTTAATGACTTGCGGGGCTATGTGCTTCTGGAAGCTTACCGCATTAACCGTGAGTTGTGCGAGGGAAGACAACAATTTCAAGAGATTGCACGCCCTGAGGATGATGAGTCTGTTGAACTGCTAAAAGAATTGAACTACTCTGCTCGAATGCCTTCTGATGCACGTGAATTGGATATGATCGGTCAGTTTGCCGAGCGAAAGCATGTCTTTGAGGATGCGCGAATTGATCAATACTTTGGCGCGCTATTGAGTCGACTGAAAACGATTGAACGTGCACGTCAGGTATTGGCATATCATCCTGATAAGGCAAGTTTTATCCGTCTGAATGTTCGCTGGGCCGTGTTGCGATTCTGCGATCTTGCGCTGCATCGCTCCAGAGAAATTCGTCGTCGTTTAATTCATGAACTTGTCGGCAAGGTTCATCTTGAGAGGCGCGTAACATATTGGCCGCTTGAGCAGCAGAAATCGGATATTGAGGCCTTTACCAAAGCGGCAGAGCGGTTCTCAAATGACCGAATCGATGCGCTGAATCGCTGGCTTCGACGTTTTCATACCGATCTTCATTTTATCGAGTCTGATCATTCCCAATTCGATTGGAGGCTGGAGCGCATTTCGAATGGAGAGCCTGTATATGAATTCGATCGCAACTCCGGGACACGTCAGTTGATAGAAATCCTTCTTTTGGTTGCTTCTTCAGAAGGTGAAAAACTTTTTTTTGAGCACCCGGAGAACAATTTGCATCCGGGAGCACAGGCTGTTTTAGCAGATCTCTTTATCGGAAAGCTGCGAGAAGACTCCGGATCTCAACTCTTTGTGGAAACGCATAGTGAAGCCTTTTTAACTCGCTTGCTGGAGCTGCTTGAGGAGGGTGAATTTGCCGAAAAGGATTTGGCGATCTATCTTGTTTCTTCTGATGATAAAAAACAATCCCGTGTCGACCTGATCACTTCCTCGGGGCAGGTAGAAGATCCTGAAGAGGAATATGAGCTCGGTTTGGAAGCAAGTGACCTAATCCAGTTATAGCGCTTTTTAAACAGGTCAACATTTTCAAAGAGCCCTTCCATACTTGCGAAAATATTGTATATTCCAGTGCAATAATTAAAGGTGGGTTTGAAGTGGCTCTACTATATCGCGTTTGCATTCTTGCAGTCTTTGCACTGAGTAGCTCGCTTTCAGCACAGCAAAGTTCTGAGAAGAAAATTAGACAGGCGGCATTTGTATGTCTGCCAGATGTATACAACTCCGAGTTAATGGCTCCATACGACATTCTTCAGCACTCTGTTTATCGCGATTCTCTGAACTACATTGCCTGTTATGTTGTTACGCCCGATGGAAAGCCCTTTGTTACATCTGAAGGAATTACTATCGTTCCCCATTATTCATTTCAAGATGCCCCGGCAGCAGATATTCTGATTATCCCCAGTACGGAAAACAGTATGGACACCGATCTGAAAAATGAATCTTATATGACCTGGATAAAAAAGACTGCCGAAAGTGCCGAGTTTGTGATGACGTTATGTGATGGAGCTTTTCCGCTGGCAGCTACAACGTTATTGAATGGCAGAGTTGCAACAACCTTTCCGGGAGATCGCGAGCGTTTAAAAGAGCTGTTTCCGAAAATTGATGTACGTAAGGTTAACTTCGTTGTTGATGGAAAGTACATCACCAGTGTTGGTGGTGCGCTAAGCTATGAACCCGCATTATGGTTATTGGAACACCTGTATTCTACAGAAAATGCGCGTCTTACCGCCAGAGGAATGGTACTTGATTGGGACGTTTCTAAAATCCCGCACGAAATAATTGAACATTCAACCTCTGATAAGAGTGGAGACACTAAATGAGTATTCCGCCATTTCACCTGGCCTTTCCGGTTTTAGACCTTGCAAAAACCCGTGCTTTCTATGCCGATCTCCTCGGGTGCAAGGTTGGTCGCGAGAGCGATGCGTGGATAGACTTTAACTTTTATGGGCATCAAATTACGGCACATTTAAAGCCGGAAGAATTAGCACAAGCAAAAACCAATGCGGTTGATGGAAAAAACGTTCCGGTTCGTCATTTTGGAGCTATTTTAGATTGGGATGCCTGGCATCAGTTGGCAGCAAAATTGGAAGAAGCAGGAAGCGGGTTTATTATCGACCCCTATATTCGCTTTAAAGGCGAAGTGGGTGAACAGGCTACAATGTTTATTTCCGATCCGAGTGGAAACGGACTGGAGTTTAAAGCATTTAAGGATACAGCGCAGATCTTTGCAAAATAAATAGAGTGTATTAGGAGGTAACAAAAATGGCCGGAATAATTGTATTAGCATTTAACGTTCTAATGCTCGGCTTGATAATTTACTGGGTATTGAATATGTTCTTCCGCAATTCCTTTCGCGAGGAAGTTGTGAAAACGCGTGAGTTTTTAGCGGGAATTTATGAACCTATGCTTGTTTGGGTGCGAGACAAAATTAAGCCACTAACGGGAGGGGATAGCAACGCGTTCGACTTTTCTCCGGCCGTTCTGTTCATTGGCTTCTGGTTTTTGAAGCGCATTCTAAGCTCTATTTTCTATTAGCCTGGAAAGAAGTTGAGAACTTTTGAAAATGCGTATAAACCACAGATTTAGTATTGATGAGAATGAAATCGATGAGACCTTTGTTCGTGCCTCTGGCCCTGGTGGGCAGAATGTAAACAAGGTCTCAACTGCAGTGCAGTTGAGATTTGATGTTGTTAACTCACCAAACTTGCCATCAGATGTAAAGCAGCGGCTCATAAAACTTGCCGGAAAGCGTGCAACGACGACTGGAATATTGATTATTACCTCCCAGCGCTATCGCACGCAGGAACGCAATCGTGAAGATGCTCGCGAGAAACTTATCGAGCTGATAAAAAAGGCCTGTTTGCGTCCGACAATTCGCATCAGGAAAAAGCCCTCACGCGCGGCAAAGGAAAAACGTTTAAAAGCCAAAAGACAGCGTAGTGATATTAAAAAGCAGCGCTCAAAAGGTTTTGAAGATTAAGCTTATCCACCCTCCTTGCAGCAGATCACAGCAGACCTCCCCAAAAATCCTTTATTTGATTGCATACGACAACTAGCTATATTTAGCCAGAAATCCATTCATTCTGCAAAACTGGCAATCCTGCGGGATTGTTAAAATGACGCTTCCATTGCACAACTCTGCGTCAAATCAACATGCGAGCTTATCTTGGTTAAGAAGGTTTATATTTCATCTACCTACAGCGACCTGATTCCTGAAAGGGATGCTGCAGCTCAGGCTGTTCGGCGACTGGGGCACCATGCCGTTGCAATGGAAGACTATGTTGCTACGGATTCACGCCCTCTGGCAAAATGTGTTGATGACGTAAAATGTAGTGATGTGTATATCGGCATCTTTGCGCGGCGCTACGGCTACGTGCCGGACGGATATGAAAAAAGCATTACGCAGATGGAATATGAAGCCGCACGTGAAATGAATATTCCTTGCCTCATTTTTCTGCTGCATAAGGATGTAGATTGGCCGCAAGAGCGTTTGGGTGACGAGACGGATTTCAAGAATGTGTCTAACCTGCGGGGGCAACTTGCCAATGCTCATATTGTCAGTTTTTTCAGCTCGCCCTCGGAGCTTGGTGGCCTTGTTTCTGCTGCAGTGAGCAACGCCATCACATCAGAAGGTGGCTTAAGCGCGATTCGACGTGAAATCCCTGCACTGCTTCCATACCTCAGCAATCGAAGTCATCAACAGTTTATGCTCGCTGATGCTCTAAAACCA
>JBOEGD010000015.1:0-101284 GCA_050633245.1 Calditrichia bacterium | reverse complement strand
CGGGAGATTTTGACGACTTACAGATAGATATTACTAGCATGGAGGTATAAAGAATTTTACAACTATCTATTCGATGTATCATTTTTGCTATCCCATCTTTTCTGACGTCACACATTTTTCAAAGTAAATTATTTGAAAATAATTGTAAATCGAAATTGCATAGAAAGCCGATGCCATGCGCTTTTTAATTGTGAGAATTTTTGATAAACCTAAAATTGGCGAGTGAGTATGTATTAAATATCTTACAATATCTTTCTGTTCAATGCAATATTAAAATGTATACAGTGCTCTCTAAAATGGTGCAAACACAAAAGGAATTGAATCAATTGATACGTTTAGAGTTGGCGTTTTTTGTTTCGATATATATGAACCCTAACTAATGAAATGCTATAAAATATCTGAACGAATCCATTCTATTCAAGACTCCCAATATGGTGTTTCCCATCGTCATATTGACTTTGAACAAAAAACGGCTTTGATAATTACTATTTGATGGCTTTCTTAAGAAGACTCCCCTCCATAAAACGTGTATTAACCATTCGCAATTTAAAAAAACTTGTAGTCATAGATTATGGAATCCTTTTAAAACCTCTTAGAAAGAAGTTTTGGTAATGCATGTTGAAATCGATTGCTTCTGTAGTCTATTACAATCAAGTATTCCAACCATATGGCCATATTTTGCTTAGTTCAGATAAAATAATCAAGTCGTTAGCATTTTATAAAAAAACGTAATAAAAGAAATTTTAATATGGTGTTAAGTATGATTAATATCGAAAAGATTCTATCCGCTTTGCGCAAAATAATGGACCAAATTTCTACTATTCAGGATGAACTGAAAACCAATGATCTTGCAAATCGAGATTCTGAACTTGAATATAACGTTGAGACTGGATTCGTTGACTCCTCTAGTGCCTCGCCTGTTGTTCATCCCATTTTATATAATGAAGAAGTTGTAGGTGGAGAAACTACAAGTGAGTTTGCCGATTGTTGTGCAGTTGGTAATGATGAAAACTTTTATTGTAGTGGAACTTTAATTGCACCAAACATGGTTGTGACTGCACAGCATTGTTATGGTATTACTCGTGTTTTTATAGGTGGAAATGATATTTTCCGTACAAATGAGGGCGAGGTAATTCGGGTGTTAGAAAGTTTTGAAAGTCGAGATGTAGATCTGAGAATCTTAATATTGGAAAGGCCATCCAAAATAATACCCCGTTCAATTGCAATTGGAAATGAGATAGACAATATTCGTATAGGACTTGTAGTCGGGTTTGGGAATGTAAATCCTCGTGGAACAATAGGCTATGGTATTAAACGAATGGCGGAGGTACCTATCATGTCCACAGATGGTTCTGATAATACTGATAATCGGTATGGTTTTCTCGAAGGTAAAGAATTTGTAGCCGGGCATCTTGGTCTAATGAGGGATTCATGTAAGGGAGATAGTGGTGGGCCGCTCTATATTCAAGGCGCTAATAATCAATATTATCTTTTGGGTGCCACTTCTCGTGGTACGCGTTCTGGGAACAATCCTTGTGGCGATGGCGGAATATATGTGCGTATTGATGTTCAAATTGATTGGATTGAACGCGTCACAGGAATTAAACCAACGACTGTTGAATATATTTCATAGATTTTTTGCCAATATTAAGGAGATAATATGGATTTACAACGAGCATATACTGGTATCCGAATCCTAGAAACCGCACACAATTTCTCTCGTGTCGATGAACCGCTTACTGAGCGACCTGAACAGTTAGAAAATGATAGCGGGCGAATGCATTTTATTTCTGATGCTGAATTTTGGGGATGGTTCCATAATAATAAAGATGCGTGTTTTGGAGTAAAGTGCATATTTAATGATGTTATTGTCTCCGAATGGATTCCAAGAATTCCAGGTCTTTTTTGGACACCAAAGGCGGCACAGCTAAGGCGATTAAGACCAGCAGCTTACGAGGAGGAAAGTGAACAATGGAAAACGCTCGCCCCTCCTGGTAAATCGAGCAAGGTTTCAGGCGGAATAGGTACACTTCGTCTACCTCCTGCCATAGATGGAACTCAATTAATCACGATAACAACAATGGCAAATGTCTCGGCTGGTATTCCTGCGTTGGCGAGCGAAGAAGTTATAAAAAAAATTAGTCAACGAGGATCGATAGAAGGACAAGTAATAGAATGCGAAGCAAGATGGCAAAAGCTTCCCCTTAACTGGGCTTCTCAATTTAGATTAACCAAAGGGGTTTCGCGAGCCTGTTTAGTTTTAGATGACCCTCAAAATATATTTGTATATAATCGAACTTGCCCAACTCAAATTCATCCATTTACAATTATGGAATATCGTACGGAATCATTTGAGCTATTTGATTACGTATTCGCAACCGCAGATACCGGCGATCCTAATTATCGCAATAGGCTTGAAGCATTTTTTGATAACTATAAGACTAAAAATAATAGATTCGGAAGATATTGGACCCCTGCGGATGTAGTAAAGCCAATGTGGGATTCTATTTACAATCTACCGCAACAGCTTATTCATACTGATACCACAATGGAAGCCCCCTTAAGGCTTTTAGAAAAAAGGGTAGAGGAGAAACATTTTGGAACTCACCAAACTGAGGAAATGATGGAGGTTCTCACAAATTCTATCGATAATGAGGCTGACCTATATCGAATTTCACTTGATATAGGTATTAACCCTATTTATTGGCAAAGAAATGAGTCTTTAGCAAGGCTATATATTTTTTTTATAGATGCGGTTCTTGAAGGCGATAAAATGTCAGAGCTAATCGATGTGTTAGCTGATCAATATCCTCATTTAGTACGCAAGTAACTACACGAATAATGGAAAATGAAATGCAGTGGAATTTAAATTATGCAAATTTACGCAATACTTTAGCTGGTCTATATTGGAATATAAAAGATATCACTAGGTTGGCAATCGATACGGGCTTAAAGCCACAGTATTTAAATCAGAGCGACAAGGCTATAAATTATTGGCAGAGTGTCATTGAAGAGGCCATTAAGCAGAAATTAGTTGACAAATTGATCGACTGTGCTTTAGAAGAATATCCTGAAAACGACCTTTTGCGAATGGCACGTAATAATGAATTACTTGCCGTCGAGACACCACTAATGTCGGATACTCAATGGACAGGACCGACAGTGGAGGGAGAGTTGGAGCAAATAATAGGCTCACAAAATTCCATGCTCCCGATAAATTTTCTTAGTTTGGGTATGAAGTTCTCTAAATCTGTTTGCCGAGTCGTGCTTTCTGATAATAGCCGTGGAACCGGTTTCTTAATCAATGATAATCTTTTAGTTACGAATAATCATGTAATCGGATCAGAGGAAGAGGCTGGTGGGGCAAAAGTTGAATTTAATTTTCAAAAAACAGTTGATGGAAAGAATGCTCCAGTGAGTACTTATTCCCTCTTACCTAACAAAGAGTTCATTACATCGCCTCGTGAGAAACAGGGTGGAGATGATTGGACAATAGTAAAAATTGATGGAAACCCAAATTCCAAATGGGGGGAGATCCCTGTAATTAAGATTAAGAACTCCGTATCTGTCGGTTCACGTGCAACTATCATTCAGCATCCGGGTGGAGGTCAAAAACATATTGCTTTTTATCATAATATTGTTGTTGCATCTAGTCTGCAACGAATTCATTATCTAACCGATACCCTTGAAGGATCATCTGGCTCACCAGTTTTCGATAATGATTGGCGTCTTATCGCTGTGCATAATCGTGGGGGTGTACATGAACCTAATTCAAAACAAAATAGATGGCGTAACCAAGGGATTCATATTAATCTAATTTATGATGCTCTTAAAAGTGCAGGGAAATTATAATATAATGAGATCTGGATATTTCATTATGGTTCTGCAGTTTTAACCATTTACAAATTTAGATTAATAATATAGCCTCTTATTATTGGAGCTGAATATAATCCAAGACAAGTTGGCAAAAAAATCACTAATCTCATTTTGCTGATTTACTTTTGTTGGCCCTTTTTACTTGAAATGCACTCAAATCCAGAATGGAAGGAGATATATTTACACTTCATTACAGATTAATAACCAAAACAGGCGTGAGGTAGACTAAAAAATGGATGAATCGCTTTCTAACATAAGAAATATATTAGCCAAAGTACATTATGACGAAAAAGATATTCAAAGAATAGTCTCTGATGCTGGAATTCCAATGGAAGAAGTTCATTTTAATGAAAAACCAATTAATATCTGGATGAGTGCTCTATCTGTTGCCAAACAGTATAATAAGATCTGTGAACTTGCCAATATCGCGGTAGAAAATGTACCCGCTATTAAGGCTGAAATTCTAAAGCTAATTGAAGAATATGAGGATAGAAATAAAGCGAATGATCTCTTAGCTCAGGGTAAAAAAAATAATCCAAGAGATAGCGAAATAACTATAAAGCCAAACTCTCAACAAATTATACTAGACAATCTAACTGAGAATTGTTCGTTTGAGAGTCTGGTTAATCTATTTAACGAAGAATACCTTGAACCACGAGACTGCGATTATTCTATCAAGATGCTCTTGGAATGCCGTGAGAGTCTACTCAATTTTTCAATTGGCACACCAATATTAGGTTTAAACTATCAATCAAAAGTTTCGGACATAATACAGCGAATAGAAATATTAAGATCAAAATTGAGGTTCTCTAATTCCGACATAGTTAAACAGCAAAAAGTGATTGCCACAAAAATAGAAAATCTTGCTCACTCAGTATCAAATAGTATTTCTGATAAAAACACAGAAGTCTAAGTTTTCACTTTTTTTGTCCCAAATAGGCCCCTCTCCACATGTTAGGCTCATTAAAAGAATATAGTTATCTAAAGCGAATCTTCTTAGATAAAGGGGTTTCTATATCTCCTGACTTTTCCATACCCCCTGAAATGTCTGAAATAGAACTTCGAGATCTAATTCGTACTACTCTCCTTAGTATAGCAGAGGTTTTTTATAAATCAGACCTTATTGAAGAAATTGTTGAAGACGCAGTCAGAGCACTAATCCGAAATGATATTAAGCCAATTCTAGAAGTGCTAAGAAATTTTCGTTGGAGAAATAAACTAGGTATTAGAGATGCCTATAGTGAGTTAGTATCAGCGGAAATACAATTAAGTCTTGCGGCTAAGCTGTTTGATGAAGATTCAGTAGAAGATGAGACTAAGAGATATATGGATCGTGCAAAGGCATTAAGCCGATGTCGCGAGAACCTGAGGAATGCTGCCGATCAGCTTAATGACCCTGGTAATCCTAAATTTTAAATGCCATCAAATAAAAATATTGGGCTTCTTAACTAATAGAATGTTCTATCGAGGTAATAATAATATGATAAACAATTTTAGTGTTTTCTCTAATCGTGCTATCGATTTAAAGGTTGGAGAAACAAACACATCAAATTATCTTAGTCTAAATTTCGTTGAACATCTTGACTCTATAATTAAGCTTAGTGACGAAATTTACCAATACAGCGATTTATTCAATCAACAAGATAAGATTTTGCCAAAAGAATGTGATCAACTCCGCAATAGGTTGATTTGTTTATCAGATAGGACGTCAATCTTATGTGATCTATTAGGACAGCCAGAAAAAGAATTATCATCGAGGGGGAGAGGACACTACTCCCTTTTGATTTCTTCATTTAAACTAGTTTCGGTTTCAAATAAATTAACCAAGTTGCTTGTTAGCTTTCGGTCACATTGCTTGCGGTTAACACCAATAAATTCTAACTTTCAAATAAAAATCTATTCTCAAATTTTATTATTGAAACAGATGTGTAAAAAAATTGAAATAGAGAGCGATCAGCTACTTAAGCAGTTACTTGAAGACAATCAGTATCACAAAAAATCATAGAATAGTTAGCTTCTTTAAAGTGAGTTAAATTTTGCAAGTCCTATAAAGTTGAAATGATCCTCTGAAAATAATTCAAATCGTACCAAGCGAAAAAAGTCAACAATACGTCAAGACATTTTGTCAAATTATCGCCTATTTCTGCCCAAATATGCTCACTATTGCAGCTGAAACTCTCAGCTTAACTACAACTAAACGGCACTTTATGCTGTAAATTCTGAGTTTAGCTTTGCTATCCTCCAGCTTCATAATCCCTCGGAGTAATACTCTGTGCCGGTTCGAGTCCGTCCGAGGGTGCTCAGTAAAAACATTGGTAATCGTCCCGAAAAATAGTGCCATCGTAAAATAGAAATAAACATCCTAAAGGTTCACTTTGGCCTCTATATGGTGAGTGAGCTAGATTTGGGTTTTAGCTATATTTTAAACACTTATCTGTAGTTAGTTTCATAAGAATTTTTAAGAAAAATCTATGAAATACTAAGCGATTTAAAAACCCGCCACCTGATTTTACTACACTTAACCCGTTTGTAACTGGCAACTGCATGGGTGCCCATGCAGCGCATAAAAAGTCCTCTGCTGGATCTAAGCAGAATTCAGTAGAAGACCAGTTGCCTAACTACAATCCGGCTTAGCAGGCGGGTCGAATCGTCGAACGTTATCCACGCACATATATAGGAGACTTGGGAAGTGAAGACTGCTCATATTAAAAGCAGAACCACTTCTTCTTTGAATTCTTTGGTAAATTTCCGTCTGGTTTTCTTCTCTGCCACAAGACACTAAGTTAAACGTTTGAATGAAAATAACGCTTAACTTAGTGTCCACAATATCGGGGGAAGTTCAAAATTCATGATGAAAAAGAAATGTACTCTAAATATGATTGCTTGAATACTGAGAGTGACAGGTTAAGGAGCTGAAATTTAAAAAGTTTCTTTAGCTATTTTATATAATAATGTCCTCATTGTATCTTATAAATCGAGCTTGTCGAGAAGATTCGAGTCCATTTAAGGCATCATAATCACGTAAAACGGAAAAGTTAAAACCGGTTTCGCTTTCAACTGCCTCAACGGTAGTTTGAATTTTGCGAGTCTTTAATTCATCTGTAGTGTATGGCTTTAGACCTTTGAAGACACGAGCCTCATAAAGTGTTTTTAAATATTCAATTTGACCAATCATGAAAGCTGCAACAGATATATTATTTTCTGATTTTTCAATTACCGCTATTTTCCAAAAGGTAATGGGGATTTTCCATGGGCCATTTTTTCGGCTAGATCCGTATTGTGGATCTTGACCTTTAAAAATAGGTCCAGAGTAAACGGTCACTTTTTTTTCTAATGTCTGTGTTCGGCTAAGAATATAATCTTCTAAGTCACCCCATTCGATATCGTTGTAGCGGTGGACTTGGGGTGCAGCATTGGTAAAATGAAAAGTGTGTTTCTCAGCTAATCTTACCTCTTGGAGAGTATCACCCCAGCAAGGGTTTAGGCGTCTAACTAAATGCCCACGATCAAATGAAACTGGATCATTTCCTAACTTTTTCATGTAAAAATTATCGCCTGGTTGAAATATGTCGTCTAAGCGGATATCACGTCTCCAACTATTTGAAGTATCACAAGGGTGTTTTAGCTTTGCACCATGTATATTGACAGCAGTAAGCATTGGACACTTTCGATTTTTGTCTATTACTGATGAAAAGTGTAAATAGTTGAGGATGATATCATTACTCTCTTTTAGTTTAGCTGCCTCATTTTGTCGTTGACTTAAGATTTTATCTAACTTAAGGTTAACTGGTAAAAATTCTGGGTCGTAACCAAATTTAGAATCATTCCAATGGTTTTTTGGAAGGGCTTTACCTTCTCGCTCTGCAAAATTAGGGCTGTGCGATGAAGTAACCGTCATTGGAGGTAAGCCTATTGCTCGACTAAGGCGTGCTAATGTGGCGGCGGCATCTGAATCTGAAAAACGTTTAAATTCAAGCCTCTCGTAAATAGCACTAACCCATATACCTTGGTTAGCAAGCCACTTATTATTATTGCTAGAGTTACTGTTCCCCCCAGTGTTACTTTTTGAGGGATTTGCAACAGTTTTGTGGTGAATGGCAACTACCTGCCATTGATCATTTAAAACAGGTGCACCGGATGAACCGGGCTCAGTGTCTGTGGTATAATGAATATAACGATTTGAGAGATTGGGTGACGATAAATTTTCAAGGACAATAATTTTACTATTTCTTAGAGCCATTTGTTTAGGGCCGCCGCCAGGATGTTGAATTATTGTAACAAATTCTCCTTGAATTCCCTTTCCCGAAAGGGGGATTAACGGAAGATAGCCAAAACGTTCAATTGGTACACTACTATCAGAAAAAGGAGCAACAGCAACAAAAGTAACATCGGTTGTAACATCAGTATAAAATATTTCATGCGGAGTAAGATTAAACTGTATTGGAGACATTAAAACGCCATCAGCATCATGTTCATAACTAAAACTTACTTCACATTGGGCTGCTACATCCTTCGAATTTAATACGTGATTATTGGTCATGAGTAAACGTGGCCCAACTAAAAAACCAGTTCCGCACCAGTTTCCTCCTGGAACATAAATACGACATACTGCTGCTGCTGCTCTTATTCCACGGGTTAGATAATTAACCGATAATAGATTACTGGTTCCTATAATTCGTTGGAAACCATTTGGGTCGCTATCTTCTTCTTCGATCAACGTTTTTCGGATTGCGAAACGTTGAGTACTCCATTGAGTGCTATCTAATTGCGAGGATGTCTGAATCATGTCCCTATTTGACTTTATGGCTGCCACTATTTTTGGGTTATTTTCTATGACAATATCCCTACGAATTTCTGTAGAGCCAGGTTTTGTAATTAGATTCTTGGGATCTTTATTTTTCATATGAAAACCTTTTTATTCGGCGAATCAGATCATTAGGATTCTTATAATAGTTAATCTTCTAGGTCAACTTTATTTCAAAAAAAGAGTTACTACATTGATCTTGTGACACTGCGAAAAACATGTTTACTTTTTAGCACTTTGGTGCTGAATGTAATTTGATTTATATTTAACCGAAGCAAAAATGTTGAATCAGGGAATATGCTAGTTGTATTTGGATTTTAGCGTTTTAAATCCTTCAAATGTTCCTTCAGTTACTTTATGGAGACCCAACCCCCATAATAATGCCACAAAATAATCTTTTACTGAGCCCCAGCTAGGGTTGTCCACCCAAAAGAATTTCAAGCCGAGAATGACGGCAATGATTGCCAGAATAAACAAAAAGATGATGTCCAGATATTTAATTAATATGCTAAAATATTTGCTGGATTTCTTTGGCTGTTTGAATTTCTCTAGCTGTTTGGATATCAATTCTGGAATAACGGCGGATGACGGAATGTGCCCACTCCACTGCGCATCAAATACAACTTCGTTGGTAGACCGGGTATAAATTGATGCTCTTTTCTGCGACATCTGTTTTGTTAAATCGAGAAAATCTTTTTGAGCATTTGTATAAAGTTTATTTACCTTCTGGAATTGTTGCGCTTTAATGGCAATGTTTGCTTCTTTAAGCATATCCAGGACATTTTGCCAATGGGGCGTCAGTTCTTGATATTTCTCATCGGATTCGGCTGTATTGTGTTGTTGCTCCGCCTCTTTTTTCAAGCCGTTCAAAAGTAAATCAAAATAAAGGATAGCTGATGATGTAAATAATTGACTGGCTTCCTGGGGGACATCACTTTGAGTGATCTTATCAAGGTTTTGTTCCAATGAGGTCTTTATTCCTTGCCAGTCTTTTTCATCAACACCTATAGGAGTTTCACTGGGAAGATTTTTCCGGAATGCCTTCCCAAGTAGTTGGGCATATTTCAGGCGGGCTTTGTCGATATGAACGCGAGCTGCCTCCAAATTTTGATTAATTAATTCATTTTTAGCTCGATCGATTATCGGTTTGATAGCCTCGGCTATGGACTTACTTTTTTGCTCCTGGAGTTCCTTCTCAAAAGCTTCTATTTGTAGTTGAAGGTTGGCCTGGATTGCTTCTCTACGCTTGCTGTCGAATCCATTAAGAATGGCGGATATCTTTTGATTGTCCGCATCTAACGGAATAACACTAAGCAAATAAATCCTTACCTGTTCCAAATCTTCATGAAATAGAGTGCGAAGTTCGGCCGGTTCTAATTTGCGTATCCGTTTTTTTATGTCCAACCAATCCGACAATAGCGAAACTTTCACCTCCAAATCGTTTATTTGATTTTCGTTTTTATTCCTATCCTTCCAGGCCAAATTTTCAGACAGTTGCGTAGATCGGTCATAAAGCGATTTTATTACCGATTTTTCTTCATCGTCCGGGTTATTTTTTTCGAGTATTAATTGCAGCTTCTCGCGAATTATCGTCAGCCGTCGCTGCCATAACAATTGCGGGCGTAATGAGGCTTTAAAGTAATTGAGCAAGATTGAAAAAGCGATACCCAAGAAGATAAAAAAGCTAGCAATCCAATAGGATTTTTTAAGGTAAATTTTAAATGTTTTTTCTACCGGCTCGAAAGACTGTCCACTAACTCTCACAACACCATTGTATTCTCCAGCATCGCCTAAACCATTTGGTATCAGCTTGATTCGCCGATTTGTGTTTCCCGGTAAAATGAAAGGTGATGGTAGCCCGGAGCTATCCTCTGATTCTATAGTTAATTTTTTATAGTTTGCCTGAATTTGATTTTCTCCCACTTTTTTGGTTAAGGTAGTAAATGTCGGATAATTAAGAACTACCTGCTTATCAGTATTATTTTGTAGTATCATCCACATCTCAGGGTTACCCAAAGTAATCTCCGAGCGTACGGATTCTACTCCAAGAATGCTAACGGCGGCTGCTTTTCGGGAGCGGTTGATTTTGATGACTTTATGATCATAAATAGTAATATCGTTTAGGGGATTAATATAATGCCAGGAGATGGTGCCGAAATAATTACCATGGTGCGCCAACATCGCTTTCAGATCTATGTCAATTGTTGCTTTGGGCTCTATAGCCCAAGGTTGCTTTTTGACATCATAAATGCTATCGGGAACCGGTGACCAATGTAATGGGGTTCGGGTGTGATTGTCTAGGCTGATCAGATCGGAAACTATAAATGTTAAGGACTTCACTGGCTTATTACTTTCGTTTAACAGGCGCAAAGGGTAGTAAAAACTGTCAAAATGTTGGTTTATAACAATTTCCTTAGAGTTGTTTACTGTATTAATCAATTTCAGCGGCGGTGTGTTTTTACCTGGAGCGGTATTTTGAGCATTTCCAAACAGCGAGCCTAACAAAATGATTGTAAAAAAAAGGCGATTCATTATCTGCTATCCTATCTTATGCATAAAAGTTTATTCATCATTATTCGAAATTGTCATATTTCTGCCAGACAATATGTTGTGACATAATATATTACAACTAAAATCAGGGATCGACTACCTGAAGCATGGCAGTGGCGGTTAAGTTTGGTGCTGTCGTTCCCGAGGTTATGGTTACCCTGCCCCGGTAGGTGGTGGCACCCGTTGTAAAGATGGCGGTTGCCTCACCCATTGAGTTTGATAAAGTAATATCACCGAAAAGTCCGATAGGATTGCCGAGGCTGTCTGCCGCATTAAAAGTTACGATTGTTCCGGGAGTGACTGTTCCGACATTTCTGATTAACTGTGCTTTTGCAATAATCGAATTCGTTAAACTTGCTTTAATTTGAAACGCACCAAGATTTAATAATATCTGTTCCGGATCAGCGCGCTGGAAATCAGTGGTTGCATCTCTGGTTAATCCGTTTATCGTTGCGCTGATAAGACCGTTTTCTATTATATTGGGGCTTTTCAAGATAGCTGTGGCAATATTACTCTGATCCGCAGTGACTTGAATAGTATTGTTGTTATTTACTGCAAACGTTCCGCTAGTTGTGCTGAAGGTGACTCTTCGCCCGGATAGCGGCAGCTGCGGCGATATACGCACTGAGTAGGTGCTTAAGGTGGCACCATCGGCGGGTGCAGAATTAGGGGTCGTAATAAACCGGATAATACTGTCCGGTATTATCGGCATAAAGTTGATCGAAATTTCTCTGGAAAAAGTGTTGACGGTTGCTTTAATCGTGGTTGTTTGAATGCTGTTTGGGCTCTTTAATACTGCGGTAGCCCGGTTATCTACATTAGGCATTATTTGCGCGGTTTGGTTATTAGTAGATGCAAAGGTACCTCCAGTGGTGGTAAAAGTTACCTGGCGACTTCCCGAGGGAATTTGGGAAGACACTCGTACGGTAACAGCGTTCAGTGAGAATCCGTCCGCCTGAGCAGATGCCGGGAAATCAATAAATTGGAATATGCTATCGGGGTTTACCGTACTAAAGTTTATGGCTACTTCCCGCACGATCGCCGGTGCATTTTTCACCTGTGCCTTAACCAAAGCCGTGGTTATGTTTTGGTCGGACCTTAAATAAATAATGGCCATTCGCTCATCATTAATGACAACTTCTTCGGTTTCCCCTATAGTGGCGCCGCCAATCAAAGTGCCGGCAGTTGTGGAAAAGATGACGGTTCGTTTATCCGTATCTATTTCATGTTCAATGATGCGGGCAATTATTTTCAGTTCAGAATACCCATCGGCAGGAATGGTGGTAATATTATCTTTGGTTTTTAAGGAAAAAGTCTTGTTCAATACCGAATCGGTAATGTCGTAATCTTCCGGTTCATATATCAGCTTATCACAACTCAGAAATATTATATAAACTGAGAGTAAAAAGATAAAGTAAACGTAAATTCTAATTCCGAACATATTTGACCTCATCGCTTTACTATTATAGTAACTAAATCAGCCAATTTATTATTTGATTCGTCAATAATAGTTTGATTGATAATCAATGTCCCGCTAAAAGAGTTACCGCCATTGCGAACCAGAGTGATTCGATGACTAAATTCTTTGACCGTTTTTGCTGCCACACCGCTGCGTTGAACCGCTTTTAATAGAGTACCGTCGGCCTTTTTAAACCAGATATCATGATCCGGATTTAAGGTATAGTGGAATTGGACTTTCTCTGATGTTTGATTACTGATCAGCTTTTGGCGCAAGGTGATTCGTTTCGGCAAAGTTGTCGTATTAGGAGTTGCCGAGAGGCTTTCTGAAATTACTATAGCCATTATATTCTCCGAATTTTTAGAGGTTTTGCTGTTCTAACCGGAAAATAACTTTCCGATTCCGGCAAATGATTTGACAATATCCCAATCAAATGAGAAAGACAGGTAGGGATTTACCGCAATTCGCTTTTCGGTATGAACTGGGTTGGTATCCTGTTTAAAAAATATCAGTCCGCCGAGGCCTAAACGAATGGATTCACTAAACCGCATACCAGCGCCCAGCACCAGAGCCTGGCTTCCAAATAGATTTTCACGCGTTTTAGGGGTTTTGTCATCTTCTATACTTTGGACGGTTAAGCCGACCGTGAACGCAAACCGGTGTTCGAATGTGCCTTTGCGGGATAACGGAGCGTTTTTGTTTATCGGGCGCAGGTAAATGTTGGTGCCGATATAAGGGACGATGCCAACATTCCGGGCACATAAAATACCGCCGTCTGCGCTGATATAGTTTCTTTGGGGCGTTTGTCCGCGGTTTATTGTGGTGCCGAAAACAACTGTTTCGGACCGGATTTCTATTTTAGCGCTTGATGCCATAGCGCTAATGGCTTTTGAACGCCCGTCAAGGTGTGTTTTATAACTTTTAACTATTCCAATTAAACCAAACGCAGTGTTCTTTGCAGAGATCAGCTTGCCTCCGCTATCTGCTAGTGATTTAAGGAATTTGAACGTGTTTTGATCTAACTGATTTTGATTTCGCCAATTATCCAGATACTTGTTCGCTACAAAATGATTTATCAATGACTTTAGCGAATCTAAAAGTTTGTAAGTTTGTTCGTAACTGGCAATATACTTGGTTATCTCAGATGAATCTATCGTGTTTGCAAGTTCAGACAGTTTTTCTTTCCCACCCTGGGTCAAAAGCACTAACTGGTTGCTATCAAGTTTTGAGAGATCTAACGCCTGCTGAAATTCCTTTTTGGCAAACAACTTTATTATTGCCTGGTTATTCGCCTTTTTCTCTTTTGCAATAAGGTCAGCCAGATTTTTGAGGGACGAATCTAAAAAGAACAATCGTTCGATTTGTTCCGCAAATTGGTCTTTGGCGGCAAAATAATTTTTGATATTTGCGTCTGATTTAAATTGCGGTTCGAGTATTTGGCGAGAAGCTTCCTGAAATGCTTCGTGAACTTTTTCATCTGTTAATTCCGGATCAAAAATTGTTTCGGGTACAATAACCAAATCCTGTCCAAGAGAAGTGATTAACTCGTCAATGAGTACTTCTCTTAAAGCTTTACTTTCTTCTTCACTGATATCTCCTGCCCTAATTTTTAGCATGAACTTATCGATTAGGCGTTCGACTTTTTGCTTAAACGCTGTCAAATCCTTTTTAGATAAGGACATTGTCAGCACAACTTTGAAATTGTAATATCGTTCGGCTTCTAAATCAGGCATTTTAATGCGAAAGGTTGTTCTCTTGGTATCTATCCCGGGGTGTTTTTGCCAGAACAGCGGTTTGGCTGGCGTCCATTTATTCTGAAATTTTTCATCCTTGCTTTCTTCATATAGAACTTTAACTACTCTCGTGCCGGTCGGCACAGTTCCCGTAATAATAAAGGGCATATCAAACGGTAGAGTTTGTTTGAATACTCTAAGGGGTAAATCCAACTCAATTTCTTCAAAAGTAGAGGTGCTTTTGGATTCATCTATCTGTGCGACGGCGGGTGCCAAAAAAATACATAAAACCGTGATCACCAGATAGCAACAATAATTAAGAGTAAAACGGTTAAGCGCACATTGGGATAAGTTCCGGCACTCATTGGATCGTCCAAAGTTCATAAAGAAATACTCCCTGAACTAAATAGTCACAATCATTAAAAGACAATTCTAAAAATTAATTGGTTATTGAAGGATTTAAATTGAGCTTGTTAGCATTACATAATCAAAAACCGGGAAACATACCTGATAAACTTGAAAAATTTGAATTAGTTAATCTCTTAAAGGTATCTGCATATAATTCCTTTCCCCATGGTAAGTATCAACGATTTTTTCTACCTACCGTTCATACAGGGATTTCTATATTCTTATCAACTTCTCTCGAAGTTACGGAGGAAGGAGTAAGCACTCTTAAGTGTAAATGTTGTAAAGAAAAAGTCAATAATGTCTTTTTGCCAATTATCTGGTAAATGGCTTTCGACATTAATTTCAAACCAACTGAATCCTTTTCTATTAGCGAAGATGCTTATTTTATGAGCCTGCTAATAAATAATTTTTTAGAGGTATCTTGGGTGGGGAGTTTTTTAACTCTACAAAACTTTTATATAATTGTCCACAATTAAAAATTAATTACATATTGGATATACTGAATTAACTGTCCAACTTTACCATTTAGAAAGTGAACTTCCCCCGATTTTGTGGACACGATAGTTAAGCGTTATATTCACTCAAATGCCTAAAGAGGTGTTCCATGACAGAGAAGAAAACCAGACGGAAGTTTACCAAAGAATTTAAAGAAGAGGTCGTGCTGCAGATAACTGCAGAAGGCCGTAGCCAGGCAGAGGTGTCCTGAGAAATCGGTATCCATCCGAATACAATTAGTAACGGGATTCGCCAGTATCAAGCAAACGGCAGCGAGGTTCTTTCAGGAAACGGCAACCGCTTGTCGGTGGAGGAAGAGAATCTGCAACTCAAACGCGAGTTGGCCTCGGTTAAAGAGGATCGTGAAATACTAAAAAAAGCTCTGGCCTTCTTTTCGAAAAACAGCAAATGAAGTATGAATTCATTCATACTCATCGCCGCGCATTTACTGTGAAAAGACTGTGCCGCAATCTGTGTGTATCACCAAGCGGTTACTATAATTGGCTCAAACGTCCAATCAGCAATCGGCAGCGTGCCAATCAGGCATTACGAACGCATGTAAGGGCAACGTTTAAAGAATACAGAAATCGCTATGGTAGTCCACGGATTTATCGCGAGCTGCGTGCATTGGGGATAGAGTGCAGCCTGACCGGATAGCGCGTATTATGCGTGAGGAAGGGCTCAGGGCTCTCAGGCTGCGCAAGTTTAAAGTCACAACGGATTCTAAACACAATCTGCCGATTGCACCGAATCTGCATATTAGGCAAGTTCCTTCCACAACGTATTGCGAGTTTTGTCGTGTTTTTAGACCAAACATACGCTGCTTGATGCCAAAGAATTTACACTAAGTCTCTCTATATCGTCTTAAGCCCGTCAACTAGATTTCCTACTCCAATAATGTTAATTGCGCGCTTCATATTATACGCCATAGTGGACATTGCAAACCCCACTTTCACGTTATCCATGCCACGTAGCAGAAAAGAATTATGTCCTATGTAATCCCCCCGAAAAATCGTGCTTTTCAAAAGTAGAGTTCTTTCTAAGCGAATTACCTTTACAAAGCCTTTACTCTTTTAGTTATTCGCTAAATTATTGAATGTTCTACAGAACAAGTCGTAACCCGCCACTTGATTTTATTGAACTTAGCTCGTTTGTAACTAGCGACTGCACGGGTGCTCCTGCGGCTACTACACTGACACCATGCGCGAGTGCCAGTGTTCTCAGCCGCATCCTGTTGGGCAGGTAATTCAGTATCGAGGGCTGGATAGGGTGGTTAGGGGGGCGAGGAATAAAGATCTAATTGGCTATGGGCCTTTATTGCCTTTATATTGTTTTACTCCCCATTCAAGGTATTTGTGCGGTTCATAGTTCAATTCTGTTTTTGTTAGTAAATATTCCGCATATTGTGTTCCGAAGAAAGTTGCTTTGTAAAATGCATTTTGTAACTGGATAGTTCAAAAATAGCCAACATTTCTATAGAACGGCTTAAAAAGAACATCAGCTATGCTGCTAGAAATTACAAGGATCTAGTAGTAGTAAGAGCCCGAGAGATCGTATCAAAATATTTTGTCCGAAAAACCAATATTTAATCTATAAGAAGTAAAGTAATACGGCTACTCCATCTGTCATTGACAATTATTTTTATGGAAATCGCTATGGAATATAATTCCTTTAAATACCACAAGCGACTACACTTTTTCTTAAATAAGAAATTGCTGCTTAATATTAAGCATGTGCTCCAGAAATCAGGCTTTCCTATACCAAAGAGATTTGAAGAGACTTTAAAAGAACGGCTCTCTACAATTAGCAGAGAATACGCAAAAGTGTCCCGAGGCGATAACCTAAAGGTGACTACTGAATTGTTGACGTTACGAACGACTGATTTATCCGGTATTATTGGTTTAGATCGTTCACTACAATTAGTAAAAGAATCTATCGAGGCATGCTATAAGATTATTTGTGATAAAGAACCCAAAGAAATAATTAGTGCTGGTTTAGAGAGTCCTGAACGTTTTGCATTTTTAATCTTGGGCTGTTATGATGACTATATTGAACGCGTGTCGCGCCGACAGTTTGGTGGATTCCTGCTTAAACTTTCTTTAGAACGCCAGGAAATGGTTCTTTCTTTGGTTAAAGAGTATCTTTGTGAAAAACTTCCCAGCTTTCAGCAATATGATTCGCAAAAAGCAGAATTTAAAACCTATCTTTATAGGGCAATAACTTTTGCGCTTAGTGAGGTTCTGAAACAGAATGTCGGCTCTGATTGTTTTTATAAACTGGATAAAGAAAACTATAATGCCTTTCTGGAGAGTGAAGGTCTGAATAAAATTGGTGATGATCCTTTTGGTAACGAGCAAGAGCGATTTTTTAAAGGACGAAAAGAGCTCTATTCTTTTATCAATAATTCTATACTGGAGGAGCTTTCGAATGACCAAAAATCTGTCCTCTTGGAATATGCTCAACTAAAAACCCGGTACAATGGTAACGAGTCTTTTGGATTTAATGAGGGAAACTTATTGCATTCTCGGAGCGAGAATGAGCTTACACCAAATCTTGAGCGTAAAATAAAAATACCTGAGCTGATTGAGCAACTGGCGAAGCGGCCAGAAAATCGTATGATGATCAAAATTAAGTGGGGGTTGCATATAAACTATTTAAACCCCGACCTGAATAACCTGATTAGTAAAGATAAGATAGACCTTGCATTGATTGATGCTTTAAAAGATTTACGACAGGTTGCCGAGCTGGATAGTAGTACTACTTTTTACTCTGAATTTGCCAGCTTTTTGGCGAAATTAAAACCCGATTTACAAGAAGTAAGGCCTGATACATTACGACGCAGAGAAGATCGTTTTCGAATTGAAATAAGGAAACTTTTTAAATCAGATGAGAAGACCCTGGTTAAAAGTATTATTCCGTTCACTGAGAGCTTTTTTGCCGATTCTATAAGAAGTATTGATGATTATTCATTCATGTCGCAAAATGATTTTGATATGAGTTTTCCGGAAGAGTTATTGAAAAATATTGTTGCTGTTGATTTGTCTGATCGACTTTGGGACAGTCTGCCTGAGTGGTTCTTGCACTTAAGCAAGGTGAGAGAACTTAATTTAGCTGGAAACGTTTTCACCAAAGATACAATCCTTGAGGCAATAACAACCCTCGATCATCTAAGAAAAGTCATTCTAGATTCTACAACAATAAGTGTTATCGAAAAGCAGGTTTTTAAAGAGGCATTACCGCAGTGTGATTTTATTTTTAGAGATTAATTTTTTAGAGTATTGTTTTGCTTAATTTTGCGAAAAATAGTAATAGACTTTAACCTGGTCTGAAGCAATTATTCAACCCAAAGTGCATTAAATTGAGAGCTAATATGCCAAATAAAAAGGAAAATAAGCCTGAGAATCCATCATATTACTCGGCGATCGGCATTGGACTCCATTTGTCTGACCTTGATGTGAAATTTTGGGTTGAGCATTCTATGCAAAATCCAGAGACCTTACCTGAGGCCGAGAGAGGGCGCTTAAAACAAATGAGGGCTCATGTCGAAAAGTGCCCTCGATGTGCATCTCGAACTTCAATCTCTGACAATATGATTTCGGGGAATAAGAAATCGTACGATACGCGAGTTCTATTGAGAAATGGAATGCTATTGTTTACGCTGATTTTTTGTGTTTGGCGTTTCGGAATCCCTCCGGCATCGAATGAGCTTATTGCACTGGCAGAAAAATATAAAGCAGAAGATATTGCTACAAAGGATAAAAGCCTATTCGCCTATGCCGAGAGTGAAGGCATAACCATACTAAATTCCTCATTCAAAGATTATGCTATGTTGGATAAGCTTGTGAACGCTACAACTCGTAGCTCCATATTGACTAATCCTCAAAAGTACATTCCAAAAGACTTATCACTTCAGTTTGAAAAAGAAATCACCTTTACATGGCCTCCTTTTGATGAACCGGTTGAGCTGGTTGTTAAGGATAATCAAAACCAAAAACTTATTCAGAGTCCGGTTGCTGTTGGTATAAGTGAAGTTACAATTTCGGTAGAGCAGGGAAGTGGATTGTACTACTGGGGTATTCGCAACAATGAAAATCTTCTTTTGCAACGACGCATTTACATTATTTCGGATTAGTAGAAGTTGTTGCCCAGGAAGATAGTTGAAGCCCAGAAGCGAGGATGAGAATAACCTTCACCTCTTAAAAGAAATAGTTTGGCCGTTTGCAAGGCAAGAGGATACGGTTTGTTATTATTGAGAACCTCAGAATAAAATTTTGTTGTCAGGACAGCGGAAGCTTGATCGTCTATCTTCCAAAGTGTTAATAACAGATTATTTGAACCGGCATAAAACAACCCTCGACCAAAACCAATTACTCCCTCACCATCAATGTTATCTCCCAAACCGCTATCGCAACCGTTCAGCACAGCCAAATCAGCATTTAAGCGAAGATTAAAAATATCCCGCAGGCTTAGATAGCCATTGTCTTGCGTCGTTGATAGGTCATTCTCTTTCCACAAAAACATCCGTGAGAATTGAGATTCCGGGGCGTTTAGGATCACGTGTGAGGCAATGTGAACAATGTTATGGCGAATTGCCTCGGATAAGAATTTTGTTTTCGAAGCCTCCTCTTCGATCAGAGTTGTATTTTGAAGGCCGAATTCGTTAAAAATATTCGCAATCGCCATAACTTCTTGCTTTGAATGTGGTAAGTCAGGAAGGCTTGCTTGCGGTGCAAAGCTCGTTAGCTGTAATTGACGATTATTGTGAAACAAGACCGGCGCGATTCCTAAAAAAGATCTATCGGTGTAAACACGATTTTTTTCGAGCTGTTCTACGAAAAGAGTTGCTGAGTAATTATAACCAATCACATACTTCTCTATAACAAAAGTGAGTTGATTACGATCTTCGGATTGCGCACTGGTATTTTCTATTAATGCCTCGAAGGGTAGTAAGTGGAGTAGGCCGTCCGGGATAATAAGCAGTTGATTGCCTACAAAATATGGCAATACAGGTTTTAACAGCTTGTCAAATAGCTGTGAGCCAATCGGTAGGTAATCGTTATCCGCAAAAATTATGCTTTTTCTGAAGTTTAAAATTGCTTCAGTAGTTGGCAAAGGCAGTTGAAAAAAATGTCTACCCTGAGCATTTACCAGAAAAACGAAAAGATGTTCATCTCCCCAAAAGTAGTTTACCAGATTGATTTTTTTATCGACCAGTACTTGCTGTAAGGTGTCTAAACTTACTCGTGAAAGATTGTATTTTAGGTCGAAGTAGTTTTGATGCGACGTTTTGATTTTGTTTTTAACATTACCATATGCCTGAAAACCTTTTACTATTGCGCTCCTACATTCCATTTCTTCCTGTTGCAGCGTATCAGGGGCACTTTTCTGGTAGCGGGTAATATCGAAAAGGCGATTGCGGTAATAGGCCAAGTCTACTTTAATGGCCGTTTCTTCTTCGGTTAGTGCCTTTGAAATATCTCCATAGTTTCTGGCACCACTTTCTCTTATTGCTTTGAGTATGGTGTTCGCTTTGGATTTTTCCATCAGTTCAAAAGCAATAGACATATAAGCATTATTACCCAGCAATTGGAAGAGTTTGTAAGCAGATCTTAACCCAATATTTATGAGCTGTTTTCCTTCCAAACCAACGCGTCTTTGATCTTCAGCTGTAATGTAGTCGTCTCTCAGTACGTCTAATATCTGATTCGCTGAATCACATTTCGCAAGTATACCCTTCAGGAGGCGAACTTGATTTTTACGCGTGGTTTGGGGGATAGCGGCAATTTGTTCGTTTACAGCTGCTTCCTGACGGAAAATAGAAACCATGTCTGTTTTTGAAATTAGCGGGACAATCCATTGCGGCATAGCACTGGAGACCCCTTTGCTGCTTAAAGCTATGGGTAGCGCTCTACCGGGGACGTGATAGCTTAGTGTCATTTTCGCTTTTTTCAGAATTTTAAGTGCCTGCACCGGCCGTCCATGTTCACTGAAGGTTGCTGCGAGATTCTGAAGAGCCCGGGCCAATTCAGGATGTCGATCTCCCAACAGAGATTCCATCTGTTGCAGACTACTGGCAAACATGAAGCGAGCGTCATGATAATTACCTTCACATGCTAATCCTCGTCCAATGTTTATCTGGGTAAGGGCGTATTCGAGATGATTTGAAATCCCGTTCGTTTCACGAATGCTGTTTGCCTTCCGGAACCAAAAAAGAGCCGAATCGCAAACGCCCATCTTAAAATACACCTCTCCGATATTATTGAAATTGATAGCCCTTCCTCTGGCGCCGCCTTGTTTAGGCAATTCAGCCTTTATGGAAAGCGACTTGCCGAAGGCACCCAAGGCGTCTCGCCAAAAGTTGGATTGACTTAAAATGAGACCGTTGTTATTGTATACCTGACTGATTCGTTTTTTTGTTGCTGGTACTATGCCCGGATATTGATTCTGCAGTTCCTTCCAATTCTGGAGAGCAAGGTCCCCATGGTATTTGGCAAGCTGCAACTCTCCATTGCGGAGGTAGTCCAGGCTTAAGTTGGAATTTATTTTTGCTGCCAATTCCTTGCTGTCGGGCGGAGGCAGGATAGCTGCAAATCTACTTGCTTTTAGGTGAATATCGATGGCGGAAAATGTGTTTCCCTTTACTCGTTGCACAACGCCCAGGCGATTCAAGGAGGTATGCAGCAAGACCTGATTTTCCAGAGAAAGCTTTTGAATGACAAGCGTATTTAGTTCATCGAGATTTGCCGCGCCCGCTTCATGAAGAACAATATCTATGGATTTTTGAAAATTCAAAATAGCTTTTGGATAGCGATTCTGCCAATAGTTTATTAGCCCGGCTTTGCAGAGAGAATCGGCAGTCAGAAAACTGCTTTTGTTGTCCTCGCTTCGGGCAGCTTGTGCAAAAAGACAATAGCTTCCCAACAGACTCATGGCGATAACAAATACTATACGAATCTGAAGAGAAGCTTTTGAAGCAAACGGCATTGCCTTGTAAATCATAGATCCTGTCTCTTGTCGGTTCTTGACTACACTGTAATTATGGGGTAAATTCAGTTACTCCCATGTATTCGTTTGTTACAATTCCTGACGATGTGATTTTACGGATTTTTACGAATAACCAGAACGCATCAGGGTCACCTGGAACTGTCGTGGTCAGGAGTGTTTTTGTCGGGTCATAAATGTAAGTGTAAGAACCATCTTCAAGGTTTGAGAAGATGGATAAGATATTCTGTCCCGTAGAAGATTCACTCGAATAGGAAATTTCAGCTCCGATTTCCTCACCTACACCTCCGGTAGGAGTCACAAAAAGAATATTATAATCCCTACCCCCACTTGCGTTTAAGCCCTGCGGTATCATAGTAATGATGAGCCCTGGATGGCTGCCTGAAGAAGGATAATTTAGCTCTGATATTGGTAGATCACACTCTTCCTGACCAGGCCCGCCAGTAATATTAAGATCATAGTAATCTCTTGGCCAGTACTTGGGTAATTGAATGCTAACAGTGTGTTTCTTCCACGGAGTGAGGGGTGTTTGTCCTGTTTGCGATGCAGTGACCGTACCACTATGTTCCGCATAAGGTAAGTAATTAGTTGTTCCGGGGAACTTGACATGAACATTATAGCCAATATCAACATCTTCAACCTCTCCGGATCCGTCTATATGTGTTTGCAGGTAAAAAGTTAACAACCCGTTAGAATCAATTTTCGGATCGTCATCAATAATTTCAGGGTCATTGTAAGCGATTCGGGCCTGAGCAGTAAAATAGGTCTCCACTTCACCTTCTTCTGTTTCAACAGTGCTTCCTTCTACATGCACCATAATGGGAAGCGAGGGAACGGTAGGTAAAGAGGGAATTGAAATGAGTGAAGCGTTTGCTACCTGAATCTCTCCTTTCGAAGTATTTAAACTAAATGGAAGGGGTTGATCCCAAGAGTTGATATCGCAGGGTTCCCCATCCGGCAAGTTCACACAAACTCCGCCGCCGATTTTTACCCGTATATTGGCATTGCCGAACTCAGATAAGACTGCCGGAGGAAAGTGATAGTTTTTATCGATTATCAGACTGTTTCCGGCTGGGATTATTAATCCTCGAAATAATGGGTAGGTTGAATCTATTTTACTAGGTTCACTAACATATTTTAGAGTGTCAATCAGTAAGTTTGCTGAAAAGTACAAATCCATATTAGATGTATTTTTTAAGTGTATATTGAGCGGCAACTTTCTGTTGCAGATTTGAGCTGGAAGGGTTGCGTTTAGTATAAACTCTCCGAAGAATGTTGAATCCACAACATTACTTACCGATATCGTGTCGCTTATGGTAATTGTATTTACGTCGAGGGCACATTTTTTCGGTAAGCAACAATCGTAGTTACAGTACCAGACAATAACGACGATAATAAGTATAAGAATAATTGGAATTGGCTTGAATAGCCGATTGAATAGTTCTTTCATTGCTTTCTTTCCTCCATATGATTGAGTAAGTCATCAATCACAAACTGCTTAAGGCATTGAAATTTTGGAAGCAGGGGGGAGCACTATCTACGCTAAGTAGAATTCTGGCTGAGCGGTGACAATATAATAAATAAAAATTGCCTCAACTTTAAGCCAAGTCTATAAGAAAATATAGTCGTAAATCTAATCCCTATCCCTAATTGAAGGAATTGGAAAAATTAGACAGCGGTGAATACGACTGATATCCCCACAAAATCTGCTCAAAAAAAATCCCTGACATCCTGTATAATAATTTCAAAAGCCTGTGATAATGACGGTGCAGACTATGAATTCAATCAGTTATAGAAGAATTTTGGTTTTTTCGGACAAACTTTTTTGAAAAGCTAAAAATATATTAAAAACAACATGTTCAGCGATCGTGGAGGGGAGTAAGAATTATGATAATCTATGGTTTTTTCCGGACTTTAACAATAGAACTGCTTTTTTTGTTGATATTTATTCATTGATGTGAATATGCTTGTCAACAATCATCTATCCCTTGTTTCGGAATAAATACCTGTTCCTGCCTCTTAGTTCCTTCTCCTTCTACTTCATTTGTGAAAGTTCTAAAGAAACATTTAAACAACACAATTCTATTAACCCCGTCTAAAAAATTTCCATTGCCAATCCGGCAAATAAAGGCTTCTTCGTTAGTGAATTTCAAAAAAATTGTCCGTCCTGGTAGATTTTATTCTATAAGAGGGAGAAGACGAAATACAACTAACTACCTATCCAATCAGTAAGGAGAGTCTCATGGAATTAAGATGGAAGAAGTTATTACCGGGATTAATTGAACGTCACAGAGTGATTGATTTAAGAAACTTCCCATGGTTTCGAGTCCCGGCAATAGTCAGAATAGCAATATATGCAGAAGGATCGATCAGATTTAACGGGGGCAGTTTTGATGGATTGCAGCGGGTAATTGCAGCACTTCAATCTGATCCATGGCCGTGGGTAAAGTTTAAGGTGACGCTCATTCACCGAAATTCTGATCCATCGGCAGATATGGACAACAAAACTCTCGATGAAATCGATTTGGAAAAGTTTGATGAACTCTGGCTTTTCGGAATTTCATCCCGAGATTTACTATCAGCTGATGAATTAAACGTTGTACATGATTTTATGGACAATGGTGGTGGCGTATTGCATACAGGTGACCACGCTTCCCTCGGTAAAGGAATTGCCGGCTCTATAAAACGTGCTGGAACAATGCGAATGTATCCTGCTCCGGCAGCAAGAACGGGGGAGTGGAATAATACACTGCGATCCGGAACGGATTCGAATTACAATTTCACAGATCAGAGCGATGATGAGCCCCAGCGGGTTCGCCTTAAATACTATCCGACTTGGCGTTGGAGTCCGACCCTGTGTACACGAAAATATCCACACCCCATTTTGTGTGGAAAAAACGGCCCGATAAGAGTTTTTCCTGACCACCAGCATGAAGGTGAGGCAATTGCTCCGACAACTTACCCAAACTCAGAATGGCCTACGAAGAGTGGATATCAGCCGAAAGTAGAGGTTGTGGCATGGGGAAGAATCGAAGCTCCGGATGCCGATGTCGGCCGTGAAGTTGGTCTGGTGAGCGTATACAATGGTCACAGTGCAGACGTGGGGCGAATTGTTGCTGATTCTACCTGGCACCACTGGTTTGATATCAATCTTGATGGTTTTGCTGCCACGCCGGTTGGAATGACACATCTGTCAACAATAGAGCAATATTTTATGAATGTGGCTGCCTGGCTTGCTCCAAAATCGAAACAATCGTCAATGCGTAATGGAATCGTTGTTTTTGCTTCATGGAGAGATCCTTTAGTGATGCTCGATCCCAAAATTCTTACTCCCTGGTTTTTCGGTGGATTGGCTAAGGATGCCATCGGGCAATTTGCACCCCAGTGTCTTATTCGTCAATGGATCCTGGATATTTTACCACCCAAGATGTTTGCAGACTTTAAACTTATCCATCCAGATCCGGGACCAAAACAGGAATTGCGCATTCCATTGCCGCTTGAGGATCTTGTTTTGGCAAGCGCAATAAAACCGGTTCTTGAACGGAACCTGAAAGCGAGCTGTCCGGAAGATGTTGTGGACCTTGATTTTGTTGATGAGTGTTTTTCGAAAGCAGTTCCCGAAGCATTGGAGGTGATCTCTAAACAGGCTGATCTATGTCGGCAACTAAAAAAGGTTGCAGACAGTTATCTAAAAAAGTGAATTCTACAGGCTAAGTAAGCTTGAAAATCTATGATTAATGGAGAGCAATATGAAATTCCTACTCAGAATGCTGGTAGTGCTGTTAGGCCTAATGTCCTTTTTGATTCTACAGGGAAGTAAGTGTAGTAGTGAGTCTGCCAAGGTTACGGTCCCGGCAAGCGATTCGACGCCCCCAACATTACGGTTCATTGTTACGACAGATGATCCTAATGATGCTGCTATCGACCTAACTCAGGCATCTCAGGCCGCAACACTATCCACAAATGCTGACTTTGCAAACATTCTGGTCGGTGGTACCGATAAAGACGGTGGGGTGAAAAAAATCGAGCTTTGGAGAAGCGTTACCAAATTCAAAACCGGTGTGGTTCAGGGACCCGGACTAGTAGGGCGGCCTTTTAAAGAAAATAATACCGGGGCAGGTGTTGGTGATCAGGTGCCAACAATACGAAGAATCACTCATAAAATGGATTTAGATGCTGGGCTTGGCAGTTTCGATCGCATTCGCTATCAGATGTGGGTTACTGTCGAGAATTTTCACGGGCACATTGTAACCTCTCCGACCGTCACAATTAACTTTCCGTGATCGAAGTTTGCTACCGGCCGAGGATATTCGGCCGGTAGCTTTACAAAGGAGATTAAAATGTATCAGAAAGATGTTCTGGATGCTTCCACACATCAACCGAATGGCGATCATGAACACAAAACCGTGCTTCTTTCATCGCTGACAGATATTCAGGAATTGCAAGATCAGATAAGTTTGGTTCGGAGGCTTAATGTTGATGAGATTCGAATTAAACATCCACAAATAAATCCGACAGAAGTACGCCGGTGGACAGGTCAATTTAACAACAACCTGCGAGATTGCGGCTGTCAAACCGGATCAATATTCACACTGATCTTCCTGGTTGCTTACCTGCTATTTGTTCTGGAAAAAGGATATTTTTCTCTTTCGCTATTCATTTCAGTTGGTGCCTTGGTTGTTACTACTTCAGCACTATTAGGTAAGATGATTGGTAAATCCATTGCCCGACTGGGTATCAGGCGCGATCTGAATCATTTATCGCTGCTATTTGAATCAGAAAATAACTAAAAAGGAGGCTTTGAAATGTCTGTGTGCAGGGAAGTAGGAAAATGGGTATCTGAAAATGTAGTAGTTCCCGTGGCCAGATCTTTTGAGCGAGCTCGCGAAGCCTGCAGTGAAGCACGGCGTTGGGTTGAACGCAGGATACGTCGGCCAATAGAGAGGTGGCGTGTGCGTCTTGAACGAAACTGCAAACGGAGGAAGTGTAAATGGTGGTGTGCATGTTGCAACAAGTGGTTTTGCTGGCTGGCAGTTTTGGTTACCAAAATCGTTGAGTGGGTCATTCAGGTTGTTGGTGAATGGCTCGTCGAACTTGTCTGTCGTATTGTAATTGAAGTTGTGCGTATTGTTGTAATGACGATCGTACGCGTTTCAAAATGGGTGGTAGATTTTATCATTTGCCTTCCAACTGACCCCCTAAGTGCATTAAAGTCCATTACGGACTTGTGGTTTATCGCAACCGATGTGATAGAAGATGTCCTTGATCTCGCTGTCGAAATCGTTGACGCCGTTTCTGAATTACTTGATATTACTGAAGAGTTTTTTGTAGATCTCGGATCAAGCTTTGGAATAATCGGCCTCTTTGTGGCATCACTCATCAAATGGGTGTTCAATGTTTTCGAAGGCCTGGTGGATCTTACACGAAACGTGATAGAAATACTTCAGAATCTGGTTTTGGGTGTTTTGCGTCTGGATCCTTGTGGGCTTATCAAGGCAGGAAGCAGTGCTGTTGGAGCAATTGCGCGTACAATTTCTATCACAGGTCAAAGAATTGGCGGCGGTTTCCTTGGTAGCGCGCGAGATATTCTAGAGTTAGATCAAATTGAGGCAATCATTGAAGCTGCAATATCCCAGACCTTTAAAGATGAAAACTTACGTGAGATGGCACGCGAAAACATTCAACTTGGAAGTACCAGATTGGGCTTGTCAATAGCACCGAACCTTATGCGAATGAGTATCAACTCCCGTCAGGACAATATTGATCTGCGAGCGCTACATCAGGAGAAAATTCTGAACCTTTTCCAGGCGGCAGGATACACAACAGGCTGTGGTAATGGAATACTGAATCATCCTGCAACAGAAGTGGTTTACCGCGGCACGAATGTTCGGGTAACCTGGAGAGATCTTGATGCATATCTGAGTTATGGCCGGGAGTCGGTTGCCGAATTCGAAATTTTTGCAATAAGCAAACAAGTGTTCAACCGATACTACAAGTTGGCTCAACGTAAGGCGCGAACATTGGGCTTACGGCTTGAAAATGTTCCGATCGAGGCGTATCGGGTTAGGTTTAGTGACGAAATCCCAGTCGATCGATTGAATCAAACTCGCCTTTTTCAAAGAATAGGTCGAAATGCTAATGGTGATGACTTATGTAAGCCACCGGTTATTGCAATATTTAAATATTCCGATAATGCATTTAATGGCAACGCATCGTGGTGGCGGCCACCGGTATCTGTTCAGGAAAGTGGTGTAACTTTTAAAGACAGACAACCAGTCTATATGTTTCGTTGGGTGTTGATCCATGAGCTGGGACACTACTTCGGACTAGATCATTTAGGACATAGTGGAGTGGAACAGATTATGTTTACCAGCAAGGATTCTGATCTTGATCCGGTGACTGAAAAGTCTATTCTTGAGCTCGTCTTTTTTACAGGTGAGCCGCGGTTTATCATTGAGGACACAAGGATAGTTTGGACTTGGTTGACGCACAATGCCCCTTTATGTATTCTGGGTCAAGAGTAAGCTTGTTGCCAAATAAGCTACCAGTCAATACGGAGTACTTTACCTAATAAGGAGTGCGCAACTGGAAAGATTTTGGACGTTGTACTTATGCGTGTTGACAATATAGAGATAACGATTCAAAGTTCGGCTGTTTCTAATTGTCATCACGCTTTTTTTATGATAAAAACTGGCAATTCAGGACGTGTTCATTAAATCTCCGGGATGGTCTTTTTACCTTTTTAAGTTTCACTTCACACAATCTGACTTTAATCAGTATCTATTGCATCCCCTTCTTGGGCACTTTAAGAAGTTAAGATAATTCCTCGCAAGTAGCCTTTTTACGCTTTTTATGCCTTCTAACCATACGTATTGCTTTAGAGCACCCCTAAAGAAAATCTCGAAAACTTGTCCGGTTATCCAGCTTTTGTCTTATAAGAGAGTGAAAGCAATACAGATGGTCGTTTTGTGTAAACGTTACCTACATACCGTACCTGAAACTCTAAAAATTAAGCCGAAAGGAGGATGCTATGTCTTGGCCTTAGTACAGATACAAAACTCCTTATTTCCAAGTGGTTCGTAAGCAGCTGAGTGCTGTGTGTAAATAATCCCCTAACTTTCAATCCTCAATAATTTTATTTACGGAGTATTAAAATGTCTGATAATTTTTATTTTGCAGAAGAGGAAAAAATCGAACTTTCCCCTTCAAAAAACTATGTGGCCTTAAAGATTAACAATGAGTCTGATATTTCCCAATTAAAGGGAGTTGTAGAGAAGTGTAAAGGTTTGCAAAATGGTGAATCGGCAGAAGAACTAAATTCATTCGATGTCATGTTGGTTGGCGTTGATACGGACGCTTCGGATGAGGTTGTATCAGAAGCTACCTCGGTATTGACCGAAGAGGATGGTGTCGAAAGCCTGTTCCCGGTTTTTCAGATGCCCAATGGAGACCCGGATGAATTGATGATTTTAGTTCCCCAATTCCGCGTTCAGTTTAAATCGGATGCTCAGGAAGCCGAAATTAACGATCTGAATGAAAAGTATAAGGTAGAAATTGTTGAAAAGGATGATCTGGGTCCCAACAGTTATTTACTGCGAGTGACGCCTAAGTCGAAACATGATGCCTTGGAGTTGGCCAATATTTATCATCAGAGTGAGTTGACAGAATATTCTGAACCCGATTGGCTTTATCAAATGAAACAGCCAGCATTTATCGTAGCAAATGGAAGCGAGTTCGACGTAGCAGAAGAGGAAATTGAGCTTGTTGATCCTGACAATGAGGTTGCAGAAAGCCTTGAGGACAGCCAAATAGACTCTCAGGCCATTGTAAATGATCCCCTATATCGTAACCAGTGGGCATTGCGCAAGATGAGAGTGCCGCAAGCCTGGCGCATAAGTAAGGGAAGCCCTGCCATTAAAATTGCAATTGTTGATGAAGGTGTTCAAACCAGCCATCCTGATCTTTCTGGAAAAATAGTTACTCCCTATGATGCGGTTGGAAACGATAATAATCAAAACCCTAACCGATGGGATGGACACGGTACCGCCTGTGCAGGTATTGCAGCTGCCACAGCAGGAAACTCGCGAGGAATTGCCGGTGTTGCGCCTAAATGCAAAATTCTTCCGGTACGTATTGCTTACAGTCGTCGAGCAGGTGCCCCCTGGACAACCAGCACTACCTGGATTGCAAGAGGAATTCGTACGGCTGTAATTCGTGGGGCAGATGTTATTAGTAATAGCTGGGGCGGCGGTAGCTATAGCTCTGTTATTCGAAACGCTTTTGTCTTTGCGAAAACTCGTGGAAGAGGCGGCAAAGGTTGTGTTGTTGTTTCAGCTTCGGGTAACCGAAATGCGAGAAACATTAGTTATCCTGCAAAATACCCTGAATCGTTAGCCTGTGGTGCTTCAAATGAATGGGACCAGCGGAAGAGCACAACCAGTCGTGATGGAGAAAACTGGTGGGGAAGCAATTATGGGCCTGAGCAGGATTTTCTTGCCCCGGGAGTTCACATTTACACGACAGATATTACAGGTTCAGGTGGATACACCAGCGGCAATTACATGCGGAACTTTAATGGTACCTCTTCAGCAACACCTAATGCTGCTGGTGTAGCTGCGCTTGTGCTGTCTGTCGACCCGAATCTACGACAGTGGGAAGTTCGTGATATCTTGCGCTTATCAGCTCGTGATTTAGGCCCTCGTGGAAAAGACGATGAGCACGGGTGGGGAAGGATCGATGCTCTTAAGGCTTCACATGCGGCAAGAAGGCTATGGTATCAGACACGTCTAAACCTTCAGTTCCTTGGCAGAGGGCAGGAATGCTATATGCGATTCCGGCTATTTCGATTGTATAATAGCGGATTAAACCGAATTCGTATAAATAGCTTCACACTACGCTCATTCAACCCTGCCGGTAATGAAATTGATCGTTTCACTTATCGTGGAGATCCAAGTGGAATTATGCAACCCGGTCTTACTGCAGGTGGTGGCTCCGGAGATGACATTCGCTTTGAGAATGTGTTGCTGAAGGCTCATGGCAATCGTTCTCGTTATCGCTATAGTTGGAGTGCCCGTTGGAATTATACATATTGGCGTCCTTCACGACCGATGACAGGCCCCGCCGAAGCAGGTGAGAGCTTCGCTTCCGAGGAAGAATCGTTCGAAGAGAACTATAGCGTGACGATGCAGGGCTCAGATGATCATTCAATCTTGCCTCCAGCCCTGACGAAGAAAGTAGAAGACAATGCGAGTGAAGCAAATACCGTGCTTGAAAAAGGACCGGTGAAGGTCACTATTCAAGTAAGTTAATTCACTTTTTAGCAATGGTCAGAATTGCCAATAGTGAACCTATTGGCAATTCTCATTTTTAGATAACAGGGTACTCTCCTCGAAAAATAGTGCCACCGTAAAATAGAAATAGTCCTCGTCATGATTCACCAACGCATTTTTTTGGGCGAAATGGGTTCTGGCATTGTATATGTTTAAAGCTCTTCACTTCCTTTGATGTCCTGAGGAATTCTTCAAAGTAGTTTATCAATTCTCGAATGTCTTGAAAACCTACCTCCTGATCTTACTACACTTACTTCCTTTGTAGTAACAACTGCATGGTGCGACGCTATATGCAGCGTATTTAGCGGTCCGCTCTTAGACCGGATCGATATTCACGTCGAAGTCCCGGCAGTTGCCTACGACAAGCTTGCCGGGCAGGCGGGAGGTGAATCGTCGGATGTCATCCGAGCCCGCGTCCAGGCCGCCCGCGAACTGCAAACTGCTCGCTTCAAAGATCAAAAGCACCTCTTCTGCAATGCAGACATGTAGCCGCGAGAGATCCGTAAGTTTTGCAAAATCGACGCAGAGGGCTCGAAGCTGCTACGTGCAGCCATTGCGTCTGGGACTCTAAGCGCGGGCCTAGTACCGCATTCTCAAGGTTAGCCGCACTATTGCCGATCTGGCAGAAAGAGAAAAGATCCTGCCCGATCATGTTGGGGAAGCGATTCAGTATCGTGGGCTGGATAGGGGGGTGTGAGTTTTTCTAGTGTTTAAACTGTTTCGAAAACCAGTCTGCGGTCTTTGAGGGTAACCAGGCTCCTTCAATATTTTCTTTGAATACTTGCGGCTGGGGTTTAACAACTTGGAACAATACTTGTTAATACTTCGTAGTGCAGAAAAAGTATACCTTGTATACTGATTCTAGGTCTACTATATCTAATATTTGATGCTCAGCCACTATGTAATAGAGAATCCGGTATTTGAGAAAATCTTATGATTTAAGTAGTGCGACAAGATTATTCGACAGAATTGCATTTCCATTTATGTAAACTGAGCGAAGTTAAAGTCCTAAAGCACATTCGGAGGCCTTTCGACATCCCTCAGGGGGATCATCTTTAATTACCGAATTATTTATTCAAGCACTTAAGTTTGAATATTTCGGCAATAAGTGTGAATAGAATATGGAAAAAACCTTTGAAGAGCAAAATATTCTAGAAGGACTATGACGAAATGGAGTTAAGCTTTTACGATGTTTTCATATTCATAACAATTTTTCAATTCCTATTTTTTTCCTTTTTTTTAATGACTCTTAAAAAAGGTAATATTCTAAGTAACGTGCTGTTTTCAATTTTCCTATTTTCCAAAGCATTATGTTTCTTGCATTACTTGACATTTCGGTTCAAAGACACTTTTACAGCCATTTCGCCGCATCTGTTTTATATAGGTGAATCATTCGATTTTTTACTCGGACCAGCACTGTTTCTTTACGCCAAATCACTAGCATACAAAGATTTCACTTTAAAAACACCCCATCTCCTTCATCTGATCCCATTTCTTATCCATCTGAGTTTTATGTCATTACAGTTTCATCTTTATTCATCTGAGACAAAAATAGACCTCTTGAATGATAATGTGCTCTCATTTCCAGAGTATATTATTGTTGTCGCGGCGATATACTTACATTTCATTTTTTACAGCATAGCGACAATCTATATCCTTTCAGATTTTGAAATTGAACTGAAAAAGCTTTATTCTTCTATTGAAAAAATAAAATTGACCTGGTTGCGATTAATTGTTATCGGCTTCATAATTCTTTGGGGCACTGCGGCAGTTGATTTTATAGTTCAGGTGGTCGGGTATAGATCTTTTTATTTGGACGGTGTTTCGATTGTTTTACTATTCAGTTTTGCAAACCTTATTGTATATAAAGGATTAAAACAACCGGAAATATTTACAGGACTTACCAAAAATAAACAAAAAAATAAACCATTTCTACCTGAGGCAACCCGGATTGAGTATTTAAATAGACTGATTAGCGTGATGAAAAATGAAAAACCCTACCTTAATCCAACCCTGACACTCAACCAACTGGCAGAAAAGCTTTCGATCTCTCCTCGATATTTATCTCATGTGATTAACAATTCCTTCACTAAAAACTTTTATGATTATGTTAATTATCACCGTATTGAGGAGGCTAAGCTTCTTTTATCCAACAAAGAGAATCAAGATCAAACTGTACTTGAGATACTCTATGAATCTGGTTTTAATAGTAAGTCTGTATTTAATGCCTCTTTTAAAAAGCACACCGGCATGACCCCCTTACAGTATAAAAAAATGAAATTGCTGTAAATATAAATTCCACTAAATAGTCCGTGTTCTGGAATCAGGACGATTATCCTGCACATCTTACTTATCTTTTCCGTAACAAGTTTTATGGGAGGCTCTTAATTCAACGGCGTCACAATAGAAGCTGTTGGAAACAGTTATAAAAACGATTAGAAAGAATAATCATGAAAAAAGTAATACCCATTTTAATCTTAGTATTAATTTTCTCTTGTGATAATAGCAAAACAGATTCAATGAACTCCTTTGAAATTAAACCACATAATATTTCAAATTTCAATTATCGTTCTCATATCGGCAAAGACTTCTTAATAGATGACCAACACTCTTATATTGGTTTCAAAATAAAATATTTTGGATATAGTCCGGTTCGAGGAAGATTTAATGATTTCGAAGGAACCATATTCTATAACGAATCCGATATCTCAAGCTTATCCGTTAGTTTATTTATAGATGTCAATAGTATAAATACTGGCAATGAACAAAGAGACGAAGACCTCATAAGTGAAGATTCTTGGTTTGACGAACCGAAATATCCTAAAATATCATTTCGAAGTAAAAAGGTGACTGAAAAACCCGAAGGATTATTTGTATTGACAGGAAACTTTACCATGAAAGGGGTTACGAAAGAAGTTGCTATCCCTTTCGAAAAACCGACCAAGATAAGTTTAGATTATGGGGGCGAGGAGCAAGTCGACTTTTCAGGTAAGTTTACCATTAACCGTCAAGATTTTGGAATTTTTGGAGGTGATTTTTGGAGTACTTTTATGGAGAAAGGAGTAACTCAACTTTCTGATGAAGTGGAAATCGAAATTGATATTCATACACGTAGAGCCGATTATCAAAAAAGATACGATGATTGGGAGGTTTCTAATGTACGAAAGTTGGTGCTTGATAATATTAAATTAAATGGTATCGATAGTGGAATAACGCTGATTGACAGTCTCCAGAAAGTGGGAGAAATATCTGCGGGTATACTCTCTACAATTGGTTATTCTCTAAATACATGGGGAATGTACGAAAATGCTTTATCCATATTTGAAAAACGCAAAATGCTATTTCCAGAAAAAGCAAGCACATGGAATCAAGTTGGCATTACCAATTTGTACTTGAACAACTTTGAGGAAGCCGAAGAAAGTTTTGGAACAACATTAACAAAAGACTCCATTAATTCAAGAGCTATCGAGTACTTGAGGTTGATAGATTTAATAGAAGAGGCAGAAAAATAAATAAAACTGTTGCCAACAAAGGCTAAAATGTCAATAGCCTCCATTCGTCTGCTACTGCATGTAGCCAGACCGTGAATTGAAATACATCCTGTCAGAAATCGGCATTAATGATTCAAAGACTGCTATGAGTCTGCAAGCTGATCCCATTGGTTTCACGATGCAAAATGAATCAGACTGGAATCAGACAAAGGAGTATCATGTACAATTATCGCGAGTGCCTGTATGAAATCGAGTATTTTAGATTAAGAAGTAAATTACTACTCAAGGAAATCAGGAGTTGAAACTATGAAATTGAGCAGGTCGATTCTCATTTTAACCTTTGTTCTCATACTTAAAATCAGTGTGTTTTCGCAAACGACGTTTTTCGAAGAAATAGATCTTTCTCCGTTTGATCGCGGAGTGACAGTTGAAGAGATTATTGAAAGTGGCTTTGTAATAACGGGTTACACGACGGCAGATTCTGTCAGCAATGAAGACGTATTATTAATCCGAACTGACTTATCTGGAGATACACTTTGGACAAAATCCTTTGGTGGTTCGGGAGCAGACTTTGGTTGGGCAGTTCGACAAATTAACGGCGGTGGATTTATTCTTGTCGGTTACACAGATAGTTTCGGTGCGGGTGGAATGGATATATATCTGATACGGACGGATGCAGCAGGTGATACGCTCTGGACAAAAACCTATGGTAGTACAGGTGATGAATATGGTTGGGATGTCCGAATAACCAAGGACGGTGGATTTATAATTGCCGCTCAGACAAACGGTATCGGAAACGGTGAAATTGACGCCTACCTGATCAAAACTGATTCATATGGTAACGAAGAATGGAAAACGTTCTACGGCGGTGGCAAAACGGATCGCGTCTTTTCGGTGCAGCAAACTCCGGATGGTGGATATGTTGCCGTCGGTATCAGCTATAGCTTTACCAGCATCAACTCGCAAGACCGTGATGTCTATCTACTCAAAACAAATGCTTCAGGTAAAATGGAGTGGTTTAAAACTTTTGGCGGTGATGCTTACGATGTGGGGCATTCCGTAGCACTGACAAATGATGGAGGGTATATCATAACCGGTTATGGAAAAAGTTTTACATCAAATGGCACGCTAGATGTCTACCTAATCAAAACCGATGCTGATGGAGGAGAAGAATGGAGTAAGGTCTATGGAGAAGATGCGGATGAACGAGGCATAAAAGGGTATCAGACCTCAGATGGTGAATATGTTGTTGTAGGCTTCACAGCCAACCACGCGGATTTATACTTACTTAAGACAGATAGTCAGGGCGAGCAGCTGTGGACAAATAATTATGGAACACCTGACAGAGTTGAGTTCGGCTATACGGTAAGAGAGACAAGTGACGGAGGGTTCATATTAACGGGGCATACGCAAAATTTTGACCAATCCAATGGTACTGTTCTACTTATAAAAACGGATAGTAAAGGAAAGCAGTGAGGGGCTGGTGCACCACAACATTGTAAGCCGTCATTTTACTGGTTCGTCAGGAGCATTTAGCAAAATTTAAGAGGGCACTTTTAAATGAACGAACCAGTGCACATCAGCTTAAGGAATATAGACTACTTCAATATGTTACCGCAGATACTGTTGTTGCTCCACAAATCATAGCGGGGCTTCGTTGGAAGTTATTGTTCCAGAGTTTTAGGTGCTATCGGCTAGGGATAAACTGATTTCGGTAGCTAGCCTTTAAAAAAGCATTTGAGGTATTACAGCCCAGCAGTGGGCAATGGTCTGCCAGGATGGACAAATTCTGTGCGCCATCGACCTTGAAACCCGCACGCATATCGAACTGATGATAATTGCTCTGCTGGTACGCATCGTATAGTATTCGACGCAAAAAGATTTGCCGAATGGTGCGTATTTATATCAGTTGAAGACAGATCCTTTCCAATCCTCGTACTGGATGCTATTTCTAAGATAATCTGAGTTGTAGAAAAACCGGGCATGTTGATGGTGATTGGATTCTAATTATCCCATTGTTTACCGCAAATGGTTACCACAAGCAGGCTCAACCGAAATTGGCCCTCAGCAGTTATCCCAAAACCAGCGGATGCTTTCGGTCCTTGTCGTGATTCGCTGGGTGAAAACTTCGAGTTCTGCAATTTAGACAAACCACCAGAGAGAAGAATCTGCCTGATCATGTTAGTGAATTGATTCATTGCAGGAGGGATTGGTTTACAAACACTTGAAGTCTTTTTGAGCTTTTTTACCTATTCATAACACTCCAGTTCAAAATTTCTGGCTTTGTTGATATTTTCTTATTATAATGAATCAATATTCACTCCCCCATTGAGCTCAGATGTTATCCTCTCTTTGCAATTGAACCTGTACCGGACTTAAGCTGAGGCAATATCCTCACATAGTGGTTCTACTCACGCATGGTAATACAGGCAAGCGATTTAAAGGTGTTTTTGTCAAGAGTTGATAACTATGCTGCTGACCAACGCGTTCTGATTACTTCTTTTTAGAGGTAAATCCAATTGTATTTAATGTTCACTGTGTTTTGTAAATAATCTCTCCGGGTAAATACTGTGTCATCAACAGCATGCAATGAATGCTGCTGATCGCATGCAGTTGCCGTAGAAAGAGCTAATCAAAAGCATAGGAAGGGTAACATGATACGATTTTCTTATTTGATGCGTCGACTTTTAATGTCCGTCTTTATTCTGATGAGTTTTTCATTTTTTTCGTCGCTGCACTCACAATCGTCAAACCGCTTCGGACTCCATCTACAGCCGATAAACAGCTTCATATCGGCAGATGATGAGGAGCAGTTGACTATCGCTGCATCTGCAGAGGCTTCGATTATCCGATACGATGTATTTCCAAACCCCAAGCATGCTCGCTACGTCTCTAACTGGATTTCGATTGTAGAGGACTTTGCTGATGAAGCCTCGAAAGAGGGGCTGGAAGTTATGCTAACATTGAGATACGAAAGCTTTCCATTGGGCACGACTATGGATGACTATATGGACGATATAGAAGATCTGTTCGACCTTGTTGGCGATGATATTAAATACCTGCAGTTAGAGAACGAAGTTTATGGTGGTTCCTCCAAAGGGGTATGGGATGACACCGGTGGTGAGGGATATGTATGCCTTTTGGAAGAAGTTTCCAATACCATCAGCACCTTCCAGCACCCTCCGGAAATTGTGCTCGCGGGCATCCCTTTTGGTCTTGCAAAGGAAGATTTATTCGCCAGTTTTGGTCTCGAGTTTTGTCCGAATTCAGTCGATTACGATGCCGGGCACGATGAAGTTGATTTTCTTTCGTATACGCTGATTAACGGGCATTCATATTACGATGCTATTGACCTACACTTTTATGGTGAGTATGAGGATATGGATGCTGACTTTACATATTTCATTGGACAAGTGGATTCAATGGGGCTTAGCAGTATTAAGCCTATTTGGGTCACCGAAGCAGGGAGTATAGACTTGAGAAACTGGGATGTTAGCTCCCAGAATTACAAAATGGGCAACTGTATCAGCAATGCGGATTGTATTTCATCAAGCGGCCCGGCAATGGCTTATTGCCATGGGGAGTTGGGAGGAAGAGGCTGTTTCCCTATTTTTTGCGATCCCAACGGCACCCGTGAAGACTGCTATACGCATGCGACGTTTTACAAACTGCAGGCGGAACGCGTTGTAAAACGCTATGCAATTCTTTTGGCAGAAGAGGAAGAAGATTCCGACGTCGACATCGAATCTGTTATGTGGCATAGCTTGCATAGAGAAGATCCCGACGAGTTTGGTTCCTGGGTTTCATTGATGGTCGAAGGACAAGCTGGCAGCATCAACAGTACAGCACTGAAGCGTCCCGCTTACCATACTTTTAAATTAATAGCTGAGCGATTTGCGGGCTATACTGCACTTTCTGAAATGGCAGAGGGGCAGTATAAGTTTACCGTGGGTGGTGTAAATCATTATGTTTTATGGGATGATGTGAGTTCCGGGGAACCCAGCGTAGATCTGTCGAACGAGACGGGAGCGACATCTCACGTTGAGGTGACCCATATCGTAACTGCATTAACGAGCACTGGTCTACCGGATTTAATTGCCGATTGTAAAGTTCCCAGTGACGATATACCGGTAAGTGGTACGCCCATAATTGTGAAATTCTGCAACCAATCTACTTGCCCGCAGTCAAATTGCAGCTCTGGTGGTTCAAAGTCCGGTACCGACTCACCCGTTGCGGAGTTCGAGCTTTTATCAAATTATCCTAATCCATTTAACCCCGGCACGACGATTCGCTATAACCTGCCCGAAAGAACATATGTTGTTGTAAAAATTTTTAATATGATTGGTCAGGAAATACGAACTCTGGTGGATGAAACACAAACAGCCGGGTTACAAACTGCTTTTTGGGACGGTACAAATACTAATGGGGAATCGGTAAGTAGTGGAACGTATATATATAAGTTCGAGGTCGGTGAACTTACTCAAACCAAGACCATGGTGCTTCTGAAGTAAATTTAATATTCAGGACTAAAATAAACCCCAAAGCTAATCCGGTAGCGTTCTATCGGGTTAGCTTGTTATAGATAAAACACGGTCCCCGGTGCAATTTGCTCCATGAACTGCCACTGTGAGTTGTTGATTGAAGCGAATTATCACGCCAATATATTCAGTGCATTAAGGGATGTATACTTATTGTCATGCAGTCTTGGAAAATACACTCATTGCGAGGCATTCCCGCTATTAGATGTTCTGTGTCAAAGACAACAGCGTTCGCGTGCATCAGCTTGGTGAGGCCGAGTACACAGACTTGGGCATGGGAGGCTTTGCACGATGGAGCCCTGATGGTTAGCAAGTTGCCGTTAAAGACGGCCGTACGATTTATGTAATAAACGCCGACTGCACGAACAGAGTCGATTTAGCTGATAGTGTTTGAATCCAACCTTAAAACAAATACCCCACCCCAATATACAGCGCAAAATCTGTGTCCTCACCCCTGCCGGCGTCAATGGAAATAATAAAGCTCTCGTCCCAACCAATGTTTATACCGCCTCCCTGACCAGCCTGGATAGAATTCAGCGAAATGGCCTCAATCGTATTCCAGGCTCCACCAACATCATAGAATGCATTGAGAGACAGGAAGAAATTCTGTCCGATCAGGCTGAAATCTGTTAACCGCCATCGTAATTCGAGGTTGCCGAACGTTTCAACAGGCCCTAGGAAGCGATTTTTCAACACTCCCCGGACGCTTTTGGAACCTCCGATGCCTTCTTCTATACGGAAGGTACTGGCAATAAAAGCTGTTTCGTAAAATGGAATATCTCCCCAGCTATTTATGAAAGCAAGACGTTGGGCGAGTACCAACTTTTTCGAGAGAGAAATATATTGTCGCTGGTTAAGCGTGAGGCGTCGGTAGTTGTAACCGCTGGCGATTGCCTCATGCGACCATGCGAAAACAGCATCTATCCAGGAACCTCGATTCGGCGCCGGTTCAAAGTCACGGGTATCATAAACCAGTCCCAGTTTGATATAGTTCGTGAAGCCGCCTGCCCGGCCGGAAACCGCATCGTCCTGTTCGAGTAACGTTGTGCCGGCCAGCAGGTCAACATCCGTATGGTTGATGCCGAACCCGGCTAAGGCGCGAACTGTTCCCATACTGCGCTGATAATCCAGCCAGGCGGTAATGCGCTTGCGCCCAAACCGATAGAAATCCTCATTGATGAAGGAGGGATCTTCGGTATCTGCAATTGCTTCGATAAATGTAGATCGGTGCCCCAAACCGTAGTAGGGAGTAAAATCGTTATCCTGGTAGCGGACCTCACCGGTCAATCGATTGCCATCACCGAGCAGAAAAGGTGAATCAAAGAATACAAATACTTCCTTCTGACTTTCTGTGGTAAAAGATACCTGAGTATCGATTAAAAAGAAATATGGATTGTATCCGCCATCAGCGTGATGGAAGATGGACGCCCTTGCCCCATAGCCGAATCCTTCATCCGAATTGAATTTTAACACGGGGATTCCGGTGATGTTAAACCCCTTCCGGGTCTGGTTTCCCTGCTCCTGTGCAAGAAGCAGCGAATGAAAAAGCAACATGGCAATCAGCAATCTTAGCCGGGACATTTTACTCCTCTCTTGTTTGCTACCCAACAGATATTGTTCTGCTAATAAGCCGCAGTCTATTTTCTCATGCAAACTAGGGTTGAACTTTTAATCGCCTTTATCAGGTACTTTTTCATCTTGGGCTGTAATGCTTAAAAATAACAAAATGAATCCACTTAGTTACCATTTTCTTTACCCAATTAAAAGCTATCAAAGGTGTCGTTAGAACCAATACACAAATAGCACTTGCTACCTCAAAAGAGACCCAGAAGCTCAAACTGTAGTCCGGTTCACATAATTCAAAGTGTAAGCGCTGGAACAGGATCACGGAACAGATACTGCTTCCCGATTTTGCACTTGAAATTTGCAAACTCCAAGGCGTAATATTTACCAAAACAGAATTATATAAAGGAAAATAGGATGAGCTTAGACATGCTTAGCAATCCAAATAAACTGATCCTAGGGGTAATTATTCCTCTAATATTCTTTGCTTGCTCCGAAACCGTTGATCCTCCTCTGAACACCCAGTACCAGTCGTCGGAAGTTTTCTTTCCTACCCCAGATAGCCTGGTGCTGGAGGGAACGCTATATTCTCCCTTTAATCAACCCCGTGCTGCTGTAGTAATCGTACCGGGCTCCGGCCCCGTTGACCGCGACGGAATAGTGCAGGGAGGATCCGGTACCATGCCTGCAATATATAAGTTCTGGGCGGATGATTTAGTTTCACAGGATGTAGCTGTACTTCGTTATGATAAACGCTTTATTACCTATTCGAATTTAGATCCCCTACAGCTCTCTCAGGAGGATCAGATATCCGATATTGTTGCTGCAGTAAATTTTTTGCGTAACCAAACCGATTTGGATTCACAAAATATTTTTCTGATCGGTCATAGTGAAGGCGGAAATATTGTCCCGGTTGCCGCCGGCCGATTGAGTAATATCGCTGGGCTTGTAATTCTGGCAGCACCGGCAATTGCCATTGATACGCTGGTCGTTGAACAATTAAGAGCAAATCCTAATGTATCAGAGACGGTAGTCAATGACGTGCAGTTGGCATTTGGCCTGATACGAAGCGGCCAATTCCCGGTTGGTGGAGCGATTTTGGGAGCAGGGGAATCCTATTGGCAGGAATGGATGCTCTATAGTGAAAAAGCCGACAGTGTTTTACAAGCAAGCGGTGTTCCGGCATTTATCCTGCAGGGATGCAGTGATGAAAATTTTCCACTGGGAACTCTGAACAAAAACAAAACTGCATGGCAACAAATCGCCAGCGGTCAAACCGCCTTTCGCTGGACAGCCTATCCTAATGTAACCCATTTAATTTTAAAGGATGGTGAGAATTCCCCGGCAGAGAACGTTCTGTCAGATGTTTTTAACTGGATTGTCCGGTAGATATAAAAATGATGCGCTACTGAAAAACTCTTTGTAATGAGGTCCGATTACAAAATCCCCAGTCATGCCCATAAAAATATTGACAAGTTTGGTTTTTACTAATAGATTAGTAAAAACTAAACTGTTAGTAGATTTTCTGATTCATCTTTTTACTGAGATGTGGTGTTTTCGGGTACTTAACTATGAAGCAAGGGGAGATGAGCAAATAAAACGAATTCTGACCATACTGCTTGCAGGTATTTTGTTAATGGGGGGATGGCTTATTTTCTTCCCGGGAGAAGACGTTGCCCCCACGAACAACAGAGTGAGCGATCAGCAATCGTATTTGTTGGAAGACAAGATTGGCTGGTACCGTGATGAAAACAATATCGATTGGATGATAACCTGGAGTGCGAATTCCGCATTACTGATGAACTGCTTCAAGCCGCTGCGCAGCAGGCCGCTAATTGCCCTGTCGGATACCTGTTTCCAATGGCAGCGATCCAGTTATTCTACCCGCGTCTGTTTTCAATACGATCCCGCAGGAACTGTCCGCAGCTTATCCCTTGCCGACTCTACGGTTCGCTATATGACGCGACTCCCGGATCAGCACTACATCCAGCAGGAAATACGTTATACCAATGTCACGGACAGTATAGAGCTAACAGCAACTCTTTTTAAACCCCTTTCTACAAAACCACATCCGGTTGTTGTTTTGCTACACGGCTCCGGCACAAGCGATCGCGATAGCTTCTGGTATCTGTATCAGGCAGATTTCTTAGCAAAGCAGGGAATTGCAGTACTTCTGCCGGATAAACGAGGCTGCGGAAAATCGGAGGGTAATTGGAAGACCAGCAGTTTTAAAAGTTTTAGCGAAGATGCCCTGGCGGCAGTGGACTATCTTAAGCTTAATGGTCATGCGCAAGGAAAGATCGGATTCGTCGGCTTCAGCCAGGGTGGATGGATTGCCCCGCTGGCGGCATCAAACTCTAACACGATAGCGTTCTGTATTGTAGTTTCCTCGAGCGCTTTTACGCCATATCAGCAGTTAAATTATGAGATAAAATCGGATATCATAGCATCCGGAGCGCCTGATTTTATTGCATCCTTGGTAGCTCCACTATTTTCGTATCGAGTAACGCGGACCAGAAAATTCTGGTGGAAACAAAATAAAGACTACGATCCATTGACCCATTGGCCTGTTGGGAAGCCGGCACTGATGATCCTTGGAGAAAATGATACCCAGGTATGGGCAGAAGGAAGCAGTAAACGGTTCTCTGAAATTGTTAACGTATCGGATGATTCAGCTTCACAAGTGAAGCTGTATCCGAATACAGGGCACGCGCTAATCGATCCGGAATCAGGGTGGATAGTTCATAATTACCTGGAATTTCTGAGCGGCTGGATTTTAAATATTGCCTCTTAAATTAGATTTATTGCAACCCCTCTCACCTTATTTAAGTAATCCATACATATCATGTTCATTTAAAGATGAGAGGTTTCCATGAAATCGTTTGTCACTGTATTGATGCTTTTGCTAATTCCATTTACCCTATTTTCGCAGGACGATCCCATATCAGATCCTGAGCCCTATTTTACAGCCATGATTGTCAGTAATATCGATACCACCCTTGAATGGTATACCAATAATCTTGGGTTTGAAATGGTAAGTCGCGTTGATCTGGAAGAACGCGGTCTGCGCATGGCAAATCTGAAATGCGGAAAGGCCTGGATTGAACTTATTGAACTGAAGGGTGCTGTTTCTCCTGGAGAACTGATGGTGGAAACTCCCAAAAAGATCCGCATCATCGGACTTTTTAAAATTGGCTATTTAGTGGCAGAATTGGATCAGTGGGTAACCCGATTAAAGAATGCCGGAGTGGAGTTCAATGGTGACGTTGTTAAAGATCAGCACAGCGGAAGAAGGATGGTCATTGTTAAAGATCCTGACGGTAATCGCGTTCAGCTTTTTGAGAAATAAAGATCAGCACTATCATGGCAACATTGTACTAAACAGTTGGATAACTCCGGAATTCAAGATCCCGGTTAGAACGAAGTATTTATAGAATTTCCGATACATCAATTACGAAATACCTCACAGGAGAACGTGTTTATCGTATTATGTTTATAGCCGATATGAGAAAAATTTTCGAAATAGTGCTGCTCCTGCTTACCGGATGCTCTTTCCCGGCCTTTGCCCAGGTTGGAGGGATAAGCGGAAAGGTTGTTTACGTAAAGGATAACCGCGTTAGAGCACATCAATTGGACAATCCGGAATATACTGAGTTGGGCAGGGGAGACTTTGCTCGCTGGAGCCCGAACGGCAATCAGGTTGCGGTTAAGGACGGCAGCACGATTTATGTTGTAAATGCCGATGGTACGAACAGAATTGACTTGGTAGATTATGCCGAGGAAGATAAAAACTGCCCGCTTGAATTTCACCCCAACGGAAAAGAAGTGCTGTTTATTGTGGATGATATGGTAATGGCGGTTGATATTGACCTGCAGGAGCAGCGAGTTCTGATAGACTTTGTGCAGTGCACAGGTGAAATCGGCATGTCTGCCAAGCAAAACCGCCTGGTCTGCCGGGATGGGCATATTCTCCGCGCTATTGATCTTGATACGCGCACGCATATCGAATATCAAGATGATAATTGCTCTGCTGGAATTTCACCGGATGGACGGTTTATAACATACAATGATAACGGAAAACCACACCATCTTAACGTCTATATCAATCGATTGAACCAGACTAATACCAACTCAATGCTTCATCAGACAATCTCCCACAGCGTCATGCCGGGAGAAACAATGGGCGACAATCACCATTGGTCGAACCATCCCGACTGGATTACCTGTGAAGGCGATAAGAAGAGAAAAGGCGTGCCGTTTATGATCAATATCGCCACGCAAAAAGGATATGTTATGGTGGATGTGAAGGATACAACATATCCGGATCTTTGGGTTGAGATGGAAACCGGGGATAAGTAAAGAGGGGAGCTATTTACCCGTTGGAGCGAATCTGGCAACGCGTAGGTTTGCTATTATCGCTCGTAGATGGTATGTTTTGTTGATACTCTAACGAGGAGCAATCGTACAATACCATGCAAGCATCCTTAAGCACAATTCAGGTAATACTCATTCTTGGTGCGGTACAGGGAATTCTGCTGGCAACCTACTTCTTGCTTGGCAAAAGGGGCAATGTTGCTGCGAATCGACTTTTAGGAGGTACACTTCTTGTCTATTCCATCATCATATTCTCTTTTGTTCTGGAAGCCTCCGGGTATGTGCTATACCTGCCACACCTTGCCAGAACAACTTTGCCGCTGATATTTTTACTGGGGCCGCTAAACTACCTCTATGCCAAAAGGCTTATTCTGCGTGCCTACAGGCTTAAAAAAACTGCTCTGTTGCACCTTTTGCCAACTTTAATTTGCGTTCTGCTTTTCTCGCGATTTTATCTTAAGACTACTTCTGAAAAAGTTGACTATATCCTCGCAAACTTCTCTCAGGTATGTGAGTTTTGCCCATTAATAGCCGGTTTAGTTTTACTGCAATCGTGCATCTATTTAACCCTCATCTTGCACGTTCTTTATGGGAACCGTGAGCTCTTAATGGGGACTGCCGTCTCTGTTGATAAGCTCAATATTAAATGGCTCGTCTTTTTGTTTACCGCCTTATTGGTTACTTGGGGTCTTGCCTTAAATTCTTTTATCGGACCAATGCCCGGCATAAAAGGTTCCTATCTATGGGGAACGCGAATAGAAAACCTTAACCAGGTCTGGCTGTTGGTATCACTACTTATGTATTCAATCGGCTATGTTGGATTAATGCAGCCGGTAATTTTCCATGGAGAACGAAAGGGAACCATGAAAAATGCACTGCTGGATGTATCAAAAAGCAAATACGCCAAGTCTGGCCTGTCTGATGCAAGAGCTGAAAAATTTTTACATAAACTTTTGACGGTCATGAATGAAGAAAAACCGTATTTGAATGCGGAATTGAAATTGGCAACGCTTGCGAACAAGATGGGTTTGTCACAACATGATTTATCTCAGGTGATTAATACAAAACTGGATTGTAATTTCTTCGGGATGGTTAATGCTTATCGCGTTGATGAGGCGAAGATTTTACTCCATGATTCATCAAAACAACATTATACTATTGCACAAATTGCGCTTCTATCCGGCTTCAATTCAGTCTCTTCTTTCAATGCTGCCTTTCGAAAACAAATGCAAATGACTCCTTCGCAATATCGAAGTAAGTCCGGTTAGAACCCTTCTTATTATTTCCTGTGTATTTGCTGGCAATTATCATTACCGACCCGATCGGGAACTTCTATTTGCCGATAAGGACGCAAGTTTTTTTTCCTGAATTTCTTATTTTAGGTCGAAAATTCTATTTGAGAATTCGACCGGGAGCAAAAAATGAATATGAAAATGATGAGCAGGGTTTCTCCGTGGTTTAAGCGAATATTTTTTTTAGGTTCAATGCTGTTGTTTTATGGCTGCGTTCACTTTGCTCCTCCTACGCCACTCTTTACTTATGGTGGACCAAAGACAACAAAACACAAAACCTCAGAAGCAGCAATCGCCGTCGGGACGGGAGTTGCATTGTTTGAAGGGGCGCATTCGGGTGCCCACGGCTGGTTTGGGCGCTATAAGTATGGACTAGGCGAGAAAACGGATCTCGGCATCGACTTTATGGGAATTATCCGACAGGACGAAGGCGCAATGGCATTAAAGCTTGCGCACAGGTACCAGCTTGCGAACCACATCAGGTTGGAAACGGGGTTTGGCGCAGCTGATGATTCAGATGGAAAAAGTTTAGGGGCTGATTTGGGATTGACAGCAGGAACCCTGCGCAATAAGCCTTGGAATTTCTACAGTACATTAAGAGTTGCGGTTGCAAAGGGATATCCGGGTGATATTGTTTTTTCTGATGGAATGGGATCTGATGAAGATTCTGTTGCACCACCGGATACCTGGTTTACATTGCTAAATCTCGGGGCAGAGGGGCAGATCGATGATAGGCAAAGATTTATCTTCGAAGTTGGGTATGGCTACCTCTTCCCGTACAACTCGAAAAGAACTCCGGCATTTTATTTCTCTTCCGGCCTGATCTTTAGTATTGGAAAAAAGTAGCTGATTTGTTAATGAGCCCTGCCTTCGAGGCTTATTGTCTCACTTCGGGATGACCACCCTTCAGATTCTGTAACGCAATTCAAGTATTTTGCATCCAAGATGTAATTAAAACTTAAAGGATGCTGAAATGACTCAATCTAAAAGCAAATCGATTTTAAATATTAAGCCTCTCGGCTTTCCTTGGGAAACGCAGGATCCGTTTTTATTCTGCGTGCATCATCGCGATGAATACCCGAAAGGCGATGGCGACATGGGACCTGCTGCATCGTTGCAAGGCCGTAATATTGGGCAGGATTTTGTAATAAAAGATGGCTGGCGCATGTATCATGGTGAGAAGATACCGGGCTTTCCCTATCATCCGCATCGTGGATTTGAAACCGTTACCATTGTCAAGGAGGGGCTGGTCGATCACACCGATTCACTTGGCGCCTCCGGACGCTTCGGAGCAGGAGACGTGCAGTGGATGACAGCCGGAAAAGGCGTGCTACACTCGGAAATGTTCCCCTTGGTGAATGAGGAGAAGGAAAATCCACTTGAGCTGTTTCAGCTGTGGCTGAACCTGCCGGCTGCCAGCAAGTTTGTGGAGCCGCATTTCAGAATGCTGTGGAATAATGATATTCCGCTTTTGCAAGAGAAAGACAGTGCCGGAAGAATTGCAGAGATCAATGTGATTGCCGGACACCTAGGTGGACTGAATGCTCCGCAACCAACGCCGGATTCATGGGCTGCCAAACCTGAAAACCAGGTAGCTATATTAACCATAAAACTGGAAGCAAATGCCACCTGGATCTTACCGGAAGCTGCAAAGGGTTTGAACCGCTCGCTATATTTTTACCGGGGTGACAGCATGTTAATTGCCGGCGAAACGGTTGAGGCGAATCATTCTGTTAATCTGACACCTGATGTGGCTGTAAAACTGCAGGCGGGTGATGAGGACTGTTTCTTACTTCTGCTACAAGGTAAGCCAATTAATGAGCCTGTCGCTCAACACGGTCCGTTTGTTATGAATACGCAGGAAGAGATTCAGGAAGCGTTTGCTGAATACCGCCGCACTCAGTTTGGTGGCTGGCCATGGCCAAATCACGAGCAGGTTCACGACAAAAATAAAGGGCGTTTTGCGCTACATGCGAACGGCAGGGAAGAGTAGAAGGCCTAAGAAGCTGGAAGTTAGAAGCCAGATGCAAGTAGTGAGAGCGAAAGGGACGTAGCATGCTCAAATGAAGAATTTGTTTCCTCTTCAGCGCATTATGGAGCTAATCTGGCAATACATCGCCCGTTTAGTAGACAATAACTTCCTTGGTAAAGGTCTTTTGTGACTCGCCGTTTTCAGAAATGAACGGCCGATATTGAACATGTATTTCGGAAACACCTAACTTTTGAGGACGGATGAAGATTTCATGTTCAATACTGGTTAGTGCATCTGTACATACATCGTATGTATTTGATATCTTGTCATATGGAATAATCAGATAGCCTTCACTGATACGTAAAACTTTATCATAGCTCTTTTCCCAGCATCCGCTAAAACCAGTGGAGAAAAGCTTAATGTGAATAAAGTTGCCGAACTCAACACTATCCGGAATGTTAAATGTTCCAACGACAGCGAGATACTCTTCTTCATCGTTTGAATCAAAGCAGGCCGTTACCACGAATATAATGAGGCAGGTTAGAAGGACAATTAATGATTTGCTCCGGGGGGGAGTGCGATTCAATTGAAGGCCTATTTTCATTTCGATTTATTGTTACCGCGCTGTTTACATCATCATAGTGGCTAAAGAGAATATTTCTATCAAGTGTGAAATTTGGTATAGCGTTATTCCTTTCGGCTTTTGGGCTAGCCTATGTAAGCTTAAACTTTAGTTTTGGGCCGGTAAATACAAAGCCATTAGATTCATAGAATTGAACTGAGCGCTTCCATTGTTGTTCAGGAGGTGCCGTTACGTCAACTCTCGCCCAGCCTCTTTCTTGTGCAAGATTCTTAACGGCATCGATAAGCTGTTGCCCAATGTTCTGTGAACGGTATTCTGGGGCAACATACATTTCGTTAATAATTCCGTATTTCCCTCCCGCATAAATTGCAAATGTCTCTACCACCGTTATGACGCCGACAGATTTTCCCTCAACGTCTTGCGCAAGAAATGCTGTATGATCAAGCTCGTCTGCATTCATTCTCGATAGAATAGAGTTCGAATCGGCACTGCTACTGCCCGCATTTGTTCCTCCAAGCTCAGTTAGAAGAAGCTGCACAAGTTTGACAACTTCGCTTAAATCTGCGCTGGTTACTTTCACAATGGATATCATTTTTATTCCTCCATGCACGGGTTAGGATGTTTACCAAATTATCGGATGATAGCGCGAGTTATAATGCCGGGTTACATACGAATGGATTCCTCAGCCTGACAAAATATTAACCTTCTATTCTAATTCTAAACACTAATTTTTTTCGACGATTCAGTCTTCACGAATCTTTCCCAGTATTTTTACGAATACCAATTGATGGTAAGTATAAAAATGAAAGTGAGGATATGATGCGTGAACCGAAACAAAGAACGCTATTTGCTCAACAGGTTGTTAATTCCCGACAGGCAATGAACCTTTCACAGGAAATGCTGGCGGAAGATTCAGGTATTTCACTACGGACAATTCAACGAATAGAGCGAGGCGCGGTTCGTCCTCAACCCTTTACAGTAAAGGCATTAGCAGATGCGCTGGGTTGTTCATTTACTATTCCCGAAGCAGGGAAAACCGAAGCGAATCGACCAGATGAGCACAATCTGAATTATATGCCATTAAAGCTGATGATCTTATCCTCACTTTGCTTTGTCCTTCCACTGATTGCAAATATTTTAATTCCGTTCATTATCTGGTATCGCAATCGGCAGAATGCAGTCATCCGACGTCTTGGTGGAGTGATTATCAGTTTTCAAATTCTCTGGACAATCGTAACGTTTATGCTTGTTGCTATTACTCCCGGGATTGCGACATTGTTGCTTGGTACATCAAATCCGGGGCAGTTTCATCCGGTATTAATGATGTATGTGCTGATGTTGGCAGTCAACGTTTTTGCGCTCGTTAAGATGACACTTAAGCTAAATGATGCCGAGTGCGCAGAATTTCCGATGGTTCCCAATTTACTCTAAGCGTAGTGAATGACGTAAAGATGACATAGAAATGGCGCAATCATTTTGCGTGATTTGCGATAGATTTGTTCAAAAGCAATATTCTGATATCAACACAATGGAGCTTCTGAACAATGATTTCAAACGCGATTTGTTCCAAATTCAAATCTTACCGAAATATCACCGTCACTAAATTTATTTGTCTGACAGTTGTTTTCTGCCTGCTTTCTGCATGCAGTTCTCAAGAAACAAACCTTAATGCTCTGATGCAGAGCTATGCAGAAAAAGGCCAAAGTCGCAAGATCAGCAGTCCATTTAGCGGAGCTGTCCTTGTTGCGAAAAACGGAGAAATTGTATTTCAAAAGGCCTATGGCTTTTCTAACCGGATTGAGAAAATAGAAAACGCTGTTGGTACTCGATTCCCAATTGCGTCGATAACAAAGCAATTTACTGCTATGCTGGTTATGCAACATGTTGAATCGGGTTTGCTTTCCTTGGGTGATGTTATTTCGAAGCATCTTGATAACTTCCCTGCGGAGTACGGAGACCGGATTTCGATTCATCAGCTGCTCTCCCATACCTCCGGATTACCTCATTATGAAGGACTTATCGAAATAGGTGTAGATGAAGAGAGCTTTTCTACTTCAGTTTATACGCCAGATGAGCTTGCAGATCTGGTCGGAAAAACACACCTTTTATATCAGCCTGGAGAGGGCTATGCCTATAGCAGTTTGGGATATATAATTCTGGGTTCAATTCTTGAGGAAGTCTCTGGAAAGTCATTTTCAGAGTTACTCAAATTTCATATTACTGAGCCGTTGAAATTGCATGATACAGGATTTGCCAACAACTCCTTTATAAAAGATAGTGTAGCCATAGGATATCGTTATGTAGAATCTGAGGGGATTGAATGGTTATTCCAAAAGTATGGTGGTACGATCACTCCGGCGCCATTTCGCGATCAGTCAAATAAATACTCTACAGGTGGAATGCACTCAACTGTTGGTGATTTGTTTAGATGGAGCGAGGCAATTAGAAATGGATCGCTGCTTTCTGAATCAAATATGAAAAAGATGCTTTCGCCAAACCGGGATGGCTATTGCTATGGCTGGTTGCATAATTGGAATGATCTGATTGAGCGGAATACTTCACTACGCATGATTACGCATGGTGGGGCGTTGTCTGGTTATCGTTCGTCTATCTCTCTGTTCGATGACGGCACGACGATCATTTTTCTATCCAACATTAGCCCGATACGAGATCAGGAGTTTATCTATCAGCTGCACAGGGTGGCCAATGGATTAACTAAGCAGCATGGGCTTTCTGGTTATCCAGAGTGGAACTCCCTGGAGGTTTTTCAAGAGAACGGTGGCTTGAAAGCACTGGACGCATACTTCTCACGCTTATCAGATCTTTGTGGCTATCAGGTTTTACCTTCGGATCGATCGATGATGGGCATCATTTTTATCCATCAGGATGCTGGAGATACTGCCGGGGCGAATCTCGTAATGGATCGGTTTTTCGCGCGCAAAAGTCTGCGTCCTTTCTTTGTCAATAAAATGGGCTATTATTTCCTTGAAGATAATTACCTGGATTTGGCGTTGAGGTGTTTTCAAAAGAATGCTCTCGAGAGACCACATGCCGCGAATAGCTGGGATAGTCTGGGAGACTACTATATGGCGATTGAAAATTATTCTGAAGCGCTGCAAAACTATTCCAAGGCTGTCGAAATTGCCAAGGTAAATGGAGATGTTCTATTTGATCTATATCAAAAGAATTTGCAGCTGGCAAGGCAGAAGACCACAATGCCAGTTGTGAAATAGTCAAATGGGTTGTCTAGGTTCCCCAATTAGTTGATATTTGGTAAGAGATTTATTCGCTGTATGCTGAGTTTAAAACAACTTGGGAAGCCTTCTATGAAGAAAAAATCCGGAAAAAGTGATAATAGCCAGGAAAAGGTTTTGGCAACAGCCTTTCGTGCGGACCAGGAAGAAGTTAAAAAGTTAAAGAAAAAGCTTTCGAAGTATGAGGGGATGCCAGAGAAGGGGATCGAAACCTGGTTTCGTGTAACCTCACGCAATCTCTATACAAGACGTCAGATCGTTGATACCAAGTCTAATATTCTGGTAACGGTCAATTCGATCATTATTTCAGTCATTCTTGGAAGCCTTTATTCACGGCTCGATACCGATCCCCATTTACTCTGGGCAATTGGCCCAATGATTCTTACCAACCTTATCTCGATGGCCTATGCAATCTTTGCTACACGACCAACCGTTGAGAAGGGGGCATTTACCAAGGAACAAGTGGAACAGGGACAGGCCAGATTAATGACGTTCGATGACTTTTATAAAATGTCTGAATCAGATTATGAGTGGGCGGTTGATCGTATGATGCAGAAGCGCGAATTTCTTTACTCTACCATCAAGAAAGATATTCATCATCTTGGTTTGGATCTGAGTCGCCGCTATAAATATATTCGCACTGCTTATGATGTTTTTCTGGCTGGATTGGTATTCTCTGTGTTTATGTTCGGGCTTTGCCACATTATGTTTTCAGCAGGATAACAGGTTCTGAAGCATATTCAACTGAAAAAAGCGGGTATCGATTGCATCATTGAAATGGCCTGGGAAGATAGATTATCCAAGGCAACGATACCACGAGAACAAAACACCATCTTAGATGCAGTCTTTTTTTGCCATCCAGTCTAAAAACATTCGATAGCTGAACCCGGGTTTTACTTAATTAACAGCATCGTCCCGGTGAGTGTTGCCTGAGCTGCCTGTAGCTTGTAGAAATATGTTCCGCTGCTCAATTGTTGTGCCTGAAACGGAACCTCATGCGTGCCGGCCTGCTTAACAGCATCCAGCAGAACCGCAACTTCCTGCCCCAATGTATTGTAAACTGTAAGACGGGTTTTCTGAGTCGTCGGCAACGTGAAGCGAATTGTTGTTGCCGGGTTGAAGGGATTCGGATAATTTTGCAGAGCAAAATTAAACGGTAATGTACTGCCGGGCTCCTCAATGGATGTAACCACCAGCTGCCAAGTGTTTGTACAGCGGCGATTTGGTATCCATGCATTACTCACCCAAAAATCTTCCTGCCATGTGGCCTGATTACCGTTTCCATCGATGGTATATACGGTCCTTATAAAATCATTCCAGGTAGATACATTATCCCACTGTTGGTATTGAACCTCACTGAGATCGTTATTGTTATCGTAGAAATAAAGGAAGTGCGTAGAGTTAAACCAGTTACCACTTACCCAGATCTGATTCAATATCTCTTCAAACTGGTTCTGGGAATTGTAAAAGTAACTCGTCTTGCCCAAGTTGTCCCAAACGCCATTGTCCCAACTCTGAACAACAAAATCGCTTATGTTGGTTGTGGAGCCGACAAAGGTATAGAGTGTCTGGGAAGACAAGTCCCACGAATTACTGAAATCATTCCATACGTCGAAGGTCAATTTTTCAAATCGATTCAGTTGATCGTAAGAATAGATCGTCCGGCTTTGGTTTTCCCAGCCCAGGTTTCCCCATACCTGCCTGACTATGATAGTATCCAGGCCGACTTGATTATAGGAATGCTGTTGGCGGGATACATTTTGCCAGCTTCCGGTAACCAACGTGCTTTCGAAAACACTCTCAAGCAGCCTGCCGTTGCCAGGGTCATAAAAAAAGACGCTGCGATTGTAGGCATTCCAGGTATTGTTCCACCAGTTTTCTTTATAGATAGTATCAATTTTTCCTGATTGTGTATAAGAGAACTGCGTTAGTTTATCCGAGTTCCATGTATTGTTCGTCGTTTCATAGGCTTCGCAAAATTCCTCTTCCAGAACGTAGTTGTTATAGAGGTATGCAAGTGAAATATCTTCGTCTGTGCCGGAAAATAACCGGTGGTATTCCGGCGAATGCAGTAGCGTTGTGTTACCAGACATTGTAGCTTGAATGATGGCCTGTTCTACTGCGGTTGTCTGAGCCAGTAGCATTGACGCTGCGCTTATCAGCAAAGTTAAGGTTAAAAAGGAATTCCTGAGAGTCATCGTTTTTCTCCTTGCTTTTTTTGGGAGCCTGATAAAACATAGCGATGGGCAAACAGAAAACAAAGCGTGAAGCATTTTAGAGAGGTTTTACAGTGTAAGGCAAATTTTTTAGTGAACCGCCAGCCTATAGCGGAAACCCAGCTGTAATTGTGAACCTGCCGGGAAGTCCTCTCCTGCAATCGAGAGACGAACCCCCGTTTCTATTTGAAGATTCCTGATCGGCTCGATTACCAGAACCGGTGATGCCGTTAATAATTCCCTTCGCCACAAGACTCTCCGCTTGGTAGCAAACAGCGTTGGGCGTGCACCTCGCAACCAATCGACATCTGCTTTAATCTGTAGCTTCTTCACTATTTGATAGCCAGCCTCCAGTCGAAGTAAAAACTCATTGCCAATAGACTGCTCAAAGCTATCGTTGTCTGTGCGTACGCGATAGCCAATGCCAACTCCGACATAGAGTGGAACCGGCCAAAATGACCGACTCACCTCACCGCGAATCTCATAATCCCACTGACCCTCACTTACATTAACAACTTCTGCATCTGCAGAGAATTCGCCGGTCGGCGACTTTACGATTAGCTCAATTGCGGACACAACCGGTAGCTCACTGGTTTGCCACTTTAATCGCAGACGAATATCTCCGATACCGCTGGTTGGGGAGCGCTCGGGATCAGTGAAATTGGTAAACTCCAGTCGATACCACGGAACTTGTAGTCCGGCTTCCAGGCGATCGGTAATGCCAAACGCTGCTTCAGTAAATAAGCCCGTTGCTGTTAATTTGCCTCCGATAAACGGATCAAAGGCAGTGCTGTGCCCAGCTTCGTTGCATCCAATTTGTTGGAAGGCTAGCGACGTTGCATCCTGAGCATGGCAGAAGCGCTTGTCTGTAGATTGATACAGTAGCGAAGACTTTAGCCAAAGTTGACCTTTGGGTTGCGTCCAGCCGCCCGCAAACAATGAGGTAGAGAAAAGGCTTAGCAATAGGAATAATGTTAAGTTGTCTTTCTGCAACACTATTCGTAAACCTCAGTGTCCGGCCAGAAGGCGGCCCAGGCAAACCAGAAGGCGTTGTAAGCGGCGATCGGCTCCAGACGCTGTCCTTGCAGTGAGCCTGCCGTTGCCTCGCCAATAATATTCCAGGTGCTACCTGTTTGGGCGTCGGTCATCTGAAAGGGTGCGGTTCCGGTTTGGGTGAAGGTTAGAGTCTGTCCATTCAGATCTCGACTGTAGGGTTGCGCCATCCGCTCATCAATGTCTGAAAGGATAAGTACATTTTTGCCATCGAATTCGTCATTTACGACAGCAGAAGAATCGAGTGAGGAAAACGGGTAGGCTTTTTGCCCGGTTTCTCCAACCAGGCCAAGCACCATGCGTTTAGGCGGAAATCGTTCATCAATTGAACCGGTGCGAAGTGAAAACAATGGAAAGCTGTCTTCTGCGCGATAATCTCCATAGGGATAACGAGTATAGTTGCGATCGATGCCTGTGTTCTCGGCAATTACCTTTGTTTCAGGATAAAGAGACTGCCAGTTGCTCCAGGTTGTTTCAATAACCGGTAGCGGAGTAAATGCACCAACGCTATCGCCGTTTACCGGCTTTTCAAAAAGCACTCCGCTGCCAGTGAGTGGGCAAAAAGTCATTATAATGTCTTTGCCGCCAACCTGGTCGTTCACGACTTCATGCCACCACAGAATATTATGCGGATAGGCTTTAACTTCACCATTGATTTCTACGCCAAGAACCAAATCAATACTCTTTAAATAAGAAGCACCGGCGGCATTTGCTGTTACAAAGGTCGGATTTACCAGCGCTGGAATACCATCGCGAGGTACGCCGCCGGAAACAAGAAATTCATCCGGAAAATCTGTCCATACCGGAAAGTCCGCTTCGTCGAGGCGCGTCATATACATCTGCGAAAACAGTTCGGTGCGTTCTCCCGAATTCTCGCGATACCACATAACCAAATTGTTCTCGAATAGTATGCCCGAAACACCATAACCGACGCGGTTAATCGTGATGTCTTCCGATGTGCTCGCAGGGTCTTGTGAACAACTCTGCAGTAAAAGAAGGGTTGGGAACAGCAGAAAACAGAAAATTCGATAAAAGACAGTATATTTCACTGTTCCTGTAATGGATTTATTTGAAAATTTCATCTAGTTTGCCTCTTAATTAAAACAGGATTCTTTGGTAGAATAAAAGTAGATTAAAAATATCACGATAGATTCACGGATGTGTAAAGTTTGTGGATGTTAATCATTTAAGGAGTGGCTATGCCCAGACCTAAGAACAAGGCAGATTTGTTGGAACGTAGCAAACAAAACTATACCCTGTTATTCGAGTTAATCAATTCGCTTTCAGATGAGGAGCGCAATGCGGATTTCCCGAACCTTTCGATGCAGCATAATATTCGCGATATGCTGTCACATTTGCATCATTGGCATGTGATGATGCTGGATTGGTATGAAGTTGGGATGGCCGGAGAAAAGCCGGATATGCCGGCAAAAGGGTATACCTGGAAAACTCTGCCGGACTTGAACCAATGGATTCGCGAACAGTACCTGGAAACCTCGCTCGATGAAATAACGACTCTTATTAACACCTCGTTTAAACATCTACGGGAGATAACTGAAAAGCATAGTGATGAAGAGTTGTTCACCAAAAAGTTATATAAGTGGACGGGTTCCACGTCGCTTGGTGAGTATCTGATCTCCAATACCTGTAGCCATTACGACTGGGCGATTAAACTGATGAAGAGATATAAGAAGAGTCTAAAGTAAAATTGTCTTCTTTTCAGACTTTTACCTCTTTCGGCAAAGTAAGTGTATTCATCTAAAACTGTTGGAAAAGGAATCATGTCTCTTACAAAACTTGTCTTAATCTGTGTCTTCCTGATCGCTTGTTACTGGTTGTTAACATCTATGGGGAATAGGTTTAATAAAAACAATTCCGAGCTAATCAACTTTGCACCATCAAATTTTTCCTACGAAGCTGCGAAACCGATATATTACTATTCCGATCAAAAACTTTATTACCATGGCGATGGCATTCTCGATTTGGGTAAGCAGCCGGTTTGGAACGGGAAGCTTGCCCGCGGATACTCAAGAAGCGTATATGTATCTCCAAATGCTCAATATGTCGCAGTCAATGATAATGCGCAGCGAATAACTCTTCTCGATAATACGGGAATGCAGCTAACAACTATTGCTCCTCTAAACCGGAGTTTATTGCATAGCGACCGACGATCCCGGCAATTTTGGGGAGAGAAACTGCAGTGGAATGCTGAGTCGAATCGCCTGTATCTGATGGCCGATAAAAAATGGGTAGAAAACTACAGCCCTGAGAATCGTTCGGCCCTCTATTCTTATTCAATAGCTGAAGATAAGTTGAGTCTCGTTCGCAATCTCGATGAAGAATGTTATCTTTCGTTCTATCTCAGCCCGGACGAACAATCGCTATTCTACAGCTTTTCTGATGAAGCCGGCAGAATTGCTTATAAGCAGATTAGTATTGCCTCCGGGGAAGTAGAGAATGTCTTTTACAAGGATGAGCGAGGAAATATTGAGATACCATCTGAAAACATTTTTATTAATTATCGCAATGAGCAATTCGGCAATTCCAGCCTGAATCTGGAGCAACTGGTTACCTCGGTAGGTGGAAAAGAAGGTGGTCTCTATCATTACAATAAAACCGCATCTAAGCGCTTGATTAAAGGCAAATATGGAGAGGGCAGGGTAAAGGATTATGTGTATTCTTTTCTGAAGAGCGGAGAATTTTTGCCCGGAAACAGATATTACGTGGGGCGTATCGAAACCGGTTCGTTATCAGGCACTATTATTGTCGATATCGACACCGGCAACTATCATTTTCTTGAACAGAAAGTTATGACTTTCTGTTCAGCTACAAGTTTCGATCAGCCGGATTTTGTTATGGGACAAGAGCTTCAGCCAAATATTATGGATGAGTCGGCTGTGCAGACCGAGCTTCGTGAGAGTGCGAATTCGTTCTGAATTAAATAATGGGTTTGTATAATGCCTAGTGCTGGTTAAAATCTCTCTTGGTTTTTTTGTGCCGCTGACCCTGACACTTCGCGAAGGTGCTAATGTTAAAAGCTTTAGTAGTTAGCACCTCTTTTGGGGCTGTTTTATATACCGCGATGAAATTAGCCACTTAATCTTGCGATTTTCCTGAATAGCTTTTTATCCTATAATTCGAGAACGTTCCAAGCTTCTAAAACTTTAGAATCTCTAGTTCTTTAGAATTATTAAACTTCTAAAGTCTTTAACCTTCTAAAGCGTTTAGCATCTTTGCTTTTACAAGGTTTTAATTTTTTAAACTCTTCTATATCCTCTTTTCTCCTCTTTTATCCATGTTCATACTAGCTCTCCAGCCGTAAGTCCACAATCCTTGCCAGCTTGCCGCCCTGACTGCGCGGTATGCTGCCAAACGGCTGTAGGCTGATTTTCATTGATAAGCCAATCGTGTTTTTTATCTTTTCCGCGAGTTGCTCTGCAAGCCCGGTGCTGGTTGGCTCTGCTCCGGTATTGGCTTCAACTTTTACCAGCACCTCATCCATCGTGCCGCTACGTGAAACAATCAGCTGATAATTCGGCAACAAAAAGTCGAATTGCTGAATGATCTCCTCCACCTGTGTATAGAAAAGATTTACCCCGCGGATAATAAGCATATCATCAGCGCGTCCCTTAATTGCAGACATTTTGATGTGCGTGCGCTTGCCGTGTGGATCGTAGTGCAATGAGCATATATCGTTCGTCCAGTAGCGCAGTAGCGGGAACGCTTCTTTGGTAAGCGTGGTAAAAACCAGCACGCCTTCTTCGCCATAAGGCAGAGGTTTCCCGGTATCTTTGTTGACAATCTCAGGAAAGAAATGGTCTTCCCAGACATAGCTGCCGTTGCCTTTTTCTTCATAATCTTCCTGCGACACACCGGGACCGATAATCTCGCTGAGTCCGTAGATATTGGTGGCAGTTACTGCCAGCCCTTTTTCAACCTGATTGCGAATGGTCTCTGTCCATGGTTCGGCTCCGAGGACGGCATACTTTACGGCCAACTTTTGCGGATCTATACCGCGAGCCTGGCATTCTTCTGCCAGCGTTTGCGCATAGGAAGGGGTACAACACATAACCTCCGGTGCAAAATCCTGCAGAATCATCAGCTGCCGATCTGTCATGCCACCGGAAACCGGAATGACCGCCATGCCGAGCTTCGTTGCACCGCCGTGCATGCCGAGTCCACCGGTAAACAGACCGTAGCCATAAGCATTGTGCAACTTCATACCGGGCTTTGCGCCGGCACAGACCAAAGAACGGGCCACTACGTCATCGAAAATTTCAAGATCATTGTGTGTATAGCCCACCACGGTAGGCTTACCGGTTGTTCCGCTCGACGCATGAATGCGTCGCACTTCGTTCATTGGTGTTGCGAACATCTGATACGGGTAATTATTCCGCAAGTCTTCTTTGCGTGTGAAGGGAAGTTTATGAAGTTCATCTACGCCTGAAATATCGCCGGGCTGAATACCATTACTGTCGAACAGTTGGCTATAGAATGGAACGTTATCATATAGTCGTCGGAGCAAATCTCTTAGTCTGATGTTCTGAAGCTTTCGGAGTTCTACAAGAGCAAGTGTCTCAACATGCTTGTTATACATAGGCGGCTCACTGTTTAATCGCGGAAAGAATAGTAGAAAAATATAAGCAGAATTTCCATTTATCCTAATAGATCGCGGTGAGACTTTAGCTTACTTTTGGAATGGACGCCGGTATAAGTTTTCGATCGGAATATAAACTAAGTTGCCCACGTAGTGTTTAAATTTACGAGGGCAACTGTTATAGATGTTTTTTCCCTGCTAATTTCTTCCCGCCATCACGCCTCCATCTACATCCATGGTGCTTCCGGTTATCCATCCGGCATCGTCCGACAAAAGGAATCCAATTGCCTTGGCCACATCTATCGGGCTGCCAATTCTGCCAATTGGATGAAAGCCATTAAATCCTGCCAGTGCCTCATCCAGCTGATCCTTTTCGATAAACGCCTCATAAATTGGCGTTGCCACAACCGCTGGTGAAACCGTATTGACGCGAATGTTATGATCGGCCAGCTCCATTGCTAAATGTTGGGTGAAGGAATGCAGACCAGCCTTTGCCATCGAATATGCAGAAGACGGCGTGGCCTTCACGGCTTGCTTTGCCCACATGGAGCCCACATTGACAATTGATCCGCCTTTATGGGCGATCATATTTTTTACTGCAGCCTGGGTAATGAAAAAGATGGCCTTATTTAAATCCATATACTTGTCATAATCATCTGATGAATGATCGACAAAAGGTGTGGGATTAAAATAGCCTGCTGCATTGACCAAATATTGAACGTGGCGCTTTTCCTGTGCAAGCTGCTGAATAACCGTCTCCACGGCTTCTTTAGCATACAAGTTTGCCTGAAGCGTTTCAACCGTGCCAAAAGAACTTAGCTCTTGTTGAGCAGCCTGAAGTTTGTTTTGGCGGTTACCGAGAATGAGTACCGTTTTTCCATGACCCAGTAATAGTTTGGCGGTCGCTTTGCCAATGCCGCTGGTTCCGCCTATAATCAATGCGATTGAATTTGAAGCTGTCACTGTGTTTCTCCTTGATTTATATTTTTTGCATCAATATTTTAGAAAAACATAGTTAACTTATTGTTTCTTGTAAAGTAGGCACAATCTGGTAAGGTAGGTACAAACGGGTATAACTTTATGAAATTACAGGGCGAAGTTTTTTCCAGAAAATCCAGACCGGAGCGTATCTCACGGATGATCGAGACCATTTACCGCTGTAAATGGACACTTACGGTTTACCGTTTGATCTCGCACGGCATTATTCGACCAGGTGAAATGGTAAGATCTGTTGAAGGATTGAGCACAAAAGTATTGAATGAATGCCTGCGTAGAAATATGGAATTTGGTATTCTGGAAAAGAAAATCTTTCCGGAAGTTCCACCGCGGGTAGAGTATCACTTTACCGATTTTGGACGAAAAGTGACATCAATTTTAGACCAGCTTGAAAAATTACAGGATGAGCTGAAAGAAGACTAGTTTTCAGCTCTTTTATTCCGTTAAGTTATACCAATTTACCGACCAACCACTGCACCGCTTCACGTTTTTTTCGAAAAACTTCCAGCTTCCGAGGCAACTCAGACGTGAGAATTTGAAACATCTTTGCCTGCGCATAAACCTGCTCATCAGATGCAATAATGGCCATATGGCTTTCCTGAAATAACTCGGGTGTAAATAGCTGCATATCCGCCAGCATTTTAAGGCTAAAGGGTGTAATACTGGTTTCGGTAACACCGGTGAAGTCGCATAAGACAGGCAGTCCAGGTTTGTAATCGGCATGCTCGACCTTCATTTTATGCGCAATAAAGATATGCGTATCTGTTATTCTTCCCTTGCCTCGGATTAATACCTTGCTCTTATCTACTTTTACTGAGATGGCCATTTGCAGACCTCCCTTGGTTGTCTGGGGCATTCCCGCTGCGCTTTTACTATGGGCAACCGGGCACAACCATGTGTTTACCCGATAAAATTAATTTGAATTAGTGCATTTTTACTCTCCTGTTAATTTTGACACATCGCGTTATAAAAAGTCACTCTGAAATAAAAGACGCCCGATCAGTCGGTTAGCTGTCGGGCGTCTGGAGATGTTTAATAGACAGTAAGTTACTTGATCAACATCATTCTACGCGTTTGAATCCCGTCATCGGTCTGTAGGCGGTACAAATATACTCCAGTGCTTGAGGGACGGTTGTTTTTATCAAGTCCATTCCATTTTACACTCTTGATTCCCGCAGATTGTTTTTCGTTTACCAGAACAGTTACTTCTTGCCCGAGGCTATTGTAAATGGCCATCCGCACATTTGAAGGCTTCTGTAGGCTGTAGGTTATCGTTGTTGAAGGGTTGAAAGGGTTAGGATAATTAGAGTGTAGTTCAAATGTGGAAGAGACCTGTCGGGGTTTGTTATCATCAAAACCGGAAACGAGATCGTTTTGTAGAATGTGTATCCCGTTACGGGGATCTCCACCATTAAAATTATAGAATTCGCCACTTGCTGCATACACAACACCATTCTCTACAACCATGTCGAGTGCAGTAAAATCCGTTAACGAATAATAAAAACCGGATTCGATCAGATTATCCGGGTCAGTGATATCAATTTTGCGAATGCCGCCAAACATATTCGCAAGATAAATGTAGTCGTCGCTTAGAAACGAATTATAGACAAAAAGGTTGTTGATATCTGTGCTAAATGTAGAGATAACTTGTGGGGCTTCAGGGTTACTTATATCAATGCTTGAAAGTGATTGAACACCTGAAACAAAAAGAATGTCTTCCCTTAACATACAAGAAGACACTATATCGTTGAAAGGTAAAGTGCTCTGGATATTGAAAGTTTGCTTATCAAGAATAATTAGGTTTCGATTATTCGTTCCAATGAACAAGTGACTCTCATTTGCCGTTAAGCCCAGCATAACACTATCTGGAAGCTGGATACGGTTTTGTAATACCGGAACTGCTGGTTGGGAAATGTCGTATTGGCGTAACCCACCCTCATCATCGGTTATGTAAAGACCAGTATTGTCCACAAAAGAGCTGCGAGCATCGAAGCCGATAAGTTGGGTAGGGCTTGATAATGCTGCAGGATTGGAAATGTCAACAACTGCAATACCGTTTACCCCAAACTGCAGAGGAATATAGGCGTAATTGCCAGATATTGCGATACTATTCGGTAGTCCGAAAAAGGGAAGAGAGTCCAGAATAATTGGATTTTCAGGATCGGAAACATTCCAGGACTTCAACTGTGGCAGCGAGTCGAGTTCCAGCCCAAATAAGAAATCCCCTGCCTTCTCAACGTGATAAACGGGACGCTGGGTTCTCTTGGACGATAGTCTGGTTATTGCCAAGTTGTCGGATAGAATTGCCGGTTTAATGCTGAGAGAATATGCGTAACCCAGAGAATCGCTTCCGCCGGTGCCCTCCAAATTCTCTATTTTTATATAATAAATCCCGGGAAGGGAAAACTCATAGGCGAGTTGAGACATGATCGGTAGCGGAAACAACATCTCACTTAGAGATAACAGGTTACCCGTCTCATCATAAAGCTCGAGACGTGGAAATACATCCGTAAAAAATGAGGTGCCTGCTGTTCTAAATAGATAACCTTGAGCTGTGGTTATCTCGAAGCGGAAAAAGTCGTTGTCTCCCGCACTATTTATTAGGCCATGGATTTCAGCAGAATCGCCTATTGTAAGTATATTTGCTTCGGTGAAATTATTGTTAGGTTCAGACTCAATAATTGGTGAAGGATTTCCCGACTTTAACGGATATGAAAGCAGTTTTGCATCGAAGCTCGGGGAAAATTGTTGAGATTTGGCTGGTTGAGACAGAAAAATCATCAGAAGCAATTGACTTAGAATGATAATATTGCTAATTGAAACGACGGGGCGTATGTTAGTCTTCATAAAAATGTTCCTTTTGGATTGTTGCGTAAGACGTATGGCTCTTACCATACTTCGTTTAGCCCTTACTACGCAGCAATCGAGAAACACCCCTACCACACAAATTACCTTTTGAAGTTTTACAGCTGGAGTTTCGAAGCTATGAATGGGAGAATTCCCGGGAATGTGATTTCTTTAAATGGCTCCGAGTAGATGAGGGTTGCATTTACAGTTAAGCAATCAAAAATCGTAACGAAGGAAAAGGTATTATTTATATTCTATCTACTGCTCATATCGAGGTTTACTCATGGCATGGAGAGGGGAAATAATGAAAGCAAAAACGTGCGACTTGATTTTCGTCAAAGCGCATCCTGCGAAATTGAATAGCTTTCTGTCACACAAGAGAATTGGATGTTCTTATGAAAACAATAGCTGTAACAAATCTGAAAGGCGGCGTCGGGAAGACGACCGTTTCAATAAACTTAGGTGCTGCCTTAAGCCGTCTCGGCAAGAGAGTCTTGCTGGTAGATCTGGATCCCCAGGCAAATCTGACCGAACACCTTGGTACCGACTTTCGTAAAGTACCCGGGGTAGAACGTTTTATTGATGGGCGTTCGCCATTTGCAGACGTCTGTATCAATTATGCGGAAAATCTTGACTTTCTTCCGGCGGGGCGCGACCTGGCAAAGCTTGAAACGGTGCTTTACAATACACATCCTACCAAAGCTATCCGCTACTTCAAACTGCACAACGCTTTTACCAAAGCTAAATTGGATTACGATTATCTGATAATCGACTGTCCGCCGTCACTTGGTTTTCTGACCATTAACGCTCTGTCTTTTGTAAACGAGGTGTTTGTTCCGGTACAGTGCCACTATTTGGCTCTTCGCGGGCTGGGTAAGATTTTGGCGCTTGTTGAGGTTATCAAAAAGAAGTATAACCCTGAGCTGACTGTTGGAAAGATGGTGCCGGTAATGTACGATAAGCGAAACAAAATGTCGGAATATGTTATCGGGCAGTTAGAAAGTCATTTTAATGGCAGGGTAACCAAGGCAAAGATTCGCACTAATATTGCTTTGGCAGAGTCTCCGCGTTACGGTAAAACGATCTTCGATTATCAGTCGAGCAGCCATGGGGCGAAAGACTTTGATGCTCTGGCAAAAGAAATAGTAGCATAATCAATGGGCGGCCTAAAGGTCGCCCAGAATGCGTTTCAACGTTTCGTCCAGTTCCGAATCTACTTCCACCTCAATTTCTTCTCGGGTGCCATCGGTATAGTATACTTCAATTATGCGGTGTTCCGGAGTCCATGACTCACCGGAGTCCATATCGTCGAAATCGTCATACATACTATAATCGACTTCATCGAAATCTTCATAGATTAAATAGTCTATTTGATCTAGCTCCAGTTCAAGCAACTCGCACATTTGCTCGAAAAGTTCTTCTTCTGCCCGGCTTACCACCTTCTGACTCATGCGATCGGGAAATTCCATTTTTCTCTCCTGTCGAACCACAATATCGTAAATCTCTTAAAATATATTGATTCTCTTTTTAAAGCCGTTTTTACGACCAGGTTCCATTTCAACGTCAAACCCAATGTCGGATTTTCGCGAAAATATCTGTATGTTTATCTTCTTTCATAATTGCTTTACGCAGACATATAAACAAGTTTCTTTCTAAATGCAACGTTTTTTTTTTGCATTTTATTTTTTGAAGGAAACATTCTCATTTCAAGGTAAATATAAAGGTCACATAACTTACCGCTTTCGGGCATTTTTCTAACCCGCCTAACCCCGGGATGATGATTGGAGTTCTTATGAGTCTTACGCGCAACTATTTTATATTTACGTTAACTTTTTTGTTTTGTGCCACTGCTTTTTCACAAGTAACAATAAAACCACATTACGGCATTTATCTGCCAAAGATGGGTGATGTAAATTCCAAAATTGAAAATGATATTGCTGAGTTTCGACGAATTACCGGTCAGGACTTTCCTGATGCCGGTGAAATTAGCAGCGATAAAATGTGGGGCGTGCAAATAGAGTATCATACCGGTGAAGATTATTTCTTTAATGCCAACGTCGCTTTTTATGATAACACTGCAGAATCTCAGTTTAATAGCCCTTTAACATCAGAAACGTTTAACTATAAGCGTGACGTCGAGATGTACGACTTTATGATTAACCTGCACTACTACATCGGCTACAATAGCTGGGGACGCTTTAACAAATATATGGGGGCAGGAGTGGGGCTTATGGTTCTTCGCGCAAACTCGATTACCCAAAGCAACTTTGGTGACCCCTCCGGACATTTTGATTCCAACGCAGAGTTTACCGGTAACACGTTATCGGGTCTTATTTCTGCCGGTGGCACACTGCGTTTGCAGCCGGCGCTTTTCTTGTGGGCAGAGGGAGGTGTTCAATATGGAAACTTCGGTGAGCTTGATGGAACAATCACGCGACTGGACGCTCCTGAGCGTGAATCTATTATCAGCGATTCGCAATTTGATATGACGGGCTTTTATGTTCGCGGTGGCATCGGTTTGAATTTGCCATTTCTACGCTAAAAAAATTAAACTTTTTGCAGTTGTTTTCGATCATAGTTAACAGCACAATTATTGCTTTTTTACGTCATGCCAAAATTTACATCGATGTAAGCTGAAAACGGGAGATCGAAACAACATGCAAGAGCTGCTAACTAATTCCAATTTAGCGTATTTGATACTAGCTGCTTTTCTGCTACTGCTGGTGTCTCAGGTATATCTGTTACTTCGTATTCGAAATGTTTTGCAGGCACTGTCGATGAATTTTGATTCAACGAACTACTTCGTACGCAAACTGGTTAATCGTCCTGCCGCGCCGGAGAAAAAAGCACCTGCAAATCAAGATTGTAAAACCTGTCAATTTTGCAAACACCGTCTCGCCTATATAAACACTGGAAAAACGACCAGTGAAGATGAAGACTTTTATCATGTTTGTGCGCTTAAGAACATGCACATTTCTTTAGCAGACTCCTGCGAGAACTTTGAAGAAGAAGTTACGGGTTTGGCAGAATAGTTGTGCATTGGCCAGCCGATACGACGGTGGGCTGACTAGTATTGTTTTTTTGAGGTCGGAGTATTGCTTCGGCCTCTTTCATTTCTAACCGACTTTGTGACCCCATGAATATTCGAACCCTTTCCGCAATCATCTTCCTGATCTTTCTTCTGAACCTTGGGGCGCTATTGGGCTATATGTATTTTCGCTTTGTTAAGCCTGCACATGTACCGCGTCAGGAAACTGCGTTACCGGATGCTCCGGAACGGCGTCTTCGGTTGGACCGCTCTCAGCGAAGACAGCTGGCGGTTGTCATTAGGCGTTTTCATCACGATACAGCTGCTCAGAGATCGGCTTGCGATAGTCTTACAGCTGAAGTTGTTCGTCTTCAACAGAGCGAGGTTGCTTTAAGAGAAGACATTGACACTCTTTTTGTGGAGATAGGACGGCTTCGGGTTGAGATGGCTCAGAATCTGTTTCTAAAGCTACAGCGGGCGGGACGTTTCTTGTCGGCAGATCAGCAGGAGCACGTTTATAAGACCCTGCTCCGTAGCCATTACGATCTTCCGGCTTCATTGTTTTCGGTGGATTTTTAATAGCGCCGCACAATTGTGCGGCGCTATTAAATGCGGCAATATAAATATGAGGATATCGTTAGTTTTGGAAGCCCAGAATGGGATCGACGCTCAGATAGGTTACCGGGTGATAACCGGAACGTGCGGTTTTGTAGATCTCCCGAGCTTTTTCCAGGCCGGCTGGCGTTTCTGCCAGTGTTTCATAAAGCGGCTTGATGAACTTGCGTCGGCCAACGTTTTGTAGAAATGCAGCAACCGGCGTATTAACCGGCTGATAGCTGTTGCGAATTCCGAGCGTATACCACACAAACTGAATTTCGCTATTACCTGACTCAGTGAAGTTAAATGCCTTGTCCAGATCGGCCATTTGTTGATTCGTCAGATGCTTGGGCATGTTGCGCAGAAAATGTAACCAATGATGCGTCGTCCAATTTTTGGTATCCAGCTTTTGTGCAGCAGTGCCGGTTGTCCACGATTTTATCTGCGCTTCAACCTTTGCAAATTCTCCTGATTTTGGAATCGGTGAGTTATCTGGCAAACCTGGTCCAAAAATCCAGTCATTAATTCGCAGCTTTTCTTCAGTCGCTTTATCTCCCATTATCAGATTGCTGTTCAGGTAATCAAGAAAACCATCTGTCGTGGTAGATTTAAAGGCACGCTCGTTAAAATATGAAAGCAAAAAAGCATCCCACTTTTCGCGACCGTAATGATCTTCCAACATTTTCAGAAAGAGGCGTCCCTTTTCATAGGCAATATTCGTCATGCCATCATCCGGGTCGCGCTGGCTCAAATCCAAAAATAAGTGTGTGTCTTCGCTTTCCGGACCCAAATCAGCAATTTCATCGAGGCAGTCCTGATAGCCAAGCTGTGCGAGCATGCGCGCATAGTCTTCTCCGTAAAGCGCTTCCATAATACGATTTTCGAAATAGACGGTGAAGCCTTCGTTTAGCCAGAAATCATTCCAAGTCGCGTTGGTTACCAGATTACCGCTCCAGGAGTGTGCCAGCTCATGCGCAATTAGCGATGTAAGTGAGCGATCTCCTGCCAGGATCGTCGGCGTTGCGAAGGTCAGGCGAGGATTTTCCATTCCGCCAAAGGGAAAGCTGGGTGGCAATACAATAATGTCATATTTCCCCCAGCGATATTTGCCGTACAGTGCCTCGGAGGTTTGTATCATCTTTTCAACGTCGGCAAATTCATAGGCCGATTTCTCGATCATCGATGGCTCTGCGTAAACACCACTGGTAGGGCCAAGTGCACGATATTCCAAATCGCCAACTGCAAGTGCAAGCAGGTAGCTGGGAATCGGCTGCGTCATCTGGAAGGTATAGACGCCATCATCTGTTTTGCTCGTGCCGTTTTCAGCACTCATAACAGCCATTAATTCGGGAGACGTTTTGACGCGGGCATTATAGGTAATGCGAACACCAGGGCTGTCTTGACAGGGAACCCAGGTGCGGGCTAAAATTGCCTGAGACTGTGTAAAGAGAAATGGCTGTTTTTTGCCGGCTGTCTGCTCGGGAGCCAGCCATTGAAGTGCGCCTGCTTCCGGGGAGGTGTGATAATGAACAACAACTACATCTGTTTCCGGTTTAATGTCGATGGTTAGCGGGCGCCCCATAAAGGCTTTCTCATCACCCAGAGTGAAAGAGGCTTCGGTGCCATGTTTATCGATAATTACCTTCTCAATCGTGAGGTCTCGAGTATCAACAATAAGAGTGCTGCCACCGGTAATATTCTCGATGTGCAGTGCTGCCTGACCGGCGATCTCTTTCTTCTCGAAATCTACGCTGATATCCAGATCGATGTGAGTTACCTTCACATGGTCTGGACGTGAAAAGGAATGAATGTCTGCTGGCGCGGATGTGTCCATTTTTTCTCCACACTGTAGTATAAAGAATCCTAGCGTTACACATAGAATGATTCGTAAAAATCGCATCGACTGCGTCGTCATAAAGAGCCTCCTTCAGGCAAATATTTTAGATCCGGCCAAAAATACACAAAAATGGTGCTGTTTCAAAACGGCTTGTGATTCCAATCGCTAAATTACGCTTGTTTTATAGGGGCGTCACCGTTATCTTTTCGCGGTCTAAAAGCCTGCCAAACATGCCTTTAAACGACTATCTTTGCAGGTGTTGCCCGATTATTGGAAAGATGACGTATGACAAAAGAAACCGTCGTTATTGGAATTGCCGGTGCCAGCGGCTCTGGGAAAACGTTGGTTGCCCGTACAATTTGTGAAGCGTTCGGTGCCAATGAGGTCGTTATTATTCAGGAAGATGCTTACTATAAAGATTTGATGCATCTGCCATTCGAGGAGCGAACGCAGGTGAACTTCGATCATCCCGATGCCTTCGATCATGGCTTTTTAAGTCAGCAGATTCAACGCCTGCAGTCTGGTGAAACCATCGAGCATCCTGAATATGACTATGCTGCACATACGCGCAAAAAGGGTGGTGCTAAGATTGGACCGCATGAAATAATTATTCTGGAAGGCATTCTCATTCTCGCCGTTCCGGAACTCCGCGAGATGATGGACATTAAGATATTTATTGATACAGATCCGGATGTCTGCTTAATTCGACGAATTCGCAGAGATACTGAAGAGCGGGGGCGCAGTTTAGATTCAGTGCTTAATCAGTATCAGAAAACGGTTCGCCCGATGTATTTGCAGTTTGTAGAGCCGTCGAAACGCTATGCCGATATAATTATTCCTCACGGTGGCAAAAATTTTATTGCGATAGATATTGTCAAATCGAAAATAGAAAAGCTGCTGGCCGGTTAAACGCCTGCAGTTCGCATCACAGCAAAAGGGAGTGTTGTGCTATGATTCCGATAATTCAACGAAACGTTGGCTGGATAGAAGTCGTTTGTGGCTGCATGTTCAGTGGAAAAACGGAAGAACTTATTCGACGTTTGCGACGGGCATTGATTGCTCGCCAGAAAGTAACGATTTTTAAACCTACCATTGATGATCGCTACAGTGAAGATCATATTGTTTCTCATTCCGAGCAGCGCATAAAGTCTGTTGTTGTAGAAAAAGCACGCGATATTCTGGACAAATCACTCGAAAGCCAGGTTGTGGGCATCGATGAAGCGCAATTTTTCGACGGTGAATTAGTCGATGTTTGTCTGCGACTCGCCAATATGGGCAAACGCGTTATCGTTGCCGGTTTGGATATGGACTATCGCGGCATGCCGTTTGACCCAATCCCACAGTTGCTTGCCGTGGCAGAATATGTGATCAAAATGCAGGCCATCTGCGTGCAGTGCGGCAATCCGGCGTCGTTTACACAACGCACTATTCCCGATGAAGACCAAGTGCTGGTTGGTGAAGTGGATATGTATGAAGCGCGCTGCCGAAATTGCTTTTCGCCGCCACGTAATATGCCGTATAACAAAACGAAAGCCACCGGCAGCGATGCCGATTCACAGGCAGAGTAATAAATTGAATGCTTACTTTCTGGAGGCTTGAAAGCCTATGATAACCGATTATTTATTCGGAGCAATGGGACTTGTTGTTCTGCTGTCGATTGCTTTTGCTTTTTCCACCAATCGAAAATCCGTGGACTGGTATGTGGTTGCTGTTGGTCTGACATTACAAATCCTGTTTGCTCTATTTGTAATCCGAACACCGTGGGGAGCTGCCGTATTTGATTCAATCGCCGGTGTTTTTGTTCAGATTATCAACTTTACCACTGAGGGTTCAAAGTTTATTTTCGGCGTGCTCGCCGAGCAGTCCACTTTCGATGGAATAGTGCCTGCAGAGCAGCAAAACCAGGGCAAGGGCTTCTTCTTTGCCTTTCAGGTGTTGCCCACGCTTATCTTCTTTGCTTCACTTATGTCTGTTCTTTATCACCTGGGAGTTATGCAGAAGATTGTTGAGCTTATGGCTAAGGGAATGGTGAAAACGATGAAGGTGAGCGGGTCGGAATCGATCTCCGTTGCTGCAAATGTATTTATTGGTCAAACCGAGGCGCCACTTGTAGTTCGGCCCTATGTATCCGGAATGACGCGGTCAGAGCTGCTGACCATGATGGTTGGTGGAATGGCTACTATTGCCGGCGGGGTTTTGGCAGCATATGTTGGTTTACTTGCGGGAACGGATCCGCAATTGCAGGTGTATTATGCCAAACACCTGCTTTCGGCAAGTATTATGGCGGCACCGGCAACAATTGTTATTGCAAAGATACTGATGCCGGAGACGCAGGAATCGCAAACGATGGGTGATGTAAAGGTTGAAGTTGAGAAAACTGCATCCAACGTTATTGACGCTGCGGCAACCGGAGCGGCTGATGGTTTAAAACTCGCGCTGAATGTGGCTGCGATGCTCTTGGCATTTATCGCGCTAATTGCTATGGCGAACTGGATCGTGCAGGGCATCTTTACCGATCTGCTGGGACTGACTATTGCCGGTAAGCCGATTAATATTCAGCTGTTACTAGGTTATCTGCTATCGCCAATTGCCTGGATCATTGGTGTGCCCTGGGCCGATGCTGTTAATGTGGGTTCGCTTATCGGGCAAAAGGTTGTACTGAATGAATTTATTGCTTATCTGGAGCTCAGCAGCCTAAAGGCGGTTATGAGTGACAAGGCAGTATTGATTTCTACCTATGCGCTTTGCGGATTTGCCAACTTCTCTTCAATCGCAATTCAGATTGGTGGAATTGGTGGAATCGCACCGGATCGTCGTGAAGATCTTGCAAAGATGGGCTTACGTGCTGTTTTGGGCGGCTCTTTAGCTACGTTTATGACTGCAACAATTGCCGGTGTAATTACGCCGCTGTAATAGTCGAAACGAGATAGATTTTCGCTTGCACTGGTATGCCTGCGGTTGTATGATTAGTATTCTATTAACGCTCTGGTTGAGGTGCACAATGTTTCTTAAAGAATGGCATAAAATACTATTGCTCCTGCTGCTGTGTTTTTTGGTGGCGGGAGTTTTCTATGGCTCGCTTTTTAGCGGTTTCTCCAGCGAATCCCCACCACTCTCGAGGGATTCTTTCCTTGAACTTACCATTAGCGGTCCGGTTGCCGAACGCTCGATAGACGACCCGTTTGCCGAGACATTGGGTTCTGCACAGCCGCTCTCCCTACAGGATATGCTTCAGGCATTGCGCAAGGCTAAGATGGATGATCGCATTAAAGGCGTATTATTGCGTCCGGCGGCCCTGAGTATGGGGTGGGGGAAAGTTCAGGAGTTGCGCAATGCGCTGCTCGATTTTAAAGAAAGTGAAAAGCCGATCTATGCTTATGTAGAGGCCGTTGCCAATAAGGATTATTATTTGGCCTCTGTTGCGGATACTATTGCAGGAATTCGCACCGGATTTATGTTCGTGAATGGCTTTTTAAGCCAGCCCAGTTTTCTAAAGGAAACACTAAGTAAGGTTGGTGTGGAAGCGGATTTCGTTGCACATGGTAAATACAAGAATGCCCCTGATGGTTATACGCGCGAAAGCATGTCCGATGCGCAGCGCGAGGTGACCAATGCAATATTGGATGAGTTTTACGGTACCTTTGTTTCGACGCTTTCAGAATCCCGCAATATCAGCGAATCGAAAGTAAAGTCGCTGGTCGACAAAGGCTTCTTCTCGGTTGAGGAGGCTTTAAAGCAGGGACTGGTCGATACGGCGATGTATTATGAAGAAGTTAAAGGATTGTTGAAAAGCACGCATGGCAAGCGACTAAAGTTTACTTCACTCGGTCGCTACAAGCGCGTTCCCTACTCCAGCTTCGATGTAACTCCGGATAATGAAATCGCGGTTATTTATGGGGTCGGAACAATCGTTATTGGTGGCGTTAAGCAGTACGCCGATGGCCTTATTACATCAGAAGGAATGGCTAAGAGTATTCGCGAAGCAGCGGATGATGATGATATTAAAGCGATTGTTTTGCGCATCGATAGTCCCGGTGGTTCCGGAACGGCCTCTGACGTTATCTGGCGTGAGGTTGTAGAAGCGAAGAAGAAAAAGCCCGTTGTGGCCTCAGTATCCGATCTGGCAGCCTCGGGTGGCTATTATATCGCTATGGCGGCTGATTCAATTATCGCCGAGCCTGGGAGCATTGTGGGCAGTATTGGAGTATTTGCCGGTAAGTTTTCGATGAAGCAGACTTATGAGAAGATCGGCATGAACATAGAAACGCTGCGCCGTGGACGTAATGCCGATATTTTTAGCTCAACATCAAAGTTCTCTCCGGAGCAGCGACAAATTATACGTGGCTTTGTAATGGAATTCTATCAGGATTTTATTAGCAAGGTAGCTGAGGGGCGTGACATGTCGATAGAAGACGTGGACGCGATTGCTCAGGGAAGAGTCTGGACAGGACGGCAAGGACTGGAGATTGGTTTAGTTGATAAACTGGGTGATTTTAGTGACGCTGTTGATACGGCGAAGCGTCTGGCGGAGCTACCAGTGGATGAGCCGGTTCTGCTAAAATCTTATCCTGAGCTGGAGTCGAGCTGGGAGCGGTTGCTGAGTAGCGGGATTTCGGTTGATGCCACGAAAATTTTACCGGAGCTGACACAACTTCCCCCGGTTTTTCGCAATACACTGAAAGCGTTACCGCACTTTAAGGCCGGTGAACCACTTTTTCTGTCCGAATACGTGCTGGATGGGATGGCAGAATAATAGGGGGTAGGACGCCTTTCGTTTCACTCAAGGCTGTAGGAACAAACGGGCAACGGGTAACGGGTAATTTTGTGAGAGAAGAAAGTGAGAAACGGTGAGAGGCGGTCAGAATTTGAGCTAAATTATTCACCGATCACCGATCACCGATCACCGATCACCGATCACCGATCACCGATCACCGATTATTAAGGAACACCATATGATTAACGAACATCTCAAAGAATCCGTCGCTGCGATTCGCAAGCATACAGATCTTTCCCCTCGTTTTGGATTGATCCTTGGCAGTGGTTTGGGCGATTTTGCCGATACGCTTGATGATCGTATTTCGATTTCGACCAAAGAAATTCCACACTTCCCGCATTCAACCGTTAGCGGCCATAAGGGGTTTCTGGTATTTGGTAAGGTTGATGGCGTACCGGCAGTTGCAGTGCAGGGGCGAACGCATTTTTATGAAGGGCATGGAATTGACAAGGTGAGCTATGTGGTGCGCGTCATGGCCGAGATGGGCGTAAAAATCCTTCTTGTAACAAATGCCGCCGGTGGAACCAACCCACTCTATAAACCTGGTGATCTAATGATAATTAATGACCAGATTAACTGGTTGTTCAGCAATCCGCTATTTGGTGCTGTCGTTGATGGCGAGCAGCGCTGGCCGGATATGAACCATGCTTACGATCCGGAATTGATTAAGGTGATTGAAGAAGCGGGCAAGGAAATGCACATCCCGCTACAAAAGGGCACGCTTGCGGTGTCTTCCGGGCCTTGCTATGAAACGGCCGCCGAAGTTCGCATGCTACAAAAGCTGGGAGGCGATGCTGCCAGTATGTCTACTGTTCCCGAAGTTATCCTTGCGAGGGCGCGTGGAATTAGGGTTGCCGGAATATCTTGTATCACCAATCCCGGCACCGGGCTTAGCAGTGAACCACTTTCTCATGCAGAAGTCACGGAAATTGCCGGAATGGTAAAGTCGAAGTTTCAGAAGCTGGTTAAAGAATCTATACTGCGGATGGATAAACTGATTTAAGACGCAAGACGTGTCTTTAACGACTCGCTACTCGCGTCTCGCTAATTATGTATTAACCTTCCTCATCGTGCACATCTACAATAACGTCACCAACCTCATCGAGAAGCTTGTGCAGCATATTGCCGATGGCCTTGCGATAGCGCAGCATAAAATACGGGCTTTCTACGCTGGACTGGAAAGTGAAGATGCGATTGAAAAATGTGGGGATATAAAAGCTAACCGGCAGATTATTGGCTGTGTAGGTTTCCATCGTTTGCAGGTCTTCCTTATTTGCACTATAAAACTCGGAATACTCAGGGATGATCTCCTTGCTAACCAGATTACCATCTACCTTAATACCGCTATAGTTGTATGAGGAAACAGCGCGTGATTTAAAGTATTTCAATACGGAATACTTAATAGAATCCAGATTGCGCATCACGGTGCCGTATTTCATTGCTTCTTCATAGTAAGCACCCAAATCTTCGCCAATATAGGTTTGCCCGATTTCAATGGTTTTAGACAGGAAGTCATCTTTCTTACGTTTGGCAATATGCAGCTTCTTCTTGCCCTCGAAATCGAAATCGAATGGCTCGCCGGTTGAAGCGACAACCGACATCTTACAAAATGGATTTACAACCGTATCATTGGCGCGATTACCGGAATAGTGAATTGCAAATCCACCATGGAAACTGTAGCCATTTCGCTTGATCTCTTCCGGCAGATAAAAATACACTACAAGTTCATCGTCGGTTACGGCAATTTGGTCTAACTTAATCTCTTCGCGTTCGAATGCACCATTGCTCTGCATCAGTTCGAGGTATTCTGTCATTGTCATTGCCGGATCATCGCCTGCCAATACGCCTGCGATTGCCGGATGTTCTTCAAAATTGTCCCAGACTACCAGCTTTACCAACTCATCGTTATTTTTCAGATAGGGATTGTTGTTCAGGTTCTCGAGCACCAGATCGCGCCCGGGAAACTTGTTGATGTAACTGGCAGGCACTTTCAAGAACTTGCACAGTTCCTTCAGCGCCAGATTGGTAATGTAATAGCGCTTGTTGTTGATCATTACATTCAAATGGCCTTCTTCGTCTGTCGTGAAGCTAAGGTTCTGAATCTGATCTGTTAATACATCCTGTTCGAGGGCCTGCAAAAATTCCATTGCGGACTCATAATCGTCGAACAGTCCTCCTTCCGGGACGAGTGATCGTCCAAAGCGTTGATATTCCATGTGCTTCAAATCTCCTTAAAGTAGTCGGGAAAAGGGGGTGGTTTTTATCGCTATGGCTACGAAGAGCTCACCACAGCTTTTAACTGTGATGAGCTTAAATCTCTAAGCATGTATTTATGCCGGTGAATTTGCCAACGGCTTACTAAACTTGGTAGTTACATCCTGACGTCCGCGCTTCTTCAATACGCGAAATTCATGTGGCTTGAGTGTTTCGTCTTCTTCAAGCTGGATGATCGCCCAGTATTTCCACATCAGCTGAAAACGTCTTCCAAAGCGCTTGTTGTTAAGATATTCCGCTATTTGTGGATGCAGACGCAAGACCACGCGACGATCGCGATGTGCCGTTACGAATCGTCTGATTGTACGTTCAATATCGGCCACAATCGTTCCAACCGTTGGAACAAGACCGGTTCCACCACAGTCTTCACAGGTCTCGTGAATATTGTAAATAAGGCTGGGGCGAATACGTTGACGGGTCATCTCAACCAGTCCAAAGCGACTCATGCCTTCTGCCTTGGTTACGGAGCGATCTCTTGCGAATTCCTTATTCAACTCATTCAGGATTTTACGCTTGTTGTCAGATTGCTCCATATCGATAAAGTCGATTACAATGAGTCCGCCAACATCGCGCAAGCGCAGCTGTCGAGCAATTTCTCTGGAGGCGTCCAAGTTTATTTTCAGCGAGTTGCGCTCATGGTTTTTTCGTCCAAAGAAACGTCCGCTGTTTACATCGACTACCGTCAGCGCTTCGGTGTGTTCAATAATGATGTAACCACCATTAGACATCCAGACTTTCTTTTCGATGCTGCGCTGAATTTCTTCTTCGATCTTAAAGTGGTCGAAAATAGGTTCGCGTTTCGAAAAGTACTCTACCTTGTCGATTAGCTGGTCTGCGCCGACATCTTTAAGATAGTGCGTTACCTCCCGAAGCATTTTACGTGAGTCGATGTGCACTTTATTGATATCGCCGGTAAAAAGATCCCGGATGATACTTGTAGCCATTCCAACGTCTTTGAAGATCAGAGATTTGTCTGGTGCTACTTCGTGCTGCTTTTGAATCTCTTCCCAGTTTCTAATTAAACGCTGAAGATCACCTTCAATCAGCTTGGCATCTTTGCCTTCGGCAACCGTGCGGATTATACAACCGAAGCCTTTGGGCAGCATTTTGCGAACAATGCTCCTAAGTCGTTTTTTCTCTTTATAGGAAGAGATTTTGCGCGAGACGCCGATACGCTTTTGATTGGGAACCAGCACCATAAAACGTCCTGGAACGCTAAGCTCTGTTGTTACTCTTGGGCCTTTATTGGCAATTGGTTCTTTAATAATCTGAACCAGAATCTCCTGTCCATTCTTCAACAGCTCGAAAGGGTAGGGGCCGCGGTTATCGCCATCTTTATCGTGCCGTCCTCTGCCGCGTCTGCCGCGATCATTACTTTTGCCATTTTTTCTGCCATTATTGGCGGTCTCTTTTGTCTTCTCTTTTTTCTCCTCAGCATCGGAATCATCATCTTCGGTATCGATAAAGAGTTGATCTCGGTTGGAGCCCATATCGGAGAAGTGCAAAAATGAATCCTGCTGAAATCCAATATCAATAAAAGCGGCCTGCATTCCGCGAACAACTTTGCGAACGCGTCCTTTATAAATATCACCAACCATCCGTTCATTATCCGGACGTTCTACAAACAGCTCTGCGAGCCGGGAATTTTCCATGAGGGCAATTCGAACATCCTCATTGGTGGAGTTAATAACAATATCTTTCTTCATGATGCACATATATCCTTTCTGCATCGAAACTGCTGTCGCCTGTTGGCAGGCGGGCACTAACTGGAGGGTAAAGCGTCCATTCCATTCTTACCCGGTATTCAACTATCGTCCTGAGGGTAAGGTTTTTATTCAGTCATAATCAGACAGAATTCGTTTTATAGACTGAAGTTAAGGTAATATTTCCAGTGGTGTATACTGGGAATTATCTTTTATCGCAAACTGTCCGGTTCGCTGAATAAAAAACGCGCGATAGTCCAGGCTCTTTGGTGCCAACAGTGATTCTAAAACTTCGGTAATTTTGACCATTCTTCCTTCATGAGCGTCGATTGTAATAGACAAGCGATCTTCTTTTTGCTCTATACTGGAAACGAATGGTCTCACATTTAATTCCCGTGGGCCGTCTTTGTACAGGCGCTTTATCGGGATGTTTTCAGTTGCCATCCAATCTGTAATCCACGTATTGGGAATATCTCCGCCAGTTAGGAGAATGTCATACGTGGCGCGATTGATGACTGCCGCAAGGGCGGTGACTTTCGCATAAATTCCCTGATACTGCAGAATTTCAATTCCCTCGGGCAGATAAGAATTCAAATGGTTTTGAATATCTGCTTCCTGGCCAATGTGAATCTCCATGTCCAAATATTCGGCGACTGAGGCAATGCCAGTCATTAATGGAGAGCCATAGGCAATCTTGGGCGTCGGGCGAAGGCTCTGCGAGTAAACCAGAGGAATCTTTGCGCTAAGGGTTGCAAGCTCAAAGACGCGGATAATATCTGAGTGAGATAAAAAGCGCATGAAGCCACTTTTGGCATAGCGGACACGTAGACGCCGCTTGATAATGGCCTGTGAGTTTTGACGCTTCTTCCCACGTCTTCCGTAGCTGATTTTGGGGGTGGTGTCGGCTGACTTCTGCTGTGCGGTTTCGCTGATCATGCTTTGACGATACTGATCACTTANNGGTTCACGGCCGATGGAAGCCCCAAGTGATACCTGATCGCGATTTTCCTGAGTCAGTTTGTTTGCCGCTGCAAGCAGTTTGTCTGTCTTTAGATTACTTTTTTCGCTGCTTCCGAGAAGGTCCCATGGAAGCGGATCAATAAGAGATCGCGAACGACAGAAACGTGCGATGTCCAGACCGGTCTCAGCAAAAGCATTTTGCCAATCTTCGCTGAATTGTTTTGAACCGGGGTTGCAAGGCGTTTGGCTAATCAGGTGCTCAAGCACGCTGCCAAGGCGGCGATCTCCGCGTAGCAGAGCGCCACGAACCCGCGCGCTTTCGACATCGGCAATATCGGCTACTACGCCATCCGGAATAGTGAGGGACCGAATGCGTCTTTGCAAAACGCTTTTGCTCTCCATCTGCTCCCACTGCAGACTGGTATTGGGAAGCGGTGCAAAGATATTTACCTGCACGGCCAGCTCGGTACCTTCGAATGAACTCAGTTTTGCTTTGCACGCAGTAAGCATTTCTGAGATAGCAGCAACGTCCTCGTCACGCTCTGTCGGCAATCCAATTGTGAACAGCAGCCGAATGCGCTTCCAACCTGACCCCGCTAGAAACTGAACCAGCTTAACCAGCTCATGGTCGCGCAGATTGATGTTCAACATTTGTCGAAGTCGCGGTGAGGCGGAACAGACGGCAACACTGAAGGGATGTTCTTTCAACTGCTTGGAAAAAGCAGAGAGATCCAGATCGCTGGTGCGCAAGTGCGCGTCATCAGTCGTCAGCCGAAGGGGTTTACCCTGTGCAAATGCGGTTTCTTTTATCAGTCGCCAAAGCATTGCGGAGTCGGAGGATGTTTCGCAAAATAGGGGAAACAAGCCCTCATACCCCAAACGATCTAACTGCTTTCTGCTGGCCGGGTGAAGCCTTTCAATGAATCCGGAGTGACTGCCGGGAATCAAACGCGAGTTCAGTTGCCGCTGTCCATCGGGATGCACATAGGGAATGTCTAAACTGGAATTCGCTTCACCGATATCTGATAGCGCGATCAGCGGTTGAAAGGAAAGTTCACTGACCGGAGTAGCCTTTTGAAGAGGGGGCGTATTTTCCTCGGTCGTGCCTTTTATTCGGCGCAGCCCCTCAAAATCCTCAAAGGCGCTGTAGGAAGGTTCATAATTCGCCGGAATATAGTATCCCTCACTGGCGAGAGATTTAAGAAATTCCGCGCGAGATGGCTGATCTTCCTGAATTGCATAGGGTTGGTTACATATGGTGAATAGTGCTGAATGCGGTGAGCCGGATACTACGACGTCACAAAAATCGGCAATGGGTTCAGGGTTTGACATCGCCTTGCCATAGGCGATAACTAATGGTGCAGTCATATCACGATCACGAGATTTCAGAGGAAGGCCGGAAAGATGCAACATCAGCAGCATGGCTTGAAAGCATAACGGATCATCAATCTGGAATGCCAGAATGCGAAAACTACGCAAGTCGCGTCGCGAATCGTTGGCAAATAGCGGAATGGACTGCTCAGAAAAGATTGCAGCAGCATCCTGCCCCGGGGCATAACAACGATCTGCACTACCGGCCGTTTTGCTGTTCAGCAGATGATAAAGAACCTCAAACGTGGCATTCTGCATACCGGATTCATAAGAACCGGTATAGCAGAGCACTGTATGATGACGGCTTTCTGAGTTGGAATCGTGGCTCGAACCAAATTCATTACCCAGATAGCGAGTTGGTTTCTGAACAAACGGAAATAAGTTTTTAACGAGTTGTGGCTTTAGCTCCATTTATGAACGGCAATATTTTCCAGATCCTCCTTGATCGTGTTCAGGTTAGCGATGGAATCGGGCACAACAATCACAGCATTATCGCCGGCTACTGTAGCAAGGATATTGCGATGCTTCATTTGGTCAATAAAGATCGAAACACCTTTCGCACGACCATAAATGGTGCGCACTACCAGCGAATTTTCATTGGTGTAAATACCGAGGATCTCCATACTAACAATTTTGTAGAGAGAATGACTGCCTTCCTGCTCAGAGATTACGTAGCGATATCCACTGTTTGTCGGGATTCGCACTATACCCATTTCATGCAGGTCTCGTGACAGTGTCGCCTGAGTTGTGGAATAACCATCTTCCTCAAGTCTGGCGAGTAATTCTGACTGATTTGCAATTTGTTCTTCCTGAACAATTTTCTTGATGGCGAACTGACGTTCCTTCTTCTTTGCCATGCCAACTCCTTCCTTAGTGTTAACGAACTCCCTAATAGCTCCCTTAGATACTGCAAATTCTATTTCAGAAGGCTGCAGTTGTTAAATTAACGGCTCATCGAATATCCAAGATTAGCAATAAATATTCTGATCTGATTCAAACCCGAGCAAATAAGGAATTATACGGAATGCAAATACTGTCAAAACATGTCAACCTAAGTACGGTTTCAGTATCGTAATTAGTTGTCATTTCTCCTGAATTTAGGTCAAAAAAGCGCGGAATAGATATCCGCTGCACGCTGTGTATCTTAACTTCCCCGCTCAATAGCCGTAAAGACGGGGCTATAGTATTAGCAATTTTTTATGTCGATTGCGTGATTGAATATACAAAGTGGTCACTTTTTAAATGTACCATTCCGCTCGTCATTTTGCAAAAACAATCGTAAATATTAGTATTGCATGTTTAGATAGACCGATCTTTGTGCAACTTCTTGCCAACGAAGCGGTTGCGGCGTATATTGCGAAAATTATTAAGAGGGGTAAAAATGGCTCGGAATAGAATTGTTGTTGATGCAATGGGAGGCGATCACGCACCTCTTGAAATCTTAAAAGGCGCTGCTTCGGCGATGGAGGAAAGCGCTTCAATTTATTGCCTTTTCGTTGGGAAACCGGATGTAATTCAGCCGATGATCAGTGAGCTTGGTGTTGCTGGTGATCGTTATGAAATTGTCGCCGCTTCAGAAGCGATTGCCATGGATGAAAAACCGAAAGATGCCCTCGATAGTAAACCGGATGCTTCTATTTCTGTCGCCTCGCGCTTGATAAGTTCAAATGGAGGTGACGCACTCGTGAGTGCCGGAAGCACCGGAGCCACAATTTTGGCCTGTTCCCGCGAAATTCCTCGAATGCCCGGCATTGAACGTGGAGTGCTTGCGGCCATTTTTCCCGCCATGAAGCAGGAGCGCAGCGATCCGGGCGTTTCAATTATGCTGGATGTTGGTGCAACGCTCCACTGTAGCGTAAGCCAGCTGATCACTTTTGCCATCATGGGCATGCACTACGGTAAAGAAGTGTTGGACATGCAGAACCCGCGCATTGGACTGCTGAATATTGGTGAAGAAGAGACAAAAGGTCATAGCACGCTTGTTGAAACACATCAGGAGTTAAAGAAAGATAAACACTTCAACTTTATCGGAAATGTCGAAGGCAAAGACATCATGCGCGGCATAGCCGACGTGATTGTCACCGAGGGTTATACCGGAAATGTGGTGCTAAAAAGCCTCGAAGGTATTGCTGAAATGGGCATTCAAACGGGTAAGCAAATTTGGAAGAAGAACGTGATGTCCAAAGTTGGACTGGCAATGTTGTCTCCGGTCTTGAAGAAGCTGAAAAAACGTCTCGATTATTCAGAGCAGGGTGGGGCACCAATTTTGGGATTTCGCAAGCTGGTTATTAAGGCACATGGTCGTTCTAAAGCTAAGGCTATCAAGAATGCCATTCTCTTAGCAGATCGTTCTGCCGGCAATAATGTGGTTGCTAAAATAGAAGCATCGATGAAGGAATACTACATGCATATGTTTGATGATGGAAGTGAAAAGGAGAGTTAGAACGTGACGGAGATTAACGAAGAACAAATATTAGACCTTCTGAAAGCCGTACCCTATCCCGGGTATAACGAGGATATTGTATCCTTTGGCGTGGTCAATGCCCTAAGCATAAAAGGGAATCGCGTAACGGTTACCCTGAAGTTCAATACAGATGATGCAAAGACTAAAACGCAGGTAAAGGCAGCAGCGCAGGAGCGTCTGCGTAAGGAACTGCCGGACTTTCGAACAATGGTTGTAGAAGGCCTGCCAACTCTTAATGCTCCGGCAACTCCGAGAGTAAATCCATCCGGCAAACCAGGTAATGATCCCTGGGCTGGTCGGGCGGCCATTCCCGGTGTGAAAAGCGTGCTCGCTGTTGCATCCGGCAAAGGTGGCGTTGGAAAATCCACAGTTAGCACCAACCTGGCCATTGCACTCGCGCAAGAAGGATTGAAGGTTGGTCTGCTCGATAGCGATATTTATGGGCCGAGCGTGCACATCATGATGGGTGTTGAAGAAAAACCGATGGTCAGCGAAGATCAGAAGCTGCTGCCGATTGAAAAATTTAATATTAAAATGATGTCGATGGGATTTATTGTAGGACGCGATACGCCGGTTATTTGGCGTGGGCCGATGGTAAATAAAGCTGTCGAACAGTTTCTGCGCGATGTGCTTTGGGGAGAACTCGATGTATTGCTGCTCGATCTTCCACCGGGAACGGGTGATGTTCAACTGAGTTTAGTGCAAAAAGTGCCGCTGACCGGGGCCGTTGTTGTGACAACGCCTCAGGAGGTTTCTCTGGTTGATGCACGCCGTGGACATCAGATGTTTAAGAAAATGAATATCCATACCTTTGGTGTTGTGGAAAATATGAGTTTCTTTCCATCGAAAGAGGGTGGCGAGCCTGTTTATATTTTTGGCAAAGGTGGCGGTGCCAAAGCAGCTGAAGAACTTGACGTTGCTTTTCTTGGCGAAATCCCTATTGACCCACTCGTTGCGGAAGCCGGAGATGCCGGAACGCCAATAGTTGCTCGCAATCCCGATAGCGCTGCTACCGAAGCGTTCCGAGTTATTGCTCGTAAGCTATTAAAAGAAGGGTTGCTCGAACGCGTAGCGAATTAATGCGCTCGCTATGTTTAGCATACTGCTGCCTTCGCTGAAGGCAGCAGTAAAATTGTCTAGTTGCTGAAATTCCAAAGTTTGTTCCACTCCAACCACATTGTCGTTCGAATTGTAAGGTTAGAAGAGCTGCTTCCCTCCACATGTTCGAAATCATCAAACGAATCATAAGAAAGCTTGAACTCGAGATGACCTCGTTGATGCGGTTTATAGAAACCCGAAACGCCAAAACTGGTTTGCGTTTCGACCTGCCCAAATGGAAAGTCTTCGCTATAGCCCTCTTCCGGGGTGAAGTTTAGAAAATCTGTATTGAAGCTACCGCTTACGCTACCTTCACCCTGGCTGGTGCGGCTGGCGGAAAGTGCAATGTAGGCATCCGGACGTAGCCAATAAGACAACTCTGCTCCGATGCGATTGAAGTTATTACCTTGAAAATAACCAATCTCTTCGCCACGATGCAGAAATTTTTCCCACTCATTTACGCTGGTATTGTAGGTGCGATTCCGGACCTGCACATACTCTAAATTCACTTTGGCACCGGGAAGGGCTTTTGGCGCCCAATTGACTCCGGCAAGAAAAGCAAGCTCTGTTGGCTCAAGATCCTTTGGATCCTCATTGTTAATCTGAAAATCATCCAGCATGAACTCACCATACAGCTCCACTCCGTCGGTTAGATATAAGTCCCAGTCCAGACTATAGAAAAGATTACCGAAGAAGCTCGGACCTGGGAAATTCTCGACCACCGCGTAGTAGACCGACACCGGATTCATTAATGCTAATTCCCAGCCGCGCTGTGGACCGCCGTAAATAACCGCTTCGGTAAGGCCGAAATAGAAGCGATCGCTTATCGAGAAGCTGAGCCGATGGCCATTGATGTAGCGATTGGCGGTTCGGCCGAGCTCCAGAAATTCAGTCTCAACAACGCGCCGATCGTTTAATCGCATTCCCCATGCGCTGAGCTTGACCTTATTATTGCCAAGGGCCAGGTGATACATGTCGAAAGGACGACTATTATCGGAAAATAGAAGTTGACCACTGCGTCCGGGACCAAGCTGGAAATAGTCGCGTCCAAACTTGGCAGAAAACCACCCGTGGCGATAGTGTAAATACGATTGTTCATTATACGCATACAAATCGCTGAAGCTTTTGCCGATATAGTTTTCGGGCGGGTTGTTGAAGACGCGTAAGTTGCTGTAAAGCGTTAGTTTATCTTGCCAGACGATTGCGGCCTGAGAATGCGTGTCGAAATTAAATTGGTTGTCGAATTCACTGTTGTAGTCGTATGATGGCAGCGTAAAAAAGCCGGCCTTTAGCCGAGGTGCAATCGTTTCCGGGAGTAAGCTGAGCTGAAGATTCTCAAGCGCTTGCTTTAGTAAGCTACTCCATTCGCTATTGTCTGTTCTTCCAAGGAGTTGCAGTTCAATGCCAAACTCCTGAAACAGCGTACGCAAGACTCCACGATCTCGAACTGAGAGCGTATTGGCATCTACTTTCAACAAGTGTTTAGCGATATCCTGGCGATTAAACGGGCGCTCGATTAAGGAAAGTTCGGGAAGTAATCCGGATACTTTTAGATAGTCGATAGCCTTATTCGCCCAATGATAGGGGGGCAATGTTTCCTGAGCGTGAATTGACGTGAGGCTTAGAAAGATAATAAAACAAGCGGTTGCTAGCCGGCTGATCATAATATACTCCGGTCTTCTGAAGGATTGTTCAAAGAGCTTAATGTATTCGGGAGGAAATACCTCCCGCAGTGTTAATAACGATTAAAAGTAGACAGCAAGTTTGTCGATAGTTTTACGGAAAATCACATATTTCTGAATTGCCCTACGCTTTTTGGGAAACTGCGCAAGCTAATAATCAGTGTTCTTCCCAGCTGAATGGAATGAGATGGGTGTCTATGGGATGCGTTTTGACTTTTGCCTTCTGGGGAAGCTGCAGCAGGATAAGCGCGTCTTCATTTCCGCAACACTTCCAGCTGATTGCGACACCAGCAGGAACGCTGATACGGATGGCATTGCGACTACCTGCCGAGAGCTCCAGCAGTCGGCCATAGCTTTCTGCGTCCCGTCGAGCGTCAAACAAGACAATACGCGCTAAGCCACTGTAAAATGCCAGCTGAAGGCCGACGTTAAATTCGTTCCAGCCAACGAGCTTTCCGGGAAGCGTTTGCAGCAGTTCCACTGACTGGTCTTGCGCACTATCAAAAGCGCGAATGTTATAACCATTTTCCGAAAGCGTTGTGTTGAGAGGTGTAACCTGCACGTTGTTAATCATGTTGTACAACCTTTTCAAAATAGGCGATAGTTTTTTTCAATCCTTCCTCCAGCTTGATTTCTGGAGTCCAGTCCAGCTTCTTTTTGGCCAGAGAGATATCTGGTTTGCGCTGTGTTGGATCATCCTGAGGAAGCGGCATATATCGCAATTGCGACTTTGAGCCGGTTAGGTCGATGACCTTCTCCGCGAGTTCTAATATTGTGAATTCATCCGGATTGCCGAGGTTTATCGGTCCGAGAAAATTTTCCAGCTGCATCATACGTAGAATGCCTTCCAGAAGATCTTCCACATAGCAGAAGGAGCGTGTTTGCTCACCTTTGCCAAAAATTGTGATATCCTCATTGCGCAGGGCCTGCATAATAAAGTTGCTTACGACCCGACCATCATTCGGAGCCATACGGGGACCGTAGGTATTGAAAATGCGAATAATCTTGATATCTACATTGTTCTGACGGTGATAGTCCATCATTAAGGTTTCTGCAACGCGTTTCCCCTCATCATAACAACTGCGAATGCCAATGGGATTCACATTGCCCCAATACGATTCTTTTTGCGGATGTTGTTGAGGATCGCCATAAACTTCAGAGGTCGAAGCAAGCATAATTCGCGCTTTTACACGCTTGGCCATTCCCAACATGTTAATGGTGCCCATAACATTCGTTTTGATTGTTTTCACGGGATTAAATTGATAGTGAACAGGGGAAGCCGGGCAGGCAAAGTGATAGATGCGATCTACTTCCAGCAGAATGGGCTCAGTAACATCGTGGCGAATTAATTCAAAGCGATTATTATCCATCAAATGTAAGACATTAGACTTGCTGCTGGAAAAAAAGTTGTCTATGCAGATGACTTCATGTCCGTCATTTAGCAGTCTCTCGCAGAGAAAGGAACCGATAAATCCGGTGCCGCCGGTAACTAATACTCTTTTCATAAATAATCCTGTGTTAGGTAAGCCTTATTCCAGCCTTAATATCACCATCTGTTTGCTGATAGGCAAAGGCCATGCGTGGTGTATTATGGGCAAGGCCATATTCACCAGTTCTGCTTACCGCAATGGCTCCTGCAAGACCAGACACTCGAGTTCTCAAAATATTCAAGGCGTTTTGAATTGCGGCATCTGCTGTTTTACTGGTCAGGGAATCGCAGATTGTTTTTGCGAGAAGCACCTTCATAATTGCTTCACCCCAGCCGGTAACGGAAACGCCGCCGCTGGAATTGTCGGCATAGGTGCCGGATCCGATTAGCGGTGTATCACCAACCCGGCCGGGCATCTTTCGAGGCGTGCCGCCGGTGGATGTTGCAGCAGCAATATTGCCGTTAGCGTCCATTGCAACTGCACCAACTGTGCCCTTAGGCGTTTCTTCAAATGGATGATGAGGTTTGAAATCCGGATCAGACTTAATCTGATGGAAATATTCCAGCTCGCGGTCGGTTAGCAGTTCTTCCGGTTTAAGCTCGGGAAAACCATGATCTGCCGCAAAACGCTGTGCGCCCCTTCCAACAAAAAAGCAGTGATCGGGATGAGTGTAAACAGCCTTTGCGACACTTATCGGGTGCAGAATGTTTTGCAAAGCGGCAACAGCGCCGAAGTTGAGATCCCGGCCGTTCATAATCATTGCGTCTAGCTCAATCTCCCCATCTGCATTTAAAAACGAACCACGTCCGGCATCGAATACCGGATGTGCCTCCAGAACATTGACTGCCGCTTCAACCGCATCAATAGCATTCATTCCCGCCTCAAGCTGAGGTGCAACCTGCTCAATTGCCGACCGAACACCGCTGATGTGGTCGTCAACCAGTGCATCGGGAATATCCCAGGCACCACCGTGAACAATAAGTCTGGTCGTTCTTTTAGAGCTCATCATGGGCGAAAACTTAGCCGTTTTTTAATCCTGCAGCAAGTGATTATTCAGGTGAACACTTTTGTCTGTTCTGCGTATGCTATTGGACGACCGATACTGAAATCCTGAAAAATTGAATTGACTGATCGCCGTTCCATGCGTATATATTCAATTCGTAATAATAATACAAGGAAAACCATGACGACGCCAGACTCCGCCTCCGATCGCGATATCGAACTATTCGAAAAACTTAGTGTGAATTACAAGGCCATTCTTGAGGAAGTGCATAAGGCTATTGTTGGGCAAGACAAAATCATTGAAGAACTGTTGATCGCCATGCTTTCCGGCGGACACTGTTTGATTGTCGGCGTGCCCGGGTTGGCTAAGACCTTGTTGATTAATACGTTAGCGAAAGTATTGGAATTGCAGTTCAGTCGTATTCAGTTTACACCAGACCTGATGCCGAGTGATATTACCGGAACGGAGATTATCGAGGAAGATCGTGTCAGCGGTAAAAAGTCCTTCCGTTTTATCAAGGGACCGATTTTTGCCAATATTGTCTTGGCAGATGAGATTAACCGTACGCCGCCAAAAACTCAGGCTGCGCTACTGGAGGCGATGCAGGAACATAAGGTAACTGCCGGTGGTGATGATTTAATTCTGGAAGAGCCGTTTTTTGTGCTTGCGACTCAGAATCCGATTGAGCAGGAAGGAACCTATCCTTTGCCGGAAGCGCAGCTGGACAGGTTTATGTTCAACCTGTGGATTGACTATCCGACTTTTGAAGAAGAAGTAAAGATCGTTAAGACAACAACCAGTAGTTACAAGCCCGAGTTGAACAAGGTAATGAGCGCCGCCGATATCGTTGCTGCTCAGGACGTACTACGAAAGGTCGCCGTTGCCGACAATGTTATTGAGTATGCGGTAAAACTGGTTAATATGACGCGTCCGGGTTCGTCTGCTGCCCCGGATTTTGTTGATAAATGGGTCAGCTGGGGAGCGGGGCCACGTGCCTCGCAGTATCTGATTCTCGGAGCAAAAACCCGAGCTGCACTCTATGGCCGCTTTACGCCGTCGGAAGAAGATGTGCGTGCTTGTGCCGTGCCGGTGTTAAGGCATCGTGTGGTTACCAATTTTAATGCAGAGGCTGAGAGCGTCTCCACGCTGGACATTATCAATCGGATTATTGAGACTTTGGGGTAATCGCGAATCCGTGTCAGGCCGAGGGTGTCTCACCGCTGGACATTAATTATCGAGACGCCTGTGGTAATCGTGAATCCGCGTCAGGCTGAGCAGAGTCGAAGCCAGAGCGAGCACAGATCTGCGAGTAGCTAGAAGTGATTCGGCATTCGGTAGTTTCCCATAAGCGAAGCGCCCAATTTTTTTACTCCTTGTCACCGATTCACCCCATAAGCGAAGCACCCAATCAGTCCCACAGCGACGCTCATTTTCTTTTCGCCTTGTCTCCCGGTCACCCATTCACCCCGTCGTCCCATAAGCGTAGCGGCCAATTTGTGCCTGACACAGACCCCTGTCTTATCTCAGCAGTATCATCTTTCGGCTCAGCACCTGCCCTGCCATTTCCAGCCGATAAAAATACACTCCCGAAGCCACACTGTTTCCATATGCGTCGAATCCATCCCAGCTAACCTGATGTGCACCAGCCTGCCTGTTTTCCTGCGAGATGACCGTAACCATTTCACCAAGTGGTGTATATGCTGCAATGCGCACCTCTCCACTTGCCGGAAGTGAGAACCGGATTGTTGTATTGGGATTAAATGGATTCGGATAATTCTGAAATAGCACCGCCGTTTGTGGAATCGATGTGTTTGCCGGCGTATCGCCTGTGCCCACCAATAGAGGATAAAGTGACCAGTTAATGCGCGTAGCGCCGGTATCACTTACCGAAATGGCGTAAAGGGTGTCGCTGATATAGCCGGGTGCTGAAACGGCAAGGTCGTAGCTGCCCGGTAAAAGCAAGCGGTGAAAGTTACCAACCTCAGCATCGGAAAAAACCGGCACATCGGGATAACCAATAACATTTATCTCTGCTGCCAGCGGTTGTAGCGTTGTGATGTCCTTTACTCTTCCGCGAATGCCTTTCCACGTTTCTTCCATATAGACTAGAAATGACTCGCGGTTTTGCTCCCAGCGTTCCGGTAGCACTGAACCAGGCGGGTTCTTGGTATTCCACAGCTCGATCGTTGTTTCACGTCCACCATGCCACACGTATATCCAGTCTTGCCGTCCACCGTTAATAGCATACCACTGACAGCCATTGGTAATACCGTTGCTAAAGCCACCGTTCATGATGTCTTGATTTGGCGTCGCATACACACGCGACACATCAATAAACCATGCGTCATCCGGACAGGCAGAGTAGCTGCCGCTTAACGCGCCGTTGTCCCATGGGTAGTTAACCACCTGCGCACCGCCGTGAAAGTTCGCAGAAAGCGTAAAGTTATGCGCCGCTACAAACTGCATCATCTCGGCAGTTTCCTGTTCCCTTCCCTGGGTGGTGTTGTTGGGATCAACAATGCGGTCTGGAAAATCACGATTCAAATCGACGCCATTTGCGTTACGTCGCCATGCGCCGTTTACGCTATTATTGCCATTGCGATAGGTGCCGTCGGGATTGGCCAGTGGATTTATCCAAATTTCAAGATTATTTACCAACTTTGTAATGCGTTCGCCTTGCTCGCCCTCACTGCCATAGCCATTTAACAAGTAGTCAATCAGTCTGATGGACAGTGGATAACCGGTCGTCTCATCACCATGCATGGTAGAGGTGTAAAGAAACTCCGGCTCGTCCTCGGCGGCGGTCGGATTGTCTGTGATTTTCATTGCCAGTAGCAAACGTCCTTGCGTAGACACGCCAAAGGTATCCAGCTGACAAAGTTGTGGGAAATCTATTTCATATTGCTGCATCGTGGCAACATAGGCATCGTAGGTAGGAAAGGTGTCCCAGTTATTGCTAAGATCGGCGTAGCTGCTACTCATTTGGTGGTCATAACGAGAACCCGGATGCAGCTGCTTCTCAACCGAACTAAAATGCTCCGTTAACCACTGCCATTCTGCGTCATTCGCATAACCATAATAGAAGCCATCTTGAGCTTCATCTAGTGAGCAGCGATCGATCAACGTTTCAAGGGAGGCTTCTGCTGTTGAGATGCGAAAGTAGGTTTCTGTCGTTTGGGATAACAAAGGCAGTGTCAGTGAAATGATAAGAAAAAAAATGCGCAGCATGGGATAACCCTTCAATTGGTTCGTTGTATTCTAGGTATTTAGGGCTTAAGAAGCAAGAGGCGAGAAGCAATCGGCAATCGTGAGTTGCAAGGATGGAAACAAGAGGCGTTATTTTACCCACTCATCGTAGGGAATTGCGTTTATTATTCCTGTGCTGTTGTTGTATATGGTGCCACTGCGTTTTTGAAGCATGCGTTGAATTTTTTGCGGACGCGTTTCGGTGAGCGGTTGTCTGGTGGTTGCTTTGAGAGGTGTGTTCAGCTGCCAAATTCTGGCCGTACTGTCGCTGCTCCAGGTAACGAGAAGACCCTGAGTTTGTGCAATTAACGCTCCTTTAACATCTCTGTTATCCAGCCCATTGCGATGCTGAAGTGTTGGGTTTAGCTGCTCGGCATTATCACAACTCCAGATGCGAGCAGTATTGTCGTCTCCCCAGGAGAGGATGGCATTTTCACCATCAATAAAAGTTGCGCCAAAAACCCCGGAATCGCTTCCTTTCGGCCCGGAAGAATGTCGCATAGTTGAACCAATTTGGCTGCCGGTTTCTGCATTCCACAAACGTAGCGAGTTATCAAAACTCCATGTAACGATGCGCTTTTCGGCATTATCGAAACGTGCACCAAATATCCAGCCGTCGTGTTTCATGGGCGGCGTCTTCGATTTACCTGTTTTTAAGTCCCATAACCTTGCCGAATGATCCTGGCTCCAGGTGAGAAGCAACTTCTCGTCGCGAGTTGTTCTGGCTCCGAGGATCGGGCCGTCATGACGGAATGAACGCGCCGTTCGTCTGCCACTCTCATCCCAGATATATGCGACATTATTATTGCTGATGATAAGCACGCTCTCATTGTCATTTAAAACGATGGCGCTGCTTCCTTCACCACCCAGAGTAAGCTTGCTCGAAATAGCAGAACCGTTCTTGGCATTCCAAATCTTCGCCGTACTGTCGCTGCCCCAGGTTAAAATTCGCTCTTCCTTTGCCAGCCATGTGGCACCAACTACCCAGCCGACATGTTTCATCGATTGGCCTATTTGCTTACGGGTTGCAAGGTCCCAAAGTCTAGCCGTTCCATCTGCGCTCCAGCTAAGCATGTTATTGCCTTTTTGATTCAACGCTGCTCCGATAACTGCCCCGCGATGTCGCATTTCAGGGCCCTCGGCTTTACCGTTATTGGCATCGCGCATCTGAATAGAATTCCCCTGGCCCCAGGTAAAAAGGTTGGTTTCGCGCTGATCGAGCATCATCCCGGTAATCCAGTTGTTCTCCTGGAACGTGAAAATCTCTTCGGAGGTCTTTATGTCTACCGCCCTGAAATCATTATTCTTGGTGTGATAATAGAGGCGGGATTGGTCCCGATTTAAGTGAACCCCAAGAATGTCTGCGTTAGCAGGAATAATCATTTTTAACTCTGCTGCAAATCCACCCGGAAGTTTAGATAAAAACTGTTCTTTATCTTTATCTGGTGCCGTTTCAACAGCTTCAATTCCCAGATAGTAGGCGCGAAGCTGGTGATTCTGAGAGGCAGCATAAGCACTACGGTCGTAGACCCGCTTTGCCTCCAAAAGTTGTGCTTTGCGAATGTCTTCAGCTGCTGCGGCACGCTTTGTCCATTCACCGACTCCTAAAATTGACAAAAAAGCCAGTACCGCGATCCCACCTGTTGCAAATTGTTTAATACGGCGTCTCTTGGCACTTTCGGTGGCCCAGTCATATAAGTCGCCCGTGCTTAAATCATAGATACGCGATAAAAGAGCAAACCAGGACGATTCGAATTCTATTTGGGTGAGTTTGCCGCTGTCCGGATCCATATTGGTAAAGTCGGCAGTGAAATTGCCGTCAAAGTAGCTTTTGACGGCCGACGGCATAGTTTCATAGTCACTTACAACTCCGGTGGATGTATCTGCATAACGCACGAAAATCAGTCGAGACGGCGGTTGTTTGGATAGGAATAGATTAATAGCTTGCTGAACTGGCTCAGAGACTTTCGCATATTGCGAGCAAATGACGATTAATAAATCGGACTGCTGCAAATGTTCTGAAACAACCTGATAGTAATCTGTTTCAGTAAAGTCTGGTTCGTCTTTCTGCACCTGGAGCCGGGCATATCCGGAGGGTGGTCGGTATTTCTGAAGCTCATCTTGCAATCGAAGTGCAAAATCAGAATCTTCCGAAGAATAGCTTATAAAAATTCGATGTAAAGTAGAACGATCAACAGCCACGCTCATGCGATGCTCCGACAGGTAAGATGGATTTTTGATCAGGTCATTAAAATAAGATGCTGATTGCAGTGAAAATCAAGTAAAAGGAATTATCATTTTTGCGAGTGATGTATTCGGCAGTTGCTGATAATAATTTCAGAATTTACAACCTTGGTGCCTATTGCATGCGAAGGGGCGATTAAATACATTCTGTAAACCCACATTAAAACGGAAATTGATGATGACAGATTATAAAAATGACATCTCATTTGCTCGGATGTTAGACAAGGAAGATCCACTGGCAGAATTTCGAAACCGGTTCCACATATCCAAACATAAGGGCAAACCGACAATTTATCTTACCGGCAACTCGCTGGGATTGCAGCCAAAGTCGACGTGCGAATATGTTGAGCAGGAACTGACCGATTGGCAAGATCTGGGGGTGGAAGGCCATCTGCATGCGCGTAATCCCTGGTTGCCATACCATGAGTTTCTGACACCTGCAATGAGCCGCATCGTTGGGGCAAGGGCTGGTGAGGTGGTCATGATGAACACGCTAAGCGTCAATTTGCATCTTTTAATGGTTTCGTTTTACCGCCCAACGGCGAATCGGAATAAAATATTGATTGAAGCAAATGCCTTTCCATCCGATCAGTATGCCGTTGCATCGCAGATACGTTTTCATGGCTTCGATCCGAAACAGTGTTTGCTCGAGCTTCCACTGCGGGAGGGAGAGGTGCTTCATCATCAGGAAGATATTGATGCGCTTATTGAGGCAGAGGGTGATTCGATTGCGCTTATTTTGATTGGCGGGGTAAATTACTACACCGGACAGGTCTTCGACATGGAGCGCATTACCCGAATTGGTCAAAATAAGGGATGCGTTGTCGGATTCGACCTTGCGCATGGTGCTGGCAATATTCCGCTATCATTGCACGATTGGGGCGTCGATTTTGCCGCATGGTGTTCCTATAAATACCTAAACTCCGGCCCCGGTAGTATTTCAGGCGTCTTCGTGCACGAGCGTCATGCAAACGCAGACCTGCCGCGCTTTGCCGGCTGGTGGGGACATAATAAAAAGGAGCGCTTTCTTATGAAGCCGGGCTTCGATGCAATACCCGGTGCAGAAGGTTGGCAGCTTAGTAACCCCCCCATACTTTCACTTGCTGCAATTCGCGCGAGTTTAGCGATCTTTGATGAAGCGGGGATGGGTCGACTGCGTCAAAAAGGGCTTCTACTTAGTGGATATCTAAATTTTTTACTTGATGATCTGGGCGATGCTGTTACAACAATTACTCCACGTACTGAAGCGGCCCGCGGTTGCCAGGTTTCAATCGTGGTGCAGCGCGATGGCCGCAGGGTTTTTGATATCCTTACAGAAGAAGGGGTGATCTGCGATTGGCGTGAGCCGGACGTAATTCGAACCGCTGCTGTTCCGCTATATAATTCTTTTGAAGATATATGGCAATTTGTAAATTTACTGCGGCAGGCAATATCAAGAGCTTAAACTGTTTGTTTTAAATGCTTTAAGGGAAAATTTTGCTGAAATCCATAACAAAACATCCTTTATTTATACACCAAAAAATACATTGTCTTGCAAAAAAATCTTGACATTTTTGAGATTTGCGCTATCTTTTACCCTGTAAGGGGGTAACAAGTTTGATCCTCTACTCACTATTGATTTTCACCAGCCATTGATTCTCACTTTTATGAGCAATAGTTCTGACTCATAAAGGTTATATCATGCCCCGGCAACCCTATACCCTTTTTGGAGGTCGTTTATGAACCATGCTACAATGTCTGCTTCGAAGAGCAGAGCCATTTGGATCATTGCAATGCTATTTATTACCAGCATCAGCTTTGCCCAATCAACTGTTCGCAATCCTGTTATGGAACACTGCACCGGAACTTGGTGTCAGTTCTGTCCGGCAGGAGATCAAATCATTGAAAACATTAAAGCGGCGACGCCGAATGTTATTATGATCGCCTATCATGGTCCGAGCACCAGCAGCGATCCGTTTGATCAGTTTAATGGGAATGGAATAATCGGCCAGATGGGATTCACTGCATATCCTACGGCATGTATTGATCGTAATACCACTCTCCTTAGTCGCGGTTCATGGGCCAGCCAGGTTGCCCTGCGCGCCAGCACTCCTGCAACAGTTGATATCAATGTAACCAGAAGCTATGATGTTGGTACGCGAACATTCGATGCGACAATCGACTTTACAGCTCTGACAAATCTTAATGGCAACTTTCGATATAGTGTTGTGCTAATGGAAGACGGCCTGGTTTGGGGCCAAACCGGTACCGGAGGTGGTCCAAACTATATTCATTATGATACCGTTAGAGACATGATGAATGGGGCGAACGGCAGTGAAGTAATTACCGGTGCATGGAATCAGGGCGATGTTGTCACCAAAACCCTCTCACGGGTTGTTCCAGTTATGCCTTCACCAAGCCCGGACATTATTCCCGACAGCTGTCATGTTGCTGTTTTTATCTTTGAAGAAAACGCAATTTTCCGCTCAAGTGAAATTCATCAGGGTGTTTCGATGGATTTGATTGCACCAGATTATCTGGCTAGCTGGAACTCCAGTGCAAAGGATTTTCTCGGCTCGGCAAGTGCTACCGCTCAAAACACCGTTGTTCTACGTAACGATGGTCTTAATCAGGACACCTATACTGTTGGATTGTCGTTTGATGGCCCTGCAACATGGACGCAGGAATTTACGACTGTCAACGGAACGTTCCCGATTGGTCAAACCGATCAATTGACTCTGGATGCGGGTGATTCGACGATCATTACGGTTTCAGTTGCAGCCGGAGGTGCAGTTGGATACGGCAGAACCAGCGTTGAGTTTACATCACAGATTCTTCCTGCAAACAATGGCAGCATCGACCTGAACTTTACGACTCACGGTGTACCTATCTTACTTGTTGATGATGATGGTGGAAAAGACTATCAGGACTATCTGGTCACTTCGTTACAGAATAACAGTGCAGACTATGGAGTTGTTACATCGTCCGTTGCCACAGCAGCTGGTGCCGATCTTGGTAATTATGGTATGGTTATGTGGATGGCGGGAACTACCGTTCCATGTCTTGATGAAAGCGAAATGACTACACTAAAGACCTATCTGGATAATGGTGGCGGCCTTTATGTTAGTGGCTTGGACTTGGCCTATTATATGGCTGACCCGGCAAGTGGATATTCAACTCCGGCAAGTCAGGACTTCCTGACAAATTATCTGCACGCAAATTACGAAACTCGCCGTGTTTTTCTAACCATCATGGAAGGTGTTAGCGGAGATGCTATTAGTGATGGAATCGGACAAATGAACGTAACTGGTGGAACAGGTGCCAGCACGATCTCTTTCTCCGGAAACAAGTTTGCCAATCGCATTGCGGCTGCAGATGGAAATGCCTCACCGGTATTTAGCTTCTTTACACGCCCGACCGAGTACTCCGGAATTAAGGCTGAGCACAATGGAGCGGGATTGAATGGTAAGTCGCTTATGACCACCTTCGGTTTTGAATCGATTGCCGAGCAGGCCGATCGCGATTTGGTTGCTGAGCGGATCGTTAGCTGGCTAACTCCGATTACCGGAATTGGTGATGACATTAATCCCGGAACGAACGTAGAGACATTCAGTCTGCATGGAAACTATCCGAATCCATTCAACCCGAGCACAACGATTGTTTATTCTCTACCAGTCGGAGCACTTGATGCGGGTGCTTCGCTGGTTATCTACAATCAGCTGGGCCAGCAGGTGCGTACTATGAAGAATATTGCGCAGACAGCCGGAACTCACGAAGTGGTTTGGGATGCCCGTGATGATGCAGGAAGCAATGTTGCCAGTGGAATTTACATCTATCGCCTGACTCACGGAAGTTCTCAGGCTTCACAAAAGATGTTACTACTGCGCTAGAAGGTTTGTTAGAACCATTCCTCCCAGAGGTCGTCGGTGCAAATCGGCGGCCTTTTTTATTGCGCTTACCACAATTATTCGCTTTTATATAGAAGCTCTTCAAAAAGATACTAATACAATATTGTCAATGTAAAAGTGGTTGGACGGCTGTTTACGTTTCTAAAATGAATCGTAAACATTGCGTAAACAACAGGGGGAATTATGATTTTCAGAATACAAATGATATTATGCCCAATTGTATTGCTCTTCTTTTCAGCAATGCTTCAGGGTCAAACATATCCTACCAAAACAATTGAAGAAATTCAATTTGTCTCGAATCCCGAAGTGGATGATGCTTCACCTTTTGTGGGTGATACCGTAGAAGTGCGTGGAATGTTGACCAGCAGTGTTCGCTCGCTGTCTATCGGGCCACGCTGGGCCGGTTTCATTTTGAATCCAAACTTACCAACCGACCCGTGGCAGGGCTTATTGGTTGTGCAAAACGATTCAACGATTACCGGAACGGATTTTGGTACATTAATCCCCGGTGATGTCGGTCGTTTTACCGGTGTGGTAACCGAATTCGAGGGGTTTACCCAGTTGACGATACTCACCGACCCACTGGTGCCGGTGTTTCTTGAAACGCTCGGCAATGTGCCGCCGCCGATTGTGTTGAGCACAGAAGACTTGTCGATTCCCGAAAATGCTGAACAGTGGGAGTCGCAATATGTGCGCATCCCCAATGCCGAGGTTCTGGATAACAATTTTGAATCCAATCGTGCTGTTATCTCCGACAGCACCGGAATAGCGACATTCATGGATGACTATTTTCGCTTTTTCCGTGATCGCTTTGACAATAATACTTACTCGTGGCCAGCCAATTCAAGCACTGTAGCCGTGCAGGGCTTTGTACGGAACTTAATGGATGGCTATAGCATCAACCCACGTAATCTTAGTGACTTAACATTGATAGACGGCCCACCGACGCTGGCGACAGTTTTTCGTGACCCGGTGATTATTACATCCTCGGACGATGCTATAATTGGCGCGACAATTACGGATAACAACAGCGTTGCCAGCGCGTTAATTCATTACAGTATTAATAACGACACCTTCTTAACGGCCCCGATGACAGCAAATGGCGATATCTGGAGTGGGGAAATTCCTGCGCAAACTGATGACAGCTATCTTCGTTATTTCATAACCGCAACGGATGCGGATGCGAATACCTCGATGTTTCCAAATGATACTTCCAGAGCTACCGGATCCATACTGCAATTTTTCGTGCGCGATAATGGACTTCCTATTGAGGACATTCAGAATACCCAAGGATACTCCGATGATGATTCTCCTTACCACAGACTACTTGTCGAAGTTGAGGGTGTTGTCATGTCCGATCTGAGCCAATTCTCAGGCTATTTTATCCAGGATGCTGCTGCTCCATGGTCGGGGATTTTCATAAAGGGTTTAACCACTCAATATGCAATTGGAGACAATATCAGCGTATTTGGCAGAGTTGTGGAAGATTTTGGTCATACGATGATCTCTGAAATAAGTTCTGATCTTGAGGTGGCAGGTGTTGGGCCTTTCGATCCGGTTGAAGTGCAAACGGGAATTTTACCTCCTGATGGCCGAGATGCGGAACAATATGAATCGGTTTTGATGCAGGTTCGAAATATTACTATTACTGATGCCTTTCCGGATGGTCTAAATAATTTTGGTGAGTTTGTTATTGATGATGGTTCCGGCGAAATGCTGGTAGATGATCTTTCAGCGGAATATGAGGGGAATTTAGACGAGTCTCTTATGGATGGTATGATGGGGGATCTTCGCGGTCACCTTTACTATCAATTTAGTCGCTACAAGCTGGAACCGCGCGATAGTAATGATGTCCAGTGGATGTCTGTCGGTATTGAAGACGACGTAAATCTGCCCTCCGGTTTCGAGCTTAAGCAAAACTATCCGAATCCGTTTAACCCGTCAACGACAATCAGCTATACCCTGCCTGCGGGTTTTAATGAAACCGTTTCATTGACGATTTATAACAAATTGGGACAAAAAGTGCGCACCTTTAGCAGCTTGTCTGCAGCACCTGGTAAGCAGGAAGTCGTTTGGGATGCGCGTGATAACGCCGGTCGAACAGTTGCCAGCGGTGTTTATGTGTATCGGTTACAGTTTGGCGAGTTGCGTTCTTCAAAAAAAATGCTTCTGCTACGCTAAACGTATTCTTACTTTCTGCCAAATGCCGCAATTTTCCGTTGCGGCATTCTTTTCCTCGCGTCATCCTAGAAATTCCTTAATCTTTTCTTCCCCACACCGTATATTTCAACGATCACCATTGAACAGAGGAATTCGATGAAAAATAAAAAAGTTTCGCTGACCGGAGCTGGGCTTGCCGGTTCGCTTTTGGGAATATATCTTGCAAAACGTGGATTCGAAGTTACTATTTATGAGCGACGTGGAGATATGCGCAGGTTGGAAATGAGTGCCGGACGCTCCATTAACCTTGCGCTCTCGACACGTGGAATTTACGCGCTGGATCAGGTTGGATTGGCTGATACGATTTTGCGTGAGGCGATCCCAATGTCCGGACGCATGATGCACGCCCCGGATGGAGCACTGACCTTTCAGCGCTATGGCAAGGATGATAGCGAGGTTATTAACTCAATCTCCCGTTCCGGGATTAACTGTAAGCTGATGGATGCGGCGGAAGAAGCGGGCGTAACCATCCGATTTAACCAGCGCTGTACCGGTGTCGATTTTGCTACCGGTGATCTGGAATTTGTTGGTGAAAATGGTGATGCCTATACTATCACGTCGGATACTCTGATTGCCTGTGATGGCGCGACCTCACCTGTTCGCATGGAAATGCAGAAAACCGGTCGTTTCAATTTACAGCAGTCTTATTTGGAGCATGGCTACAAGGAATTGACTATTCCAGCAGGTGCTGGTGGCAGTTTTCAGATGGAGAAGCATGCACTGCACATCTGGCCGCGCGGCACCTATATGCTAATTGCTCTGGCCAATCTCGATGGCAGCTTTACCTGCACCTTATTTCTTCCCTATGCCGGAGAGCCGGGTTTTGATGATCTTACGACTCCAAAGGACGTTGAGGCGTTTTTTGCTGAGCAGTTTGCCGATACCATTCCATTAATGCCTGATTTGGCAGATACGTTTTTTGCGAATCCAACCGGTAACCTGATCACCATTAAATGCCATCCCTGGCATGTTGGAGGGCGCGCACTGCTGCTTGGCGACTCTGCGCACGCGATCGTTCCGTTTTACGGACAGGG
>JBOEGD010000014.1:106590-235952 GCA_050633245.1 Calditrichia bacterium | reverse complement strand
CACGTTTCACGTTTCACTTTTAGAACCTTGAACTTTGAACTTCCTTAAGAGACCTAATTGAGTATGCCCGGCAAACCAACATTCGAATTGATAACCGGCCCCTCCGCCGGATATTATTTCTTTAAAGATGAGATTGTCGAACGGGTGCGTGCTACGCGTGGAAATGAATATGACTTTGTTTATCTTCTGCCTGTAAAGCGAGCGGTACGCCGCTTCAAAGAATTGCTTATGGATGCCCTTCCCGCCCGGGCATTAATTGACCCACCCGTTTATACCTTCTATGAATTTATGCTGAAAGTGCATCGGAGCAGACCGCAGGCTCCCAAGGTGATCTCTCCGGCAATGCAACTTTTTCTGGTAGAAGAAATCCTGCGCAATAACGTGAAGAACCTGCGATTCTTTTCGAAGGAGAATGCTGAACGTCGCGGATTGGTGCGCAAAGTAGACAAGCTGATTACCGAACTGCGCGAGTATGGCTACACACCGGATCAACTGCTAAATCAGGATGATATCGACGATCAGCGATTACAAGACTTCTCATTGCTGTTACAGCAGTTCGATGAGACACTCACTTCTCAGGGACTTCTGGATGAAGCGGGTGCTATCCAGCAGCTGAGCATGGAGATGGATGGCCTAACGTGGAGAGAACACTTCCCCGAGCTTCAGTCGGTTTATCTGAATGGCTATGGTATGTTTACGCGTCCAATGCTGAATGCCATCGAAAACTTGCAAACGGTTTGCAATGTTAAAATAAAGATGGATTATTTTGAAGGCCAGCCGCTACTCTTCGAACACCTGCAAAAAGCACATTACGATTTAACCGGATTGAACCCCCTACGCAAGGAGACTGCTGAGCCGCATCCCTGGGAAGAAAAACTCTTTCAACGGAAAAATGTAACTGAACAAACTGTGCTCCCGGGGAAAGACTTGCTGATTCAAGCCAATCGCAATAAACGCGAAGAGGTGGCATTTATTGCAGCTTATGCTCGTCGTCTGCATTCCCATAAAGGCATTCCGTTGAGCAATATTGGAATTACTTTTCCTTCCCTTGAAGAGTATGCACCGTTGATTCATGAGATTTTTCAGGAATATGGTATTCCCTACAATCTTTCAACTGGCTATGCACTCAGCCAGTCTCCATTGATCCGCAGCCTTTTGCTTCTATTGGAAATACCGCTTCAGGGCTTTGAAGTAAAAAAAATTGTGCAGCTACTCGGCTCACCATTTTATCGCAAGAAGGATACGGCATCCAAACTGGACTCGGATTTGCTTAAAAAAATGGCTGTCGAACTTCGTCTCACGCATCTACATTCCAGTTGGAAAGAAAAAGTCGCTAACCGCCTGAGTTACCTGCGTAGCGTTGATGCGGAAGATGACGATAGCTTTGCCATTGAAGCAATTCGTCGCAAGGCTGATCTATATGAATCTGCGGCAGCTGAATTAAAATCCTTATTGGAACTGTTTGCTCCTCTAACCGGAAAGCAGGATGTAACAGAATTTCGTGAGACATTTTTAGATCTTCTCGACACGCTTGGCTTTCTTGATTGGTATAAAGGCGATGAGTCGGATGTGTTAACATTAATCGAACAGGAACGAGAATATCGCGCTTTTAACCGCTTTAATAAGCTGCTAGATCAGTTTAGCTGGATAGTGAGTAACCTGCAAAAGTCTGCCGCTTCTGAAAAAGGCAGCAAGATGTCACTTAAGCAGCTTCATCAATACTTAACCCTGTTGATTTCAGATGCAACCTACAACACTCGCGAATGGTCGCAATACGGTGTGCAGGTCATGCCACGATTGGAAATTTTGGCAATGGAGCCACAGGTGCTGCTCTTTGGTGGTATGGTGGAGAACCGTTTTCCACGACCGTTTACACATGACGTTTTTTTTAACGATGAAAAGCGTGAAAGTCTGGGACTGGCGGCAACGGAAGATTTGTTAGCGCAGGATCGCTATATGTTTTATCAGATCCTACGGGCGCCTGCAGAGCGACTGATATTTACCTATCCGCAGTTTGAACGCGAATCTGCACGTGTACCATCAAACTTTCTAAATATTATGGAAGATCGGCTAAAGTTGCGTTTTCGCAAGCGACCGCCGTCTGCAGCTTTTTTACGCAGCCCGAGGCGACTATTAGAACGCGTGGCGGGAAATATACCTCCGGGACTGAAGGAGTTCGATCGGCGGGCAGTAGGCATTTGGCAGAGCCTGGAAAAGACGCGTTCTCCGAAGCGAGCGAACGAAATTGATACTACGGCGAGCATGTGGCTCGAAAAAGTAGACGTAAGCTACAGGAAACGTCGTCGTGAGGTGTTTAACGACTACGAGGGTATGCTGGACAAGCATAGCGATATTACGGCCAGCCTGGATGCTTCTTTTGGCGATGCAGCATTTTCTGTCACGCGCCTGGAAAGCTATGCTTTTTGCCCGATACAATTTTTCTTTCGCTACATTATGAAGCTGGAAGAAGAGCGCGAAGCGGAATCTGGAATGACAGCTCTTGAACGCGGTCAGCTGGTTCACAATACCTTTTTTCGCTTTTACTCTGCATTACGTGAGGAAACCCCGGATCTGTTACAACGTCCCTGGGAGGCTCGTGATTTACTGTATGAAATTGCTGCTGAAGAATTTGATAAGTTGCCGTTCAGTGGTTTGCTTTTTGAGATTGAACGTGAACGCTACTTTGGTTCGCCGAACAAGTCCGGTTTATGGGATGCCTTTTTGGAGCAAGAAAAAGAGCAGATCGAAAACCTGCAGTTCTTTCCGGCGTTCTTTGAGGTTGGATTTGGCGAGACCGGTTTGAAAAAAGAGCAGGATAAGATCTCGCTGGAGCAGCCGATTGAGATTCAACAGGATGGCAAAACGTTGAAGCTGATTGGAAAAATTGACCGCATAGATTTAAGTGCAGACAGTAAGCAGGCGATGCTATTGGATTACAAAACCGGCTTCAGCGCTGTTGGCCCACGGAATGTGCGAGATGGAATGTCTTTGCAGCTTCCGATATATGCAGTGGTTCTGCCGCGCCTTTTGGGAAAGGCTGGTAAACGTAAAGAAGCTAAGGCCATTTTGACTGCGATTTATCAGGTGCGCGATGCCGATAACTGCGAACGCAAGCCGGTTATGTTCGACAAGGAATCTGGTATTCCACTATCTCAGAGGGGACATGCTGCTCTGCCGAACGGTTACATAAAAGACGAGTATGATACGCAATTGAGCTTTGATGATATGCTGAATCGCAGCCAAGAAATGGTCTTCAAATACGTTGAGCAAATTCGTGGAGGCGTATTTCGGCATACTCGTTTTCCAAAAGAGGCGGCCTGCGAATCGCATTGCGAGTTTAAGCGAATGTGCCGCAAGAACGTGCGCAAGCTGTTGCATTGATGGGAAGAACCTAGAACTAAAATACGGTAAAGATTACTTCTCGTAAATCAACTCACCTTTCAAATAAGTCGCCAAAACCGATATTTGAGCAATCTGATTCGGTGTCACTTCGAAGATGTTTTGGCTAAGCACAATAAAATCGGCCTCTTTGCCAACCTCCAGGCTACCAACAATATCTTCTTGCCTCATTACATATGCCGCATTTAAGGTGTACGCTTTAATGGCCTCTGACAAGCTAATTTCCTGCGGAACGCGTGTAACGGCGTTCTGTAGGCCGACAAACGGGTTTAATGAACTCACATCCCAATCGCTGCTAAGGGTAATTCGGGCATTTGCCTGGAGCAGGCTTTTTATTGGAATAATGTTGTCATTCAATACCGGATCGACTAATTCATCATTTTCATGCCAATTCTCTGGTTTGGTAAAGTCTCCGGCAACCTGTGCATCGGCCGTTACATTGAGTTGAGCAAAACGTGGGTAATCAACAGCATCGACATACTCGACATGCGTTAATCGATGTCTGCCCGTCGACGTTCCGCTTTGCTCGATGGCATTAAGCGCTTCATGAACACCGCGGTTTCCGATAGTATGGATATGAAAGTCAAATCCGGTTGGCTCCAGAACAGCAATGTATTGGGCAATGCGATTTTCTGATACGTAGTTAAGACCATTATTGGTCGACAATTCGAAAAGATCAATTAAATAGTCTTGCTGCATTGCCGATGTGGTATTAATAACAATGCCATCCGCATATAGCTTTATTTGATTGACCTTTAAAAAACTCCCTGGTTCGTTTGAATAAAGCGACTTTAGAGTGGCAATTTGCGAAGCGTCATCTTCGGTAGGATATAACCAAAGTCCAAGATTCGCGCGAACGGTTAGTTCTCCATTGTCTTCAACCTGTTGCCAGGTTAAATGATGGTCTCTTTTCCAGTAGGTTCGCGCGTCGCATACTGAGGTGATTCCATTTTTAGCCAATTCTGGCAGAGCGGTATTTACCAAACCATCATAGTCATTTTGTGCACTATTGGGAATGGAGGCAATTGCCAAATCGACAATGAGATTTCCGGCATTATCGATGAGCAAACCGTTTGGCTGTCCAGTCTCATCTTTCATAATTACTCCGCCCGCGGGATTTGCCGTCGAAGCAGTAATCCCGGCGATTTCCAGGGCTTTTGAATTGACCCACATTGAGTGCGAGGTTTGCTCCATGACCGCAATCGGTTTTGTCAGAGAAATGTCGTCCAAAATGTCTATTGGTTCGCGCGTGGCATCGAGCGCAGTATAAATATCAAATCCCCAGCCTAAAATCCACTCGGAACCGGGGTTGTCCTGAATCGCCTGCTGGATATCTGTAGCATAATTTTCCGGATCCGACTCTGTTTCGTCCAAAATAAATAGAAAATTATTCGAAGCTGCTTCCAGCGGATGCAGGTGCACATCGTGAATGCCCGGCATGACCATCTTGTTTTGCAAATCTACAAGTGTTGCGCCCGCAGCAGACTGACTTTGCACGCTTTGATTTGTACCAATAGCGATGATTTTACCATCCCTGATTAGCATTGCCTCTGCCCATAGAAGATCGTTACTTACTGTGTAAATCTTCCCATTAATATAAACCTGTTCCTTATTTTGCATCGGATCTGTTCCGCTATCGTCACTTTTGCATGCAAAAGCACTAATTAATATTGTGAGTATGAGTAATTTCATGTATAACCTTTTTATGCCAAGGCGCTTGGTAGGCATTATTAGATTTGGCTTGAGATTTTATATGTAATATCAATATCGCTAATTTTCATAAGTGGATTTAAGGAATCGATTATTTTTATTGCTCCCAACTTTTCTACAGCCTTTTGCGAACGAACATTATCCCTTCCGATATAAAAAATGACGCAGTCAAGAGTCTCTAGTGCGTGACTTATCATCAACTTTTTTACCGCGCGATTATATTTTCCACCCCAGTATTTTCTTGCGAGAAATGACCAGCCAATTTCAACGGCATTGGAATGTCTCTCTATGGGGTTGAAGCGTGAGCTGCCGATTACCTGATCGCTTGCGGCGTCTATAACGATTAACGCTCCCTGCGAATCCAGCGAGTCTTTGAAAAATGCCTCGTACTCTGCACGCTGATAGCGGGTGGGACATGGGTGTTGTTCCCAGATTAGCGGATCTTTGGCAACTTCGTAAAGAGGCTCAAGGTCACTCTCTTTAAGTGGGCGAAGCAGGACAAGTTTGCCCTTGAGTGTTGGTTGGAGAATCATATTATGCATTGGCTCTGTTTTAATCCCTCTGTACTATAGGTTCTTTAGCTATGTTATAGCGAATATCGGTTATATTTAGTTTCAACCATGTCCAGGCACCGCTTTCCATTTGCCAAGTGGCCTGCATTCTTGTCGGTACACGCACGCCGTTTTTTTCCTCAGTGCGCAGTACTTCAGCGACCCATTCTATCGGTTGCGATTCGTCATCAACTTCCTTATAACGCATCGCTATAAACTTTTGCAAGTCTCCATCTTTACTGAAATAGAACGTGCCGGAGCCGCTCACACCGTTGTACGACATCGTTGCCTTTGCCGTCCGATTGTCAATAGGTTGCCACCTGATATACGGATTTAGAGCAGCGGAAGGAAACCAGGCAATTTCCGCAAGGTAACGCTGGAGCGTTCCCTGATCGACCTTATGGTTCTCCTTCGCATCTGCAACAGAGATCAGAGAAAACAGCTTTATGAGCATTTCCCCTTTGCCGTTCACATATTTATCTCTACCCGATACCTGAATTAATGGATTCATGGTTAAATCAACATGCCAGATAAATGCCGGAGGTTGGGTTGTAAAATATTGCTTTGCCGTGCCCGAATACCAATCCTTCTGGTTGGGCTTCAGCTTAATAAATGTTTCCTGCTCCAAATAAACCGTCTCTATTCTACCCAGGCTCATAATATTACTGACGCTTAACCACTTTTTAACAGGCAAAGGCAGATTCTCCGGCTGTTGAGTGCCTGCCTCCTGACCGGTGGTGCGTACAGCATTCATCTCAAAAACCTCGCTTTCAACCATATTCATGAACTGAAAATTCGCATATGCGCCGACACATACCAACAGGATAAGAAAATTTGGAAGGGTGGCATATTTAGCGTCCTGCCAGTAAATGACGATAAGAGTCTGAGATAAGAGGACGGATAAAATCCCGACCAGCCACCAGTAGTCAGAACGACTCGCAAAAAGAATTGCTGTAATTAAGAAAAGGACACATGCAATCAACCGTAAAACTCCTGATGACTTCGAAATAGGTATAGTCAGGTCGTTTACTTCTGCAATTTTAAAAGCTTTGACGAAGCCAAGTAAATGGATAAGTCCGTGGAGCGCGACGATGATAGTAAATACCGTTTTCATGACCTGCCTCTCCGGGGTTTGGTTTTTTAAAATACCCTAAACAGCAATAGCCAATCCGTGTATTAACAAAGGTGTTTTACTCTTGAAAATTAGGAAGCCTGTGTTTGAGAGGCAAGGCAAGTAAAAAGTAGTTGCGAAAAGGGGCGTGAGATTGGCGGAAATATAGGAGTCTTTTCAATTTCCTGAATTGATATAATAGATGTTGGTAGCGTTTTGCCGGCTGCGGTTAAGGAGTCACTTTTTTTTCCGTGGCTGCGGTTTCAGAGATTCGACAAAATCTTTACTCATCTGTAGATAGGTAGCCAACAGATCCAGATCATCAAGCATCGATTCGGGAACCAGAACGTAATCTTTCATCGTGGCTCCATAAGACTTATATGGGCCGGAATCATACTTCTCGATAAATTCTTTTTGCTGTTCTTTCGATAAACGTAAACCAATTTCACCAGCTTTGTTAAAAAGGGAAAACATATAGGTGTTTGCCGAGGTGTAGGGCATGGTTTTTCCAAGTCGTTCAAGGCCAGGAACCTTTGCGACTAGTTCGTCATATATTTTTAGTTTCTCCAACCAGAGCGCTTTATCCATTATTTATCCCTCATTCTTAAGCATTTTAAGTGAGAACCAGCCAAGTAATCCGATGACTACTAACATAATGCCCCAGAGCCACAATGGGTTCCCAAACAATGGTTCTACTTCAGGGTTACTCGCTTTTGCAAGTTCTCTCTCAACACCAAGTGTTACTTCACTGACGTCTTGCGGAACATTTTCTTTAAAGCGGGCGATGTCATATTGTGGACGAGTAGCCTTCGCATTGCCATAGGTAAGGTGGTAGGCTGCTGATTCAGTGAAGCGAACTATCAAGTCGTATACTGGTCCTGTTACTGACACGCTGCCAATTGATAATGGCTGATTATCTTGATTAGAAATGTGGATCCGCAGCTTGCGAAACAAAATGTGATTGAAATAAAAATTGTTGGGCTCAATCGATGTCAGCGTTCCCGAAGTTAAGCTGCGCCACGAATACTTCCAGCCTTTCTCAGTCTTAACGCTATCAGCCAGATATTCAATTGTTATCGGGCGATAATAATCGAAGTCATCCTGTATATCGATTTTCAAGCGGGTTGCCGGTACGCGTGAGGACAAAGCGATGTTAACTATAGTCTGCTTTCTAACTTTATCCTCACTCCGTTCCATAGAGCGAATGGGATAATTGCGGTAGTCGCCTGCGATTGTCTGATGTTGAGTGATTTTTGCGCTTGTCAAAAGAGTCTTTTCACTGCTTGGAATGCGCAGACGTAAAAAACGATACTGTGCCTTGGGAAAGGAGATGGTACTGAAGCGATAACTGGTCAGTTGATTCTTGATGGAAACGATACGATAGTCTTTTACGATGCTAAACCATTCTCGCTGATCCTGACTACCTTCCAGCTCAACCTTCCAATCGAAGTTCTGCTGTTCAAGTTCTAGTTGAAGCTGGTTCATGTCCGTATTTTCCGGAACTTCAAATGTAAAAAAATGGCCTCTCGAATTAGAGCTGGTGTTTAACTGTTTAAAGTTGATATCTGTGTTAACCACCTTGTCTGCCGCCGCTCGCAGCAGATATGGCGCTTCAACAATTTCTCCCTTGACTGTCTTACCAAATATTCTGATGTCAGACAGGCTGGGCGAGATAGCCCGAAAGACCTCATTTGGCAGCACGATGGAATGCCACAGGTTTTCGATACCTTTTACTTCACGCGAGTACGAGTAGTTTTCTGCTTGCCCAAAGGCAAAACTGGTGAATAGTAACAGGAGTAGATAGAAATTATTCTTTGTTTTCATTTTCATCAACAATCAGGTGTTTGTATTTGTTGTACAAGAATGATATAGTTAGCAGCAGCAGGCCGAGTGACATAAATACGACTGTCTTGGCAATTGTGTTCAGATCAGCAATGTCATAAGCAAAGAGCTTTAGGAGCGTAACTCCAAAGAGAGCAATGGCGCCGATGCGTAGGTGTTTCCTGCCTTTCCAAATACCAAAGGCAATTAAAGCCAGAGAATACACACCCCACAAAATACTTAGACCCAGCTTATCGGATGCAACGCCGGCCAGATCTAACCAGTGAATCAGTTCGCTACTTGCTAGCCATAACAAGCTGATGTGAAGAAGTAAATCAAATGGTCTAACAAGATCTTGCCCATTCTGCATAAACTTTTGCTTCGTATACTTATAGCAGCTGAATAAAGTGAGGGCGACAAAGCCATAAGCGATATATCGAATAACAAGGTGAAAGATTCCGGTGTTATAATATTCTGCCATGGATTGGTTTATATAAGAACTGCGTAGCTCGCCAAGCGAATAGAGACTGCCAAGCAAAAAAGCCGCGATTGCAAAAGTGCTAAAGCCAAGATTAACGATTCCCAGTATTCGATTTTGAAGCTTCTCAATATTGAAAAACGCTAAAATTGTTAGAAAGAGTAGCGAGTAGTTTATTAGCCAAATGTTTTTGAACTTTAGTAAATCATAATTGTAGTATTGCCCGCCATACGAATCAGAACCATCTGCAATCGCAGACAATCCATGACGCTGCTCGAAGTAATTGCCAATTTCCAGGTGAAAAGCTGAATATGTTACATATAACAGAGTCGCGGGAATGGCAATAGCGGCAAACTTCGCCAATCGACCGCTGCCAAGTATTGATGGATATGTTTTGTTTTGTTGCAAATAAACAATAAAGGCGAAGGCCGCAATAAATAGTAGTGAACTTAAAAAGTGGATGTTAAAAACCGGTGTAAAGTGTAAGCCGGTCGATGAAAAATCGTAGCGATCATATACATTTGACCAGTCGTGTAGGATGCTAAAAAAAGCCAAAGCCATCAGCGGGTAAGAAAGCTTCTCATAAATCCCGATATTTTTCGTCTTGCCAATCCAATACAGCAGTGCCGCCTCACCGACCCATAGCAGTGTCACCCAATTGCCGTCCAGCTGTACCGGAATAGCGATAGTAATAAATACCAATACCAGCCCGGATGCCAGATAAAACAGGTTCCGATCTGCCAGCTTTCGGCGATAAAAAACTGCGCTGACGATAAAATGCACGACTGCGTTTAATAACGTAAAAAGACCCAACAGGTGCATGCCGATTTCATGTGAACTTAGTATTGAATAGCCAACACCGTAAAAGGTGAAAGAATTGGCAAGCAGCAGCTGAACATCTCTTGCCTGAAATTGCTCGTTGCGAATTAGCTTGTAGGCTAAAAAGGTGAGGTAAAACGTCGCAAAGAAAATAATTGCGAATGTCAGTGCAAGTCCAAAGTGGTCTTCGAGGCGATACTCTATGGAATACCAGCTTAAAAAAATAAGCCAGGTAAACCCAAATGCCACGTAATAGAGGGGTTTCCAGTAGCGCTTAAATGCTGTGAACAAGATTCCAATATTGATGATGGCCATATAGGTGAATAAAACAGCGACTTTACCCGAACCGTCGCTTAGCAGGAACGGCACGGCGTAGGCACCAACCAGGCCAATATGAGCAATTGCCTGTTGATTATAGCTGAGAGCAGCGAATACCGTAAACGCCGTAAAGATGACCATGAGTGCAAAGGTAATACTCTGCGGAATTAGCCCATAAAAGCTATAGGCGGCAAAGGTAAGAAAGTAAAAGATTGCCATCGCGCCGCTAACCAACACTGCGCTATAACTTTCGTATTTCTTTCGCAATTTCATGCCGAAACCAAGCAGACCAAGCCCGGACAGATAGCCGAGAATGATGCGTGTTAACGGGCTAATCAGGTTGTTGTCTATAGAATACTTGGCACCAATCGCAACCCCTAGAATCAGGATAGCAATTCCGATTTTGTTTATCAGGTTCTCGCCAATGAACTTTTCGAGATCTTTTTGAAGTTCTTCCGGAATTAGTGGCTTGCGCGGTGCTTTAGGCCGCTTGACAGGATTGCTTTGCGGCTTTGGCGCTGTTGTGGGTTGAACAGTTTGCTCTGTCTGTGTTGGCTGGGGTGTTGGAGCTTCCGGTGCTGGGGTTGCCTTTTGCTCAACGCCGGTTAAGTTGTGGATCTCACTGCGCAATGCTTGTACTTCCTGCGCAAATGATTCCTGCTTCTGCAAAAGCGTTTCAAGCTTGCCAAGCAGCAGCTCAATTTTATCTTTGTTGTCGTTCATGGTATAATATACTCTACAGAGGTATTAAAATGAATTCTATTGAATCGGTTTGCTGATATTAGCGAATTGAGGCGATTTGCTGAAAAACAGGTGTCAGAAGCGAGAGCTCAGAACTCAGAACCCAGAACTCAGAACCCAGAACCCAGAACTCCCTTACTGACAATCAGTCGCTCTTGCTCCTCGACCCAGTCGCGGGCGAGCGGAAGCAAATCGTCTAGTTGATTGAGTAAATCCATTTATCAATATAGCGTAATGTATAAGTTGGTCATAGAAAGGCGTGTTTATTACGTTTTTACTACCAGTGTGTATCTTCATTTCTTTTGATTAAGGTGTGCAGCTTCTTATAGTTCTGTAGTCGGATTCGAGATGGCCTCAATGATAAAAGATTTGAGTACCTCGACCTGATCACTGCCAAGACGTTCGCCCATTTTTCCGGCGAGGTATGCGGTAAGCATTAGCAATATTGCAACAGGAAATGCCCACAACAAAATTGTTTGCTCACCCATCATAAGTCTAGCCACTCCAAAAGAAGAGATAAAAAAGCCAATTACGCCAATCGCAAAGTAGATGAACATAAATAAGGTCCATACTTTTGGTCTGGGTCCAATGATGCCGGACAATACGCTTTGGGTTGGATCATAATTATCTTCTTCAATGCGAAAATTTACCTGTGGGGACCAATAGTGGATGTCCTCTTTTGTGATGTCGAGGATAACGTGATTGTCCACGATTGTGCCGACGATCCGTTCATCGGATGTGTGTAAAAGGTTCCGAATCCGGTCCATGAGTTGGTTTTTAGCGGAAGGAACCGTTATTCGGAAGCGTGGCCGGATATGCGGAATGTGTAAAGCATTCTGTTCTGAACTCATGATGTGCTTTCCAAAGGTTTACAAAATATATTAAATCTTTGAATGATACACAAAGTTTGATGGTTTACTCCGATTTGTATTGTTTTAAGAAATCTTCTACTTCGGCAGTCTTTTTTCCCTTAGTCTGTTCAAGAAGTGCCAGATATTCTTTTAGAATTCCGGCAGTGCCTGACTCGGGATACTCATCAATGACCGATTGATATACGGATTTTGCCTTCGCAATTAAAACACCTTTACCATTAAATACATTTGCGCGCCTGGTGCCGTTCAAAAGTTTGTTTACATGCCAATAGGTATAATGATATTGTGACATTCCTGCCATGAAAAAGTCCGGGTTCCCACGATTAAACTGTTCCCACCAAATGGCATATTTTGCGCGAGATTCCAGCGTACCGGGATCATCAAACTCAATAAGTTGTTGTGTTGTGAAGTCCTTCATCGCACTCGATAGATAGGGTAAAATATTTATCTTCCAATATGCATTGTATGTGGGGACAATAAATTCCTTTGCATCGTTTACTTTACGACTAAAGCCATAGGCGGCAACAAGACTATCGCTTTTAGCGACCAGAATATTTCGTCCCGAATTGTAAAAATTGAAATACGGTTGAAAAAGCAGATCACCCTTCTCTTGGTTCTCGATCTTTGATTGATAACCCTTGAATAAATTTGTGGCCTTATCCAAAGACTGTAATGCGGTCTTGTCCAGCTTTGCTAAATCGGCTTCAAATAACTCGACGAGGGGTGCCGGCTCTTCGTTTGTTGACTGTTTTTCAGTCTCACCGGAATTGCAGCCGCTAATTGAAACGGCAAAAAGAAATAGCGCAAGGCAAATTAGACGGAAACTGCCCGGTCGGAAAGTTGGTGTTGTATGACAGATATTGAGACGCATTTAAGTTGTCTTTCTGAGGTTTAAACGAATGCGGGTATTCCGATTATTTCGAGATAAGCAGATAATAGCCGTCAAGATCTCTTATGGCAAATTCCTTTTGCCCGGAGTTCTCGTTGTGGGAAGGTTTTGCTTCAATCTCAGCATTCAGTTCAAGAGCATTGTTCCAGGTCTGTTCTAAATCCTGAACCCTGAAGTAGAGGATGAGTCCATTGCCGGTCGGGATGTCTGGAGAGCGAAGTGTCGGATGATCGTGTTCTCCCCATTTGTGCAGACACAAAATGACCGCGCCTGTCTTGTTTTTTAGGATCTCAAATTTATCTCCGCCATGTGCGCTTTCGCAGTTGAATAGCGTCTGATACCATGTTGAGCTTTTTGTAACATCTTTAACGCCAAGAATCGGTTCAGTGGTAACCATAATGTTTCGTAACTCCTGAGTTTCTCTGACGATCAGTTTCTTTTTGCTCAATTCTACTTCCGCACTACTCTAAAGCCTTATTTTTCAATATGGTCTGACAGGCGCCCTTCATAAAGTGATTTGGTACGCATCACTGAACAATAGTGTTTGCGGTGTTACTCCATGGTGTGGTTATGATTGTGCTGAAGCTTGCGAATCTTTACGGTATGGAAACTGTAGTTAATAAGCAGGGCAAGTGCAACAAATACCATGATCACACCGGTAATCAACGTGTAGTTCGGCAGATTGAATGACAGGGCGATTGGCATAACTGCGTCAAGAATTCCTGAAAGAACAAAGCATGCGGCAGAAATGTAGAGCAGTGTTGCTGACTTTGTGAGTCGTTCGAGCTGCTTTATTTTCATATCTGAAATGGAATGCTGAATTGGAGAACATTTTTTTGAGAGAAGTTCACCGATCTCCATGCTTAGCGTCATCATTTGTCCGGTAGTAGACAAAATCAACATGCCGATTCCCGGTAAAATTGTAATAGGTATGTACCATTCCACAGTTTGCTACCGCCTTTTATACCACAATGTACCAATTATGGAGTTAATGTAGGGGCAGAATTAACGCCACGGCAACAGCTTTCTTTCCGCCCAATAGTACTGTGAAGAAACCTTTAACTGTTTTAGCGACGCTAATTCATCTTCGGTTAAGGCGAATGTACATGATTTATGATTGTCTATGAGATGGGTTGTTTCAGACACGCCGCTCAAAACTTTAAATGGTTTTAGGCTGTCCATGCAAAAGCGAAGGGCAACCGCATCCACTCCGACCCCATACTTCTCAGCTATTTCATTCAGGATTTCATAAGTTGTTTTGTAATCGGGATAGTGTGTATTTGGAAAAACACGCCCATTGGCCATGGCCTCTTTAATAATGACTCGCACACCAAGGGATGTTAGATCTCGATAAATCTCAAACAGACTTTGCTCAAAAATATTGCAGGTTACCTGGTAAGCCGTAAATAGCGGTTTGTCATTCAGCTCAATTGTCATGGCTTTTTGAATAACGTCGGTCTGATTTGCCCCGCTGGTGGTTAAGCCAATATGCAGTTCGAACTGTTCTTTTAGCTCGGCAAGTCTTTCCAAAACGGCCTTGTTTTCAAGAACTCCGGTATCGAATGTTGCGGAGTGAATTTGGTAGGTGGTTAGAAAGGGTAACAGTTTTCGAGTGAACTCCCACTGCTCATTCAGTTTGGCGAGGCTGTGCTCCTTCAGCTCATGTACGGATGCGTTTTTCTCGAAATTGGCGGTGTAGGTGTAGCCCCATTTTGAGGCAACCTCGATACTGGCATCCTGCTTCTCCAAAAGCCATTCCAGAAGTAGCTTCTCGGCAAGCCCATAGCCGGGAGCCGTATCGAAGTAGCGAATGCCCTGTTGGTAGGCAGCCTCTAAAACCGAACGACCTTTTTCTTTGAAGGTGTTCATTTGAAAAGGCTGCTGTTCCTGTTCACGAATATTTATATACTGTGGACGTCCAATTGCGGCGGTACCCAGGCCAAGCTGTTGACTCACAATTTTACCTTTCCTTGTGTCTGTTCAGAGAGATGGGTTGCTATCCCATCAGTGCATTACTGAACTAAAGGATAACATCTCTTTTGCACTTAGCCTAAACACAATTTCGGAATAGAGAGTCTACATCTTTTTATAATGTAGCGAACCGGTGAACAAGCTGTCTTTTTCTACACGAAAGTGCCTGGTGATAGCACCCAGCATGCCGACAAAAGGAGCGTCAGGATCAGCGGATTTATAAATAACCCCGCTCTGAATACCCCAGGTCATTCGGTAGGTTTCTTCTTGCTTATCTATAATAATCGCCGGCCAGCCGGAGTCGTTTTTGTAGTTCCCAAGCAGTGCATCATTTTCATTGCTTGTTGGGATAATATCTTTCTCCGCAGGTTGGAAACGTTTTTTATTTCTTTCAAATACCTCGTCGAATTGCTGCATTTCTGTTGCAAAGATAGTCTCGGCATCCAGACTCTCATTGAGAAGATTGTAAGCGTAGTTTGCCGCTATGTGTGTAAGGCGCGTTGCTCTGGGATCGTTTGAAAAAGCAACGATACCGGTTTTTCTTCCCGGAAAAAATGAAGCATGAAAACTAATTCCGGCAAATCCACCAAACCGGGTGAGAAGCGTATCGCTTTGATAAGTCGCAATATCCCAACCCAAACTGTAACCATGACGTTTATAGGTGAAGTAGGTGCGATCCTGACTGACAGTTGGTTCATGCATTTCCTTCCAGGCAGCCGCGCTTTTAAATAAAATCGGACTCTGATTGATGTTTGCATGCAGCCATTTGCTGAGATCACTCAAAGTAGAGAGTGTTCCACCGGATGGATTCATTGTAATATCTTCTTTGAAGAATCCGCTCTGAACGATCTTATTATTTTGGGCAACACGTATGTTTGGGCGAATATCTTTCCGAGTGAAATCACTTACATTGCTGCTGGTATTATTCATCTGAAGCGGCAGGAAGACGCGCTCCTTCATCTCATCTTTCCAGCTATTTCCGGTTAGCTTATCGACAACAATTCCCGCGAGAACCGAGCCGGTATTTGAATAGCGGAACTGATGCGATGGATCGTGGCGAAAGTGGGTATTCAGATCGTGAATCAATTCTGAGCGTCCGCCTTTATAGCCAAGAAAAGCCGTTTTGAAAATGAGTGCGATGCTGTTTGTACCATGCGTGTGATTGAGCAGTTGTCTTACGGCGATCTTTTTTGTATCAATGCTGTCGCCGTAGGTGAGCTCAGGAAGATAATGGTGAAGGGATTTGCTTAAATCGATTACACCGTCTTCTTCCATCTTCTTTAATAACGTGCCGGTAAATGCTTTAGAGTGAGAAGCAATGTATATCGGAGAATCTTCACTTAACGCGCTCGGTTTATTGTTTAAAATATCATTGTTCAATGCGAATGAGTAGGCGAGTCCGTCTTTGTTAACCACGGCCAAAAGAAAATCTCCCTGTAGCATGTTTTGCGTGAAGATATCGGAGACTTTTGCTTCAAAGGTGGACGCGAAGTTGGGATTGTCCTGTTGAAACGTTGCCCGATTCGCCTTCCATAAATTACCATTTGCTGTATTTTGATTGTTCTGGCTACACCAGGGCAACGTGAGTAATAAAATTGCGCCGATAAGGAAAGAAAGAAAAGGTCTTATTAACATGATACCACCACTGGTTGGTCTTATGATTTTTGTAATAGACAGAGTGGAGTCTGTTTTGTTGCAAGATGAAACAAATTCTTTGCGCAATAAAGTTGTTGCATTGTAGGTTAGTGTGCGTTGACGATGCGCGCTAAAGACTGCACTCCGGTAAGCTTTATCCAGGAGTTGTCCTTAAACTCCCACAGGTCACCGAAGACCCTTTCACCATCATGTCCGCCGAATAACAGAAACCTCGATTTTGCTTCATCAAAAATCATCTGGCTATGATTGCGTGGGGTTGGCGAAACCGGAAGGGCTATTTCCTGCCATTTCTGATCCTTAAATCGAGAGGTCTTGTTCACTCTTTTTGTACCTTCCCAACCGCCGAACAGCAGTAAACTGCTCATGCTTCTGTCGTAAGCAGCTGCCGGGTTGAATAATCCCTCCGGTTGTTGAACCGGAAGCTTTTTCCAGGCATTATTTTCCAACGCCCATGTTTCACCTGTTGCCGCTCCATACTGCCTGTCGACAGTGCTGCCGCCAAAAAGTAAAACCTGTTCATCTTTTGTATCATACCACATGGCTACACCATGTCTTGCCGTTGGCCCTTCGGTATGTTCTTGATGCCACTGTTCGTTTTTAAAAACCCAGGTATCAGCAAGTTTGACGTAGGCATCCTTTTGTATGGTGTAACCGCCAAAGAGGACGACCTGATTCGTCGATCTGTCGTAGACGATTCCCGCTTCTGCGCGTGGCTGCGGTGAAACCGGCAGGTTCAGCTTATGCCACCGGTCGTTTTTAAATATCCAGGTATCGTTAAGTAAATTGCTCGCGTCTGTTTTTTCGCCGAATAAAACCCGATTACCGCCAAATAGCAGGAGCTGATTGTTATGCTCATCAAATACAAGGCTGGCAAAGGTTCTTGGTGGGGGAGTGGTCTTGCGCTGCAATTGAAGCCAGTTATCTGTCTTATAAACCCACAGGTCGGAGAGAACCTTTTCGTGGTCTGCTCCTCCAAACAGAACAAGGCGCTTATTAACAGAATCGTACGCCATAGAATGTGCATTTCTTACGGAAGGATGCTGTGTCTGCGGTTGTTGTATTTGTGGTTTAGAAGTAGTCTGCTCTTCCGCACAGGAAATGCAGAGTGCAAAATATAGCATAAGTGCAACAAGTATTTTTGAGGACATGCATTTATCCCGGTGATTTCAGCAAGAAGCGAATCCATCGGGCGATGTGCTATTCCCGATAAATCGAGGTTGTGTGTCAATGATGAATATGATACGCGTTTCAAAACGGTCTGGTTTCAGATATTTTGCTGTGTAGAACATAGGCAACGCTCAGGTTAACTACCCATGGTAACCATGCTGAAAGCTGATAGATAGGAATAAATGGAATTGTCGTCAATAAAGGAATGAGGAGTAGTGTGCGTTGTGTGATTGATGCAAAGGTTAGTGCATAGCTAAAGAACATCCACATTTGATGATTCTGTATCTGTCCTGCTTTGATGGCAATAACGGCTTTTGCAGTGGTGTAAAACCAGCCGAACGCCAGCAGGGAAAAGCCAATCGTTGAAATCCATCCGCCCATCGCGAATTGCGCGATTATCAGTCCGGCGATGCTGCTGAGGAGAACGCTGAAAATATAGAGATAGCCAAGCTTACGATGAAGTGAAGGGCGGCGGATGCGAATAGATTTCATAAACTGAAACGGTCCGATGGTTATGGCGATGAGCCCGAGTAAAATATGTGTTCGAAACATAAGCAGGAACCAGTCCTGATTAGCGATCTCTTTCATCCTTAAGATGCCAGACCGATCAAATTGAAGATAATGATAAGACATTGCGACCATAGAGACCGCTCCGATGAGCAGAAAACTCATAAACAGTGTTTTTTTCATGAAGAAAATATAGTTGGATTAAATGAGGTATTCTCCGCTATGGTATGAATGACAAGGAAAAGTTTTGAATGGCAAAGCTGAGTGGTTTACGCCTGGCGTTTTTTTATTGTCGGGATATATTTTCGAGAGACAGGAATCAGTCGAGCAAGCTCTTTGAGCTTAAGCTTTAATCCCTGAGCATTTCCAGAGACATCTTCAACCATTTTCAGGTTCACCAAATACGAGCGATGGCAGCGGATCAGATGATCTGAGCTGAGCTGCTTCTCGAAAGAAGAGAGCGATAGTCGGTACGTTGCTTTTTTTACCTCGGAGCTTTCTATATGATGGATTTCTATGTAATTGCCAATTGCCTCAGCATACATAAAAAATTGCTCGCTAACAGAGAACGTTTCATCTTTTAGATCCGTGGTTATTTTCCAGACTGGTTCATCTGATGAACGTTCTACTTCTTCAAGGTTTCCAACAATATCACTGGCTTCTTTTACATGCTGCCGCAACTTGCGATTATAGTCAAGGGTGGTTAGAAAGGCGATGGGAATACCGCCAAGTACAAAAGTGCGATTGATAATCCACCAGTAGTTAGGCCAGCTAAAACTCAGGTCATTGATAAAATTGGCATACAGTCCATTCAATGTGGCAATGGTAAAAAGTATGGCGCTATAAAAAATAGCGTGGTGTTTTACCGTCCAGTGCTGCTCAGAAAAAAGTGCTGGAAAATAGCGGGGTAGAAGATGTAAAAAAATAAGTAGAACTGCTGTTGAAATGAGGCCGTAAAGAAATAGCGTTAATGTCTTGTTTTTGTAACTCGATAAGTTGAGGTCAAAGGGTTCAAAGAAGATTAGAAATAAGCCGATAAAACTACCAAATAATATTGCGGTAGCAATGCTTCTTCTCCCGTCTTGCGGGGGTGGGTAGCTCTGATTTAAGATAGCAAACATTCTTGATTCTCTTTAGGTGTTCAATTCGAACTTTTCTTATAAAGCGCTTCGGCTCTTTTGTAATAAGCTGCGGCTTTTTTATCATCCCCCATCGCTTTATACGAATCTCCCAGGCCGGTCAACGGATTTCCCGAAGCAGGATGCTTACCAGATAGAAATTCAAAGATGTCAATTGCCTTTTCGTATTGTTTGTTTTTTATATAAAATTCAGCGATTGAGCAGGCTCTTCGTACTCTTAATCGCCCAAGAAAATCTGTTTCTCTAAACTCATTTACCAGTGACTCGAACTGCTTGAAGTTCTCATCTCGAATGGCGTTCCTTGTTAAACTAAACATCGTCCAGTCTGTTAACTCAGCCGGAAAACCAAACTGTTTTGCTCGGCGCTCATAATAGTCATACACATATCTTAAGCCGCCGGATTCATTGAACTCTTCTATGTTGCTAAACTGTAACTCGGGATAATATTGATAGTAATTTCTTATTCCATGATAGAGTGTTGTGAAGGGAGTCGATCGATGTTCTTCTCCCTGAAGTTCTCGAAAAGTCCAGTCCAGTGCTTTTGGAGCTTTGCCATTCAGAAGCGCAGCTAATTTCGCGGTTCCTTCTTTTACAATACCCTCCTTAGTGCCCGAGGTAAAATACAGATAAGTGTTAAGGTCGACTTGTTGCGTAAGGAAGCGGTCAATTTTGCTGATTCGTTGCGATAGCGGAAATGCACTTGCTGCTATGTACGCATCGAATAAATCGGGCTTGGTGAGCATACTATTTATTGCGAACCCACCGGCATATGCCCACCCAAATAGCAATCGCACTTGTGACGTTCGGAAGGTTGAATCAATATATGGGATTAACTCTTGTTCGATAAAGTTTAAAAATGCGGCTGAATTCGTGCTATAATTTCTGTTGCGATCCGCTCGCTTTTTAGTTATTCCAACGACTACAAAGTCCGGGGCTTGCTTAAAATCTGCAAATGATTTTTGTAAACTCACTCCGTGTAGAAAGTAGCGCTGCCCATCCAACACGTAAAGCACGGGGTAGTTGTCCTTGGATTGCGTATAACTGGCGGGTAAGTAGACCTGAACTTCTCTTTCCTCCTCAAGTATGTTGGATTTGATGAGGATGTTCTGCCCGACATTATTTTCCTCGATACCAACATGTTGTGAATAGACTTGCAAGCATAAAATGGATATTAATATTAAAATAAATGTTTTTGAGTTCATTTTTCCTCGTTATAAATGTGGATGTCTTGCCTGACTGTGAATTTCTCACATCTTTGCTTTTAATATCCGGCTTGATATGATTAATTTTCTCTGTTGTAAGTCTTGAATAGTACTTGATAAAGTGTATCGGTTGTGGTTGAAACATCTTCTGAGATGAAAAAGGCAAAAAATGTTAATTTTGAATCATCGATAAAATGAATCGATCGGGTGGCAGAGGTAGAGATTAGCGCCTTCACTGCTTCCGCACTTAGAATTTTTAGTATTCGCTCATCTTTTATTCGGTAATGCGGTTTATCATACTTAAGAATGAGATCCCCCTTAGTATCCCCGGAAGTCAGCCAGCTACCGTAAATAGTATCTTCAGGTGAGAAAGATGTAAAGCGTTTGTCTTTTGTAAAGACAAACTTCTCGGGCATTACAATAGCGTCCACATTTCCTGATGCAGACGAAAGCTTTTGTTCTTGCCAATTACCGACAAGTAAGCGGCTGATATCCGCTGAGTCAAGTGGGGATAATATTCTGCTATTTTGTCATAAGGTAAAAATAGCCCCTCAGGAGCCGGGGGAACATACGGCGAATCTATATGCAGTAAAGTTCTTTCTCCGGTATTGAGGTCATATATAATTTTGATTTTTTCCGGGTCGGTTTGTCCGAAAACAGGTAATGAATTGATGCTAATTAACAGTATCAGAATGATTTTTTTCATGTCGCATCCGTCAAAAATGTTTAGCAGAATAGATAATTGTGGCTAAAATCCAGCTATGACAAAACAATTATGAACGTTGAAATTTCTTCGCCTACGCTCAGAGAACGGTGCTTCCCGAGCCCTTTCGACAGGCTCAGGATAATCTTCACAGCAGTAGTCATTTGATTACCGATGCGATTACTTTCCTTCCAACTTTTCCAGCATTAAGTTACACTTTGCAATATAACCAAAGTCACCGGAGGGATTTGCTTTAGCAGCGGCCAGGCATTTCTCGAGTCCGGCTCTTGCAGCTTTATAGTCTTCCATTTTGTAGGCTAATTCTGCAGCAAAATATACATACCAAAATGCTTCCGGACGCAGCTCAATTGCTTTGTCAAACCATGTTGCTGCAAGCGATAGATTCTTCTCTTTGTGATAATAAAACTGTGCTGCGTCGAAGTAAGTCTGTGCAGAAATCTCACCGTCGGCCTTTAGGACTTTTTCTTCAATCTCTTTGAAAATCAGCGGATCGGAATCGACAACAACAGGAACAATAACCTTTGTCTTTTCCCAGGCAATCACGAGGTCGGCTCCCTTGTTATGGAAATTCGCAAAGTGTATCGTGAAGGTTTCCACGTTGTCCTTCAACTCGATTGTCGGAACGGTAAAGCGAACAAGATCGTCTGCTTCGTCATAGTTGGAAGAGCCCCAAAGCTTGGTGTTTTTGTGGATAATGATTGTCCACTCTTTTTCACCAGGAATGGTATACAGCGCATAGTCACCGGTGGGAACGGTATTGTCGGCAAAAGTGAATTCCGCATCGACGGAAAACTTGGTAGAGCTGTTTGCTCCGGTTCGCCACACTTTGCCATAAGGAACAAGCCCGCCAAAGATGACTCGATCTTTTACGCCGGGCTGACCATAATCCAATTTAACTGTGTATAAACCAACGGATGTAGTTTTGGTGACGCGTGGGCTGAGACTTGGTTTATTGATTTGGGCAAGCATGGTCACCGGAAGCAATAGTAGAATACAAAGGGCCAGATTAATAAAACTCTTCATGGAATATATCTTTCGTTTAAATGGGTTGCGAATAACGTTATTCGGATAAATTTATAAATGATGCGAGTATATGTTTTTGTGAATCAGATTATAATTGACCTGCCTTAGTGCCTCGACTCCGCTCAGCGTGACAAAAACTTGAAGACATCAGCCAACATCAATGGCAGAAATCCCAATATCTTGCGACCCAATATATACATTTATTGGAGGTTATACCAACGCGTGGATTTGTTTGTCTGCTGCGTCTAATTAAAGGATGTTTTTATCCATTTACTCCCTGCGATGCCGCGCTCAATGCATTACCTTTCAAACCTATGCTGGACTTTGCCATTTTTAAAAACGGACTCAATCTCAAGCGTATTCCGAATAGACTCCAATGGATTTTTGTTTAACAGAATCATATCGGCCAGCTTTCCTGTTTGCAGAGTTCCGAGGCTGTCCTCGGCATTAAGCATCCTTGCGGCGTTTATGGTGCCCATGCGTATAATATCCATCGGTACCATCCCGCCCTCTTCCAGAATCTGCATTTCTTCGTGCAGGCTGTAGCCATGAAAGATAAAGCGATTGCCGGTATCCGTTCCCAAAACCATATTGACTCCCATGTCGAGGGCTCGCTGAATATCTTCAACCTTTGGAGAAAACAGGGCTTCCATTGTCAGCGTATCAAGGCCGTAGTCTCTCTTTGTCATTTCCGCCATCATTTTAGCAAAGCGTATGTTTTTCGGAGTAAGCATGGTTTGCAGCTCTTTGAATGGATAGACGGCATTAAATTCCGGGATTTCCAGCCATTCCGGATGCAGCGGATAGATAAATGATTTATCGATCATCAACGTTGTAATAATGGATCCGTTCCTGTCCCGAACGGTTTCCATTGCAGTTATGTGCTCTTCATTATTCCAGTCGATATCAATTCCGACAAAGTGAACATGGTTTTTAGCGCCACCCTTTATTGCCATTAGGAATTCTTCATTGTCGCTGGCGTGAGCATAAACCGGCAGATCATGCTTCGCAGCTTCACGAACGACAGCGTCAACAAACTCCTGTGGGATTCGCTCTACAAATGGTGGAGCGGGTCCATCTTCAATTGTAAGTTTGATCCCCTGAATTGGCTGTTGTGCAACCAGCTGCACCACCTGCTTTATTTGCAGGGTATCCGTTAAAAAGAAGACGGTCTTATCTTTTACCCAGTTGCTATTAGCGTATGTTTTTACCGGATGCTTGCCTTCCATGGTAAAATGTTGGCTGGTATGAAAAACGCGCGGCGCAGGAATTGAGTCCTGCGAACCCATTGCTCGCATGCCGGTATAAAATTCAACGGAACAGGTACTACCGCCGGGGACGAACACTGAAGTGACGCCGTAATGCATTAACTTGGGGAAGGTTTTTTGAAAATCTGTGGTGTGAACATGACCATCGAATAGACCGGGCATCAGGTATTTCCCGGTACCATCGATACGGTTGGTGGTTTGCTGTGAGCTGATTTTTGTGATGGCCCGAATCTTACCATTTTGAATGAGCACGTTCATCCCGGACTGCAACGGGTTACCGGTACCGTCAATAAGGTTGACGTTTGTGATAATCAGGTCAAACGTCGCTGGAGGATTCGAGGAACAAAAAAACAATAAGGAAAACATAATCACATACATAACTACGATATACAGGTTCTTACAGAGCAGCATGGGGCGCTCCTGAGTTTTAGCTCTATCTGTTTTGCTTAATCTGGTTGGTTATTGTAGTATCCGTAATTTTGTCGTCTTCTGCCAGTAAAAATGCTTTGCTTGGCAGTAAGATTCCACGAACTATGAGTTCAGAATTACCGCGGGGACTCGCTTAGCTCATAGATATAAGCTGTTATCTCTGTTTTATTACGAAGCTCAACTGTAGTAAGAACCCGCCGATAGCCCAAGCCTTCAAACCTGTCCAGATCCGGTATGTGCTCTTCCAGGCGGTTAGAAGTAAATATATAGCCCTCTACGGTCTCTGCGTCTCGGGCAAGAACAATCCCCGGATATCCCAGCGCAGCTCCCCAACCGTTCGGGTAGAGCGTGCCGCGAACGCTACCCGACTGCCAGGTGCCACCGATTCGTTTTAAAATATGTTCGTTCGGCTGTCCGGGACAAAGAGTACCGTATACAAATAGTTTGTTCAATTAAGCTCCTACCAGTAGTCGAGTTTTGCAGTAAAAATCAACCGGGTGTTTTGAATCCCATACAAATCTGTGCAGCCATGTCGCAGTGTAGCTCAGTTGTGTCGAATAGAGGAATATCTTTAACATCCTGCTGATTAATGAGCAGCTTGATTTCCGTGCAGCCAAGAATAATGCCTTCAGCACCATTTTGGGTTAATCGTTCGCTGACGTTCAGATAATATTCTTTTGACGCTGGCAAGAATTTATGATGTGTCATTTCATCAAAGATGATGCGATCAAGCTCTCTTTTCTCTTTCTCGTTTGGTCTCACAAGTTCTATTCCGCAGTCTCGATAGGCGTTTACATAGAAAGGATCTGTCATTACCGGGTAGGTGCCCAACAAGCCAACACGTGTTATGCCATTCGCCTTTATCTTTTGGGAAACAATATCAAAAATGTCGATGAACGGAATAGATATCGCGTCCTTAATTTGCTGACGGACGATATGCAAGGTATTGGTTGCCAGAAACAGGCAGATTGCACCAGCACTCTCGATGTTCTTTGCTTTAAGTGCCAGATATTCTCCTGCCGCGTCCCAATCCTCATTCCTTACACAACGTTCAATATTCGCAAAATTGACGCTACAGATTATCATCTCTGCAATATTATGTCCACCTTTTACTGTTTTTACCTTCTGATTTATCAGATTGTAATATTCGCCGGTTGCAGCGGAGCTCATTCCACCAAGGATACCAATTGTGTTTAGGTCTTCGATAATGATTCTGTTCCTTTCCCAGACAATTTAAAAAGGTCGGCTAAATACTCTGCCTGCCGTACAATGACTACATGTATTTTTGAAGAATAAACTCTGCTCCCGCCTTTGCATGAATTTCAGCTGTGTTGAAGATCGGGACATCCAGGTCATCAGAAGCAATCATGATTGGGAATTCGGTACAGCCCAAAATGACGCCTTTTGCCCCCTGCTCGAGCATCGCCTTAATGACGTTCATGACATATACTTTCGATTCAGCAACAACATTTCCGTAGCTCAGCTCCTTATGAATAATGCGATGCAGTTCATCAATCTCTGTGCTGTTGTTTGGAGCCAATACCTCAATGTCGTGTTGGGAAATTCTGTCTTTCAGATAGTCTTCTGCCATAGTGAACTTCGTACCAATAAAGCAGACCTTCCCCACACCTTGGGTTTTAATCGCTTTGCCGGTGGCATCCGCAATATGGATCATGGGAACATTCAGCTCTGAACTTACCTTGTCAAATATCTTATGCGGGGTATTGGCACAAAGCATGATAGCTTCTGCACCGGCGCGTTGCAGACTTATTGCCGCAGTGATAAACTCTTCAGCTATGGCAGCCCAATTGTCTTCTTTTTGCAAGCGATGTATCGCAGATTGGTTCATGGTATAAACCAACAGTGGTGGATTGGTATTATCGCCAAAATGATTATTTACCGCCTGATTGATTGTGCGATAGTACTCAATTGTCGAATGCCAGGAGGTACCACCGATTAAGCCGAGTTTTTTCATGTCTTTATTCATTTAGCTGTTCGCGTCGATTGTTAATATGGTTCTTCATTTTGTTGATATCATCCTTCTCTCCTAAAAACAAGATTACGTTTGTGCCGATTCATCGAGCTGACTTTGTGCGGGCAATTCTTATTTCTCAAAAATTTGAATTCGGTTATAGTCAGGGTCTGTAATTATTACCATTCTCTTTCCACTGCTATTATCCGTTACAACATTTCCATAAAAATCAACATTGTTACCTGTCAATCGGTCAATCCATTTATCGAAATCGGAGACTAAAAACCCGATTTTAAAAAAGCCAATGAATCGCATTTTATCACTGTAGTTAGACACCGTATCTTTTAAGCTAACGGCTCTGTCCAGTTCAATTAGTTCGAGTAATGTACTTCCACGCTTAAGATTCGATTGTTTAAATCCTCTTTCTGTAGACTCAACCTTGTTCACTACCTCAAATCCTAAAGAAGTTGAATACCAGTTAATTGACGAGTCCAAATCGCTGACAATGATCGCCGAAAAGTATGCTTCTAAGTCTTGAGTTGATTCATTTTGGGCATAGCTGAAAAATGGAAGCAGCATTAGACATGAGAGTATTACCAGGATTCTCGTGTTCTTGTTCATTGTTGCTATCCTTTCCAATATGTCAGAGTATAGTGAGGAAAATATTTCCTCTGCTTAATTAGTCATCAAACTCTTTCGGATTAATATTGTTATGTATTAAATCATCAATGAATAGATTCAATTGCTCTTCGAACGTTTGGCGTTTTGGGATAGTAAAGAAACTTCTAACCCCTTTTATCAGCCAAACGTAATTATCCGAGAACCTCAACTCGTATTTCTCCTGAAGTTCATCCAGAATGCTTCCCTGTTCCTCGCCCGGATTGATAAAGGCCGTTATAGTAATTCGTTCGCCTGCATCTATGGTACTTTCTGCTTGCACTAATACGTAGTATGATTTCCAATATCCTTCATATAAATAATCTTCACTATCGAATTGAAATTCCAAGTCTTTCAGAAAGTTAAGTTTTGAATGGGTAATTAATCTTTTTTCTCGCCAGGGAAGAAAATACTCACTGAAAAAGAGTAAAAGTCCTCCTAGCAAAAAGCTTGATAGCAAAGTAAATCCAATTATGAAATAAACTATTTTCCAATCGTATTTGAGGGAACCTCCTTCAAGAATGATTTCAAGAATGGCAAAAAGAATACCTATGCCAATCCCAATAATCGTACCACGAAATGCAGGCCAGTAATATAACAGAAGCGTTCGCTTAATTTTGTTGAAGATATCTCTCATAGCAACATTTTAGCTAGTATTTCCCTCATCATTTTAGCGGCTAAAAATGCGGTCATATTCTGGAAATCCCGATTGGGATTGTATTCGACAATATCTGCTCCGATGACGTCTGCATCAAGATTTTGCATGAGGTTGATGACTTCTCTTGAGGTTAGTCCGCCCGGTTCGTGATGCGATACGCCCGGAGCATAGGCCGGATCAAATCCATCCATATCCAGTGAGATGTAAAGAGGATTTTCAAATTTTCGGATTTTTGATAAGTCCAGATTCTTCATCTGATGAATTTCAACGCCGAATTTTTCTGCTTGCTCGGACTGGTGGGGATTGAGCGTTCGGATACCAACCTGAACCAGCCGTGCAGCCAATCCATTTTCCATAATGCGGGCGAACGGGCAGGCGTGAGAATATTTATCGCCTTCGAATTCATCGTATAAATCGCCATGTGCGTCAATCTGTAGAATATCGAGCTTGGAATAGTTGGCCTGATGCGCTTTGATGATGGGAAAGGTTATGGAGTGGTCGCCACCGAGGGTGAGAAGCTTGCTGCCGGAGTCAAGATGCTTTCTGGTAATCGTCTCGATCTCGAAGTAGTCAGTAATCGTAAAATCACCCTTGTCTTCAACGTGCGGACTTTCAACAGATGTCAAATCTTCGGCAAACATGTTTGCAGAGCCACAGGTCAGTGCTTCCCTGATTAGCGGCGGAGCAAGTCGCGGTCCACGCTGGTACGATGATTTCTCATCGTATTGTATTCCCTGTATGAGTATTTTTTCCATATTTAATAGTCATTTTTGTCACGCCGAGCGAAGTGGAGTTAGAGAGAACGTACACTTAGAAGAAAATATCGTGCTGGCACCTCGGCTTCGCTCGGTATTAACTCCATCGAAGTGCACATTTTCGTGGATTCAAGCTGCTAACTATATTAATTGTAGCGCTTCGACTCCGCACAGGATGACAGAAAACTAATCTTAGCGATTCGCAAGCTGCTTAATCTTGATACCCAACGCAGCAAATGTCAATGTCATGATTGGGCTCAGCCAGTTAAAGATCGCGTAAACAAAATACTCGGCAACCGATACACCCAGTACGCCGCTATGGTAGGCGCCGCAGGTATTCCACGGGACTAAAACCGAGGTTACCGTGCCGGAGTCTTCCAGTGTTCTGGAGAGATTTTCAGGTGCCAACCCTTTGTCTTCATAGGCTTGTTTGAACATCTTTCCCGGTATAACGATGGCCAAATATTGATCGGAGGCGGTAACGTTCAGTGCTAAACAGCTTGCCACCGTGCTCGCGAACAGCCCGAAAACAGACTTCGCCATGCTCATTAATGCTGCGGAGATTCTTGCCAGAGCGCCAATGGCATCCATCACTCCGCCAAAGACCATTGCGCAGATAATTAACCAGATTGTGCCGAGCATGCCGGCCATTCCCTTACCCTTAAAAAGCCCGGCAAGATCTTCGTCTGCTACCGGAATTTTGGTCTCAACGGTAAGTGCGTTCATTATGCCTTTATAGGCGGATTGGAAGGTCAGACTTTCTGCACCACCGACGGCGGCAACAATCTCCGGTTGTGCTAAAACGGCAGTAATGCCACCGAGCATCGCTCCGGCAAAAAGAGCAATCAGCGGCGGCGTCTTTTTTACGATCATCGCGATTACCAGAAGCGGAACCACAAACAGCCATGGCGAAATATTCACTGCGGCGTCCATTGCGGCCAGCTTGCTGGAAATATCTGGTGTTCCGGAAGTATCGAGGGTTAAGCCGATGATGCTAAAAATGATGAAGGTAATGGTTATGGTCGGCACGGTTGTGAACGCCATGTACTTTATGTGTGTGAAAAGATCTGAGCCCGCCATTGCCGGAGCCAGATTGGTGGTGTCTGAGAGTGGTGACATTTTATCGCCGAAGTAGGCACCGGAAAGTACGGCGCCAGCCGTCATGCCCAGTGAAATGCCCAGCGTTTCTCCGATGCCGATAAGCGCAATGCCTACTGTTGCAGCGGTTGTCCAGGAACTGCCGGTTGCGGTGGAAACGATAGAGCAGATAATAACGCTGGCTGCCAGAAAGATAGTTGGATTTAAAATCATCAGGCCATAGTAAATCATAGTGGGAATAATGCCACTGATCAGCCAGGTACCTGCCAGCGAGCCAACCATTAACAAGATCAACAGCGCGCCGGTGGTTTGCTTAATATTCTCACCGACTTCAGCAATCATTTTTCGGTAGGAGACCTTGTTATAAAAACCCACGGCTATGGCCACTGCTGCACCGCATAACAGGATAAACTGATTTGATCCACTAAGTGCATCATCGCCAAAGGCGTAGAACACATTGTAAAAAAGCATGAGTATTAGCGCGATAACCGGAATTAACGCCTCAAAAAGACTTAGCTCGGGATTTTCATTAATCTCTTCGTCTTGTGGGTTCACATCGTGATCTGTCATAGCTCGCTTCTCGTCCTTCATGTTGATAAGAAGATTTGCATTGGTAAAGCTGCAATGCGTGTCGGATTGTTGTGCAGAAGTATACAGGTTATCTATTGAAGAGACAAATTCGAGGAGAGTCTAATGCACGGAGCAACATGTTAGGGGCATACTGTAGCTAGGCTGAAACCCTGCTTACAATCTCCTTCTCAAACCATTGCCGGTCAGATGCACTTTTGAATAAATCTGTCGGGATATATAGAAATTGATGTTTGGTAAGGTAGAGTTGATAGATATCCTGAGTGAATTGCACTTTGACGAAGTGTTCAAGCTTTATCGTCGATTGTGTCTCCTGGTCAATAATGTAATTGATTTTATCCGTAGAGATTTCATAATAACGCTCCAACAGCATAGCTTTATTTTCATCGGAATAAGCATGTCTCCAGAATGCCCAGATTAGTAACAAAAAGTAGATGAATGGGAAGCCGATAAAGAATATTTCCAGAGGGCCATAGGAATCAGAAGTTGCATGGAATGCGGCAAGTGCGAAGAGTGCAACCCAATACCACTTTCTTCTTTTTATATAATTAGCAATGTGCAAACGAAAGAGAGATTGTTGGCTAAGCCTTGTGGGATGTGTTGTGATCATGTTATATTCAGATCCTTCATATGTCATCTACAACTATCAGATTTGCACTGTTTACACTTCAATGCGAATTGGATTATTGTGAAGGAGTATACTGGTAATCAGTTGAAGAGGCAACTTAAGTGAGATAGGTACTAGTCATGTGCGTTGAATTTTATCCACACTCGATTATCGTTCTATTGTAAATGTTGGCAAAAAGATATCCGTCATAATTGCAAACGGCAGCTTGCCTTCCTGTGAATTATAGGCACCACCGGTAAATACTGCAACCATATCCAGCTCCGGAATAAGCATGATATATTGCCCACCATTGCCTGTAGCCGTGATTGATAAGGTTTCGATCTCTTTGGTTTTGAGCGGTATGTTCCACCATAGAAAACCATAGTCGAGCCCGGCCAGCTTTGTTTGTCCGGAGGTCGATTCATCTATCCATTTCTTAGAAACGACCTGTTTGTTGTCCCACAGGCCTTTATTCAATATTAGCTGTCCGACTTTCGCCATATCGCGCGGCGTCATGTACAGTCTTTTCCCGGAGGCAATTACTTCTTTTTTGGAGGTATGCCCCCAGGATAGATTGGTAATTCCGAGCGGATGGAATAAATATTTTTCAGCAAACTTGTCGATCGGCATACCCGATGCCCGGCTGACAATCTCTGTCGCTAAAATTTGCCCCATTGTGCAATAGTTAGAAACTGTTCCCGGGGCATTGTTCATGGGTAAATCCAGAAAATATTGTAACCAATTCTTCTTTTTATAGACCCGATCTTCCTGCCCTTTAGATTTCTTATCCCAGTCATTGCAATCCAGTCCGCTGGACATTGTTAATAGATGCCTGATGGTAATGTCTTCTTTCCACGCATCAGCATTCTTTTCCGGCTTTAGATTGTTCAGATATTTTGAGATTGGGTCATCCACACTGGTGATGAGTTTTTTGTCGATGGCAATGCCAATTAGAAGGGACGTAATACTTTTGGTTGCGGATCGCAAATCGTGCTGTGTGTTTATCGAATTGTTATCGAAGTATTCCTCAATAATTAGACTGTTGTTTCTTACTAGTAGCGTGCTATGGAGTTTATGTTTGCCATTTTTTAACTGGCTAAATAGTTTATGCACTCTTGCTGTATCTACCTCAAGAGAATGCAGGCTGTTGGTTTTCCAGCCATCCGACAGAGATTGTGGTTGGGAATACTTGTAGGAGGTTTGCCCGAAACAGAGTGAAACAATCGCCAGGAGCCAAATGACCGAGGTAAACGTGATTTTCATAAAAAGGTGAGCCGCCGTTTGTTAGGGGAATAAAACTTGATACTACTTTTACAAATTGTTGTATGGCATTATTGTTCAATTGTTTCAAGCTCTTGCCATCTCTCATAGGAGATGATACCGTTCTCAGGTTTGGACTTACCGTCCAAAATCCCGATAAACTCGAGCACGTGCCCATCCGGGTCGTCGAAGTAAATAGCTATGGCCGGCACCCAGGCAAAGACCATCGGACGTTCGCTGCCGTCGTTAAAAAAATTATAGCAAGAGAGGTTGCGGTCTTTCAAATAGGCAACCGACTCGTTTATTATCCACTCCGGCTCACATTTGAAAGCAAAGTGCCGGATGTCGATTTCGTTTTTTGGCTTTTCCCATAAGCCGAGCATGGCCTGCTTGTCTTTGCCTATCCAAAAGAACGCTGCTCTGCGCTCTTCTTCGAAATGGCATTGCTTTAGCTCAAGTGTTTTGCCATAGAAGTCGATTGAACGGTCTATGTCTTCCACAAATAAATGCGTTTCGTATAAGCCTTTAATCATTTCTTGCCTTCTGTATAAAATGGGTTCGAGCTGCTGTCTTTTGTAGCACTCGCAGGAATTGCCATCCTGGGCTTTCCGATGTATCTACGTTCAAGTTCCTTCAATCGAACCCTTGTTCAGCAGCATACCATTTGCCTTTAACCCTTTTTTGTAAAAAGCAGCATTTGGTTGGTCAATGTCCTCTAATATTCTACCTGACTTAGAAAAGTCGTAGATCAAATACTCCGGTTGTCTAAAAACTTTAGTAACCCATTTAGTCATAATTATCAAACTGTCTTCTGTATTAAATCCCTTTTCTGTTTCCGCTAACTTCTTCACAATACAGTCAAGTTTAACGTCCATCAATAAGTCCGAGATCTTCTTGTGTTTTTGATGGGCATTCTCTCGGCAAATTTCATTTTCAGCGGAAGTTACCATCAGGTTAACCAAATTAACCAGGTCTCCAATTCGACTGGATAACACCTTAATTCTATTCATTGATATATTCAGTGTTTCAAGCTCTTTTTCATTCCATAATTCATCTGGAACTTGTTCTATGTTATTATTAAAGACAGAAAATTCCTTAATGCCTTTAGGGATTTGAGGAAACTCGTTTAAGTCTTCACTATTTCTAAATAGTCTCATTGAACCTGTTGACTTCATTTTTTGACATTTTATGCTTTGGTTTATCGGACTGGCTTTACTCTTCCACTTTGAATCTTAGTACCGTCTTTAACTTTTCAGCTGCAACTTTCCTGAAATCAGAGAGGTAAATTTCCCGATGTTTCTTTGATAATCTTGCAAGACTCTCACTTTCAGCAAATTGCTCCATTTGCTGAAAGCTTGCAGGTTCATCGTCATAACTTCCTATGTGCAACATCTGTATGCATCTTCCATCCGCAATTCGTTCGAATTTTACTTCATCTAATAATGTATGAGGCTTTTTCTTTTTGGTTCGTTCAAGCATCTCAGTAAAGAATGCTTCATCAACAAAATCCGGTTGGCGAATCATCAGGTTGAATACCAAATCGTCTTTGTTTAGCGTCCCGTTATAGTGCTTCTTGGCTTCGTCATTAATGTCCCAAACGCCTTCCAGTGGATAGACAGTATAGTCGTAATAGCCATTTGGTTTGACGTCCATTTTTTTAGGGATCATTTTTATCGCATACGATATGGAATACAAAACGCCAATATATTCTGAAAAGAATGGGCTATTCGGATTCCCTTCTCCCTTTATCGCCACGAATTTAAATTCAGGGATATCAATAACCGTGGGTTTATTCTTTGGTAAGTAATATCCCTTTTCCTTTTTTCTCCACTCGTGCTTTTCCATACGCGCTTTTGTCTTTCTTTGCTTATTGCATTAAAGGATGAGTTTTTATATTTCAGCCGTTGCCAGCTAATAATCAACATTTATCGTTTTAATACCCCAATATACTCCATCCACGGTCCGACCTCAGAACCATATTGTTTCGCCATAACCCTGGAAATTTGTGCAATATGTCCCAGGTCATGTACAACCCAGGTTGCCAGAAGTTGTTGCAAGCTGACCTCGCCTAATTCGGGATGAATTCCTTTTTTCCGTAAATCAATTTCAGAAATTTGCAAAGATTTAAACTCTTGGATGTTTTGCGCACGTAACTCACGGAATTCTGCCAAGAGTATTTCAATGCTTCTTGAGTTATCCTCTTTCTCTTGTGCGAATCTATCGAACGACTCAAACTGTTTATTTCCGGAATTTGCAAGAATAATTTTAGTCCTCACCACCCAGTCTGTTTTTTCACCATGAATTAAGTGTCCAACGATATCGTATGGACTCCAGGTGTCTTTGCCTTCATTACTTCTTAGCCAGGCTTCCGGTAGATCACTGAGCAGCGCTTCTAAAACGGCTGGGGTTCTACTGATGATGTTGATGGAGTCTTGTAGTTTGAAGGGCATATTAAATCACTCTCTTCTGAAGCAAAATTCTTTTGTCATCTGCGGATTTAGAACATTGACTTCTCGTTATTATTTGTGCAGCATTTCCAGGTCAAATTTATCGGTTAGATACCTTCTATGCCAATGGGGGTTCTTTTTACGGATGATCAATGCTTCAGCAAAACCGACATCGTATACCGTGAAGCGCTTCATCTCACTCAGGGACATATTAATCACGTTTGACAGATGCTTTGTATAGAAGTCTTTCAGATAGTCCCGATATGAAATGAAATCAGCGAGGGCGATAACCTCTTCGCTGGATTGATAATTCTGTAATAATTCCAAAAAGGCGTACTCTGTGTAACGCGCAATACCTTCCTGATACCACTGAAACGCGATGTATTTATAGTCTTTTTCCGAGAGAGTTGCTTTAAATTTATTTCGACGCTCTTGCAATGTTTGGTACAGCTTGTCCCAGTTCGCGTCGCTTAAGTTCTCAACTGTTAATTTTAGTTGTTGGGTGTAACTTTCATAAGCAGATGTTACGGCTGTATCCGCATAGGGGAAGGGATAGTTCAGTTGCCACATTCCGGTCTCATCACCACCGGATAGCTCAAGACTTAAGGCATCCTGATGATAATTTGGAGAGTTGTACTGATACTGATGAAAATGTTCGTGCAGAAGTGTAATAATCCATTGAGTTGAATGAAGTCCGGTGTTCTCCGGCGTTCCAATAACCACACAATTTACTCCGTTAACAGCCGGGAAGGTGGCGAGAAAGCGCTTGTTGAACTGTTGCGGTCTGACGTGGACTTCGGTGTTCAATACATCATCCTGACCCAGAGATTTGAAATCATCTGACGGGAAGGGGTGATTTATCAAAAACTCATGGTTGTCGGTGATTAGGATAATCGTAAATGGTGTTTCGCTAAACCCCTGCCAGACGGAATCTGCATAGATTTCTGCAATCTGTATTGCCTCCTGAATCCTTACCTTGTCCGCGTGTCGTATTCTCGGCATTTCCTGAGGATATGCCGAGAATAATATGTTGAAAAGAATCAGGATTGCAACAATCGATCGTATGGTGGATTTCATCGCTTAACCTTGATGATTATTGATTAACCTCGAGTTTGTCACATTAATTTATGCAGTTTTAGAGCAGAGCTTTCTTAGATCTTAAACTCTCCAACGGCTTTTTCGCAGCCTTCCCAGTTGATGCGCATATTTTCATCATCATAAAGCGATTCTTCCGGTGTTAGCAAGTCGGGAAAGCCTTTCCAGCCGGCGGTGGGGCCATAGAAATTACCGGACTTAGCTTCTGGGTCCATCGCAGCCCGAATGATACCGGTTGCGCCGTCTTCCTGGGACTGCGCCTGGTTCATAAATTCACTTTCGCCGTCCATGCCGCCTTCGGCAGCTGTGGTGACCTGCAGATTGGTGAGCGCCAGTCCAGGGTGTGCCAGCAGCGAGAGCACGTGAGGAATGTCTTCAGCTTCCAGCTTCTGCTTCAGGCCGTAGGTAAAGGCTGCATTGGCCAGCTTGGTTTGGTGATAGCGCATCCAGCGAGGACCTTTAAAGCTCATGTTCTCTTCTTCCGTTCCGTCGCCACCGAGATTGCCGCCATTGGCTTCAAAATATTTCATCTCCAGCGGTGGACCAAGCCGAGCCATCGAACTGTGGTTAACAATCCGTGCCCCCTGGCTTTTCAGCAGCAGCGGAAACAGTTCTTTGGTTATCAGAAAATGTGAGATCACGTTGGTTTGCATTTGCACATCGTAACCGTCTTTGGTGGCCTGATCCTGTAGCGCCATAACACCGGCATTATTCACCAGCACATCGATGTTATGGTAGCGTGTTTGGATGTTTTGCATGGCACTCCGGACGCTGTTGAAATCCTGCAGGTCGCAGGCGACTGCATCGAACATGGCATTTGGCACGTCTTTTTTTAGCTGTTCAAGCGATTTTTCAGCTCGCTCGCTACTGCGGTTCAGCAAAATAACCGTCGCACCTTTTTTGGCGACCTCTCGGGCACAAACAAAACCGGTGCCGCTGGTGGTGCCGGTAATGGCAACGACTTTACCGGTCATATCTTGTGAGTGATCTTTCAGTACTGTTGCGAGATGCAGGGTTGGGACTTGAGTTGGCATAGTTGCACATCCTATAGGTTTACGTGAAGAAACTATTGCGATAATAATTGGATTGTCAGGAAATGAACGTCTTCTATGCTGCCGGAGACACTTTAATATGGAACGTAAGTTCAGCGTACGCAATAAATTTAATGAGGAACGGGAGAAATGGTGAGCGGGTGAGCGGGGGGATTACCATATGACTCACATTTCTGGGCATAACAGTCTGGCTGTGCGACGTTCTGGCACTTAGAGGAGACTAAAGTTTTGCCTTAACTAGAATCCGTCTTTTTGTTCTTCTATTCGATATTGCTCAAGTAAATTCTGAATCCCCCTGGCTAATTCGAACGCTTTTACAGCGGAATTGGTCGCCTTTTGATCTTCTGCTAAGAATTCAATTTTGGCTTCGTAATTACCAATCTCTTTTTTTAGGAAAAATTCAAGGTTGTCAATAAACTTTCTCCACCGAAGATTCCTTGTGGAATAATTCTCCGAACATTTAGCATAGTGTTTACTCAGAGAATTGTATTTTGAAATCCAATCTTCCATTTCAAAAGGCTTTACAATCTCTTCATATCTTTCGAATTCAAATTCGCCAATCTGGTAGGCGTCACTCCAAAAATCCAGTTTGCTATCTTTCAGTTCGTCAACATCAATGAAAGCGCCAACGAATTCGCTTATCTCTTTGACGAATTCGCTTTTCTTTTTTAAACCATAAATTAGCAATTGGTATTTAAACTGTTTTTGAGGGTTTCCTTCCAATTTTAATTTTACACCATCTTTTGTCGATTCTCCATCAACAGAAATCAGCGTAAACATGCTATTTGAATCGACAATTTTCATTAGGTTGTCTTTTTAATAGAAGTTAACAGTTTAGTGCAAGAGCAGTCGTTTTATTCTTTAATAAACTCAACAGGCTCTTTTTGAGAATATAACTTTAGCATCGCAACATTTCCTTTACTGTCATTCGTGAATTCGACCCTGAACTCGGGATTGAAATCCCCGGTGAAGTCCTCTGTTCCTTTCAGATAAAAGGAGTTATAATTCAGATGAGCTAATTGAAATTTGTACGTTGGGAATACGGCAAGTAGCTTATTTTTCTCAATAATAACTTTAATTTCTCCAAAGCCGTTTGCGTAATATTTTCCTGTAAATTCTTCCAGCGGATTGACGGGCAGTTTCTTTTTATTCAGCGGTAACTTTTGTGTTTTGGATTTATAAATATCACCGACCTTAACAGGAAAATCGAACTCGGGCAGGTCCATCAGTTCTCTGGATATGTAGTCTGAAACAGCATACGGTAGCAGAGAGCTTTTTTGATTTGTTAAGACTACAACGCCGATGCCTTCAAAGGGATACATATCCATCAGAGAAGTAAAGCCGGTGGTATTACCGCCATGGCGGATTCGATAATGCCCGTGCCAGGCACGTAACCGCCAGCCGTATCCTTCTCCCCATAAAAATGCCTCTTTCTCGTAGAGATCATCCTTCATGTTTTTAAGCGTGGTTGCATCTCTGACATATTTTTCAGGAATAACCTGCTTTCCGTTAAACATTCCCTTGTTAAGCCAGGTGAGCATCCAGTTGGACAAATCTTTTACCGAACTCTTTATCGCTCCTGCCGGCGTATACGAATAGTAATTTTCATATGCTACGTTTACGACCTCACCTTTATACATGGCATAACCTTTGGCAAAGTTTTTCGACCCCTCCATTTCCTCAACGGTGGTGTAAGAAGCGTTCATCTCCAAAGGTGTAAAGATCATTTCTGTAAGGTTTTGATCCCAGCTCTTATCCGTTATTTGCTCAACAATGGTACCTGCCAGCGTGTATCCCAGATTGCTGTAAAGGAAGCTGTTCTTAATTTCCCCTTGCGGCTTTAGATACTTCAACCGCTGAACCGTTTTTAATTTGTTTTCTTCGGGAAACATGACGATTGAGGACCCATGAGTGCCGATACCGCTTCTATGGCTTAGCAAGTCTCCAATGGTTATCAGATTGTCCATCTTCTCATTGTAGAATTGAAAATTTGGAACGTGCAGCGCAGGTTTATCCTGCAGGGAAAGCTGTCCGTCGGATTCCAATATTCCCAATAGTGTACCGGTAAAAGCTTTGCTCATCGACGCGATATGGAAGACGGTATTGTCGTCTACCGGTAGCTTGCGCTCCATATCTCTGTATCCAAAACCTTTGGAATAAATTACTTCATTGTTTTGAACCACGGCAACCGATAGTCCAACGGCAGTATATGCTTTGATGAGGGATTCGATCTTCTGGTCAAATTCGTTTAAATGATTTTCATTTTCTTGCCCGTAAGACAGACTTGAGATGAGAACGAGGAGGAGTGTGAGAGTGAGACTTTTCATTATTCTATTTGAGTATCCTATGTTTGTTTATGTGAAGCCATTGTTGACATATTGTTTTTTATCGACTTCGCTTGTAATGACTCTGCGTAATCTGATCCAAATATGTTCTAGCCTTAGTCAATTCAAACTTTAGTTCCTTAGGCAGTTCAGAAAACAATGGCGAGCCACCACCCAATAAAATAGGAATGGTCGTGATTATCATTTCATCAATTAAATCAGCTTTTAGAAAATTTCGTATTGTTGTTCCACCATCGATGTAAAGTTTATGAAAGCCTTTTTCATAAATCTGATTCAGGACTTCTGTTAGTCTCCCTTTGACTAAAAATGCTTTGCCTTTGTGACTCTCAGGTATTTCTTTTAGTGTATTGCTCAATACGAATACCGGTTTGTCATATGGCCAATCAACATCGAATCCGCATACTGTTTCAAAAGTGGTTCGTCCCATAACCAGAGCGTCGATATCCTTGGTGAATTCAACATATCCCATATCATCATGATCGGAATTTGGTATGGAATGAAGCCAATCGATACTACCATTTTTATCCGCGATATAACCGTCTAAACTTGTCGCTATAAATACACTGTTTTTCTTATTCATTGTTTTCATGTTTCATTTGTGGAATCCAGGTTGTGGGGGGAAGCCTTGTTGGGTTATGCCCAGACTATTTTGCCTTCAGATGGCTTACAATAACGCCAAATCCATCGGGGTCCTGAATCAGCACTCCATTTTCAACCCAAAATGGATTTTTCGGCTTCAATCTTTCAAGGCCGCTCGCCTCAATGCTTTCGATGATTTTATCGTATTCAGTTTTCTCGGTTGGATAAAAAACCAACAAATCTTCGGCATCGAATGTATGTTCGGCCTTTGTTCTGGAGGATGTAAACTCAAGATGCCAGCTATGATCTGGTTTACCGATGAAAGCGCCGCTATAGTCGTTGTGATCTTCAAAGGAGAATAAAACCTTTAATCCCAGAATATTGGTGTAAAAGTCCGTTACGGATTTAAGGTTGTCGGTATGTCTTGCGCTTCTAAATTCCATATTTATACTTTCATTGGTTTAAACTTAACTTTGTCTCACTACTTACTTAGCCACAGTTGCTCTTTATCTTCTCCAGTGCTTTGGGAAATGTGTTGGTCATAAATTCCACATGTTCATCGAGAACATCTATCTCAACCGTAAGTATGTTCGTATCTGTTCCTTCGGAAACGGAATACATTTCTGTGGCTCCAGACCATTTTTTTGCTTCATCATCAACCGGTTGCTCTTTCCCCGCCACTACATTCCCAATATGCTTAAACTGTATGGTTTTATCAGGAATGTGTTTCTCGATCATGCTGTAGATACCACTATGATCAGGAGCAAGAAAATGGATAATACTACCTTCTTCCCAATTCTCAGCGACAGCATAGGACCCTTCAAAGAAAACACCGCTCCAATCACGATAGGACTTTTCGTCCCAGAGTGCTTTCCAAATCGTATTTTTGTCAGCATTGATTTCAATGGAAAACGTTAATCGGTTAATCATAGGTTCCCCCTGGGTGTAATTGCAGCCAACATATATGAAATGTATTTGAATATATCATACGCAATGTTGGTGGTTGTTTTCAATTACTCTTTTTTTGTGCGATATGGGTAACCATCTGATTCCCAAATAGTAATCGGAGCATCCACACTTTTGGGGAAGGTTATTTTTAAGGGGATTTCAGCAAGTACAAAAATGCGCTCTCCGGTTTGAGTCAGGTCATACGTCTTATCGTCAATTTGCAATGCTAAATTGTTGTCTTTTTTGATAAATATTGTCTGGTTGCCTCTCCAATTATATTCTCCTAAAAACGGCTTCACCCAGCTTATATTCGCAGGTATTTTGTCCAGTATTTGCGGCTTCACATATTCCCATTGATATTCACTGTTAACCGCCCGCTGTATATAATCGAACAGTCCAAAGCTGTTATCGCTATTGGTCATGACGATAATGCCTTGATTCTTGTCGATAGACCCATACATAAAACAGTTGAATCCCTGATTACTCCCGAAATGTTGAAAAACAATATCATCTCCCCAATTCCATAAGGTAAAAGCATATCGTCTTATACCTTTCCTGAATACCGTTTCAGCCATTTCTTTGGAGATAAGCGTATTCGTTCCATTATGATAATCATTTAGTAGTGTGATCATAAATTTTGCTAAATCTGAAGGGGTTGTCCAAATGCCGCCGGCCGCCAGGTAGGGAAACAGTCGATATGGGTATGGCGTCAGGTCTTTCTTGTAACCCACCGCTCTTCTTTTCATCAGGTGATCGGGGATCGGTTGATTGAAGGAGGAATTTTCCATTCCGGCGGGTTCGAAAACAAATCTGTCGATAATAGGATTAAACCCTTCGTCGCTCACATCCATCAGCAGTTTTTGAATAATGGAATAACCGGGATTGGAGTATTTCGTTCTGCTTCCCGGTTCAAAGATCACCGATGTTGCAGGATCTACAGAAGGCTTTTCTCCTGCCAGCATCTGATTGAGCGTCGGCACCTCTTCATGTGGTAAATAACTGCTCCATAAATCATTCTTTATTCCTGCACTGTGGCCAATCAGTCTTCGCAGCGTGACCTTCTCAGTCTTGGTCAATTCGGTCTCAGGAACTTTCCATTCCTTCAACTTTAGGTTCACATCTTCATCCAGATTCAGCAGACCTTTTTCGACCAGGCTTAGCGCGGCAATTGCTGCTATGGGTTTGCTTAATGAGGCTCCGGTAAATACGGTTTCCGAATTTATCGGTATTGAATCCTCCAGACTTGCATAGCCATAATGCTTTGTCCATGCTATTTTTCCACTGTCTACAAAAGCGATGCTCAAGCCCGGAATGTTATCCCGCTTCATCATCTCCGGAATGGTCATTCTGTTAACCTTGCCGGCAACGGAGTACATCGGAATCATATTGCTTACTACATTTCCGGCGTGGACAGAATCGGCTGGGCTGCGGTAGTAGTCTGAGTCATTAGCAACATTGCCAGGCTCAGTGCAAGAAAGAATGGATAATGTGAAAAGTACATATGTAACGCTTTTGAACATGGATTTTCCCCCTGATAGTTGCGATCTCCACAATTACGGTTTGCGGGAGGGATTAGTTACACACTGGGCTGAGTTTGGAAAATAAATAGGGGTGAAGGAGGCTGCCAAGCTGACTAAAGAGACGTTATATGTGGTGAGTTTGCTGACGCATAACTGTGTTAGTGGAACCGTTCTTATTTTATCCAACCAACTGATTTTCTCCAGGCGTCGTACTCTCGTTTTCTTTGCTCAGAATCTTTCGGTGGCAATTGGTTCTCGCTTTTAGCTTGTTCTCTTATAAGTTGAATCTGCTCTTCAAGTGTGTTCAGTCCAACAGACTTTCTTCTCTGATTCACTTTGTTCAAGTCGTCATATAGGTTCGGACTCAATTCTCCATCTTTATCCCAATCGAATTGAGTGCCATAACGCTGAGCTTTTCCCTCGAAAACCGCTATTCGATCCGCCAAATAAGCCAAATTTATTGGGTTCGCCATATTATTATTCACGGCCTCTTCTAATAGCGCCACACACTTTTTCATGAAAGCCGGTTGACTGATAGAATGTTGTATAATCAACCAGGCTGCCTAGCTTGCCTCTTTGCCGACGTTGCCTATTGTAGGGTATCCAATGGTATCAATTATTTGGTCTAGTTCTTTTGCATTTCTGGTATGCAAGGCCTCCATTCTTTCATTATAGCCATTGGAAAGTTCACCCGTTTTTATGAGCTCGCTTCTAAGCTGTTCGTCTTCATTGCTAAGGCGAATTATTGTTGCTGCGATAACTTTAGGGTTCATATATATGGCAATATTCTTTCGTTGATTGTTTGTAATTGCGCCTGACACTTCCTAATAACTGCAACTGCGCATTTGGGACTTCTTATTAAATTTGAACCGTATTTGCAGTGAAATATAAAAGGCCTGTTGTGGGAAAGCAAGAGGCCGATAGCAGCAAAAAGCATTTCAAAAAATGCAGATAGTTTCTTGGCTGTTTGTGTGTAGTTGGATTACCGGAGTATTTGTTACACTTTGGGCTGAGTTGGAAAATATAAATGGCTAAGAGGTGGATGCAGCAGATTGCTGCATGAGTTTATTGGGCGAGGGAGGTTTTGAGATTCCCCAGTTTGATAGAGATCAAGTTAAGTTGTAATTTATTTCCTTAAGAATTAAAAACGAAAAATTTAATCAGTAGCATTGTTATTTATGCTATATGTCCAGCAGGTATGACAATAATTATCCTTGTAAGGCTCCTCAAATATTAGTTTTTCTAAAAGAGTGCTCTCAAGTTTATTGAATTCGTTTTGCTTAAAATCATCAAATCTTAAAATGATATGGTTGGCTACATCTTTTGACGTTGAATAAAATGTTTTTGCACATTCTCTACAGTAATCAAAGTGTTGTTGTAGATATATGATTAATTGGTTTATAAATATTGAATCCGAAAAAGAATTAGAAAGTTTATAATTAAATTCAGATAAAGATTCATTGGGGAAAAACTCTTCAAGAGGAATTTTGTAGTTACTAGTCATTGATTTTAAATCAAACCCAATCGTTTTTAAAATCTTTCTTAACCCTTCATCCCAATTTTCATAAATGTTTATTCGATGCAACTCGTTTAATTTTTGATTTGAGGGGTTGCATTCAGAAATACAAATTGGAACTATAAATCTTCCTGCTTCAGGAATTTCATCAAGAACTTCTAAAGCTATTTTAAGTTCCTTTTGAACATATCCTCTTTTATCTACAGAGTTTTTTGAAAGTAGAGCAAAGAAAAAGTCACTTTCCTTAATTGCTTCAGTTATCTTGGGTTTCCAACGTTGCCCTCCAAGGAGTGAAACTTCATCAAACCAAATATCTATGTTATTATTTGCCAAATCCCTGTAAAGTCGTAAAGCAGTGTTTAAATCCTCTTTTGCGTAGCTAATAAATACTTTCGTTTTCATCAATGGGCCGTTTATTAAAATTTAAAGCAATTCAATTTTAACTTTTAATGTATCAGCTAATAATTTGGAAAATATAGTTGCCCCATCATTATTTAAATGAAGAGGGTCATAAAACAAATGATATTGTTCAATGAAAGTTTTGTCATCCGAGAAATCAATCAAAGGTATCCCTTGTTCTACAGCCATAGACTTCATCAAATCTAATGATTTATTTACCTTTAAGGCATTAGCTTGCTTCAGATGAGGGGATATAGTAAAAATTAAATTGACATTATTTGTTTTAGCATTATTTATGAATTCTTCAAACATCCTGACGAAAGTTGTGTCAATTTTTTGTATGTCTTCTTTTATCATTTGGGAATTAATAGGCTTTGTTTTTCGAGGCAGAGGCTTTTTCATTTTTATAAATAAAGGTCTGTACCCTTTATAGTCTTGTTGAGGTAGAAAAAAGTATTTTACCGAATGAGCTAACGTCGAGTTTGTTTGATACGAACTAAACAATAATTTATACGTGTTGAACTTTGAATCTAATGTTAGTATCGGTTTCAATTCCGTTTCGAAATCCGAGTAATATGGTTGTAAATCTGCAAGTCTTTTGTATGATTCTTCCGATTCATACAACCAACCTTCGTCAATATTTAAGATTATATGTTTAGGTTTATGCCTTTTTAAAATCATTTTTTGCAAGGCGGTATGAAAAATAAGATATTGACCTTGAACGCCAGCGTTATAACAAGTCATTTTTAGTTCTTTTTCCAGGATATCAGGCACATAATGCCTATTCGCACGTGAGCTTCCCATAATCAAGAGTTCAGAACGATCTGTCTTAATAGAATGCGTTAGTCTTGCATATTTCCCTGTTTTCTGAGAAAAGAAAATTTCTTTTGCTATAAAGCCAAGGGATAACTCAATTAGAATAAAGATTAAAAGAAATTGAAATGACTTTATAAATAGTGTTTTAAATTCACTTTTTTCTGTCATACTGTATCTCATACCATTAGAATTGAAAATAAATAAACTGACTCGAATTGAATACACCCATGTATAAAATCATAAAGATTATACCGCTATAAAAGGCCCACCTTACAATGGCATATCTATTTTCACCAAGTGTAAATGCGTTATTAAAGTATTCCTTTTTTATCTCTGTGAAAAAAAGAAGAGTTATAGCGATTGCGGCATATACTGGCACAACAACATCTGGACCACTGGGAATATATAGTCTACCCGGATTGGTGAGAATAGTTTTTACAATATAGAAGGCTTCATTAACATTGTTTGCTCTAAAAAAAATCCATGAAAAACATATTAAAACGAAGGTTGTAAACACATTTACTATATTTTTTTTAGCATTCTTAATCAATACCGCTTCTATAATTAAATAAAACCCGTTTAAAGCACCCCAGATAACAAAAGTCCAATTTGCACCATGCCATAATCCACTGACAAGAAAAGTAATAAAGATATTGAATAACCATCTTGGATAAACTACTCTATTTCCGCCAAGTGGAATGTACAAATAATCTCTAAACCATGTTGATAAGGAAATATGCCAGCGCTTCCAAAAATCACCAATAGAGGTTGCAAAATATGGTCTGTTGAAATTTGTCATCAGCTTGAAACCGAACAGGCGTGCCGTGCCAATTGCAATTAACGAATAACCTGCAAAATCACCATAAATTTGAAATGCAAAAAGAACTGTTGCTGCTATAAAAGATAAGCCAGCATGATTGTTGACATTATTATAAACAGCGTCTACGTAAATAGCTGCTCTATCTGCTACAACTAACTTCATGAAAAACCCAACAATTATTAATTTCACTCCTCCGGAAAAGAGATTATAAGCGAAAGTGCGTTTCACATAAAACTGAGGTAGTAAATTTTTTGCCCTTTCAATTGGGCCGGCAACTAATTGCGGAAAAAAGCTTACGAATGCAGCAAAGGCAATAAAATCTTTGGTCGGTTCAAGTTTTCGTTTATAAACATCAATTGAGTAGCTTAATGTCTGGAAAGTATAAAAGCTTATTCCTACGGGCAAAATAATGTTCAGCGAGTTTGCTTGTATTTCAGTCCCAAATAATGAAAAAGCGTTTATGAAGCTATCTAAGAAGAAGTTGTAATATTTGAAGAATCCCAAAAATCCAAGGTTTACTAAAATACTTGTCCAAAGTAAAAATTTCCTTTTTCCCGGATTTTCTTCTGTTTTTAGTTTTAGGCCGACAGTATAGTCAATGATGGTGCTGAATAAAATCAGCGATAAAAATCTCCAGTCCCACCAACCGTAAAATAAATAACTTGCTGCAACGATTAGAACGTTTTGAAGCTTCAAGTTTTTGTTGGTCGCGAACCAATAAAGTATAAAAACTATCGGCAAGAAAATTGCAAAATCAATTGAGTTAAAAAGCATAAACTCTGTCTCTTATGTTAATGTTTGTTATTGGCGCTATCATTTTTCTTAGCATAAAGCACAACAGTCCCAATATCCGCAATGCGCTTATTGGGACTGTCTGCTAAACTTGAACTTTGTTGGTTGGAAAATATAACTGGGCTATTGTCAGATAGCAAGAGGCAGATGTCCGCATTATCAAGCGTTTTTATAGCCTCAGCATAATTGCCATTGATTGCCGAGTTTTATAGTCGATTGTGAGTTTGTATCGGGGTTAGGCCTGTTCACTCCGCACTTAATATAGAGCACAGAGCACAGAGAGTGGAAAATAGGCACGTTGCAAAAGGTAAGTTCGTTTTTCGGAATTTTAAATTGTATGTAAGCCATTTTTTAACAGAGTACAACGAATGAATNNATTCATTCGTTGTACTCTGTTATCTTTTCGTATGGTCATGATATTGTGGATAAATTCTTTCTTAATCCAACCCGACTGCTTCCATCAGAATACCACGATTCCATTTCTATGAACTCATAATAACCATGTCTTCGATAGAACTTCAAGGCTTCAAAGCCCGAGGTCCAAAGCCATATGTTTTTTACACCTATGACTATTGCCTGTTCTTCTAGTGTTTTCAATAGATCTGTCCCCAAACCTTGAGAACGATATTTTTTCTCTACAAAAAGATCTGTAAGAAAAAACCAACCCGAATAGTTATCACCATTTTTGTATACTAAACCTGATGAACAACCGATAAACGTGTTACCGTCCAGAGCCACGAAAGTGAGTCTGTCTGAACTTTCTGGTTCTAAACCTTCCTCAAGCGAAAGCTGATCAAACCCAGAGTTCATTTTATCCATTTCTTCAGGCGTCATTTCACGATTTAATATATTGAATTGGTTCATTATTATTTTGTCGGCTTTTTTATATATAATTGAGCATAACGGTTTGGCTATGAGCAGTAGCGTCCCGCAGGGCGCTATTGCTTATAAGTCTTGTTGTCAGCTGATCTTTTTATTTAATTCTTGCCCTATTATTCTACTGATGTTTTATCCTTTGTTATCATCAGCTATTTCCTTTTCCAGACTCTCGACCAATCCGAGAATGTAATCGTCGAATTTAAGCTGAACCGATTTCTTAAAGGCTTTTAAAGCACCCTGTTTATTTCCTTGGGACATGTAGAAGTAGCCAATGTTATTATAGACAACAGGATTATTCGGGTGCAGTTCAATATTGTACTCGAATAAGGCAATTGCTAAATCCATTCTGCCTGAGGGGGCGATGCCGAATGCAAATGAATTTATGTAGCCCACCATCGGAATAACTTCATATCCCATTTTGGAGCTAATCATTTTGTAATGGGCTTCGATTTTTTCAATCAGGCCTGACTTATTCTTGTACTTCGGATGATAGTAATCGATTATTTCCGGAAATGAGTAATACTGATAGAATGTCCTCAGGGCGTCATCGGTTGCCTTCAGGGGAATTGAAAAGTGGTTGTCTGCTGGATAATGTTTGGAGGTCAGGTTGAGTGACCATTCATTCTTCTCGGTCTCATTGATGAACTTTCGATTTGGTATGTCCGTTAGCTTCATAAAATCCGAGTCGTCTGTTAGCAGATCTTCATCTGTCAAAAAAGTCGGCCGGGTATTACCGGCTGCAAAATACAGGTTCTCTGTTGAAAGGTCAGCATGGTTTAGCGTATCCAGGACTTCTTGCATATAGATTTCGTCTGCATATCCCAATCCAGGATCTATTGCAATGTAGTTATTGAAGTAGCCTCTTTTTCGCAGGAGCGCTTCAAACGCAATGAGTCCACCTAAAGAATGCCCAATAATTGTTCGATGATTTGACGTTGAATAGTTAGCCTCAATAAACGGAATCAGCTCCTCCGTTATGAAGCTCAGAAATGTTTTCCCACCGCCGGTTATTTCCAAAGTCGTTGAATCATTTGCAATCACTCCTTTGATGGGAGTTAAATCTCTATCGCGATTGGTATTCGCTATTCCAACCACAAGCGATCTCGGAATTATATCGTTCCCCAGCGGGGCAGAGCTCAAAAAGTCCACGGTGCTTACCGTATGCAGGAACTGCGATTCGCCATCCAGAACCAGCACAACTGGAAAATTACTCATCGCTTCATCCATACCCCAAAAGCCTTTCGGCTGATGCACAAAGATCTGCCTGGTCTCACCGAGAATTCTGGATTCTATTTCAATTGTTTGGCCGATGGAGATGTCGTTTGTTTGGTCATTGCTCTGAGCGAATACTGTGAACTGAATGGAGATGAGTAACAGGAAGATCGAGAGGTCTTTCATTGGGAGCTCGGGTTTTGGTGGAGACTAAGTATAACAAGAAAATTCTACTTACAAACAGCACTATTTTTCGGGGGGATTATCTTTCCCTCAATTGGAATTCTAATATATAGAATCTTCATAGTTAAAACTTTTTTTCAAAACACCTTATTTATGTTTCAACCAATCCAATTTCAATTCTATTGGGAGTTCGATTTTTGGATTTTAAATACCCTTCTGAATTTTTTATTAGTTGTTCCCAATCATTTAGGTTTCCACTATCTACTGACCAACTATTAAACGATTCAACTTCTCCGGTTTGGTCGCAATTGTAAAAGAGTGTTAGACTTAATTGTAAAAATTCATCTTCATCTGGAATTTCAAATTGCCTGGTTAAACCGAAGCTGAATTCTTTCCCCTTTCCGTTTTGCCAATCGTAGATACCATATTGAAACAACATCATATCTTCTTCCTCATGTTCTAATTCTTCTTTAATTTTGAATTCTTCGAAGAATTTCAAAAACTGTTTGATTGCATCGTCATTGTTTTTTATTTCCCCAATTTGGGATTTTAAAACTTTATCTGATTCTGCTGGAATTAGCTTTTTCATTTGAGCTGTCGATTTTTTCTTTTTTAGTTGAGCATAACATTTAGTGTAAAATGCGTTTTAATACACTTTTACACTGTGTTGGCGGTATTTTTCATGATTGTCCCCAGTGAAATTCACAGTTGTGGAAATTTAAGTTCTCTAAATCCTTTTTGGGAATAAGGACACTGAAAACCCCTTCATCATTAAATCCGTTTTCCCCTATTTGAAGTAGAACGACTTTCCCTGAGTCAGTGATTTTTTCAATTTCAGACTGTCCCAATTGGCAATGCGTAAAAATCCCAAACAACTTAGATCTTTCACTCCCAGCGAAATCGTCCCAGATCAATCCGTTTTCATTTACGTTTTTTTTGTCCCAATCGTCTTCGGGTTCTCGAAACCTTTCATTCCAAGATTCCTTGTCTGTCCAGATTTTATCAATTAGAACTCCATCCCAGAAGTTATCCTCATGTTCAATGATATTTCTTTTTAAGTTTTCATTGGGCGTATCATTATAAATTACTTTCCCTGAGTCTGACATTATATCGGCAAAGAAAATGAGTTGCCCTTTTTGAGGTAATAGCCCAGAAGGGTCGTATTTAGAAAACATAAAGAGATCTAATTGGGCGGCAAATCTCATGCCTCCAGGAATCTGAGTATCTTCAGGCAAGTCAACCACAGGTCCGCCATATCTGGAATGTCCAAGAGGAATTTCTAATTCTGTGAATTTAACATATTCATCTCCCATCCAGTCTTCCTTTTCCATAGAAGCCGGGAAGTACCTGATTATACTGGGAGCAATTGAAATAATATTGAAGTTCTGATTTTCCATTTATTAATTACCTCTAACAGTCCCAATATCTGCAATTGCGCTTTTGGGGCTATTTGTTAATTAAGAAGTACGGTTATTTAGAAATATAAAGGGCCTGTTGTGGGAATGCAAGAGAGCGATAGTCGCATTATCAAAACGTTGTCATTACCTGAGCGTACTTGCTTTTGATCATGGGAACGAAATACGGTCCCATTCTCTGCTACAAAATATTATGAGCTTTTTTTCTTTTTTAGTATTTTAACAATTCTATTATTTATGATTTCAGACAGGTTCCAATTGTACAGTTTAGGATCGGTTGTGCTGTAGAACTCAATAATAACAGCATCAAGGTCTTTGTCATATTTTGCGAAACTCTGGTATCCCGGCACCCAACCCGAATGCTCATACTCATAAATAGACGCATATATTTCCTGTTCTCCTGGTTCAAACAATGATCCATCGTTTAATGCTCTTAGGAAAGTGCCCACGTCTTCTGCTGTGGCATGCATGCCATAATCGTTAGTCTTTAAATCATGGGGATATCCAACATGATAGCCACTCATCACATCGTCTATATTTACTTCACTTAGCGAACTGAAGGTATGGTTAAGATTTAGCGGTATTAGTATCTCTTCCTGAATGAATTGAAAGTTCCCATAACCCAGTGTATCATCCATTATTTTATTGATTAAAAGATAATTCGTATTACAATATTCATAGTCTTCACCGGGTTCAAAGTTGGCCGGCTTGTCCTGAATCAGTGCAAGGCTTTCTTCATAGGTTTCTGTTGGAGCTGCCCAAAAATTTGGAGCGTCTGTAAAATTGGGTATGCCACTTCTATGTTGTATCATCAACCGCAAGGTGATTTTGTCTGAATTTTCGATTCTTCCCACAAGCTCCGGTAAATAATCTGCGATGGTTTTATCCAAAGAAAGACGTTCATCACCAACCAGTTTGGTAACAGCTACAGCATCATATAGCTTACTGATGCTTGCAATCTTAAATAGTGCGTGAGGATTAGCAGGTATCTTGGATTCTCGATCGTGCCATCCGGAAGCAAAATACTGCGGTGGTTTACCAGCCTGGTCTACGTAAACAATCATTCCGTCAAATCCATGACCAATGGCTTCATCTAACTGCTCTTGAACCGTATCCGGTAACGGAAGTATCCACGCCTTAACCAACAGCCATGGCACAAAGAACAGGGAGGATATGCTTGCTATAATAAATACTATTCTGAGGATTTGTTTTATTTTTTCTTTTGTCATATTCATTCAGAATGGTTCATTTTTTTGAATTGCTCATAACATGGCCAATATCCACAGTTGCTTGGGCTATTTGTTAATCATGAGGTGCGATTATTTAGAAATATAGAGGCTCTATTGTGTAAAAGCAAAAAGGCCGATGGTTGCATTTCGGTTTGTAAAAAGCGGATAGTCTTGTTGCTGCTTATGGAAGGTGAGAGGAGAGAATGGTTTTAATCGGTAGGCTGCTGATTTGTTAAAGGGGGCATGCATAGCTCGATGCTATCGGTAACGGTAAATTGTATGAGTAGTGGTAGATTACGTGATAATATCCAATCAAGCCGCTACACCGTTTGAGCGAGCTACAAACCTTGATATTAAGCACTTTCCTTGCCATGACTTATACAAAATGTTGTATGCAGTTATTCTCGAATATATTCTCTAATTTGTTTTAAACCCGATTTAATTGAAGTTTGAACTTTTTTATTTTCTTCTTCTTTCAGTTTTAAAGCAGAAGCTAATCTTTCATGTGCATAGTCTGAGCTTTTATCTAACCCAATTCCCTTTTCAAAGTATTCAATACTTTCAGTATAAAACCCTTTATTTTTAAGCATATTACCGATGTTTGACTTTATCCATTCCTCCTTAGAATTAGACAAGTCTTCAGCCTTACGGCAGGCAGAAAGTGCTAAATCATAAAAATCTAGTTGTACTGCTGTATTGCTTAGATAACCCCAATAGGACGAATTGTTATCAAATTCAATCGTAAGAGAATTAAGTAAAAATAGAGCTATTTCATTTTCCTCTAATTCAATGGCAAGCAGAGCATATTTATATTTTACATTTTCATTATTCGGATATTTATTATACGTTTCATGAATGATTGCTCTTGCTTCATGATACTCATTCTCCTCCATTAATAAGGTTACAATCTCAACCGCAATATCTGGATTTTCCGTAGGCTTATGATCTTTAAGAAGTTGTATCGACTTGTCAATGCTGTATGATTTTTTATAGCATTGTGACAATACTAAAATTAATGAAGGGTCAGAATTGAATTTCTCAATTGCAGTACTAAGAATATCACTTGATTTATCTAGATAGTCTTCCCACATATAAATTCTCGCTACACCCTTATGTATCCTAATATTTTCGTAGTTCTTTTTTAAATACTTATCCAATAACTTTATGCCTTCTTGCTCATTATTTTTCATATCACAATAAAGCGACCATAACTCATTTTCTACCTTTTCTTCAGGCTCTTTTGTTTTCTTTATTAGTGCTTTTAATTTTTTTTGTGCATCGACATACTTTTTGTTTAGAAAATCATCATGCCATGCATTATCTTTATCAATTATCCTGGATGACCTGTCTGATGAAGAAGGGTCGGCATCATCTGGATTAATTTTACCAAGTTTCTTCATCATAAGTCGTATCTGATTAGAAACAGCACCCGTTGCAGCTTGTAAACTCCCATCTTCCCTATTAGGGTCAAACTTCCCTGGAGTTATTCCTAGTAAATCTGTAGGTAAATGCAATTCTGTATCTGAAGGTATTACAAAATAAACACGTTCTCTTGATAGTTTGCCAATAAACAATCCAAATTCAAATAGTACATTATCTCTAATAGTTTCAAGTTCTTTATCTCTAATTTTAGTAATATCGTCATTACTAAAAACAAAAATGCCAAAGTCTGAATTCTCCAAAATTTTTACTAAGGATTCAATGGTTGTACTTGATAACTCAAAAACACCTTGATCCCAAACTGTAATTTCAGCATCATGGGTTAAATTTTGTTGTATTGAATAAGCAATGCTTAATCCTTCAACTGAAGATCCAATGAATATTTTAGGTTTCATATGGTTTTCTTTTAATTGCGTACAACATTCCCAATATCAGCAATTGCCTTTTATTGAGATTATTTGTTAAAGTTGGATTGAGTTTGTTTGGGAATATAAAGGGCTTATTTTGAGAAAGCAAGAGATCGATAGCCGCGTTCAAACGACTTGATTATATCGCCGCCAGGCATCTTAAAAAAGCCGCCTTAATCAATTTCCGTATGTTCGTTCTAGAACACTGTCAAACCTTACAAACAACCGAAAACTTCCTTCGCCGTTTGATTTCTTCTCTTATCAGCCGTAAATTCATCAAATACAGAAGACAGATCGCTTCGCTGTTAGATGTCAGAAGCGGTGAGAGGCAGTGAGAGACGGTCAGAAAAAGCTGCCGTCTGTAAATTGCCGTTTTGTATTTGCCGTATGTAAATTGCCGATTTTTATCTGCTGCAAGCGCTTCGACGGAGTTTATACTGAGCACCTCGACTCCGCTCGGTGTGACAAACGAAGGGACTCGGTGCAACAGCCAAGGGCTTAGCGTGATAAAAAATGAAAATCTGTCTTTTTAATCATGATTCATAAATCATAGATCATCAATACTAATCCATCATTTCAATTGCCACTGGTCAATATTCAATGTCTTCTATCACTGTTTTACCACCACATATCGCCAATAAAATCGCTGCCGGAGAGGTGGTCGATCGTCCTGCCGCGGTTGTAAAGGAGCTGGTCGAGAATGCACTCGATGCCGGTTCTGCTAAAATTACTGTGGTCATCGAGAAGGCTGGCAAAGAGCTGATTCAGGTAATTGATGACGGCATCGGTATGACCGATGAGGATGTACTTTTGGCTTTTGAGCGCCACGCCACCAGCAAGATCGCCGAAGTGGAAGATCTCGATAAGATTCTAACGCTGGGGTTTCGCGGTGAGGCGCTGCCGAGCATTGCTTCGGTGTCGCGGGTGGAGATTAAAACGCGTACTGAAAATGAGCCGGTGGGCAGCCGCATTCTGATGGATGGCGGCAAGGTGCATCCCACCGAAAAAATTCCGTTTAACATTGGGACGTCGATTGCCATTCGCAATTTGTTCTTTAATACGCCTGCGCGGCGCAATTTCCTGCGCGCCGACAATACAGAATTCAATCATATCCACAACTGGATGAAGCGCTTCTTCCTGTCTTTTCCGCAGGTGCATTTTGTGCTGATCCGCGACGGTGAAGAACTGTATAATCTCCCTGCCGCTTCGCTGGAAGATCGCATTGCCGGAGCCATGGGTAAGGCCTTTTTCAATACGCTGGTGCCGGTGCGCGAAACGCTGGGTGATATTCAGTTGAGTGGTTTTGCCTGTCGTCCGGATAAAACGCGTGGCAATTCCGCCAATCAGTTTATGTTCTTGAATAATCGTGCGATTGTCAGTCGCAGCATGTCGCATGCTATTCATCAGGGCTATGGAAATCTGATTGAACGCGGTCGTTACTCGCAATATGTGCTGTTTCTGGAAGTGCCTCCTGATCGCGTAGATATTAATGTGCACCCGAAGAAGCTGGAGGTGCGCTTCGCCAATGATCAGGCCATTTACCATTTATTCTTGTCGGCAATACGCGAAGCAATACAGTCCGGCGGCGGTGTGCCATCGATTGATATGAAAAAGGATGTCTCGACCGACCTGCGAGCACGCCTATCGGACTTTAGTAAGGAGAGCAGCTTTAAGTCTGCCTCGATTACGCCACCGCGACCAACAAATTTTGCTCCGGTTGAGCCGGAAAAACGACCGTTGCCACCTGAGCAGGCGCAAACCAGTATTGAATACAAACCGCTGCCGGAGGATCTGAAGCCAAAGACATCCGTTCAAGCTCCACCAGAATCTGAAGGTCAGACGCCGAAGGATGAGGCTGTCGGCACGCTGTGGCAGGTGCATAAACGTTACATCTTCTCGCAGATAAAAAGCGGACTGGTTATTATCGATCAGCAGGTGGCACATGAGCGTATTTTGTATGAGCAGGTTCTGAAGCAGCTTGAAGATGGCCGCCGACCGGCTGCGCAGCAACTGTTATTTCCGCAAACGATTGATCTTCCTCTGGAAGATTTTCTGATCTTCAAAGAGATTGATGAGTGGCTGCAAAAGATTGGCTTTGCCATAAATCAGCTCAGCGGCCGCACCATTGTTATTGAAGCGATACCCACTGACGTTCGCGTTGGCAATGAGGCGAAGATCCTGCTGGATATTATCGATTTTTATCGTGAGAACAGCGGTGGTCGCTACGAACATAATGAAAAGATTGCTGCGGCTTACGCCAATAAAAACTGCATCCGCTCTGGTGAAACGCTGACGCAGGAAGCCATGCTTAGCCTGATTAACCAACTGTTTGCCACAAAGGAACCCTATTTTTGTCCGCACGGTCGTCCGGTTGTGGTCACGTTGGATACCGAAGAGCTTGATAGGCGGTTTAAGAGATGAGCGAGCGACAAGGCGAGCGGGTGAGCGGAGTTGAAGCCAGAGCGCAATTTTTATAGGGCGTTTCACTGATGGGGCGCTCCTTCGGAGCTTATGGGTTACGGGGAGAGCGGGTGACAAGAAGCCGGAAGCCGAATCATAATTCATCAATCATAATTCATCAATTCAATAGTCAATAATCAATGATCAATGATCAATCCCATCCCGTTATCGTCATCTCCGGTCCAACCGCTATCGGTAAAACCGCGGTGTCGTTAGCTATTGCTAAAAAACTTCCGGTCGAGATTGTCTCTGCCGATTCCCGTCAAATATATCGCTATATGGATATTGGAACAGCCAAGCCCTCTGTCGAAGAGCTGGCGGCCGTGCCGCATCACTTTATCGATATTTTAAATCCCGATGAAGACTACAGTGCCGGGCAGTTTGGTCTGGATGCGCGTGAGGTGATTACGGATATTTATGCGCGTAATAAAATCCCATTATTGGTTGGTGGATCCGGGTTATATGTAAAAGGTGTACTGGATGGATTTATAAAGAATGATGAAAAATATCCGAAAATACGAGAAGAGTTGCAGCGGCGGCTGGAGGATGAGGGAGCCGATGCGCTATTTGCAGAACTACAGCGCGTCGACCCGGAATCTGCGCAGAAGAGTCATCCGAACAATGCCTTTCGTACCGTACGCGCTTTGGAGGTTTTTTATGCCTCTGGAAAATCTATTTCAGAAATACGTAAAGAGAATCGTGATCCAGCCCCATTTAAATGGACAAAGTTTAGCTTAATAATGGATCGGGAACTGCTTTATCGCCGCACCAACCGTCGTGTAAAAAACATGCTGAAAGATGGTTTGGTCGATGAAGTAAAAGCTGTTTTGGAGATGGGATACTCCTCCGACTTAAACGCACTTAACTCGGTGGGGTACAAAGAGGTGATTCAATACCTCAATGGCACCATTGATCTGGATAAGTGCGAAGAGTTGATTAAGCGCAATACCCGACGCTATGCCAAGCGTCAATTGACTTGGCTGCGAGCTGACAAATCGCAAAACTGGGTGTCTGTAACACCGGAATCTGACCCGACTGAAATTGCCGACAAAATTATTGCCATTCACTCCTCCTGATTTAATCAGATCTATTCGTGTCTGCCTGTATAACTACAGAACTCAGAATACCGAACACCGAGTGGGTGACGCGGTAAGTGTGAGAGTGGGCGCCAAAGCAAACGGCAACTAACAAACGACAGGATTAGACTGCCTTACTGCCTTACTGCCCTTTTCACCGTTCTCCGTTCACTACTCACTCTTTAAATCTGAACCTTCATGAAGGAGTTATTCCTCTATGCTGTCCGTAAAAAAGAAATTAAAGCGCGTCAGTTTTATCGTCGATCCGACCAGCGGATTCAATCGTAAGCCCGGCCAAATCGTGCGTATGATTGAAAAGATGTGGGCTGATGCCGGAATCGAATACGAGATATTCAAAGTAGCTCATCAGGGACATGGTGTAGAGCTTGCAGAATTGGCTGCTGCGTCCGGAGTTGAAATGGTTGTTGCTGTTGGCGATGACAATATGATTAGTGAGATTGCTCAGGGTCTGCTCGGAAGCAAAACCGCTTTGGGGGTAATTCCCGCCGGAGCAGCTAATGGCTTTGCGCGCAATTTGAAATTACCACTCGATCAGCGAAAGGCCATTACAGCATTGCAAACTCCCGAATTCGTTGCAGTTGATATTGGGCGAATAGATAAACATTACTTCCTGAATGTTGCCGGTGCCGGCTTAACGGCCGACATCGCATTTCGATATAATCAAAATCGCATGATTGGCGTTCTTCCTTACTATTGGCGAGCCATGCGTCAATTTTTTCGGTCTTATCCACAAAAGATTACGCTTCAATTCGAAGGTAAGTATTTAGAACGTCGCCCGTTAATGGTCTGTTTGGCTAATTTGCCACAGTTTGGTAATCAGGCGATTATTGCGCCAGAGGCTTCACTGAATGATGGCATGTTAAACGTGTGTGTCGTGAATAGCCTGCCAACCTGGAAGGCCATATTAAATCTCCCGCGCTTGTTTAACGGAACGATAGATAAGCTACCCGAAGTGGAGATTTTCCGTACGAAGCGGGTTATTGTGCATCGTGAGGAGGAGGGCGTGGTTCATGCGGATGGAAAGCTACATTACTCTGCAGCAACCTTAACGGCCGAAGCCATTCCCGGTAAACTGCGTGTTGCCATGGCTGGCTTCTAGTTAAAAAATCCCGCCCGGCCGAAGCCAGACAGGATTTTTGGGGGAGGTCGGTTTGCGTAAATTTATTACGCACAGTTCATTAAAAGAACGTGTATGTTAACCCTGCTGCCAGCACCTGCTTCAGCTGACGCTTTTTGCTGACATTCCGATCATAAAGCATTTGAGCGTTAAAGCTAACGGCTAAGTATTTTGAGATCTGAGAACTGAGAGTACCATCCCACCGAACGTCAATTTGCTCGAACAGTGACGGTTGTTCTACGCCAGCCGCTAATTCAATATCCGTAAAGGTTGAGAACAGTTCCAGCTTGGTAACAAAAAGAACATTGTCCAAAACCTTGCGCTGATAATCGGTAATAGACTCAAAACCATATTCTGCCAGTGTTCTGTCAATTCCATTTGATGCATCGGAATCGGTATAGATGAGTGCAAAGCGATCCTCACCGGTAAGCGTTTGTTTGAAAGCAAAACCAACGCGGGTTTTAAAATTGTCCGTTGGCTGGTAACCAACACCAAAACTTTCGGTTAGACGCAGTGGGTTGAATGCCTTGGATACGCGGAGCCCTGTACCCTCTTCATCATAGTCGAAGCCAGGAGAAAACTGTGACTCTGCTTTAAAGGCAGCATAAGGATTTACATACTTGCTTACCTTATAGGTTCCAACACTTTCAAGACGAATTTCGTCAACAGTTTTGCGACTGCCGATATCTTCTACTTCCTGCACGCCATACTGAACCTTCAACGAGTTGAGCCAGTTGTATTTTTCCTGATTGTATTCTGCTGCGCCATTAATATCCAGCTGGCTGGTCCAGTTGTTCTCGCCACCCTGAGCCCAGTTGCTGAAGCTCGATTGCGTAAAGTTTAGTCCGCCCACCATGGTATTTATCCAGCCGATCGGTTTCTCTTTTTTCTCTTCATCTTGCGCAAATATAATTAGCGTAGAGAGCAGCATTATAATAGCTGTCAGTCGCAGTTTAGCATTCATCTTGAATTACCTTTCATTTGAGTATATACGTTTAGTTATGCTTAAATGGATTCTTGTCTCATTTTCTGTTCTTTCAGACCCGACACACATAAAAAAGTCACACGCTGCCATCCATGCTTAACAAGCAATCAGGGGCAGTTAAAGTAGAGCTCTCAGTGCGGATTGTTGTGTTGTTTACGATTTATGAGAGGCGCTACAACAGTGACTAAAGTATCGTTTTTTGAAATAAAATACCACATTAATCTGCTGTTGCATAGGCCGTTTGTACGCTTGAGCAGCAGCAGGTATAAAAAAGGCCTCGCCCGATAATCGGACGAGGCCTTTTGAAACTAATTTGATTCGCTATTACTTAGAGCGAACAAACTCGATGCGGCGGTTAGCTTGACGACCTTCAGCAGTAGCGTTATCTGCAATCGGATTGTCTTCGCCAAAACCTTTAGCAGCTACGCGTGCAGGATCTACACCTTTCTGCAGGAGCCATGCGCGAACGGAGTCGGCACGACGCTTGGAAAGACGCTGGTTGCTACGTGCGCCACCCTGGCTGTCGGTATAACCATGAATCTCTACTTCCAGTTCCGGATAAGCCAGCATGGTGTTGTAAGCTTTTTCCAGGATTTCTGCGGAAGCATCGGTAATGTCTGCTTTACCAGTGGCAAATACCACACCGTCCAGAATGATTGGAGCACCAACTTCTTTAACCTCGATAATAACGTCGTCGGAGGCAACCAGCGGATTGGTTCCGCGAGCAACTTCAGCACCGTCATTAACAGAACCGGCGTCAGTGTCAACATTCATCGGATCGGACTTGTGAGTCATTACTTCGTCACCGTCGTTGAGGCCATCACCATCAGTGTCAGCGTTCTTCGGATCGGTTTTAGTATCGTTAACCTCTTTACCGTCGTTCAGACCGTCTTTGTCCATATCGGCCATCTTCGGATCGGTGGTGTGAGTGTTCAACTCATCCGGGTCGGATAGTCCGTCGCCATCGGTGTCGGCCTTGTTCGGGTCGGTACCGTGGGTCATAACTTCGTCCTTGTCACCAAGAGTATCATCATCAGAGTCGGCGCTGTTCGGATTCGTTTTATGAGTCTTCACTTCTTCGCTGTCGGATAGTCCGTCGCTGTCGCTATCAGGATTCAGCGGGTCGGTCTTATACGTATTGAATTCTTCACCGTCTAATAGACCGTCACCATCGGTGTCGGCAACCTGCGGATCGGTTCCGAGTTTCTTCTCTTCGCTATTCGTAAGACCATCCATGTCCGGATCGGCGTTGCCGTCGAAACCAGCCATGGTAAGACCAGCAGTCAAGCTGTAGAATTTATCGTTGCCATCAGCAACAACGCCTTCCAGCTCGTCATCAAATGCAAGCCCATAAGTTCCTTGAATCTCAAAAGAGGTGTAGTCATTTAGACGAATCTGAACACCAGCACCCAGCGGAGCATAACCCATCCATCCGTCGAGCTCTGCATCTGCGGTAGCAGTTGCAGGAACGTCGCGAACATCATAGCGGATTGCTCCGGCACCAGCGAATACATATGGGCTGAGACCAGTTAATTCAAACGGACGATATAACAGGCGAAAGTCGATCGGCAGCATCTGCGTTTCGTAATCTTCACCGTTCAGGCCGCTTGCAATTCCAGCACCAACTTCAGCTTCGAGTTTGTCTGCCAGGCTATGGCGAAGGAATGCGCGAAAATTAGTTGCGCCTTCATCATCACGTCCAAAGTCTGTGTCACCAATGGTCGTACCAATTGCGGCACCACCACCAAGGGTGTTTGCTTTAAACTGAGCCAGAGCCGAGAAGGTCGTAGCCAGCATTGAAATCGCAATCAATACTACTAGATAACGTTTTGACATATAACTTCTCCTTATAAATTAGTTAGGATGTAATAAATAGTTTAAGTTTCTGCTTTTCTATAGTGTCTCTTAAATGACTTCGGGACGTGGTACATCCCTATCATTATTCCTATATAGCCCGAGAATATACGAACATCACACGTATCGTAAAAATAAAATTCGATATTTTCCCAATGATTGTTTTTTTGAGTAGATTCTCTCTGGAGCGGTCTTTCTTTGTGATTTGCGGTGTTGTGGATAAAGGTTATCACTTTTTTCTGTAAAGTTCAAGATTTAATGTATTTAATCATTTAATACGAACATTATGAAAAATCCACAATTTCACAGCTTTTTACCATTCTAAAGTTCTCGGTAAGAAGGTTAATACACGTACCTTCATCGCCGAACAATCTCTCCTCAAAAATTGAGGAAGACGCTATGCTTCCTCAATCGCGTAATTCTTAGCTCAGGTCTTTTCCATATTTCTCTTTATAAAGCATTTGTGCGTGCTTAACCCATCCATCGCGACGAATTCGCTCTTTAAATGGCCCGATTTGATCTTTAATTTCATCGATTTTATCATCCGTAAACTGTGCCACATGGCGAAACTTCATAATGCCAAGCTCATTCAGACGCTTTTCAATAAATGGACCAACACCATAAATCAGCTTTAAGTCATCCCGTACTTCAGTAGCCTCATCGGGAAAAACAGGTCCCGCAGCAACGACCGGACGCGATTCAAGGTCCGCGATTTTTAGCCTAAGCGTGTCGAGTTCTACATTAGCCGTTTTCAGATCCTCTTCACGGCTGTACAGATTCGCCTTCCAAATATTTTCCAGATATGTGATTTTATTTTTGTTGCTCCAGCGGGCAATTAACCAGCCGATTAGCAGCCCCAGCAAGAATGCCAGTAGCAGGCATAGCCAAATTTGCGTTACCAGATATCCCATATTAGTTTACCTCCAAAACCTTAAATTCAACTCTTCTGTTCAATTTGCGTCCGGCTGCGCTTGCATTACTCGCGATGGGACGTTTGTGGCCAAACCCTTTGGCGGCCAGGCGATTGGTCTTTACGCCCTTATTGGTCATATAGCTTTGCACCGCTTCAGCACGTTCTTTACTCAGCTGCAGGTTAGAAACGTTTTTTCCACGAGAGTCGGTATGTCCGCCTACTTCCAGATTCATTTCCGGATAGCGTGAAAGAATGGCAATGATTTCCTCAATAATCGGATAGCTCACCGGGCGAATAACGGAGCTTGCGGTCTCGAATTGAATACGCTTACCCTTCAACGCCTCATTAAAGGCCAGCTGTGCTTTTTGTCCATCCTCAGACAGCTCCGGCGCTTCTATCTTCAGGCGAGAGCTAAACAGATCGCGCAGGCGTGATAGAAAATTTGCGTTAAATAGTGATCGTAGTCCTGCAAGCAGGTCGCTGTCTGGCAGACCCTTGAGACGGATTAATTCTTTTGCGGAAAGCTCTTTGAGGGTTTTTATCAAGTCGATGCCGGATAAGCTTTTTAACTTGTCCATTAGACTGATATCTGGCATTGTTTTCCATCTGTCGCTTAATGAGCTTACGGCAAACGGAAAAAGCTTAAGAAACTCCAGGTCGCTCATATCCTTTAGCTTGGCAAGCATGTCGCCATCAGCAGTTGCGCGAAGCTTCTCCAGCAAATCGGTATCTTTCAGTGATCGAAACGATGCAAGGTCTTCATCACTTAGGCCGCTAATGTTAGCGAATGCGTCGCTGTTAACCATAGATCTAAGCTTTGCCAGAAAGTCTAGATCGACCTCACCACCGATTTTTAAGTTATTTGTTACGTTGTTAATGCCGTAAACGGCGCTTATAGTTTCAGCCGCTTTATTGGCAATAGCCTTCGAGCCGGCCCAGCCTTCGAGAGTTGCATCGCGTCCATCCATTACCAGCCGCATGGTTCCAGCGGAAGCAGGTGAAGCCTGATCGACTGCGTCGGCAGTGAGTGCCACAGCGGAGATGTTCTCAGTTTGTAACGCTTCACTAGAGCGCGCTAACAAATCTGACTGGATTTCCTCTGGATGTCCATTTGAATAAATGCAAATGTATCCTAATATCAGGAATGCGAGAATACCAACTAATAGTAATACTGTTCGATTCATTTTTAACTCTCCATCACACATGTTCTTAGCGATTATGGGGTCAAATTGTATGCCATTTCACTTATTCAGACCGAAGATTGTGAAAATTGTCATTAAAAATCGCCATTCAGGTGTGTTTTTTGACATTTTTCTCAAAAATGACTTCCTGTCGAGGTTTTGCGGGGGGGATTGAGTTTGCGAATTTGCGTTATATCCCACAGGTTGTGGGGCGCTTGGGTGATATGCCACAGTCTGACGTTTATAAAAGGTCGTATTTTTCGAGTCGATATCTGAAAGTATCACGGCTAAGCTGCAGGAGTTGCGCCGCACGAGATTGATTTCCGCTACACATATCCATGGCCTGCTGTAAGATCTTCTTTTCGAGATCGACAAAGGAAAGGCCTTCCGGAGGCAGATCAAAAGCATCAAGAGGAGAGAGAGGACTTTTCGAAAGTTGAAGCGTACCAAGCTGCAGGTCTTCTGCATCAATTGTTTCGCCTTCGGCGAATATCATTGCTCGCTCGATGGCGTTGCGTAACTCACGGATATTGCCGGGCCATCTGTAATCCAAAAGCTTTTTGGTCGCTTCTGACGTCAATCCTTCTATGGATTTATTGAAATCGCGGTTAAATACGCTAATAAAATTCGCTGCAATGATCAAAATATCGTTTCCTAACCCGCGTAAGTTCGGCAACTCTATTTTTACCACATTCAGGCGATAGAACAGATCTTCACGAAAGTTACCCTCTGTAACCATGTCGGGCAAACTGCGATTTGAAGCAGTAATCAGGCGTAGCTTGACGCTGAGCTCAGTGGTACTACCGAGTCTTCTGAAGCGCTTGGTTTCGAGAAAGGACAATAATTTTGCCTGTAGCTTCAGAGGCAATTCACCTATTTCGTCCAGAAAGAGGGTGCCATTGTCTGCTTCTTCTAACAGTCCGCGTTTGGTGTTGGTTGCGTTGGTAAATGCGCCCTTTTCATATCCGAAGAGCTCGGATTCCAGCAATGTTTCGGGAATTGCCGCACAGTTTATCTCAACAAAAGGGTGATTGTCACCTTGCGAGGAGCGATGAATTACCCGTGCAATCATGCTCTTTCCGGTCCCGCTTTCACCCGTTAACAGGATATTGGCAGAGGGGATTTTACTCATCTTCTCGATCGTTTGACGAACTACATTGATAGGCTCAGACTGTCCGAGAATGCTGGTGGCGATTGAGCTGCCGGTTGTGCCAAGCAGGCTCTCCAGCAAGCGAATTTCATTGCGCTGCTGATAGATTCTTTGATCAAGTACAGCGCGTGGCGTGGCATCTTCGATAATACAAAGGATCGGATTCTCTTCGTTCTCAGTGGAAAAGAAGCTCATTGAAAAGTAAGTGAGTTCCTGATTGCCGGAGTCGCGATTCAGATTTTCCAGCTTGAATAACTGTCGTTCTCCGCTTTTCAGCTGCTTAAAAACAGCGTCCAGGCCAAAAGTCTCTGGGAATAGTGTCTGAATGGGAACGTCTTCTGGATTACCGGGACCAACGCTGAATTGGGAGAAGCGTTTATTCGCTGCAACGATTCGCCAGTCCTCTGTAAGCGTAGCGCAACCGAAACCGCTGTGTTCGAATATTCGATGTAAGAAGGTTGTATCCATGAGGACTTACTTAGCAATTAGCAGGCCAAGCTGCAAAAAAACCTGCTCAACATTCTGACCGTTTTTAGCACTCGTCAGATACGAGGATGAATTTGTCTCATCTGCAATCTCCTGAAGACGTTTGGCCGGCTTTGTGAAATCTTCCAGCAAGTCACATTTGTTTCCTGCGAGAACAACCACGCCATCGGGGCAGGTTTGATGAAAAAGATGAATAGTTGCCGGAATTGCTTCGATGCTCTCTTCCCGGGTTAGGTCGCAGATGATAATTGCCCCCTGAGAACCGATCAGGTAGTTGCGAATCGCCGGGGAGGGATTTTCGATGCCTTCAATATCCCAGATCATGAAATTGAACTGTTTGCACTCTCCGTTGCCGGCATCTACCGGAGGAAGCAGCTTTTGCGAGACTTTTACTCCAATAGTAGAGAGATATTTGTCATCAAACATGTCGTGCACAAAGCGGCGTGTAAGGCTGGTTTTACCCACACCGAAAATACCGAGCATGCAGATTTTTTTTTGTAGTAATTGATTACTCATGAGAAGTCGTCACAACATTTCATAGGATTGATTTCAAGTTGGCTTCAATGCCCGGCATCGTTGAGTTATTGCCGTTGTAGTCGCGCAGCTGGCGAAAATAACGCTTGTGAATTTGATTGTGACAGTCACTCAGCCTTTGACCAAATCCGGATGGGGCGACATTGCGGTAAACGGCGGCGAGGTAGGAATGTCTGCCGGAGTCCAGCAAAATCGTACGGCCGCTGTAATTAATTTCATGTAGCTCGTCACCTTCGGAACTGGCAAAGGCATCTTCTGCGAAGGATTTTATTGCGGTTAGCATACCACCAACAATCTGTGCGTTGTTTATGTTTACGTTGTTTTCATTTCCGTTAACATGGGCGATTAGTAAACCGGAGCCTTTGGATATCAGATACACTTCCTCTATTTCGAGAGGCATGCTTTCCGCGAGAATTACCTTTGCCGGGTCTATGCGAAAAATTTTGGCTTTAATCCAGCTAAACCAAACGTTTGGAGAAAACCCCTGATTTACGGTGACGTTGATGTCGTGTGCAATCTTCTTCATGTATTCCGCTACGGAGCGCCGAATCATTTGTCCAATCGCAGGATACAGTGCGTCTACAATATCTTCACGGGCTTCGGTAACCTGCTTTTTTATCGACATGCCGAGAAGCGGGGCAATAGCATCGGCCATTTCCTTGCGCGAGTTTGCAAGCTTGTCCTTGAGCAATTCGCCCACTATGGGGTCAAATCGCTCAAGCAATCGCTCTTTTTCCGATAGCTCAAGCTTTAGCTGATTTAGCTCTTCTTCAAGCCGCTCAATTTTTTCTTGATCTTCTTCCAGAAGCAGGTTCTTGAGTGTTTGGAAGCGCTCATCTCGCATCAGCTGTTTGTTTCCGGAGGCCATTGAGGTGCTTATTCCGGCTTGCCGTTTGTTGATGCAGATGTTTTAGTGCCTTCAAGTCGGGTTGCTGCTTCTCCGAAGATGCGCATTAAATCTTCGCGCTTTACAGCATCATCCGAAAGTTGACGAATACTGTTATCCAGTTTATTTTGGGTGGCATTAAGCATGTCCTGCATTGTGTTTTCAGATTTCTCGAGGTGGGACTGTAGTGTGTCAAGCGACTTGTTGTTATCGGATCTTAATCCTTCGATAATGTTTTTCAGCTCGGTGACACTCTGTTTGAATTCTTTTCGAAGCGTTCCTACTTCTTCCTGAAGCTCGTTGAAACGAGACTCATAATTTTGCATCTGGTCGCCAAATATCAACGAGCGAATTTGGTCGATATTTCCAGCGTTTCCCTGATCTTTACTCACGAGTAATACCTCCATCGTGCTGATTTTTAGTCTGCGACGGCGTTTGGGGCCGTGATAATTGCAGGTGCTATTTTAGCGCGATCATTTTTTGACCGGCTTAAGATGTCTGATTGCAGACAACTTTTTAAAGCGTTTTAACTAAAACTAAATATAAGTAATAAATAGTAGATAGGATAATGGTTTTGGTCTAATTTTCAGCTTTAAAGTAAATGATCAACAGAGCCTAATTCGCCTGCAACTTATGTTTGTTATGTACCGTATTCTATTAGACAGGTCGTTTGAAGATCAGGTCACAATTGCTTTTTTCGTTTAACCGCAGCTTTTTTCGTTAAAGCGCGTTTTATTGCAGTCTTGAATTGCCTCTCAATAGGAGTCAGCATATGAAAAGTCATTCACCAATTGCCGGGATTTTGCTAATTGCCTTTGGCGCATTGCTCTTGGCTCAGAACTTTAACGTCGTTGAAATTCCCTGGGCGTATCTGCGAGATTCTATCTTCAGTGCCTGGCCACTGGCGTTGTTAGGGCTTAGTGGGCTGTTTTGGATGCGTTGGTTTGCCAATCGCTCGAATGTGGCTCCGGTTTTTCCTGCGGTCGTTTTTCTGGTATACGGTTCGTTGTTTTACTACTGCTCGCTTCATGGTTGGTGGATGATGGGCGGGTATGACCTTTGGGCCTTTTTTATAATCGGGCCGGGGCTGGGATTTCTGGCGATGTATGTGTTGGGAAAACGGGATGGGGCGCTGCTTTTTAGTGGATTGGCAATTACGTCCGTCGGGCTGCTTTTTTTGCTGGATATGTCGGAAGTTCGGCTGCTTTGGCCGCTGCTGATTATTTTGATCGGCATGCGCTTGTTGCTGCGTGGGCGTCGTAATTTAAAACGTCAGCGAGCTATGAAACAAGACTCTGCATCTTAACTTACCCGATTGGAGCAGTTTTCCAAACTGCTCCAATCTTCTTCAAACTGCTCCAATCTTCTCCAACCTTCTCAAGACTGTTTTTCCAGTGTTCATCTTAATGAACCCTCCAATTGGCTTGTTTATTCCCAAGCTCAGCTTCAGTCTGCATCATGGCGTGAAGTGAAGTAATTCCAGAAGAGCTTCAAAATTCACGTGTTTTTCTTCAACTGGAATAGCTTTAAAAGGTGTTGCGGTTTTTCCTATATGTTCCGTGTGGCGTCGAACTTTGGCGACAATCAGGCAGCAACCAAAATAAATTTTTTAGCAATTAAAAATTTGCGTCTTTTTTTCTAAGTACTGGTAGAGGCTGTCTAGCTCACAACACTGCTCCATTCTGACAATGCTCCAATCTGTTGTCGATTTTTGTCTAACAGCCCCCCCACCGTTATATTCCTTCAATATCAGGTATCGCCACTTTATCAACAACGGAATGTCCTATGGAATATATTTATCTTCATGGCTTTTGCTCCGGTGCGAACTCGTATAAAGGCAGCTATATGCGAAAGCGCTTTGCCGAAAAGGGGATTGAGTTACAAACACCTGATCTGAATGGTGATGATTTTTCGACGCTCACACTTTCCCGACAGCTTAAACAGCTGGAACAGCTGATCAGCAAAACCTCTGGACGTGTAACGTTAATGGGATCGAGTATGGGAGCATTTCTTGCTGCCCTGATGGCCGAAAGAACCGAGAAAATAGAGAAGCTGGTGCTCCTGGCTCCGGCTTTTCGTTTTGCTGCCCGCTATATAGATCGGCTGGATCCGGAGATTTTGCAGAACTGGCGGGAAAAAGGATATATCGAGGTATTTCATTATGCATATGCCGAAACCCGCAGGCTGAATTATGATATCGTAAACGATGCGCGTCAATATGACGATGTCAGTTTTCAAAAGACACAACCAACATTGCTTCTGCACGGTATCCATGACGATTCTGTGCCCTACTCGCTCAGCATTGCCTATATGCAGCAAAATAATCAGGCTTCACTGGTGCTGCTAAATACAGATCATCAAATGACAGACAGCGTGGAAGCTATTTGGAAGCATATCTCACTGTTTCTTGATATGTAATTGCAACTATTACGTGGATAACCACAAAGGAGTAGCACATGAAAATTTTAAAGATTCTTTTGGCTGTCGTGGCATTTCTTGCTATCGCTTTAGTCGTTTATGGCAGCATGAACAGCCCATTTACGGTGGAGACAAGAGTGACGGTAGACCGATCTGTTGAGCAGGCTTGGGGCGTTTTTGCCGCAGAGGATAAGCTTACCGAATGGATCACCGGTCTGGAAAAAATTGAATTTGTTGATGGAGCAGAAACAGAAGCCGTGGGTAATACCTATCGTCTTTACTTTAATGAGGATGGCCGGGAAACGATTGTCGAAGAGAAGGTGACTGCGTACGTTCCAAACGAGCGGATGGCCTTTACCATCGATCACGAAATGATGTATAACGAAACAGATATTCGATTCAACTCTCTGGGCGATCAGCAATGCGAGGTGATCAGCGTTAGTAAAACAGAGGGGAAAGGCATGTTTATGAAGGGGCTTATGGCCCTTAGTAAATCGTCTATTGTTGAGCGTCAACAGGCCGATTACGACAAGCTGAAGGCGCTTATTGAGGCCGAACCGCCAATGGAAATGAAGCCTGAAGTTTCTGCCGATTCCTCATTAATGGAAGGCTGACTTTTATTGCTGCACAGACTGCCCGGTTTGTGCAGTATTTCATCTTTTTCCGAAACCTTCTTGCCAATTGTTGACGTAGATCAAAGCAGAATATAGGGTTCTTTGTGCTATATTCTCGCCTGTGTGCAATTATTTCCACAAAAACCCCTTGGGATAAACTACTGTAAAACCGAATGATAGAATGTTGGTTTGCCGCATTGTTCATGGAGGGAACATCTCACTGCTCTGACAGGTAGAATTAAAACACAACGTTTTAGAAAAAGCCTGTAAACTGTACCCGATGTATTTTTTCTGAAGATGTAGCAACATTTTTGTTGACAATCACGTCACCATGTGTTATTCTGTTGGTGGATTTTTGTTCACGTGTTCTCTCGGCGGTACGAACCGTTGACAAACGATCAGATAGAATTTGCTGATCGAAACTTTTGGAGGTAAGAATGTCGTTGAAAGTAATGTTGAAAAAGATCGATGTGCTGACGTTTTTCGAAGATGGTAAAATTGATCCGATCAAGTTCCGCATGAATGGCCGCGTTTATCCGGTCAAGCGAATTCATAAGAAGTGGATTGAAGAAGAAAACGGTAATCCACTACATAATTTTATTGTTCAGTCTGATAATAATAATTTTCAGATTCAATTTGATACCAGCCAATTTACCTGGGGACTTCGCCCATTTACTGAAGCAATAAATTAGTCCGTGTTTTTATCGCTCTGCCGCTGCAATGCTGCACGGCAGAGTTTGACTACGCCTACCCAGATAGTCCTTGAATCCATCATACCCCAGCTCTATATTGCTCAAGTTATCGACTAATGAACGAGACTCCGCGCTTGCTAAATCTGTTGACCCATTTGCAGCTTTTCTTCAAATTTCCGTTCCGGAACAGATGTCTATACCCATTTGTTTTTACTCTGTTTATAGCTCTGCCACTTTTCCCTCAAAATTCGGATAATAATAGTTGGGCAGATGAAATGTTCCGACAAACACGCGAGAACTCAACCTTCCCGCAGCTCGCTGATTGCTATGGCGTTGCTTTTAGGGACGTAAATGACGATTCGCTGCCCGATCTGTTTGTGGTGCGCTTTCGCGAAATTAATCGTCTGTTGTTAAACACCCCGGCCGGATTTCAGGATTATACGATAGACACTGGCTTAGGTGGGGAGCTTATGCCGTTGGGACAAACCAACCTCGAGCTGGGAGCTTCTATCGCAGATGCCAACAACGATGGTCTGCCGGATGTGTTGACGGTCGGATGGGGGAAAACTACTCGTTTATATCAACAGGTAGACGATATGGTGTTCCGCGACAATGCTCGCTTAACAGATTTTCTTACTCCGCTAAGCGGAAACGGTGGCGTCTGGGCAGACATTGATCTTGATGGCGACCTCGATTTATTTATCACTGATGAACATGCCGCCAACCATCTGCTATTGAACAATGGCAATGGCCTGTTCGACAAGGCAGATGAGAGCTACGGAATTAGTGGCGTTTCACAGAGTCAGGGCGCGACATTCAGCGATTTTGATGGTGATGGCTATCCCGATCTTTACGTATGCAATTGGTTTACACCTGATATTTTATATCGCAATGTCGGCGGAAACCATTTTGAGGCTATGAACCTGGGGCTTTTACATCTCCAAACGTCCTTGAGCAGCAATGGCGTCTCCGCTGCCGATATCGATAATGATGGAGACATGGACATTCTGGTTTCCGAGCGATCCGGTTATTCAAGACTTTATGAAAATAATTGCGACGGCAAAGACTGGAATTTTAGCGATATTACGGAATCGAGTGGACTCGAAAATCCTTACCCTTCCTATGGAACTCTGGTGGCAGACTTAAATAATGATGGCTGGCAGGATGTTTTTTTTACCAATATTGGACCCAACCAGTTTTTTCTCGGAAGCGACAGCGGGTTTTTTGAGTTAGCTTGGGAAGAAGCGATAAGACCCAATGCGCGGAGTCGTTCCTATAGTACTGGTGTTGCCGCAGCTGATTATGATTTGGATGGCGATCTCGATCTATTTGTCGCCTGCAAAGATACCCAGAGCGTTTTTTATATCAACCCGCTGAATGACAATAATTCGATCCGCATAAATCTTGAAGGTGTGCAGAGCAATCGCGATGCGTTTGGGACTAAGGTTTGGCTGTTGAATGAGCGGTCTGATACGCTTGCATATCGCGAGATGAGCGGTGGGGCGGGCTATCTCTCTATAGGGGAAGCTGCTCTGCATTTTGGTGTTGCGCCGGATGTGGCCTATCGAGCGCACATCCTCTTTCCTTCCGGACGCGAAAAAAAACTGTCAAATCTTAGAGCCGGTAAACGATATAGTTTTTCGGAAGCCTCCGGGATTGGCAAGCTGAGCGTGCGCGGTAGGAAATGGTTCCAGCGACTAATAGCCGGGAAATCTTTTTTGCGTAACTCAGCTATGGTATTGCTATTAATCGCACTGATTACGGGATTTTTGCGAGTTGCTTTTCGACGCTATAATTGGCAAAACCGCCAGACTCTGCTGTTCTTTTTGGTGCTTCTGTCTACGCTTTATTTGCTTTCTCTGCTTTTCCTGCGAAGCTCATTTACCACGCTGTTACTATGGCAAATTGGTGCAGCCCTGCTTGTAATGGGGGTGACAGTAGTATTTATGGAGCAAATTCGCCGTCTGGAAATACAGCGTTTTGGATATCGTAAAGTGCTTAAGGGATTTTCGGAGCAGGTCATTTTTATCAAAAGTAATGATGAACTGTATGAGAAGCTGGTGACAACGGTGCGCGATGCGCTCGGCGTTACCTTTGCCAGGCTTTATCGCGCTGAAGATGAAGTATTACTGCAGCATAGCAGCGCCGGTAGCGCACAGATGTTGCCGGAGAGCCTTTCACGAAATGCTTCTGATTCTGCTCTGCTCGGCAAAAGTGCCTACCTGTTAGAAGGAGAGATTAAGCAAAATTTTCCCGAACTGTTTCGCAAGCAGACACAACTGATGATTCCGCTGATGAGCAAGGATGAGCTGGCGGCATTGCTGGTGTTGGGACCGCGCTCGGGGAAAGGGGATTTTCCTGCCGGAGATTTGGAGCTGCTGGAAATTCTAGGCCGCCAGGCCGCGATTGCGATTGACAACAATAAATATATCGAAGAAAGTAAGGCGCTTATTCAACGGCTTACTGAAGCCGACCTGCGCGAAAAATATGTGTCGGAACTGGAGGACAAGAATACCAGCCTTGAAACCCTGTACAAGGAACTGAAAAATACCCAGTCTCAGCTGATTCAAAGTGAGAAGATGGGGAGCCTCGGACAACTTGTCGCCGGTATTGCCCACGAATTGAATAATCCAATCAGCTTTATTTATGCAAACATGAAGCAGCTTGAGACCTATGTTGAAGGCATCAATGCCGTTTTGGCCGAGCTGGGAGAAGATCAGCATGAGCACCTTCCGGAAAAGCTGAGATTGAAGCTCGATGAATTGGATAAAAGCTATGATTTGAAATACATCCGTAAAGATATTGATGAATTGATTGATGAGTCTCTTGAAGGCAGTCAGCGTGTAAAAGATTTGGTGCTCAACCTGCGAAACTTTTCGCGGCTTGATGAGGCAGAATTCAAAACCGTCAATCTGCACGAAGGGCTTGATTCCAGCCTTAAATTGCTAAGCAATGAATTTAAGAATCGCATTGAAGTGCACCGCGGCTACGGGCAAATTCCTCCGGTTTACTGCAATCCCGGACAGATTAATCAAGTATTTATGAATCTGTTGATTAATGCCGGACAGGCAATCAGTGGAAAAGGAGATATTTGGGTGCGCACTGAAGTTGTAGGCGATAAGGTGCAGATTCATGTTCGTGATAACGGCAAAGGCATACCGGAAGATATTCGCAGCAAAATATTTGATCCATTTTTCACCACAAAAGATGTGGGAGAGGGCACTGGTCTTGGGTTAAGCATTTCGTATAATATTGTTACCTCACATGGTGGCAAAATTGCTGTAGAAAGCGAGATCGGAAAAGGTACAGAATTTATCGTTTCTCTGCCGCTGGGAACATCTACAGATCAATAGCGCATCACGATACGCTGCTGGACATTTATGGCTCCGGAGACTATATTGAATTGATGATTGATGATCGGAATTTATTCAGAGCACCAGCTTAAGGCAAAATAAATCTGCCCGATTCCCGATGCCCGATTCCCGATGTTTAACAAATAGACAGAGATGCCCTTACCCATGAGTGAACAGATGTTACCAAATCTTCTTGCCGTTGATGATGAGCAGTCTAGCCTGAATGCCATAAAGCGGACACTGCGCCGCGATTTTAATATCACCCTGGCGAAAAATGGACATGCCGCTCTTGAAGCGATGCGAACGAATGAGTTTGCCGTTATACTGGCAGATCAGCGTATGCCGGAAATGACCGGCGTGGAATTCTTCAAAAAAGCGATCGAGCGGCAACCGGCTGCAATGCGCATCCTGATTACCGGATATTCCGATGCCGAGGCAATGATCCATGCGATAAATGAAGGGCAGATTTTTTACTATGTACACAAGCCATGGGAACCCGATGAGCTGAGCCTTATTGTTCATCGGGCAGCCGATCAGTATCGACTGATGAGCGAAAATGCACATCTATTGGAAGAGCTTGCAGATGCCAATAAGCGCCTTACCGAAGAAAATACCATCCTCCATAAAGAAGTTGAAAAGAATTATTCGTTTGAAAATATAATTGGTGACAGTCCCGCCATCAATCGCGTATTTACGCTTCTGAAAAAGGCCATTCCTACACCGATAACGGTGATGTTGATGGGAGAAACCGGAACAGGAAAAGAGCTGATTGCACGCTCGATTCATTATAACGGCCCGCGTCAGAATAAAGTGTTTATGGCGCAAAACTGTGGGGCACTGCCCGAAACACTACTTGAAAGTCAGCTGTTTGGCCACGTAAAAGGCGCGTTTACCGGTGCATCGGCAGACAAAAAAGGGATCTTTGAAATAGCTGACGGTGGTACTGTGTTTCTGGATGAAGTTGCAGATACATCGCTGGCGATGCAGCAGCGATTGCTGCGCGTGCTGCAAGAAGGTGAAATTACTCCGGTAGGTTCGGAAAAAACAATGAATGTCGATGTGCGAATCGTCTCGGCAGCAAACCGGGATCTGGAAGAGGAGATAAAGGCGGGCAAGTTTCGCGAAGATCTTTACTACAGATTGAACGTTTTTCCCATTCGTATTCCCCCTTTACGAGAGCGCAGAGAAGACATTTCACTGCTGGCGAATTTTTTTATGGAGAAATATGCACGCAAGCTGGGTAAAACAAATGTAACTCTTGCCCCCGCAACCGTGTCTGAATTAATGACGCTGGATTTTCCGGGCAATGTAAGACAGCTGGAAAACATTATGGAACGTGCGGTAACGCTGACAGATGATGATGGTAATGTAACGCCTGATTTGTTGCTCATTGATGGTTTGACGCGCTCAAAAGCACCGGTTATTCCGACGATGCCCGATGAAAATGATGAGCGCAGTTTAAAAGAAATTGTTGATGAATTGGAAAGTGTCTATATCATACGCACGTTGGGTGCGATGAAGGGCAATATTAGTCGTGCCGCTGAAAAATTGGGCTTAAGTCGCCTGGGACTTCATAAAAAAATGCAGCGCTTTGGTATTGATGCTTCAAACTATAAACAAAGTTAACATTTTTTTTGTTAACTTTGTTAGCAGGAAAAATTGAGTATTATGCTGAACTATGTTTTCGGTAGATTTTTTAAGTTGTTGATAAAGATGGACTTGGGTTCTTTTTTGGTTGCTCGTGAAAAAGCTGGTACCATTTTTGAACCACGATAGGATAGATGGAAATTTAGGGAAAGGTCTATGATGAAAAATTTAAATACTGTATTGATGAGCGCTATGGTGGTAGCCTCAGCATTTTTGTTTCAGTCTTGCTATACACAGCTTGGTGTGCCGGACGAGGATCGGGTAGAGCGTGGTGGGTACGAGCGGGATGAAGCAAGCAATAGTGATGATGATCGCTATTATTATCCCCCTGCTTCCGATGAAGAAGCAGATTCCGATATTGCCTATCGATCTCCTTACGCATCTCCGGCAGACAATTATGACGTAGCTTATGATTCGGTTGATTATGATTCGTCTTATGACGATTCACTTGATTACGAAGTGTATTACGATAGCGATCCCAATCGTTACGTAAATCGCGAATATTACTATGATGATGGTCCGGCAGAGTTGGAGTACGATCATTACTACTCAGATGACTATGATGAAGATTATATCAACATCTTTATTGGAACGCCTTCATTTCGCTATCCGCATTATTTAAGCTCACGCTATAACTGGCGTCGTTCACATTCATACTTCTACCCATATAGTCCTTACTATGATTATTGGTACGATTATTATCCCTACGTAACTTATTGTCCATCTTATTATTACAGACCTTACTATAGTCATCATTATGGCTACTATGGCTACAGTCCTTATTATTATCATCACCGATATTATTACGGAAACTCTGGTCGTCGTAGCGGATATGCGTCAGTTTCTGTCGAACGTCGCAATTGGGGACGTCGTGGCGGTCGTACCGCAGTTCGAAACGGTGGCCGCAATGGAAGTAGCAGCGCAATTAGTGGTTCTGGAAACCGTGGAAATCATACCGGACGGGTTGTGCGCAACAATGGAAGCGGTAGCAGTAGTGTCGTCGGATCAGGAAATACTGACACCGGCAGAGCACGCGGATCAGCCGGACGGGTTGTGCGCAATAATGGCAACTCTGGTTCCGTAGGAAACGCTACCCCACGTGCTACGGGTGACACCGGAAGTTCTGCTCGAGAAGGTCGGGGCGGCCGCACCGTTGTGCGTGGCGAAGGTGGTTCCAGCGCAAATGAAGGTGGCTCTACCCGTCGTGGTCGGCCAGCCGTTCGTGGCGAAGGCGGTTCTTCTGCCGAAGAAGGTAGAACGCGTCGTGCTCGCCCTGCAGCTCGCGGTGAGGGTCGTTCAAGTGCCGAAGAGGGACGAAGCCGCAGAACTCGCACTCGTGGTGAAAGAAGAACTCGTTCTAATGGTGATGATGTGCGAAGCCCGCGCCGTGGAACAGAGGTAGATCGTGCAGATGAAGGCCGTAGCAGAGTCGATCGCCGTCGACGAAGCCGCTCGGTTGAAGAAGGTACCAAAAGAAATACTCGGGATGTGAAGCGGGTTAAAAAGCAACGACCTCGTCGTGAGGTAAAGCGCTCCCGTTCCTCAGAAGGAAATAAGCGTCGCTCTGAAACTCGCAGGAGTGAAAGACGATCAAGCGATCGCAGTGTCGATCGCACACGCAGTACGCGAAGTGACCGCTCGTCAAGGGAAAGAGCTAAGCCAAAGCGCTCCAGCTCGGATGAAAGTAAAAAATCAACACGCTCCAAACGCAAAACTACGCGTTCGAGCGATAAAAAAAGCTATAAGCCCAGCAGTAATCGCAAGAGCAGCGGTAGCCGCAAGGCCAGCCCACCGGCACGATCTTCGTCCCGGAGCAGTGCTCGCTCGTCATCCGGATCGTCTTCGAAGAAGAGTAGCAGCAGTGCTCGCTCCTCGTCCAAGTCATCCTCGAAGAGCAGCGATAGCGGGCGTAGCAGCTCCTCATCCCGTTCCCGTGGCCGTAGTCGCTAAGCGTCAAACTAATCAGGATTATGGAATGAAGCATGAGAAAGGAGCCGCTGACAGACCTCCGGGTTTGTAGTGGATTGCTATGATGAACGTATATCGAATTATTATTACGCTACTTATATGCAGCGTTGGTTTTCTACAGGCACAGTTTGCCGAAGACGCTGTTCGTATTACTCAGGATGAAACAGGCGTGGGTGCCCGTGCAGAAGCAATGGGTGGTGCCTATGTTGGATTAGCCGACGATTATTCTGCGCTGTATTGGAATCCCGCTGGTTTAGCATCCGTTAAAAAGTCACAATTCTTTGGTGAAGTAACTCATTTGAATTTTCAAAATGAGGTAAGCTTTGCCGAGCAGCTAAGCGATAACTCACAAAATTATACCCGCTTACGCACGCTGGGCTTTGCCTTGCCGCTGCCGGTTCGCCGAGGTAGTTTTGTGCTCGGTATTGGCTATAATCGCGTAAAGGATCTGGACAATACATTTCTTGCAGCCGGAAATACGTCTGAAGATAATGGGTTAGAAATTGACCTCGATGGAACGGTTTTCGATTTTTCTGGTCAGGAAGTTCAGCAAACCGAGCAGATTGATGAAGAAGGTGGTTTGGATCAGTGGAGCTTGGGGTTTGGTATGAAGGTTTCTCCGAATGCCTCTGTTGGTGTAACAGCCAGCGTTATCAGCGGAACCAGCGACTATACAAGCAGCTTTCTGCAGGATGACGTAAACAATAACTTTGCAGATCGCATTGTTTTTGTAAACGATCCGCCGCCAAACGACACCACCGACTTCCAGAGCTATCAGCTGAATCGGCTTTTACAGACTGACTATACCGCTGTTTCTTTAAAAGTTGGTGGAATGGTGCGATTGGCTCCGGGCGTGAAGCTTGGTGCAACAATTGGTTTGCCTACAACCTACACCGTGAATGAAATATTTACCGGTGGTGACATTATTACCTATGATGATGGCGTAGAAGATGCGATAGATTTTGATGCTTCTGAATTTGAATATGATGTTAAAACACCGTTTCATTTTGATGCAGGTGCCTCATTTTCAAATCGTCAACTTACCCTTTCTGCCGGGTTACGTTATCGCGACTGGTCGCAGACTCGTTTTGAGGTAGATGGTTTTGAACTCGCCAATTCCGATCGTGTTGCTCTGCAGCAGGAAAATGATATTATTCGTGATACCTACCGTGCAACGACCGAAATGCATTTTGGTGGCGAAATAAAAGCGCCGCGCGGTCGAACAGCTCTGCGTGTAGGATTTTCGGTTCTGCCCGATCCCCGTGAAGATATGCCTTCCGAGTTTGATAAACGATTCATTACTCTGGGTCTTGGCTTTGCAGTAGACCGCAACGTGCGCATGGACATAACCTATCGCCGTGGCAGTTGGGAGCAGGAATCGCAGGGTGAACTGACTTCAGAGTCCGCCTTTGAAAATGTAGAGACCAATAAGTTTGCAGTTGGGCTGACCTACAACTTTCGCTAGACAAAACTATATCTTAACGTAATGAAACGTCCCGCTGCGAATATTCGTGGTGGGACGTTTTTATTTATGAATTATGATTGATGAATGATGAATTAACTACCGACCACAGGCCACCGACCACCGACCACCGACCNNCACTTCTCACTTCTCACTTCTCGCATCTCGCTTCTCACTTCTCACTTCTCACTTCTCATTTCTCACTTCTCGCTTCTCGCGTTCTAATATTCCGCTCACCAATGTCCTTTCGCTAACAAAGTTGTCACGGTTTTTGTTAACCAAGTTATCAACTATCTTAAAACAATTTAAAACGCAATGTTTTGTAAGTAATTGTTTATGTTGAGTTTGTGGCCTATTGGTGTTTTTTTGGCATTTTGGTATCAAATTTGATGTTAATAAGATTAAAAGAGGGCAACAAGAAGATGAGGGCCCAATGCTAAAAACAAGTCCGCTGCTGTTTTGGCGGCTTAAAAGATAAATTCCGAAACCTCTAAGTTATACCGTAGAACCTTTTCGGAGCATAGGAAACCGTAGTACCTCACAGAACATATCCGCTATCCTGGTCAGATAGCGGATATGTTAAAAAGGAAGCCTAAAGGAGCCAGATGGATTTAATCGAGACTGTTTTTGATATACAATCGGAGAAAGGCGCTGTTAAGGCCGAACATACGAGCCAGAGCGGTTGCCGCAAAAAAGTTAAATCTCCAAAAAATTACGTTGCGGTTAAACGCAGTTTACCGTTAAAATAAAAGATATCGCGGAATTGAAGTGTTGCAGTATTGTTTCTTTCAGATAAGTCAATATTGCACTACATTACCGCAGTTCAGTAACGGGCGTTTTGTGGATGTGTGCAAGCGGAAGCTGAAATGCCTGTCCGAGATGAAAAGAGAAGAAAAATGAAAAAAGCTGTCATTCAACTACCCCTGCTGTTGGGATTGATGTGGGTGTTGCCTCTGGTAGCTTTTGCGAAAGGCGATTGCGGAAAAGTTGATGTCGATGGACATCGCCTATACTTCTGCAAGCATGGAGACCGTGGCCCGGTGGTTGTTTTCGATGCCGGACTAAAGGATTTTTCCAAAGCCTGGTCGAATATCATTCCCAAGCTGAAGCGACACGCTCAGGTTGTGGTATACGATCGCGCGGGATTGGGTAAAAGCGATAATGCTGCCGGTCCGCGAACAAGCAAAGATATTGCAGAAGACCTCTATAAAATGTTAAAACGGGCAGATTTAAAAGGCCCCTATATTTTAGTCGGCCATGAGTTTGGCGGTTGGAACATGCGTGTCTTCGCTTCCATGTATCCTGAAGAAACAGCCGGAATGGTTCTGGTCGATTCCCCTCATGAAGACTTTGATGCCATCCGCAAAAAAAGTATGACGCCTCGTCAGCGTGTGAGCTGGGAGAAATCATTACGAGTCAATAAAAGTGTCCAGATGCCGCGCGGTATTCGTTTGGAATACAGCTCGCAAAATGCCAGCCGAAACCTGGTGCGTAACGCACGCAAATTAGGCAAAAAACCACTGGTTGTAATAGCCGGGACAAAGCATAACTTTCAGCCCCGTCAAAATGCACGAAAGCTGGAAAAAACCTGGGAGCTCCAGCAGAAGAAGCTAACCCGCCTGTCGCGGAACAGTAAGCTGTTAATCGCAGCCAATAGCGGTAGCTACGTGCAGTTTGAGCAGCCGAAGGTGGTTGTTGATGGTGTGTTAATGGTGATGGAATCGCTACGAACCGGAAAGCCACTTAGCACCATCAGCTTTAAGAAAAGCGATGACAAAAAACGCTAGTCTTATTCCGCATCCACTGATACAGGTTGCGGGAGTTTGTGATGAAGAGGAAATGCAATTATTGCTTGCCAATGACGTCGATTGGTTGGGAATTCCGCTTCGGCTGCCGGTTAATCGCGAAGATCTATCCGAAGAAGCTGCCACGAAACTTTTTGACTATCTTGCCGATCGAGCTGTTCTGATAACCTACCTCAAAAAAGCGACTGAAATTATTGAGTTTTGCCATGATATGGGTGCGCATCGTGTGCAGCTACATGGCGATATAGCTACCGAAGAGTTAAATATTCTGCGAACAAATGCCGCCGACCTTTATCTTATCAAAAGTCTGGTTGTAAAAACAGGCAATCGCAAAGAGCTGCGTAAGCAACTGCTGGAACTCGAAGGGCTGGTAGATTGTTTTATTACCGATACGCATGATCCTGTTACTGGTGCCGATGGGGCAACTGGCAAGACGCATGATTGGCAAATTAGTCGAATGCTCGTTGAAGCATCCTCAAAACCCGTTGTTCTTGCCGGTGGATTAAACCCTGTTAATGTTGGCGAGGCAATTCGTATCGTAAAGCCCGCCGGCGTGGATGTGCATACCGGCGTTGAAGGGCCTGATGGCCGAAAGTCGGTTGCGTTGGTTCGACGGTTTGTTCGTGAAGCTCGTTCTGCTTTTTCACGACTTTAAAATCCAGAGGATTACTATGCTATTTAACGTGTCGAAAGAACACTTGCCAAAAGCCTTCCGGTTGGCCGAAATGGTGCGGGATGAACTTGTTCAACTTTGCAGTCAAAATTCTGACGTCGCTTTGCATGTGATCCCGGGAAAAAGTGAAAAGGGAAAGTCTATTGATGGATTTGTGCTCGGAAACGGCTCGCGTTCAATAAGCCTGATTGCCGGAAGCCATTCCGATGAGCCTGTTGGTCCCGAGACGCTGCGGGTTCTTGTTAAGGAACTTCTCGAAAACAGAAAGCATTATGCAAAGCTTCTTGAAACCTATTGTTTGCTTATCATCCCTCAGGTTAACCCCGATGGTGAGGAACGCAATTGGCAATGGGCAAAATTTTGGCCGGATTTATCGGAATATTTGAAGCATGCCTTTCGTGAATTGCCGGGACGGGATCTGGAGTTTGGCTATCCGTCCATGCGTGTCGAGAATACGGCAGTTGCAGAGTTTCTACGCAAGTATTCTCCTATCGAACTGCATGTCAGTTTGCACGGGATGGCATTTTCTGAAGGAGCGATGTTGTTGATTGATAGAGACTGGATAAATAGAACGGACCAGCTACGCCAAAATTTTGTTCAGCATGCGAAAAAGGCCGGCTTGCAGCTTCATTCCCATGACCGCGCCGGTGAGAAAGGCTTTGATTACATCGCACCGGGATTTACAACAACTCCTCGTGGTCGGGCAATGCAGGACTATTTTTTAGCACAAGATGACGCAGAGACGGCACAGAAGTTTCATCTCAGCTCAATGGAGTTTGTGCGTGACCTTGGTGGAGACCCACTCTGTTTGGTTACCGAGCTGCCCTTGTTCCTGCTTCAGAACTCGGGAGATTTGAAGCCCGGGGTTCCGGAAAATTATCTTGCTTTTCGCCTAATAAAGCCGGAGCTTCAGCAGCGCGCATTTGCTGGAGAGCAACTAGATGATATCTTAAAGCGTTTTCGCCTTCGTTCCCTGGATTTGCCTTTGGCGATCGCTATACAGCTACAGGTGATCGAAGAAGGAATAAATGCCGCCGACGCAGCACAAGGTGCTTAGCGAGTGAGCTTGCATATGGAGAAGGAGGTGCCTATATTTCTATCGAGGTGAATTATGGAACAACAATGTTAACAGGTAAGCAAAAAAGAGCTCTTCGAGCGCGTGGAAATCGTTTGCGCTGTGAGCTGTGGATTGGAAAAGACGGTATTTCTGATGGCACGCTTGCTTCCCTTAATAATAGTTTTAATACCAAAGAACTGGTAAAAGTAAAATTACAGGAAAGCTGTCCGTTGGATAAACGCGAAGCTGCCGATATACTCACACGTAAATCGCAGGCACAGCTTATTCAAATTCTTGGCAGAACAGTTTTGCTCTACAGGCCTTTGATTGATGAATTATAATTTACGAATGATCAATCATACCTAATCAATCATAACTAATCATTCATCAGTAGTCATTCATAACCCATAAATTGTACAATGTCTGATAACATCACCATACAAGATGCTCCAGAAGTAGATTTCCCGTGGAAATCCAAGCGCCGTTACAATGCATATGTGGAATATCTGAAGCAACGCTTCGGTGGCCGCTTGCAAAAAGTTTCGGTTGATGCTGGATTTACCTGTCCGAATCGCGATGGTACCAAGGCTTTTGGCGGCTGCACCTACTGTAATAATGTCAGCTTTGTGCCGCCATACTGTAAACCGGGTATGAGCATTGCTCAGCAGGTCGAGAGCGGTATCGAGTTTATGGCGCGTCGCTATAAGGTGTCTCATTTTATGGTGTATTTCCAGGCATACAGCAATACCTATGCTCCGCTGGATTATCTGAAAGGCTTGTATAAGCAGGCACTACAGCATCCGCAGGTAAAGGGATTAACAATCGGTACCCGACCGGATTGCGTCGATGAGGAAAAGATTGCCTACTTTGAAGAGCTGGCGAAAGAGCAATATGTGAGTATTGAGTATGGTTTGGAATCTATTTACGACCGTACTTTGGAACAGTTAAATCGCGGTCATACCTTTCAGGAGTGGGCAGATGCAGTAGAAATGACTGCCGGCCGTGGAATTCATCTTTGCACACATCTGATTCTGGGCTTGCCCGGTGAAACCCACGAGGATATGCTGAAGGCCGCTGAAGTCGTTTCGCGCTATCCAATTAATGCCATAAAGCTTCATCATCTGCACATTGTAAAGAAAACGCAGCTTGCTGTACAGTATAGCCGTGAGCCCTTCCCGGTGTTCGAATACGATGAATACGTAGATTTTGTCGTTGAATTTTTGCAGCGCCTAAGACCCGATATCCAAATCCAGCGCTTGGTTGGTGAGACGCACCCCGAACATCTCGTTGCGCCAATTTGGAACGTTCGCGCAAGCGATGTGCAGCAGGAGATCGAAAAGCGTATGCGCGACATGGATGTATGGCAAGGAAAAAAATACCTCTAATTGTATTCACCCGAATTGGTTTGCTATATTTTCTAAACCCGGCATCAAAAGGCTGGGTTTGTCATTTTGTCGCAAAACACTTAACAGGAATATAGAATGCCTCGAGTAATTATTGTTTTTTTGATTTTCTGCACTTTTGGTTTATTTGCGCAACCCATTTTTCCCGGACAGTCCGGTACTCAATTACTTGGCAATCTGGTGACGAGCTACAAGCCGAGTAGCGTGCTCAGCCTTGCGAATACCAAAGATACCATGTATTCAATAATTTATAATTTTAGTGACAGTCTAAGTTGCGTGTATACCGGTTTTACGATGTATATCGATCCTGCGCTCGATCCCAGTCAGGCTGCTTATCAGAATGGTGCCGGGATTAATCAGGAGCATCTCTGGCCACGCTCAAAAGGAGCTTCTTCCGGCAATGCTGAACGAGACATGCACCATCTGCGTCCTACGCGGGTTGATGTAAATAGCGCTCGCAGCTCCTATGACTTCGACGAAATCCCCGATTCGCAGACCGACCGCTGGTATCGCAACTCGTCCAATACCACATCTCCACCCAGCCAAAACCGCGATGAATATAGTGAACTCGATTCTGGTGGAACCAGCCGCTTCGAGCCAAGGGAAGACTACAAAGGCGATGTAGCAAGAGCGATGTTTTATTTCTATACCATGTATAAGCAGGAAGCCGACAATAGTGGAGACTCGGGCTTCTTTACACGCCAAAAGGACGTCTGGCGAAGCTGGAATGCTGCCGATCCTGTCGATCAGACGGAAATCGATCGCACGTGGGTGATCGCTTCTTATCAATCTGCACGGCCAAATCCATTTGTGTTGGATACGTCGCTAATTGGAAGAGCTTATTTTGGTGTGGTAACCGGTATTGACAATGACGATAGCGAAAATGTGCAGAATCAGATTCCCGAAACAGTCGAGCTACGACAGAATTACCCCAATCCGTTTAACCCCAAGACGACGATTTCATTCGTTTTACAAAAATCAACTCGCGTGCAGTTGACGGTGTACGATGTGCGTGGAAGGCATGTGCAGACCATTCTGGATGAGGCAATGCCGGCAGGGGAGCATGCTGTAGATTGGAATGGTTTTACCGATGCCGGTGATGCTGCAGCTACCGGCATATACTTTTATAAACTCTCGACAAATGAGCAAGTAGCTCAGCGTCGAATGATATTGCTGCGTTAGTAGGTCGTCCTGAATACATGTAATGCAATTTCAATAATTTGAAATTGCATTAGTCCGCGCTAAACTGTATTTTTTTGGGCAAGATGAGTGAGGAGAGAATGCGAATAAATGATTATCTTACAGCCGACAGAATTGTTGTCGATCTGCCAGGTGAAGATAAATACAAGGTCATCGAGACCCTGCTTCAGGCGTTGGTTGATGATGGTGCTATTCGCGATCGCGAAAAAGCCCTGAAAGACCTGATTGAACGCGAAGAATATCTTTCTACCGGGCTTGAAAATGGCTTAGCCATTCCACATGCCAAATCGGAGGCAGTAGATGATGTGCTGATTGCATTTGGAGTGCAAAAAGCCGGTATGGATTTCGATTCACTTGACGGTGATCCGACTAATTATGTGTTTTTGCTCCTATCTCCGATGGACACCAGTGGCCCGCATATAAAAATGCTGGCAAAAATTGCGGTAAATTTTCAGGATGACGTGATGCTGGGACGCTTGGCGAATGCCGCAACGGCGGAAGAGTATATGGCGATCTTTAACGATTTTAAATAACGTATCAGGTTACTGTGCAACTATCGAATTCCTTTCAGTCCTTTCTGGACCAAATAGATTCTGCTCTGTTTGCCACTATTGATGAACGCTTTCCGCTTGGGTTGCGTGAACCAATGCGCTATGTGCTGCAAATGCCCGGAAAAAAAGTTCGTCCACTCATGGCGCTTTTTTCTGCGTTAGCTGTCGGTGGTCGGGTTGAGCAGGCTTTGCCGGCGGCAACTGCTATCGAGCTGTTTCACGACTTTACACTTATTCATGATGATATTATGGATGAGGATGAAAAGCGTCGCGGTTTTTCAACCGTCCACGTAAAGTATGATGAAGGAACGGCTATTCTCACCGGCGACTTGTTAATTGGTATTGCCTATCAGGAGCTAATGCGTTCTCCGGAGCACGCCGCCACGCCAATTACAAATATCTTCACGGAAGCATTGATCAAGGTTTGTGAAGGACAAGCTTTAGACAAGGAGTTTGAAAATCGCTCTGATGTGACAAGTGAAGAATACATTGATATGATCGGCAAAAAAACAGCCTGGTTAATTATGATTGCCTGTTCGATTGGTGCAATTTGCGGTGGTGGAACATCCGACCAGGTTGAGGCATTGCGGTCGTTTGGCTACGATTTGGGACTTGGTTTCCAGATTCAGGATGATTTGCTGGACTTTATTGCAGATGAGCAGAAGCTTGGCAAGCAGGTTGGCAGCGACTTTCGCATGGATAAAAAGACTTACGTTGCTTTGAAATACATGGAAGTGGTTCAGGGAGACAGCACTTTAGCTGCGCGTTATCCGTCTCGCCCGGCTGGCTTCAACTCCTTTCAGGGTTTTCAGAAAGCCCTGCACGAGTTGGATCTCGTAAAGCAGGTGCAGCACGAGGCAGATCAATATATCGATCGCGCTCTAAAATCACTTGCCAGCGTTCAGCTGCTTACCGATGATAACCTACTGTATCAAATTGCTCTATTCCTGCGAAAACGCCAGTATTAGCCAATACCTATAGCTTTTGCGGTTTTCCAACGCTACATCCGCACGTAGATTACCGATTACCGTTCACTCTCCTCAAACTCCGGACAATCAACTCTCAATTCCTCCCTTGCCAACGGACTCTTTAGAAAATTACAATAATACCCATCAGCCGATTGCTCAAAGAATCTGCAGTTAAGGCACATGCGTTGAGGACTGATAAGATTGAGCGTTTGAAGAGAGCGCATTACCTGCATAAGACTTTCAAGAAATTCAGCTTGGGAAGCATCTGGCCAGGAGGCTATTTTGGTGCGAAGCGGATTAGCAAAATCTGCCAGCTCTTCAGATAGCTGTTTTCCAGACGATGTAAGATTGATGTGATAGGCCCTCCGATCGTCCGAATTTACCTCTTTTTCTATATGACCTTTATTGTGCAGCGCTTTTATTGCATCACTTATCGTGGGTTTCGACATGTTGAATTCATGAGAGAGGTAGGAAACATTGCGCTGCTTCTCAGGGTGAAACTGTAGAAAAATGAGCAACTGAACCTGCAAAGGGCTTAAGGAATTTGTTTTGGCTTTCTCCCAAAGTGCGACGCGAAAGCTTTCTGCAATGCGCTCCAGTGCAACGACTGCCTTTGCTGCAGTGTCAGTCTGCTGAGTTTGCAAATCGAAAATAGAGCGCTTTAAATCTGTCATTAAAAATCTCTTCGTAGTTATTCTACAGAGTTATTGTCCGGGAGGGCACAGCTGTTAGACGTGGGAGGTTCAACGCCATCCAGGCTTTTAATGCGATCCATGCGGATTAATTGTCCGCTACCACATGCGACAAATTCCTGCTTGTCTTTTATTACCGTGTCGACAAGCAATAGCTGGCTGGTATGAGCCGTTCCGGCTTCATCTTCATAGCTAAGCTCGAGCGGTTTGCCCTTAACTATAGCTGCTTCAATTCTGTCGTAGAACGAGCAGTCAATTGGTGTATAAGGTTTGTTTTTCATAATCTTTTCCTGCTGATAAGATACTCGGGTTTTTAGGGTTAAAAAAGCATAAAGTGCTTCGGGGCCTGTGTTTCCCGAAGCACGTTTCATTTAACAGCCGTCAATTTCAATAATATGATACCCTTTTTGCACAATATCCTGCTTCATCGCGTCTGTTGCTGTACCAATATGGCAGAAGCGGCATTCCTTTGTCGTTAGTGGCTGGGAGCCCTGTTTTTTCTCCGTCAGATAGAGCAGTCCAAACTTTTGAACGTCCTCAAATGTTGTGTTCACAGGAACGACGATGTCAAAATGCATAACACCGCCTTCCTTGCGTGGTACATATGTGTCAAATACCGAGGCCTTCATGATGTCGTCCTTTATTTTTTTACTTTGTAGGGTAGGCTAAGATTGCCTGATGCAATGCTGTATACGGTGTATACGCCAAGCATGGGCTTTTCGGGGTCAGAGGTATTAACCTGCATATAGGCTGCAACGCCATCAAAACTGAAATCTGTTTTATTGCGAATACGGTAGCCCGGAACAATTACTTTAATTGAAGCGCCATGGGTGATAACCGGATAGCCTGGTGAATCCATGTACATTGGCATGCCGGGATTGGTTGGCGGTAAAATAACATCGCTATCCCCCTTTTCGAATTGTTTGACTGAAAGCCCGCCGGGAACGCGCTTGTCTTCGACCAGAATTACCCAGTGTGGGTGCCAGACGACACCATCATCTCCATAGTTTGCATTTGCATTTTCATCCCAGAGCGGCGTGTCATCAAAATCCGGGTGAGATGTAAGAGCCAGTGCTACGATGCCATCGGTTTCTCCAAAGCCGACGTCCGTCGCTTTGAGTGTCGTGGGGAAAACGTAGCCCAGTACTGGTGCCTCGTCGAGCTGCCCACGAGCGGCTGGTGTCGTTTCTCCGGCAATGCCGTTAACGGTGATTTCGAAAATAAGCTGATTCAATTGTTTGTCGAATATTGCGGAGGCCTGTCGTATTTGCAGATCCGGATTGTCTTTGGGTTGTGGCTGCTTTGCATTGACGATTTGGCTGATCACGAGTGTGATTAAAATAAGACTTAGTTTCTTCATAGCGCACCTTCTGTGTAGGATTCCTAACTATTTTATGTTTAGTTTGATTAGAAGTCCTAACTATATAATCGATAAAAATTGAAAAGTCAAGGAAAAAATGCCGGCAAGAACACAGAATCTAACGAGTGGGAGAATGGGTGAGCGGCAGAAAACGAACGGCAGAAAACGAACGGCAAACAACGAACGGCAAAAACCAGACGGCAAAAAAACGAACGGCAGATAACAAACGGGGACTACTCCCTGCTCCCTGCTCCCTGTTTTTCCGCAAGATGCCGAATGAGAGCGAGCAGATCGCGTTGAATTGCCGAGGGCAAGCGACTCCATGCCAGAAAGAGGGGGTGTGCCTGATAATCTGCTTGGGCTTCTTTAACACGAGAGGGGGAAGATGTGGCGGGATTGCCGGTAAGTATCCATTCGGTAGTGGTATTACCCAGCCGAGCGATGTTCAGTAACACCTCTGCCGGTGCTATCCGTCCCTGTAAGTACTGAGACACCGCTGGCTGACTAATACCCAGGTATGCAGCCAGATCCACTTGATTCATCTGGGCCTGCTTCATAATTCGCTTTATGCGACCGCCAACCTCCATTTTGTCAATCAATTGTTCCGCTCCGTCAAAAAAGGATTGCGATACAATATTCGTTTTGTTATATTGCAATTGTAATATAATAGAAGGAATAAGATAATGCAAGAAAAAAATACCGATCGTTTTCCGGAGTGCTGGATAAGCTGGACGTACTTCCATGAGAAGCTGCTTTTAGATACGCTTCAGGGAAGCTGTGGTCAGTCTGTTCGCATTCTTGAACGCGGCGAGCTGAACACCGGCAACGGGCCTGATGTAATGGGAGCTCTGCTGGAGATCGACGGCGTCTGCTATCGCGGTGACGTAGAATTTCACGTGGATGGTCGAGACTGGTTTCACCACGGACACGATTCGGACAGGCGTTATCGCTCGGTGATATTACATCTGATTTGGGGTGACAAGACGGTGCCATCGGAGCTCGACCCGCGTTTTGTGCAAGTTGCTGTTCAATCCAATCTTGCGTGCAGTTTCGATCAGTGGCATGCTTTAATGCAGGCGTTAGATCGTGAAGAGGCCTCGGAAGACGGGATGCCCTTTCAATTGGAGGTGGATGAGCTGGCAGATTATGCCGATCGTCGTTTTGCTCGAAAGGTGCACCGCCTTGCGGTCTGGAGTGAGCAGCTGGGCATGGCAGATACTGCTTATACTACGCTGGCCGTTACGCTGGGTTACTCACGCAATAGCGCACCATTCAGGCAGTTGCTTTGGCAGCGTCCTCCATCTCAGGTTTTTCGTCGCTTTCCTCTGTTACAACGCTCGCCGCTCCTCTTGTGGAGTTACTGGTGCTGGGCAGCTGGTTTAATCGAACCGTCACGTATTTCCGAGAACTCCCCGTTGCACGAACTGACAAATCGCTTTCGCCGCGAAGGCGATTACCCGGTGCTATCACTGGAAGATTGGAACTTTTCACGACTGCGTCCGTCTAACAGACCGGCTGCAAGGCTTGCCGGGTTGGCACAAATTTTGTTCGACTTCCAACAGCCTTCGTTGTTCGAAAGTCTGCTGGAGGTTGCTGTCGAGCGGCAACCGTTAAAGCATGCGCTACAGGGATGGATGACTTGTCTACAGCGACCGCTAGACCAACAGCTTCGCAAAGAGGTTCGTCAATTAAACGGGCAGGATATTGTGCGCAGTATCGGTGATGAGCGCGCCAGACAATGTATTTTAAACGGCACACTTCCTTTGCTGACTGTTTGGGGAATTCGGAATAATAATCCTGGATTATGTGCCTATCTTGAGGATATATATGAACAGTTTCCACGAACGGAAAGTCCAAAATTAGCAGCTCGACTGGCCGAACGTTTCGACAATGAGACTGTTCGTGGTCTGGTTAAGAAAAGCGGTTTTTATCAGCAGGGCGCTTTGGAAGTGGCCGCGACTCAAATAAATCAGCAACCAGCACATTGAAAAGTCGTAGACTTAGGTAGTTTTAATAGAATAGAAACGGATTAGCCAGTTATGGAATTAGCGCTTTTTTTAACACTAACCAACGTCTTTAAGGTGCTCCTGGCCGCGCTATGCTCGCTTTTGTTAAGCATTCGGCCGGGAAAAGGTGATCTTTTTACCTCAGCTCATCTTCTGATGTTAGTTGGCAGTGGCTGCTGTTTATTGATGATTGTAGCAGAAAATCTTATCTATCCGATTCAGGGACCGGTGTTGGCATTTATTGTTGCCGGAATTGGTTTACTTGGTGTGACAATTGTCATGGCGGGAGGACTACATTTTGATGCATTATATACGGCTCTGGCATTGTGGATTACCGCTGCTGTGGCCGTTGCAATTGCATCAGACCTGATCGTTGAGGGAAGTATGATTACACTTCTGGCGTATGGAGCAATGCGATTTGCCGGTTATGCCGATCGATCAGCTGCGGAGATAGATAAGAAAAATGAACAGTCAGAGCAATTATAATTTGTAGCGCGTTTTTAGATATATGTTATGTATCAATATGGAGTATTGGGTAAATACGGATATTGACTCACGAATTAGCCAAGTAAGCCGATTGTTTTAACAGGGTTTCGGACTTAATGTATCCGGATAGTTATCGCATGGGAGGCGGTTTTTGGCAGCATTTCATTGAAGGTGATCATACCTTCATCTCGACTCCTTTATAGAAATTGGTCGTTGCCGGGCAGAAGGCTTTGCAGCTACCGTATGAAAAAGAATGATGTTGAGAAATATTATGATGAAGCTAAGTGTACTGATTCTTTTCCTGCCGGTTTTATTCTCGTTTGTAGGATGTCAAACCGATACCGCAAATGTGGTTCACTCTTTTGCTGAACAGGATACGTTAACGGCTATGATCGAGCGAGAAATTTCGCAAAAAAAAGCGCGTCGCGCCGATGTCGAGCGTTTTCGCAGACGTGCCCTTCCCAGAGATTTTTCTACAAAAATCAAGGCTTATTACCCGGGAATTCGCAAGTATTCCAAGCGATATGGTATCGACTGGCGCCTGGTAATTGCCCAGATTTTAAAAGAGTCCTACTTTCGTGAAGATGCTCGTAGCCATGTTGGTGCGATGGGACTAATGCAAATAATGCCGCGAACAGCTCGTGAAATAACCAGTGAACTGGATATTGCCTATATCAAAGATGATCCGCATGAGAATATTAATGCCGGAATCTACCACATGAATAAGCAGTTGAAGTATTTTAAGGAAGCGGATGCGGAAAATCGCATTAAGTTGGCGCTGGCTGCATATAACGGTGGCCCGGCACGCGTGTTCGACGCACAGGACATCGCGCGTTTCAAGAAGCTCGATCCCAATACCTGGGAGGCCGTTCGGGAATGCCTTCCGCTGCTGACGCCAAAGCACCGCAATCTGCACCTGGAAGTATGGCCGCAGGGTCGTCCCGACTTTGGTTATTTTTATGGATCAAATGAGACGGTTGGTTATGTGGATGATATTTTTCAGAATTATGCCCTCCTTCAACAAATGTATTAAAACAGCTTTGTATTCAGGGTCGCAGATCCTGAATACCTCTCGCTTCTAAGCAAGCGTTATTACAGAGACACATTTGAAATTGATGGAAATGAGTGCTCATGGCTTTGCTCAAATATTATCAAACTATTTCGTACACGTTCATCCAATCATTTCTCCTGGCGGGATTCCTTTGTGCAGGGATTCAGGCGCAGTCGGCAGATGCCCGCTTACTCCGCTCTATCCACGAAGGCTATGAACCGAAATCGACTGAAGCTGATTTGCTGGAGGCATATACAAATAGTTTGTATGGAACGCTCCCGCTTACTCCGATTCTGCTCTACGCATCGGGGTATTTTAAAGGCGATGCTCAATTGAAAAAAGATGCCGTACAGTTTGTTGTCACCCAGATAGCGAACTATGGCATCACCTATTCACTAAAGTTTAGCGTGAATCGCAAGCGGCCGTATCTGACTCACGATTGGGTAAATACCGATATTCGTGAAATCGATAGTTCTTTTCCCAGTGCGCATTCCAGTGGGACTGTGGCTCTGGCAGCATTTCTACACTTTCGTTATCAGAAGCGCTGGTTGACGATTACCGGTTATTCCTATGCCGGAGCCATGATGCTGGCTCGAATGCGGCAGGGGGTACACTATCCGGCAGATGTGTTTGCAGGTGCCGCTATCGGAGTCTTCTCTGGCTGGCTGGTGAATCGCGCTATGCGAAGACACTCGCCACCACTGAGTATCGGATGGTTGCCTGCCACATCAAACTCTTCTTCGCGCCTTACCGCTACGTTGCGTTTCTAATTACCCGGAACCAAATCTCCACGATCCTGTATACCAGAAGAACCGGCTAAAAGAAGAAAAACGGTTTTCTGTATGCTGCCCCTTTGTTATCTTCTTGAGCTGTAAACGGATTAACGCAATAACGATGGAATATCCTATGAAACAATCTATAATGACTTTAATGTTGCTAATAATTGGCCTGAGCTGTGCAGTTGCTCAAAACGACTGGCCGACCTTTAAGAAAAACTCCGAGAAATTTTATCATTACGTAGCTGATGAGCAGGTGGAGAATTTTAGCTTTCTACTAACCTCGCGCTCCTTTGTCGACTATATGGATCAGGTTGCTGATTCTAACTTTACGTATCCACTTAAAGCTATTTGGGTAAGAAATCGCGGTAATTACTATATTCTACAGCCGCTACCCACACAGGATGATTCGTTAAGAAGAAATACGCTGACGCGCATTCAGTTTATGAAAAACTTTTACTCCGGAACGCAGGAAGACTGGCATAAATTCTGTTTTAGCTCGCCGCTTGCCGATCTTGATGAAAAGGCAGAGGTTGTGTTTGCAAATGATACCGTGAGTGCTGTTCTGAAATACAATGAGCAGGGAGTCGCGGGTTATGAACGACGTACATTTACTGCCGGCGGACAACTTGGGCGTGTTGTGTGGCAGCTAAATGATCAGCGCATTATTACAACGCCATTTTATGAAGAGATAAACAACAAGTGGCTTTGCGTCGGCTGGCGTAGCCAGATGTATACTGCCGGCGAGGTAACAAGTGGTTTGCAAGCGTCAGTGCTCTACACGGAGATCGATGAGCGCATTCTTCCCGAATCGATTGTAACAACGATTCAAAGTGTAAATGACCCGGGAGCAAGCTCCAGAATTACACTCTATTTGAAAGATTTTGTTTTTAATGAGCAGCTTGAGGTATTGAAGCCGGAAGAAAAACCATCAGACGGAGCAAACTAGTTGCGAGAGAAATAGCTGGCAGGAGACTTCCTGTAAACCATTACTCTGGGTGGTGGGAAAAACTTAATAAAATAACTGCGCAGTGAAAGCGGACTGCGCACATCTCCCCAAGCTAATCTTGCCGAAATAACAAGCATGGTAAGCCTGAGCCGCACTTCTAACTTTTTTTCGGTCTTCTGCATAGTTGTTCTCCTTTATCAACCTACAGAATAACTTCCCCTTTTTCAACAGGCTTTTTGGCAGATGTTAGTCCTCTGACGGAAGGTCTTCTTTTGGTGTTACCGAGAACTGCCAGTCGCCCTTCGGGAATTGACTTTTTATCGTTGTGCCCTCGTAAATACCATAGCCGATAACGCACTTGTTATAGCGAATAAGAACCTGCCCGCGACCTTCCGTTTCGGTATCAATTGGATGTCGGTTAACAAACTGCTCTACAGTTGCCAGGTCGGGTAGGTCAATAATTGCCTTCTCAACCAGGTCTCCCAGCAAATGACAACCTTCGGTGCTCAGCTTCATCCCTCTGTCCATGCGATAGGCCATCTTGGTACCAACCTGTAGCGGCTCACCGCGAAATACAAATTCTTGCATGCCTTTACCAATAAAATAAATATGCCGTCCGGGCTGATAAAGGTAGTTTTTAAAAGCGGCCTTGGGGATTCCAAAATGTTCGGTTAAATATTTCAGGCTTCGTTTCACTTCCGAGCTGTTGTGAGAATGAAAGTTCATCTCTCTTGGAGATTTGCGGCGATTCGGATCGGGCTCACGCATGCCGTCGGTTTTTCGCAGCTTCGCAATATAGAAGCCTTCAGTCATGCGTTCCAGCGGATAGCAGCGAACTGTTTTCACGACATCCGGATGATAAGTGGTTCCATCGTATTCAGCAACACCGGGCCAGGTGCGAATGCCATCGACTTCCAATGGCTCGATTTCAACGGGGAAATTTTTAAGAGCGTAGTCTATGACGCCTTCGTTTTCGCGCGGATCGACGGTGCAGGTAGAATACGTAAGCACGCCACCGGGGCGCAGAGCCTTTATGGCACTTGCAATTTGATTGCGCTGGCTATCGGCAAGTTTATCTCCATGTTCGGGTGTCCACCATCCCAGAACTTCCGGGTTTTTGTGCAGCGTTCCCAAACCGGAACAACCGGGATCGACAAGAATTCGATCGAATGTTTCGAAGTAGCCATTGCCAAACTGCTCGCCATACCAGCGATATAGCATGGTGTTTACCACGCCCCAGCGCTGCAGATTATAGCTGAGAGCACGTAAGCGCTTGGATGAGATGTCGTTGGCCAGGATAACGCCCTGATTTTGCATCATCGATGCCATCTGAGTGGTTTTAGAGCCCGGTGCGGCAGACATATCCAATACCCAGTCGCCCGGCTGGGGATCCAGCGCAATTGGTGGGATCATCGATGCGATGTCCTGAATGTAAATATGCCCGAGAAAATGCGACAGGCTTCTGCCAACGGAGTAGGGGGCAACAGTTAGCTCGTAAATATCGTCTCTGCCCTCAACGGCAGCTTTGAAGTCGAATCCCTGCTCGCGAAAGAAGTTTTGTTGATCTTCCAATGCTCCTTTGATGGGGTTAAAGCGAAAGTGGGAGGGGAGCTTTTCGCCGATGGTGTCGAGCATATGATGTCGTTCATCGCCAAGAAGACAGGTGAACATTTTTTCAAGTTCAGGATGTATATCGCGTGCCATAGAGTCGGATCCGGTTGTTGTTTTTCGGTGGGAAATATAGGAAGAGCCTGCTGCGAGGCAAAGCGGAAAAAGTAACGCTGCCTTCCGATGCGCTAACTGTGCACCGGTGGACGAAATTTGTAGCCGTATACGATCATACCGCGGTCGCCTTCTTCGCTGATTTTGCGAATAACCATCTCAACATCCATACCTATCTTTACTTCGTCAGGTGCGATGTCGGTGAGCTGTGCAGTAATTCGTGGTCCTTCCTCAAGATCAATAAGAGCCACAACATAAGGCAGATAAGGTTCATATGGCGGCGATGTCTGATACATAATTGTATAGCTATAGACCGTGCCTTTCCCGGCAAAGCGGTGTTTGCTTATCTTGCGTCCACGACATTCGTTGCAGACGATGCGTGGTGGAAAATGAAGCTGGCTACAGCTATCGCAGCTGGTTCCTTCAAGTCGATAGCGCTGCTCGCGCAGCCGCCAATTACGTGGGATGTCCATGTATGTCCTTGTCGTTTATTTGTTATTTGCCAGGATGCTGGTTATTACCGTCGCGCCACTACCGCCGACATTCTGAGCCATCGCGCGCTTGCAGTCCACCTGGATAGCATCCGGAGCATCACCGCGCAGCTGTTGAACGGTCTCGACCAGTTGATACATGCCGGTTGCGCCAACAGGATGGCCGCGTCCTTTCAGGCCGCCGAAAGTAGAGATTGGCAGCAGTCCATCAATGGCAAAGCCGTCGCCAATGGCCACCTTGGGTGATGTGCCGCGCTCGGTAAAGCCGCTGGCTTCCAGACACAAGGCAGACATAATACTAAAGGCATCGTGTAGTTCGAAAAGCTCAATATCCTTGTGCGAAACGCCGGCCGTTTTAAATGCCTTCTTTACACTGCGCTCTACGCCGCTAAGCCAGAGCGGATCTTTGCGGTTATCCAATGCAATAGTGTCTGTGCCAATTTCACATGCTTCAATGATGATCGCCCTGTCTGCATTATCACCAATATTCTCGGCAGCAGTTATTATGCAGGCGGCAGCACCATCAGCAATCGGGCTGGAATCCAGCAAATTCACCGGATCGGATATCATCTTGGCTGCGCGATAATGTTCCATCGTTATTTTATTGCGGAACATTGCGTTGGGATTGTGTACGGCGTTTTTATGTGCATTAATAACGAATGGAGCAAAATCTCCCTTTTGATAACCGTACTGGTAGATATAGCGTTGCATCGCCAGTGCATTGATGGCGACAAAACTGAGTCCTATAGCTGTTTCATAATCTGCGTCTGCTGCTGTTGCGAGTCCGTAGGTTGTGGACTTGCCGCTCATCTCGGTCAGCTTTTCGATGCCCATGGCTATGGCAGTGTCTACAGCGCCAGACCCAACAGCTAAAACGGCCTGGCGAAAAGCTGCTGCTGCGGAACCGCAAGCTGCTTCAATCTTAACGGCTTCGATTCCTTCCAGCCCGGCATATTCTGCGAGTAGCACGGCGAGGTGTTCCTGGCTTCCCAGCACCCCGCTTAACATATTGCCGACATATAGCGCATCCACATCTTGCATGTTCGCATCATCCATTGCAGCAAGAATTGCCTTCGCGCCAAGTTCTCTAAATCCGAGGGACCAATGCTCGCGCACAGGTGTCTGGCCGATTCCAATTATGGCCACTTTCCTCATTTATGGTTCTCCAGTGTGTTCGAAGTTCTGAGTTCGTTAAAAAAGTGAAAAGTGAAAAGTGAAAAGTGAATTAGGTAATTTAGCTTTGCCGTCTTTTGTCTGCCGTCTTTAAATTGCCGTCTTTTGTCTGCCGTCTTTTGTCTGCCGTCTGTATCTCACTGTGTTCTACCTTATCTTCTTGCGCCAGCGTGCGTAGGTCGCATAGTTAATCTCTATAGAGCGCGCGATATATTCTTCTGTCGTTACTGCTTTGCTATGAGCTTCCAGAATACGGTCGGTCGCGAGAAAGCTGAATGCGTCCGAACCGGCACCAGAGCCAAAGCTACAGAGCAGAATACGATCGCCGGGTTTGGCCATATCCAAAACGGCAGTGAGGCCTAATGGCGAAGAACCGGCATAGGCATTACCAATGCGTGGTGCCAACAAACCCGTTTTGATCTGGCTTGATGTGAAACCAAGTAATTTGGCCACTTTTCGTGGGAATTTTGTATTGGGTTGATGAAAAACGGCATGTGCAAAATCAGTCGGTTTCAGATTTAGTTCTTCCATCAGTGTGGTTGCCGAGTTTGTAATATGATGAAAATATGCAGGCTCGCCGGTAAAGCGGTTGGCGTGTTCAGGATATTTTTGATAAGACCGGCGAAAAAAGTCCGGTGTATCTGTTACATAGCTGTAGGAAGCCTCCAGCTCAGCAATGGATTCGCTGAGCGGCCCGATTATATATGCCGCACCACCTGCGGCTGCGGTATATTCCAGAGCATCTCCGGGACGGCCTTGTGCTGTGTCCATTGATATCGCCAGTCCATAATCTGCCATATAACTTCCGACAAATCCCAATGCTGCCTGAATGGCTTCGGTACCCGCTTTGCAGGCAAATTCGAAGTCTGCCGCTGTTGTATGCGGAGCAATCCCCAATGCTTGGGCTACAATAGTGCTGGTCGGCTTTACAGCATAGGGATGAGACTCGGACCCAACCCACACAGAACGTATAAGCGAAGGATCGATATTGGCCCGATTAACGGCATTCTGTGCGGCTTCGATGGCCATAGTAAGGCTATCCTCATCAGCGCCCGGTACGCTTTTTTGCTTCACCGGAAGGGTATCGATGTCTTGTCCGGCACGCCAGACTTTGGAAATCTCTTCTGCCGGAAGACGATATCTCGGTACGTAGGAACCGTAACCAACAATGCCTACCTCACGTTTAGGCTGCATGCGCTTATTCAAAATAATTTTTTCCAAATTGGGTTGCTATTGTTCTACTTTGTGACGCAAAGTTAAATAACCCGATTCAGTAAACCAATAAAAATTCGTAGAATTTTTTCCTTTTCTTACGTACAATTTAATTTTTCAGCGGAATTCTCCTGTTTCTACTCATCCACTATAAAACCATACTTTCTCCGACTTAATATTCTTGATATTTCGCGTGGATACTTCCCTTTTACAGGTAAAGCTCCCCCACTTCCCGTCGATATTATAAGAACGAATCAACGGGAGAATCATAGCTATGGTCTCACTTCGAACTCTTATGAAAATATCTGACTCGAATCGCCTCTTAAAGGTCGAATTTAAAACAAATACACATCTTTCAGGTAGCTATTTGGGCGATTTTGAAATCATAGTTTCGCATGACGTGCGAGAGTGGGCTCAGGTAAAAAGAATAAGAAGCAACTCGGGAGTCATTCATGGAATTGCGTAATCAGCTTACGGAATATTTTTTTTCGCAGGGTCTCGGTGCCTTTTCCGAAGAACTGACCTTCATTGTGGTCGACCGACTTCTTCGATTCGAGCTGCCGTATATTCGGGATGCTATTGAGTCGGATGTAATTTTGGCCCTGTCTTTCGGTAATCGTACCGATGCAGATGGGAACACTTATGCGGGACCGATAAACGAGCAGATTGCTGCGCTGGCCAGTCGCTATTATAAGGAGCGACCACGCAAGGTATATGCGCAGTGGGAAGTCGCTGATGGATTGAGAAACGACATCCCTGAAGAGCATCTGATTAGACTGGAGCCGTTTATTGATACCAAATCAGGTGATGAGCAATATCTTAGTACTCAAGCCATTGTGAACCAAATGAGCATAAACCATAAGCATGGCACTTCGGTTTTTGTGGTTGGTCATCGCGATCAGCTGGTGCGGGCAACCTGGATAGCTGAAAATGGCGGCTTTTTGGCTTATAGTGATTCAGCGATGATGACGGGTGAATACGACAGCGAGTCGTCGCAATTATGGACACGCACTCGTATGTCATATTTGAAACACGACTTCCTCTCCCGGCTGCGCTTGATTTAGACAGTCGTTATTCTTCAGCCAGATAATCATGCACCAGCTTAATAGACATTGCCCCTTCGCCGACCGCAGATGCGACCCGATTCATTGCCCCGGCTCGTACATCACCAGCGGCAAAAATCCCTGGAACAATAGTTTCCAAAAATCGCGGTTCCCGCTTCTTCTTCCAGCGCTTGCCAAAGCTAGCTTCTTTTTGCAAATCCGCCCCGGTTATAACAAATCCGCGCTCGTTTCGAATTAGCATTTTATCGATCCAGTCTGTATATGGGCGTGCTCCGATAAAAATAAAAAGCGAGCCGGTATCGGCCTCGCGGGTGTCGTCGGTATCGAGATTTTTAAGAGTGATTTTCTCCAGCTTGGCATCTCCTCGGCCTTGAATGATTGAATGCCGCGGCAGGAGACGGATGTTTTCTGTCGCCTCGATTTGGTCAATCAGATATTGCGACATAGAGCTGCTTAAGTCATTTCTGCGGATAACGATATACACATTTCTTGCAAATTTGGCTAAATACATGGCTCCCTGGCCGGCGGAGTTGCCTCCCCCTACTATATACACGTCTTTTTCTTTACATGCTGCAGCTTCAGTTGTAGCAGCACCGTAATAAACACCAGCACCGGTAAATTGTTCGAGTCCTTCGGCTGGTAAACGACGATAATCTACCCCCGTGGTAATAACGACGCTGCGTGTATTGATGACGGAGCCATCTGCAAGTGATAATATCTTATACTGATCCTTTAGTTGGATATCGGTGACCTCTTGGGGAGAGAGAAACTCGATACCAAAGCGCGTTGCCTGGGTAATGGCTCGCCGTGCAAGATCCGATCCGCTTAATCCACTGGGAAACCCTAAATAATTTTCAATCCGTGAGCTGGTTCCAGCTTGCCCACCCGGCGCACGTTTTTCAATCAGCACCGTCTTCAAACCCTCTGAGCCACCATAAACGGCTGCTGCCAGTCCTGCAGGACCGGCGCCAATTATTGCGACATCATACATGTTCTCGGATGGGGTGGCATTGCGACCCATTTTTGCCGCAATAGACTGAATGGCAGGGTTTACCTGGTGAGATCCATCTTCATAGACAATAACCGGTAGTTCTGCTGCTTTAAGCCCCAGTGTTTCCAAGAGCTTTGTAGCGTCGTCGTTCGACTCTATATCAAGCCACTGGTAGGGAATGAGATTACCGGATAAGTAATCTTTAACCTCATGCGAGCGTGGCGACCACTGATAACCGATAATTCGCATCCCTGGAAAGTCGGGCGTATGGCTGCCTTCCCAGGCCTCCAGCATATCGGAAATGACCGGAAACAATCGTTCTTCAGGGGGATCCCACGGCTTCATCAAATAATAATCGAGATTCACATCATTAATTGCCTTGATGGCAGCATCGGTATCGGAATATGCCGTGAGAAGTACTCGCTTTGCTTCAGGATAGAGATCCATGGCACGTTCAAGAAAGTCGACGCCTTGCATCTCGGGCATCCGTTGATCAGACAAAAAAAGTGCAATGTTCTCGCCCTTGCGCTTGAGTTCGCCAAGCGACTCAAGTGCTTCATTTGCGGAGCTGGTACTTAAAATACGATACTCTTTGCGATAAGCTGAACGCAGATCTCGCACGATGGCTTTTAATACCTGTTGGTCATCATCTACTGAAAATATTATGGGCTTTTTCATTGGGTACCTTCTATTGGCAGGCAAACCTGAAACTCGGTATGGCCCGGCTTGGAGTCGACTTTGATATCACCATTATGTCGACGAATGATCCGATGTACAATGTCCAATCCCAGTCCGGTTCCTTCATTAATTGCTTTGGTTGTAAAAAATGGATCAAATATTTTGGATTGAATGTCTTTGGGAATTCCGCTGCCATTGTCGATAAATTTAACTAACACGAACTCTCGATCTTTTTGTCCGGTTATAAGCAGCTTGCCCTTTTCTTCGAGTGCGTCCAGCGCATTGTCAATTAAGTTCGTCCAAACCTGGTTCAGTTCACCGGCAAAGCCTTCTATTTCCGGAAGCCCGTCTTCAAAGTCTAGCTCAACGCTGATTTGCTTGGTCTTGAGCTTATGGTTCAACATGGTAAGCGTGCTGGATATACCGTCTCTTAGTGACACCTTGCGCCTGTCTTGCGCTTCATCCATGTGCGTGTAACCTTTTACCGATTTGACAATACCTGAGATACGTTTTGAGGCATCGTCTATGTCCTGAACCAGCTTTTCAGTGCTGAGCACATTGTCCAGCCAGGTAACAATAGATGGAAGATCAACGGCTCCGATATGCCTCAAAATCTCCTCAAGATCATCGATTGTAAAGTTAAAGTCAACGAGCGACTCCGCCACTTCATACCCATCCTCCATGCCGTGCTCTTCGAGCCAATCGGCAATTTCATCTTCCATGCTGCTTTTTTCCATCATTGAAAGGTCGTTGCGTTGTCCGGCATCGAGCCTTCGAAAAAGGATGTCATTTACAGCATCAACCTGCTCGGGCGTGATGCGAATTAACATCACTTGTTTAAACTTATCTGGCCCTGTAGTGAGATGTCTTTTAAGTTCCGCCGAGCTGCGTACTACCGCGGCAGCCGGATTGTTCAGTTCATGTGCTAAGCCTGCCGACAATTTTCCAAGCGCCATCAATTTTTCGTTCTGCTGCACGTCTTTGGTAAATTCACGAACGCGGCTGGTCATAATATGCACCAGCACCGTTGTTAGCTCATGGTGCTCGCGTATAAGTTCAGGGAATTGTTTACGGTTTATGGAAACGACCTTGCCGGCTTCCAGTGTAATCGCTTCTGCAGTTGCCTTGACTGCACGAGAGTAAGGAAGGACTCCGGTGATATCGCCGCGTTTAAAGCGTCCCAGCTCGCGGAATTGACCATTCTGTTCGAACCGCGCGACGTACAGACCGGAATGAATGAGATGCATATCATCCATCGGATCGCCTTTCCTGAAAAAATAGTCTCCGACTTCCAGGTTCCGGCAGGTGCCCTTTTCCAGAAGCCATGCCAGCGTTTCAGGGGGCAGTTCCTCAAAATCTTTAAAAATACACAGGTCTTCCGGTGTCATGAATGCCTCTCATATTTTAGATGTGTTTGGGTAACTATTCATTTGATGCGCGATCAGGTTTTCATGATACAGTATTCAACGTTCAAGTTCAAAAGCAATGAGCAATGGGGCAATTTAAACGAAGCCCATGCCTTTTGTTGTGGGTGAGATGTGAATAAAGCTCCCCCTATCATTTAATTGCACGCCCGCATCTCACATCTTGCTTCTTGCTTTTAATCAAAACATACGATTTCTTAAAGAGGAATTCAACCGGGACATTCGGCTTATGAAACGTATACTGCGTTATGGTGTCTTAACAGGCGGACTTCTGGTGCTTTTTAAAGCGCTGGAGGCGGCGTTTTATTCCCGCTATTTATCTCTCGATACCTATTTGCTTTTGCTGGGAGGTATTTGCATTGGGATCGGCGTTTATGCGGGACTGCGTTCCAAAGCTGATTCAGCAATGGATCCTGAAGCTTCAATAGCAAGTGAGCTTGGGGGTGTCGAGTCTCCGCTGAGTAAGCGTGAGCATGAGATATTGCTGCTTCTTGCTGAGGGATATTCCAATCAACAAATTGCTGATAAATTGTTCATTTCTTTAAACACCACAAAAACCCACCTGAAAAATATCTATCAGAAACTTGAGGCCAGGCGTCGGACCGAAGCGCTTTTTCGAGCACGAGAATTGGGTATAATCGACTAAAACCGGCGTTTTTAGCCAAAAATCACTCTTTCGGGCGATTGACATCTCGCTGTTTTTCCGCTACCATTTTAGATAAAGAACCTCACAGAAAGGGATGATATGAATAGCAGAATTACAAAGTTTGGACTAGGTATTGGTCTCATGCTGGTTGTTACGATGATTGGGCCGGTTATGGTATATGGACCCGACTTAAACTTTACTCTGGCAGAAATATTTGGTTGGGCTTCGATTCTTTTTTCGATGGTGTTTTTGTTTATCGGCATCAAGGGATATCGGGATAATGAGGCTGGTGGACATATTAGTTTCGGTGGGGCATTTAAGGTGGGAGCGTTAATTGCGATTATCGCTTCGACGATAATCGGCGGTTTTACCGGAGTGCTCTTTGCCTCCGGGCAGGCGGATCAATTTTCCGAGGTTGCACGTGAACATTATGCCGATCAGATTCGTTCCTCCGATATGACGCAGGAGCAAAAAGAGCAGGAACTCAGAGACATGGGTGAAATGCAGGGACTTTTCATGAATCCTGCCTTTCAGGCTATGGTTGCTTTTTTTACCTATTTGCCGGTGGGCATTGTTTTTTCGCTCATCTTTGCCTGGTATCTTAAAACCTGATTATTCCCCGGTTGTTAAAACATTTGCGAAGCTGTCGGCTGTGGCGGCTTCGCATGCTCGCTCGTATGACGGCGGTAGCTTCTTTTGCAGTAGTTCACCGTCTTCAAGATAGTCGTATATCTCGCCATAGTGCTTAACGGTGTTGGCACCGGTGCGACGCAAAATGTGCCAGGGGCGCAGCTCATCGGGAGAGCTGAGTCCCATTGCTCCTAAAATTTCGGAAAAACTCTCCATATGTTCCTTGTGGAAGTTGGCTACCCGTTTGTTCTTATCCGAAACGACCAGTCCACGCATGAGTTCGGGGTTTTGCGTTGCCACACCAACCGGACAGTGGTTTGAGTTACATTTTAAGGCCTGGATGCAGCCAAGTGCCATCATCATGGCACGCGCGGAATAGCAGATATCTGCGCCCAATGCCAGTCGTTTTACCATCGCGATCCCGGTGGTAACCTTACCACTGGCAACCAGGCGAATCTGACTACGCAGAGAATACCCCACCAGGGCATTGTGAGCGAAAATAAGTCCTTCAACCAGCGGTGAACCGATGTTGTTTGAAAACTCCAATGGTGCGGCTCCGGTGCCACCTTCACCACCATCTATCGCAATAAAATCCGGCATAATTCCGGTTTCTCGCATTGCTTTGCAAATGGCGATGAACTCGCGCCGCTTCCCAATACAGAGCTTGAACCCGATCGGTTTTCCATCGCTTAGCTCGCGTAGATTTTGAACAAATTCCAGCAGGCCTATTGGTGTAGAAAAAGCAGAATGTCCGGGAGGAGAAAGCACGTCTTTTCCTAGCCCCACTTTACGAATTTTGGCAATCTCCGGTGTTAACTTGGATGCAGGTAGAATTCCACCATGTCCCGGCTTTGCGCCCTGAGAGAGCTTTAGCTCGATCATTTTTACTTCCGGGCGAATCGCTTCTTCGCGAAAGGCCTCGGGAGAAAAATTCCCCTGAGCATTGCGACAGCCAAAGTAGCCGGTGCCAATTTGCCAGATTAAATCGCCACCTGAAAGATGATATGGACTGATGCCGCCTTCGCCGGTGTTGTGCGCAAAACTCCCCATCTTCGCGCCCTCATTTAGTGACTGCACGGCTACCTTGCTGAGTGAGCCATAACTCATTGCTGAAATGTTGAACAAACTGGCAGAGTAAGGTTGCTTGCAGTTTTCTCCACCAACCATGGTGCGCAAGCTATGTGCTGCCACGTGAGTTGGCGAAATAGAATGATTGACCCATTCATAGCCTACGGCGTAGACATCACGCAGCGTGCCGAATGGCACCGTGTCGCGCACATCTTTAGCGCGCTGGTAGACCACCGAGCGTTGATCGCGGCTGAATGGTTTGCCATCCGTGTCGGATTCAATAAAATATTGTGCTATCTCGGGTCTTATCATCTCAAAGAGATAGCGAAAATGACCTACCAGAGGGAAGTTGCGTAGAACAGCATGCTTCGTTTGCAGGATGTCGTATAGGCCGAGCAGAAACAGCGGGCCAAGCAGAATTACCGAAAACCATGCGGCAGGGTAAACTTGAGCAACAAGGGCAACGAGAATGAATAGCGTGATAAATCCGCCAAGAAAGATAAAGCGCATTGGAAGTCCTCTGGTTTTGAATGTCAGATGAAAATAGCGGGGATGGCTGAGATTATCAACAGGAAACTGAAAGCGAAGCAGTTGATGATGTAACTCCCGATAAAAAAAATTGATTCTTGTAATTCTGTTGTGTAGTTTGATTATAGAACGTCTTTCTGTGTGCGGAACAGATGAATAAAGCGCAAGATTTTCTCCCCTCATTCTAATCAATCCCTTAAATTGATAGCCACATTGTGGCTATTAAACGTGCTATATGCTAAAAAACGAGCGGTATAGTTATTTCATGTATGTAGAGCTGTGGGTGAAAGCTGAACAGGTTTAGGCGTTGTTAAATGTTTCACCAACCCATAGGGCAAATTGCACCGGTACTTGTTAAGCGATAATTGAAAGGAATAAAAGATATGCCGAGTCAAGTATTCAAAAATTTCCTGGTATTCCTTCTTCTTGCTGTTTCTGCTGCGAGCTGTTCAAAAGATCCGACGACTCCATCAGGCGGGAGCGATGGAGGTGGTGAAAAGCCTCCGATAAGTGATCCGATGGCACTACAGCTTGTGTTACCAAATGAAGAAGGTATCCTGCCGGTTGGGTCTGTTCCTTTCGTTTGGAGCAGGCCTCAAGACTGGAAAGACTCATTACAATTTCAGGTTTCCTCCGACTCCGGGTTTGATTCTCTTATTACCGCTCAAATCATCGCAGATTTAGACACAACGGTTCAGTTGCAAACTACCGATTACTATTACCTGCGATATAAACGCGTTGCTGAGTCGACTCCTGAGGGATACGTTTGGACCGATACGGTTCGTTTTGGTGTTCGTGAAAAAGACCCGGCAAACTTGCCGACAGATCCACACCCCGATTTGTTTAAGCCATTGCCAGACACCGTGCGTATCGGAGAGCAAATAGTGTTGGAATGGGACAGTACGTCGCAATCGACCCATAAGTTTTTTTATCAGATCTCATTGCAGCAGGATTTTTCCAATCTGATTCTTGATGACTCGACAGATAGCTATCGAGCTATTTCTTCTTTGGTTCTTCCCGATATTTACTATTTTCGCTATCGGCGTGATGTTGGGCCGTTGGAGGGATACACTTGGGTTGATGAAACCGCTTTTACGGCGATCCCCGGCGATCCGGACTCGCTGGTGCTCATTTCTCCGATGGATAGCAGTCAAGTTAACGGTGACCCTGCCGTCTTTATTTGGCAAGATCCGCCGGGGGAGTATGAGACAATTCAAATTGAGATTGCAACGGATAGGGACTTTCAGACTGTCGTTTATACCGATTCTACGACCGGTCAATCGTTGGAAGTGCAGCTACCTTCGTTTAAGGCGTATTATCTGCGTTATCGCAGTTCGATCGTTGGCTTGCCTGCCTACGCCTGGCAGGATACGCTTTACTTTATTACGATGCGCAGTTTCGGTGGTGGTGGAGATGAAGAGGTTGTGGACATGCTTCGAAGGCCCAACGGCAACCTGCTGGTCTTCGGTCATTCGACGTCGTATGGCGGCGGTGATGAAGACCTTTTCCTAATGGAGTTGGACAGTGATTTTAACGTGGTTTGGGAGCAAAGTTACGGTGGTGCCAATAATGAGACGGCGCTGACAATCCGTACTGTCAGCGATGGTGGTTATGTGCTTACCGGGCGGGTTGAAAACGACACTAACGATAATGTTATCTATCGCGTCGATGCACAAGGCAGCGAACAGTGGGGCCGGGAACTAATAACGCCGAATTCAAATCAGTTTAGCGGCGTTACCATTGAACGCTTAGGCGGGGGCTATTTGTTTGCCGGAAACGGGACACGATCGGCGTATGTGCAGTGGTTGGATACGAGTGGAGATAGTTTGTCTGAGGCGTATTATAATAGCCCAAGTGGATTCGGCATAGGAATCAGGGACGTAATTCAGACTGACAATGGTAACTTTTTTGCTACCGGTAGTATTATCGCTCCTGGCGGTAACGGTTATAGTGTCTATGCGTTACGAATTGCAGCAGACGGCACGGAGTTTTTAAATACCATTATATACGGTGGTGGTGCATGGCCATCTGGCTGGCGGGTTTGGGAAACTTCATTGGAGAAGTTGGTTATTTTTAGCCGTATTTCCGCCGAAGGTCTTTCAAGCGGTCTGGGGATGCATCATATTGAAGATAATGTGAATACCTTTAACAAAGCATTTCGTTATGAAGAGGATTATAATCTGGGAATATACATGACGGGAGTTAACCGGCTGGCTGAAAATCGCTTCTTGTATCTGGCAGTAGACTACAGACGTGATAGTGACGACTACTGGTTTGTGCTGGAGAGCGATGCCGATGGTAATGAAGTTTATTCACGTAATGTTGCACTATTTGGGGGTTTCGACATAGGGTTCTTTCCGCGTGCAGCTGTATTGGCACCTGACAACAGTGGTTATTATGTCTGTGGTGATTACTTAAGTGGTGAAAATAGGCAGATTGCACTGGTATTTGTGGAGCGCTGATGGCCTGAGTTGTTTCATTAGTTAAGAAAAATAAAAGCAAAGTGGAGCAGTTTTCAAAACTGCTCCACTTTATTTCGACTGCTCCACTTTATTTAAGAGCCTCGGGGCTGCTCTCCATACTTTGTTGAAAACAGCGCAAATAACCGGCAATAATGGCTTTTACCCACGATAAACCGCTTGACACTTTCGCAGGAATTCCGCTATATTAATTTTCCAATCACCGACTTGAAGTCAATTCTCAACGCCATTTTTATATATTATAACCTTCCAAACTATACAAAGGAGGATTGCCCATGAAAGTTTATTCGGGTGAAAAAATCCGCAATATAGGAGTAGGCGGCCACAGCGGATGTGGAAAAACGTCATTGGTCGAGGCATTACTTTTCAATATGGGCGAAATCAATCGGATGGGTAAGGTTGAAGATGGAAACACCGTTTCGGATTTCAATGCGAATGAAATTGAACGACAGGTTTCTATCAGCTCATCGCTAACACATGGAGTTTGGAAGGATACCAAGGTCAACTTTGTTGATACGCCGGGATTTAGTGATTTTTTTGGCGGCGTCGTAAGCGGGATGCGAGCTGCCGATATCATGATGATCGTTGTTTCTGCTTCCGATGGTGTTGAGGTAGGAACCGAGAGGCTACGCGAGTTAGCCGATGAGTATGAGATGCCGCGCTTCTATGTGATTAACAAACTTGAAAAAGAAAACGTAAGTTTCCAGACTATTTACAATGAATTGCGCGAACGTTTTGGCAAGAAACTCACCATTGCGGAAATTCCCCTGACTTCTGGTCCGGGTTTTCATCGGGTTGTAGACATCCTGAAGAAAAAATTATATACCTACGAAACAGACGGTAACGGAAAGTTCATCGTGGAAGACCTCCCGGAGGAGATCCTCGAAAAAGTTGCGGAGATCCGAAACAATCTGGTAGAAGCAGTTGCTGAATCGGATGATACACTATTGGAGAAATACTTTGAAGAAGGCGAGCTCGGTGAAGAAGAACTGATAAACGGGTTTAAAAAAGCCGTATTAAACCGCACAATTGTTCCGGTCTTAGCCACTGCTGCTACCGAGAACATTGGGGTTAGTAGCCTGCTGGATTTTATCGTAGAATATTTACCAACGTCCTCAGATATGCCAGCTGCAGTAGCAGAAGATGGTAGTGAACGCGCCAGAGTTGATTCCGATCCACTCTCTGCACTGGTCTTTGCGACGATGTCTGAAGAACATGTTGGAGAATTATCTTATGTGAAAGTTACATCCGGAGTATTAAAATCCGGTGATGAAGCGATCAACGTTAATTATAGTAAAAGCGAACGCATCGGGCAGATGTATATTCTTAACGGCAAAGGTAAAAAGAATGTCGACAGTGTGCATGCCGGTGATATTTGTGCACTGGTGAAGCTAAAGTCTACGCATACCGGTGACACGCTTGCCGCGAAAGGTAAAGAGGCAAAACTTCCCGGCATCAACTTTCCGAACCCACTGATACGCACGGCGGTAACTCCCAAGACAAAGGGCGATGAGGATAAGCTTGGAACCGGGCTGAATGTACTTCATCAGGAAGACCCTACACTCACCGTTACCTTTGATCCGGAATTGCGACAGACCATTGTCTCCGGGCAGGGTGAACTACATTTGCTTATCAATTTTAATCGCCTGAAGCAGCGCTTTGGTGTAGAAATTGAAGAGAGCAAACCGCGCATTCCCTATCGTGAAACGATTAAAAGCTCATCTGAAGCGCAGGGTAAATTCAAAAAGCAGTCCGGTGGACGTGGACAATATGGCGATTGTCATTTACGCCTCGAGCCACAACCTCGTGGTGAAGGCTTTGAGTTTGTTGACGCTGTAGTTGGCGGCTCTATTCCCGGCAAATTTATTCCCGCTGTGGAAAAAGGCTGTATAGAAACCTGTAACAACGGGATTCTTGCTGGCTGTCAGATTGTCGATGTAAAAGTTACTGTTTATGATGGCACCTATCACAATGTCGATTCTTCTGAAAATGCCTTTAAAGTGGCAGCTTCTATAGGGTTCAAAAGCGCTTTCGCTAATGCCAAGCCGGCACTGCTCGAGCCGATCTATGATATTCGTGTAAAAGTCCCGGAAGACTATATGGGCGACGTAATGGGCGATATTTCCAGCCGCCGAGGAAAGATCAGCGGGATGGATGCCGATGGCCGTTTTCAGGTCGTCAATGCCAAAGTTCCGCTTGGCGAGCTTCATAAATATTCAACCTCATTGCGATCTATGACGCAGGGACAGGGATTATTCACGCTTGAATTCTCGCATTATGAAGACGTGCCTGGCGATGTAATGGCAAAGATTGTTGAAGAACATGCCAAAAGTAAGGAAGATGCGCATTAGAAGTGACTATTTAACTGCCAGTATTTTACTAAAAGCGCCCATCAGCTTGTCTGTTGGGCGCTTTTTCTTCACGTATTGCGATTGTGTCGGCCTCTATTGATGCCTATATTTCCCATCTAACAATCAAGATAGAGACAGATAGATGAGCTGTTGGTCTACAGGTGTCGACCTGACTGAGGTTGAACGTATTCAGCGATTAATTGAGCGTTATGGAGATCGCTTTTTGAAACGCGTATTTACTCCACTCGAAGTAGCCTATTGCCAGGGTAAAAAGAATAGCGCTGCCCAAAGCTTTGCTGCACGCTATGCTGCAAAAGAAGCAGTGTTCAAATCTACCGGGCTGGGACTGCGAACCGACATGCGCTGGCATGATGTTGAAGTGCGTAATGATGAAAATGGCCGACCGGAGTTAGTGCTGACGGGTGAAGTTGCCAGATTACTTACCGGTAAAAAAGCGCATCTATCTATTAGCCATGCTGGAAATATGGCGATTGCAATGGTTGTTATTGATGATCCCGCGAAGTAACAGACGAAAAAAATACATGATGGAGACTGACGATGATCAAGGTTGTAACTGCTAGTGAAATGAGAGAAATTGACCGGTTTACGATTGAAGATATTGGCGTACCGGGTGTTGTGCTGATGGAAAACGCCGGTTTAGCTGCTTTTCGCATAATCCTACACGAGCTTGATGGCGTTCAGGACCCGTTAGTTTACGTATTCTGCGGTAAAGGAAATAATGGTGGTGACGGATTCGTTGTGGCTCGCCACTTGTGGAATGAAGGCGTTTATGTTCGGGTTTTTTGCTCTGTAGAAGAACATGAAATTGAGGATGACGCGCGCATAAACTATAACATTTTGCAGAACATGCACGTGCCAATCGAGTTTCTTACCGACATGGCTATTTTAGAATCGGTTGACGATGAGCCGGATATGGTGGTGGATGCTCTTCTTGGAACCGGATTGAGATCTGCTCCTTCCGGAATCACCCGCTCAATTATAGAGTTTATAAATACAAATTTTGAGTCTAAGGTAATTTCCATCGATTTGCCTTCCGGGCTGAATGCCAGTTCGCCAAAGGTTGAAGGCGTCGCTGTTCGGGCAGATATCACCGTTAGTATGGCGCTGCCGAAACGCTGTCATACCATGTATCCTGCTAAGAACTTTGTCGGCGAACTGTTTATTGCCGATATCGGCACCCCGCCTTCTGTGCTCAACGATGATGATGTTTTGGTGGATATGCTGGAACAGGATGATATTGTGATGCCGTTTCGCTACCCCGATGCACATAAATACGAATGCGGGAAGGTTGGCGTGCTTGCCGGCTCTAAAGGGTTCTCAGGCGCGGCAACCCTTACGGCCGAGGCGGCACAACGCATGGGAGCGGGGCTTACCATTCTTGCCGTTCCGGAATGTATAAATCCCGTTGTTGAGCAAAAGCTTACCGAGGTAATCACCCGCCCACTGCCGGAAACAAAAGACCATACCATTGGCAAGCCGAGCATGGAGGGTATTAACGAACTGCTGGACTGGTGTGATGTGCTTGCTATTGGGCCTGGACTGGGACGATCGAAGGAAGTGCAGGCTGTAGTTGTCGATGTGCTTACTAACTTTGATAAACCAATCGTTATTGATGCCGATGCACTATTGGCACTTGCCAATAACCCTGAATTATTGAAAAGCGATAAGGCGCAGAACTGGATTCTAACGCCGCATATGGGGGAGTTCTTGCGTTTCTTCCCAGACGAAACGCCTCAGTCATTGGCAGATAAGCGCCTTGAAATGGCTCAGGAGTTTGCTTCGAAATATGGCCTGACTGTTTTGTTGAAAGGTGCACCGGCGCTGGTTGCCATGCCTGATAAGCGGGTTTATCTGAACCCTACCGGTAATCCCGGTCTGGCAAGTGGCGGCACTGGAGATGTGCTAACAGGTTTTATTGCCGGTTTGCTCGCTCAGCGCTTTCGCCCGGATGAAGCGGCTTATACTGCAAACTTTGTGCACGGGTATGTTGCTGACTTTGTTGTTGAACGCACAACACAATACTCATTAATGGCCTCTGATCTTACCGGCTTTCTTGGTGAGGCGCTGAATGAAATGCTGAACCCGGCAACGGGCAATGGGCATCAGTAAACGTGGTCTTGCTCTCGCTCCTTGAGTATAGCCGAAGGGGCGAGGTGGAGACAAGGTGAGCGGGAAACAGGGTGAGCGGGTGTAAAGACATAGGCATTGCGTTTCTTTGCAATCGCGATTCCGCGTCAGGCTGAGCGGAGTCGAGGCCAGAGCGAGCAGTAGACCGTAAGCTTTGCTTGTTGGGCTTCATGTTGGTGCTCTCTCATGGGTCAATACCGACGTTACGTGTTGGTGCTCTTTTGTGGGTCAATATCCACTTTACGTGTTGGTGCTTTCTCGTGGGTCAAGACCCACGTTACGAGTTCACTCGCTCTCGTCTTCTGACTTCTGACTTCTGACCCCTGTATTTTATTTACCTTGCCTCGGATTTACCCGATCAATAAATTTATGACAAAAAATTACAGGGATACTTCGAGATATGGAAAAATTTAAATCTCCAGACTACTACAACATCGATTCGTTGCTTAGCGAAGACGAGAAGATGATCCGCTCATCCGTGCGGGATTGGGTGGAAGAAAATATTATGCCGATTATTGAGACCAGCTATCAGGATGCGACCTATCCTCGGCATCTACGTCCACAAATGGGTGAGCTGGGTTTGTTTGGCGCGAACCTACCGGAGAAATACGGTTGTGCAGGCGTAAACAATGTTGCATATGGTTTGATGATGCAAGAGTTAGAGCGCGCTGATAGTGGTATTCGCAGTGGTGCTTCCGTGCAGGGCGCACTGGTTATGTACCCTATCTTTGCGTACGGAAGTGAAGATCAGCGTATGAAATGGCTGCCCAAGTTGGCAAGTGGTGAAGCGATTGGTTGCTTTGGCCTTACCGAGCCTGATTATGGTTCAGACCCAGGTAATATGATTACCAATGCCGTAAAAGATGGCAATCATTATGTCCTGAATGGTGCGAAAATGTGGATTACCAACGGAACGGATGCACATGTTGCAGTAGTTTGGGCAAAACTGGACGGTGTGATTCGCGGTTTTCTGGTCGAAAAAGGCACTGAAGGCTTCTCTGCACCGGAAATGAAAGGTAAGCATTCATTGCGCGCTTCGATAACTTCTGAACTTATTTTTCAAGACTGTGCGATTCCCGTCGAAAATTTATTACCAGAATCGAGGGGACTAGGCTCTCCGCTAGGTTGTCTTACTCAGGCGCGTTATGGAATCTCCTGGGGGGCAATCGGTGCAGCGATGGCCTGTTATGATGAAGCCCTGAACTATGCTCTAACCAGAATCCAGTTCGAGAAGCCGATCGCGTCGTATCAGCTGGTGCAGCAAAAACTTGTCTATATGATCTCCGAGATCACCAAGATGCAGCTTCTGTCTCTTCAATTAGGACGTTTGAAGGATCAAGGACAGATGAACTTCAACCAAGTCTCAATGGCAAAACGTAACAATGTATATCACGCTCTGGAGATTGCTCGTATGGCCAGGGATATTCTGGGTGCCAATGGCATCACTTCCGAATATCAGTGCATGCGCCATATGTGTAATTTGGAAACGGTTAAGACATACGAAGGAACCCACGATATCCATACTTTAATTATTGGAAGCGACATCACGGGTATCCCGTCATTTAAAGCGGGAGACTAACCGACGGAGTATTAAGCATGTCAGGGACGAAACATGTGTTGGTAATCGAAGATGATATTACGTATGGCGAAATGTTACAAGACGCCCTACAGCAATTTGGATACGATGTAAGTCTGGCCTACTCGGCAACGGGTGGGCTGGATTATCTGCGACAGAATCAGGTTGATGTGCTGTTAAGCGATATCGACCTCCCCGCCACAACCGGCATAGAGCTTGCCGAAAAGTTGGTTGTAGAATGTCCACATCTCCCCATCATACTCATAAGCAGTTTCAACGATATAAAGCTGGTGCGTAAAGCATTGTCCTTCGGTGTTTGCGATTATCTTGTTAAACCAGTTCCGCTTACGGATCTGCCTGTTGTAATTGAAAAGGGCATCGAGCGCAAGCGGCTGGAAGTTCAACGTCACTATTGTTCACAGCACGACCAGTCGCAGGAAACCATCAATATGTTAATGCAGGCAATTGATGCCAAGAGTGTTGAGATGGGAAGTCATATTCGAGCTGTCGTTTCGTTGGCAATGAAGTTCGCGATTTGGGTGAAGCTTTCTCCTGAAGAAACCGCACACTTAAAGTTGGCATCCTATCTATATGATTTTGGCAAGTTGGGGATGCCAGACGATATTGTGCAGCTTGCGGAATCGATGACGGCGTCAAATTATAATATTGAATACGATTATACACTTATCGGTAGCAATATTATTGGCGAGATGGATGGAATGGAAAATGTCGTTGAAACCGTGCGACATCAAAATGAGCATGTCGATGGTTCGGGGTATCCTGCCGGGTTAAAAAGTGAGAAAATCCCCCTTCATTCCAGGATATTGGCAATTCTAAAGCAGTTTCAGCTGGCCGTTCAGAAAAATCCTATGGAACCCTTAACCGCACTTGCTGATTTACGCCCGGATGCTGGAAAACGCTTCGATCGAATGCTCTTCCAACAGTTTGAAGCAATGTTAATCTTTAATCTCGGCACTACTTCAGACGAGGACTCTCAACTTGCGAAGCTACCTGTAAAAGGTTCTTCTCGAAAGTAACGTAGTTTTTTGGATATATAGCGCTTGTCCTATAGCGGGGCGCCATAGGACAAGCACTGATGCATGGAGGTTAGGGCCTCCGTTCAAATTTTCAGACCCGGCTGACGGGAATCGAGCAAAGCTCTTTTCCACATCAGCGCGGATCACCCTGAGCAGCAGAAACGCCTCCCAACGTTTCCAGCAACACACCTCATTCTCCGCAGAGGCTTTTACTTTAGAAGAACCATCTTTTTTGTTTGCCTGCTTTGGTTATTGCTGCTAATCGTATAAAAGTATACTCCAGAGGGCAGGGCCCCGGCTTGAAACTCATAACTATGATTACCAATGTTTTGTATCTCGTTAAGCAGTGTTTGTAGCTTGCGCCCGGTAATGCCGAACAACTCTATCTGCACCGAGCCTCTTCTTTTAAGCGTATAGTTAATCGTTGTTGCCGGATTAAATGGATTCGGATAATTTTGCTCCAGCGTAAGTTCATTTGGAGTCAATATGCCCGGCTTACTTGTTACTGCCCCTTTAAGTAATTCGATGGTCATGGTTGTGTACATCCATTGACAAAGTGAAGGATTGTTCTGTCCCAGAATGGATACTCCGGGGTCGGTGTCCTGCAGGTAGGCCAGTTCAATTACGTATGAGCAATTGTTGGTGTTAAACTTGAGTTCTTCGGGGAGCCTGGGAAAAACATCTGATACACCCTCTGTACCGGCAACCTTAAAGGGATTATAAGGATTTCCTGAATTACTAATTAGACTGCCCCAAATATCGGTGACAAATATTTCTTGCCCTGCGCTTCCAATTAGCGTTCGCAGACTCCCATCCGGATTGGTTTCCCATTGCTGCCAGACCGCGAACAGATAGTCTGCGCCAACGCGTGCTATCTGCGGATAGGCATTGCCCAAACCGTTGCCAGGACGCAGGTTTACCAGATTCGCTTGAGTTGTTGAGTCTGAAGGTCTTCCATAAGAACGATTAGTTACCTCTTCAATTTCATTATCATTGACATTCCAATAGAGAATTGGAAAAATTGGCCTTGTCTGATCGAGGAATCCCTGCACGGCACCGGCAACTACGTGAAGGTTACCCTGGGCATCATATATTCCGTTAATATCTGCAAAATCTTCGACTGCATAACTCATGTTTCCAGTGTGGTTCGTATATTGGGTATCGTCATCATGAATTTCCGTTGAGGACCAGGTTGCTCCGTTATCAGTAGAAGACATTTGCACAAGAGAGCCATTTGGTGCAGTCGATGTTATATCAGGCGCCAGTAAATAGCTAAACTCTGTAAGGTCTTGCGGGTTAAGCAGCGGAGTTGGTATGGTACCGATAGCGGTCGTCAGCGTATCTACAATTGATGGGGATCTTCCTATCCATGTTTGCATGTTATCTTCGGAAACCAACAGGGTATCGCCGATAATTCCGTTCGCCCTCCCGGCTAAGAGTATTGCAGTATTTCCTTGTCGTGAAAAGCCGGAGCCGCTTGCGCCTGAAATATTTTGAGTCGTTGTGAAAAAGTAATTTGCTTCGCCTACATCCTGTATAAGCTGAACGCCTGTTGGTGAGGTAAGTGTGATTATTGCGCCATCATTCAGTCCATTTGCCAAAGAGGCATTTTTACCTGATGCTACATCCATGTTGCCATAAAAGAAATTCGAACCAATGTCATAGTAGTTGTATGTTATCATGCGTTCACTCGTAGAAAGAGAAATATTATCAAAAATAAAATGGATACCGTCAGTGTTCACTTCTTTTGCAGGTGCAAATTTTCTCCCCTGCCCCTCGATAAAGTCATAATAGGTTGTACCGATTAATAGCGTTTTAGACTCTCCTATTTGTTGTGCGAGCGCGCCCAGATTAAGCAAGAACAACAGCACAAAGACAGAGTGTCTTAAAAAGTTTGTAGTAGTAGCAATTGCATACATTGTAACCTCCCAAAAGGCAGTTAATAAATTGCCCGAGAAATTTTTCTGCATGTTGACTGTTATTCTGTTATTACAAGAATGCTGCCAGTCTCAGAAAAATAGCCTAACGAGCTTTATATTATATAGTTAGCGTTTCTTGTGATTTTTCGGAAAAAAAGTTGAGTGCATGCTGTGCACTGTTTTACGCAGGACGTGCGCTATAGAGGGAGGAAATACAGTAAAGCCTGCATCACGAGGAAGGCATAAACTCCGGCAATAATGTCATCCAGCATAATACCGAGCCCACCGTGCAGGTGCTGTAGGTTGTCAATCGGCCACGGTTTCCAGATGTCGAACAGGCGAAAAAGGCCGAAGGCGACCAGATAAAGCAGAATATTCGTTGGCACGAATAGCAGACTGAGCCACATACCAGAGACTTCATCGATTACCACAATCGACGGGTCTTCTTTACCGAGATCCTTCTCAACTACATCGGCAGACCACCAGCCAATAAAGAAACTTACGCCGACGGCAATAAGCAAAGCCGTCGTATTGGCACTCAAAAAAAACCAGGCTGCAATTAACCCGACAGCACTTCCGGCGGTGCCCGGAGCCTTTGGAGTATATCCTGACCAAAGTGCCGTGGCAATAATGTAGTGTAGCTGCTTCATCGTGAACCCTTTCAGCAGAAAATAAGCGAAAGGTCTGACATTGCCTAATAGTTTAAATTTGCCGCAGCTTCGCAAAACTTGAGTAGAGCGTTGAAAATCTTACTTATATATGTTGATTTTTTTTTTTGACCAGATTCCCCCCTCAACGTCATTCTTGAGCCAATTCTTTATCTATTTCAAAAATATTTGTTTTTAGGGGTAAGAGATTTCCTGCAGGGCGTGTCTTATAAGTAACCAGCGGAATAAACCTCTGGTACACTATCAAGGATTAAGACATGTATAACAGATTAAAGACACTAATAGTCAGCTTGCTTTTTATAGGATCAATGGTTTATGGCGGAGAGCTCGTTAACGTAGCTGGTGCCAGCGATATCGCCATTGGTGGATATGATCCGGTAGCTTTTTTTACGGTTGAAAAACCCACCCATGGGAATCCGGGAATTAAGGCGGAACATCAAGGGGCAACTTATCTTTTTACGAGCGAAAAGAATAGAGATCTCTTCAAAAAGAACCCTGAGAAATATGCACCTCAGTTTGGTGGCTTCTGTGCATATGGCGCGGCTGTCAATGCTCTGTTCCCGATAGATATTAGCACCTGGCAAGTTCGGGATGGTAAACTCTATCTCAATCTGAACCCGGATATTCTAGCGGTATTCAATAAGGATTTCGACAAGAATGTAGCAAAGGCAGAAGCCAATTGGAATGACCTGACGAGCAAACACGTTGAAGATGCCAACTAAGCTCGAACACTTCTAACTCATAAAGAGAGTATATCATGAATTTACGATTCATCACAAAGAGAATACATGCCTATTTGGATTATCCGGTTGCTATTGCCTTAATGCTATTACCCTTTCTTTTGGGACTGGGTGAGTCTAACCCTCTCGCCTTTTGGCTTTCAGTTGGAACCGGAGCCGTTGCACTCGTTTTGACCTTATTGACAGATCACCATCTTGGTGTTTTTCGGGTGCTGCCGTATACGTTTCACCTAACGGCTGACTTTGCGGTTGGCATCATGTTTTTAGCAGCTCCTTTTCTATTTGGCTTTGCTGGTTTGGATGCCTGGTTTTATTGGATTAATGGAGCTGCAGTCGTTAGTGTCGTAAGTCTTCATAATAAAGAAGAAGCTGCTGTAAGAAGATCAGTAGCCGCTTGATTTTAGAGTATATTTGCCCTCGGCTGTCAGCCTGTGCTGTGTTCACTTCTTGTGTATTTGGTTGGATCGCCGAGGGAAACTTAATTTAGAATGTGCCGGTCTTTTGGAATAGACAGCATTGTCACTTATCTTAATTTTGCACCAGGTATAGCAATGGATTCTCCGGTTGCAAGCATCCTGCGAATGTCGTGACCTATGAAGCATATTCAGCCCATATCCGCAAATGGATCTTCTCGTATGAAAGACTCAATAGATAAATGGCCTGAACGGTTGTCAAAGGATTATCCTGCGAGAGCGCATGCGCTGGATGAGCTTAGGATTGTTTTGCTTAAGGGATTGCAGAAGGGACTTTCTGGCCGTGCCGGAGCAAATATCCTTTTTATTGAAGATGTCGTTCAGGAAGCGCTTCTTCGAATACTGGATAAACTCCATACCTTTCAAGGCCGTAGTCAATTTACCTCTTGGGCTCTTTCAATTGCATTCCGGATGGCTTTTAATGAGCTTAGACGAAAAGAATGGAACAACGTCTCCCTGGAAGAGCTACGAGAGCGCCAGGCTTTTCAGGAAAATTCTACCGATCTGTCGTTTGCGCCCGATCATGAAACCGAACAGCGTGAGTTGATCGAATTATTAAGAGATGTAATCAAGTCGGACCTAACTGAGAGGCAGCGCGACGTTCTACTCTGTGAGCTAAGTGGTATGCCGCAGGAGGAAATTGCCAAACAGTTGGGAACAAATCGAAATAACCTCTATAAACTTTTTCACGATGCCCGTAAAGCCCTCAGACGTGCCTTGAAGTCACGCGGTTACAATGAGGAAATGTTGCTCGGGTATAGACACAAAGTATAAAAAGGATTGAATCTTGAAGCTGACATCCAAACAAGTTGATGGTCTAATGAAGCTCATTAGCCTAACGCGAGATCGCGAGATCGCTTGCGACGAATTTCTCGAAGTAATCGCAGAGTTTACTGAACATCAACTTACTGAAAAATCGACGGAAGTAGATTTACAGGCGATCGAACATCACCTCGAACTCTGTACGGAGTGCCGAGAAGAATATGACTCTTTGCGTCGCGCATTATTAAATGGCTTGAATCAGAACTTTGATTCTTCTGAAAATTGACAAAAAGCCGCCTAGCTGAATCTGGTAATTGTTCTTTAAGGAACGGGTTACGATGAAGCTTTGAACACCACCCTCCTGAAATCATAAAACCTGACAGTTATTATTTGTTTTTTTGACGACCGGGTTTAAAACAATGTATTCTGAAAAAGCCCTCCTCATTCCGCTTTAAAAGCGATTCATGTTGCAGCGGAAGATTTCCGATATTATAAGTAGTCGACCTAACCGGTTTCTGTCGCACTATAAGGCAACATAGGCAATACCATATGACTTTGGAAAAGACAAATAATCAAAGCATTTCAATTCCCGACACTGAACATTCAAATAGCTCAGGCGCACAAGCTGTGGTCTTCTCTATAATACACTGGGGAGTTCTGGCTCTTGCTTTGATGCTTACAGTAACGGCCTGGTATTTCTCGAAAGAGCAGGTGAACGATCGAACTCAAATGCGTTTTAAGCGACAAGCAGATCAGGCGATTGAGCTCGTCACCGAGCGATTAAAAAAGTATGAAGATAAATTGTGGAGTAGCGTTTCAACGATCCGACTTTATAATGGAAAAATCTCTTATAAAAAGTGGCATGCATTCGCAAATAGCTTTCGAATTGACGAGAAGTATCCCGGTATAAATGGAATTGGCGTTATTTATCATATCGAACCTGAGCAGCTTTCAGATTTTCTCACAAAACAACGCCTTGATCGTCCCAACTTTACAGTACATCCTCCTCATGACAAAAATGAATATTGGCCGATTACTTATATTGAACCCGAGCCTATAAACCTAAAGGCCGTGGGTCTGGATATAGCTTTTGAGGAAAGCCGATATTCTGCGGCAAAAAAAGCGCGCGATTCAGGCAGTACCCAAGTTACAGGGCCGATTGTTCTTGTTCAGGATAAAGAGCAGACGCCTGGTTTTTTACTTTTTGTCCCATTTTACCGGAGGGAAATCCCCGAGACAGTTGAAGAACGACGAAGTCAGTTTTTAGGATTGGTATATGCCCCATTTGTTGTAAAAAAATTAATGGCCGGGTTTCTGGCAAAGAGCAAACGACAGGTTGCTATTAGAATTAGCGATAATGGAACGACGCTTTATGATGAACATCTTGCTACGGAAGATGACTATGACGAAAAGCCGTTGTTGAAGAAAATGTTTCTTGTTGACCTGTACGGCAGAAAATTGTTGTTCGAGATAAGGAGCACCAAATCGTTTCGAAAAGCAACGGCTAGTAATCAACCATGGTTAATATTGGTTAGCGGAGTTTTTATCGATATGCTTCTCATATTGATCTTTGTGCAAATTTCAAGAAAAAAAGATAAGGCTGTTGAATTCTCCAATAAAATAAATCTTACTCTTCAGAAACAAACGAAAGCGCTTCAGACTGAGATGATCAAGCGAAAAGAAGCGACAAAGAGACTTGAGGATTATACTGAAAAACTGGCCCGATCCAGTGAGGAAACGGAAAGGTTCCTGTCTTCAATAACTTTGGTTCTTATCGGAATTAATGAAAATGATGTAATAACCCGTTGGAATCCTGCTGCGGAACAAGTATTTGGAATTCAAGCCGGTGAAGTCTTGGGTAAGCCGATTACCGGAGCACCAATTGATTGGAATTGGGTGGATGTGCTCAGGTACATTAGCATGACACATGAATCGAATTGCTTAGCCAAATGGGATGATCTGAAGTTTACGAACCGTAACGGCGAAGAAAGATTGCTGAGCGTTACGGTAAATCCTATTTTAACGAATCGGACCGAGTTTTCGGGTTTTCTAATGTTAGCGGAAGACATTACCGAACACCGTCAATTGGAATTGCAGTTGGCTCAGTCCCAGAGGTTGCAGTCTGTAGGTCAACTTGCGGCGGGACTCGCTCATGAAATTAATACGCCGATTCAATATATTGGAGATAACATCCATTTCTTAACCGATGCATTTGAGATACTCGCTAAGGAGATCTTGCAAATACAGTATATACATGCAAACAGTGAAGGCCATCCGGAGGATGATAATGTTCACTTTGAAGCAAATTTCCAGAATCCAAGCCAGATGAGCATTCTTTTAAATGAAATTCCAGAAGCAATAGAAGCGTCATTAGATGGGATAAGTCAGGTATCGAAAATCGTTGAAGCCGTAAGGGGATTTTCTCACCCCGGTTCCGCTACTAAATCTTTAACCAATATAAACGAAGCACTTGAAAAGGCCATTGTTGTTTCACGTAATGAGTGGAAATACATTGCAGATATTATTGTGAATTTTGATGAGGACTTACCGGCGATCAAGTGTTTTCCAGGGGAACTAAATCAGGTTTTTTTAAACATAATTGTCAACGGATCTCATGCCATTCGGGAATTGGCAGAAAAAGATACGGATTTAAGAGGTAAAATTACTATTTCTACCAGCTATACTTCCGAATATGTAAGAATTGACTTCCGGGATACCGGAGTGGGAATACCGGAAGCGATACAAAACCAGATATTTAACCCTTTCTTTACAACAAAAGGAATTGGAAAAGGAACGGGGCAGGGATTAGCTCTCTCTTTCAGCGTTATCGTTGAAAAACACGGTGGCAGTATTTCTGTCGAGTCGGAGGTTGGGCACGGGGCATTATTTACGATAAAGCTTCCGTTTTTGGTAGATGAGGTATAAAACAGTTAATACAGAATGTGAGCTGGGTTATGAAGAAACGCAAGAGTAATATAAAACGAGGCAACTGGAAATGACAGCTTCTCCGAATATACTCTTTGTCGATGATGAAGCGTCGGTACTAAAAGGACTTAGGCGAATATTAAATCTTCGTCGATCCGGTTGGAAAACGGTATTTATTGAGAGCCCTACTGAGGCAATTGAACTATTGAAAAGTGGGGACTTTAATATTATCGTCAGCGATATGAGAATGCCGGAATTGAACGGGGCTGAGCTGCTGAGCTGGGCGCGCAATAATAAACCGGATACGCAAAGAGTCCTGCTCACTGGGCAAGCGGATATGAAAGATGCTATTCAGGCAATTAATGAGGGCCAGATTTTCAGATTTTTAACCAAACCCTGTCCACCGGAGCTTTTGATTGAAACAATCGAAGAAGCTTTTGACTATTATTGTTTCCTAACGGACAGGCAAGAACTGGTAGCGAAAACATTGGATAGCAGTGTCCAGCTCATGCTGAACTTAATGAAAATGTTTGACCCACAACTTGCGGAAGCTGCAATAGAAAGAAAAGTAGAAGCTGCTAATATTTGTAAATTTTTTAATATCCCTAATGCCCCGATGATTAAGATTGCTGCACTGCTTTCACGAATAGGTGAAATAGCAATTTCAAATGACATACGACAGAAAATGAAAAGACGGGATAATCTTAACGAATCTGAGAAAAGAATGTGGAACAGCGTTCCAAAATTGGGTTATCAACTTTTAAAAGATGTTCCGCGATTGGAACAGATTGCCAGAATAGTTTTGTATCAGGATTCCCGATTTGACAAGGCTGATATCCCGAATACTCTTAAAGATGAGCTTGGTGTGCCGAGTGAGACCCATCTCTTGAAAATTCTGCTTGACAAAGGTATATTGGAATCTCAAGGGATTGATATCCCACAAATTATTGAAATTATGAATTCCCGGGAGGGCTTATATGATCCCGTGCTTCTCGAAAAATCACAGCTCTACTTCCTAAGGGTATACACGTATTTAATCAGTAAAGACGATAATTATTTTAGTCTAAATATCAGGCAGCTACGAGAAGGTCATAAATTGTTTAGTCCGGTAATTACAAAAGACGGTATTATTCTTTTCCCCGCAGGAACGATATTAAAAGATGCAAATATCGCAGCAATTGAAAATTGGGATAAACTGAGAGGGGTAAATGAACCGATTAAAATAGTTGACTTACCGCTGGTTGAGGCTTAAGCCCCTTGACATCATCTCCATTTTTTTGATGATTAAGTAGCACTAATTATAAGTCCCATATGTTTGATCTCCACCTTCTCCCGCCTGCGGCTGCTACCGATCGGCCAACTTTTTTTACCGCATCATAATAATTCATGATATCCAGTGGGCTGATTTTCTCAGGGATGGCACTTGACTTGCCCTGAGTTTCTAATGACTTGTTCATGCAAGCTCAAGGTAATCGCTTCTTTAAAGGCATTCGGCAGCTTGCTGAGTCGATTGAGCAGCGACTCTTTACTACTTGTGAGGCCCTTGTAACACTCCGGCTTTCATTGCATCTAAACATCAGTTCCAACTGTAGACTTTTTGAATCCTAGAAAAAAAGATGTGGCGTGAAAATGAAAACTCTAAACTCGAACATTTCCGAGATAATCAAAAACCACAAGCGCATTGCGGTTATTGGTCTGTCACCAAATCCGATGCGCCCGAGCCATGGCGTAGCCAAGATGATGATTCGTGAAGGCTATGAAGTGGTTCCTGTTAATCCGGGGCATGATGAGATCCTCGGGAAAAAATGCTACCCAAGCCTTTCAGCGGTGCCCGGTGAGATTGATTTGGTTGACGTATTTCGCCAGTCCAAATATGTTGCTGGCATTGTAGACGAGGCAATCGAAAAGGGCGTGAAGGCCGTTTGGCTACAGCTTGGCGTTATCGATGAAGCTGCAGCTCAGAAAGCTCTGGAAAACGATGTTGATGTGGTGATGGATCGCTGTTGGGCAATTGAATACCATTAAGCATTGACCATTTCTTATTGACTATTGACTAATGAGAAATGACACCAATTATGGGTTGAGATATTTTTAGAGCCATGCCATTTTTAGACTAATTGTCTCTCAGTTTAATGGTCACTTGAAATTTGTCGATTGTCTTTTGGTGCTTGAAGCCGTGTGTTTTGAAAGGAAACTATCTTCCATTCATCGCCTGATTTTTGAAATACCAGTGAGATAGTAGCCTTGTGGGCGTTCTCTCTTTTACCTTGCTCGTATAGAAATGCATCTATGTGCGCAATGACAATTTGATTGGTTAGATAGCGCAATGTGACCAGCTTATATTCCATCTCAGTATCGCGATAGATGGTGTCGAAAATATATTGGTGCTGGGCAGCGTTCTTGGCTGGTGTCAGGTCTAGCTTACGTATTCCATTGATAATGATATAGTCATGTTGCGTTGCAAACCCCGAAGCAAATTGTTCACCATTTTTATTATTCCATCCATCTTCCATGCTGTCTACCACTTTTTGGATTGCCTGATCGTCTTTTTCTCCTGCCGTTATCATTGTTCCACCAAGCATCATAATAATTGCGATTGAGATTAGTTGTTTCATGATTCTTCCTCTTTTTAGGTTTAACGTTCTGATTTCTGCCAAGTAATATGTGTGCGTCTGCATGGATCAAGACTCACGTTACAGTACTGTGTTCTGAGTTCATGCAAGTGCCGACTGCCGATTAGTTCTTTGCGAACTCTCCACCAACCGGGGCAACCGTTTGTAGAAAATCCCACAGTGCATCCAGTTCTTCATTTGACATTAAGCCGATAGATTGCGGCATGGCTTCAGACAGTTTCTCTCCATCTGGCCGCCTTCCTTTGCGCAGTGCTGTTAAGAAATCCTGCTTGCTCCAGTCCCCGATGCCGAACTTCGGGTCGGTCGTTATGTTTCTGGAGGGCGGAGTACCCGGCTCGCCAACAACAAGACCACCCGAGAAGTCTTTGCCATGGCAGGCAACGCAGAGCTTGGCCAGATGCGCGCCGTAATTCTCGGCAACCAATTCGTCGGAGCGTGTAGACAGCTTGGATTCATGGGGGATATTTTCTACGGACATTATCTTGCCAAAGTTTGCCAGAATTCGCATTAATGGACCTGGGGCACGAGGCTGCAATTCGTTATCTATTGGGGGAAGCTGCTTCAGATAGGCGACCATATTTGCCAGTTCGGAATCGCTTAAGTGGAAAAATATCTCGCTGGGCATAATAACCAGACCACGATTATCTTTACCTACACCGTGCCGAATAGCGCGAATCCATTGTTCATCTGTGAGTGGGGCAATGCCGCCTTTTCCAGATGTCAGATTCGATGCAGGCAATACGCCCATCGGACCGCCGGGGATAAACTCTTTGCCCCCCAGATTGTCCCCATGGCACTCCATGCACATGCGACTGCCAACAAGATGTCTTCCACTTGCAATGCTGGAAGAGTCTGTCAAAATGTCCAGTTTTGCCGGTTGAACGTGCCAGGTTTTATTGAGCTTCCCGCCTCCAAGCAGGTAGAGCCCGCCTCCCACAAACAGCAGCAGTATTAAAAGACCACTTATTATTATCCCAGTCCATTTCAATAGTTTAGCAAGCATTTACATATCCCCTGATTTCGTTTAGAGTCTTTTGACGGGGATGTCCTTCAAATGCTGTACCAATTATTCTTATGGGGTCTTAAGATCTTGTTAATACTGATTTTAGTGTTTTTGTGCTGGCAAGTTGTTTGGGGGCAGTTACTGCAATTTCGCGTCAATATTGACGTATACGAAGAAGGTTTGTTGTTTTTATTGAGTTTAGGCTCGTTAATTGTTGCCGGAGGGCTCTTGGTCGGACGTGGGCTGAGTGATGCCGAGCTTTTCCATCTTGTAGCGAATAGTCCGTTCGGCAATTTGTAATTCTCTGGCGGCAGCAGACTGGTTCCAGTTGTTTGCAGCGAGGGAATCGCGAATGAGTTGTTCTTCAGTTTTTGAAAGCACGTCCTGAAGTGAATGGCGTCGCTTTAGCGGGCTGAGTCTTTCGAACTCCGTACGCAAATCTGCGGGAAGTATTTTTTCAAAGATTGTTTGAGAATCGGGCTTGGTTAACGCAACCAGTCTTTCGACAATGTTTTCTAATTCACGGATATTGCCCTGCCACTCCCGCTCTTGTAAATAAGTAAGGATCGGTTGATTGAAACTCGTTACTTTTTTATTCTGTTCCTTACAGAAGCGTTTCAAAAATGATGTTGCCAGCAACGGAATATCTTCCCGGCGTGCCTCTAATGACGGAAGTGAGATGGGATACACATGTAGTCGATAAAATAAATCTTCACGAAAAGTGCCTTTTTCTACCAGTGAATGTAGGGGGATGCTGGAAGCGGCAATAATCCGAACATTTACCTTTTGCGTTCTGTTTGAGCCGATAGGGCGAATCTCGTTTTCTTGCAGTGCCCGCAAAAGTTTCGATTGAACTTCATAGCTTAAATTGTTCACCTCGTCCATAAATAGCGTGCCATTATTTGCTTCAGCAAAGAGCCCCTTTCGCGATTGATTGGCGCCTGTAAAGGCTCCTTTTTCATGCCCGAACAGTTCACTTTCGATAAGGTTGTCCGGAATTGCTCCACAGTCAATGGCTACGAATGGATTTGCTTTGCGTTGGCTTTGTGCATGAATGGCCTTTGCTGTTAGTTCCTTTCCTGTTCCGCTGGCACCTTCTAACAGTACGCGAACATCACAGGTTGATGCTGCATCCAAAGCTCTCAGGAATTCAATGAATGCCGGACTTTTTCCAAGCAAGCCATGTGCTTCATAAGTGGAAATCAATGCTGCTTGCGGCAGGTGTTTCTCAAAAAAATCCTGAACACGTTGCATATTACCCAGGTGCGGTGAGGCGAGTAGGCAGAGGTTCTCGAGTAGCAAAAGATCATCTTCTGAGTAGGCCTCTGAAGACGATAATCGGATTTGAACTAAAAATCCGATCGGGCGATCGGATACGACCAGCGGCGCAGCAAGAGCAGACTTAACCGGAGTGTCAGCAAATAGATCCTTGGTAAATCGAGCATCTGCCGCAATATCATCGCTGACAAAGGATTTATCTGCTTTTAGCGACCAACCGATAATATTTGTTTGTAGCAGGCTTATGCGATTCCCGGTCTGTTGATCACCGCGAAAAACGGTTTTCGCGGTGTTTCCGGTCTCGGGGTTTAGCATAACGATGGCAGAATAATCCGATTGAAGCAGCGTTGCAGCCTTCGCGGCAACCAGCCGTAGCATTTCCTGATAATCACGTTGTTTAGACAGAACAGATGCGAGTTCCAAGAGATACTGCACAATCTTCCCCTCAACTAGTTAATATACTGTAGATATCGCCGATGTCGTGTTTCAGCCTTTAAATGCATCCAGTGCTTCCAGCGCGTAATTGATATCGTGTTCGGTATGTGCAGCGTTAATCTGAAAGCGCAGTGTTTCATCTCCTTTTGGGACAACTGGAAAAGTGAGTCCGACAACCAGAATGCCACTATCGAATAAATGTTTCACTGCCTTATGCGTTTTTGCTGTATCACGAACCAAAACCGGCACCACCGGATGCGGCCCGGGTATAGACTCCAGCCCAAGGTTGTCGAGACCATCGCGGAATTGCTTGGTGCGTGCGCGCAGATGGGTAAGTCTTTCACTACCCTCCGGGCTGTCGACAATCTGAAGTGATTTTATGGAAGCGGCGCAATCGGCTACGCTGAGTGGGTTGGTATAAATGTAGGTATCTGCTTTTTGACGAACGGTGTTAATAAGATCCTGACTTCCGGCAATAAAACCACCATTTACTCCGAATCCTTTGCCATAGGTTCCGGTAATAATGTCCGGCATATCAGCTGCATATTCACAGGTGCCACGTCCCGTATCGCCATAAGCAGCGATTCCATGACAGTCATCCATTACCGTAACCAGCCCGTCTTGCCATTTATCGCGATAGGGCGCAACAACCGCATTGATCTCCTGCATCGGGCTATAGTCACCTCGCATGCTAAAAATGCCGTCAAAAATAACAACAACACGTTCAATTGCCTCAGGAACTTCGTCCAAACAGCGCTTCAAGTCTGACATGTCGTTGTGCTTATAGATACCTTTGTTGGCACTTGGTACGTTGGCAATTCGCATGGCACGAATAATACTGTTGTGGTTCAGCGCGTCACCGATCCAATACGTCTGCTTGTTAGTAATGGTAATTGCCAAGCCCAAGTTGGCCATATAAGAGGATGTAAAGATCTTACTAGCTTCAAGCCCAACAAAACTCGCGGTAGCATCTTCCAATTCGACATGGTAGTGAAAGGTACCGTCAATAAAGCGTACGGCGCCGGGGCCAACACCAAACGCATGAGTTGCGGCATCTGCAGCTTTTATCATTTCCGGGTGATCCTGAAGCGACATGTAGCTGTTCGAGTTCATGCGAATAAACTCATTGTCTGAGCCCCGGAGTTTATATCGCGGGCCTTTACTGCCGGATGCGGCCTGGTAGCCGGTAATAACCCGCTCCGGTGACTTCGCACGGCCTTCTGCTTTTAGGGCTTCAATTTCTTTTATCAGAGCTGCATTAAGACGCTTCATAACATAATCCTCATTAATGATGCCGCAGGGGCATGGACGGTCAGAAAAATAATCGTATTTATCTTAAGCGTATGCCACTTTTTTTGCAAGGATTTAAGAAATAAACGCTAGTTATCGCGGAAGGTAAGACGTCGTTTTTGCTTCTCCCGAAGAAAATGAGGATGAGGTAGATCTTCTTCTGGTTTGTAAAAGTGCAGGGATCCCATAATTTCATTAAACGCTTCAACGGTTTTATCATCGATAGGGCTTGGTGAGTGTAACGTAAAACGAAAATGTAGATCGTCTTTCATGCTATAGGCTTGATAAAGATGGAAGTTATGGGTGCCGAACTTAAATTCAGATTCGAGATAGATGCTTTTGCAGCCGTTCTTTAGATCTTTGCCTTTGGCTTTGCTGTGTGGTGTGGCGGTATTCAATCTAAAGAGGCTGTCGTAAGAGCAGACCAATACAGAGCGCTGAATAATGCCGGCAAGCGCCGGTGTTTTAGGCAGTCGCTCGTCGGGAAGGATTGTTGTAATTACTACATCGGATGCTTTTTTAACGAGAGTGCGTTCGTCGGCTGTGCTAAAAACCTCAACCAAAATGGTCTGATATATAATGGCGTTGTTGAGCTTCTCTTTCTCAAATGGCATGCGCTTGGTAAGCAGCAGAGTGTTCCAGGGTTTGGAGTTAGTTGGAATCCTGCGGACATAATCTTGTTGATGAATACGCGCGGCAATAACATCAAGCAGCGTGTAGTCCATGCCGTGTTCTGGATAACTGGTTCGTTTAATACTCCACGATTGAGGCAGGGTAATGCGAAAACGCAGCTCCGGATGCACCAACTGAACTTGACCGGTTGTAGATTGTTTCATCCACAACTTTATTTCTTCGTGTAACTCTGCGGCATGGCTAATTCCATAAAAACCAATGCGTTTTACGAACATATTGTCACTTTGCGCCGCGCCACCGGGCTCTATCCTATCGGAAAAAATAACGTGTCGCCAAACGCCCTCGAGGTCAATTAAATGTGGATCGAAAATATCTCCGGGGCCGTAGTCGGCAAATCGCATAATTGGTTTGTAGGGTGTTTTCCCATGCAGCTTTTCGACAATCATCAGGCGTTGATCGGTTTGAACGTAAAGCGTATAGGTTTGCACTTGCTTCACCATGCTAATGGCGAGCTTGTACAGAAGAAAGCCGACAATAATGAACATTCCGAATGTCAGAATAATCATAAATGTCGCTTCCCAAAAATGTTGATAGTTGGGATTGACGCCACCAAACAGACTGTTTCTCCAAAACCATACGAATGAATTGGAAATATTGTCTTCATCCATAAGCAGACGACGGGCGCCGCTACTCTGATCATACAGAAGATAAAAAATGGTGAGAATCGTAAATCCACCAATAAGATACTCCTGAAGCGTAAAATAGGTCTTTGGAGGTGTTGGTTTATCACGCTTTTGGTTTCCCGGCATAACGCGGGAAACGGTTTCGTCATGATACAGATAGCGACGTATTTTGTTATAATGAATGGGATTCATTGTCTTTGACGATGTTTTTTTGGTTGCAGAAACTGTCTTTTGGAATGCTATTTATCTTGCGCAAAAATAACGGTTTGAATCAGAATTGAATAATACTACGCCAGCTTACGGAATCAAATCGAAAAATAATGAATATTATGACCTGAGGCAGAATGTAATTTCACTATTGTGATAATATACTTGCGCCTCTGGTCGATGCTAGTATAGGATAGAACACAGAACACAGAACAC
>JBOEGD010000014.1:73980-106532 GCA_050633245.1 Calditrichia bacterium | reverse complement strand
CAGAACACAGAACACAGAATACTGGTGAACGGTGAACGGAGGATAAAAAGTAGCGAGCAAGGTGGTAGTATATTGCCCTATTCACGTTTCACGTTTTGAACCCTGAACTTTGAACTTTTTTAAAGGAGTCCGTATGAAAATTAAATGGGTGTTATATCTAACCTGCGCGGCACTATTCTTTTCGGCTTGTAATCCGGAAGATATTATCAATGATGTTGTGGAAGGTATTGAGCTAACAGACGATCAGGAAAATGCTGTTGTTATCACTCAAATTGCTTCGGAGCAGGGTGGTGCGGTGGCACAGCTACAGGCTTTGATGGCAATGACGCGCGCTGATTTTTACCAAAAAAGTACACTGGATACCACGTTTAGCATCGAGTGGGTTAGCTATACCGTGAGTGCAAGTTTCTACCGTGAAAATGGTCAGGAGATTCCGGTTCCTGTTCCGGGTTTGCTGGATAGCATGAGCGTATCCTCGGCTCTTAGCGGAGATTCAACCATAACGACCAATGGACAATCGTGGTCTATTTCACTCAACCGAACGTCGAACTTTCAAATGAATGAGATTCTCCAGCCAACCGCTATTGTGAATGGCACCGGAACAGATAGGTCGCAGCATGGTTTTAGCACACCCAGTCTGGATTTACAGCTTGCACTGAATAGCACTTTTGGTCTCACCAATATTGGATTATCACAATCTGCAACCAATAATATCCCGGTTTCCGGAGTGCTGGCAGGAAATGCCAAAGGGACGGTTACCGCCGGTAATTTGCCGTCCAAGGAAATCGATATTCCTTATTCGGTAACATTTACCGGATCTCAGCAGGCCGTAGTGAGCATTAATAACGGTGAGCGAACGATTACGATTGACCTGATTACGGGTAGCGTTCTTTAATTGATGAATGATGAATGATGATGACGGCTTTGTTAGAGAATTCATCAATAATCATTCATCATTTATAAATAGATCATTACTCCAATGCCGGCAAGAAACAAGACCGTGCCGGCGATGCCATAGACGTTTATTTGAGAGTGACCGCGCTTCAGCAGCTCTTTTTCACTCTTCGTACTGATAAGAAAAATGCCACGTTCATCTGAACGTTGAAGCTGTAAGGTGCCGCTACTGTCGCTTGCTTCCCCATTGATGTAGACGGTGCTGTTTAACGGTACCAATTCTTCTTCAACCTCATAACCCTTTATATAACGCTGGTGATCTCGTCTGTGAGACGGTAATTGAATTACCGTCTCACCTACTGTAATGCGATTGGCAAAGTCTGCCTGGACAAGTTGTGAGTATGCCATTTTAGGAACGAATGTGGCTCCGGCAGGGTTAACGTGGATTTCTCCGGTGTTGTCCTTTAAGGTAAATGGCGTGGCGCGTTTATTGAAGATCACTTCCTGAACACCACGTCGAGTGCGTCTAATTGTTCGTCCATTTTGCTGTCTTTCCAGATATTCCTCTTCGTAATGCTGAACAACCCGCATTGCATAGTAAACACAAGGTTGCTGTGTTAGCTCTGATATTAGTGGCTTTGAGCAGAGAGCACGACCGGTGGTTTCTGTATCAAAATTCAGATTACCTTCTCCGACACCAACATCCATAGAGTTATCCAGGGAATGCAGTAGCTCTACCGTTGCAGGCTCAGTTGCTTCAAGCTGACGAAGTTTTTTCCATTCTCCGTGCGCCTTGAAGAAAAATATCATTGATAGGATAATCAGCGCAATGCCGAGTAGTATCATAAGGTTTCCTGAGTCAGATTGTCTGGGTAAACTTAATGGATTTGCAGGAATTATACAACGGGCAACGGGCAATCCCGAACCGTCGTGAGGCATCGGGCATTGGGCAGTTTCGGACAGCCGGGAGGCATCGAACAAACAAGTAACGTGGGTCTTGACCCACGCGTACGCTCGAACGCTGAACTTTTCTCTAATAAGCCAACAACGCTCGCATGCGCTCGGGAAGCTCTTCTTTTGGCCAGTAAATCTCTCGCTCAAAATGCTGACTAAACGGAATCGGAATATCAAGCGAAGCAAGCCGCATCACCGGTGCGTCCAGCTGTTGAAAGGCATCCTCTGCTATAGTTGCTGCAATCTCGGCGCCGATACCACCGGTATGGCTGGCTTCGTGGAGCACGATAACGCGATTGGTTTTTGCTACCGATGCAAGAACAGTCTGCTTATCCCATGGGAGGAGCGTGCGAAGATCAACAACTTCTATTGAAGCACCCTCGCCTTCCATATTTTCAGCCAGTTCCAGAGCCCAATGCACCGCCTGACCATAGGTAACGATTGTCGCATCTGAACCGGAACGCTTAACGTCGGCCTTACCGATTTCCAGCGAGTAGGCATTTTCCGGTACTTCTTCCCGGATGCTGCGATAGAGCGCCTTGTGCTCAAAAAACAAGATTGGATTCGGGTCATCGATTGCCGCAAGCAGCAACCCTTTGGCATCATAAGCCGTGGAGGGGGCAACGATTTTTAGTCCGGGAACGTGAAAAAACCAAGCCTCCGGTGATTGCGAGTGAAAGGGGCCGGCACCCATACCGCCACCATAGGGCAGCCGCAATGTTACGTTTAGGGCGGAGCCCCAGCGATAATGTGTTTTTGCAAGATTGTTAACAATTTGATTAAACCCGCATGTTACAAAGTCGGCAAACTGCATTTCAACAACCGGTTTGAAGCCTTCCAGGGCTAGTCCCATGCCGGCGCCAATTGCAGCAGATTCTATTATCGGCGTATTGCGAACGCGCTCTTTCCCGAACAGCTCAACAAAATCCTGGGTAATTTTAAATACGCCGCCATATTCAGCAACATCCTGACCGAGGATCAAAACATGTTCATCGTCCGTCATTTTTTGCCTAAGAGCCTCGCTAATGGCATCGACATAGCGTAGTGTCTTTGTGCTTGAGGATGGCGGTATGGTTTTATCCGATGCGGGAGCAAATAATGCTGCCTTCTCATTTTCCACAGAGCTTTTGGGAAGCGGGGCGTTAAGTGCATCTTCAATAGCCAGCTCAATTTCTTCGCTGAGCCGTGCTTCGAGGCTTTTACGATCGGCCTCTTTTATTTTTCCTTCACGTAGCAGATAATCTTCAAAGCGCTTGATAGGATCTCGCTCTTCCCAAATTTCAAACAATTCTTTTGGGATGTATTTTACCCCAGACGCTTCTTCATGTCCGCGCATGCGAAATGTAACGGCCTCGATGAGCGTTGGGCCACCGCCTTTTCGTGCTTTGTCCGCAGCTTTCTTCACCGTTTCGTAGACTTCCAATACATTATTGCCGTCTATACGGATCCCTTCCATGCCGTAACCAATAGCGCGATCGGCCAGCTTCTCGCAGGCAAATTGCTCTGCAACGGGAGTTGAAAGTCCGTAACCATTGTTCTCAATAATAAACACCACCGGTAATTTCCATACGGAGGCAAGATTTAATGCTTCGTGAAAGTCACCCTCGCTGGTAGAGCCGTCACCGGTAAAGCTAACGGCGATACGCTTTTCTTTCTTCAACTGGAATGCCAGACCCAAGCCATCTGCAACGGGTAGCATGGCTGCCAGATGAGAAATCATTCCAATAATGTGATGCTGGGGAATACCGAAGTGAAAGCTGCGGTCGCGGCCATTTGTAAAACCGCTTTCCTTGCCCATTAGCTGACGAAAAAGTGTATTTAAGTCAACACCGCGGGTTGTAAATACACCAAGATTGCGATGCATTGGCAGCAGGTAATCATCATTATTTAAAGCAAATGTCGTCCCAACGCTGATGGCTTCCTGACCAATGCCGGAAAACCATTTGGATAGCCTGCCCTGGCGCAGCAGCGAGAGCATACGTTTCTCAATCAATCTGGGTAGTTTTATTGCTCGATAGAGTTCGAGAAGCTCTGCTTTGGCAAAGCGTGTTTTGACTGCAACTAACGGCTCCATTGGGTTCCCCTTAATATAACAAGGCGCAAAGTTAATACGTGCATATTCTACTTGCAATCTTTGCGGAAAAAAGTATGCGAGCTTATATAAATGATGGTTAATTGGCTTTTGAATTATCGGGTAAAAGCAGGGAAACGATAACAATCAGCAGCGAAGCGATAAGCGTTAGCGGCACTACCGGCAGAAAACCAAACAGCCAATTCGTTGGAATACTACCGAAATAAATTAAAAGAAGTAAAAGCTCGGCGATAATAATGGAAACGATGCAGCTTAGTGCAGTCGTACGCTTCCAGTAAATACATGCAAAGGTTGTTGGGAATAAAATTGCTAATCCCGAGAAGGCCTGGGTCGCGATTGCCGCTATTGTTGCCGGTGGACTATAGGCAATTGCTAATCCAAAGCCAGCCAGAATAACGATTAAGATACGCCCAATTTTCACCTGCTTTTCAATACTAACTTCCGAATCGATAAACTCCACGTAGATGTCTCGTGTAATCATGGAGCTTAATGCAAGCAGCTGGGAGTCCATTGTAGACATAAAAGCAGCAAGAGCACCCACCATTACCAATGCCGCGAGCCACTCAGGAGCGAATGCCGCAAGCATTTTGGGTAAGATAGTATCTGCCTCGCGACCAGCAAGGTCGGGAAATTCCAGATGACCCAGAACGCCGATAACGATGGGGCAAATAAATAGCGTGGTGGTAACGAGCGGATACAAACTGGCGGAAATGCGAAGCGAACGCGGGTTGTCTGCCATGAAAAATCGCATAAACATCTGGGGAAACATGGGCACAGCCAGTGCCCATAGTAGCATGAAGCTGAAAAAACTCGCAGGCGTAAAGTAGCCACCGCCGTCAGCGGAGAAGAGCTCAGGCTTCTGATGATAGGCAGCCACATTGGCCTCGGTTATCCCACCGAATGGTTGGCTTATCAAATAAACTGCGAGGAACATGAGTGCGAACATAAGAATGCCTTGAAGCACATCCGTCCAGGCAATGCTGCGCATTCCGCCGACAAATACATACAAAACAATAAAGACAGACAGCACAATTGCACCGCCGAAATAAGGTAGACTACCGCCGGTGAGCTGCGATAGCAAGTGCCCGGCACCAATTGGCTGAAGCGCCAAATAGGGCAATGTAAATAGAACCATTACGGTTAAGTAGACTACCTTGAGTGGGCGGCTGTTTAGCCGATCACCTATCATTTCCGGTGGTGTTATGTAGCCGTTTTGCTTACCAAACAGCCAGACCTTATGCCCAATGAAGTAGAAACTAAGAGAGACGAGGGCTGTGCCGAATCCCATCATTGCATAGTAGCTGTAGCCGATGCGATAACCTGCGCCGGAAAAGCCGAGGAAAAAGAAGGCGCTGAAATTCGTGGCAATCAGCGTAAAGAATAATACGAAAGAACCGACGCCGCGATCGGCAAGAAAATAATCTTCCGGATTTTCGCTGCTAACACGCCAGGCAGCTACCCCAAGAAAGAGAGTGACCAATAAGTATGCGACGACGATTATGAGAGTTACGCTCATGAGGAGAGATCCTCCGGAGAGTTATCTTTCCATACGGAGCGTGCAAATAGATAAAATGCGACAGCGAAAGCTAGCTGTAGCGCGGCAAAATACCACACGCGGGAGGGGAATCCCAACCAGCTGGGTGTATCCTGATTTTCCCATGCCCAAAAGTCCATCGACAAGATAAACAGGCTGCCGAATACAAGTATCCAGATGAAATATCGTTTCATGAAACACTATACGATTTTGGCGGGATATATCAAAGATCAGAACACAGAACACAGAAACAAATGATAGGAAGACGGGAAGTAAGGAAGAGTGCCTAATTGCCTAATTGCCTTTTCACTTACCGATCTTAGAGCCCAGGCAATAAAAACCGATCACCTTGTTTCTACTCTCTACTCGCGCAGTGAGGCTCACCGCTCACCGCTGCCCGTTGCCCGCTCACCGTTTACCATCAGCTCTTGAAGTTCACGAATTGCCGAGAAACCCCGACTTAGCCAAAAAATAAGCGCGATTCTCAGAGCAATAGACAATAGCGGAGGCTGTCCACTTTCAATCGCATAAAACAGCATCTGAGCTGCATCGGCGGCGATAAGTCCAATTGCCGCAATGAGGGCATGCTGTGAGTTGTTTTTTACCAGCACGCCAAGCAAAATGAAAAGCACTCCAAATAACGCAGTAACAACAGTAAAGCCCTGGTTAATGAGAGGCTCAATTTGCAGCACGGAGGCCAGTATGCCGAGGAGTGCGATGCCTCCGCCGAACAGAAAAAGAGCACCAGCGGTTTTTTCCAGCACCAGATTGGGGTCAGCAGAGCTGGGTTTAAGTGGCGTTCCGTCTAAAGCGATTCGCAGTCTGGGGCGATTGTCTTCTTTGGTTAGGCGAATGTGCAGCTTTCCCTCATCAAGGGTAAATTCGCGCCCCTCTTCAAGCAAGCTGCGATGATCCAATTTGCCAATGGTATGGCCATCGAGCTGAATTACCACTTCACGCCAGCCGAGTCGCCAGATAATCATCAGGCGAGGATCACCGCCTGGCTCAAATGCATATGTTTGTTTTGGCATAGTTTGTAAACGTTAGTCCTTTATATAGTCACTCCGAAGAATGGCATATTGTTTCAAGTCGATATACTTTTTTTCTTTTATAACATGCTGCTTAAGCTTGCCTTCAAATGTTAGCCCGTTCTTGATTAATACTCGCTCGGAAGACGGATTTCCCGCAAATACCTGCGCATGAATACGATTCAGGCTCAGCGTGTGAAAACCAAAGTAGAGAATCGCACCCAACGCTTCGCTGGCATACCCATTCCGCCAGTATGGTTTCCCAATCCAATATCCGGCTTCTGCACGTTTGTGATCCAACGTTAGAATAAGGCCAATACTACCGATTAATGCTTTCTTCTCGCGCAGCGTAATGGCGAAATTGGCCAGCTGATTAGTGCGATAAGATTCGGCAAGTGAGCCAATCCATTCTTCGGCAGCTCTCTCCGGGTAAGGATGGGGGATGCCCAACGTTGTTTTAGCTATTGCGTAATCTCCGGCAAGCCGCTGCACTTCCGATGCGTCACTAAGTTGAAAGGAGCGCATAGTAAGTCGCTCGGTATGAAAAACGGGCGGCGTACTCATGATGCCTCGCTATTCATTGTTTTTGTGCTGGTGTTGGTTTCAGGCGAATACAATACGCAACTTCCACCTTCGGCTAATTCACCCATTGCCTCACCGGGATAGCTAAGCAGTGTCTTTTTATGATGGCTAACTTCATACGTAAGGGTATGGCCAAAGCAGATCAGAACATAAGTATCCGATGGCGCGAGCATGCGGACAGCTGTATCATAGTGCGTAATGCGCTTTCCGTTTTGTAGCAGCTCGGTTATCCCACCGTGCAGAGTAATATTAGTAAAGTTTTTCGCGGTTTGTGTGATGCGGAACAGGTCGCCGTCATTGTTGACAAAAACAACGTGAATCGGATCGGAAAAACCCTCACTTAAACCTCGCGTAATAGACGATGAGCAAATATTGCCAAGGCAGCTTAATACCGCCGCATGTTCCACAGCCTTAAGTGCAGAATCCGGCTTTTTGCGATGGCCGTGAATGCCGGAAATCAGAGCAATAATCATAGTGACTCCACTGTTTTTTTCGGGAGTTTAAGGATTGAATTCTTATTCGAAATATAATCGGTGATCTGGCTGATAGCTGCATTATTTGAAGTTGTTAGTGATTGACTTGCAGAAGGTTTTATTGTATTTTATCAGGCTATAGAAAAGCTTGGCTTAAAAAAGGCGTTCCTAACGCCTCACTGAAGGAAAAAAGATCGATTATGAGTATAAATAAGATTCGCAATTTTTGCATCATCGCACACATTGATCATGGAAAATCTACACTAGCTGATCGTTTGCTGGAAGCAACGGGAACGCTGCAGGATCGTGAGATGCAGGCTCAAGTGCTCGATAGCATGGATATAGAGCGCGAGCGTGGTATTACGATTAAGTCTCACGCGATTCGCTTGGATTATAAAGCCGAAGATGGTGATACCTATACATTGAACCTGGTTGATACACCGGGACATGTTGACTTCGCCTATGAAGTCTCGCGAACCCTTGCTGCTGTAGAAGGTGCATTGCTTTTAGTCGATGCGTCGCAGGGGGTAGAAGCGCAAACCATCAGCAACCTCTATCAGGCGATTGATAACGATCTGATTATTGTGCCGGTTATAAACAAAATAGACCTGCCCGGAGCGGACCCCGAACGTGTAACCCAGCAAATTGTTGACCTTATTGGTTGTGATCCGGAAGAAATTTTGCACGCGAGCGCAAAAACAGGTATGGGTGTTCCCGAGATTCTGGAAGCCATTATTGAACGCGTGCCCGAGCCGATAGGTGAATCCGACGTACCGCTTCAGGCACTAATCTTCGATTCAAATTTTGACAGTTATCGCGGAGTGATTGCTTTGGTGAGGGTTATCGCCGGTACGATTCGCGAAAAAGATAAAATTGTTTTCATGCAGACCGGTAAAGAATACGAGGTTGAAGAACTCGGCACGCTGCTGCTAAAACGCGTGCGTAGTAAGGTTATTGAAACCGGTGAAGTAGGTTATTTGATTTGTGGGGCTAAAGACGTCCGGGATGTAAAGGTTGGTGATACCGTAACGCATGCAAAGGACGGTGCTGTTGAAGCGCTTGCCGGTTATCGCCAGGTTAAGCCAATGGTTTTTGCCGGTATTTACCCGATTGAAAATCAGGACTTTGAGAATTTGCGAACCTCTCTTGAAAAGCTGGTGCTAAACGATTCTTCTCTGCAGTACGAGCCGGAAACATCGTCTGCGCTTGGATTTGGCTTTCGCTGTGGCTTTCTTGGCCTGCTGCATATGGAAATTGTGCAGGAACGTTTGGAACGCGAGTTTGATCAAACCATTATTGTTACCACGCCGAACGTAGTTTATCGTGTTCTTACCACTGATGGTAAAGAATCCTTTATCGACAATCCGTCTGAAATGCCCGATCCGGGGCGTATCGAGAAGCTCGAAGAGCCAATGATCGATGCTCACTTGATTACACCTCCCGAATACATCGGCAATATCATGAAGTTATGTACCGAGAAACGTGGACAGTTGATTAACCAGTCCTATCTCGACCCAACCCGTGCAGACCTGCATTATAAGCTACCGCTTGCAGAGGTTGTATTCGATTTTTATGATCGCTTAAAGTCGGTAACTCGTGGCTATGCGTCATTAGATTACGACTTTAAGGGATACGAGCAGTCTAAGTTGTCCAAGTTGGACATCCTGATAAACGGTGAGCCGCTTGATGCGCTCTCTCTGATTGTACACCAGGAACGCGCGTTCGACATCGGTAAGTCAATCTGCCGAAAGTTACGTAAACTCATTCCGCGTCAGATGTTCGAGGTAGCCATTCAGGCAAGCCTTGGCAGTAAAGTAATTGCCCGCGAGACGGTGAAGGCGCTCAGAAAGAATGTAACTGCCAAGTGTTATGGCGGTGATATTACGCGTAAGCGTAAACTGCTCGAGAAGCAAAAAGAAGGTAAAAAGCGAATGAAACAGGTTGGGCGTGTCGAGATTCCGCAGGAAGCATTCCTCGCTGTTCTATCAGCCGATGAGGATTAAAGAGAAACTTTTTACCCGATTTCGCGAATAATAACGAAGATGATAGTGGAGGATTTACTCCTTGGAAAAACCACGGAAAAGGCAGTTTGAAAGCTTTAAGTCTATTCTGATTGCTTTTATTGCCGCATTAATTTTACGACAGTTTGTGCTTGCCTCATATAATGTCCCGACCGGCTCGATGAAGGACACCATTATGATTGGCGACTTTATGTTCGTTAATAAATTTGTGTATGGCGCACGTACGCCGACCTGGCTTGGCATTCCCTTTACTGATACCGGAGTTCGCCTTCCATTTTTTAAACTCCCCGGATTTGTTGATCCCGAAGAAGGCGATATTGTGGTTTTTGAATATCCCAAGAAGCCGTGGCTGGATTATATTAAACGATGCATGGCAACCGGCGGCAGAAGTATCGAACTGCGAAACGGTGAGGTGTTTGTCGACCAAAAGCCGGAAGGCCAGCGGCATTTTATCAGCTCGAAATATGATTTGCGTAGTCAGCACCAGGTGAACTACACCGAAATTAAGCGTGAAAATGACAAGAATTATACTATTCGACAGTTTAAAGATGGCCAATATCAGTGGAATAACGCTGATCCTGTTACTGTGCCGGAAGATCACTATTTTATGATGGGCGATAATCGCGATAATAGCGAAGACAGCCGCAGCTGGGGTTTTGTTCCGGATGACCTGGTTGTTGGCAAACCACTGATCATCTGGTTGTCATGGAATAGTTATGGATCCGGATTTGGTAAAAAAGTACGTTGGGAGCGTTTGGGCAAAGTTATTCGTTAATGCTCGAAACTGAATGAAAAAAAGTACGAAGCTTTTCGATACCTTTCGGGCAATCGGCATTGCATTGTTTATTGCTCTTGTTCTCCGTCAGTTTGTTATTGCCGCTTATAAGATTCCCAGCGGCTCGATGGAAGAGACCCTGCAAGTCGGTGACTTTCTGCTGGTAAATAAGTTTGTGTATGGTGCAGAAGTCCCGGAATGGATTGGCATTCCCTTCACGCGCGGAAAAGATTGGTACGTGCCAACCGGTTTTGAAACCCCATCCTGGATCCGCTATCGTTTCCCCCCTCTCGATACGCCCAAATCAAACGACATCTTTGTCTTTCGCTTTCCGCGAAACCCTAAGTTGGAATATATAAAACGCTGTATTGCGGTAGAGCATCAGAGTGTTGAAATCCTTAATAAAACGGTATATGTCGATGGAAGGCAGATGGTCGAGCCCGAAGGGTTAAAAACCTCTTCCGATATTCGTACGCGTGAAGAAAAAAGCTATGAACTGTTTCAGCCTGAACTTGGTAGCAGAGATAATTTTGGTCCGTTGCTTGTCGCAGCAAATTCATATTTTGTCCTCGGTGATAACCGCGACAAGAGCGAAGACAGTCGAAACTGGGGATTTGTTCCGGAACAGAATATTGTAGGAAAGCCACTGATTACTTACCTCTCTTTGGAAACAGACCCAACGGGTGAAAAAACCTTTGGCCGCATTCGTTGGGAACGTCTTGGCAGAGTGGTGCGCTAATGAGCTACTTATCTGAACCAACAGCTTCTGCAAATACATTTGAATGGGCGATCACTAAACCGGCCTTTCTAAAGCAAAACGGGCTGTACGTGCACATTCCGTTTTGTATTCGTAAGTGCGAGTATTGCGACTTCTACTCCATCACACAATTTGATCAGGTCGATGAATTTGTATTGGCGCTTCAAAAAGAAATGGAGCTTGCAGCACCTGCGTTAAAAGACAAGCTGTTTACCACGGTTTTCTTTGGTGGCGGTACGCCGTCTTTGCTAAGCACTCAACAGTTATCTGATATCTGGCAAACCATGAACCGCTGTTTCCAAATTAAACCTGATGCTCAGATAACCATTGAAGCCAATCCCGGCGATCTCGGTTACGATAAGCTGGCTTTTTTGCGAGACCTGGGATTTAATCGTTTGAGCATGGGAGTGCAAAGTTTTGTCGAGTCCGAGCTTAAATTCCTTGGGCGCATACACAGCGTTTCCGATGTGGAAGAGAATGTCACATTTGCCCGTAACGCCGGGTTTGATAGCTTGAACATTGACCTCATGACATCTTTTCCGGGCATTACCCCAGATTCATTTCAGCATAGCCTCGATAAGGCGCTGTCTTTCAATACCGAACATCTTTCCTGTTACACGCTTATTTTTGAACCTGGAACCATTTTGTATAAGCGAATGAAAAAGGGTGAGGTAAGCCCACTGGCTAATGAGGAAGAAGCAACATATTACGAAATGGCTCGTGAGACTTTGGAAGCACGTGGCTATCGGCAATACGAAATCTCTAACTTTGCACGTCAAGAGGCCTATGTTTGCCGACATAACTTGCTCTATTGGCAGCATGAACCGTACTTTGGATTTGGTCCGTCTGCGCATTCATTCGACGGAGTAAACCGCTATTCCAATAAACGGTCGGTTATGGCCTATATAAAAGATATTGCCGCTGGCCGATTTTCGCGGGATTTAGATGAGAAGCTTTCTGAAAAAGAGTTGATGTTCGAGACAATCTTTCTGGGATTGCGTCTGCGTTCAGGTATCTATCTAAAGCGATTTGAAGAGCGCTTTGGACGTCGGTTGGAAGATGTGTATCCCAAACCGCTTGCCGAATTGAGAGCTCAGGGATTGATTGAACAAAAAGACGGTTGTTTACGTTTAACAACGGATGGTTGGCTAATGGCTGATGCCATCGCCGCAAAATTTGATTGAGGTATCTATGAAAAGCATCCAAATATATAGCCTTGTCTTGCTCGCTTGTTTTCTTGGTAGCACTGCGATAGCACAAAATCAACAGCCGACGCCGGAGGCTCGTAAGAAGGCAATGGAAAGACAGCAGCTGCGCCTGGCGCAAAACTACCAGCGTCGAAATGAACATCAGAGTGCCGTTAAGCTGTTGGTCCCGCTCTATCAAAAAAATCCAGGCAGTTTGCAGATCTATCAGGAACTATTGGAATCGTATGGTCAGCTTGCCTTGTACACCGAAGCTCTGGCACTTATTGAGTCACAAAAACAAGCGGCGGCCCCCAATCCAAGATACGATGTTGATTATGGTGGGATACTTTTCAAGTCCGATCGCAAAGAAGAGGCCATGGGAATCTGGCGTGAGGTGCTGAAAGAACACGGTAAAAATGTTGGCGTGTTTACCATGGTTGCCAATAAAATGCTCGTAAATCGTCTTTATGAAGAAGCAATTGAAATGTTTAAGGAAGCTTATAAGCAGCATCCCAAAAAACATTTTTTGCTGCGCGAAATAGCGAACTTTTATCAACGTCGACTCGATTATGAAAATGCGCTCGACTATTATTTACGCTTTGTGAAAGAAGATCGTAAGAACTATGAAATTGCAATGCGCCAACTATTGTCAATGAAAATTGAGCCCGAGCGTATTCATAAAGTGGTTAAGCAGATGCGCACTAAGACGCAAAAATACAAAAAGGTACAGGAAGTTCAGATTGTTGCAGCCAAGTTTTATCAGAAATATCGTCGCTATGATGATGCGTTGGCAACTTATCGTAAGCTCGAAAATGATAAAACCAAAGGGCGATTCTTAATCGACTTTGGTCGTGCTGTTCAAAACGATTCGCTCTATGAACTTGCGTTGAAGGCATACGACCAGGCGATCGAGCAATTTCCTAATTCCCGTAGTTTGCTACCGGCCTACCTGGGCGCTGCAACCTGCAACCTCGAGCTGGCACGGAAAAATAATGATCAGGAATATGCCGGCAAATCTATTCGCATGATAGAAAAGGTGCGTTCAAACTATCCGAAACATCCGCAGTTGCCCCAGATGATACTGCTGGAAGGTGATATTCATCGCGAGTTCTTTTTCGATCTGGATCGTGCAATTGGTATTTATGAGGCCATCGCTAAAGACAATGTTAAAAATGAAAAACTATTTTCTCAGGCCACCCTTCGTGCCGGGGAAAGCTATATTATTAAGGGTGATTTAAAAAAAGCCGGTAAGACTCTGGAGCCGCTTTTAACAAAAACAAATGCGGAACAACAGGCTTATGCTCTTTTATTGAAGGGGCGTATTGCTTTCTATGACGGCGATTATGACGGGGCTGCCGAGATGTTGGATAAGGTGCTGCAGCTACAGGGCTTTTCCGGGACTGCCACAAATGATGCTTTGAATTTGCAGATGCTGTTGGTTTTCAAAGATCAATCTGTGGACGCACTGAGAGAATATGCACGTGCAGATCAGCTTTTGTTTAGCAGAAAGAAATCGGAAGCGGTAAGTAAATTGCAGAATGCACTCGACAAGAACCCGGAAGATGCATTTCGTATTCGAATATTGCTTGAAGCTGCACATCTTTCTTCTGAATCCGGCCGTCATGCCGAAGCGCTCGAGTATTGCAAGCAGGTTTTGCAAGATAACAACCTGGCAACCTATGCCGACCAAGCGCTCTTTTTTATGGCCTCAGTCTTGGAAAACAAGCTGAATGATTTACCGCAAGCCTATAAATTATACGATCAGTTGCTCAGCGATTATCCCGCCAGCCGGCATGTTGCGGCAACAAGAGAACGACTGAAAACTATTCGTCAGGAAAACCCGGATATCGTCCAATGATAAGACAACGTCTTCGTAACATACTTCTACTGACTTGGCTGGCTATGGTGCCTTGCTTTGCGCAGCACTGCCTTGTTCCAATGGATTTTGTGCAATCCGATCACTTGAAAGCCTATGGTATTGCTTTTTGGTCTCTTAACCGTGGCATCAATGTGGAATGGCTGCTGAATTACCGTAGCGGATCTTTCTTAATGCCGGTTTTTCCGGGGCTTGAGGCCGAGTGTCGGGTGCGTGGTGTAAAATATGAATTGATTGGAGCTGGCGAAGTAAACTCCATTTATGCCACCATTGAGTCGGAAAATATGGATCGCGTACTGTTGGAAAAAGCACCGGAGATAGCCGTCTATACTCCGACCAATAAACAACCATGGGATGATGCGGTTACCATGGCACTGGTTTATTCTGAAATTCCATACGAAAAAATTTATGATGAAGATGTGTTAACCGATAAGCTGCACGATTACGATTGGCTGCATCTGCATCATGAGGACTTTACCGGCCAGTTCGGAAAGTTCTACGCTGCTTTTCGCAATGCCGCTTGGTATTTGGAAGAAGTGCGCACCAATGAAGCGATGGCAAAGCGTATGGGATATCCCAGTGTTTCAGAGTTGAAAAAATCTGTTGCGCGCGAAATAAAAGCCTATGTCGATGGTGGTGGATTTGTATTTGCGATGTGCTCGGCGACAGATGCTCTGGACATTGCTTTAGCCGCTGAAGGGCTGGATATTGTTGATGTTCCCTTTGATGGTGATTCGCCACAGGCGGATTACGCCGGCAAATTAGACTATTCGCGCTGTCTTGCATTTCACAATTTTAAGCTATATCCAGATCCCAATCTCTATGAATTCTCGGATATTGATATTCCTCCAAGCTTTGCGCCCCGCATTCGCGATCCCGAAACCGATTATTTTAGTCTGTTTCAATTCTCTGCAAAGTACGATCCGGTTCCTACCATGCTGACACAAAATCATGTGGGAATTGTGAAGGGTTTTATGGGACAGACAACGATGTTTAACCGGGAGCTGTTAAAGCCCTCACTGGTTGTTATGGGAGAAGTGGAAGGGACCAATGAAGTGCGCTATATTCATGGCAATTCCGGCAAAGGTACGTTTACTTTCTATGGTGGACATGACCCCGAAGACTATACGCATGCTGTAGGCGATCCCCCAACTCAGCTGGAGCTTCATAAGAACAGTCCGGGCTATCGTCTGATCTTGAATAATATTCTTTTCCCGGCGGCGAAGAAAAAGAAATTGAAAACATAGGCCTTACAAAAAGAACGCGCAGCCGTATAAATACGACTGCGCGTTGAAACTATTCCAGACCATCTTATACTTCCTATAATCCGCTAGTACCAACGTCCCTGTTGCCTAACATCTCAAACATCCCTGTTTGAATAGCCTGGTCAACGTCCCTGTCTATAGTTCCCAAACATCCTTGTTTGAATAAACTTGTCAATGTTCCTGTTCGTAACTCTCAAACATCCTTGTTTGAATTCTCTTGCTTACATCCTTGTTTGCGACCTAAACATCCTTGCTTGGCTAAACCTGTAAACATCATTGTTTATACTTCAAACATCCTTGTCTGAATAACATCTGTCAACGTCCTTGTTTTCTTAAAGTCAAACGTCCTTGCTTGTCTTATGCCTCTTTTTTTGTTTTTCTCTCTGTCCTACGCCTTATACAACAGCAATGAATGTGCCAGTTCGTATGTTTCGAATTTTATTCTTTATTGCGGTAGTAATATACAGAAAATGGGCTTTTTTCTGCATTGAGCTTAAATCTTTTGTCTGCCCCGTGGTGTGTTTTTCACCTATTTGTCGGAGTGTGGCTAAATATCCTGCAATTTTTTGTCGGAAAATCTTTTGTGAGAGAGAAGGTTGCCTCTGGATTTGTCTTTTTGATTGTTGTACATTATTTAAACTGTAAAAAAGAGACACTTTCTATCATAAACCATTGGGACTTTCAATGCTGAATGTAGCCAATTCAATATTACGTAAAGAACTAAAGGGTGGCGAAGAAATTATTTGGTGGGGACAACCTAATGGGGAAGATGGTTCCCGCTTTTGGTTGAGGACCTACGATCTACTTAAACGCATTGCCGCATTTTTGCTTTTGATTGCAGCTGTTATTTTTTACCTGGGAATGATTGACCTCAATTACCAGAACTGGCGTGGACCTTTTAGTATGGATGGAGTTCGAAAGGTTCTTGACTATGGCGCAGTTTTTCTTCTTGCTGGCTTGCTGGCGCTGATCTTTAGATCAATTATCCCAAATTTTATGCATGATAGGGTGCGGACGATTTATGCCGTAACGAATAAAAACATCATGATCATTAACAAAGAGGGCAAAAAGGCTCCGAAAGTCGACAGGTTCAGGGTTGGGGAGGTGCGACGCCCTAGCCTGGAAAAAACGCCAAACAAAACCTTTAACGTTCTATTCTCTGATACTGCAGATAAATCTGGTGGTTTTAGAACGCGTATAGACTGGGCCGGCTTTTATGATATTGTTGACGGAAAAGGTGCTGAACAGGCAATTGCAAAATGGAGGAAAGAGCGCCTGAAAGGCGGACCGAAGTCACGAACCGCTATGCGAAGTAAGCAGCTTGGGCTTGAGTTGAACCTTCCGGGAGATTGGTCTTCACAAACACTTTTTCTGCCACCGGAAGAGCGAGATAATTTGATGTTTGCCATGATTGGTGCAACGCTGGACGGTTTTACAAACTTTATGACAGGTCTTTCCTCTGACAGCATTTGGAATACCATTATTATCAATCGCAAAGGGAACGCCGGTTCCAAGAACGATCGTGCGGGTGTCGATTACTATAGTATTGCTGTTCAGGGTGTTTTAACAGACAAAAAGCTGACAGAAAAAACAGATCTTAAGCATGTAACCCCGAAAAAATTCCAGACCTATGTAGAAAATGCCAACGAGGGTGTAGATGCTTTAAATGATTCACTGTTGATATGCCGCCTCTTTCATCTTTTTGATAAGGATAAAAAGAAGATTCGCATTAACGGGCGAGCGAACCCGCTAAAGCAATTGAATGATGAAAAAAAAGGCTGGAATTGTTTTCAGCTTGAAGGCGGTATCCGGATTACCGGCATGATGGAAATTATTATCAGACAGCTCTATTTATTTAAAGACGGTGTTCACCTTCGAATTATCGCAATGGGACCTGGTCCTGAGAAAGAAAAATCTTTTGGGCAAACGAAGGAGGTTATGCTGGACATCGCTAAAAGCGTTACCCTGCTTGCAGACCAGATAACGCTGAAAGACGAGCCACCCGCTAAGCCGAAACCCAGTGGTAAAAAGCAGCAGAATGTAAAAGAGAAACCACCGGCAAAGAAAGAAAAGCCGGTTGAAGAAAAGAAGCCAAAAGAAGAAGCCGAGAAAGCTGAAGCGCCTAAAGAAAAGGCGCAGGAGCCTAAAACGAAGAACGGCCCTGAAATAATTCAATATTAGTGCTAAAGTTAATGACTGGATGATTACCGTTGGAGTTGGATCTGAAGGTTACCCGGCAAACCTATGGTTGAGCAATGGCCTCACCGGGAAGTAAGTCCAGAACTTCGGCTGGCAGGTGTTCCATCGCTTCAAGTAGAATTCGAGCACCTGCATCCGGGTTGGGAGCGCGCTTTCCCAGAAATTGTTTCCATGCTTTGTTGCCCATCTGGTGGGAAAACAACCCCTGCATATGCCTTACCAGGCGCGTTAATACATCTCCTTTTGCCAGCCGTTCTTCCAGATAAGGCACCATCTGTTCCAGCACCTTTCTACGAGTTGTTAACGGTTCTTGGCTACCAAAAAACAACCGATCTGCTTCGGCAAACAGGAATGGGTTGTCGTATGCTGCGCGTCCAATCATCACCGCATCGGTTTCCAGCAGATGGGCTGCAGCTTCTTCGAGTGTGCGAATTCCACCGTTAATTTCGATAACGAGACCGGGAAACTCACGCTTCAGTTTATAGACATCATCATAACGAAGTGGTGGAATGGTACGATTTTGCTTGGGGCTTAGTCCACCAAGGATGGCAATTCTGGCGTGGGCACTAAAGCGATCGCAACCAGAGCCGGCAACCGTCGCAACGAAGCGAACCAGATGATCGTACTCTTCCATTCCATTGATACCAATGCGATGCTTTACTGTAACCGGAAGGGAGGTCGCATCGCGCATCGCGGCAACACCATCGGCAACCAGCTGAGGATTCGCCATCAGACAAGCTCCAAAATGGCCCTGCTGAACCCTGTCGCTCGGACACCCCACATTAATATTTACCTCATCGTAACCCCACTCTTCGGCTATCTTTGCACAAGCAGCCAGATCTATTGGATTATCGCCACCAATTTGTAAAGACAATGGACGCTCTTCTTCACTAAATCCCAACACTTTATCGCGATTGCCATTCAAAATGGCACCGGTTGTTTTCATCTCGGTGTATAAAAGCGTTTCCCGCGTAATTTTGCGCATGAATACACGATAGTGACGGTCGCTGCGATCCATCATGGGGGCAACACTTAGTGGGCGAACTGTGCCGCGTGTTTGTTTATCCATAGTTGATGACTCAGAAGATTTTATTGACTCTCGGTGTAACTATTGAGGCAGGAATGTAAAAAGAATGAAGCGGCAGGACAATAAAAAAGCACGAAACCCGGCGTGGAGTAAATCCAATGCACCGGGTTTCGAAATAAATAGCATTTACTGATCGGAAATATCGTTGATCGGAGCATCCCCGGCATTTTTCATTACAGAAGCAATACCGTTTTCCATTGCGGAGTTAGAGGAATACATTTCGCTCTTACCAATAACCTGGCCGTTGCCGGCTTTCAGTACAAAATACGGATCGCCTTTTTTAGACTCAAGACGCTCGAAACGCTTTGCCTCAACGCCATTCTTTCGCACGGACTCGATACCGGTCTTAGCGCGAGCCTTTTCCGGATACATCTCGCTGGAAAGGATGATCTGACCATTGCCAGCCTTCAGATTGAAGTGGAACTGGCCATTTTTTGCTTTCTTGATTTCAAACTTACCTGCCATGTTGCTTCTCCTGTGTGATTAATAATATAGGCTTTCGAGGGGCTTTGTTTAAACTCTTAAACTTTATCTAACCTGGATCATTCGTAGTATAGAATGCCAGGCTGCTTTTTTGTTATATTGTAATGATGTTGCTTTAAATATCTTTCCTGCAAATAAGTACAGTAATATAAGCATTATTATCATAATGCCAATAGTGATATAGATATCGATTGCGGGAGGCGCGCTAAGCATAATTCGCAGCGGCATAAAGACCGGCGTCAATAATGGAATGAATGAAAGAAAGCGCACCAGAACAGACTCGGGAGACTGTAGCACGAGCAGGCCTAACACCAGCGGCAACAGCGTTAGAATACGCATAATTTTTTGTAGCGAAAATCGATCTTCGGTTGATGTTGAGGTCGAACTCAAAGAGAGGAAGATCGCGGCATATAGCAGATACCCCAGTAGTGCATAGATAACAAACACTCCGGCATTCCACAGCGTAAAATACGAAATCATCTCAACCGGAATCAGCTTGATCAGAATTAGAAAGAAGATGAGATTGAACCAAACCAGCAGCTGAAAGAGCAACAGAAATCCGCATCCAACTACTTTTGTAGCTATATATGTTGAATCGGTTATCGAACCCAGCATCATCTCCAGCACTCGGTTAGACTTTTCTGAAGCTACGGCTTTAAACAGCAGGCTGCCAGCCGACCAGATAGCAATGGTTAACAGCAGCACTGTCAAAAAGGGAAGCGCATAGTTCAGCAGAAAACGATATTTATATTTGCCTGCATCATCAGCCTGCATCTGTACAATATTGATTGGCTGTAGATATTCGTCAACCTTGCCAACAGTAAGACCGTCTTTGCGCATGCGCTCTTCCACCAGAAGAACCTGAAGCGATTGAAGTAAGTCTTCCACGCCGAGAAAACTGACTGGTAAAAGTGAGTGCAAGGTAATATTACCCTCGCGAAAATCATCATTATCCAGAACCAAATAGCCATCAATAGAGCGCTTGAATAAAAGGCTGTCGGCTTGTTCCAAAACGGCTTTGTGGATCAATGAATCCTGCTTCAGCTTCATGCGCGTGTATTCAATTGTTGCCAGATCTTTTTGCTCGCGCGTTGTGATAAGCTGATTATAAGATTCGTTCAATAGCTTTTCGCGGCTACGGGAGGCGGGACGTTGAAAAATATAGCGTCGTCGTTCACGAATATCGATATAGCTTTCTTCCAGGCTGTCAAGCTCTATCTTTATCGCAGCCAAGGTCAGATAGTCCTGTTGCATGCGTGCGCTGGTATCGGCTTCGACCTTCACCAACTGCGTGGGAAGGCCAATTCCCTGAGTTTCGACATTAAGTGCAAGTCGCTCAGAAAGACTACGAAAGTGTCCGGTACTGTCAGACATAACGTAACCGACGGTGCGTTGCAGATTTTGGGTGGTATTCAAATAATAAAGTGAAGGCACCAAAATAAGTGCTGCTAAAATGACGGGAAAGATGAACGTCCATAACAGAAACCCGCGAGATCGCAGATGCTGTACAAACTCCCAGCCGCTGATCGCAAAAAAACGTACCATCTATTCTCCCTGCGGCTTTCCGCGAACGATTTCAAGAAAGATGTCGTTCAGATTGGGGTGATTTACTTCGATGCGCGTTACGTCTACCAATTTGGTGATAACTTCGAGAATCTTCTGAGTGGGGATGCGCTTGTCCACAAACATCTTTGCCGTTTGCCGGTTTAGCGAAAACTTTTTAACACCCTGGATATTGCGTAAAGATTGTAGATTGTCTCGACCCTCAACGATAACCAGGTTCTCTTGAAAACGCTCCAGAATCGTAACTACTGCTCCTTGCAACACCGTTTGCCCATCATTTAAAAGAACGACCTCATCACAGAGTTTCTCTGCTTCATTTAAATCTTCAGAAGCAATAACAATCGTTTTGCCTTCATCGCGAAAACGCATCAGCATTTTTGAGACAAGCGTACAATTGCTCTCACTGACGTTCTTAAACGGCTCGTCAAGAATCAGAATATCCGGATTATGAATAATGGTAGACATGATATGCAGTTTTTCACGCATGTCATCCGGGAGGGTGCTAATTGGTGCGTCCATCTGATCTATCAGCTTAAAGCGGTCGATCAGACGAATGGTTTCCACATGCGCACGTTTGCGGGAGAGATTTTTCAGTCGAGCCTGAAAAGCCAGAATGCGATAGATGCTCTCATTTTCCCTTAGCCCACGCTCTTCAGGCATATAGCCAATGGTGTTGCGAACCGCTTTGGTTATTGGCAAATCGTCGAAAGTGATTTCGCCTTCTGTTGGCTGAACAATGTTCATCAGCATTCGAAGAACGGTTGTTTTGCCCGAGCCGTCGGAGCCGAGAATTCCGAGAATGTGGCCAGATCGAGCATCACAGCTTATATTCTCGATAATGACTTTATCGTCGAACTCTTTGAAGATGTTCTTTGCTTTAATATGCATTAGCCCTCGAGGGGGTTAATATCGATTCGTCCGCTTCCAGTATTAGTTAATTCCTTTTCGAACCGTTCTCGCTCCGCGGATGGAATGCGCAGATGAGACGTAACAGCAGCCTGATAGTCAGATTTTGAAATGTCGCCCTGATATTGAGCCACAATATATTCAATTTGGCGTGCCAGCTTATATGAGTATGTCAGTTTATAATACTGATAATCAATAAGTTCAATTTTTTCTGCTCTGAGAATAGTCTCTTCTGCACATTGACTATACGCGCTGATCAGGCCGCCGATTCCCAGCTTGGTTCCGCCGAAATAGCGGGTTACTACCACGGCACTTTTTAAAAGAGCGTATTTATCAATCATTGCCAGAATAGGCCTGCCGGCAGTTGAGGCAGGTTCACCATCATCATAATATCGGAACACGTGACGATCTATGCGGTATCCAAAGCAATTATGCGAGGCATCCTGAAATTCGGTTCGTATCGTTTGTATGTAATCTTCGGCAGAATCCTTGTTTTCTGCAGGTGCGATTGAACCAATGAACGAAGAACGCTTTATTTTTAATTCATGCCGTAATGGTTTGGCAATTGTGAACGTCTTTTCTGTTGTCATATCAGGCTTCTAACCGGAAGTGCCGAAAAATATACTGATTGCGATGACTTTTGTCAAGCTCCGTCCCCGAAAATGATGTAGCTTAAGATAATAATATAACTAAAGATGAGATAACATTCGTTAGCTGATTTGTTTCTTCTCACATAGATTTCTCGGTATTAATCTAATATATTAGAGCATTCATTGGTGATTGTGATCGACTCGCAATTTTAATGACCGTATTGTATAATGCTTCAATAGAAAATGATTTATACCAAACGACAATATTCTTAACTATCAGGAGTCAGCATTGATACGCATTGGGATCCTGCTTTTACTTGCACTGTTGCTATCGTGTAACCAATCTTCAGACGATAAGACATTACAAAAATTAACTCAGATCGAGTATTCCAGAACGATGGATGACCCGACAATAACCGGCTATCTGAATAGTCCGAAAGCCAATGTTCGGGCTCGCGCCCTTGAGGTGGTCGGACGTCTCCAGGACACCTCCAAAGTTGTTCAAGTGGCTAATAAGCTAAAAGACAGCGATAATTCTGTTCGTGCTGCGGCAGCATTTGCTCTTGGCCAGATGCAATCGCCCAAGGCTGCAAAACACCTTTCGGAAGCATTACAGTCCGAGCGCGATGAGAATTTACGCGTGCTGATGATTGAAGGTCTGGGCAAAAGCGGTGATGAGCGGCAGACGCTGCAGCTCCGCGATTATCTGGAAAGCACGATTAAGCCCTATCAGGTGGCTGCTGCAACGGCAGCCGGTGTGCTGGCATATCGCCGCAAGTCCATGCACAAGTTAACACCCTATTTATCTGCTCTGCGTCGTGAAGCAACCGATTCCGAGATTTCCTGGAGTACAACGTACGGACTGTATCGCGTTGGGCTTCTTCGTTCATTCGAAGACTTTAGTGGCGCGCTGGAAAATGGCAATGCGCTAACTCGCTACTATGGTCTTAAAGGACTGTCTCAGATGGCACGTCTTATTAACTCTGATGCCATTAAGGAATATCAACGGGACGAAAAAGTTCGCGAGTTAATAAACACATACAAAACGCGAAAATTTAGACGAGCCTTGACCGAACAGCTGGAAGATTCTACCTGGTATGTACGCGTCGCGGCTCTGGAGTTATTTGGTGCAATGGGTGAAGAAACGCTTCAGGAGCCAATGGTGAAAATGCTGGAAGACCCCAGCCTGAACGTGCAGGTTACTGCTATTCAGGAATTAGGCCGAAAGCCATTGCGCAACTGGTATACCCGACGCGAGATGCGTCGATTGTATCGCGAAGCAGAAGACTGGCGAATACGAGGCGAGGCATTGACGGTGCTTGCTACCATGCAAGGCAACGAAGCATTGCGTAATGTAGAAGGCGATTTGATGAACAAGCCATGGCCGCAAAATTACTTTGCCATTGAAACTTTGAAAGAAATAGAAACTGATACCGATCCAAGCAATCGACGCGCTGCAAATCAAACAACCGTCGATAAAGCCACGCAGCTGCTCGTCGCACTTGCTCAGACCGATAATGTGGCGCAAAAAACGCTGGCACTGGAAGCGCTCATACGGCGCAAAAAGCCACCGGTTGTAGAATACTTTGTACAGCAGCTGAATACTGCGGACATGGCGCAGACCTCCATTCTGGCAGACTATTTTGCCAATCTGAACCCCGATCTTGCAAAAGCCGCAGTCGATCCGTTAATTGCCGCCTACGGCAGACTCGAAACACCGCGCGATCTTGAAGCACTGGTCCCGGTAATTTCCGCACTCGATAGTATTGGGGACAGACGAGCCGTTAGCTTTTTGGAGAAAGAACTGATCAGTCCTTATGCCAGCGTGCGTCACGCGGCTGAAAAAGCGATTAAGACAATTGGCGGAGCAAGCAGCGAGACCAAAACCGCCGTGCGAATGGCAGAAGCTGCCCGCTGGGATTTTAAGCCGGTCAGCGTCGATTCAAGCTATCGCGTTAAGTTTTTTACCACACGCGGAGATTTTGTTATAGAGCTTAACCCTGAAGCCGCTCCGGTGAACGTAGCGAATCTGGTTTCGTTGGTAAAGAGCAACTTTTACAATGGGATCTACTTCCACCGAATTATTCCGGGATTTGTTTCACAAGTGGGCGATCCGCGAGGTGATGGCTGGGGTGGCCCTGGTTATTCCGTGCCCTGCGAATACAATCAGCTGCCCTATGTGCGCGGCACCGTTGGAATGGCACATGCCGGAAAAGACACCGGTGGCAGCCAGATTTTTGTTTCGCATACGCCACAGCCGCACCTGAATGGCCGGCATACCGTGGTTGGAAAGATTGTCTCGGGAATGCAGATTGTCGATCGCCTGATGCAGTTCGACCAGATTCTGGGAACAGAACTATTGGTTGCCGCTCAGCCGAAAGCGCTCGCTAACAAGTAATTTGCTAGACCTGCGAAAAGGCAAACAGCATTTCGCGGGCAATTTGCCGACAACGCTCAGCATATGTCGCGGTTTCTTCCGGCGTTCCGTCAGAAATTTTTGGATCGATATAGCGGATGGCAATGCGCTCGGAGGCACCTGCAACAATAGGACAGGCGGCATCGGCACTGGAGCAGGTGAGAATCGCGCAAAAGTTTTCCTGCGGATTAAACAGATCATCATAAGTTTTGGAAAAGCATATTAGCGGTTCAAAATCGGTTGAAAAAGAAATCAGGTAGTGTGGATTATCCTCACTGCCTTTTTTTTCGACCAGGAACCCAACATCGGCAATGGCTTTAACGGCACGTGGGTTAAATGCTGTGGCTTCGGTTCCGCCGGAATAGCAGTGAACATTGGCTACGCCATAGTGCGCTGCCGCCGCTTGTGCCCAGATTTGCGAAAGATGGCTGCGTCTGGAATTATGCGTACAGATAAAATTCAGCTCAACGAGATGTCCTTTGCTCGCGCCGCGCTTGATATAATTAGAGAGCTCTTCCAGCTCTGCCTTTCGTTCGAGTGAAATCTGATCAAATTCTTTTTTGCGCTCAACGATGTAGTTCTCAACCGCTTCTATAAATGTTCCCATCTACCCTCACTTTGTTGCATTGAAAAAGAATCTAATATCGCACGGCAGGATTGCAAAGCGATTAAACAGTTAAGACAATGCGTTGAAGAAGATGGATAAGTTGGGATTGATGCCAGTCGACGTTGATAAAACGCATCGTGAAAAAATTTCTATTAGCCCCAACGGGGCGAAATATTTATAGCGCCAGAATAAAGTCACCCATCCAAAGCGATTACCTTTCTATCGACACCCCAGTGACTTCGCAGTACCAACCCTGTCTCAATTAGTGAGTATTTCTGGAAACTTTCAGCAAAATTATTCAGTTGCAAAAATGCTCTATAGACTGTAGTATTTGAAAGTCTCTTATTAATCAGACAGAAAGGTTTTACCATGAAAAAGATAATATTAATCGCGCTGGCGACTTGTTGTACATTCGCAATAAACATTCACGCACAGGATGCCGCTGCACTTTTAGAGCAGGCAAATGCCAGCTATGAGGCAGATGATGATGCGGCAGCATTAAAAGGTTACGAGGCCGTTTTAGCTGCCGATGCATCAAACTATGAAGCCGCCTGGAAGCTGTCCAGAGCCTATGTCGATATGGGCGAAACCCTAAGTGATAAGGATGAGCGCGTTGCACACTATAAAAAAGGCATGGAATACGCCGAAAAAGCCACTCAGATAAACCCCGAAGGCGCAAAAGGATTTCTGTCCATGAGCATCGCGGTGGGACGTGTGGCACTCAATGTCGGAGCGAAAGAGCGCGTTCGCCTATCCAAGGAAATTAAGAAGAACGTCGATCGTTCGCTTGAACTTGATGGAACCGATGATATTGCCTGGCACGTTCTGGGACGTTGGCATCGCAAGCTGGCAACCTTAAGCTGGATCGAAAAGCGTTTTGCCGGTATGTTCCTCGGTGGCGTGCCGAAAGAAGCATCCGTTGAAAAATCTGCTGAGTGTTTTGAAAAGGCAGCTGAGCTTAATGCCACCTACATTAACCATTATGTTGAGCTTGGTTTGACGTACATGGAGCTGGATCGCAAAGCAGATGCAAAGACCCAATTTGAAAAAGCACTGTCGCTGCCGGAAACTGAAGCTAATGATGCAAAACATAAGAAGACGGCTAAGGAAATGCTGAAGAAGGTTAGCTAAGCAGCTCGATTTAGACATTAATTGTTTAATCTAAACGCACCGCTGCAATGCAGCGGTGCGTTTTTTATTTAGAAAGAAAAAGATGTCCTCACTTGCTTTGAATTCCACAACCTTTCGCGAGGCCGTTGATACACTTCGCAATATCGACCCAATGTTCGACATGCTTGTTAAACGCTGCGGATACCCCAAAATGGTGCAGCGCGAAGCCAATTTTCCATCACTTATGCACATTATTCTGGAACAGCAGGTTTCGCTGGCCTCTGCACAAGCTACATTCGATAAGCTGGGCGCGCATGTAGTCGAGCTTACGCCTGAAACATTTCTTCCGCTAACGGATGAAAAGCTGCGAGACCTTGGATTCAGCAGGCAAAAAACAGCCTATGGGCGCGGATTGGCACAGGCACTTGTCAGCCGAGAATTGGTTCTGGAAAATCTTGCTCATCTACCTGATGAGGATGTGCATAACGAGCTGGTTAAGCTAAAAGGCATCGGTCGCTGGACAACCGATGTGTATCTAATGATGGCGCTGGGCCGCCCGGATATTTGGCCGGTTGGCGATTTGGCGCTGGTTGTTGCAATGCAAAAATTAAAGAAATTGGAGAAGCGACCCGGGCAGGATGCAATGATGGAATATGGAGAGCCCTGGCGGCCCTTTCGCAGCGTCGCTGCTCATATACTGTGGACATTTTATTTAAGCCCTGGCTTTAAACGCTACCAAGAGGAGGGATAATATGGCAAATTCTATAAGTAAAGCCTTTCATCAATCAACACTCTCTCGCTACAAATCGTATAAAGTAATGGCGGAAAAAGCTCTTGCTCAGGTATCAGACGAGCAGTTTTTTGCCGACATACATTCCGGCGGAAATTGCCTGGCTGTTATTGTAAAACACATGGCTGGAAACATGATTTCTCGTTGGACTGATTTTATGACCACGGATGGAGAAAAGCCCGATCGCCATCGGGACAATGAGTTTATTATTTCTTCTGAGAACAGCCGAGAAGAGCTTATGGCTTATTGGGAATCTGCCTGGGCAGTTTGTTTAACGGAAATCGAGAAGCTGTCGCCGGAAGACCTTGCCGCTACCATCACTATTCGCAGGGAAGCACACAGTGTAGTTGACGCCTTACTAAGGCAGCTGGCGCATTATGCTTATCATATTGGTCAGATTGTGTTTGTTGCTCGCTGGCATGCTGGTGAGAAGTGGAAGACGCTCAGTATTGCGCGTGGACAATCTGATGCGTTCAACGCGAAGATGATGGGGAAGTAAGACGCAAAACGCAAGAGTAAAATCATAATTCATCATTCGTCATTCATTACCATCATTCTGGATTTTCCCCTTGACTCGGACTGAAAAACGTCGAATATTGGTTCGAGAAAAATTTCACTAACTCGGGAGAGCTGATGTCAGATAAACCCAACCCAAAACAAAAAATTATCGATGCGGCAATTGATCTGCATGTTAGCGGAGATAAAAAGTATACTATCAAAAATATTGCTGCCAAGGCACGTCTGAAAGAAGAGGATGTCTACGCAGAGTTTAATGCGCGGTCTCATATCCTGCCGGAATATTATCCTTCCACCGTGCTACGCTTTCGCGAGATGATTGCGGAGATTGATGGCTTTGGCGAGTTTTCACTGGAAGAGAAGCTCTCAACATTCATCTACTCCATGTTCGATATCTTGCAGGAACAGCGCGAGTTTGTTGACGAGACCTTCGATGAGATGGTTTTCCAGCGTGGCAAGAAGTCGGCCTTTGTAATAGAGGTGGCCAAGGTGTTTCGCGACTTCCTCGAAACCAGCCATGCCGCATCCGGATTGCAGAGTATGATTGTGCTAAAGCAGGATACCTACGATTTTCTTGCCAAAGAATATACTCACCTTCTAAAGTTCTGGCTGCGTGACACCAGTGAAAATTTCTCAAGTACCGTTGCCTTATCGGATAAACTGGTTTCTTTTCTTGCCGAACTGGTCGAGTCCGGATTGATTGACAAGGGCGTAGACCTCTTCAAGTTTTTTGTCAACAACGATCTGCTTAAGTTCGATATTCCTCTTATATCAAGACTGTTATCATTTTTTGTAGGAGGACGATCATGAGCGATGACTTTCCTTCATCCAAGCTACAGCGCGGTAAAATTATTGCCAAAACCGGACTGAAGGTTGGCAGCAATTATGCTAAATATTATGCCGAACGCACCCTTTCGGGGAAGAAAAAATCGGAAGTAAAGCAGAAGCTGGATGCAGCCAATGCCAATGATGTGTATCAGGAGCTCACCAAGCTACGAGGCACTGCCTTAAAGCTGGCTCAGGGGCTGAGCATGGATACCGGCTTTTTGCCGGATGAGTTTGTCGATATGATGAGCAATGCGCAGTATCGCGTTCCGCCAATGAATAAAGCCCTCGTGCGAACCAGTATCAAGCGCGAGTTGGGTAGCTATCCTGAGCAGTTGTTTAAAAAGTTCAATCTTGACGCGATTGCCGCAGCATCGATTGGGCAGGTTCATGAAGCGATTCTCAACGATGGTCGAAAAGTCGCGGTAAAGATTCAGTACCCCGATATTCGCAATACCATAAAATCTGATTTAGGCATCGCGAAAACTATTTTCAGACGACTGGTTTCGTCGCAAAACATCGATATGTATTTTGACGAGGTGTACGATAAGCTGCTTGAAGAAACCGATTATATGCTTGAAAAGAAACAGATGGAGTTTTTCTCAGGCTTGTATACCGATGAGCGAATTGTGACTCCCGAGCCGGTTGAGGAACTCACGAGTGAGCGAGTGTTGACCATGACATTTTTGGAAGGTGTTCACCTCGACAAGTTTCTCGAATCTAGTCCCACGCAGGAACAGAAGAACCATTTTGGGCAGCTGATGTGGGACTGGTATCATCGTCAGATCGCCAACGAGCAGTATACAATTCACGCGGATATTCATCCCGGCAACTTCATCTTCCAACCGGATGGCAACCTTGGAATTGTTGACTTTGGTTGTGTAAAAACGTTTCCGCCGGAATTCCTACAGCTGTTTATTCAGATGATTCCTGCGCATCTTTCAGGTGACGAAAAGCGAATTTTGGAGCTTTATTATGGAACCGAAATTTTGCATCCGTCCGAAGCTGGAACGGAAGAGCATGAAATCTTCTTCCAGTTCTCAAAGGATTTTGGTGGAATTATTCTGCGTCCCTATCAGGGAGATTCCTTCGACTTTGGCGATCAGCAGTTTAAGGCAGATTTAAATGAGCAGTTCAAAAAGGCATCTACCTTTAAAGAAGTGCGCGGTTCTAAACACTTTATCTTTCTGAATAAAGTGGTGGTGGGTATGTATACACTGTTGATGAAATTGAAGCCGGTTATTGATATGCGCTATAGCTTTAGGGTAATGGAAGAGGCAATTGATCGTCATGTAACTACCTAGGCAACTTTTGCCTTGCGAGATTTCTCCATCCACCGTATTCTGTAGGGCGACTTTAACAATTCTGTTAAAGTCGCCCTTTTCTTATCAAACATAAGGAATCACCATGCAGCCATTGTTCACAAATGATGCCATTGTGTTGGGAATTTTGTTTGCCATTCTGGCCTTCGTTTTCCGCACTTCACATAGCGATAACCCCAAATGGAAAACGTTTTACCGCTACGTTCCATCGCTCTTGCTCTGCTATTTTATTCCATCCGTTTTTAATTCTCTCGGGCTAATTTCCGGTGATGAATCGAATCTATACTATGTTTCCAGTCGCTATCTCTTACCTGCATGTTTGGTGCTGCTGACATTAAGTATAGACTTGAAGGCAATTGTTAACCTTGGGCCGAAGGCGGTTATCATGTTCCTTACCGGAACCGTAGGGATTCTGGTTGGCGGACCGCTGGCATTCTTCGTGATGGCACAAATTGCACCAGAGGTAGTGGGAATGGATGCTGCAACGATGGCGGCTATCCAGGCCAATGGTGGCAACGGGCCGGATGCAATCTGGCGTGGAATGACCACTGTTGCCGGAAGCTGGATTGGTGGAGGTGCTAACCAAACCGCGATGAAAGAAGTGTTTCAGGTTAATGATGAGCTTTTCTCCAAAATGGTTGCCGTTGATATTTTAGTTGGGAATTTCTGGATGGCTATTCTGCTTTACGGTGTGGGTATGCGCGACCGTATCGACAAATGGCTAGGCGGAGATGTGTCTTCGATTGAAGAAGTGCGTCGCAAAATTGAAGACTATCGCGCAAGTATTGCAAAAATCCCTTCGCTAACCGATATGACAACAGTTGCGGCGGTGGGATTTGGGATAACGGCTATCGGACATTGGGGATCTGAGCTTATTGTACCGTGGATGCAAAGCCTGCAGGCCGACTTTCCAATTATTCAGAGGATGAGTCTCACTTCGTCATTTTTCTGGCTGATTGTTATCGCAACAACCGGTGGGCTGATTCTATCGTTTACCAAAGCGCGCGAGCTGGAAGGCGTTGGAGCATCGCGAATGGGAAGTCTTTTCCTTTATGTGCTGGTCGCCAGCATTGGAATGAAAATGGACATTACGGCTGTGTATAAAAGCCCCGCTTTATTTGCACTCGGTGGAATTTGGATGGCGTTTCATGCCGGCTTGTTAATTTTGGTCGCCAAGTTAATTAAAGCGCCATTCTTCTTTCTGGCTGTAGGAAGCCAGGCAAATGTTGGAGGCGCTGCATCTGCTCCGATTGTTGCTGCTGAGTTTCACCCGGCATTGGCACCTGTCGGCGTATTGTTGGCCGTACTTGGGTATGCACTGGGCACGTATGCTGCCTGGATGTGCGGTCTCATCTTGCAAGCCATGGCTGGTGGATAAACTAGCTGGCTGGAATAACAATCTCTTGCAACCTGCCGAATATTATATCACTAATTGAATTAAATACTTCGATCGTTCTGGTAAAGATACTGGAACGATCGTATACATGATATACGCAGGGGTTAATATGGCACAGGAAAAATACGTAGGTATACTGACATCCGGTGGAGATACGCCGGGCTTAAATGCAGCAATCCGAGCAATTGGCAAAGCGGGACGCAGCGAATTTGACATGGAGGTTATTGGTTTTCGTGATGGTTTTCGTGGACTCATGGAAAATCGTACCATGCGCTTAGCCAAAGCGCAGCTTTCAGGCATCCTCACCGTTGGAGGCACCATTCTCGGAACAAGTCGCGATAAGCCACATCGTATGCCGGTTGGCGGAGAGGTTATGGACATGACTGACGCCATTGTAGAGGTATATCATAAACATCATCTGGATGTATTGGTTTGCCTGGGAGGAGGCGGTACGTTGAAAAATGCCTATCGGCTGCTCAACAAAGGGCTGAATGTAATTACGTTACCGAAAACGATTGACAATGACGTGTCAGCCACAGACGTGACGTTTGGTTTTGATACTGCACTGGGTATAGCTACCGAAGCGGTCGATCGGTTACACAGCACGGCACATAGTCATCACCGGATAATTGTTGTGGAAATTATGGGACACAATGCAGGCTGGTTAACGCTCGGAGCCGGTATTGCAGGAGGTGCGGATGTTATTCTGATTCCGGAAATTCCCTACAACACTAAAAAGGTTGCCGAGGCAATTAAGAGTCGCCGTCGCGCTGGTAAAAACTTTAGCATCGTCGCCGTTGCTGAGGGCGCGTTATCCGTTAATGAGGCGAAGGTAATGGCAAAAGCGCGTGCTGCGAAAGAAGAGGCGAAAGGTAAAGACAAAAAGAAAGCCGCAGCTGAGAAACTCGCGAAAGCGAAGGCGCTAAGCAATGGCCATACGATTCGTCTTTCCGCAGAATTGGAAAAACTGACCGGTTTGGAATCACGTGTCACAATTCTTGGCCATGTTCAGCGTGGGGGAACGCCGTCTGCGGCAGATCGTTTATTAGCCACGCGGCTGGGCACACGATGTGCTGAGGCTATTCATAATGGAGAATATGGAGTGATGGTTGCGGCACAGGGGACTGGTAGTTGCTTGATTCCACTAAAGGATGTTGTTGGTCGGCGTAAAATGGTTCCGCTTGACCATGATTGGATTCGATCTGCAAGATTGGTTGGTACGTGCCTGGGGGACTGAGTGTTAGAACACAGATCACAGATCACAGGAATAATGGCAGATGAGAAGTAACGTGGGTCTTGACCCA
>JBOEGD010000014.1:0-73917 GCA_050633245.1 Calditrichia bacterium | reverse complement strand
GATGGCAGATGAGCAGTAACGTAGGTCTTGACCCACGCGTACGTGCACTCATCAGAACACAGAATATATGAAAAACTATCGGATAGCCATTTTGGCAGGTGTCGGGGTCAGCGTGTTGATTTCGGGGGGGATGGCACTCTGGAACTGGCTGGAAAATCCCGGCAGCATCTTTCAAACGGCTGATGGAACCAATTGGAGCTTTATTTGGGAGACGTTCGGCAGCTGGTTTTTACCGTTGATTCTGCTATTACTTCCAATCTTTCTACTAACAGCATATTTAAGAACGCGCTCGATATCAAATCCGTAAAATGAGCACCCTTCGCGCTTCTCGCTACTCGCTACTTGTTTCTTCCAAAAAAATGTCTTCAATTTGCATATTAAACAGCCGTGCCATTTTAAATGCCAGCGGTAAACTGGGATCAAACTTGCCTTTTTCAATGGCATTCACTGTCTGTCGCGATACTTCCAGTGCGTCAGCCAGATCTGACTGAGTCCAATCGCGCTCGGCCCGGAGTACTTTTAAGCGATTTTTCACTGGTAGCGTTTCCTTCCCACTGTGATAGCTCCCAAGTAGGTCAAACTGATTAGCATGACCAAATGGCCTATCTCGGCATCAAAACCAATGAGATTTGTAATGTCCAGAAGGGAATAGCTGAGACCAAACACCACTCCGACTCCCAGAGCAATTGCCATTGCTTCCAGCTGAATTTTTTGCTGCAGTTCGTCTAGCCCTTTAAGATGATTCTTATTGGCGATAATCATACCTACTCCAATAGCAGCATTAAGTACGATCCCTATTATGGTTAGTAGTGGCATGCCGTCCCAGATAAACATTGGCCCAAATGTCGCCAGCGCCATGCTGAGTGTCCAAGCCGCTGTCCAAATGCCTAATTGTATCGTATTCTTTTTGTTACGTTCAGCCCAACCTGTCGATTCACTTATTTGCCTATTCATTATCTATCCTTTTGAGTTTTTTGTAAAGCAAACTTGACAAAAAGTAGCTTTTGAATATCTAAAAGTCAAGCATGTTTTACAAAAAGAGTATTTTAGTTGACAATTCCACTTGTCTGGTCAAGAGTTAATTCTACTTAAACCTATAGCATTGCTGTTGTTAGGTAAAATGCCGCTACTGGGGTATATTGCATGGTTTTTTAAGATTTGTAGCTGTTTTATTCGCTTTTTTCACTTATGAAGGTGATTTCGATGAACAACCACCCCCTATTAATTTTCTTGATGTTGATGTTTGTGGCTTTGGGGAACGCGCAGGAACTCTATCTGCAGCCCGCTGCACCATTGAACAAACGCGTGGACGATCTGATCTCGAAACTTACACTGGATGAAAAGGCTGCTCAGATGTTGATGAATGCTCCAGCAATTCCGCGTCTGAATATTCCGGCATACGATTGGTGGAATGAGGCGCTTCACGGAGTGGGGCGATCGGGAAAAGCCACGGTTTTTCCACAGGCTATTGGAATTGCAGCAACCTTTGATGCGGAGTTGGCATTTCGCGTTGCATCTGCTATTTCTGATGAAGCGCGAGCAAAATACAATGTTTCTCAAGCCGCCGGAAACTTTAATCGCTATGCCGGTCTAACTTTTTGGACGCCGAATGTGAATATCTTTCGCGATCCGCGTTGGGGGCGTGGACAGGAAACTTATGGCGAAGATCCATGGCTTACCAGCCAAATGGGCGTTGCCTTTGTAAAAGGGCTTCAAGGTGATAATCCGGACTATCTGAAAACCGCGGCCTGTGCAAAACACTTTGCCGTTCATAGTGGGCCAGAGAAACTGCGTCATGAGTTTGATGCCATAACGAATCCAAAAGATTTATACGAGACGTATTTACCGGCTTTCAAAGCATTGGTCGATGCCGGTGTGGAATCGATAATGTGTGCCTATAACCGAACTAATGGTGATCCGTGTTGTGCCAGCAATTACCTGCTCTCTGAAGTACTTCTAAAAAAATGGAATTTTAAGGGACATATTTTAAGCGACTGCTGGGCAATTGTTGATTTCTATTCTGAAAACGGTCATGGCACGGTATCCTCAAAGGAAGAGGCAGCAGCACTGGCTCTTAAAAGCGGTGTTAGTTTGAACTGTGGAAATACCTATGAGGTCTTGGCCGATGCCGTTCGCCAGGGTTTGGTTAGTGAAGCAGTTTTGAATAAGGAATTAGCAAGATTGCTTGCAACCCGTTTTAAACTCGGCATGTTTGATCCCGCAGAGAATAACCCATACAATGAAATTTCTTATGACGTTGTCGATAGTGACAACCATCGTCAGTTGGCGTATGAGACGGCTTTAAAATCTGTCGTATTATTAAAAAATAATGGCGTGCTTCCGTTAAAAAACAATCTGAATTTTTACTATGTAGTTGGTCCAAATGCGGCCTCAATAGATGCGCAGCTGGGAAATTACTTTGGTGTAAATCCAAACATCGTTACGGTCTTAGAAGGCCTGGTATCCCGTGTTGCACCGTCCAGTCAGGTGCAATACAGTCCCGGAACAACACTGGATCGTCCAAACGTCAACCCCATTGATTGGTCTTCAGGCGAAGCTGCTAATGCCGATGCTACAATTATTGCCATGGGACTGACGAGGCATATTGAAGGCGAGGAAGGGGAATCTGTTTCATCACCTTATTTCGGAGATCGTTTGGATTATAATATTCCGGAAAACCAAATCGACTACCTGAAAAAGATCAGGGGTAATCATGAGAAGCCGGTTATTGCGGTTATCACAGGGGGGTGTCCGATGAATCTTGCTGAAGTTCACGAAATTGCCGATGCTGTTTTATTTGCCTGGTACCCCGGTGAGGAGGGTGGAAGTGCTATCGCGGATCTGATTTTTGGTAATGCTTCGCCGTCCGGACGCTTGCCGATCACTTTTCCGAAATCGCTCGAACAGCTTCCTGCATACGAGGACTACAGCATGGTCGGCCGCACTTATCGATATATGACAGAAGAACCGATGTATCCGTTTGGATTTGGGTTGAGCTATAGCTCATTTGTTTATAGCGATATAAAGCTCTCGTCGTCAAAAATTAAGAAGGGCAAAACGGTTGAAGTAAGCTGTGTAGTTAAAAACGAAGGCGATATTCCTGCTGAAGAAGTCGTGCAGCTTTATGTGACCGATAAAAAAGCAAGTGTCTCTACACCACTGTTTTCGTTGAAAGGAATAAAAAGAATAATGCTGGAATCGGGGCAGGAAAAACGCGTATCTTTTTTTCTCACAACAAATATGCTCAAGCTCATTTCAGCCAGCGGCGAAGCGGTTCTTGAAAAGGGCAGGTTTACTATTTCTCTTGCCGGAAGCGTGCCGACGGAACGCTCGCTTTCACTTGGAGCCGCGAAAGGCATGCAGATTGAGCTGGAGTTGAAGTAACTGACTAAAGGGGGCAGTATGAACGATCATTTTAGTTTAAGCGATGCTGAATTTGCTCAGCAGTTTTCTGATCTCACACTAAATCCAACCTTATTTTCACATGAAGCGCATTTGCGGCTGGCATGGATTCATCTTGTTCAGTTCGGTGAGCAACAGGCCATAGCAAATATTACGCTTCAAATTCGAAAGTTTGCCACCTTCCATGGTGATCCGGGTAAGTATAACGAAACCGTTACCGTTGCTGCAATTAAAGCTGTTTATCATTTTCTGCAAAAATCGAAGTCCGATAACTTCGGCGATTTCATCACTGAATTTCCGCGCCTGAAAACAAATTTTAAAGATTTGATGGCCTACCATTACAAAATGGATATCTACAAATTGCCGGAAGCGAAGCATCGTTATCTTGAGCCGGACCTTTTGCCGTTTACTTAACGGTTTGGAAAGATTTGTACATATCAACTTAAAGAGAGTTCCTTGTATTCAGCATTCCGAAAAATTCTTTCGGCCATTTCAATGACTCTGCTTTTTCTACTAAATATTAGCGGTTTACCTATCCCTTCCCATGAGAGCGCCCAATAGTATGTGATGGCGTGTTGATACGGAAATGATTGCGCTGATGCTATAGTTTGTGGTGATGTATTGCGGTGTTCTGTTAACGGAATGGTATATTCGCACAATTCGAGAATCGACAAATCAGATTTATGTTGGCAAAGATTAAACTGAACAGCGCTGGGTTTCAATTAGTAGCCCGGTTCCCGTCGGACTACATTGATTACAAGAAATGTATCTTTTCCTGCTTCAAAATATCAAATAAGAATACCTGCACAACTTTTCGTCTCTTATAGCAAAGAGACTTTTTTGCAGCCGTCTGCGATGATGTGTTAAATAAACGCTGGATTGCTGCGTAACATTAACGGAGGTTTATCTCATTCGAAAAAAGAATGAAAACAAAGAAAACGAACAAATCCGAAATCCCGGTTCACTTTACTCACTACGATTTCTCCCGCGCTTTTTCTCACTTGTTTTTAAGTCCAGTCCCAAGCTATTTATCGCAAATATGTTTCTTCGACTTGTCAAAGCCTTTCTTCCTGTTGCAATGCTATGGGTTGGAAAAGAAATTATTGATGAAGTCGTTTTGCAGATTGATGCTGCAAGCCCACTGCTCGATCGTCTGTATTGGCTAATCGCTATTGAGTTTGGTCTGGCACTATTGGGAGATATATTCGGTCGCCTGGTTGGTCTAACGGACAATCTTATCGGTATGCTCTATTCAAACAGTTCATCCGTCGAGCTAATCCAGAAGACGGCGAAGGTCGAGCTGGAGTTTCTGGAAGACGCCGAATTTTATGACAAGCTGGAGCGTGCGCGCAGGCAGACCAGTAGCCGCACCGTGCTGTTGTCGAATGTGCTGGCACAGATTCAGGATAGCATTACCATCATTTCTTTAGTTTCAGCGCTGATCTATTTTTATCCTCTGCTGATCATTTTGCTGATCGTATCAATCATTCCATCCTTTATGAATGAGATGAAATTTAGCCGCTCGAATTACCTTCTGCAAAGCCACTGGACGCCGGAGCGTCGCGAGCTGGATTATATGCGCCTAATCGGTGCGAGTGATATGACTGCAAAGGAAGTAAAGCTATTTGGACTGGCTGACTTTATCAGTGAAACGTTTCAGAAACTTGCACATAAATACTATCTCGCAACGCAAAAGCTGGCGATACAGCGGACACTCTGGGGTGGGATGTTTCATGTCTTGGGCGATGCGGCTTATTACGGCGCCTATGTGTTGATTGTACTTAGAACGGTTAGTGGAGATGTGTCGCTTGGTGAACTGACATTTTTGGCCGGCTCGTTTAATCGGTTGCGCGGGAGACTTCAGTCCATGTTTAGCCGCTTTACCCGTATCAGTGAGAGTGCCATGTATCTTCAGGACTATTTTGACTTTATTGATATGGAGTTTGATTATGACATTGGTTATGAGCAATTTGAAACGCCGAAAGAAATCTACAAAGGTGTTGAATTTCAAAACGTCAGCTTCAAATACCCAAAGTCCGACAGCTATGTGTTGGAAAACATTTCATTCAGATTAGATCGTGGTGAGAAGCTTGCCTTTGTTGGCGAGAACGGAGCAGGTAAAACCACGTTGATCAAGCTCTTGCTAAGGTTGTATGAACCGACGGAGGGCGCAATTCTTCTTGATGGCGTAGATATACGTCATTATGACAAAGCTGAATATCAAAAGCTGTTCGGTGCTATTTTTCAAGATTTTGTGAAGTATTACCTAACCGCGAAAGTGAACATCGCTGTTGGGCATATTGACGCCGTCGAGAATGATGCAAAGATAAAAGACTCTGCTGTTCGCAGTTTGGCAGATGATGTTATTTCCGCATTGCCGATGGGGTATGAACAGCCGTTGGGTAAGCGCTTTAAAAATGGTACGGATTTGTCTGGTGGGCAATGGCAAAAGCTGGCGATTGCCCGTGCCTATATGTCCGATGCCTCCATCATTATTCTGGACGAACCAACATCCGCGCTTGATGCCAGGGCCGAGTATGAAGTTTTTCAGCGCTTTATTGGTTTGACTGAAGGCCGTACCAGCATAATTATTTCTCATCGATTTTCGACGGTTCGCATGGCCGATCGTATTTTAGTGCTTGAAAATGGTCGCATTCTGGAAAATGGTTCACATGCCGAGCTACTGGAAAACGAGCAGCTTTATGCAGAGCTTTTTCATTTGCAGGCGGAAGGGTATCGTGAGTGATCGGTGAACGGTGAACGGTGAACGGTGAACGGTGAAAATAGTGCAATAAAGAGCTAAGGTAATGGTGTTTATGAAAATGATGACAATGTTCTTTCTCATTATAATTCTGCTTAGCGGAACCTGTTTGGCCCAGGATGAACTAATTACTATAGATAAGAAAGCCTTTACAATTGGTGAGTCCATTGAAATCCGTTCGGCTATTCTGAGTGAAAACCGAACGATCAATATTTACCTGCCAAATGGCTACTCAGCCGACTCTGCAAAAACCTATCCGGTGATTTATTTGCTGGATGGCTCGGCAGATGAAGACTTTATTCACATCGCCGGTCTGGTGCAGTTTGGCTCGTTCTCGTGGATAAACCTGATTCCCGAAACAATTGTTGTCGGCATTGCTAATGTGGATAGAAAGCGAGACTTTACCTATCCGACCGAGAATAAGGAGCTGTTGGCCGATTTCCCAACGACAGGAGGTTCGCAAACGTTTATTCGTTTTCTTGCAGAAGAGCTGCAGCCGTTTATCGACGGTAATTATAAGACGAGCCCTGTGAAGACGTTGCTCGGGCAATCGCTTGGTGGACTGTTGGCAACCGAGATTCTTTTCCGAAAACCTGACCTGTTTAGGAATTATATCATAGTTAGCCCGAGTTTATGGTGGGATGATGAGTCGCTGCTAAAACAGCAGCCGGTAAAATTCGAAGAAAAAAAGTCTGTCTATATTGCTGTTGGAAAAGAGGGCGAGGTTATGGAACGCGTCGCAAAAGAGCTATTTGACAAGTTAAAGTTATCGACAAAACCCGATACGCCGTTATTCTTCGAGTTCCTGGAAAAGCATAATCATGGTGATGCGCTTCATCAGGCAGCCTATAGAGCTTTTGAGAAGCTGTTTAAGGTAGAAGAAGAAAAATGAAATAGAAACCAACTGTATTACTGTGGGTTATGGAGCTGAGATTGTGTATTCAATACTGTTCAGAGAATTTAGAGGGCATGATGACTTTGCCCGTAGTGCGGTGATAGATTTAGCTTTTACTATTGAATAAAGTGAGTACCAAATGGCTATGCATGTTCTTGAACGTCAAATTCTGGTGGCAACGAATCAGCTAATCGATTGTACCAGAGATTTTTGTTGGAATACCATTCCAAATAGTTGCGCCTATATTTTGTCGGACGTTACGTTTCGTGATGGAGAAAGCCTTAAGGACTCTATGAAAAGGCGAAATAAAGAGAACCATAAGAAGATGCCGAGTGAGCTTACCACTTTGCTTTCGACGCTACTGGCATTGTATCCGAAAATTCATGAAATTAACTTGGAAATTTACCGAGTGATTGAAGAACAAACGATTGTCGATATTCGCTATATCCTTCACGATCCCCAATATGGTTTAAGAGAGAAAGACCACGAAGTAGACGTTAACTGGAAAATACCCATTCCCCCCTACGCAGATAAATACTTTACGTCTTTAGGGCGTGAGCCTGGTGGTCACCGTAAGTTTGATGTGAATTGGCAGGTGAGTGGTTTGAAACACTATTGGCGTTTGTTTTGGTTTGGTATGCAAGTGAGAATAGGCCGATTTACCGACTTTTGATATCATGAAAACAAATGCTTGTTATCAACCAAATGATTCAGTACTTATTGCAGCACTTTTGTAATTAATTTTTATTCGAATATTGAAAGGTAGTAAAAAATGGAAATTAAACCCTTTATTGGTTTTGCAGATATTCAGTTTGGTCTAACTGAAGAAGAGGTTGTTGCCAAACTTGGTCCGGCGACTCATCGCGAGACGGAAAACTTCGAAGACGGCACGAACGATGTTTCGCTAAAATATGAGAAGCTGGGAGTAGACATTACGTTTTACTCGGGTGATGCTTTTAAGCTCGGTACCATAACGTTTTTTGCAAAAGACTATACCTTTTTAGGACACTCGTTAATCGGCGAAGCAGAAGCAAATTTTGTTGCCAAGGCAGCGGAACGTGGGCTGGAAGATTTGGAACTGGAAGATGACTTTAAGGATCTGGACTCGAAAGACTATTTCTCTGAGAAAAGCGGCGTATCGTTTTGGCTGCTTGAAGGCAAAGTTGACTCTATTACCATCTTTCCCGAGTATGGCGATGACGATGAAATTATCTGGCCTGCCTAGATTACTTTTTTCTTCAACCGCAAGAATTGCGGTTGAAGAAACCAATTCCCTCCATTCTCTGAAATTCCTCCTTGCTTTATCCGGCAGAATCCATCACGTTTATTCATCTAAGCCATCTGTAGCTTTTATCAGGTATTCTTAATCGGATAGTGATATGCCTCCTCAGATTGGTCAAAAAATCGGTGTCTATACCCTGCTCGAGCCGCTCGGTAGTGGTGGCATGGGTGAGGTGTGGCGTGCCGAACGCAGCGATGGTCGTTATCAGCAGCAGGTTGCTATAAAGCTGATGCAGGCCTTTCGGCAAACGCCAGACGGAATTTATCACTTTGCACGAGAACGACAAATACTTGCCAGCCTGCAGCATCCGGGAATCGCTCGCCTGCTCGATGGCGGTATTACTGATGAGGGGCAACTTTATTATGTGATGGAATATGTTGATGGCATTTCGATCACTCAGTATTGTTCTGAAAACTCTCTTTCTGTCTCTCAGAAAATTAACCTCTTTCAAAAAGTCTGCTCTGCGGTTCGCTATGCGCATCAGAAGCTGATTGTCCACAGCGATCTGAAGCCGGAACATATTCTGATTAATAGAGAAGGCCATGTTAAGCTTCTGGATTTTGGGCTGGCTCGTCTTCAGGAGCAACAAAGTGGTGAAACCTTAGCCAAAGAGCCATTCTTCACACCTGCCTATGCGAGTCCGGAGCAGATTGCCGGTGACGTACTGACTACTTCGGCAGATGTTTATTCTCTTGGCGTTGTTCTCTATGAGATGCTGGCAAATAGCCATCCTTTCGATCTTGAGAATAAAACGGCTCTTCAGACGCTAAAGATTGTTACTGAAAAGGAACCCTTAAGTCCATCGCTAAAACACCGTAATAGTGAATCTTCCTCCAACAAATATGTGACCCCAGAGCTCGATCTAATTTGCCTGAAGGCGCTGCGAAAGAAGCCAGAAGAACGTTATGTGTCGGTCGAAGCGCTAGTTGAAGACCTGAGTCGATATGAAGCAGGATTACCGATAGCTGCCAAGCCTGAAAGTCGTTTCTATACATTCCGAAAGTATGTTCAACGGCATGCTCTTGCCAGCGTATTCGCGGCAGTTGCCATTACCACAATCATTTTTACAACAACGTTTTATACGCTTAAACTGCAGCAGGAACGCACTACTGCCATCGAAGAGCAGCAACGTGCTGAATCACTCACCAATTTTTTGCAGCAGCTTTTCGAAACCGGCGAGAGGCGTGGTAACTATGCCGCTGAGCTGACTGCCAAGCAGCTGGTAGATCAGGGAGCACAACGCATTGAAGTGGAACTGAAAGATCAACCTCAAATGCAGGCCATACTGATGCGGACAATTGGCAGAGTGTATTACAGATTAGGACTTCAGGATCTTGAACAGAAATTTCAGCAAAAAGGTATGGAACTGGCTCTTGGTGAGTTTCCTGAGAATAGCTTAGAGTTAATTGAAAGCCGTCGCGCATTTGCCGAGGCGTTGTCGCATGCCGGCAAAAATGCTGAAGCAGATTCACAATTAACAATTGCTTTACATGTTGCAGGTGATAAGACGAGAGAGGAGTATCGCTTTCAACAACATAGTGCGGTGATCAATGACCTTGCTGTGATGAAACGACGGCAGAAGAAATACAGTGAGACAATACCACTATTGGAACAGGCATTGAAAATGGGAGAAGAGGCCGGAGACACGGTTCAGACGCTAACGAGTATGTTTAACCTCGCCAACACCTATAGAAGAACAAATAAGATGGCTGAGGCGGAAGACATATTAATTAGGCTGATACCATTGGTCAAGGATCAGTTCGGAGAAGATCACCCTCACATGGCGTCGAGTTTGTCTAGTCTGGGAATCGTATATCAGCAGCTTGGGCTGACGGATAAAGCCATTCAGCATTTACAGGAATCCCTAAGCTTAAGAGAAAAAGTTTATGGAGAAAGCCATCCGAAACTGCGTTCTGTGTTGAATTATCTGGCTGATTTACATGCTGAAAAAGGCGACATGCAGCATGCAATAAAGTTGCGTCGACGCTCTACGGAAATAAGCAGAAAGTTTTATGGCAATGATCATCGCTATGTGCTGGACAATTTAATTAATATTATCTCTGATCTGGTGAAAGTGCAGCGTTACAATGAAGCTCAAGAAACGCATCAAGAGCTAATTGAACTAACAAAAACTGCATTTGGCGTAGAACATGAAAGAATGGCCAGGGTGAAGAAATCTGCCGGGGATCTGTATCATGCCATGAAAAGGCCTGATGAAGCAGAGGTTCACTATCGTGAGGCGGTGCGCATTATACGAAAGGCATTCCCGGCAGACAACCATAAACATTACACGTACTCTTATTCTCTTGCGGATTTTCTTCAGGAACAAAAACGATATGACGAAGCCGATCCGATATTCTTGCACTGCCTCGAGATCATTTCAAAAAATGCCGCGCAATTGGCAAATGAACATCCCCCTCTTCTAAAGAAAATAGTTGGCCTCTATGTCAGCATGGATCGACCCGAAAAAGCAGAGAAGTTTAGGGCGATTTTATTGGAATCTACGGAAAATTAGGCAGTTTTATAATTCATTGCCTCTATGTATAAGAGAAACTCTCGATACCTTAATCATTCCCATTCATCACTCGAATTATCGCAAGGTATTTGTAGTTTTTAGTAGATCTTACTAACTGGGTGATGGTATGCCTCTTCAGGCTGGTCAACATATTGGGCCATATTCTCTCCTCGAGCCGCTTGGCAGCGGTGGCATGGGGGAGGTTTGGCTGGCAGAGCGCATTGATGGTGGGTATAAGCAGCAGGTTGCTATAAAGCTAATGCAGGCCTTTCGGCAAACGAAAGGTGGCATGCGCCGCTTTGCGCGTGAGCGGCAAATTCTTGCGAGCTTACAGCACCCGGGAATTGCCAGCCTGCTTGGTGGCGGAATTACTTCCGATGGCCAACCTTATTACGTAATGGAGTATGTTGAAGGCGTTTCCATTACCCATTACTGCAAAAAGAACGATCTTTCACTACCTCAGAGACTATGCCTTTTTCAGCAGGCTTGTGCAGCGGTTCGTTATGCACATCAAAAACTGATTATCCATAGCGATTTGAAACCAGAGCACATTCTGGTTGATAGCGATGGTCATATTAAGCTTCTTGACTTTGGTCTGGCGCGTTTGCAGGAGAAGAACACCAATAGCGCTACGATTGAAAAACAGCTATTTACTCCTGCCTATGCCAGTCCGGAACAGGTGAAAGGTGAAGCGCTGACAACCGCGACGGATATATACTCGCTTGGTGTTGTGTTGTATGAAATCCTAACCGGTGAGTCTCTTTTTGACCTTGAGAATAAAACAGCCCTTCAGGCACTCCGGATTATTACTGAGACTCAAATCGAAAAGCCATCAATCAGAGTTGAACCAGAGCGTATTCATAAAATCGGTTCAATAACAAGTGAACTAGACACCATTTGCCTGAAAGCTTTGGACAAACAACCAGAGATGCGCTATGCGTCTGTTGAAGCATTTTCTGAAGATATTGATCGCTATGCTGTTGGTTTGCCCATTTCGGCAAAACCGAAAAGTCACGGATATGTACTAAAAAAGTATTTGCAGCGCAATGCGCTTGTTGTTCTTCCTTCAGCAGCAATTATCCTTACAATCTTCCTCACCGTTATGTTCTATACATTCAGACTACAACAGGAACAGCAGGAGGCATTTAGCCAGCTCAAGCGGGCGGAAACACTAAGCGGTTTTCTTCAAGGCCTTTTTGACACCAACAATAGACGTGGTAATTATGCTACCGATATTACTGCAAAGAAATTAGTGGACAATGGTGCAAGACGTATTGAAAGTGAACTGAAGGGTCAGCCGAAAGAAAAGGTATTGCTAACGCGTACGATCGGTAGAGTTTATCGTCGATTAGGTTTGCTGCACCCGGCAAAGGACCTCCTTAAAAAGGGACTGGATTTAACGCTTCAACATTATTCAGAGGATAGTTTTGAAACAATTGAAAGTCGCCAGACTTTAGCCGATGCGCTTTATTATACTGGAAAGTACGTTGAGGCAGAATCTCTATTAACTGTTACGCTTAAATATGCTGGTAATAATAGGCTTTCGGAATACAGCCCAAAGAAGCACTGTGAGGTGCTTAACTTACTTGGAAAGATTCAGCGTCGTCTTAGGAAAGATGAAGAAGCAATGCTTCTATATGAGAAGGCATTACAGCTGGCAGAAGCCGTCGACGATATGGATCAGAGACTGACCAGTATGAATAACCTTGCCACCAGTTACAGTCGCTCCGGAAGGCTTGAAGAAGCTGAACAAATGTATAATGAACTGATGCCGCTGGCAAAAGAATATCATGGAGAATACCATCCGCAGATCGCAATAGTGGCAAACAATCTGGGAGCATTATACCGTCGTACCGGGAGACTGGATGAGGCGAAAAAGCTGTATGAAGAGTCTCTTTGGAGACGTGAGCGAATATATGGCGATAATCATCCAGGACTCTGTTTGGCTCTTAGTAACCTGGCCGGTTTGCATATGACGAATGGCGACCTTGAAACATCGATTAAATTACTTCGCCGCTCGGTAAAAATAAGCAAAGACTCCCATGGGCCAGCGCATCCGTACGTTAAGGATAATTTAAGACGAATTGTAAAAAATTTGACGGATCTTCAGCGGTTTGAAGAGGCCGAAAGGGCATTGCAGGAGCTGACTGACATAACGAACAGCACAGTTGCTAAAGACCATTTTCAAAGGGCTCGATTGGAAAGAACCGCTGCACGTTTTTATCGCAAGAAGAATGACATGGACAAAGCGGAAATGCACTATCGTGCGGCAGTCACAGTTGCTCGTAAGGCTTATCCGCCCGGGAATTATAGAAATTATGTTTACATCTATTCGATGGCTCGCCTGCTTCAAGACAGAAAACGTTATTCTGAAGCTGAATCATTTTTTATGGAATGTCTGGAATTGATTGAAAAGAACCCCGAGCGGCTACAAAAAAGGCAGGCTGCACTCCTGAAATATCTTATTAAGCTTTATGAAAGTTTAGCGCGTCCAATAGAGGTGGAAAAATACACTGAGTTATTGAATAGTAGTAAGACTGATAATCCGCGTCAGACTGAGCGGAGTCGAAAGTGAGAAGGCAGTAAGGCAGTAAGGTAAGGAAGGTTTTACTCTTGCTTTTGTTGTTTAAAAAAGGTTATGATGAATTGTTATGCGTTGGCTAATCCCATTGACAATTGTGCTGTTTGGCTCCTGCAGCAGCGTGAAGCAACAGATCGACCCGGAAGACCCGTGGTCTTCATCATTCTATCCCTTTACATTAAATTCTATTGAAGCTGCTTGTGTTGACACCCTGTATGGCATCTCAGCTACCGTGCTTCGAAGTTATCCGGGGCGACGAATACAGGGGCCGATTGAAGGTTATGTTTTTGAAGTATGCTTTTCGATTAGTTCTCCACAGCCGGATATTATATGGGATCAACCGTTTTTTGTAGAGGTAGAGCTGCCGAACGGCGAGTCTGTTGATTACATTTTGAATGATGAAGGAGGCGTTCTATCTGGAGGATTACAGCATGACTTTGTTGTTCTTGTTGAATCAACGGAAGACGGCCGTTCACGAATGACGCTCGGTTTCTTGGATATTACGAATGACGTCGATTATGATAGTAGCAATCCGTTTCAGTCGCAGCAATTTCGGCTAGAATAAGGCAGAACTGCACTTCTCACTTCTGACTAAATCCCGCCAGGAATATCCCTACTCGAGAGTGATACATGAAGATGATCTGCCGTTCCCCCGTGGCGCAGCGTATTGAATCCCATCAAGTTGAAATAGCCCTTTGTTATAGCATTACGGAAGAATCCACGGTCGTTCACGCGAATGTCAATAGCATGTGAGTAGCCGCTGCTTTGCTTGTAATGAAGCGAGCGGGACTTGGTAGGTAAGCCCATCTGCTTGTAATCTTCCGGTTTTCGATTCGCATCTGTGATTACCACCCCTTCATCAAAAAAGACAATCGTGCCGATTCCCAGTCGTAGAATGGGATGTAGGCTATTGTATTCTTCTTGTACCGCCGGATGCTTGGCATTTCCATCTGCCAGGAAGAGCAAACCGTTCAACGCGTAACCCAATACAAATAACAAGACGATCGCATAGCGGGTCGTAAGTGCAGTTTGTGAGCCAATGCGTCCGGCAACGCTTCCGTAAATCCAGGTTAAGTAGATGAAGAGCAAGAGAGCAGAGAGTAAGACTCCCCCCAGCAATGCCAGCCAATGTGGCAGGTACCACGCTTCATATAAATAGACACCGCCTCGTATCAGCACAATAAATGGTGCCGTCAGAAGTAGTGCATATTTAAAGATGGTGTAAAGCGTGCTCAGGGCAAACAACCAGGGTGAAAATCCGCTACGTAAGCTGCGAAGTCGGTCGCGCATTCGCTGTAAAAATGCCCGCCAGCGTATCTTTAATGTGAGAATATGTAGTTTAAGCATTCGGAGACCATTTCTAGCGAAGCCATATTTTATGTTGGCGAGGTGAAAGAAATTCGGCACCAGAATCGGTAATTAGCACTTCTTCCTCGATGGTCACAACACCATGCCCTTTAACAGTTAGGCGAGGCTCGATGGTAAAGATCTGTCCGGCCTCCAGCGGAATGAACGGCGTATTACCATAGCGCTCCCAGGCAGGAGCCACGAGTGCACCACCATCATGCGCAACCCGGCCAAGCTGATGCCCCAAGCCGTGCGGATAACCCTCGTAGCCATTAGCTATTAGATACTCGCGGACAACAGTATCAATATCTTTACCGATAGCACCGGTTCTCATATGTTCTGCACCAAGCGTGATGGCAGCAATCAATGTGTCGAAACCATGCTGTACCGCGTCAGGTGCTGTCTTCTCGTCCGCATGGCGAACATACCAGCTTCGCTGTAGATCTGCGCAGTAGCCATTAATTTTAACGCCAAAATCCATGTTGATAATATGACCTGCTTCAATGATGCGTTCAGTTGGAGCAGCGTGTGCAATAGCAGTATCCGGGCCGGTAAATACTGCCGGACACATTGCGCGACTCCACGCTGGTTCCAAACCGGCATCATCCATTTCCTGCTGGACAATTTTAGCAATATCCAACTCTGTTTTGCCGGGTTGAATCGCATTAGCAGCAACGGCAAAAATATCCAGTGTTTCAGCGATCGCCTGCTGCATGGCCTGCTTCTCCGATACTGTTTTGCGCCCGCGCAGGCGTGTAATAACCGGCTCGGCACTCACAATGCGTTTTGCGAGATCGGTTTCTTTCAGATACTCTTCCAACTTTAGTCGCATACCGTGAGTCAGGCCGTCAGCGGCTGGAATACTCTCGGAATAGTTCACGGCAATTTTATTGGGATTTATCTGTAGCAGGGTTTCCAGAAGAGTTTGGCGAATCCCTTCTACATAAGTGATAATTTGTCCAAAGTTGCGTTGCTCTTGCAGTTCACCAGCATCCAGACTGCCGACAATGGCTATGCTCTGTCCGGAGGCGGTTAAGATAAAGGCAGATTCCCAGGTCACATCAGCGCCCACTACGTAGGATTGTATCGGGTCTGGAGTGACCAATGTTTCGCGCAGGAAGATCAGCCAGCAATCAATATCCAATTCTTTTAAGATGGTGCCAGCCTGCTCAATCTTTTCTCGTATCATATTACTGGTTCCTTTTAGCAATCAGCACCACTGAATCCTGCTCATCCATTTCCGAGTACCGCGCCATGTATAAAATAGTGAATTGAGGTTGAAAGAGCCTGCTTAGTTGCTCTTCTGTATAATAAATAAATCGCATCCCATGATGCGTTTCTTCCTTGTTGCCATGCCAGAAAGAGTGTAGCAGAATACCATTCTCATTTAACCTGTTGTATTGATTTGCCAGTGAAGTTTTAAGATCTTCTCTCGATAGATGATGCAACACTTTATTGGAGTAGATGCCATCGAATAATTGCTCAGTTGCCATTGTAACGGCATCCAGCTGAATGAGATTGGCCTCCGGATCCTTTTCGTGATAAAGCTTAAGAAAGGTTGAAGAGAAATCTGATCCCGTTACGCGATAGTGATTTTTGAGGATCTCAAAGTCTGTTCCCGGTCCAATGCCGAGTTCCAGCAAAGTAGACTGATCTGGAAGGTGCTGCCGCAGAAGTTCAACCAGTTCTTGCCCATCATAGCCTTCGCACATTTTGATATAGTCGCGAGCATTTTTTTCATTTTCAAAATATTCCATGCTGAACCTTCCAAACTAGGGGTTGCTTTTGTGAGTTGAAGACCTGTATTTTTTAACCAGCTAAATAGTAAATCGAATTTGTATCGTTAACAATCACTATTTCGGAAGTTCACGTGTCAATACTAAACCTGCGTCGAAAACATACTCTTACAAGTCTCGCAAAAACCTGCGGTTGAGCGGCTAAAATCAGTCCGGTCGGGCTGGGAGAATTATTGGCCAAGTTGCCGAAAAAGCAGGATGAGAATCTGCTGGTTGGATATGAAACCAGTGATGACGCGGGTGTTTATCGCATCGACGATGAAACGGCTATTGTCACCACTGCAGACTTTATTACGCCGCCGGTAGATGATCCGTACCTCTTTGGGCAGATTGGCGCTGCGAATGCAATCAGTGACGTCTACGCGATGGGTGGTAAACCGATCAGCGCGCTGAATCTTATTGGCTTTCCGTCAACCCGACTAGGGCCGGAAATACTGCTCGGTATTGTCGAAGGCGCATTAAGTAAGATAACCGAAGCCGGAGCCGTTTTGGCAGGTGGACATACTACCGAAGACGAAGAGCCGAAGTTTGGACTGTCGGTGAATGGCATTGTGCATCCGCAAAAAATCTGGCGAAATACCGGGGCAAAACCGGGCGACGCGTTAATTTTAACCAAGGCCATTGGTAGTGGAGTTTTATTTAATGCGAACCTGAAAAATTGGGTTAGCGATGAAGCGATGAAGGCCTGTCTTGCCAGTGTTACGCTGTTGAACCGCGCCGCAGCCCAAGTATTGCAATCGTTTCACGTGCATGCTGCTACCGATGTTACCGGCTTTGGTTTAGCCGGGCATGGTTTGGAAATGGCGCGTGGTTCGAATGCCATGCTATCCATCGATTTGAATGCGCTTCCCACAATGGATTCTGCACTTGCGATGTATGAAAAAGGCATGAATACCGGAGTAAATCGTTTCAATGAGGAGATGGTGAAAAGCTACCTTCGTTTTGGGCGCGAGCTACCGGCCTGGCATCAGGAAATCGTATATGATCCACAAACCAGCGGTGGACTATTAGTTGCTTTGCCAGCTGATGAAGCTGCACAGGCAGTTGAGCAATTAGTTGCTGCAGGAAATCCTGCTTCGGCTATTATTGGTGAGGTGCTACCGGAAAACGAGGGGCAATATCTGGAGTTCTTGTAGGCTTAGATGATAATTGTGCGTACCGTGGGTTACAACCCACGGTACTACGACCCACGGTACTACGACCCACGGTATGTCTCAACGTTACAAAAGCGGTTTTAGCGGGCCGTCTGCGTTGATGATCGCATTCAGTTGACCATACGGAATTTCGGCAAAGTAGGTGCCTGCCGCATAAGGGCCAACGGCATAGGGCTCAAATACAAACTTAATAGATTTGCTGGTAAGAAAGAAGTTCTTCAGATCTTCTGCATTAAACGTTGCTATGCGTCCCGAGACGACTTCCGGGGCGTTTTGTTTTTTTAACTCGTTGACAACCAGTTTGGACAGTGTCTGAAGATAATTTGAGTTTTTGACGAACAAATCTGCCAGTGACACGTCTATCAGCTTTTCTCCACTTACACGATAAGTATTTGTTGAATACCCCGTATTACCGTGCGCACCACCACTGTATTCATAGATCGTGGTCATCAGACTTATTAGCTCTTCCGAATAGAAGGTGATCTTGCAGTCCTGACTCATCTCCCAACCAACGCTATTCTTCGAAACGGCAAACTCTTCGCCATTTTTCAAAAATTCCTGACTACGCTTAACGGCCTCGGCCTTCAACGTTTCATTCAAATTCCCAAGTGGTCGTGATTTGCTTAAAAAGGTTGGAATAATGCTCCGGGTAGATGCTTTTGCCGCTGCTTCCTGCTTTGCTTGATAGGATGCGACCCGTTTTAGGCCAAAGGGAAGATTCTTTTTACCACTGCTGTTTTTCCAAACGCCCTCAAAGCGGTTTGGCGCCGTAAGCTGTCCATTAAACGAGCCGGTCTTGACAGCTTCGTGATTGGTCTCGGTAATCGTCAACGCCTTTGAGGTCAGCTTGCCGCGAAGCGAAAGTGGTTTGGCAGAGGATTCGTAGTAGTAGCTACCAGCCAGGGCTGCTGAATCTCCGGTAAGAGTCAGCTCCATTTGCACAGGAAAGTTGGAATTAATTGTTCCAACATAGTAGCCGCTGTAATCTGTCTTCTGAGGTGAGAAGCTCTGGATAGGAGCTTTCTCGCCTACCGTTGCCTTTCTGGCAGGTTCCGGAATTGATTTTGATGCCTGTTTTTTGTCACTCGAACCGCAAGCAAATAGCAATATCGAAACAACCAAAGTTGTTGAAAGTTTAAATAGTCTGAACATAACTTTATTTCTTCTTGAGCGCTTTTTCATATAGCTTTTGATATTTCTTGGCAGTGTTTTCCCAGGAGAAATCCTGACGCATACCGTTTTTTTGAGCCTTTGCCCATAATTTTTCGTCCGTCTGCGCTTTTAGTGCTGTTTTAATAGCTTTTAAGAACGGCGCCTTTTTATATGCGTCAAAGGTAAAACCGTTCCCTTTTCCCGTTTCACCGTCGAATGGCTTAACAGCATCTGCCAGTGCGCCAACAGCGTGTGCGACAGGAACTGTGCCATATTTCATGCAGCTTAGGTGATAGTTTCCACCTCCGGCTATTGGGGTTGGGAAAAGCATAATGTCTGCGGCGGCAGTAAGCAGGTGATGTGTCGACTTATCCATTGTTTCGATAACAGCCATCTTCTCGGGATGTTTCTTGGCAATCTTTTGTAGAGATTCTACAAGCTTCTCGTCAGAGATTCCACCAACAACGAGCTGAAGTTTTTGCTTGAGCAAATCATCCAGAGATTCCATAAATAGATCTAGTCCGGAGTCTTCTTCAATTCCGCTTACAAAGCCGATAATGGGTAGATTTTCTTCCGGGAGTTGAAGCTCTTCGCGAAGTTCCTGCTTACTTTCAGATTTCAGGTCTAGGCTTTTTGAATCGAACGTCTGTGGTAAGTGAGCATCGGTTTCAGGATTCCAGATGCCATAACTGGTACCATTAGCTATACCGTAAAAGTCTTTCTTTCGACCGGCAAGAGCTTCTTCTAATCCAAATACCTTTGTCTTCGGATTGTCGGTAATTGATGCGCAGTAATCTTCACTTACTGTATTTATAACGTCGGCGTAGTGCAGACCGCCTTTCAGAAAATTGAACTTGCCGTTTGCTTCAAAGGGCTGTCCTTTAGCGAGTAATTCTTCGTCAATACCAATTTTTTGTGCGACATTCATCGAAAATTCACCCTGTTCGCGGAAATTGTGTATTGTTAGAACCGTGCGGGTATTGGCAAAAAACTCATCATCTTTAAAATGGTTCTTCAGATAATATGGGATGAGTGATGAGGACCAACCGCCGCAGTGAATAATGTCTGGCTGCCAGTAGAGAAGCTTTAGCGTTTCCAGAACGCCTTTACAGAAGTAGCCGAATCGCTCGGCATTATCTTTATATATTTTTCCGGTTTTTGGATCGCTATACACGCCCTTTTTATCAAAGTATTCAGGAACGGAAAGAAAGTAGACATGCACTTTGGAATTTGGCAGGAAAGCGGTTTTACCATTTGCCGGTTTGTTATCATCGTTTAAGGAAACGTTGACCTCACGCAGACGGATAACTTCGCGCAGCACGAACTTACGTTCATTAATCGACTTATACTTGGGCATCATCAGACGAATGTCCTGATCCATTTCCTTTAGCGCCACCGGTAGTGATTTGGAATAAAATGCCAACTCACCGGATGGTGTGAAGGGAACTACTTCTGATGAGACATAACATACTTTCAACGGATTCATATTGATCCTTTGCTTGTGTATTCTAAATAATAATCTTCTTCAGTTGGGCTGCTGCGTCTTCCGGGCTCGTTGGATTAATATGAATTCCGCTACCGAGCTCGAAACCGGCGATCCGCGTTACTCGCGGGATGATTTCTATGTGCCAATGATAATGCTTTAGCTTTTTGCTTTGCAGCGGTGCCGTATGCAGAACATAGTTTAGATCCGGCTTCTGCAAAACATAGTCAATTCTCAATAAAACATCTTTCAGTGCTGCCGCCGCAGCTTTTTGCTGCCGCCGGTTCATCTTCTCAAAATGCGATTCATGGTGTTTTGGCAAAATCCAGGATTCATGAGAAAAACGCGAAGCATAGGGCGCAATAGCTATAAACATACTATTCTCATAGATGATGCGAACGTCAGCTGATTTTTCTTGCTTTATGATTTCACAATAGATGCAGCACTTATACTTTTTGAAATAGCGTTTTGCGCCTCGCAATTCATTTTTGACGTTCATTGGAACCCGGGGCAGTGCCAGCAATTGAGAGTGGGCATGTCGCAATGTTGCGCCGGCGGTTGGTCCCTGATTTTTGAAGATCTGAACGTATTTTAAATTCTCATTCCTACGATGACTTTTTATTCGCATGCAGTAGGTTCGAATTAAATTCTCCAGATCTTTCGGCTTCATTTCCGAAGTTTGCAGATCCATATGCGGTGTCTCAATGATTACCTCATGTGAACCTGCTCCCTGCAGCATTTGATTAAGGCCGTTTTTGGTCTCTTTTAGCGACGTCTCATTTTTGATTGCCGGGTATTTATTTGGTACGACTCGTAGTGTCCACGGCTGGTCTAAAGAGCGGCCTTTTGGCAGAGATAAAATTTCCGGGGGAGTCATTGCTTCGTTACCGGGGGAAAAGGGCGAAAAACTTCGATTTTGTTCAGCTATTGTAGCGACAAAATCGGAAGGCCGTCGATTTCTATCCGTCGAGATTAACACCCAACGGTCAATAACAGGATCTTTGCGAAGCTCGGGCATTCCCAGTATGCTTTACCATTTAACCATTTGTTTTACAACAGTATAAAATATATCGAAATATGCAGGGGCAATCAAGCAGAAAATAGGGTCTTCAGCTGTATTTGAGGCAGTTTCAGGGCTCTTGTTGGTAGAGTCTTGTTGGAATGTTGTGCTCTGAGGCCGGGAATTATTATTTGAGATCGTCGAATTGACAATTGTCTAAATCATCATAAGGATTGCTCCGGCAACGATAATTGCTCCGCCGGCAAGATTTTTAACAGGATTGGGTTCCCTAAAGAACAGGTAGCCAAGAAAAATGCTGATGAGAATACCACCGCGTTTAAATGAAAGTACATAGCTTACCTGAAGCAGAGTAAGTGCCGTGAGTTGGCAGATAACCAGTGAGCCGGAGATCAGGCTGAGTATGATTAAGGTGCGTGGATGCAGCCGGATTTTTTTAAGCTCTTTTGGCTGTTTAAACGCCATGTAGGCTACGAAGCTGATGGCCAGCATAACGTGGACTGCCGTTCCATAGAACGCAGCAGATGAAGCAAGGACGGCATTCTTCTCGACCGTTCCGGAAACAGACCATAAAACGGCAACCAGCAGCATGTAGCGACTGCCGGGCTCATTTAGCAGGCTGCGAAATGGGGATAACCAGTCCCCGCGAAGATAAATGACGTAAACGCCTCCAATAATCATAAGGATGCCGGCAAGGCCTGATCTATCTGGTAATTCTCCCAAGGTAAGCCAGGCAACAGGTATCAGAAAAAGCGGGGTAAATGCTGTAAACGGCATTGTTAAGTAAAGCGGTGACACCACAATAGCGCGAAAGAAAAGAGGGAAGGCAAAAAGATTAAACGCATAGCTGGTAAAGGTCGCCAGTAAAAATGGTTGAACATCTACATCAGGGATACCGCTGTAGAAAAGATAGGCGAGGAGAACCGGAAGGGCAGAACATATTGTTGCTGTCGTAAGAGCCAGATAAGATAAGTCCTTTGCAGCGTATTTACTGTAGCTACTCTGAAGGCCGAAGAAAACAGCCGTCAGAGCTGCGAAAAAGAACCCACTCATTGCAAAGACGACGTTATCTGGAGGTTGATGGCAGACGTTCTTTGAGGTATTCGAACGCGGCAGTAGGTGTATCAATGACCTCAAATAGCTCGAGGTCTTTCGGGCTAATTGTACCGGCTTCAGCAAGTGCTTCCAGATTGATTACCTTTCGCCAGTAGTCGCCTGCATAAAGAATAACCGGCATATTGGGATTTGTCTTATCTGTTTGAATAAGCGTCAGGCCTTCAAACATTTCATCTAATGTACCGAACCCACCCGGAAAAATAATCAGCGCTTTTGCCAGATACATAAACCAGAATTTCCGCGTGAAGAAGTAGTGGAATTCAAAATTTAGTTTATCGGTGATGTAATCATTGCAGCCCTGTTCCATGGGAAGAGAAATATTCAGACCAATCGACTCGCCATTTTTTGCTTCCGACGCACCGCGATTTGCAGCTTCCATAATGCCCGGGCCGCCACCGGAGGCAATGTAATAGCGCTCCTCTTTACTATGGGTTTCAATGCTCCATTCCGTTAGCAAGCGTGCCAGCTCTCTTGCATCTTCATAGTATTCAGAAGAAATCATTTTCTGGCGTGCAACGAGCAGTGAATTCTCTGTTTCAGGGGTCGGCTGTTTTTCATGAGCAGCGCGTGCTTTTGTCAGTCGCGACTCGGCCGTCTTGCGATCGATGAAGCGGGCTGAACCAAAGAATACAATGCTGTTGTTTACCTGCTCTTTTGCGAAACGAGACTGTGGCTCCAAGTATTCGGCCAGAATACGAATTGTTCGGGCATCAGGACTATTTAAAAAGTCCAGGTTCTTATAGGCTTTTGGAGGAGATGTTGCCATAGCAGTTCCTTTCGCAATATCAGACCGCGCTTGTTGAGTCAGTTGTGTCTATATGAGGGAGAAATAATACACAGGAAAGCGGGAAAAAGCAATCATTTCCCGCTCTGCATGTAGATGTTCATTATATAGTGTTAATTGCCAACAGCCAGAATATCGCGATATTCGCGATGATCAACCAGAACGGCGAGCGCCTGATTGACTTGCTTGTCGCGTGCCAAAAGCATCTTAATCCGTTGTTTTGCACCGCCGAGCTTCTCGGCAAACTCTACCATCAGCATGTGTTTAATATGTTCGCGATTTTTTGTGAACATCGTGCGCTTTTGCCGCTCCAGCTGTTTTAACGCATTTGAGACCAGCTCTTCCATCGAGGAATTATAGTCTTTCTTCTCAGCAATATCGAGGAACTTCTTCAGCTCCTTCTCCCCTTCAAGTTCGATCTTAAATCCATCCTTTAATACAACCTTCTCGAAATCGGCCAGCATTTTTGGAGAGATAATTATGCTCTTTTGTTTTTGCTTCTCCGGATACTTATTCAGATAATCTACGGTATAGCGAAAGAAATAGGCCTTGGATAACAGATGCTGGATAAACCGATCGAAATGTTCTTCGACAACCGGAATGTCTGGTGTAATTCCGCTACCGCTGTGCACGATGCGTCCGTTAGCAGTATAATAGTTGATATCCTGATTGTATTCTACGCTATCAGAGCGGTCGGTAAACACCGTATTATTTTTCTTGTAGTCTTCCTTTTGAATAGAACGTCCGGAAGGGATGTAGTATTTTGCGGTGGTGATTTTCAAGTAGGCCTGAGAGATCTTATCAACCGGGTAGACTTTCTGTACCAGACCTTTTCCGAAGGTAGCCTCACCAATAACTACGCCACGATCTAGATCCTGAATTGCGCCCGCGACAATTTCCGATGCGCTGGCACTGGACTGATTCACCAGCGCAACTAGCGGTACATTGGGAAGAATGGCAGCTGTTTCTGTATAGAACTTGTGTTCATTTTCATGGGAGCCCCGGGTAGAGACAACCAGGTGGTTTTCCGGCAGGAAAATATCAAGCACATCTACTGCTGCGGTCAGCAATCCACCCGGATTGCCGCGCAGATCGAGAATAACTTTTTCGATCTCACCGCGATCCTCAAGTTCGAAAACGGCTTCACGTAGTTCTTTCCCGGCCTTGTCCGAGAAAGCGGAGAGGCGAAAATATGCTACGCCTGGCTTAATAAAATCACTAAATGTGACATCTTTTAAAACGATTTCTTCACGCGTAAGCTCGAAGGAAAGTCGCTCATCCAACCCGGCACGTTCCATTTCGATTTGAACCGTGGTACCGATTTTTCCGCGCAGCTGCCGTGAAGCATCTTCGGTAGTCATATCAGTTGTCGGGAGTCCATTAATGGTGTAAAGGATATCTCCTGCTCTAACGCCGGCGCGCTGCGCCGGAGTGCCTTCCATCGGTGAGATTACTACAATCCGATCGTCCTGAATGCTGATCTCCATGCCGACTCCGCCATATTTGCCGCGAGTAATCATTTGCAGCTGGTGAGAGCCGGGATCTTCAAAAAAGACGGTATAGGGATCGAATTCATTCAACATCCCGTCGATGGCAGATTTACTAAGGTTCTCCGGGTCCAGTTTATCCACATAACTTCTGGAAACCGTTTCGAAAACCTTTTTCATATAAACGAGACCTTTATCGATTTTGTGATAATTGGTCTCATTACTAGCCATTGTGCTGTTTACAAACCAACCAATGGAAAAAAAGAACATAAATAGACTGAACCAGGTAACTGTTCTTTTGCCGTCAGGCATATCAGACTCCTGCTTTTGGCATTCATCGTGTGAATAAGTGTGAGTGATTGTGACCGGTCGGTAAACGGGAAGCTGCTTACGGACAGGGTAATATATACTATCGAAACCTGTCGGAGATATTTTAGCTAACATTTTTTGAATTTAAAACTTAAACGAATTTGCAGGTCGCTTCGGCCTTTGTTCTACGCTGGTCGGAGGTAGATCGCGGCTTTGCCGCTGGTAGGTGGTAGGATGTGTCTGCGGCACTGTAGGAAAAAATTCTTTACCTATCCTATAGCGAATGTAATGAGCGTCCAATAAGCGAACGCAGTGAGCGACCTATGAGCGAAGCGACCCATAAGTCACGTAGTGACGCCCCGATAGTGAACGCAATGAGCGCCCTACTCTCCCAATCCCCAGATCTTCGAGACGGTCGACCAGATGCGTTGGGAGATAACGTCGATGTTCTCTTCGCCCGGGATAACAATAAAGCGTTCCGGGTTGTTGTCGGCAATTTGATGAAAGCCACTGCGGATAGTGTGGTAAAACTCGATGGCCTGACTTTCCAGGCGATCGGCCATGCGCCCGGCAGACCGGCGTCGCCGAACCGATTCTTCCGGTGAAATGTCGATAAACAACGTTTTATCCGGCATGATGCCAGAGGTGGCAAATAGATTAAGGCGTTGCACAAAATCCATATCGAGGCCACGTCCAAAGCCCTGATAGGCACTGGTAGAATCGAAAAAGCGATCGGCAACGACATAGGCATTATGATCTAACAGGGGGATCAATTTTTGATGAACCAGCTGCGCGCGGGCTGCAGAGTAAAGTAGAATCTCGGTTCGGTCGTCCATCTCGGGATGAGCAGGATCGAGGACAATGTCGCGCACACGCTCGGACACGGCGGTTCCGCCAGGTTCCCGCAACAGGTTTACGTCGATTTTCAGTGCTGCAAGTCGATCCAAGAGCAGCTTTATTTGCGTTGTCTTTCCGCAAAAATCGAGTCCTTCAAAAGAAATAAATCGACTCTGTTTCATTCCGAATCCTGTCCCTTGTCTTTCAGCGGATTTCTAAATGGGATTTTGTCTCCCAGAAGATCGCGGATTTTCCACTTTCCGCGTTTGAAACGCCAGTAGTTTAGCACCATGCGCAGCGTTTCATCTGCACCCTGAAGCGCCCATAGTCCAGCGAGAGAGAAGTGAAATACGAAGGAGCTGTAGTAGCCTCCAATCAATTCGAACAGCACAACGCTGAACAGAGAGATATACATCAGCCATTTCAGATCGCCGCTGCCACGTAGGTTGCCAGACAAAACAGCGTTTATTCCTTTGGGAATTTGAATGATCGCGACAATCAGCATGCTCGATATTCCCAATGCGATAACTTCCGCTTCTGTTGTAAAAATCTCCAGTAACGGCCGCTTAAATACGACCAATAGCACGGCAAATGCAATAGAGAATCCTAATGCGACATTCTGCGCTGTAGCACCGGCGTCAATTGCTTTTTGGTCATCTTGGGCTCCCAGACTTTTACCTACCAGTGACATTGAGGCGAGTCCAAATCCTTGAAAAGCCATTGTCAGTACAGACTGAATGCGGACGTATGCAGTGTGCGTTGCCAGAACTAAAATACTGATTTGCCCGGCATAAAAACTGAGCACCAGCTGGCCTACTGCCCAAACCAGTTGTTCCACCGTTGTTGGCATCCCAAGCCGAAACAGCTTTTTAACCGTTTCCATATTGGGCTTGGTGAATTCTCTCAGCGAGAGAAATAGAATGTTATTGCGACTGCGGAGGTGATAAAGGGTGATAAAAAATGCAAGTGAATGGGCGATGCTTACAGCAATGGCGGCACCGGTTGCTTCCATTCGCGGAATAAATCCCCAGCCAAAAATAAAGATGGGGCTGAGCGTAATATGCAAACCATTGGCGAAGAGATTAATTTTCATGGTGGTAAGTGTATCACCGGCCATGCGCATAATGCCAAGAGCGATAAAATTTAGAATGATTAACGGTCCACACCATGAAACGGTTTTGAGATACTGAATGCCGTATTCCCTGGCAGCAGGCTCATCTTCCCCAATCAGGAGCATTAGTTGCGACCCGCCGAAGTACCAAAAAATGGAGATCAGAAAAGAGAGGATGGTACCAATTATCAGGGCTTGAGCGAAGACATGGTTGGCTCCCCACTCATCATTTGCTCCAAGATAATTGAGAATAATGACCGATGCGCCAACAACGAAGGTCAGGATTACAGTAAATGTAAGTAGGATTATCTGTAGACTAATGCCAACGCCCGCAAAGGCAGCGGCAGAGATCATACCTATAAAAATAGCTTCGATTAGCCAGGCAATTGTCTGTGATGATAAATCGATTGCGGCGGGCAGGGAGGTTCTTAATACATCTCCCAGGGAAGATCGTTTCGTAGGAGCTGACAACCTGATCACCTGTAAGTTCGCAGAATCCGTTCAAAAAAAAGTCCGGCGACACTGCTGCCGCCGGACCAAATACTTAGTGGCAGACCTAATATAGTGATCTGCTTTCTCTTGGGCAATTATTTATAGTACTCATAATAATCGGCACCAAGGTGCGTAATCTGATCTTCACCCATCATATAGCGAAGCGTATTTTTCAGCTTCATATGCTGGATAAAAATATCATGCTCAGGATAGAGGCCTGGCTTTACAGTCGGACTCTTAAAATAGAACGATAGCCATTCCTGAATCCCGGAGAACTCAGCACGTTTGGCAAGGTCGAGGAAAAGAGCCAGATCCAAAACCAGCGGTGCAGCGAGGATACTATCGCGGCAGAGAAAATCGATTTTAATCTGCATCGGATAGCCAAGCCAGCCGTTGATGTCGATGTTGTCCCAACCCTCTTTATTATCACCACGCGGCGGGTAGTAGTTGATGCGAACTTTGTGGTAGAAATCTTTATACAGATCCGGATAAAGCTTTGGCTGCAGAATCTGCTCAAGCACAGAGAGCTTACTCTCTTCTTTCGTCTTGAAGGATTCCGGATCGTCCAGCACTTCACCATCACGGTTACCGAGAATGTTCGTAGAGAACCATCCGTTTAATCCCAGCAGGCGAGCTTTCAGACCCGGTGCCAAAATTGTTTTCATTAGTGTCTGACCCGTCTTGAAGTCTTTGCCAACAATCGGTGATCCTGTTTTCTTTGCCAGGTCGTAGAATGCCGGCATATCTGCAGACAGATTCGGTGCACCGTTTGCGTAAGGGATTCCCTTTTTAATAGCGGCGTAGGCGTAAATCATACTTGGTGCCACACCAGGGTGGTTATCTTTCATCGCTTGCTCAAACGCTTCAATCGTTTGGTGGATATCTTCCTGCTCCAGAAAGATCTCGGTGCTTCCACACCAAACCATCACGCAGCGATCGACATTGTTGTCTGCCTTAAATTTCTCGATGTCGTCCATCAACATCTGGGCATAATCCCATTTTGTTGCTGCTTCTTTAACGTGTTTGCCATCCAGCTTCTTCACATAGTTGCGATCGAATACGGCTTTCATCGGTTTCACAGCTTCCAGCTCAGGGCGAATTTGCTCGAGGAGTTCTTTATCCAGCACGCCGGAGTGTAGGGCAGACTCGTAAGCATTTTCTTCAAACAGATCCCATCCACCAAAAACGATGTCGTTTAGCTCTGTGAGTGGAACGAATTCACGAATGCTTGGAACGTTATTTTCAGTGCGTTTGCCAACGCGAATCGTGCCCATTTCTGTTACGGAGCCGATAGGCTTGCTAAGACCTTTACGAACGGCCATTACGCCGGCAATAAATGTAGTGGCTACAGCTCCCATTCCGGGCGTAAGAATCCCGAGACGGCCTTTGGCCGGGGCAATAGTCACCTTCGGTGCGTTGCTACTCATTTGGTAAATCCTTTCTATTCAGATGTTTTATTTGTAATTGTGTCATCAGATGCCTCGACTGTCTCCGGATTGTTTTCCAGTTTCTCAGAAGCCCAGACGTGGTGCATACGCTGATAAGCCGTGTAGTTTGCCATGATGGCAATAAAGTAAATCACGACTGTTAGCGCCATGGAGTGAACCAGTGAACTGATTCCAATATAGACAATGCGTTCCGGTCTTTGCATCATGCCAACCTTACAGTCATAGCCAAGGCCTTCGGCACGTGCACGAATGTAACTCACCATCATTGAACCGCCGAGAGCAATAAAGGCAATCGCGGTTGTTAACTCGCCAAATTGCAGATCTGAGCGCAGAAAGTAAACGCCTACACCAAAGAACATTGCAAATTCAGAATAGCGGTCAATTGTTGAATCGAACAAGGCTCCGAATTTAGACGACAATCCGGATTTACGCGCCACCTTTCCATCGATAATATCGCAAATTCCGCCAAATAGCGTGAAAAGCCCACCATACACAATTGACAGCGTTGCATAGAAATAAGCGCCGACAATGCTGAGGATGAAACCGAGAATTGTAAAAAAATTCGGGTGGACATTTAAGCGGACGATGAAGTCGACGGGAGGTTCGATTAGACGTAAGAAGCCGTCCTTGATGGCGGGGGACAGAACATTAAAACCCTTTTTATCCATGTGGTAACTCTTTCATCATTGGGTCTGTAGTATCAAATTTATTTCCTGCAACTAATAGAACAATCTCTCCTTTTAGTTTACGTGAAGACAGATTCTGTACCAGATCTACAGCGCTTCCACGGATGATTTCCTCATACCGCTTGGTCAATTCACGCAGGACAACAATATAGCGATTCCCCATATGCTTTACAATATCTTCCAAAGTTTTTTGGATGCGGTGTGGGGACTCGTAAACCACGATAGTGCGCTCTTCTTCGGCTATAAATCTGAAGCGGGTTTGACGTCCTTTTTTCTTTGGTAGAAAGCCTTCAAAGACGAAACGATCTGTTGGAAGCCCGGAAACAACCAGTGCGGTAATGGCGGCACAGGCTCCGGGAATGGGAATAATACGGATGCCCTCAGCAGCGGCGGCAGAAACCAACCGCTCTGAAGGATCAGAGATTCCTGGCGTTCCGGCATCAGATACGACTGCGATATTTTGACCATTGTGAAGCATTTCCAATACTTGCGGAATGCGACCTTTGGCATTGTGGGCATAGTAGCTTAACATGCGATTTTCAATCTCATAATGCTTTAACAGCTTCCCTGTTACGCGGGTATCCTCGGCACAAATGACATCGACCTCAGACAGGATTCGCACGGCCCGATAGGTGATGTCTTCCAGATTGCCAATAGGTGTACTTACGATGTAAAGGCATCCGCTTTGTTCAGTATTCATGATCTCTCCTTACATATCTGCAAAATCTAAGCAGAAAGCAGTAGAAATCCTCGAATATAAGAACAAATTCCGTACCGAGATAATTAGTGGCTGATAAACTATTATTTATAAATGAATTATGGCGTGTGGAATTTAGCGAGGAAGCAAGAGTGGTGTATGTTTTTGTAGACAGGTAGTATAAAAAAGGATACTGTTAGAGATTGATGATTGATGATTCATGAATTAAAATTCTGAGTCATACCTCATCAATCAGCATTCATCAATCCAACTTGGTCATTGCCATCAGGGTTTTGCGGGCTTCCATCAATGTTGTTACCGGTGAGTCAAACTGAATACGAAAAAATTGACTATCGACGCGCAAATCGAAACCGTCTCCGTTTATGCCAACCATTTCAACCGAATCGCCATTTACAAGGTGATTTTTGTGTTCTGCGAGAAGATATTTTAAGGCATCCTGATGATCGTCGTTCATGTGTGACACGATGCGCTGCACGACACTCTTGCTAAAGGGACTGCTGGCGGTAAACTCTTCCGGACGAATCCAGAAAATATTATGAATGCTGCGTTGGATACGAATTTCGCGCAGTTCGAGAGTAAAAAAATTGAACTCATTCGTTTCGTGGTAGCCCCTGAATTCTGGAAAGTAATGATAATACTGCTCGGCAATTTCATCTAACTCTTCCGGCTCAGGACGACTCGCTTCAGCAAGGCAGGTTACGCTCAGGCACTTATTGATACCGGCAGGTTTTTTTTCCGCTATAGCAAGTGAAACATGGCGGCTTTCCATAATATTTTCTGCTTCCTGTCCGATAGAATTGATGAGCACAACCGGCTGTCCTGAGTTATTCAGGCAATAGGCTGTAAACGACCCGAGCGGGAACGCTGGCATTCTAACTGAATTGGTTGACAGAAGAGCGTGTTTTTCTTCCTGAAATAAGGCACGTGCCAGTCGGATATCTTCATGTTTATCCGCCATCATTCCTCCGAAGCATACATTCGTTTTGGCTGTAGCGTGAGTAAAATAAATATATTGGGCACGTGGGCTTTGAACTTGTGTGAAATCACCGATCGATTAATAGCAATCTTCACGGAAGGTAGAAGCAAGAAGCAAGCAGTGCTTTCTAAAGCATAAACCTTAATTCATCATTCATCAATTTCTAATTTGAACCATTGGCTCCGAAAGTATTTACCCGGATGACCTTCGGGCAGACGCTTGCATCGGCAATTATCGCGTTCAACATTACCGTCATCGCTGATGATCTGAAAATGGTCTGGCTCTTCGGGGTAGATAACGAGTCCTTCGGGATTTAAATCATTGAAATTCAAGTGGTTGAGGCGTTCAGGTAAATCATCTCGCTTGCCGCTCCAGCGGTAAATACCGAATTTGCGAACTCCCGAAAAAGCGCCCCCGATTATCAGATAGCAATTCTTTGTTGGCCAATACTCGATGCTGCGTATGCCAAGACCGTCTAAATCCAACTCGATGGGCTCGGAAAAGAGTGCTCTTTCACCCTGAAGAACGCCGAAGGGGTTTTCCAGCTGAAGAATCAGCGCCCTGTCATCAGGTACGGGGTTGCGAAAACCAATGAGCAGCTTTTGCTCGGGCGTTGCGGCAAGACCTTCAATGTTGAGTCCACCACCAGACTTTGGCGCTCGTTTCGCAGCCTTCTTAAGCTCATATTTATCGAGGGCCGGGTCGTTTAGCATATCTTCTAGCAGCCCTTGATAACTCTGGCCCACAGATTGGTGATGAAGCTCGCCGTCTATAAGCTGCACAGTATTTGCAAAAAAATAATAGCGAGCGGCGATATGTTTACCACGTCGATTGCGACCATGTGAGGTGATCCAGAAAATAGTGTCGCCTAATTGTGAGGCCCCTTCAATATCCGTTTCGGCATTTTTCTCATTTCCGGGAAAATAGGCGGCAATATCTGCGATTAAAATTGGCCCGCCGGTTGAAGTGGCGTTATAAAAACGAAGAATATTATCCTCGTCTCCGGCGAGAAGAAAGTGACCAGGGGTAAGTGGAATAGCAGCGGACGCATCACAAACCCCGTGGTGAATAAGAGTTGCCATATTTACTCGCGGACTCGTTTGTTCTCCGGGTGGACTCCGGTGAGATCGCCCAGAGCTTTTGCTGTTTTATCAATCTGAATTGTATCGGTGCTGGAAATAAGCGTGATATCGGGTATTCTTTTCAGCTTGATGAGTAGTTTATACGCAGGGCCATCCTCGAGGCTGTGATGTGCTTCAAGAAGGATCTTCTCAAGGTCTTCCAGTGGTGCAATCTTTCGATGGTTTTTAAGGATGCTGTTAGACTCTCGAGAGAATACCAGCATATTGCCTTTTTTTATTCGCTTTTGATGTCTGAATGAGAGTGCAAACATCAACAGGGGGGCAAACAAGAAAATGAGTATAACCTTATTGTTTTCGATGAGGTCGTAGAAAGCTTCTGTAATACTATCTGAATCATACAGGACATCTGAAAGCAGCACATAGTACCAGAAAGAAAAAAATAGAGCCTGGATAATAAGCACGGTGGGATTGAACTTCGATTTGCCTGTTAAAACGACTTCTTTTTCAGAAGCCGTTGTCAATTCATAACTCATAAGCTTGCCGGGTCTTTTTAATGAAAATAAGGCTCGTGGAGCAGATAATCAAATGTGCTGCATTAGAACCGTTCTTCGCGCTTGAGTTCGCCGGTGGCAGCGAGATAAAACCGAACCATTTTAACGACTTCACGCTTATTCGCGTCGAAGTGGCAAACCTCAACATATTCGCTATTTACCAGCGGACGATAAAGCAAAATTGCGCCTGCCGGCATATGTTTCTGCACGCGTTTGCAGTTGCTCTTTGCTGCGGGCTGATCAGCGGCTGACTTTTCGAGATACCAGATGCGACAGCTGCCCGGCTTTGGCAAATGTTCTTCGGCAATACCGAGATTGGTGTCTATAATCGTTGCGACTTCTTCAACAATTGCATCCGCACTTTCCTCAACGGGTTGTTCATCGTCAGTCTCTACACTACTCTGAGTTGCAGGCGCGGTAGTTGTTTCGGCCGAAGTCTTTGCGGTTTCTTTTTGCGCATCCTTATCAATGGTAGACTTGCCAGCAATCTTTTGCTGATCGAGCATATTGACGGCAGTTGTTTGTGATAGCGCCTCGGATGGTGTTGAAGTTAGAATCGGACCAGTAGCACAGCCAGCGATCAGCAATGAGATAAAAAGAATTGATACAAAACGTGTCCCCGTAGCAGATTTGTCCATAAGATCTCCTCCATCATGTGGATAATAGGGTGAAATACAGGGGCGTGTATATCGGTGTGAGGCGCTTAGCGGCCCCGTTTTTACGGAATGACGTCCATGTGGAGTGTTAAAACGCGCTGAAGTATCAGGCGATTTGTCGCGAGAGTTCCTCCAGGCGACGAATACGTTCATCAGTAGGGGGGTGGGTTGTCATCAGGCGCTGTATGCCTCCAAGTCCCAAAAACGGATTTATGATAAACATGTGCGAATGTGCGGGATTTCCGTTGCGCAGCGGATATTTTGCGACACCTGTTTGCAGTTTGTTCAAGGCGTTTGCAAGTGCCAGTGGCTGCCCGGAGATTTCTGCACCACCGCGATCGGCTTCATATTCACGAACCCGTGAAATGCCCATTCGGATAACAGTTGCCACCAATGGGGCGCCAACAAGAATTAACAGTCCGCCAATAGGATTGCGATTGCGGCTGGATCCGCCCATAAAACGTCCAAATTGGGTGACAGCGGTAATGGCACCTGCCAGGGTTGCCGTTACGGAACTGGTTAGGATGTCCCGATGTTTTACATGAGCAAGCTCATGAGCCATTACTCCGGCTAGTTCATCTTCATCCAGCAATCTTAATATGCCGCGTGTTGCTGCTACGGCAGCATTTTCCGGATTTCTGCCCGTTGCAAAGGCGTTTGGCGTATCTTCCGGAATGATATAAACTTTTGGCATCGGTAGTTCGGCATTTATAGCAAGGCGTTCAACCATTTGGTAGAGTCCACTTGGATGATCGCTGCCGACTTCTTCTGCGCGATAGCGTTTCAAAACCATTTTGTCGCTGAACCAGTAGCTAAAGAAATTCATACCGCCAGCGAAGATTAAGGCAATAATAGCTCCGTTTTGCCCACCCATTGCTCCACCAACCCATACAAAGAGCACCGTAAGTGCGGTCATTAGGCCAAAGGTTCGCATTGAGCTTGTCATAATTTTTCCCCTGATTGAGTGTTGCAAGGTGCTTCGAGATTGAAGGTGTGAAGTTGAAGAGTAAGAGATGGTCGTTGTTGTGAAGCAGCCTTAAACTCAGCGGGCCTGAAAATGCCCGCCGAAAGTTCTAAATATTCAATTACTTTTTGCCGAAGAGTCCGCCAAGCAGGCTACCGAGAATTCCGCCGCCGCTGTTGCTCTGCTGCTGGCGTCCACCGCCAAGCAGAAAACCTGCAACGTCGTCAAGAATGCTGCCGTCGCCGTCCTGATCGAGCAGAGATTCGATACCGCTGGAACCTGCTCCACCCTGATCGCGCTTCTGGGTAAGTGCGCCAAGCACTACCGGGGCTAACATCGGGATTATCTTGGAAGCAATGCTGCTGTCCAGATTAAATTGTTTCGAAATCATTTTCTCGGCATCCATTCCGGAATTGCCTAAAAGGCCGCCAAGGCTGGAATCTACCGAAGAATCGTTCTTCTTTTGGCTAAAGAGGTCGCCAAGATTGCTCAGCACGTCGGCGCTACCGTATTTGTTCAAAATGTGATCAACGCGCTGCTGACCACCATGCTGTTGGCTCTGACGCTTTAGACCGCCAAGAATCATCGGAACAACCTGCGGGATAATCGCGGCAGCTGCGCCGGAATCCATATTGAGGTTGGATGAGAGTTGTTTGGTGATTTCAGGGCCCATTGATTTCATTAGTTCTTCTACAAAGTTCATACTGTCTCCTGTTCGGAAAAAAGTGTTACAAAAAAATCAGCCCGCATCGAATGATGCAGGCTGAAAGAAAAAAGCGTTACTGCTTGGGAATGCGCAGTGTCTGTCCCGGATAAATCAGATCGGGATCTTTAATCACTTCGCGATTTGCTTCAAAGATTTCCGGATATTTCATGGCATTGCCATAGAGACGCTTAGCAATAAGCGAAAGAGAGTCGCCGCGCTGAACCGTATAAAAATCTACTTCTTCTACTTTCTCCGGCTCCGGGAAAGTAAGGCCGTCTGCGTCTACGCGCTCTACGCCTTTGATGTTACCAGCGAGAAGCATAGCTTTTTCGCGGGTTGCCTGAGAATCGGCAGCACCGGTAAGAGTTACTGCACCACCTTCAAACGTTACTGCAAGATCCTGAATGCTTTCGCCCAGCTCAGTTGTGAGCAGTGTCTTTACTTCTTCAGCTTCGTCCTTGCCAAGACCAAACAGGTCTGCGCCTGCATCTACTAGAAAGTCAAAAAAACCCATTGTTGTTTCCCCTTTGTGTTGAAACGTTGTTGATAAGTAAATCCGCCCGGTTTCTTCAATTAAAGCGAATTTACTTTTTGTTCTTCATTTATCCAGACAGGTGATTTTTTAATAAGTCACCATTGGTTCAAGTTTTTTCGCATGTTCAACCCAGGATTTCACCATGCTGGCACTGGGAAGTTGGCGAACCAGAGCACGTCCGGTGCTGTTGACCTCAGCCATCTTAGCATGCAGATTGTCTGCATTGCGGTTGCGCAATTCTTTTACCGTATCGACGCCTGCTTTTTCGAGCAGCTCGGAGTATTCGCTTCCAACGCCTTTTACGCGATACAAATCGGCCATGTTAACCCACTTCAGAATTTGGGAGTCATCAATACCGGATTCCGTTGCAAGTGCTTTGCGTCCCTGACGAGTGCAACCTTTTTTTAGTAGGGCGTTTACGGATTTAATGCCAACTGCGCGCAGCTTTTTTCCCATTGTCGGGCCAATGCCCTCAACGTCTTCAATCTTGTAATTTGCCATGAAAAATTCTCCTGATAATTATGTTTAGTGCCGATAAAATTGTCAACTCGGTAATTATCGTTTTACCTGTCGGCTTAATTCGTTTGAAGCCGAATGTCTGAAAGACTGTACTTTGTAGAAAAACAATTGTCATACCAACTAATTGGGTCGCCTGGTAAAGTTGCTCTAAGGAATTGATTTAAGGCAACTTCGAGCAGATATCCTTTGACATGAAAGTGAATTACTACAAAATAAATATGTCAAATCACCAAGTGGGACGCAGGAGGTGCGGCATATCGCACAGTGAATATTTGCAAATAATAACAAAAAAAATGATGGAATAAAACTTATTTATAAGGATTATCCTTTAGTCGACTCAATTAAACGACTTTAAAATTCCCAGTATAATTGAGACATCAGGAGCGCCGTCGTCTACCCCAAGCCCTAAACTACCGCGTAGGTGCGTATCTCCCGAGGCGCGGTAATCAATGCCACCGCTTAACAGTGCATAGTTGCCCTGGGTTTCCAAATTGAACTCTGTAACGACACTGACCTCACGGGTTGCGCGAAAAATGGCACCACCGGCAAGTAACAGGCTGGTATTGCCGCCATCGCTAAAGTTGAGTGCAGTGGTTGCAGTTAAAACGACCGTGCGATTGATTGGATGTCTTAAGGCGCCGAAAAACCCGATATCCGTATCGCCCTGCCCAACATCATCCGATCCTATAGGAAGAGTTATATACATACCAGCGGAGATCGGAGTTGGACCACGTTGGAAGTTGTAGCGTCCGCTAACGAACAGGTCGGACAAGCCTGATTGCCCATTGCCGCCATCCGGGTCGATATTGATAAACTGAAAGCGCCCGTCTACCTCAAATCGTTCTGCTATCGGAACGCCTCCCTGCACCCCTACGTTCAGAACGCTACCACCGTTAAAATCTGCGAATCCAAGCCCTGCCTCCCCAAAAGCATCTCGCGCAGCAGGAGCATCCAGTAGAAATGTTTGAAACAGATGCACGCCATCGAGAGTGGCATTTTGTGCGGTCACGACACTTGGATTTAGGTAAAGAATTGCTGTTAGAAGAAGTATTGTATATTTGGACATTGTTGCTCCCTGGGTTCTTGGATTGATTGATGAAAAGTAAAACGTGAAACGTGAAACGTGAAAAGGGCAATAAGGCATAAGGCATAAGGCAATAAGGCAATAAGGCAATTTAGCCATTTCTCACCGTTTCTGCCTGTTTCTCACTATTTCTGACTGTTTCTCACCGTTTCTACTCGTTCACCGCTCACCGGTTAGTTCAATAAACTCGTTTTCGGTCAGAATTGCAACTCCCAGCTGTTGTGCCTTGCGAAACTTTGAGCCCGGATCGGCTCCTACTACGACATAGCCGGTTTTCTTGCTGACAGATCCGCTGACCTTGCCACCCAGGCGCAAAACACGTTCGGCGGCTTCATCGCGCTTCAACTTCTCGAGAGTGCCGGTAAAGACGAACGTTTTGCCGCTAATTGCCTCATTTATTTCTGTGTTGTTTTCAGCGGGGGGTTCTTCTGAGAATGGCATGTCGGCATCGCGAAGCTTGTGCAGAACCAGGCGATTGACGTCACTGCTAAAGAATTTTTTCACGCTGATTGCGGTTTTTTCACCAATACCTTCCACTGCAGCAAGCTGCTCTTCCGTAGCATTCGCAATAGCATCGATGGAATGAAAGGCATCGGATAGAAGCCTGGCCGCGCCACTACCCACGTAGCGAATACCGAGTCCGAAAATCAGGCGCGAAAGCGGTCGTGATTTACTTTGCTCCAGACCTTGAAGCAGGTTTGCCGCGCTCTTTTCTCCCATACGCTCAAGTCCGGCGATCATCTCGATTGTTAAACTGAAGAGATCGCCATAATCTTTGATAAGCTCTTTTTCTACCAGAAGCTCGACAGCCTTTTCCCCGAGACCATCAATATCCAGAGCCTTTCGCGAGGCGAAATGGCTAATTGCTCCGGCCACCTGGGCTGCGCAAAATCGATTCTCACAAACGAGGGCAACTTCGCCCTCCGGTTTAATCAGCGGCGTTTCGCATACCGGACATGTCTTTGGTGGTTCATATTTTTTGAGCCCTTCGACGGGCCGTCTTTCTGAAAGGACATCGACGATCTTTGGAATAATCTCACCGCCTTTTTCAATGAGAACACGGTCTCCGATACGAACATCCAGTCTGGCAATTTCGTCGGCGTTGTGGAGAGATGCACGGGCAACTGTGGTTCCGAGAAGAAGGACCGGCTCCAAAACGGCAACCGGGGTTACGGCACCCGTTCGTCCAACCTGCCATTGAATATCGTGCAATACGGTCTCCGCACTTTCAGTGGCGAACTTAAATGCAATTGCCCAGCGTGGGCTCTTTGCCGTTGCCCCCAGAATTTGCTGCTGCGTAAAGCTATTTACTTTTACCACGATGCCGTCTATGTCGTAATTCAGGTCGTGTCTGGCACCAGACCAGTGCGTCCAATATGCAATTACTTCGTCAACGGATTTACAGAGCTTGTATTCCGGGTTGACCGGGAATCGCAGACGTTCCAGCGTTTGAATGGCATCCAGGTGGTGTGTTATTGTATCCTTGTTTCCAAGCTGATCGAAATAGTAGCAAAACATGCGCAATGGTCGCCGGTCGACTTCCTGCGAATCCTGTAGCTTCAGCGTGCCCGCAGCAGAGTTGCGTGGGTTGGCATAGGGTGGTTCACCTTCCTCTACGCGCTTTTGATTGAGTTTCGCAAACTTATCGAGTGGGAAATAGACCTCGCCACGTACTTCAAGGTTTTGAAGCTCAGGTTCAGCATTCTTTAGCTCAAGCGGCAGGCTGCGAATCGTTTTCACATTGTTCGTCACTTCATCGCCTTGCTCGCCGTCTCCTCGCGTAGCAGCACGTTCCATTCGTCCATTGCGATATACCAGACTCATCGCAGCCCCGTCTATTTTTAACTCACAGACGTACTGATAGTCTGTTCCGTCTCCGAGCAGTTCGCGGACTCGTCGATCGAAATCGCGAATTTCCTCCTCATTATACGTGTTGGAGAGGCTGAGCATTGGCTTGATATGTTTTACAACGGGAAAATTCTTCGTCGGTGTTCCGCTAACGCGTTTTGATGGCGAATGCTCAGAGGCGTACTGTGGGAATTCTTTTTCCAGCGCCTCAAGCTTTTTCATCATCATATCATATTCGTAGTCCGAGATGGTTGGCTGCGCCAGCACGTAGTAGCTGTGGTCATGATCATTGAGCGCTTGCCGGAGCTGTTCTATTTCCTCTTTTGCCTTCGAGCTCATGAAGTGGTCCTGTCTTTTTTGCTTATACGAACATTGTGTTTATTCTTTCTTTCCGATAAAAAGCCGAATTTTTTATGGAAAAGCAATTAATAACGAATTACATTGAATTTATGAGCGTAAAATCGCCCGGAATACATTGTGTCATCTTACTTATTTTTCTTGGTAGCTGTACCAACCCATTTGCCACCCGAATGCCGGAACCCCCGACTTCCGGAGACAATCTGGTGACGTCTCAGTCAGATCCGGAACAGTTGATAGCAAAAATTCGCAGCGCTTTTGATGTACAGTTGTCCTCAACTTATGAACAATGTTTCGATAGCTTATTTACTTTTCTCGGGGCGGGTAGCGATGCTTCTGAACTTTCAAATTGGGATCGGATGCGCGAAATTGCTTACTTTCAGCAGTTGGTTCAGGATGAGCAAGTTGAAAGTGCGGTTTTAAATCTGCCTGAAGATGGGGATCCGGTTTTTACGCCAATAACTCAGGATGAGGAAGAGGTGCGCTTTCAATACGAGATTCTACTCGGACTGCGCACCGGTCAGCGCGTAGAGCGCTATCAGGGGCGCGTTATTTTGCGCGTCGTAAAATCCAGCCAGGAAAATTGGTTTGTGCGGAGTTGGCAGGATTTGGAAACCACTAGCGGTAATGACAGCACCTGGTCTACGCTGCGCGCAAAGTATCGTTGAGTACTTGATATGCAAAAGCATTCTTTTCTCTTTATCGGTTTGCTGCTTACGGCTCTTATTGTCATTCGCTGTGCAAACCCATTTGCACCTGCGCTAGCCGATGAAAATGCCGGGCAAAATAGTTTGCTTACCGAACAGAAATCCCCGGGTGAGGTATTACTCAATTTTGCATTTGCCTATTCCTTTAAAGATTCATTGGTTTATAGTGAGCTGCTGGATTCAACGTTTATTTTTGTGAGTACCAATTTTAATGTGTCTCCCCCGGAGCCGATCAATTGGGGACGCGATCAGGAATTAAGAGTCGTGGGACGAATGTTCCGTTTTTTTAACACGCTGGATATTACCTTCAACGAGCCTATACGTTCCGATACGCTTCAACGCAATGATGAAGGGCAAGCAACCCGTGTTCAGGAAACTCTTACATTCACGCTGACCCTCGATGGAGGCGGAGCCGATCCTGTTTTTAATGGCGAAGTGGTTTTCCAATACGTACTGCGGGATGATGAGCGGTGGTATATTGCTCGTTGGGAAGACAAAGTGATTTAATGATGATATCAGGAGAAGCGATTTGGTAAAGCGATTAACGATTTCTGTGGATGATGTTGCAACTCTCCGCTACGTATTAAAAGATACAGACTTTGATCCGGTTCAATATGCTATTTTGGCCGAAGTTGCCGGCGCAAGCGGGATATCCGTAACGCTGGCGGATTCTGACCGTGGTTTGAAGGAAAGCGATATTCGTACGCTGCGAAAAGTTTATAAGAGCTTTCTCAATTTACACATTCCAATTGACCCTCAAATGGTAAAGATTGCGCTTGGTATAAAGCCCGATATGGTTACGTTTGTCGATGTCTCGCAATCCGGTGCTATTGCTATATCACCGCTTTCAACTCATACGCTGGTGGAAACCCTGCCGGGCGTCCTGTCCGATTTTCGTGCCAGTCAGATTTCCGTTGCCGCTTTCGCAATGCCGGAAATAAATCTGCTAAAACAGTTGAATCGAATCGACGTGGATTTTGTAGAGTTTGACTGTTCGGAAATTACCCGTGCTGCAGATTCGAATGATGAACTTGTTGCATTAGATAAGCTGCATTCTGCGGTGCTTGGGGCAGCTAAGTTGGGGATCGGTGTAAACTGCTACGGATCGATCGGTTATCAGCACCTGCCATACCTTGCGCGTATTCCCCGTATTGAAGATATTTGCATGGGGCTGAGCATTGTAAAGCGAGCCATGTTAGTTGGTGTTCAAACTGCTGTTCAGGAAGCAAATCAACAACTGATGTTGAATCAGCGGGATTGATTTACCTTTGATAAAAATGTGAGAAATTTTTACTCATTTCTCACATTCCAAGCAATCTCATCGCCGGGCTTTTCTTAAAATTAAATTTCAGAATTTGTGCTGAATGTATTTTCACGCTTTCGGTATTATGCTAAACTATACCCGAAAATCGGCACATTTTATGCGAAATGACGCTATTTCACAATAAGCACTCATGGATAGAGGTGGCTAAGGTTCTTCAGGAGGAACGATATTTGCACGTTCAGGAGCGGCATGACCTGAATGTGAAAATGCAGATAAATTTTTGGAGTTTGCAGTATGCTTGAACAAATTATTGAAAATATTATTCAGAAGATCCGAACAGAAGTTGTTAAGCCTTCAATGGATCAAATTCCTCTGGCTTATATCTTCACCAGAAACATTCCGGATTCAGTAAAGCATTTTTTCGATCAGGAAGTCGAAATCTGGCTTCGTGAAGAGTCCGAAAAATTTAGCGATAGCGATCGTTTCAACTACGAAGCACCTGAAATTCAGATGTTGGTCGACAAGATCTTTGATGTCCTTAAGCAAACAGCGACATTTCATCCGAACCGTTTTAATCGACTGTTGGAAAGATCTATTAAGCTGGAAGCAAACTATCTTATCCGTCCCCATCAAACGCTGACGCAATTTTTGTTTAAGGATAAGAAGGTTATTACAACGATTGAAGTATACGACATGCTCAAATACTTCGATAAATTTCAGTATTACAAAGATGCGCTTACTGAATACTTTAACCTGAAGTACCTTCGCGAAATTTCGCAGGTTCAGTTTGAAGAATTGATTAAAGGCATCGACCTGCAGGTCTTTTCCCGTAACCCTGTCGAGACGGCTCTTCAGACCATCAAAACCATTGGAAATTTTATTTCCGAAGGCAGTGAAGGTGAAAATGGGCAGATGAGCGTTCAGATGCTCAGTATGATTTTGCGTGATCGCAATCTAAGCGACTTCGCTCAACTTGTAGAACGTGAAGGCAATAATGGCGCTGATAAACTGACCCTCACTGAGCTGGAAGCTCTACTTCGAACAGGTCAGAGCCCACGACTTAGTACACCAACGCCTGCACCTACCCCTGTTGAACAACCGCTGCCGAAACCGATTCCGGTTGAGACGCTCGAAGATATCGAGCAGGATAAGCCGGCTGTGCATGTAGAAGAAATTCAAGTCCCGCAACAGGTTGAACCGGAAGAGGTTATTGAAGAGGATGATAGTGATTCCTTCGAAGAAGAGGAACTGCCGGTTATTGCCGAGACGAAGGGCATGACAATGCGCGATCCGTCATATACCGCCGCTGAGCATCTTGCAAATGTGGTTGGTAATAAAATGAAGGGCACTGACCTTGGTGATCTGAATACAATGATTACTGTTAAGCAGCGTAAGCGTTTTATCAAGCGAATATTTAAGAAGCAGGAAAAGCAGTATGATGAATTTATAAGCATCGTTAACGGCACGGAAACATGGAAAGATGCGTCGAACTTAATAGACAGCTTTTTCTATAAGCTCAGCACAAATCCATATTCTAAGGAAGCGCTTGAGTTTAGTGACTTGATTTATAACCGTTATTTTCCGAATGACATTGCGGTTCATAAAGGCGATGAATTCCGCTATTAAGATACGCTGGAAGTCGTTCTCTTTTGAAAGAAATGTAGAAAGTGTTCAAAATTTTCTTAGAAATTAAGAATAAAGAGTACACCGTCTAGCTCACAAAAACTGCTCCATTGTGAGAATGCTCCAATGTGATTCTTTTGATCAACCTTTGCCCCCTGTCAGAACCTTGGCAGGGGGCTTTTTGTTGTCTGTGTTACCCCACAGAAAAAGAGTACCTTAAAAGAATTATTTAACGTCCTAACATGCCGTGTCGTAGATAATGTCAGGAGTTGCGTGCTGTTTCTTCGGTTTGGTCTTTGACATCGAAACAGCACTAAGGATTCAGGGAAGAATCATAAAAATTCAAGGAAGAATACTATGAAAGCATTATTCAACTCGACCAACCATCCGCCAATTAGTCTGCGCTTCTACAGCATCTTTTGCGCACTCATTCTGGCTCTGCTTAGCAGTTGTTCCTTCGAGGAACCGGTGCTTCCACAGTGGGCTGTTACGGTAAACGTTCCGTTTGCTGAGGAGACTTTTAAGCTTGGCGAAGAAATAATTAACGATTCTACAATTGTTGCGCAAGGTGCGGATTCACTGATTTACATCAACTTTGATGGCGACCTGGATACCACAGAAGTCTCAGCTGTAGACTTTACGCTTGGCGCAATTGACACGACGCAATACTTCGCAGTCGGGCAGCTCGACATTGGCAGCCTGGAGGTAATTGAAAGTGATCCTGTAACATTGGGGCAGATTTATCCGGAATTGCGCGCGCTTGCACAGGACGGTCTGGAAATCCCGGTAACGATTCCCGAAGTGACTCTCACTCCGGATCCGACGGTTATCGAATCGGATGATTTTATTGGCATCCACGTTGTTAGCGGATCTATGCGCGTCGTGTTTATAAATAATTTACCTTTTTCACTGGGACCAAACGCTGCTACGCCAAACGGAATGCAGTTTACGATTACCGATAGCACCGGACAAGAAGTGCTTAGTGTAAGCGTCCCAACTACTGTCGCGCCGGGAGATACGGTGGATGAAACGAGTCCGCTAACAACACCGGATGGCTGGATTTATGCTCCACTCACTGTAAGCTACACGCTGCCCGTTCCACAAACAACCACCTTTGGTCTGCGCTCGGGAATGTTGGATTCTACAGGGGTTGAACTTTCTTCAACGCTGGACGATGTGGTAGCCGACGAGGCAATTGCCAGAATCGATCCACAGGAATTCTCGGATACCCTCTCCTTTGCAATTGAAACGGAGCACCAGCTGCGTGAAGTGGTGATGGATGCAGGGGTTATCGATCTTGATTTTACCAATGAAACAGGTTTGGAAACGGATGTTGAAGTAAATATTCCCAATTTGCTGGATGCACAGGGAAATAGTTTTGTCGATAACTTGCACCTCGAGCCGGGCGATCAGCAGCAGTTGGTATTGGATCTGAGCGATATGCGCATAGCTGAGCCCACAGGCAAATATGTAGATAGCTTATCTGTCTTCTACACGGCAACTACCGAAGCACCACAGGGTTACCTGCATGTTCGATCGAGTGACCGAGTAGTTGTGGATATCTCAGTTCGCAATATTAATCTACGTTCATTTGCCGGATTTATGTCTCCTGATACATTTGATATCGACCCGATCGAAGAAAAAGACCTTGTTGACTACTCCGATTTTCCAGAAGGTATTTCGCTAAATAATGCGAGTTTGCAGCTCGTATTAAATAATGAGATTTATATTGAGAACTTAGCTCTGGACTTGTTTGTTGTTGGCTACCACCGTGAGGAAAGTGGCGGAATTACAGACTCGGCTGTTGTAGCGATTACTGATCGTCGTATAAACCCTGGTCGTCCGGGAGCACCTGGAACCACAGTTATAACCATCGATGGAGCAGATATCGCTAACCTGCTTAACATTTTACCAACAGATATACGCACCTCGGGTAATGTTCGTGGGTCGGGAGATGTTGAAATCAATCAAAATGCCGCCATCTCTGGCAGTTATAGTTTTGCAACACCATTGATGTTCGAAATTTCTCAGGAAGCTATTTGGGAAGGCGATGAAGAAATACTGTTCGATGAAGATATTGATGATGACTTGCAGGAGGCCACTGAGGAAAACTTTGAAAATGCTGAACTGGCGGTTCAACTTACTAATCATACGCCTCTGGGCGCCTCGTTTAGGCTAATCGTTAGCGCCGACCCGGCCCGAATAAGTATTTATGATGAAGCCCCGATTAATCCGGAGCTGGAGTTTGAAAAAACAATTACCATTACTGAAGCAACTATTGACCCGGTCACGGGCTTCGTTACGGAAGCAGCGCAAAACGAACTGCTTCTACAGCTCACTAAAGAGCAAGCAATGTTATTTCAGAATCCACCGCTGCGCATTGGTTATCAGCTACGCATTCCGGAAACGAACGGCACGGTCGCAGTTCGGGCATCGGACTTTCTTAAAATCGCCGGTATGGCACGCGTAGAAATCAATGTGAAAGACTAGACAGGGACGTCTGGTCATAAACCAAAAGGATTTGGGACTATGAAAACGAAATTGATCATGTTAGTACTGTTTCTTATTACCTCGCTGGCTGCTCAGCAGAGTAATGATGCCCGTGCTGCCGGTATGGCTTTTAGCAATCCTGCTGCATCACGCGGCCTGCAGGCTGTGGGATTGAACCCTGCCAGTTTTGCTTTGCCGACGTCTTATAACTTTGAACTTAATCTGGTATCTGCCAGCCTCAATGCGTCGAATAACAGCTTCAATAGAGGCACCTACGACGATTACTTCACCACGGGTGACTTCCTTACTGATACGGACAAAAATACGCTGCTTTCCTCAATTCCATCTACAGGAATTGAAGGGGCAATGCGAGCGCGCGTGAACTTAATGTCCATTTATGCACCGAAGTTTACTATCGGGGTTACTGCAATGGCAGATGGCGACTTCGTTATCCCCAAGGAGGTTGCAGAGCTGGCCTTCTACGGCAATGAGGAGCTCGGTAAAACCTACGACTTCTCGAATGTTGACGGCGGCGCCTGGGCCGGGATGGCAATCAACTTTGGATTGGCGATTCCGTTAAATATGGACAACAATAAACACTTTAAGCATTTCTCAATCGGTGCAAATGGTAAATACTTTGGCGGGCTGGGTTATGCTAATGTGGAAAACTCAAGCGGCTCATTTGCAAATGCCAGCTTTGAAAATCCGGTTATGGAGTTAGATGGCCGCGCGGAATTGCTTACTGCCCGCGGGGGTAGCGGATTTGGGTTGGATATTGGTGTGGTTGCCCAAAGTCGTGGAAATTGGACCCATAGCTTTTCGGTAAATAATGTTCTGGGAAGTATCACCTGGAACAATCAGCCGGAAATAAGATTATACGACATCAGCTCGGACAGCCTCACTCTCACTGTCGACGGCATTGAAGACAGTTTAGTTGTCACAGAAGACACTACTTTTGCAGCCAGTGCTTTCAGCACGCGCCTTCCATTGGTTTTGGATTATGGCACGGCTTTTCAAGCCTCAAAAAGCTGGTTGTTTACCGGACGTATTTCCAAGGGATTTGCCGGTGATCTTTATTCACAGGGTTTTGAAATGTCGTTTGGCAGTGAATTTAGCTGGCTTTCGTTTTTGCCGCTACGCGCCGGAATGTCATTTGGCGGAATTAACAAAATGTCTACAGCTGTAGGTGTAGGTCTGAATCTCAGTTTTTTTTATATCGACTTAGGAATAGTAAACCACGGTAGTTTCCTGCCAGGGACGGCGGAAGGAGTCACAATCTCTGCGAGCTCCAGACTACGTCTTTAGCCTCTAATCTCCCGGAGGGACACATTTTGTTTTCCTCCGGGCTTGCCTTTTAATTTGGATAACTACGTTTATTATATTTTTTGTAGGGCATGATTTAAGGGAAGTTTACAGCTCCTTATTTCATGCTCTACAACGATTTGTCCCGAGGCGTTGCGATTTTAAGTATCGCCTCGGGATTGCGCTTTCGCGGTTGTCGCAAACTGAAAAAATGAGTAGCTTCTTCGCAAACTGAAAAGCAGAAAGGAAAGTATAGATGGCGATTAAGACACCGGATTGGGTAAAAAGGGCGGTTTTTTATCAGATTTTCCCCGATCGATTTGCTAAAAGTGAGCGTACCAAACACACGTCTGGAATAACGTTTAAGCCGTGGGGAAGTCCACCCGAAGAGCAGGGGTATCAGGGAGGTGATCTGTATGGTGTTGTCGACAAGCTGGATTATCTGCTAGAGCTCGGGATCAATGCAATATATCTTAATCCCATCTTCTCGTCGGCCTCGAATCATCGCTATCATACCTTCGATTATATGCAGGTAGACCCGTTGCTTGGTGGCAACGATGCACTTAGAGAGCTACTTGATGAATCGCATAAGCGCGATATAAAAATTGTATTGGATGGCGTTTTTAATCACGCCAGTCGTGGCTTTTGGGCTTTTCATCATATTCTGGAGAATGGTGGAAACTCGCCCTACATAGACTGGTTCAAGGTTCACGATTGGCCGCTGCGCCCGTATACGAGTAATAAGAAAAACCCACCAAACTATGATGCCTGGTGGAATTTGCCTGCCTTGCCAAAGTTTAACATTAAGAATCCCGGCGTACGCAAGTATTTGCTTGATGTTGCAAAATATTGGGTGGAATTTGGGATTGACGGCTGGCGGTTAGACGTTGCTGCAGAAATTGATGATCCACCATTTTGGCGCGAGTTTAGAAAGGTTGTGAAAGGCGTAAACCCGGAAGCATACATTTGTGGCGAGATTTGGCATGTTGCTCCGGAATGGCTACAGGGCGATCGCTTCGATGCACTCATGAACTATCCATTCGGTGGAGCGGCCATCAATTTCTTCGCTGCGAAAACCCTCCCTGAGAACTATAAAGGTGGCGATATGACGCTCAATTCTATTGATGTAACGGTATTCGCAGAGCGGATTGAAGAAGTATATGCCTCGTATGATTGGGAAATTAATTTTGCGCAGATGAATTTTTTTGATAGTCATGATACAGCACGTTTACACTGGATGGTAGGCGAAGACAGGAGCGCGATGGAGCTTTGCATCCTATTCCACATGACGATGCCCGGTGCACCCTGTGTTTATTATGGAAATGAAGTTGGTCTTACCGGTGGACAGGAACCGCTATCGCGCAATGCGTTTCCCTGGCATGATGAAGCTTTATGGGATAATGAGCTGTTAAACTTTTATCGTCGTGCGATTGCATTGCGCAATAATCATGCTGCTCTGCAAACCGGCGTTTACAAACAAATTCTTGCCGCCGATCAGGTGTTTGCATTCACCCGCGAGCTTGATGGTCAGGTGATGGTTGGAATTTTCAATGCTGCTGATACTGCCAATACGATTGACCTTGAACTGAAACCTGGTTCAACGTTTCTCCTATCCGCTGTTTGGGGACGTCATGCGGATTTACAGCCTGATAACGGTATTCTGAGGAATATCACGATTCCAGCTCGATCGGCTCTCGTTTTAAAAACCTCAGATTGATTCTAATCTTTATTCGGGCATCATTCAAAAAAAATGAGTTATGCCCGAATAACACAGTACCCCCTCCTTTTTACCTAATGCGAATATTAAAAGAATGCGATTTCCAACAGTAACACCTCTGGTTATTGTTACACCAGTATTTGCCTGCGGTATTTTTGCTGCTTCTGTAGAACTTCGTTTTGCCGTAGTTGGCCTTATTGTTGGAATTTGCAGCGTAATAACGCTCGTCAGCATATTGACCCCAAGAGACCGCTTTTTCTTTAAACCGACAATGCTTCTCTTAATAGTTTTCTTGGCAGGCTTTTTTCGTTTCTCTATCTGGCAGTCAGAATCCTTTTTGCCGCTAGCGGTAGAGCACCTTCCTTTGCAGTGTGATTCTGTTGCGGCCGAGATTGTGTCGGTGCGTACCGGGCGTCGACTGAGTGCTGTTGCGGAGCTGCGGGCGATATGGTTAGAGGAAGACATATTTGAGACAAGTCAAACGATCCAGCTTTATCTACCTGCAGGAACCGGCAATTTATCTCCGGGAGATGGTGTGTTGCTGCATAAGGTTCAATTTGAACAACCACTTTCGGCACGCAATCCCGGTAGCTTTGACTACCGGCAGTATCTTGAAAGCCGCGGTATTCGAATTATCTGCGATGTTCGCAAGCAGATTCAGTTCAGGCATTTCGTTGGTGCCCCTTCGCTGCGTTCCGAATTGGCAAACTTACGCAGCTCGCTTGCCGAACGGTTGGATCTGGCGTTTCCCCCGCGCGAAGCCTCATTGCTGAAGGCACTTTGGTTGGGGCAGGCCAAACAGCTTGACTCTGATATTCGGAAAGATTTTCAACGAACCGGTTTGGTGCACGTCTTGGCCGTTAGTGGTTTGCATGTAGGATTTCTTCTTGCACTTTTGCTGGCGCTATTCAAGCTGTTAGGGTTCCGTGGTTGGGCTCGCAGTATACTAATTATTGTCTCTCTACTGCTTTTTTTACTGATAACCGGTATTCAACCTGCGGTGACGCGCGCGGTGATTATGGGTGCCTTGTGGTTGGTATGCCGTGGATTGGAGCGCTCCGTTCATTCTCAACAAATATTGTTTCTGGCGGCATTTATCATCTTGCTACTGTGGCCACAGCAGCTGTTTTGGATTGGTTTTCAGCTGTCTTTTATGGCGGTCTTTTGGATCAATTTTATTTATCTGCGCCTTCAGTTGGCGTTTGAGAATGTTTTGAAACTGTCGCCAAAGTCGGATGCTCTGGTTCGTCTTGCTCCATCTTTGGCGGTTTCACTGGCCGCTCAGATTGGTACGGCTCCGCTGGTTGCCTTTTATTTTGGGCAACTTGCACCACTTTCCATTGTGTTTAATTTAGCCATTCTGCCTGTTGTTGCATTTTTAGTTAGTGCGGGCCCGTTTGTTTTCCTGCTCCAGGAGGTTGTTTACGTCGGAGATTTAGTTAATGATCTAATTGGCATGCTGTTGCGGGCAAAAATCGATACTGTTCATAGATTGAGTGAACTGCCCGGTGTTGCTCTTGACATCCAACTTACAAGCGTATTGCAGGCGGTTTTAGTTTGGCTATTGCTTGCGGTCTTTTTTATAAGGCTTCCCTTTCGCCTGCGGCTCTGGCGTCCGATTGCCATGATCTTTGTTGGCATTGTGGTGATTCACAGTCATTTTCCTGCTGTTCCTGTTGCACAGCTCATTGTACTGGATGTGGGGCAGGGGGAAGCGCTGGTATTGCGATTGCGCTCAGGCCAAACGCTGTTGATTGATTGCGGCCCGGCAAACCGCTATTTTAACAGCGGTGAGCGGATAGTTTTACCAACTTTGAAAGAAATTGGTATCGAGCGTTTGGATAAGATTTTTATCACCCATCCTCATCGCGACCATACCGGTGGATTGTCAAAACTAATTTCGACTATTCCGGTAGACAGCCTTTACTTGCCTCCGAATGGAGTCGATTCTAATGAAAACGGAGAATTAAAAAAGCTCGTCGGACGGTATGGAATTGGTAGTCGCACTTTGAAACGCGGAAACTGGTTAGAACTTGATCGTGAAACTCGTTTGTATATGTTAGGACCGTCACCGGGAATTCTGCGGCGCGAAGACTTATCTTCTCCGATAAATAACCGATCTCTGTGTTTTCTCATTCGCCATCGTTCGGTCAGTATGTTATTTACCGGTGACGCTGAAGCCGTGGGCGAAGAGGCGCTCTTGGGATGGGAAGAGCTTTTGCACAGTACTGTTTTAAAGGTTGGACATCACGGAAGTAAAACATCGGCAACACCTGCGCTTTTGAAGCATGTGAAGCCCAAATATGCTCTTATTTCTGCGGGAAGGAAGAATCGCTTCAGGCATCCATCGCCACGAACGCTGCAAAGACTGTTGGATTTCGATAGTAAAATACTGCGGACCGACAGGCATGGGGCAATCTGGCTAGAGATACACGGAGACGAAATACACCCTTATTTCTGGCGATAGTATGCTGTTTTTTTAGCCGCAATATAAAAATTGTTACTAAAGCCGCTTGCTAGTTTGTGGAATAAATCAAAATTTCAGACGATGTACATGCGTTATTTTAGACATGTCAGTGGGGGAGCTGTATAGAAGCCGCAACCTGGACATAGCATTTTTTGCGCAACGGCTGGTATGACCTAATTAAAATACCGTCGGAAATTAGGAATTAGGCAACTCAATTTATCTGCTGAAACCTTAGGAGCGCTGGGGATAAGCTATTCCGGAGAAGATCAATGAATTATAGTAAGATGACTCGGAAGCAGCTAATTGAGGCTATCAAATCGCTGCAGTCCGAAAACAAGCTGAATGGTTCCGTCAATGGCGCTGGTAAGCCCGTTGATAGTTTGGAGCGATTACTGCACGCTGAGCGACGCAAGATCGAGCAGCGTTTTCGTAATTTATTTAAAGAAACCCCCATCCTCTATGTCACCACCCGCAACCAAGATGGCGCCCCCATTGTTACCGGTTGCAATCAAATGTTTCTACAATCTCTTGGCTACAATCTCGTAGAAGTAATGGAAAAACCTCTGAGCGATTTCTACGCTCCGGAATTTCGAGAATCTCTGCTGGATGATGGTTACAGGCGCGCACTTGCTGGTGAAATATCTACTGAAGAATGCCAGCTACTCACCAAGAAGGGTGAGGTGATGCACACGCTGATGAGAGCAATACCTGAGGCAGAAGATGCGGACTCGGAAGCTTTTGGCACGCGTGCCATGTACATTGACATCACAGATCGCAAGCAAGCCGAACGGCTGATTCGCGATCGCGATGAAAACTTAGCTGCGCTACAGGAAGAACAGCAGCGCCTGCAGGCCGACGCAAAAGAGCAAAGCGATAAGGCAGTCAGCGAGAAAAAGAAGGCTCAAAAGGCTCAAGCTAAAGCGGCAAAAGAGTGGCAGCAGCTGGAGCAAACGCTACGTGGTGAAATTGAACAGCTCAGCGAGTCACTTTCAGAGCGACAAACAGAAATTGAGCAGGTTCGTCAGCAGGCAGCGCAACGGGCAGAAGAGCAAAAGACCGAGCTGAATGAATCGCTTCAGCAATTGCAAAGTTTACTTCAGAATAAAGAGGACGAGCTACAGCGTCTTAGCGAAAATGCTGAGCAGCTGTTGCAGAAAAAGGAAGAGGATCTTTCTTTCCTCGCCGATAGTGGTCCTTTCCTTGTGCGAATTGAAGATAAAATGCAGCGCACAACATATCTCAGTGAAAGCTGGATAGATTTTGTAGATGAAGAAGAAGATTCGCTGCGAAACCGCGGCTGGTTCGATTATTTACACCCCACCGATCGCGAACCAATTTCTAATCTACTCGACGAGGGGTTCATTAACCAGGCTGAGGTACAGGTTGAATTTCGCCTCAGCTATCGGGGAGAAGAATTTCGTTGGGTGCTATGCCATGGCGTACCGCGCTTTGCTGCGAATGGCGTTTTTGAGGGATTCATTTATACTCTCCTGGATATTCATCAGCGCAAGCTGGAAGAAATGGATGTTCGGGAATCCGAGCGGAAAATGGCCCAACTGGTGTTGCAATCCCCCATTGCAATTGTCGAGTGGAACTTGAACTCCGAGGTTACATCCTGGAATCCTGGTGCTGAACGTATTTTCGGCTATAGCAGCAGTGAGGCAACTGGACGTTCTATCTGGGACCTTACATCTTCTGATACTACACCCGAACAGGTTGAGGAAAAATTGGATTCGCTCTTGAAAGGGCGAAACGGATTTTATTCTATCAATCGCAATATTAGTAAAAATGGCAAGCCGCTCACCTGCGAATGGTATCATACCATGCTTACCGACGAAAACAATCGTTTGGTTGGCGCGGCCTCGCTGATTCGTGATGTAACGCAGGAAGCAAAAAATAATGAGTTTTTGCGTGAAAATGATGAGCGCTTTAAAGTGCTTTCCGAAGACATTCCACTCGTAAATTTTACCACACGATCTAATGGGAGTTTTATTGCCGTCAATAGTTATGCTGCGGAAAAACTTGGCTATGAAGTAGCGGAGTTAACTTCTCTGGCGCTACAAGACGTTGTGCACATTGCCGATCATGAATTGCTTGAAGCGCAAATTGAGCACTGTATGGCAAATCCATCAGATGTCGATTCTGTTCAGTTTCGCATGCTTTGTAAGAATGGTGATGTCGTTTGGGTGCAGAACTTCGCGCGTCGTATAAGCGATCCGCGCCACGACGAAGGTCTGCTGATTGTTTGCTCAGACATTACGCCGATGAAAGAAGCAGAAGAGGCGCTGGAAAAAGGTCATGAACGCTACCAGCTGCTGGCGGCAAATTCACGGGAAATGGTTTCACGTCATTCTTCTGACGGCTTTTTTATTTATAGCTCTCCGGCCTCGCAACTGCTATTCGATTTTGACCCGGAAGACCTGATCGATCTGAATATCTTTGAGATGCTTCACCCCGATGATGAGTTTTCCATGCGGGAAATATTCCAAAGTGCACGTGAAGACATTGAAATGGTTACTGAAAATGTACGCATACGCCATCGGGAAGGTCACTACATTTGGTGTGAAATGACTCTTACTCCGATTGTCGATCCATTGACAAATGAAGTTGTCGAAGTTGTCTCATCGACTCGCGATATCAGTCGGATAATGGAACTTGAAGAATCATTGCGTTCTGCGCGTTCTGGTTTGGGCGGATCTTCTGTCGATGTTGAGGCGCTGCGAGAAGAAGCCCGCCTTGAAGTTGAAGAGGCGACTGCTTCAGAGATCGCCAGCTTGCAAACAGCGCGCGAAGAACTACAGCGACAGTTGGAAGAAGCTCGTAACTCGGACGACGGCGAGTCGATTAAGGAAACAATTTATCAGTCCGTTGTGGAGCATGCTTCAGACGGTATTCTGTTATTCGATGAAGATGGATCGTGTATCGACGTAAATACCCGGGTTTGCCGCACGCTTGGCTATACCCGAGGTGGACTTCTTGCCTTATCTCTTGAAAAATTACTCGCTGGTTCGAACCTGGATGCAGCAGCCCATTTGGCAAGTATTCAGGCGGAAAAGCCGCTGATTAGCGAAATGCATTTGGCCTGTAAAGACGGCAGTACGGTACTGGTCGAAACCAGTATGCGTCGCCTGCCGGAGAATCAATATATGGCCATCGTTCGTGATGTTACCGAACGAAGCCGTTCGGAAGAAGCACTGCAGCGCTTTATGGCAATCCTTGAGGCGACGACTGACTTTGTAAGCATGATCAATAAGGATGGTTACTCTCTTTATATCAATCAGGCCGGACGCGATATGCTCGGGCTTAGCAATGAACAGGATGTGCTGGAAAAACACTTTCGCGATTTCCATCCACCTGATGTTGCCGAAATCATTGAAAAAGAGGGAATGCCGATTGCTATCAAGGAAGGTGTTTGGAGCAATGAAACGGTTTTTATGGGACCAGATAATAAAGAAATTCCCACCCTTCAGGTATTGATTGCTCATAAATCCCCTGACGGTGAAGTCGAATATTTCTCAACGATTGCGCGAAATATTGCAGAGCGGAAACAATCTGAGAAGGCACTGCGCGAAAGCGAAGAACGCTATCGCATGCTTGCTGCCAATTCCACAGATATGATTAGCAAGCAGTCTCCCAAAGCGACGTTCTCGTACGTTTCTCTTGCCTCACAAAACCTGCTCGGTTATTCACAGGATGAATTGGTTGGAACCAGTCTGTGCAGCTTGATCCACAAAGATGACCTGGATACCCTGTTGGATTGTCGATCGAGAATATTTCGCGAACCAATAGTTGATACGGTAACCTTTCGTGCCCAGCATAAAGAGGGAAAATATGTGTGGCTCGAAACGACTGTTCGGGCTATTTTTAATCAGGATACCGGACTTGTCGAAGAAACTATTGCCGTTTCGCGTGAAGTAACGGCGCGTAAGTTGATTGAAGAAGAACTGCGCAAGTATTATGATCAGCTGGAAGACTTGATAAAAGAACGAACCAATAAGTTGACGCTGATGAACAATGAGCTTAAGGAAAAGCTCACCAATAGTGTAAAAACGGAACGCTTGCTGAAATTGTCGAACGAGCGTTTACGCAGTCTTTCTCTACATACCGACAGTATGCGAGAACAGGAAAGAACTCGCATCTCCCGCGAAATACAGGATGAGCTTGGACAGGTACTGTCTGCATTACAGCTTGATATTGGTTGGCTGGAAAGTCATCTGCCCAAGCGTAAGAAGATACTTTTCGAGAAGACGAAGCTCATGTCGAATCTCATTGAGCTTACCAATCAGCGCGTTCAGCGTATTTCCCAGGAACTGCGCCCGGAAGCACTTGACAACCTGGATTTTAGTGCGGCAATTTCCTGGCAGGCGCGGGAGTTTGAGCGTCGCAGCAATATTGCCTGCCAGCTGGTTGTTCGTGCCAAAAATGTTATTCTCGATAAAGATGTGGCGAACATTCTCTTTCGCATTTTTCAGGAGGTAATGAACAATGTCTCTCAGCACTCCGAAGCCTCGGAGGTAACGGTCATCCTTGAGACACGTGATGATAGTTTATTGCTAACCATTGAAGACAACGGGCGCGGCATTACAGAGGAAGAGCTAAATGCGCCTGAATCCCTCGGTATTCTGGGAATTCGCGAGCGAATTTTTTATCTAAAAGGCAATGTTTCGTTTAGTAGCGAGATAGATGAAGGCACGACAATCACGCTTGAAGTTCCCCTGGATACAACAACAGGAGGCAGCATAAAAGCCACGCCGATTGAATAATTTCTTCCCCGATTTTTTTTTAACTTTTTCTAAACTTGTTACAACCTCAGCCGATTATTACAGAAGCGCTTACCCCATCGACGATAGTTTCTAGCTAGCGCCATGCATTTGCTATACTGATCATTTTTAGTTTCCCTTTTTTATGGAGTTGTGTCCTCCCTTGGTTTCCTCCCAGGATTAACCGATGGAGCGTGTGTTTATACGAATTAATGAACATGGGATGGAGTCTGAATTGACAGCTGATGAAAGCTTCCAAAAATCTTTAGCCGGTGATACAAACTGGCTGGCACAAACCCTCGATACGGTCGGCGAGCCTGCGGTTGCAACAAACAGCGGCGGGGTAATTACCTATGTTAACTCATTGGCCGAGCAGCTGTTTGGCCGTAAAGTTAACGAGATAACCGGTAAAAACTTTCACGACCTGCTTGCGGTGCACGAGCCAGACGTAAACAATCGAGTTTCCGACTTGCTATCGATTGCGCTACGCGAAGGTTTGAGTCTTACCGGAATGGAACGGGTTCTTGTTTCCACGCATCTTGGCAAACGATATGTGGAGTGTAGTGCAACGCCACTGATCGAGACTTCTGGTGGACTTCAAGGCGCCATCTTTATCTTAAAAGATGTGACTGCCAGGCGTCGCGCTGAAGAAGAACTTCAGCTTTCGGAAACTATGTACCGGCAGCTTTTTCGCGATTCTCATGAGACCATTTTTCGAATTTGCCCAAACGGCATGTTGATAGATATTAATCCGGCCGGAAGAAAGCTGCTCGGAATTCCTTCTGGCGAACTGTCTGCTGATATAACGCTTGGCAATTGGTTTGAGAATCCGAAAAGCTGGCACTATATGCTTGAACGATTGCGATCGAAGGCTATAGTTAAAGACTTCGAAATTACCCTTCGATCTGCATCAAAATCCCTGCACCGATTGATCGTGAATATCCACGCCTATAAAGATGTAGATGGCAATTTGATCGCTTTTAACGGGATTATGCACGACGTAACCGCCAGACGAAAAAGGCAGCAGAAAGTAATGCAGGATAGCAAGATGGAAAGCATTAGTCGTCTTGCCGGTGGAATAGCACATGATTTTAACAATTTGCTTACCGGTATTGTCGGCTACAGTTCAATGACCAAAGACGCCGTCGAGCCCTCATCCTCTGCTTATCAGTACATGACTGCAGTTGAAAAAGCTACCCGACGCGGTATCGATTTAACCTCCAGATTGCTCGGCCTTGCTCGCGTTGGTAATCGCGACATGCGAGAATTAAAAGTCAATCGGTTTCTGCAAAATGTTATCAACACGGTGGAGCAGAGCGTTCCGGAATCTGTGACTATAGCGCTGGAAGAAATGGATTTTTCGCCCGTAATAGAGGCCGATCCACTTCAGCTGGAGCAGGGCATTACTCACCTCTTACGCAATGCCATTGAAGCGATGGAGGGGTTGACCGGGAAAATCACCGTACGGTGTAAGCGCCTGCAGGAAAAAGTTGTTGAGCCAGCCTTTAGCCGTTTGCAGGAGCCGTTGGGTATCGTAATGGAAATTGTTGATGAAGGCTGTGGCATACCTGCAAATCAAATTGATAAGATCTATGAGCCCTTCTATACAACGCGCCGATCCCCCGGGAACATTGGCCTTGGTCTGTCTCTTACTTATGGAATTATTTGTAATCACCGTGGTCATCTTCAGGTCGAGAGTACTGTCGGTCGTGGCAGTACGTTTCGAATATACCTGCCATGTGCACAGCTCGATGGAGTCGATCTCAAGGTGCATAAAGCCGTTCCGGATAAAGATAAGGCAACTGCGGGAACCGTTTTGTTGATAGAGGATGAAGAAACCATTCGCGATCTGGCGCGGGACTTATTGGTTCGCCGCGGATATGAGCTATTGCTTGCAGAAGATGGTCTTAGTGGACTTGAAATCTTTCGCCAGCACGGTGAGCGTATCGATCTGGTCATTCTGGATCTGTTAATGCCGGGGCCGGATGGTACGGAAATCTTTAGTCAATTGCAGCATATCAAACCAGATGTCCCGGTTATTATTGCTACCGGAATGCGCGAAGTGCAGGAGGTTGGCCAACTATTGGAAAATGGCGCGGCCGGCGTTATTCTGAAGCCATTTTCCATTCACGATTTCTTGAAAAAAATAGAACGCGTGTTGGCAAAGCAGTCTGCAAAATAGAAAATATTTGCATTTTTATAAAAATTCTACCGGGAGGAGATGTATTACATCACCGCTCGGTATTTTTTTATTGCCTTTGTTTCCATTCAAGCTGAATATATGTTTTTGATAATCCACCTAAACAAACTTTTTTCAAAAGACTGAAGGGGGACGTATGAAACGCCCTGTATCTATATTGACTATTATTTTTGCCCTTTTGCTTTCTGGAAGTATGTTCGCACAGTTATCGATAAATCCCGGTATTAAAGGCGGAATAACAATTGCCAAAGTCAGTTTCTCAGAAAATGTCATCGATGATGCGTTTAAAAATCGCACCGGTTTTCTTGGTGGTGCCTTTCTTGAAATCGATCCGTTGGGACCGTTAGGTTTTCAGATTGAAGGTCTGTTTATCCAAAAAGGTGCCTCTGCAGATAGCGATTCCGGCGAAGCCAGCCTTAACTTTAGTTATATCGATGTTCCTGTTCTGGTGAAACTGCAGCTTGCTACACCGGCTCCGGCCACGCCGTCATTTTATTTAGGACCAGTTTTTGGCTTTAACTTGAAGGCAGAAGGTGAATTCGAGGGCGAGACGGAAGATTTAAAAGAAGATGTTAAAGGGCTGGATGTGGCTTTTGCAGTTGGTATTGATCTTGCCCTTGGTGCTGCCGGCACAAAATTTATCATTGATTTACGCTATATGCGTGGTCTTTCAAATATTAATGATGATCCCCTGCTTGAAGGTGATGTTAAGAATAATGTCTTCGCTGCGATGCTCGGTGTCTCTTTCTAGGTTGCCTTTGTTTTATGACTGCGGTGCAGGTGCTCCGCAGTCTTTTTTCCATCTTTCCGCTTTTATTTACCTCCTCGCAAAGCCTATATTTCTCCGCCCGGTTTCGGGGCGCGAAACCATCTTCTAATCCCGGTGTTGAATAAGCATGTTAAAACAAAAAACTATATGCAGTGCACGGCTGTGTCTATTGTCCCTGCTGGTTAGCTTTACTGTTTTTGCTCAGGAAATGGAAGACATTAAGCCGGCGACCGTTCAGGCAGACTCGGCCTTACGCGCGGCAGCTGCGGTTAAGATTCCTCCGGGAGCGGCTATTGTAAAGCGTAATGCTGCCGAAAAGGGTGCGACCTTTGGCGTGCTCACCGAAGAAGAACATCGTCTTCAATATTCCGATAATCTCCCGATTTCACTGTTACAGCGCGGTCGCTTAAATGCGTTGTCTATACGCGGGTTGCCCGTCGGTGGCCTCGAACAATCCTTTGCCGGACATCGTTTGCGCAACCCATTCTTTGGCTATCGCAATCAGCAGTTGTTGTCGCCGCATCGTATTGGCAGTCGCAGCGTATCACCGGCAGGCACAAGCGAGCTGCTGGAAGCTCGGGAACCGACATCGAACAAGCCGGAAAGTACGATTCTTTTCTCGCAAGATTACGTTCTGGATCTAAACTATCTGGACGTTAATTTTGCGCAGCGGCTTTCACCCAATACCTATCTACAGCTTGCCGGAACAAACTTTACCGGAGACGGTTCCGTTGCATCGGGCTATTCACAGTTCTCACTTTATACCTATAATGCGCAGCTTTCTACGCGTTTTTCCGACAACTGGTCGGCGGACTTCTTCTATTGGCAGCTGCGACATCGCTACAATCTGGAGCCGGAGGCGTTAACGATTTCCGGAGCGGGCGGTTCGCAGGTGCGTGAGGGCTTTAAGCAGGTGAATCACGAAGCGTGGATGCGTCTGCGTGGGAAATTTGGCTCGTCTGATTCGCTGGAGTTTGTGCCGGAATACACCACGATTGAAGATCGCTTTGTGCAAACGGCGGTGCGACGCAATAATCGCTACCAGCTTCCCGGTGCGTCACTGGCTTATTTTATAGGCAATGGTGATTGGATGAGTGGCATCAAGGTGAATGGCAGCCACATTGGCTTATCTGCCGACACTAACTTTACAGAAGCGAATGAGTGGGACGGCTATGTCGGGTTTGCTCTGGAAAAGAAAAAAGGCCAGGCAATGCTTGACATTCAGGCCGGGCTGTATCGCCATAGCAAATTCGGCAATGCCTTCTCTGGCAGTGCGATATTAAAAATGACCTCTGCCTCAGGTAAAGGTTTTTTTGAAGCGGAGGCGGCAATTCGTCCGCGTGCTGCGCCACTGTTGTGGCGCACCGTAGATGATACTTCCACGGTCGGTGCTTATGGTGGCAATGACTTGCTTGAGCAGAAAGAATTAAGTGCGACTTTCGGCTGGAAGTCATCAAATGTCTTAGTGAGCATTACTCCATTTTACCAAGATGTAGGATATCCCGCATTTTTTGGATTACCTTCTGCAACGGTATCATCCGGTGGACATGATGGCTCCGGTGTTAGGGGAAACCTCTCGCTTACCTGGAAAGCCATTCATCTGCAGCATAATGCGACCTGGTTCTCAGGTAATAACTCGCCTCACTTTGCTGGTAGACTGGATATGGCCTCTTCTGTAAATTTTTCACTTGATCTGTTCGGGGAGACGTTCCCTCTGGACGGCTCAGCTTCATTCCGGTACATTGATGATTATCGACCTTTGTCATTTAATCGAGTGTTAATGCTTTATCACCCTACCTTTGAAGCCGAAGTGAGTAATTTGATCTCCAGTGCTCGCCTGCAGTCCTATTTTCGTGATGCTGCCATATTTTTTATTTGGGAAAACCTGTTACGCGACGATTATACTTTTGTCCGCGGCGTAAGCGATAGCTTTCTGGTGTTTAAGCTGGGAGTCGACTGGACATTGTTCGACTAAGCTCAATAATTTTTTGCAGATGTGACGGCTGCTAAGCCAAACAAAAGACAGGTGTAGTAAGTTTATACTTACATGAATCGATGCAGGGAAGCTTACGGAATAAGAAAATGGTAGAAACGCGATTCTTACAAAACACCTGGGTGGAGATCTCCGAATCCGCCTATGCCAACAACTTAAAGTTTTTCCGAAAAATTATCGGCTCCAAACCGGAGCTTTCTGTGGTGCTGAAGGCCAATGCCTATGGTCATGGCTGGCAGTCTATTGCTCGTTTGGCGGCCAAGCATGGCGCCGACTCTTTCTGTGTTCATTCCCTCGATGAAGCACTGCGATTGCGGCGCGCCGGGTTTAATCAAAATATTCTGGTTATGGGACATGTTCCCATATCTAACCTGGATGAGGTTGTTGAGCATAACCTGCGTCTCGCCGTATTTAATCGCGAGACGGTTGAGGCATTACATAAGCTAACCGCGAATCGCAGCAAGCTGGCGCGAATCCATCTAAAGCTGGAAACCGGCACCAATCGTCATGGCGTCGATCAGGATGAACTGGAGTGGTACGTACAGCGACTGCGCGAAACACCAGGCATACTATTCGAATCGGTCTATACCCATTTTGCTAATGTAGAAGACACAACCTCGCATGAATTTGCCGACTTTCAGAAGTATCGCTTTCGGCAAATGATCGACATGATTCATAAATCAGGCTTTCCAATTATTAAGCAACACATGGCCTGCACGGCTGCGATTTTACTGTTTCACGAAACGCATATGGATATGGTGCGTTTGGGGCTGGGGCAATATGGCGTTTGGCCTTCAAAAGAAACCCGCGTCTCTTATCAGGGGAAAAAGTTTTTCAAAGTAGATAGCAAGCTGCGTCCGGTACTCACCTGGAAAACGCGAATTGGTCAGCTGAAATGGGTAGAGCCGGATTGTACTATTGGCTATGGTCGTACCTTTAAAACGACGCGTAAGACGCGGGTTGCAGTTTTACCGGTTGGATATTCGGATGGCTATGATCGTGGGTTGTCGAGCCAGGGCGTGGTATTGGTGCGCGGTAAGCGAGCTGCTGTGCTGGGTCGAATTTGTATGAACTTAATGATGGTCGACGTAACCGATATTCCGGATATCGAGCTGGAAGACGAAGTGGTTCTTCTTGGTAAGCAAGGCGATGAGGAGATTACCGCAGAAAGCATAGCGGATCTTTGCGGAACCATTAACTATGAAGTGCTTGCGCGAATAAGTAGCGAAGTGTCGCGAATTATCGTTTAGTCAAATGCTGCTACCGTGCCCCAGCTTATAAAAATCAGGGCCATTGGAATAGCAATGAATACCCAGACCGCCTGCTTATTTTCATTTATCTTCTCCAGCTGAATCTTGTCGATTGTCTCAATCGGAACACGCGTGCTCGGCTGAGAATGCTCTCCACCGAGGTATACATACGATTCATCATAGCTTGCTAATCTACCGCTTATTTTGTTGCCACTCTTAACAAAGATCGATATCGTAGTGCCGATATGCCGATCCTGAAGTTTTCTGGAAACGGTCTTGCTGTTTCCTCTGACCATAACATAGCGCGATGTTGCACAGCCTTGCAGAATAAAGGCAAGCAGCAGACTTATTAATAAATGCCGATGTGTTTGATCTCTTGTCAAAAACCCTCCGAAAATAAAGCGCATGTCGTACAATATAACGCGAACCGCGGCATCAAAACGTGATGACGGTTCGCGCACTGTATAAGAAATCAGGTCTAGGCGCTACGTTCGCGTCGTGCTTCCATAAAGGAGCGCACGCAGAGCACCAAAAATACCAGCATAATAATGGCCATCAGTGCTTGTACAATAACCGCCTGCGGACGAGCAACATCGCCACCGCCAAGTAAGGTGATCGCGCCGGGAATGCCACGTGCAGAACCAATTAAACCAAGCAGGCCAACCATTGCTGCCCCGTGCATTGCATGTTTTTTAAGGCTTTCCTTACTCGTTGCCAGGTAGCCCAAACCGGTCAGAGCAATTCCAAAAAATGATGGGATGAGTGCGGTGATACTCTGCATACCGGTGCCAAAATAAGATGCTGCGCCAATAACAATCAGGCTAATTCCAAATCGTATCGTTGTGTTTTCCATAGTATCCTCTAATCTTGCGGTGAATGATTAATGAGATTGGAGCAGTCTTCAAGACTGCTCTAATCTGCTCTAAGACTGCTTCATTTGAAAAGACTGGAGCAGTTTTGGAAACTGCTCCAGTCTGCTTTAAAACTGCTCCAGTCTGCTTTAAATCTGGCTCTTTAGCGGAATAATTAACGGATTAAATGCCTTTGATGAAACCAGCACATGATCACCGATATTGATATTTGTAATTTCTTCCGGCGTCGCAACAACCTTCGCCAGCTGATTACCGATTGAGAGAGTTACGATGAAAATGGCATCAGCCTGCTCGATATGCAGTACCTCGCCCTGAAAGCGAAACTTGCCACTGAACTCTTTGCCAATAAATACATCCGAGACGCTGCCGCTACGTTGAACTTGCCCATCCTGTAGAATAACGACCTGATCGGCAAGACGGAATATTTCACTTAAATCATGACTAACCAAAACAGCTGTCGTCTTGAAGCGCTTGTGCAGTTTTAGAATATCGTCTTGTAATCTGCGACGCATATCCCTATCAAGCGCGGAAAGCGGCTCATCTAATAGCAAGAGCTTGGGTTGCCTAACGAGCGCTCTTGCAAGCGCAACACGCTGCTTTTGCCCGCCGGAAAGGGTTGCAGGCATACGTTGCGAAAGATCTTCGATATTCATCATGTCCAGCAGTTCATTAATAATTGCTTCGCTGCTCTTCTTGCCCGCAAACTGCAGGTTTTCCCGCACGGTCATATTTGGAAATAAGGCATAGTCCTGAAATACGAATCCGATTGAACGTTCCTGCACCGGCAAACTGCGTTCTGAGGAAACCCACTCTTCATCATCAACAATAATAGTGCCGCTATCGGGCTGTTCCAGACCGGCGAGCAACCTGAGAAAAGTGGTTTTACCGGCCCCGGAAGGCCCGTAGATCGCGATAAACGCCCCGGAGATGATCTCCAGAGAAAGTCTTAACTTAAACTCGCTGCTGCCGTCTGAGAGTGTTTTCTGGATATTTAGTTCGATCATCAGAAGGCTCTTACCTGTCGGCGATTAAAATAATAGACGGAGAATAGAAAACAAAAACAGATGATGAACAAAATCAGCGCATAGCGATGTGCGTTGCCATAATTCAACACTTCAACTTCATTGTAAATGGCAATAGAGCCAACCAAAGTTTCACCGGGAATACTGCCGCCAATCATTAGAATGACGCCAAACTCACCAATAGTATGTGCGAAGCTTAAAACAGCTCCGCTGATTATTGCCGGACGAATATTTGGCAGCAGGACCTTGAAGAATGTCTGAAAATGAGATTTACCAAGGGTGAAAGAGGCTTCACGAAGCGCGCCCGGTAAAGTGCTGAAACCGTTTTGTACCGGGTTAACCATAAATGGCATGCTGTAAATTAGCGAAGCGACAACAAGACCTTCGAAGGTAAACACGAGGCGCAGACCAAACCAGGATTCCAGGAAGCTGCCCAACCAACCATTTGGGTTAAATGCCAAGAGTAGATAAAAACCAAGAACGGTTGGAGGTAAGACCAACGGCATGCTAATTAACGTCTGAATCAGATTCGACCAGCGCGATTGCCAAACTGAAAGGCCGTAGGCAATCGGAATACCCACAATCAGCAAGACAAGTGTGGTAATGCCGGCAAGTTTGAAGGTGAGTAGCAGCGGATTCCAGTCAAACGGTTCCATTATACTCCATAATCGATATCTCATTTGCCTTAATTAGTGCAGTAACAGCGCTTCCTTCTTGAAGATTTAGACGCTCTGCCGATGCCGTCGTGATGATCGATTTTATCTGAAATGCCTTATGTCTCAAGTGTAAAATCGTTAACACGGGGTGTTTCTCGAGTGAGTCAATTATAGCCGGGATTTGGTTACTCATGCTGATCTCTCCCTGAAAGTCTACTGCTACTGCTACTTCTGTTTCTTTAAAGAGGAGTTCAATCATTTCCCCCTGTTTAAGATAGGGAGTGGAATCTGAGGTTTCCAAGACCACGCAACCGAATGAGACATTTCCGCATTTTGCCGAAACCCGTGACAGGTTTTCGCCGGATTTAACCGATTCTATTCTTGCCAGGAGTCTATTCAAAATGATAACCAAACTTTTGTAAAATGCTTCTGGCTTCCGAAGAAGAAAGATACGTTAAGAATTCCTGCGCCTGAGCGACCGATGCTTGCTTTTTAGGATGTATTAAAACGGCACCTTGAACAATAGGTGAATAACTCCCTTTTGGGAAATCGATCCAGCATCCGGAGGCCTTCGCTGAAAGAGGATACAGGGTAGATTTTGCGGTAAATCCAGCGTCTACAACCCCTGAGAATACATACTGATTTACCTGAGAGATGCTACTGCCATAGATTCGCTTTGGTGAATTGCTCTTTGAAGTGAATGTTGCACTCATAATATCTTCGGCGGCCCTTCCGTATGGTGCTGTGCGAGGGTTTGCGAGAGCGATTCGCGTGGCAGGATCTTTAAATCGCTCTCGTAATTGCTCGCTGCTGCCGGCAGTGGTTGACCAAAGGATGAGTTCACCTTTTGCGTAAAGATGGAGCGGCGCCACGGCAAAGCCGTCTTGTATCAGTTTGGCGGGATAAGTCGTGTCTGCGGATAAAAAAACGTCAAACGGTGCTCCGCTTCGAATTTGCGCAGACAGCTTTCCCGAAGATGCGACTACGCAACGCGTTGCAATACCTGTGGAATCCTGAAACTGTTTAGCAATTTCTTCTATTGCATAACGAGCATTTGCTGCCACTGCAATTGTGAGTTCCTGTGCAAAAGCAGAACTCGCGCATAAACAAAAGAGGATAAGAAAAAATGGTTTGTTGTTAAGTGTCGGCATATTGCAATCCCTTACCTTCTTTCCATTATGCGTCCGGGGCTTCTGTCATGATATCTTTAAATAAGGCGTCTACTGTTTTCAAGTCATTCTCAGAAATAGCCCAGCCCGAACCCGGTGCGTTTTGCTCCGCTTGAAGCGGGGTTCTTGCGCCAACGATAGATGAAGTTACCGCCGGGTTCATCAGCGTCCATGCGATAGCAAGTTGTGCCGGCGTCTTCTCATAGCCTTCGGCGATTGGCCGCAGCTCTTCTACAAATCTTAGTGCATTTGAGAATCCAGGCTCTCGAAAAAGTGGATGCGTGCCCTTTGCTCGCCAATCTTTCTCATCTAATGTGGCTAAATAATCGCTGTTGAATTTACCGGTAAGCAATCCGCTCATGAGTGGGCTATAGGCAACGACACCCACTTTATTTTCAAGGCACCATGGTAGCACATCACCCTCAATATCGCGTTGTAGTAGATTGTAGATTGGCTGGAGGGATTGCACAGGGGCAATAGCCTGGCATCGTGATAAGAGTTCGACACTAAAATTGCTGACGCCGATATAGCGAACCTTGCCTTCTTCAACCAGGCGGGTCATGGTTCCCCAGCTGTCTTCTATAGGAATGTTTTTGTGCGGCCAGTGAATCTGATATAGATCGATGTGATCTACTCTCAGTCGCTTCAGGCTATTTTCGCACTCCTTGCGGATGCTTGCGGGATGAAGGTTATTGCTAACGCGTCTGCGGTCATCCCAACGAAGACCGCATTTTGTTGCGATAAAGACCTCGTTACGCACATCCGTGACGGCTTTGCCTACCACTTCCTCACCATGCCCCAATCCATAAATGGCCGCGGTATCTATCCAGTTAACACCGGTGTCTATAGACTTTCTGATGGCCGCCATTGAGGCAGAATCATCCTGCTCTCCCCATCCCCATTGCCAATCTCCTCCTATAGCCCAGGCACCAAGGCCAATTTCTGTAAGTTCGGGGCCGTTCTGCCCGAGCGTTCTGGTTTGCATGCGTTTCCTTTGTATCTGGATTGTTGAATTGTGATCGCTTCAATATTCAGCAATTCTTAACAGAAATTCAAGCACCTATTATCAGCCTTATCGAATAAAAATTTAAGATTGGTTCACGAATTATTGACCTTCACCTCAATTGCCAGGGGTATTTGGCTCTACCTTTATGCGTCAAGATTACAAACAAACTCCTGCGTGCCCCAGTGTTCCTGTCGGAACTTGCGCCGGAGATGCTGTTCTGACATTCTTCATACTACAGTCTGATGTAGATTATTGCGCTAAGTAAAGTGCGCACGGCAGGAAGCCTCCCATTACATTAATTTGATATGCGCCCGAGTCGTTGAAGATTGACGCATATTGATACAGATTGGACGAGTCTCTTAGCAGAGCTGAATATCCGGTTTCTCTGCAAGGGTGGTGAAATTTTGATCCAATGAGACCCGAGTGGTGAAAATTCAATCGGAGTGTCGAAATTATCGCTCGTGACGGGGATCAAATTGACAATCGATTTTTTGTTGTTAGTGTTTGTTTATTTTTGACTTAAGCTGATTTTGTAAAAATGGCATGTATCTTGCGAGTGTAGATTTCGAATGCCGGTGGAGATAGTGATGAAAGTTGTAACCAGTCAATTTGGCGAAATAGAATATAGCACAGATCAGGTGATCCGATTCGACAATGGCGTTATCGGATTTGAAAGTTCTCGTGAGTTTTTGATTTTAAAGGATAAAGAGTATGAGCCTTTTTGCTGGCTGGTTTCTGCAAATGGCGAGGATGTAGGCTTTCCGGTACTCGATCCTTTTCTTGCGGTGGCAGACTATGGTAAAGATCTTCCGAAGGGGTTAGTAAAACGAGTTTTGGCCGCTGATGAAGATTTGGATTTGTTCTGTGTCGTTACATTTCGCGGTGAAAACGGTCAGGTAACGATAAACTTGCGGAGTCCGATTGTCATCGACAATCAGAACAAAACCGGGGAACAGCGCATACTTGCTTCTGAAGGAATCCCGGTAGCGCACCCTTTGTCATAAGTGAGTCACGACCCAATAGCTCAGGCTACACGGAAGTAGAGTGAGAAGAACAAAACAAACCAGGAGAATCAATATGCAGTCTTTCATGGATGGAGTAACGATTAGCGCAGCTTCCTTAAAGCAGCTCAATCGCAGCGAGCGCATTCTGGCCGGTCTTTATTTTTATGAGGAACTGAATAGTGAGGAAATCGCTCTGGTTATGCAAAAAAGCATCGCTGTAGTAGAGAGTGCGTTGGAAAACATCTTTAGCAAGCTAACGCAGGAAAAAGTTGTTGAAACTCAGGAGTTTGCTGCTGAGTTGTTTTAGTTCAGCCATCTTCAGGCTGGACATGGGATTTGAGGTGTCGGCATCTTGCTCGACCTGTCCTCTAAAGAATTACATTCTTTCTTTGACTATGGCGTATAAGAACGTATATTCTTGTATGTTAAGTTTCGGCCGGTAAACTACTGTTTTACTTGAGGCTGCGGAATTGTGTATGCATTATTTTGCAATTCCGGCTAAAGTATACCGACCAATAAGCGATTATTTATTACAGGAAGCAGGATAATTCATAGTTTTACCTGTGCCCTGGTATTAGATATTCCGCATCCTTAACCTAGACAGGTACCCGGAAATGAAAGTTGACTCTATTGAAAATGCAAGTTACGTACTCAGCGTCGGTAATATTGATATGACTGATGTATCTGAGGACAAAAAGCAGAAAGGCTGCCAGCAACTTTCTGATGAGCGTCTTGCTCTAATTCGCCAGCGAATTAAGGAAAAGTTTTACGATCAGGACGAGATTCTGAACGAAGTCGCCGGAAACATGCTTAAGAGCCCAAAGCTGCAAAGTTTTTTAAAGGACTCCCGAAAAAAGGGATAAAACTGTTTTTCAACAACAGATCCCTTGGGAAGGAATACCATACTCCCCGCATTGCGGACGGAACTGATATCCTGTCCGTAAAGCAAACTTCTTTGGGAGTCGCCTGATGATGCTACTTCGACGCATCTTTTACAACATCTCCATCACTTCTTATTAATTCCACAATTAGCTTGACATTCACTTGTAGAATATAGATATTCTTCCGCCTAATCCCAACATTATTACTAACACTAGGAGGTTTAGAATGAATCGCAAGGAACTGATTGACGCAATGGCTGAGAAGGCCGGCTTGTCAAAAAAAGATGCTGAAAGCTGCTTGTCTGCTTTTATGGAAACTGTAGTTAGCGAATTGAAAAATGGTGGATCTGTAAGCCTGGTTGGCTTTGGTAGCTTCAAAGTGTCTGATCGTGCTGCTCGTGATGGCGTGAATCCTGCTACTGGTGCAAAAATGCACATCCCTGCTCGACGTGTACCTACTTTCAAAGCAGGCAAAGAACTGAAAGACGCTCTTTAATAGACGCTGCAGGTTTAGACGTATGTTTCGCCGGTCCATATCTTTTGGACCGGCTTTTTTTTGCTCATTATACTTCTTCTAAATGAGTAATTAACTCTCCTGAGAAAAATTCGGTCTGTCGCAAAAAGCGCTCAGCGGAACAGCTGCGTTTCATACAGGTGCTACATGAGATCTGCAGCTCGCACTGAACATCCTTCTTGTAGCTTCTTTCCAATTGCGCAATGATCTTTTTTTGGCTCACAAGAAAAGACTCTCTTTTATCACCTGCCGGCAAAGCCTCGATCCATAAGCGCAGCACGGTTTTGTCCAGTTCGCGTAAGCGTGACACATATTGCCCAAGCGTGATTCTCCACATCATGTTGAATTTAGAATGCTGCTGGGAAGATGTTTGCAAATCACGGGCATTGCTGATTCCATGTGGCAGCTTACGGATATGGCGCAGCATATCGCGCAGATAGATTAGAGGAGAAATACGTGCCTGGGTGCTCAAGTTTTCACCTATGGCCAGATTGTTTTCCCATTCATCGAGAACTTCAAATGAGGCGTTGACTGATCCCTCAAGCTCCTCCAATTCAATGCGTGAGCGCTCTGCCAGTTTAAGTGATATGGTCTCCAGTCTTGGTCGAAGCTGCGGGTTCGGATGATAACGAAGTCGACTGACAACCGCTGCTGCAAGATTTATCGGTGAACCGTTATCAGCTATAAGATTTAGCATATCAGCAAGGGCAAATTTGGATTCGGCGATAGAGCGCAAGTTCTCACTCGAATCGCAGTGAGCCCAAACAAGCGTTAGCAGTGCGGCCGGTTGCTCGATAGAGTTGGCACTTTTTTCCAGAAGATGCTGCTGACAGTCGATAAAAAATTGGTGCCATGAACTACTGTTGGCCGTTTGGCTTGAAACCGTAAAATGCTTTTGTAAAACCTTTAAGATTTTCCAGAGCAGCAAATAATCGAATCTGGGATCTTCATTTTCACCAGACAGCCAGGAGCGAAGCGCTTCCTCCGGAATGGTTTCAATGCGATTAACGGCGCTTTGTGCAACAATCGGATCTTTATCTGCCAGTGATGGAAGTAATCGCGACAACAATTGCGCCGGGTCGTTGTCTTCCCGCCAGATGTCCGCGACTTTGATGATGCGCTCACGCTTGATTGTCATGGTCTGATCCAGAATTATGAGCAGTCGACTATCCATGCTGCTTTTGGGGCGTTGCAACAGGTGATGACGGTATGTCGACAGGGTGCCCACGGAAACAGCCGGATTGTGAAAAACGATCTTTAAAATTGCATGATCTGTCTCTTCAATTAAGAAAACCAGCAAATTCTCCAGCGACTCATTGCTTACAAACTTTTGCTTTTCACGATGCGACATGTGTAAAAGATGACGGTTTTGCGTGATGTAGCGCCAATAGTGTCGCATTCTTGCAATTTTTTTAACATCGTGATGTTCGTCTTCAGCAAGCGCCTCAATAAGGCATGGGAAACGTGTGGTGCTGGCAATACGCAGCCGTTTTTGCAGCGGTTGCTCCAGCGTTTTTCGAATATATAGATCGTGAGGTTTTGGGAGAGAGATCCTCAAGTGTTCACGGATCATTTTCTCTGACAGGTCATATCGCCCTTTAACTACATGACCAAATGGTTTTTGGGTTTGTGTTCTCATCCTTGAGCCCAGATTCCTTTCGTTTAACATCTCGTAATTATTATCGGCTGAAAAGGTTTTTTCTTTTAGTAACGCCTTAATTCTATTACATTATGGCGGATTTGGTAAGGATGCCCTTATGAAAAGCAGTGAACACTTTATTCGCGAAATTCTTGAGGAGTTTTCAGATATTGATGGCAATATCGTGTTTGCTCCCAATCCAGATATCGGAAAAGTGCGTGAGCGCGCCGACGAGTACCGCTTGATCCTGGAAGCTCTGGCTCCTGAATCAAATTACCTTATGCGTAAGTTTGACGACGATCCGGTCTTTCGCGAAAGCGAAAGAGATGCTTCAGCTGTTATTCACAGCCTGGTCGTCTACTGTAAAACTACCCTGAAACTTCTTGATAACGGCGTGCTTCAGCCCCGAGGCATGCTGCTACCCGCACCGGAATTTCATCGATTGACCGATGTCGTTCCCGGCCTACATGAAAATTTGTCTGCCCGCTGGCGCGAGGCGCAAATCTGCCGCAATGTTGGGGCAAATCTGTCTGCTGTGGTGCAGATGGGCAGCATCATCGAAGCTCTGTTGCTCTGCCGAACAATTCGTGATGATCAAAAAGCATTTCGCGCACGCCAGGCCCCGCGTCAAAACGAAAGCGGTATTCGCCCCCTTCAGGATTGGAACTTTGACGAGCTGGTTGCTGTTGCATTCGAGCTCGATTGGCTGCAAATTTCCGGAATGGATATTCCCTTGCCACTGCGAACCTATCACAGTCTTACAAATGCCCTGTCACAAACAACTACCGGTGCATCGATAGATAAGGCAATGATTAACGCATGCTGGAAAGTGTTAAACCGCTGTATTGAAGAACTTCTCGCCTCTGTATAATTTGAAGTCTATTAAATAAAGATACCGTTGCCTTTCAAAAGCCCCCTTCTAAGCAGATAAAACGTTGTAAAAAAGGCGTCGTTACCGTATATTCCAGCGCTTTTTAGCACACTGCTTTTTCAAGTTTTAGATTTTGCGTCTGTTTTGCGTCCCGCAGGCGATGCATTGCGCTGGCTTTTAGTTAAGGTCGGCGTTTAAAAAGTTCGGACAACTTTACCACCATTTGGTAGAGAGCCAAAAATCAGGAGTTGAACCTGTTTTAGATGGTTTTATTGTTCAGAACGATTGTGGGGAATTGTAAGATTGGACTCATTCTACTCAAAAATCATTGTACATCATATTTTGTTCCGAGCGCCTGGTGACTTATCCGGTTCACGCGGGTCTCAAAAACAAGAGTTGGTAAAGCTGTCGGATGAAGAGCTTGTTACACGCTGTAAATCCGAATTGCCGTATCAGACTCTCGCGTTTGAGGTGCTGGTAAACCGCTACCGAAATAAGGTGTTTGGAAAAGTTGCCAGTATGATGAAAAGTCAGGACGACGCATACGATGTGGTACAGGATGTCTTTGTGCGGGTCTTCAATGGCTTGCCAAAGTTTAAAGGCGATTCATCATTCTCCACCTGGCTGTACACCATTACGGTGAACACCAGTTTGAACTATATCGACAAGATGAAAAGGCGTCCACTGTGGTGGGTTTCTGAAGATGTGAATGAAGTGAAACTCAATCAGCAGGAAGACGCCGGTTTATTTTCAGTTATAGAGCAAGGGTTGGAGCGCAAAGATCTCAGGCGTTTAATAGAGAAAGTTCTGGACTTGGTGACACCTGCGCATAAGCAGATAATTTTGTTACGCTACTTCCAGGAAATGGATTATCAAACGATCTCTGAGACGCTTGAGATAAGTCTCAGTGCAACAAAAATGCGTCTCAAAAGAGCTCGAGAAGAATTTAAAGAGCGCTTTGAACCCTTAATGGAAGATTAATAAATGGATCCGCAAGACTTTTGGAAAGACGATCCCTGGAAAGATGTCCCGGAAGATCAGGGAGAAATCCCGGAAAGCTTTGTCTCCGGTGTATTGAGACGGCTACAGGGCAAAACAATATTGCGGGATATTGCATCACTTTTTTTTACCGGCTTTAGTTCGATACTGGGTGGTTTTCTGCAATCGGGCTTTGTGGAAAATAAACCGAATGAAGATAAATCTAATCAAGATAACGAGCGTTAACGAATAAGGTGAATTATGGGCTCCTGGACTGAAACAGTCTTTACTGCACTGAATAATGTTTTATCCGACATCGTCGGCGTATTGCCAAGCTTGCTTGGTGCGCTATCGCTAATCCTGATGGGCTGGATTCTGGCCTCGCTTGTTCGACGATTTGTCAGCAAATTATTAGACAGGTTGGGATTCAATAGTATTGTCGAAAAAGCTGGTATTAGCGGTTTTCTACACAATGCCGGATTTCTTAAGCCTGCATCCTGGGTTGTCGGACAACTCATTTTTTACATGCTGATGCTTCTTTTTATCTTGTCCGCTGCCGAAAGTCTGCAGCTAAATGCATTGGCAGAAACGCTGCAAAAGTTTGTTGCCTTTATGCCAAACCTGATCACCGTTGTGTTTATTCTGGTCTTTGGTGTTATGCTGGCCAGGTTTATTGGTGGTATGGTTCAGGGGGCAGCTGCGGAAGCAGGAATTGATTTCGCAAATGTAATTGGTGCTTTGGTTACCAATATTATTGTTTTTGCCATCATTGTTGTATCGGTTACGCAGTTGGAAATTGAGTCTGACGTTCTGAATATTTTGTTTGCTTCCCTTCTGGGAGCATTTGGATTGGCTATTGCCCTAACATTGGGATTTGGTGCTCGCGACGTTGCGCGCAACATTATCGCCGGCGTTTATGCGCGCAAGTTGTTCCAGGGTGGACAGCGCTTGCGTGTTGGGGGTGCTGAAGGCGAAATCCTTGAAGTTGGAACTGTAAGCACAGTAGTGCGCACTGCTAAAGGCCGCTGCACAATCCCCAATGCTCTTCTGATCGACCAAATTGCCGAAGTTGAAGACAAGTAATTGATGAATTATGATTGATGAATTATGA
>JBOEGD010000013.1:0-28346 GCA_050633245.1 Calditrichia bacterium | reverse complement strand
ACCCGGAGACCACGATAGAATATGAGCTTCCGCAGGATAGTAACGTGCGCATTACCATCTACAACATTCAGGGTCAGAAAGTCAGAGAGCTTGAGAATACCAACAAGCGCGCTGGCTATCATCAAACCAAATGGAATGGTCGCGACAATCATGGAGCATCCGTTAGTTCCGGAATCTACCTGATGGTATTTGAGGCCGGTTCAATTCGTCAGGTTCAGAAAATGGTCTTGTCTAAATAACGAAACCGAGCTCCTGGTCTCGGCCAGGAGCATATGGAGAAATAGATGAAGAATCTACTTATTACATTTTTTGTTATCGGAACAATCTTTTCATCGCTTCAAGCTGGTGAGGTAGACAGTGATTGGCTGTATCGAGAATATGGTGCCATTATGGAAACGCTTGAAAATAAAACAGCCTCTGCTGATGAAGTGCTTGCCGGATTTATTCATTTGCTGAACAAGAATGACCGCAAGCTACAGGCAGACCTGGCTTTGTATATGATGCAAGCATTTGCATTGCGCCCGGATGCCACGATAGCAGCACTGTCAAACGACGATATAGCCTTTCGTAACTGGCTGGACGGTTTGGAAAGTCTTGGCGGTACTGAAGCATGTGGTGAAGGACAGCAGACTGTGCAGCGTTATGCGTCTGAAATGACAACTGTTTTGAAAACGTTTGAAGGGGCGGAGAACAAGATGTTTTCTGCTATGGCAAATGACCTGGAGGAGGCCATTGTTAAGTTGCGACCGCATGGAATGCGGTAAGAACGCCCCGCACTTCAAGGCGTCCATAGGACGCCTTGAAGTGTTATTTTTTCTCACCTTTTAAAAATCCCAAAATGCGCTGCATGAAATCATCGCGTTGTTCGCGCTCGATTATCGATTCAAATGGAAAACCACAAACCATTACGCGATATGCACCATCATGTGCAATTGCGGCTCCAAGATTATTCTCCTGGTACCTTAAAACCGTTATCGATGTTGAATCCGCATTCTCCAGGCCATCTGGTGCCTCGACGGTATAGAGCTCGGGGTGATAGTCGGTATTAAAGCTTAGCTGAAACTTTGGCGCAAACAATTCAGAACTACCAATGACCACACCATTTCTTGACGCGTGATTGGTACGGCCATTCATTTTCAAAATACTCCGCCCGAATTTCCTTTTGGGATGTCCCTTTGGTTTCCCGGCGAAAAGATCTGTGCCGACATGGGCACCGGATATGAACATGTTTCCACCCGAATGCAAATACGCGGTAATGCGTCCTCGCATTTCATGCGAGAACGCTTCAAATTGGGCTGGTGAGAAGTTTATCATCTCATCGAGTTTCTGCTCTAAGCGCTCAGTTGTTTTTGAGTCTTTCTGGTCTGCTTTGGTCATAAGTATGACACTCATGAGGTTCTCAAGTGAGTCTAACTTTGCCTGACTATAATGTGGAGAACGTAAGAGCAGAGCTCGTAAACCATGAGGATAGTCAATGTTTTTATAATGGAGCTGCTGTCGTCTTTCTTCTCCAAGAATAAGGTCAACCACTGGATAGGTGTTTAATGCTACAAGTGAGTCTTCAATAGCCTCATCACTGCTGGATACAAAGGAAAACCCGGCGGCTCTGATGGACAAACCATGTTGGTAGGGAAAATCGAAGGTATTGCCGGGAATGACCTTTGTCTCGAAATCTGAGAAGCTGGCACCATGTCCCGGTGAATCATTATGTGTCCATTTGGAGTCGGCATTAAAATTTATTTGTGCACCCGAATAGTTAAGATCATAACGATCGGGAACGCCTTGATCCTGCACGTCGGCAAACCCCAGTACCTTGCCTTCTTCAATAACATCCGGCCCGCTTATCCTGTCAAATCCATTTATAATTAATACGGGTTCAGATGAGGGCTCTGTCTGGCAAACTGCGAGTATTTCTGAAGGAAAACTTTCTCCACCAGAGTTGACTGCGGTAACCTTAAAGCTATAAATGGAATTGTCCGCGAGTTTATTCAAGATAATTGAGGATTGATCTACCAGAATCCCGTTATCCCAGCCGCCATCCTCGACTCGTGTATACAAAATGAACGCATCTGCCGTTGCGCTTTCTTCAAGTGGGTCGTCTTGCGGGCGCCAGCCGAGAGAAATAGTGCCATTGTCCTGAAATGTTGCATGGAAATGCGTGACCGGTAAGGGTTGAACAACATAAGGCTGCTGATATTGCGTAGCGATGAATTTTAGCAGGCCTTTATAAATTGCACGACTCGCATCAAAGCGAAAGCGTGGGTCAAGGGCATACTTCATGTCTTCAAAGTTGTGATGGGACAATAGTTCGAGCAAAACGGAAGGCACGTTAGGACGAAATGCTTCGCTGTAGCGGCTATCCCACAGGCTGCGGCGTTTCCAAAGGTGATTGTAAAGGCTGCGAATGTCGTAGGCAATCTGCGTCTGAAGCAAATCGCCAAAGTCACGGTTTGCCATACGAGACATTCCGTTTCCAAACAGATCCGTTGAATCTCCACCAGTGCTGCTGTAAATCATCAGAGTTCCGACAACGTTACCATTGCGTGTCGTTCCAGCGTCTGTGTGAAATGCCAGGGAGGCATCGATTGGAATGCCAAGACCGGTGGTTTGGGTATTCTTATTTGGCCCAAATGGCGCGCCGCGCAGGTAATTCACCCATTCACCGCGGCCGCGATAATCGTCCTTGTAATCTCCTTCCGGATTTTCTGTTACATTGTAGACCAGTGTGTCCGGCATGCCGGCATACTGCATGTAGTAACGTGCACCTTCTACAAAACGTGGCCGCCCGCTAACGTGTCCATTACGAGCTACCGATCCCATACCGCCCCCAAAGCGCACGGCATCTGCCGAGATAGTTTGACCGGGTTTGCTATGATTGCTGAGCAGAACGCTGCCGCTCTTTGTTGCTTTCCCTGCTTCGAAAAGAAATGTGCCCAGATAAATCCAGGTAGATCCCCCAATTTGCTGATTCACCAGAAAGCGGGTGCTGCCTCCGGCATGATTCACGATGTATTCAACCGCGGCAGATCGAGTAGAATCGGCAGAATAGGCAATGGTTACCGCGTACGAACCTTTTTGTGGAATGGTTGGCGTATAGATTAGTGTGGCACTTTTAATTGAATCTGTCTCGGTCAAAAGAGTGGTACCGAGTTTAAAGGGGTTAATACCAGCAGCAAGCGGGGAAGAAGAGGGAGCGAATCCTGTTGGACCCGTACTCCATTGCCCGGAAGCGAGGGCTTCAGACTCATCAACAATTATCTCATTAACCTGTAGATCGCGTTCGCGGGGAAGAAATACATTAGCCCCGGCATTTTCCAGCATAGGAACCAGGTAAGGTTGCGTAAAAGAGAGGGGCAGCAAATCTTCTATGGTTTGAAAAACGCGTGCTCTTTGCCAGTCCCAGCGTTTTTTACCGTAATCATAATACCAGCCATGGCTCGGCCACAAAGCTATTCCGCGGCTAATTAAACCTGCTTCGGGTTGCCAGGGTTTACTCATATTTCGCACAATTGGAGTAACTGGTCCTTCGTTATTTGGCATGCGAGAGCGCTTAAAACGGGTGCTGTCTATGCGAAAAAAGTTTGGAATATAGCTGTCGAGCCTTCGCTTGTTTACCCAGAGACGAAGAGTATAGTTTTGGAACTTTTTACCCAAAAAGTGTTCCAGAGTATGATATACCGAATCGACAAATATGACGTCTTTCGGCCAATCTTCATTTGTATGCGTGACCATCATACTGCTATTCTTTTTGGCGGGCATGGCCAGCTTCTGTTTGCCTTGATCTGTCGGTCTGACTGCACGCATAACAAATGGAGCGGTGAAGTGAACGTCCAAAGTTTTAGTAGGAACGTCTAGTAGGAGGGTATCAATGCGACTGCGAGAATGGATATTGCGTAGATTTATTTGACTTCGCAGGAACTGGTGCGTTGCGAAGTAGGCTTGACGTTGGGTGTCATCTAGGTGCGCAATGTTATATTTAAAGCTGGCTTTTCCCGCTTCAGAAAGTCTTATGCTTCTGTTACAACCTGTATTAAATAAGAATAGAAGAAGAGTGAGTCCAAGAAAGGTTTTTCCCCTGATTGACAATTTCCCAACTCCTTTCGGAATGACGTATTCGAGTTTCATCAAACACTATTTGTAGAGCAAAAAATTTTCTCTCTCACGTTTAAAGCGAGAAAGCCCCTTTTCTGATATCGTTCGTAATTCAGAAAGTGGGCGATTAGCCAAAATTGCTCGCCGAATCTCATCTGTTCCGCAGAGACGATCGAAATGCCTTTCATGCCATGTGATGCTGTCGGCATAGAGCGTATGTAGTGTGTGGACAATTGCGATTCCGGTAAAATAGCTTTCAAAACGATCGCGATCCGTTATTTTTATCTGCACGCCATTACAATTTTCATCGCGATAACGAGGATTTGCAGATGCACCGGGAATTGAGATGGGTTTGTATTTATAGGGCAAGAATTGAACTCCCGACAGCTTCAAAAGTGACAGTCGGTCGGCAAGTGTATCGCTATTTGTCCAGGGGGCTCCAAATATAAGGAATGGTGTGCTGGTACCGCGTCCTTCATTTATCTTTATACCCTCCAGCAAGCAGGTTCCGGGATAAACTGTTGCTGAAGCAAGGCCAGGCATATTAGGCGACGGATTAATAAAGTTCAAGGCTGTTTCATCGAACCACTGGTTGCGTTGCCAGTTACTCATTTTAATTATGGTCAAATCAGCCTTTACACCGTCGCCAAGCCAGCCGGCTTCACTGAACATTTTTGCGAGCTCGCCAACGCTCATGCCGTGTCTGACCGGAATAGGAAACTTGCCAACGAAGGTGGAAAATTGAGTTTCCAGAATATTGCCCTCGACAGTCAATCCGTTTATTGGATTTGGCCTGTCTAGCACAACAAAGGGCTTTCCTTGCTCGGCTGCAGCTTCCATGGCATTAGACATGGTGTAGATGTAGGTATAAAAGCGCGCGCCAATGTCTTGAATATCGAAAACCAATATGTCTACATTCTCCAACATCTCCGGCGTTGGTTTACGCGTTTTTCCGTAGAGGCTGTAAACTGGCACATCGCGTAGTGGATCATTCTCGGAGTCAATTTTCTTGCCGGCTTCAACCGAGCCGCGAATGCCGTGTTCCGGCCCAAAAAGTGCCGAAATGGTTACTCCCTCAATAGCAGCAAAGCGATCGACTATGTGCATTCCCTGCTTGTCGTACGCTGTGTGATTGGTAATAATACCGACGCGTTTTCCGGCAAACAGGGCCGCATGCTCATCCAGGTTGTCCAGGCCGGACTTAACGGTGCTTGAATCAATTGACTTTTGACAGGCAAAACTCAATAGTAAGATTAAAATCGGCAAAATCAGGGCGCGGGGAAATATCATATACCTACTCTTAAATTTTAATAAATATTTTTCGATTGTAGAGAAACCACATTGCTGCAAGCCAAAACAGAACGTTGACGAATGCGAAGGCAAGTGACGCATTTATTGGATCTGCCCAACTTAGAAAGAGATTATTATAAATCCAGCTTTTTAATGAAATAGATTCACTACCTGAAGGTACCTTGGTAAAAATAAGAATACGTGCAAGAACACCGGACAGTACGAAGACTGCTATTGCATTCATACCGTAAACAATTGCCGGTTTTGCCCATGCCTTAATGCCCTTTACATCAATTAGGAAATAACAGAATGCCAAAAATTGCAGGGCGGCGCCAGTGGTGAATACAACGTATGAACTTGTCCAGAGAGCCTTGTTAAGTGGAAAAAGAATTGCCCAAAAAAGGCCTGCGAGAACGGCCAACCAGCCAGACACAAATAACCAACCGGCAATTGTCGCGCGTTCGTTCTTTGATTTCAAAAAGTGTCCGGTTAAAACACCTGAGAGCGTCGTTGCGATCGCAGGAATAGTACTGAGAATCCCTTCCGGGTCCCACGTTTTTTTCCACATATGCCCACTTAATAGATTCGAATCTACAAATGCAGCAAGGTTTCCTTCAATGCTAAGATCACCTGCACCATATCCCGGAACCGCAATAAGCGTCATCGCTGCCCAATAGCCCAACAATAACCCTGCAAACCATCCAACCTGTCCTCGTACTCCGGTGTGTAGCACAATTACTGATGCACACAAATATACCACGGCGATACGCTGTAGAACACCCGGAATGCGAAGTGTGTCAAGTTTAAAGAATGGGAATGCCGCGAGGAAAAGACCTAAGCCGAATAAAATCAACGTTCGACGGCCTATTTTTTGATAGAGTTGAGCGGTTGAAAGCTTTTCTTGCTGGCGTGGTAATGAAAAAGCCATAGAGACACCAACAATGAACAGAAAAAAGGGGAAAATAAAATCTGTTGGAGTCCAGCCATGCCATGGGGCATGGAGCAGTGGTGCGTATACAGTGCTCCAGCTACCGGGATTGTTCACAAGTATCATTCCGGCGATAGTGATGCCGCGAAATGCATCGAGCGATACAAGTCGTTCGTTCATAGAGCGATTATCCGTTCAGAGAGAGTGGATATATATTTAATATAGCCGGAACTAGGATTGACCGTCAAATCGAATAGTAAATTCCATTCGATATGCGCGCGGTGTGCAGCCATGTCTTTCGCAAAAGCGCCGATTGAAGTTCGACAAATTGTTAAAGCCGACTTCATAACAAATTTCACCAACGCTTAGTTCGCTGTCTATAAGAAGTTTACATGCCCGGCCAATTCTAAGATCGTTCACGTAGTTGATAAATGTTTTACCAGTTGATCGTTTAAAAAAGCGACTGAAGGCGGTTGCGCTCATATTGGCAATTTCTGCAGCATCTTCAAGGCGCAGCTTGCGCCGATAATTCTCATTGATGAATGTGCAGACGCGATCGATTCGACTTTGTTCATCCGGCTGGAATTTACGTGTAAATTCAACGCTTGATACAATTGACAAATCACCGGGGTTTGCATCGCTGAGCATTTGCAGTAGTTTAAACAGGGCGAGTAGGCGGTCAAGGCCAGACAAAGTACTCATTTCCTTCATCAACTCGGCGGCCTGTGCCCGAATGCTTCCATGGATCTGTAAACCTAATGCAGCTTTCCGAAAAAGTTTCTGAAGAGATTTTAACTCGGGCACCTCTCCGATATTTAACCCCGCTAAATTCTCAGGAAACTGGATGAGAATCGCTTGATGCAGCTTATCTTGCCCGGCATTTTCGGTCGGTGCGTACCAGGTATGCGGTAAGTTGGGTCCGATAAAAAATAAGTCGCCCGTTTCATAATATGCGATGCTATCGCCGATAAATCGTTTTCCACGGCTTTTATGCATCAGCATTAACTCGAACTCAGGGTGGTAATGCCACTTGAATTCAAGTGATGAAAGCGATATCCGCTTATACTTAAAAGACGAGCGGTCTGGCTTATTAACTTTGACATTAATTGGTTTCATACTATAGAATTGATACTATATTTTGTTGAATTTTGCAAGAAAAAAAATATGGAGTTAATATAGTATTGATGATCGCTAAAATAAACCTAGAAAATTGTAGCGTAAAAATGGTTATTTTAATAGACTCATGAAGCAGTTCCCTCAGAGGTATTTTACACGGTGTATTTCAGGAGCGGTGGATGTATTTTCTCGGTGTAGATGGCGGTGGTACGAAGACCGCTGCAATCCTTACAGATCTGACCGGTTCGGTTGTGCGACGCACCCGGTCAGGCTCTGGAAATGTCGCCATGTTAGATCGTGGTTCTGTTGCTCAATTGGTAAAAGGGCTCTTGGATGATTTACTACAGGGAGAACCCGCAGGACGCATTACTTATGCAACGCTGGGGTTTGCCGGGGGAGGTGGGGAACGACCGCGAAGCGTTGTTTCGAACCTGCTAAATCGAAATGGCGTTAAGAATTTCTCAGTCCTCACAGATGCAATGAATCTCTATCTCGCAGCTTTTAATAAGGGACAAGGCATACTCCTTTCGGCCGGAACCGGTTCAACATGTCTGACCAAAGATGCAGATAATACGTTTCATAAAATAGGCGGTTGCGGTTATCTTCTAAGCGATGAAGGCAGTGGTTATGATATTGGCAACAAAGCAATCAGACGGTTTATAACTGACGCCTCTTCCGGTAAGAAGCGCAGCTCACTCGCAGAAAATGTGCTGCAGTTTTACGGTATGGCAGATGAGCAGGAATTGATTAGTGAAATTTATGCCAGCTTACGCCCGCACTGGCTTATTGCCTCATGTGCAAAAACAATATGTGACGCTGCGGATGCCGGAGACAAAGAAGCGAATACCCACGTTGCCCAAGCCGCTCGGGATCTGTTACAAATGGTCGAAACTGCGCGGAAGAGAATAAACTGCACAACCAGCTCAAAACTGACGTTGACTGGAAGTATTCTGAGCCAAAATTCAGTGGTAAGGAAAGAATTTGATGCGCTGTTGGCAGCGGTACCTTGGCAATCAGAAATTGTAAAGCTGCAGTCAGATCCCGAAGTTGCAGCGCTTTTTCAGGCAATCCGAACAGCTGGGCATGAAATCTCTGCCGAGTTATTTAAAAAAACAAGAACAGCATAGCGGCTTATTCGAGCCTTTTAGATAGTTTGTATCAGAAAATAATGACTAGTGTACATTGATCTCTCGGCCTAATCGTAGCGGCACTGAGTATCACACATAAAAAGAGACGAGCTATTATGATTCAAAAATACGCCTTGTTATTACTTCTCATCACACTAATTGCCGCTTGTAGCGGAACTCGATCGCTTAGCGGGCCAAAGTGGGTCGAGAAAAAGATGGTAGAAATGACCATCGAAGAGAAGGTTGGGCAGATCATGCTCGTTGCCTTTCACTCACGTTATTACAATGAAGACAATGCCTACTTTAATCAGCTAAAGAAGCGAGTAAAAGAACATCATCTTGGCAGCGTCATGTTTTATCGCAGTAACCCATATGATATCGCTCGCAATATTGAAGTGCTTCAGGCAGAAGCAGATATCCCTCTTTTGGTAATGGCCGATATTGAGTGGGGCGTTACCATGCGGGTAAACCAGGGCACAAACTTTTTGGAAAACATGGCTGTTGGCGCTACCGGTTCTACAGAATATGCTTATGAGATGGGACAGGTTACCGGACGTGAAGCGAAGGCAATGGGAATTCATATTGGCTTCTCCCCGGTCATGGACGTTAATAACAATCCGGATAATATTATTATCAATACTCGTTCGTATGGAGAAAATCCCGACGCAGTTGGCAAGCTTGGCGCCGCATTTATTCGCGGAATGCAGGAACAGGGTGTTTTGGCAACGGCAAAACATTTTCCCGGTCATGGCGATACCAATGTCGATACTCACCTTGGTTTACCAACAATCACTGCTTCGCGAGAGAGGCTACAGGAAGTAGAATTAGCACCGTTTAAGGCTGCTGTAGATGCCGGCGTGGCTGCGGTTATGGTTGCACACATAACCTATAGTGAATTTCCGGAAATGGATGGCCACCCTGCTACGCTGGACAATTACTTTGTTCAGGACGTGTTGCGCAAAGAACTGGGTTTTAACGGCATTGTAATGACCGACGCCATGGATATGGGTGGCATTACCAATAATTACTGGTCTGGTGAAGCCGCTGTGCGCGCACTGAATGCTGGTGTGGATGTCATTTTGATTCCGCCGAATTTTGAGGCTACCGTCAACTTTATGGTGAGTGCTGTTAGAGACGGGCGAGTGTCAATGGAGCGTCTAAATGAAGCCGTTCGAAAAGTGCTGCAAACAAAGGCCGATTTCGGACTAAACGATCCCAAACCGATCGATATTGATAATTTGGAAAAGGTACTCGCTGCACCGGCTCATACAGCTGCCGCAGAAAAGATTGCCAATTCTGCAATGACGTTTCTGCGTGATGAGCAGAATGTATTGCCTTTAGAGGCAGAGAAACTCGACACCGTTATGGTTCTTACCATTACCGACCGAAAAGATGGCTCCGGTTATTCATCCAATCTTTCTCAAGAGGTTTCCAGACGTGTTCCCGTTGTCATTCGCGAGGTAATCGATACGCGAACTACAGAAGAAGACCTGCAGCGTATTCTGGCAATGTCAGATTCCGTTGATGCAATTGTTACCGGTGTTTTTGTGCGTTGGGGGAGTTATAAAGGGTCAGTGGCATTGGATAGCACCTCGGCGAGTTTAATGGATCAGATCTTTCGCGTGAATACGCCGATGGCGGTTATTGCTTTTGGCTCACCATATATCGTGCGGCAACTTCCGGCTGTGCCTTCTTACATCTGCGCCTATGATACCGATCCGCTGGCCGTTCGTGCCGGAGTTCGTGCCGTTTTTGGAGAAATACCGATTAGCGCAAGACTTCCTGTTTCAATCCCGGGGCATTTTAAGGCTGGTGATGGAATGGATAAGCCGGCTAGAAATATGGAGCTTCAGGAGGCATTCAACGACGCGCTTTTTACCGATGCTTATGACGTGCTTAAAAAAGCGATGGCTGATTCTATTTTACCCGGAGCGCAATTAGCGATCGTGCAAGACGGTAAACTACTTGCAAGCCGAGCCTTTGGAAAGCAAACCTATGACCCTTCCAGTGCCAATATTGATCGCGAAACAATCTATGATCTCGCTTCAGTTACCAAAGTTATTTCAACGGCCTTGAGCAGCATGCGACTGTGGGAACAGAAGCGTATCCGATTGGATATTCCGGTAAAAAGCTACCTGCCTGCATTTAACGGTGGCCTAAAAGACTCGGTGACAATCCGTCATCTGCTTACTCATTCATCCGGTGTGCACTGGTGGTCTGACCTGTGGAATAAAGCCAAGACTCGTCAGGAAGCCTTAAACTATATTTATGAGTTACCCCTCAATTTCACGCCCGGTGATTCCATGATTTACTCCGATCTTGGAATGATTATGCTTGGTGAAATTCTGCAAATGGTTACCGGAGAAGGTCAGGATGAGTTTGCAAATCGCCTTATTTATAAGCCGCTGGGTTTAAAAAACACCATGTACACACCTTCAAAAACACTGTTGCCGCGAATTCCACCTACCGAGATTGGTGGCAGCATGAATCGCGGGTTAATCCACGGCGATGTCCATGATGAGAACACGCACTTTCTAAATGGCGTTTCTTCACATGCCGGCTTGTTCTCAACTGCAGACGATCTGGCAATTGTTGGACAGATGTTGGTGAACGGTGGGATTTATGGTCATAAACGGCTGCTTAAACCTTCAACGATTGCCGAATGGACAGCTCGTCAGAGTTTACCTGAAGGAACAGACCGTGCACTTGGATGGGATACACCCAGCGATGAGAAATCCTCCGCCGGTGACTATTTTTCTTCCGGTAGCTTTGGACATCTCGGTTTTACAGGAACCTCTTTTTGGGTCGATCCCAACCGCGGAATTGTAGTGGTATTACTGAGCAATCGAGTGCATCCGACACGCGAGCGTGGTGGTATGTATCAGGTACGACGCGATTTTCATCAGGCGGTTATGACTGCATTGCTGAAAAATAGCGTTGAAAATAGTGACGAAATTGCCGCGCCTCAAAAGCCGGAGTTCAGAAATAAGCCACAAAAAGCACACTAAACTGGGCGGATTTTATGGGATTTACCGGTATTGATATTGCGATTGTGATTGTCTACATGGCGCTTTCAGCTGGAGCAGGTGCGTGGATTGGCCGCAATCAAAAGAACACGACAGATTACTTTTTAGGTGGCAGAAGCATTCCCTGGTATGCGGTTACGTTTAGCATTGTTGCAACAGAGACCAGTGTACTCACGTTTATTGGAATTCCCGCCGTTGCTTATGGCGGGAATATGACTTTTTTGCAGATCGTTATCGGCTATATGATTGGCCGAGTGCTTGTTGCAGCTATCTTTATTCCCGCCTACTATCGCGGTGAGATGGAAACCGCGTATCACTTCCTCGGCAAGCGCTTTGGGAACAGAATGCGAACGGTGGCAAGTTTAACCTTTATGGTAACGCGGCTATTGGCAGATGGCGTTCGTCTTTTTGCTACAGCTGTCCCTCTGGCTATCATTCTCAAGAGCAGTGGATACTTTGCCGGATTCTCGAATGTAGAGATTTATGCCTGGTCGATTTTAGCGATTGGGGTTATGACAATTATTTATACCTATTTCGGTGGCATTCGCTCGGTTATCTGGATGGATGTTGTTCAGATGGCTGTCTATATTGGTGGTGCCCTGCTGGCGGTTTACCTGATGCTCGATAAACTACCAAATGGTATGGCGACAGTATATGAATGGGCAGACCCCACCGATAAGACCGCCTGGTTCTATAGCGGATTCGAGTTAAGTTGGGCCGAGTTTATTCAAAAACCTTATACCTTTTTAACCGCTGTAATTGCGGGAGCTATTTTTAGCCTCGCTTCACACGGTACAGATCAGATTATTGTGCAGCGCGTCTTGACCTGCCCGGATATGAAGTCTGCACAAAAGGCGATAGCTTTTAGCGGAATCGCTGTTTTTCTTCAATTCTTACTCTTCTTGTTTGTCGGCGTTATGTTGTTTGCCTTTTACAAAGGCGCTGCCATTGCCGATCTGGGGCTAACGCGCTCCGACGGTATCTTTCCAAAATACATTGTTGAAGAAATGCCGGTTGGCATAAGTGGGTTGCTGGTGGCCGCACTTTTTGCTGCCGCCATGAGCACGCTATCAAGCAGCCTGTCCAGCTTATCCAGTTCAGTAATGCTCGACATATACGTTCCTCTGTTTGGTAAAGACAAATCGGAAGCAGAGTTGTTAAAAACCTCTCGGGTTGTAACGCTCGTTTGGGGAATTGTGCTGGTTGGGGTCGCATTGATTTTTATTGGCCTGGAGGGAACTGTTGTTGAAGTGGCCCTGGGAATTGCATCCTATACCTATGGTGGTCTGTTAGGTGTATTTCTTTTGGGTATGTTGAATAAAAAGGCAACACAACGCGATGCGATCATCGCATTTTTTGCTGCCCTTCTTATGATGGCGATTGTTATTCAAACAGTCAAAATAGCCTGGCCGCTTTATACGGTTGTTGGTAGTCTGGCTGCAATACTTATTGGTAGCTTGATGTCGAAAATTGGAGAAAATAATGCAGGTTAGCGCACTCGACTGGACACTGGTTGGCCTTTATTTCGTTTTTGCCCTTGGCATAGGTTTATACTTCTCCCGCTGCGCCGGGGGAAGCCTTACGGACTATTTTACATCCGGCCGTCGCTTGCCCTGGTGGTTGGCCGGAACCAGTATGGTGGCAACCACATTTGCTGCAGACACGCCACTTGCTGTTACCGAACTGGTCGCTCAGCATGGTATTGCAGGAAACTGGCTGTGGTGGAATATGGTTATGAGCGGTTTGCTTACTGTTTTTATGTTTGCCCGGCTTTGGCGTCGCGCCGAAGTAGTAACTGATGCAGAATTTACCGAACTACGGTATTCCGGACAGGCAGCGGCACTGCTACGTGGATTCCGCGCGATTTATCTTGCGATTCCCATTAACCTGATTGTTATGGGATGGGTAACGCTGGCAATGATGAAAATTGTTGAGCTAACCGTGGGCGTCGATAAATACGTTGCGCTGGGAATCTGTTTGACCGTTACCCTGATCTACAGTATTAGTAGTGGGTTGTGGGGCGTTGTAATGACGGACTTCCTGCAGTTCTTTATTGCTATTATCGGATCTATTGCACTGGCCTTTTTTGCCGTCAATGCCGTTGGGGGTATCGATGGACTTAAGGAATCGCTTGTTGCTGCATATGGTAGTGATCATACCGTTTTGGATTTTCTACCGCGGATTGGCGAAGGGCCTGAAGGGGGTGGGGTTTCCGGCGTGCTCTGGATGCCGCTCTCTGCATTTTTGGTCTATCTGGCAATGAACTGGTGGGCAGCATGGTATCCCGGTGCAGAACCTGGAGGCGGTGGATATATCGCCCAGCGTATGTTTGCTACCAAAGATGAAAAACACTCCTTGCTTGCAACACTGTGGTTTAATATAGCGCACTATGCTTTACGCCCATGGCCCTGGATTTTGGTGGCGCTTGTTAGCCTGGTGCTTTATCCCGAGGTCGAAGACAAGCAAACGGGATATATTCTGGTCTTGCTGGAACACCTTCCTACCGGCTTCAAGGGATTGTTACTTGCCTCCTTTGCCGCCGCCTTTATGTCTACGATTTCAACCCAGCTAAACTGGGGAAGTTCTTATCTTGTAAATGATGTCTATAAACGTTTTGTAAAACCCGATGCACCGGCAAAACACTATGTGCTGGTTGCACGGATTGCCACGGTGTTTTTGGCATGCGCGAGCATTTTGGTCACATCTCAGATGGATAGCATTGCAAATGCCTGGAAATTTTTGTTGGCGTTAGGCGCCGGCACCGGAGCGGTTTATATTTTGCGCTGGTTTTGGTGGCGTATTAATGCGTGGTCTGAAATTTCTGCCATGCTCACTTCATTTGTGGTAGCGTTGACGCTGCAAATAGGACTTGGATGGGATACGACCGATTCTGCCGTATTTGCCCAGGTTATGCTGATAACTGTTGGGGTAAGTACGGTGGTCTGGCTTGCCGTTACCTTCCTAACTGAACCAGAAACAGATGAGACGCTGCTCCATTTTTATCGTAAGGTTCGTCCGGGTGGAAGCATGTGGCAGCCGATTGCCGCAAAGGCACCTGAGGTAAAAACGGATACTGGTCTTGGTCGCGATTTACTCGATTGGCTTGCCGGCATAGCGATGATTTATTCGATACTCTTTGGTGTTGGAAAATTTATTCTTGGTGAGACCATGCTTGGCCTCGGTCTTATTGCTGTGGGCATTGCCTGCTTCTCATTTATCATGTGGGATTTACGTCGGCGCGGATATGCAAATTTAAAAGGTTAATTACTGACGCATTATTAATATTGGTAAAAAATAAATCATATGACGCCCTCATCCGTAGAAAAACACGCGCTGGAAACCAGTGGGTATCAACTTAAATATTCTCCTTCCGAGAAAATAGGAGTCATAGAAGTTCGCAATTTCCCACATTTAGGGAAATTAGCCGCGCTTCGCTTTTTGGAATGGTCCTTGAAAAACCCGGAAGGCGTTATTTCGCTGCCAACTGGCAAGACACCTGAGTTTTTCATAAAGGAAGTAAAGCGCATTTTAAACGGGTGGTCTGAAAAGAGCGTTTTAGCGGAAGTCGAGGCAGAAGGTTTACCGATTTCTCGCAAACCGGATCTCAGCAAGCTGCAGTTCGTACAGATTGATGACTTCTATCCGATTAATCCCAAGCAGCACAACAGTTTTTATCATTACGTCAGCTCCTATTATATCGATTCTTTTGGCCTCTCTCGTAAACGTGCGCTGTTAATTGATACCTCGCGCGTAGGTGTTCCTAAAAGTAAAACTCTTTATGATGTCTGGAACGATAAAGCAGTAGATCTTTCCCTGCGTTACCGTCAGCCGATAAACCGCCAGGAACGATTGCAAAAGAGCGTTCTGCAAAATCTTGATCAGTGGTGCGTTGAATATGAAGATCGGATCCGACAGCTTGGCGGTATCGGTTTTTTTCTGGGTGGCATTGGCCCGGATGGGCATATTGGATTCAATATCAGAGGGTCCGATTTATATTCTACTACAAGATTGACACCAACTAATTATGAGACGCAAGCCGCTTCAGCTTCAGATTTAGGTGGAATTGAAGTTGCACAAAAACGATTGGTAATCACTATCGGACTCGAAACGATTACCCATAATCGCGATTGCGTGGCGTTAATTATTGCTGCCGGAGAGGCAAAAGCCGGTATCGTCGCTTCTGCTATTCAGCAAGAGCCGCATATTCAGTATCCCGCCTCTGCTCTTCAAAAGCTGTCTAATGCCCGCTTTTACATTACGCATGGAGCTGCAAAATATCTTGCAGAACGTCGCCTTGTAGATATCGAGAGCATGGAAAACGTGGATGCCGAACTGGCAGAAAAAATACTGGTCGATATCTCTCTGAAGGAGGGAAAAAAGCTAGATATCCTCACGCGTCGCGAAATAGAAGACGATCGTTTTGGAAAGCTTTTGCTCAATAAAAAGTCCGAGAGTTACAGAGAACTATTATCCTCTACTCGGAAACGCCTTGAAGAGCGAATTGATCGCGGTATGTCTGTAGAAAAGAATAAAGTATATTTGCACACCGAACCACATCATGATGACGTAATGCTTGGATATCTGCCGCATTTAGTAAGACATATTCGTGAGCACGGAAATGAACACCACTTTGCGACCCTTACCAGCGGCTTTACGGCGGTTACTAACGACTTTATTACCGATTTGTTAAAGCGACTGCGTTCTGGTTTGGACCGCGGTTCGTTCGACCAACTGTTTAAAGAGGGTTATTTTGCAGAAGGTAATGAAAGTGGACGAAACCGCGATGTTTGGCAATATTTAGATGGTGTAGCCGCTCATTCGCGGACTATGAAAGATGAAGGACGGCTTAGACGTCTTATTCGCAATATCTTGTTTCTCTACGATCTGCGGGATCTGGAAGAAGTTCGTGCAAAAACGCGTGAGTTAATTGCCTATTTTAAAGAGCAATATCCCGGCAAGAAGGATGTTGAAGATGTTCAGCGATTAAAAGGAATGTGCCGTGAGTGGGAGGCCGATACCCTGTGGGGATATTTTGGATGGAACTCCAGCCATATTCATCATTTGCGTTTGGGATTTTACAAGGGGGACATTTTCACCGAAGACCCTACAATAGAACGGGATGTGCTGCCGATTCTTAACGTACTCAGACAGGTGAAGCCGGACGTCGTCAGTTTAGCACTAGACCCGGAGGCCAGCGGTCCAGATACCCATTACAAGGTGCTTCAAGCCATGACAGAGGCGTTAAAACTGTATGAAAAGGAAACCGGGCGATCGGATATTGAAGTCTTGGGTTATCGCAATGTTTGGTACCGCTATCACCCATCTGAAGCAAGCATGTTTGTGCCGGTATCGCTGAATATGTTTGCACTTCAAGACGTGTCGTTTATAAATGCCTTTATTTCACAAAGAGATGCCTCATTCCCAAGTTATGAGCATGATGGTCCATTTTCAGAGCTCGCCCAACGAATTCAGGTCGAGCAGTATCAAATGCTGAAAACCTGTTTGGGGCGAGAATTCTTTAATGAGCACGCATCTGCTCTGATGCGAGCAACTCGTGGAATGGTTTATCTAAAGTGTCTATCGCTTGAAGAGCTTTATCAACATTCGCGAACTCTACGTCAGAGTACAGAAGATCGCTAAAAAAGTTGTTTCGGTAGTTTGCTGTGATGTAGCGACCAAAGAGATCGCTTGCAAAAAAAGAGACATGAAATTCTTTTAACTGAGCTGTATGAGTATGGGGTACAAATGAGCAATAAGGTATTTAACGAGATTAAAGATCTGGTGACGGAGGCAAGAAACCCGGCTTCGGAGCGTATCGACTCCAAGAGCAGCATGGAAATCGTTCGAATTATTAATGCTGAAGATAAGACGATTCCCAGCGTTGTTGAGGGAGAACTGGAACAGATTGCCGCTGCGGTTGATCTTTTAGTAGAAGCATTTGAAAATGGTGGCAGGTTGTTCTATATCGGAGCGGGAACCAGCGGCAGGTTAGGCGTGCTGGATGCCAGTGAATGTCCACCCACCTTTGGTACCCCGGCGGATATGGTGCAGGGAATTATTGCCGGAGGAGAAATTGCGCTCGTGAAATCGCAGGAAGGCAGTGAAGATCAGGAAGAGCAGGGGGCAAAGGATTTAATGGATCGCGGTTTTACATCGAAGGATGTGGCCTGTGGTATTGCTGCAAGTTTTCGCACACCCTATGTGCACGGAGCCATTAAACAGGCACAGAATTGTGGAGCGAAAACGGTTTTTATTACCTGTAATCCCCGTGAAAAAATCACGCTTGATGTGGATGTCGCCATTTGTACCGTGGTTGGGCCGGAAGTTGTAATGGGGTCGACACGTATGAAGGCAGGAACCGCAACGAAACTCGTGCTAAATATGCTGACCACCGCTTCGATGATTCGTATGGGTAAGGTGTATGGTAATATGATGGTCGATTTAATGATGACATCAAAGAAGCTCGAAGAACGCTCGAAGCGCACCGTAATGATGGTTACCGGTGTTGATTACGAACATGCGCGCGCCGTTCTTGAAAAAGCCGGTGGACATGTGAAAACAGCTCTGGTAATGATTCTCGCTGAAATAGATGTGGATGAGGCCAAGAATCGTCTTAAAAGAAATAATGGATTTGTACGGGCTGCCATTGAAATAAAAAGTCCGACAACTTAACGCAAAATGAACCGGGTGCGCATATTCTACTTCTCAACGCTCGTCATGGAAAAAGGAGATAACCGTGAGTCGTTCGAACTCTACAATTACAAAAGTGTCTGTTCAAGTTGAACATCTGGAATTAACTCGCCCGTATACGATTGCATACAAAACTGTCGAATCTGTAGAGAACGTTTTCGTAAAAATTGAAACTGCGAATGGCGTTACCGGAATTGGTGCCGGATCGCCTGCGCCCTACGTGACAGGTGAAGATAATGCCGACTGTATCGCAGCGTCAGAAAAGATTGAAGAGTTGCTTTTGGGAAAAGACCTGCGAGGAATAATGGCGCTTGGTCGTGAACTCGAGGAAAAACTTCCCGCCACACCCGCCGCGCAAGCCGCTGCCGATATCGCGCTTTATGATGCCCTATCCAAATTCTATAACCTTCCCTTGGTTGAAATGCTCGGACGAGCACACCATCGTATTCCAACATCAATTACCATTGGAATAAAGTCGATAGAGGAATCGATTGAAGAGGCACAGGAATACCTGGGACGTGGTTTTAAAATATTGAAGCTAAAAATTGGTAAAGATCTCGATAAAGACGTTGAAATGATGCATCGTTTGCGCGAAGCCGTGGCAGACCGCATGGAAATACGCGTTGATGCAAATCAGGGATATAGCGCCTCTCAGCTGGAAGAATTTGCCAAACGGACATCCAAACTACGAGTTGAATTGATTGAGCAGCCGGTGAAAAAAGAAGCCCCACTTGAAATGCTTAATGCCTCTGAGGCTGTTCGTCTGGTATGTGCTGCCGACGAGAGTATACAGCGACCGACGGATGCGCTTAAGCTTGCATCGAATCCACAACCATTCGGTATTTACAATATTAAGCTGATGAAATGTGGTGGTGTCGGGCCCGGAAGGCAGATAGCTGACATTGCACATCTGGCCGGCATCGATTTGATGTGGGGCTGTATGGATGAAAGTATCGTCAGCATAACTGCTGCACTGCACGCTGCATTGGCAAGTCCTGCTACGCGCTATCTCGATCTCGATGGCAGCCTCGATTTAGCACGTGACTTGGTTAAAGGCGGCTTTGTATTGGAAGATGGTTATTTAAGTACCCGTGATCTACCTGGTTTAGGCGTAACTGTAATATAAATTCAGACTGGTTTTTAGGAGATAGAAATGATTAAGGGAAAAGCAATTGCGCTTACCAATGGCTGGTTAGATCTGGTTCATGCTAAAACCTGCCATGGTTTATTGCGAGGCTCGGACCGCTTTGAAATATCGGCAGTTGTAGATCCGAAGTTTGCCGGACAGGATATTGTTGATGTAACCGGTATTAAAGAAGCTGCTAATGTGCCAATGTATGGCACGGTAAGAGAGTCGCTTAACGCGCTCGAACAAGTACCGGACTATTGTATCGTTGGTGTTGCTATTCACGGTGGAAAATTGCCCGAAAAAATGCGCGGAGAACTCTTTGAGGCCATTCGTGCCGGAATGTCAATTGTTTGCGGATTGCACACTTTTTTAAGCGAAGATGTTGAATTTGTTCAACTCGCAAAAGAACACAATGTCCAACTTATCGATGTGCGTAAGCCGCCCCCACATGGCGATCTGCACTTTTGGACAGGTGAAATATACTCGGTCAACGCGCCGCGTATTGCGGTGATCGGCATGGATTGCGCAATTGGTAAACGCACAACATCTCGTATTGTTATGGACGCGTGCCGCGATCATCAGATTAAAGCGGAGATGATTTATACGGGGCAAACCGGCTGGATGGAAGGCTATCCGTATGGATTTATCTTTGACTCTCTGGTAAACGATTTTATCAGTGGTGAAGTCGAACATGCAATTGTGCAGTGCGACAACGATCTAAAACCTGATGTCATCTTTCTGGAGGGGCAGTCTGCTCTTCGTAATCCGAGCGGACCATGTGGCAGCGAGTTTCTAATCTCCGGTGCAGCACGCGGCGCCATTTTACAGCACGTTCCCGGACGACCGTACTTTGATGGGGCAGAGTATCCGGCTGGCAAGTTACCGAGTGTTGAAAGCGAAATTGAATTGATTCGCATATTTGGATCTGAAACGCTGGGTATCACGCTGAATGCAGAAGGCATGTCCGCTGATGAAATTAATCGTTATCAGAAAGAACTCGAAGGAAAACTCGGTATTCCGGTCGTTCAGCCGCTAGCCGAAGGCGTTGGTCGCTTGATACCCGTAATTCGCAGCTTCTTAGATACACATCCCGAGCCGCTTCCGCGTAAATCTGGAGGGTATTCCGATCACCCGGACTATTAAACAAACTATTCATTTCATGGTGCTCTATATCTTCTCTGCAACACTCTTTGCTGCGGAGGTTCGATCTCATCAGATAAAAAGTGCCGCGATGGAGCGCGAGATTGGCCTTTCAGTTATCTTACCAGGCAGTTGTGCTGCAGGTGAAAGACGGTTTCCGGTCGTTTATTTACTGCATGGCTACGATGGAGATCATCGGAACTGGATCGATAAGACGGATGTGGAGACACTTGCGGATTTGCATGAAATTATTATTGCTTGCCCCGATGGCGACAAAGATAGCTGGTACTTCGACAGCCCGGTAGACCAGGATAGTCGTTATGAAACCCATGTTGCGAAAGAGGCGGTGCAGGCTGTGGATTCGTTGTATCGTACGTTAAGCGACCCGAAGTACCGCGCGATAACGGGATTGAGCATGGGTGGACATGGCGCTTTATTTCTCGCAGCCAGACATTCGGATGTTTTTGGCGCTGCAGGAAGTATGAGCGGCGGTGTAAATTTATTGCCTTATAAGGACTCTCGCTGGAGTCTGGATGAAAAATTGGGGCTTTTTTCAGAACATCCTGAACGCTGGGAAGAATGGAGCGCTATCAGTGCCTCAACTGCATTCCAGGGCAAAGATGTGGCTCTTATTATCGACTGTGGCGTTGAGGATTTCTTTTTGGAAGTCAACCGACAGCTCCACTTTCGCCTTACTTCACTTGGAATCAAACACGACTATATTGAGCGTGAGGGGAAGCACGATTGGGATTACTGGTCCAATGCAGTACGTTATCAGATGTTTTTCTTCTTTACTCATTTCAGTGACAACGGAAGCTGGTAATGATACCAATATCTCATGTGGTATTTGATATCGGGGGAGTGGTTATTCGTCTGAACCATGGAGTTGTCCGGAGCCGCTTTGCAGAACGACTCGGGATACCTGTCGAAGACCTCAATGAACTTATTTCCACGTATCGCATTGATGGTGACGCCCAGTCTTTAGCTGCGCGTTTTCGCATAGGAACAATCGATGCTGATACCTATCTGGAGGCATACCTCCGTCGATTTAATAATCAGATTAGCAAGCGGGAGCTAATCGACTTTCTTTGTTCAGAACTCGGTGAACCAATACCGGAAACGCTAAGTTTGCTCGATGACCTTCGCGGCAAAGTGAACGTATCGTGCTTTTCTAATTCGCAGGCAATTCACTGGAGTTATTTAATTGGGGATTATCCTGTTATGAAGGAATTTAACCCGGCAATGGCTTCTCATCTCGCCGGATGTGCCAAGCCGGATCCCCAGACGTATCAGTACATCTTCAATCAGCTTAATGCTGCAGCGGAAGACTGTTTGCTAATCGACGACAGTAAGGAAAACGTTGCTTCAGCAAAAGCAGCCGGTATGGCGAGTATTTGGTATCAATCGCCACAACAACTTTTAACCGACCTGAATCGGTTTCGCTTTGTGAAAGAACGAGGTTAAACATGAAATGTCTTACACTGTGTATTTCTGTATTATTCTTGATCTTGCTTACGGCCTGTAGCAGCTCTGGAAAGTTACAGGCTCCGACTGGTGATGATCCGGTTGCTATTTTGGGAAGTCAAATCGATGCTATACTTTCAGATTCAGTAATGAGTCAGTCGAATGCCGGTATCAAAATTGTCTCGCTCAAAACCGGTCAAACGCTTTATCAGCGCAATAATAATAAACTGTTTCATCCCGCATCAAACATGAAGGTCTTAACCACTGCCACTGCCTTATCCGTTTTAGGGCCTACCTTTGCATTTCATACAGACCTCCTGGCAGATTCCTCTGTCGTAGGCGAAAAAGCAATCAACGGCAATTTATACCTCCGTGGAAAAGGTGATCCTGACCTATTGTCTGAAGACCTTCGTAAGCTGGCAAAAGAGCTTCGGCTTTCCGGAATCACCAGTATATCCGGCGACGTTATTTGCGATGCTACCTATCTGGATGATTTGTTCTGGGGGCGTGGCTGGATGTGGGATGATGCGTCTGCGTGGTACTGGGCGCCAATTAGTGCCTTGAACGTGAATGATAATTGTGTTGAGCTAACTGTGGAGCCGGGCGAAAAAGTCGGTGATCCGCTAAAAACGCGTCTTGAGCCAAATACATCGTTTATGCAGGTTGTCAATACCGGGCAGACTGTTCTCGGAAGTGATAGTGCGGCAGTTGATAGTTTTGAAGTGTTGCGTCGCTGGAAAAAGCCTGCAAATATTATTGATGTCAGCGGTGGTCGCACGGCCTCACATTCCTCCCGAACATGGACGATAGACGTTATTGATGCACCTCTTTATGTTGGAACACTTCTGAAGGAAATTCTTGCTGAAGAGGGCATTGTAGTTGACGGAACAGTTGTTGAAGGTAAAACCGGTACCAGCGCAAGACTTTTAGTGAGGCATACCTCGGAAACACTCGCGACATCCATCGTGAATACAAATAAAGTCAGCGATAACCTGTCCGCCGAACTATTGCTAAAAATTGTTGGTGCGGAAGCAAGGGGAACTCCCGGAACGGCTCAAAATGGCATCTCGGAAATTTATCGCTTTTTAAATGAACTTGGCGTCGATAGTACCTCATACTATCTGGCCGATGGTTCGGGTGTCTCGCGCTATAATACCATTACGCCCGATCTAATGATTTCTCTATTGCAGGCAATGCATTCGGATACGCGTATCCAGGCTGAATTCAAGGCCTCTTTGCCAATTGCCGGAAAAGATGGCACTCTGAGTCGACGTATGCGCGATAGTGCAGCAGAAGGCAATTTGAGAGCAAAAACGGGTAGCTTACGCGGTGTCAGCTCTATCTCAGGATATACGACGACCGCTGATGGTGAGGAACTGATGTTTTCTATTCTTATGGAGCATTTTGTTGTGGGGGCAAGCAAGATCCGAAACGTGCAGGATAAGATAGGGGCGCTGATGTCTGACTTTAGCAGGAAGATGCCGGAGAAATAACAGGAGACGCAAGAGGAGAGAGGTTGGACGCATGAGGCAAGACGTAAACTACTAGCCACTATCCACTAAAGTTTAATAAAAATTGATACGGAAAATATATGTTCTCATCGTTGGAAACGAAACGCTTCTCGAAAATAGAAACGCCGTTTTATTATTATGATCTGAAAGTGCTAGAGAAGACCCTTCAAGCGCTGGTAGATGCAATGAAGCCTCACGGTTTTCACACCCACTATGCTCTTAAGGCAAATGTAAACACCAAAATTCTGAATATGATTCACGGCTTCGGACTCGGTGCAGATTGCGTAAGCGGAAATGAAATTCTGCGTGCGCTGGAAATCGGCTTTACGCCAAAAGACATTGTATTTGCCGGAGTTGGAAAGTCGGACAAGGAAATGAACATTGCTTTAAGTAATGACATTCATTGCTTCAACTGCGAGTCTATTGCCGAAATGGATGTGCTGAACGAACTGGCCGGCAAAATGGGCAAGACCGCTAGAATTGCGCTGCGTATTAACCCTGACCTCGATGCAAAAACACATAAATACATCACCACTGGTAAGGAAGAAAATAAATTTGGTATTCACCTTTCCATGTTAGACGGCGCTCATCAGGCGTTGCAAAATCTGGCCCACATAGAGTTGATCGGTATCCACATGCATATCGGCTCGCAGGTAACAGATATGACGGTCTTCGAGAAGCTGGCAAACCGAGCCAATGAGTTACAGCGTTGGTTTGCAGAAAAGGACGTCGTTCTGGAGCATATCAATCTCGGAGGTGGATTAGGAGTCGACTATCAAAATCCACAGTCTGCCTCTATCGCAGATTTTACTACCTATTTCAATATTTTCGCAAAGCATTTGGAACGTCGGAATGGACAGCATATTTACTTCGAGCTGGGGCGTTCAATTGTCGCCCAATCCGGGAGTTTGATTAGTCGGGTGCTCTACGTAAAAAAGGGCCTAAAAAAGCAGTTTGTGGTGCTTGATGCTGGAATGACCGAACTTATAAGGCCGGCACTTTATCAAGCTGCACATCACATTGAGAATATCTCTTCTGAGGCCGATTCACATGAGTACGATGTGGTCGGACCGATTTGTGAATCTTCTGATTGCTTTGCCCGAAACATTCAGATGCCTGAAACGAAGCGCGGCGATCTGATAGCGTTACGTACTGCCGGGGCTTATGGTGAAGTGATGGCTTCACGCTATAACCTTCGGGATATTGCGCATGCCGTTTATTCGGAGTAGACAATCGAGACTGGAGCAGTTTTCAAAACTGCTCCAGTCTGATTTAAAACTGCTCCAATATGTATAGCTTTAAATCCCATAGAAAAACAAATAGCCGATAAACAGTCCGGCGATAATGCCTGCAAAGTCGGCAATCAACCCGGCGGTAACGGCATAGCGCGTTTTGCGAATGTTGACCGACCCGAAATAAACCGCAATAATATAGAAGGTCGTTTCAGTGGCACCGCGAAAAATGCTGGATAGTCGACCAACAAAGGAATCAACGCCGAAGGTTTGCATAATCTCCATATTCATGCCGCGTGCGCCGCTTCCGCTAAGTGGCTTCATCATGGCAGTCGGCAGCGCCTCCACAAATTCGGTGTTGACGCCCAGCATGCCGATGGCATTGCCGATACCTGAGATCATCAACGTTAAAGCACCCGATGCACGAAAGACACCGACGGCAACTAAAATGGCAACCAGATAGGGAATAATCATTACCGCAACCCCAAAACCCTCTTTCGCACCCTCAATAAACGTCTCATAGACATTTACTTTGCGGTAAAACGCGACGCAAATAAACGAGATGATTACGGTAAAAATAATCAGATTACTGGCAATGCTTGAAACGAGAGCAATTTGCTCCTGAGGAATGCTGGAGAAATACCACATGACGGCGCCCATAAATGCTGTTACGCCACCGAGGTAACTCATGATCACCCGGTCGAAAAGATTGATCCGTTGATAAATGGATACCGTTAGCAAGCCAACCAGTGTGCTAAAAAAAGTTGCCAGCATGATGGGTAAAAAAACGTCTGTGGGATTAGCTGCTTTTAGAACAGAGCGGTCGATTAAAATGGACAGCGGAATAATCGATAAACCTGATGTATTAAGCACTAAAAACATGATTTGCGAGTCGGAGGCAGTGTCCTTTTCAGGATTTATTTCCTGCATCTCTTTCATCGTTTTCAGGCCAAGGGGTGTTGCTGCATTATCCAGCCCCAACATATTGGCAGAAAAATTCATAATCATAGAGCCAATTGCGGGATGATCCTCGGGGATTTCCGGAAAGAGTCTTTTAAAAAATGGGGCAACCAGCCTTGAAAAACTCTTGATAATACCGCCGGCCTCACCGATCTTCATAATACCCAGCCAAAGCGCCATAGCCCCGGTTAAGTAGATTGAGAGTTCGAATCCGGTTTTCGACATATCAAAAGTAGACTTTAACATTGCAGAGAAAACTTCGTAGTCTCCAAAGAAAATGAGTTTGATGAGGCCGACAATAAATGCGATGACGAAGAATGCTACCCAAATGTAATTTAGTGCCATTAAGCTGCCTTTGGTGGTTTCAGAGAAGATTTTTATTGCTTAAAATATACTCATTATTATTTGAATAGAAAATGGAATTGGAGCACAGATGAAGAACAGACTTTCCGTCTTGTCAAGAACAGGGCTTTTTGCAATTCTCGTTGTTTTTTGCAGCATTGCAATTGCTCAGGATGTACCGCTAAACAACGTGCAAGAATATGCCAAACGCGTTAGTAAAATCATTGTTCCGGATAAACGTGTGGATCGTCTTGCTGTTGAGCTTGCAGCGTATGGAGCAGACTTTGTTGTGAAAGGCGAGTCATTTAAGGCACATTATGTGCAAAGACTCATCGATTCATTGAGCGCCACGTATCCCGGAGTCAAATTCCGCAATAAGGTGAAGTTGCTGCCTGATTCGGAACTGGGAGAAAAAACGTATGGGCTTGTAAGGGTTAGCGTAGCCAATATGCGAAGCGGCCCCAAACACCAGGCGGAGATGGTCAATCAGTCTCTCCTTGGAACGGTTGTTCGCTTATATAAAGAAGAGAATGGGTGGCTGTATATCAAAAACCGCGACAACTATTTAGGATGGATTACTCGTGCGTCGGTTGTGCGCGCCGACTCTGCCGGCGCTGCAGCGTGGAAGTCTGCACCGGCGATTATTTGCACTGCTAATTATGGTGTTGTAATGCCGGTTGATGAGAAAATGCAGCCAGGCATTCTCGTCGATCTGGTTCCGGGAGCAAGGCTGCAACTGGTGAATCCAACCGAGGATGGATTTGTTGTAAAACTTCCTGATGGACGTGTCGGAACCGTACTGCGCGGTCTGGGAATTACATCAAGGGAATTGTCTGCAATTGAAGCTCTCCCCGACAATATTGTAAAAGATTCCCGAAAGTTTCTGGGGATCCCATATCTGTGGGGTGGAACCTCTTCGAAGGGCTTCGACTGTTCCGGATTTGTGCAGACGGTTTTTCGTCTCAACAACTTGGAGCTGCCACGTGACGCCTCGCAAATTGTGAACGAGGGGGAACCTATTGATGCCGGTGATAATTTTGAGAACCTGAAGGAGGGAGATTTAATCTTTTTTGGGCCGCGCCCGGGCAAAACAACGCATGTTGCAATCTACCTTGGCAATTCACTTTATATTCACGCATCCACTTCGGTTCAAATTAACAGTCTGGATAAGCAGCATGATTTGTATAACGATTATCGTTTCAGAACCTATAATGAAGCACGCCGCATGTTAAATATTACTGATCTGAACCGTCACGAGAAAAAGCAGGGAATCTAATATGCTGTCTTATGAGATAAAAACGCTACCATTGAAGCACCATTGGACGATTTCTCGCAGCACGTCGACCGAGAAGCATAATGTATTTGTGCGTTTAGAGCGTGATGGTATTGTTGGAATCGGTGAAGCGGCTCCGAATAGCAGATATGATGAAACCGCAGAGTCCTGCACGAAAATGATTGAGGCCGCACGCCCGTTATTGGAAAAAGCAGACTGGTGGAATTATCGCGATCTGGTTTTGTCTATTCGTCAATTGCCGAGTGGTCAAAATGCTGCAAAGGCGGCAATTGACATTGCACTGATGGATTGGGTATGCAAATCGTTAAACACGACACTCTATCGCTTTTGGGGTCTGGACAAGACAAAGGCACCGCTGACGACCTATTCCATTGGTATCGACACGCCTGAGATAATGGCTAAGTGGGTCCAGGAGGCTTCGGAGTTTAAGGTGCTGAAGATAAAGCTGGGAACCGACAATGACGAAGCGATTATCGAGGCGATTCGTGGTGTAACGGATCGCCCGCTACGCGTGGATGCGAACGAGGCTTGGAAAACGGTTGACGAATGCGTTGCAAAAATTAATTGGCTGGAAGGGCAGGGGATAGAGTTTGTTGAGCAACCGATGCCATCGCACATGCTAACTGAAATGGCCGCTGTGCGAAAGCGTATCAACATTCCCGTTGTAGCCGATGAGAGCGTGAAGAGCACCACTGATATTCCACTTTTGGCTGACGCATTTGATGGCATCAATATTAAGGTGATGAAATCCGGTGGCTTGCAGGAAGCAAAACGAATGATAGAGCTGGCGAAGCTTTACGATATGAAGATCATGCTTGGCTGCATGGTTGAATCTTCCGTTGCTATCTCTGCGGCAGCAGCCTTGTCGCCATTGGCGGACTGGGCCGATTTAGACGGCAATCTTCTTCTTGCGGATGATCCATTTAGTGGGGTAACAGTTGAGGAGGGGAGATTGGTGTTGAATGACGAACCGGGTATTGGACTAAGGCAGTAAGGCAGTAAGGC
>JBOEGD010000012.1:195076-226515 GCA_050633245.1 Calditrichia bacterium | reverse complement strand
ACATCCTGCTTGCTCGTCAGGTAAACGTGCCTTATATCGTAGTGTTTTTGAATAAAGTTGATATGGTAGACGACGAAGAGTTGCTCGACCTTGTTGAACTCGAAGTTCGTGAACTGCTTAGCAGTTATGACTTCCCGGGTGACGATCTGCCGGTTATTCGCGGTAGCGCACTGAACGCACTCAGTAACCCTGACAGCGAGTCAGACAATGCCTGTATTCAGGAATTAGTTGATGCTGTTGATAGCTACATTCCAGAGCCGAAGCGCGATATCGAGAAAGACTTCCTGATGCCGATTGAGGATGTGTTCTCAATTACTGGTCGTGGAACTGTTGGAACTGGTCGTATTGAGAGTGGTGTTGTAAAAGTTGGTGAAGAAATTGATCTGGTTGGCCTTGGTCGTGACCGTAAGACGGTTGTTACCGGTGTTGAGATGTTCCGTAAGTTGCTTGATGAAGGTCGTGCTGGTGATAATGTTGGTCTGCTGATGCGTGGTGTGGATAAAGAAGCTTTGGAGCGCGGTATGGTTTGCGCAAAGGTTGGCTCTATTACACCGCACACTAAGTTCCTTGCTGAGGTATATGTGCTGAAGAAGGAAGAGGGTGGTCGTCACACTCCGTTCTTCGCTAACTATCGCCCGCAGTTCTACTTCCGTACAACTGACGTAACCGGAACCATTGAGCTTGGCGAAGGCGTTGAGATGATCATGCCGGGAGACAATACTCAGATGACAGTAGAACTACACAAGCCGATCGCTATGAAAGAAGAGCTTCGCTTCGCTATTCGCGAAGGTGGACGCACTGTAGGCGCCGGTGTTGTAACCAAGGTTATCGAGTAATCATTAACGGCTGAAACGGAGTAGACCCGTGAGAGATAAAATTACCCTGGAATGCACGGTGTGCAAGCACCGTAATTACAGTACGACAAAGAACAAGCGCCTGCATCCGCAGCGCGTAGAGTTTAAGAAGTTTTGTAATACGTGCACGAAACACACGGTGCATAAAGAAACCAGGTAGTCTTTGGTTAGGCCCGTAGCACAATTGGCTAGTGCGCCGGTCTCCAAAACCGGAGGTTGGGGGTTCGAGTCCCTCCGGGCCTGCAAAATAAAACAAGTGAACACAGAACTACAGGTTTGGTAGTTATGGTTGAAAAAGTAAAAAATTTTTTGGAAGATGTTCGAGTTGAAGTTAAAAAGGTGAGCTGGCCGACGCATGAGCAGCTCGTAAACTCGACATTTGTTGTTGCTGTTGTGTCCGCACTGTTTACAATTTTTACCTTTGCGGCAGATGGCTTCTTCACATGGATTATTAACCTTTTGTATTAAACGAAGGGTGTGTTCGTGGACATGGAAATGAAATGGTATACATTGCGGGTTTTTTCCGGCCAAGAGGCTAAGGTTAAAGCTCATCTCGAAAACGCAATCGAGTTCGAGGAAAAACTGGCGGCCGGCGATATCGGCCGGGTAGTTGTTCCTTCTGAGCCGGTTCTGGAGCTGCGTAACGGGAAAAAGCGTCTGAAGAATAAGGTGTTTTTCCCCGGTTATGTGTTGATCGAGATGAACTACAACACCAAGTCTGCCTATGTTGTGCAAGAAACACCTGGAGTGCTTGGGTTTCTTGGTCCAAAGAATAATCCGGAAGTTGTTCGCGGTCCTGAAGTAGAGCTGGTGTTGCGTAAAGTTGAACGCCAGGAGAGTGAAGTCGAGAAAGTGGAAGTTCCCTTTCAGATTGGCGATGTAATTCGCGTAGTCGACGGGCCTTTTGCAGACTTTACCGGGGTTGTGGAAGAAATTAATGAAGAAAAGAAAAAAGTTAAGGTTTCGGTCAGTATCTTCGGCCGGCCTACTCCGGTAGAACTGGATTTCCTTCAAGTTCATCTGGAAGAATAACGCTGAAAGACTAACGAATCAGAGGCGAAGATGGCAAAGAAAATTACAGGCTATATAAAGCTTCAAATCCCGGCCGGTCAAGCCAATCCCTCACCTCCGGTTGGCCCTGCATTGGGTCAGCATGGTGTGAACATCATGGAATTCTGTAAGGCATTCAATGCTAAGACGCAGGATAAAATGGGATACATTATTCCGGTTGTGATTACGGTTTATGCCGATCGCTCCTTTAGCTTTATCACGAAGACGCCACCGGCATCTACACTGCTGCTGAAGGCCTTGAAAATTGATAAAGGGTCTGCTGAGCCGAATCGTAATAAAGTCGCAAAAATTACACAGGATCAGCTCAAAGAAATTGCTGAGCAAAAGATGCCTGACCTGAACGCAATGGATATTGACGCTGCAAAGCTGATCATTGCCGGAACAGCCCGAAGTATGGGAATCGAAGTCATAGACTAAATTTCGTATTGAGGATATTGAAATGGCTAAAAAAAGCAAACGTTTTCTCGCAGCTGTCGAGCTGGTAGATGAAAATAAGCTCTACTCCTTGCAAGAGGGTGTGGATCTGATTAAAAAGACCGGCACGGCAAAATTCGATGAAACGGTTGAAATTGCTGTAAGGCTGGGTGTTGATCCCCGACATGCCGATCAGGTAGTGCGCGGAACGGTTTCTCTGCCACACGGTCTCGGTAAAGAAGTTCGCGTTATGGTAATTGCCAAAGGCGATAAAGCCACTGAAGCTACCGAAGCCGGTGCTGATCATGTGGGCTATGAAGATTACCTCGAAAAAATCAGCGGTGGTTGGTTAGACTTTGATGTGCTGGTCGCTACGCCTGACGCCATGCGTGATCTTGGTAAGCTGGGACGGGTTCTCGGGCCTCGCGGATTGATGCCGAACCCCAAAAGTGGTACCGTAACGATGGATATCGGAACTACAGTTAAAGAAGTTAAGGCCGGTAAAATCGACTTTCGCGTCGATAAGCACGGTATTATTCATACCAGCGTTGGTAAGGCTTCTTTTGATGCCGATAAGCTCGAAGACAATGTGCGGTTACTCGTGCAGACGATCTTTCGCTTAAAACCTTCTGCTTCTAAGGGCACCTATGTGAAAAGTATTGCCCTGTCAAATGTGATGGGACCCGGAATTCGCCTGACAACAAGTTCAAGTGACTTTGCGTAAATCCCATAAATCCTAGAGTAAAAGCTATGTTGAGAGAGGCCTGAGAAATGCCAACCCCTCAAAAAGAAGCAATTGTTCAAGAAATGTCAGAGAAGTTCACGAATGCCTCCAGCTTTTTTATGGCTGATTTTACCGGCGTTGATGTGAATACAATAAATGAATTGCGACGTAAGTTCTATGAGTCCAACGTTGAGTATCGCGTTGTGAAGAATACGCTCGCCAAGCTCTCTCTGAAGAATGCCGGTATTGATGGACTTGATGATATGCTGAAAGGCGTTAATTCCTACGCAATCAGTTATGACGATCCAACACTTCCGATAAAGATTGTAAAGTCGTTCAAGACTGAACTGGACGGCAAATTTGCAATCAAGGCAGCCTACTTCGATGGCGAGATCGTCTCGGAGAACGTGGAAGCCTTATCTGAACTTCCGAGCAAGGATGAACTTCTTGCGAAGTTTATGAGCATGATTCAGTCTCCGATGACCAAGCTTGCCGCAACGTTGAATGCGCCAATGTCTGGTATGGTCGGTGTGCTTAAATCTCTTGAAGAAACAAAAAAATAAGCTTAACGGATAAACATAATCCTTAATGGAGGTAAGCTAAAAATGGCTACTATCACCCGTGAAGATGTGCTTAGCTATTTGGAAACGGCTACAATGATGGACGTTTCCAAGCTGGTTGAAGAAATTGAAGAGAAATTTGGTGTTACTGCTGCCGCTCCGGTTGCTGTAGCAGTCGCTGGAGGTGGCGGAGACGCTGCTGCAGCCGAAGAGAAGACTGATTTCGACGTTGTGTTGAAAGAAGTAGGTTCTCAGAAGATTCAGGTAATTAAGGTTGTTCGTGCAATTACCGGTCTTGGATTGAAAGAAGCAAAAGAAGTTGTTGAAGCTGCTCCCAAAGCCGTGAAAGAAGGCGTTGAGAAGGCTGAAGCCGAAGAGTTGAAGAAGCAACTTGAAGAGGTTGGTGCTGTTGCCGAGATCGCATAAGTGCGACTTAATACTGTAGTAAGGCAATATACTAACTTTTTCTCCGCCTCTTCCAATTCGTCGAACGTTTAATGCTTAAACAGAAAAGAGGTGCTTCTTTTGAAAATCGAGAGTCTGCTTACACGCCACAGTTTCTCGAAAATTCCCACGATCGTTGAGTATCCGGATCTTCTGGATGTTCAACGACGTTCTTTTGTGGAGTTTCTGCAGGAAGATAAACTTCCTGATCAGCGAGAAGACAGTGGTCTGCAATCCGTTTTTCTAGGAATATTCCCTATCGTCGATACGCGAGAAAATTTTATTCTCGATTTCGTCGAATACTATCTTGATAAGCCCAAATACTCGGTTAAAGAATGCCGTGAACGAGGGCTTACTTACGCTGCGCCCCTTAAGGCGAAGCTGCGTTTGTCTATCAAAGATCCAAGTGGTGATACGGAAGATTATACCGATATCATCGAACAAGATGTGTATCTTGGCAATATGCCGTATATGACCATGCGCGGGACATTTATTATAAATGGTGCCGAGCGCGTGATCGTTAATCAGTTACATCGTGCGCCGGGTGTTTTCTTTGATGAGAGTATTCACCCCAACGGCAGTAAAATCTTTTCCGCACGCATTATTCCATTCCGCGGTAGCTGGGTGGAATTTATGACGGACGTAAATGATTGCCTGCACGTATATATCGACCGCAAGAAGAAGTTCTTCGTGACCTCTTTTCTGCGGGCGCTTGGGTTTACGGACAATTCCGAACTCCTCGGTCTTTTTAATCTGACCGAAGAAGTGGATATTAAGAAATCCGATGCCCTGACATTGGTTGGACGCAAGGTTATTGCGGATGTGCCTGATCCGAAAACCGGAGAGATTCTGGTTGAGGCTGCTACACCGCTTGATGAAGAGCTTATCGAAGCCCTGCGTGCAGCAAAGGTTAAGAAGATTTCCCTGGAGTATATGGAAGATCCTTCGATGCCGAACATTATCTTGAATACCCTTCATAAAGATCCTGCCAAGAACGAAGAAAGCTCATTGCGTCTTATCTATGAACTGCTTCGCTCCGGCGAGCCGCCAGATATTGAAACGGCTCGTGATCTGTTGAAAAAGATGTTCTTTAACCCGAAACGCTATGAGCTCGGAGCTGTTGGACGCTATCGTCTGAATAAAAAACTGCGTCTTGAGGTTGAGTACGAAACAACGGTACTCACTCAGCAAGACTTTGTTGAGATCGTTAAGTATCTAATTGATCTTCGCGAAGGTAAGCGCAATACAGATGATATTGACCACCTCGGAAATCGTCGCGTGAAAACGGTTGGTGAGCAGCTGGCAGCCCAGTTTAACCTGGGATTGACCCGTATGGCTCGCACGATTAAAGAGCGCATGAACCTGGGAGATGCCGAAACGATTACACCGCAGGATCTGGTAAACGCCAGAGCAATTACCTCGGTGATCAATACGTTCTTTGGTACATCGCAGTTATCCCAGTTCATGGATCAAACCAATCCGCTGTCCGAGTTGACGCACAAGCGTCGTATGAGTGCGCTTGGGCCGGGTGGCCTTACTCGCGAACGTGCTGGTTTTGAGGTGCGTGACATTCACTATACGCACTATGGACGACTCTGTCCCATCGAAACCCCTGAAGGTCCGAATATTGGCCTGATTTCAAGCCTGAGCGTTTTGGCCAAGGTGAATGATTTTGGATTTATCGAAACACCTTATCGTAAGATCACCAATGGTAAGGTTACAGATGAGATTGAATTCCTTTCTGCCGATGACGAAGAACGCGCGACTATTGCGCAGTTCAATGCGCCGGTAGATTTTAAGTCAAAGAAGTTCGAACGCGATCTGATCAAGGTGCGTAAGCGTGGCGACTTTCTGCTGGCTCCGCCAACGGAAGTGCAGTACATCGATATTGCATCTAATCAGATTTTGTCTGCTTCTGCATCACTGATTCCTTTCGTAGAGCACGATGATGCTAACCGTGCTCTGATGGGTTCAAATATGCAGCGCCAGGCCGTTCCGCTTATCGACCCGGAAACACCGATTGTTGGAACCGGTATCGAGCATAAGGTTGCTCGCGACTCCGGTGCCATTATCGTGTCCGACGCCGATGGTATAGTGGAACACGTCGATGCGAATCGCATTGTCGTGAAAGTCGATTCAGGAAAGGTTGATAATCCTCGTCAGATCTTGATGGGGGAAGCTCAGCGTCTTGAATACGATCTGATGAAGTTTGTTCGAACAAACCAGAGCACCTGTGTAAATCAGCGCCCGCGTGTTGTTGAAGGCCAGCGCGTTGAACACGGTGAAGTGCTCTGTGATGGCCCGTCCACCGATCGTGGTGAGCTGGCTTTGGGACGAAATGTGTTAGTAGCATTTATGCCCTGGAATGGCTACAACTTTGAGGATGCTATTCTCATCTCCGAAGCCATGGTGCGCGATGACGCATATACCTCTATCCACCTGGAAGAGTATGAAATTCAGGTGCGCGATACCAAGCGTGGTGAAGAAGAACTCACCCGTGAGATTCCGAACGTCAGTGAGGAAGCAACAAAGAACCTCGATGAAAACGGAATTATTCGCACCGGTGCTGAAGTAAAGGCCGGGGATATTCTGGTTGGTAAAGTAACGCCGAAAGGTGAGACCGAGCCGACACCGGAAGAAAAGCTGCTGAAGGCAATCTTTGGTAGCAAAGCTGGCGACGTAAAAGATGCCTCGCTGAAAATGTCTGCCGGAACAGAAGGTATTGTTATCGATACCAAGCTTTTTTCACGGAAGAAAAAAGATCCTAAAACGAAAAAAGAAGATAAGAAACTGCTCGAAATACTGGAGCAACAGGCGCTTGAAAAGAAAGTTGCTATTGAAAGTCGTCTCAGAACTCATCTCGCCAGCAAGTTCGGTGGCAAGAAGACAATGGGCATCAATAGCCGTTCCGGAAAAGCACTGTTGAAAAATGGTGGCAAGATTAGCGAAACGACCTTCGATAAAGTTGAGCTGGAGCTGGTGGATTACATGACACCCTGGTTCGACAATAAGAAGGACGATGGAGCAATCGTTAAATTGTTTACCGAGTTTAAAAATCTGTCGCGTGATATTGAGGCTGAACTACGCACGGAGAAGCATAAGATTAATGTTGGCGACGAACTTCCCCCGGGAATCGTGCAGCTGGCAAAGGTCTACGTTGCTCAGAAACGCAAGCTGAAGGTCGGAGATAAAATGGCCGGTCGTCACGGGAACAAAGGTGTTATCGCCAAAATTGTTCCGGTTGAAGACATGCCGTTCCTGCCGGATGGAACGCCAACTGACATCGTGCTGAACCCGCTGGGTGTGCCGTCTCGTATGAACCTTGGGCAGATTTTTGAGACCACCCTTGGATGGGCTGGTCGTGCACTCGATAAATACTATGCCACCCCTGTGTTCGACGGAGCAACATACGATGAAGTTCTTGATGAACTGGAAAAAGCCGGTCTGCCGAAAAGCGGTAAAATGAAGCTTTATGATGGCTTGACAGGCGAACCATTTGATCAGGAAGTGAGCGTCGGCTATATCTATATGTTGAAACTTTCGCATATGGTTGACGATAAAATTCACGCACGTTCGATCGGCCCCTATTCTCTTATTACCCAGCAGCCGCTGGGAGGTAAGGCACAGTTTGGTGGTCAGCGATTCGGTGAGATGGAAGTGTGGGCGCTGGAAGCATATGGCGCAGCACATACCCTGCAGGAAATTCTTACCTATAAGAGCGATGACGTTCATGGACGTACCAAAGTCTATGAGGCGATCGTTAAGGGAGATAACCTGCCGGAACCTGGAAGACCGGAATCGTTTAACGTGTTGGTAAAAGAACTTCAAGGGTTGGGACTAGACATTAAGGTAGGGTAAGAACCATTCGCATCGCCATGCTGGGCGTGGCGGTGTCGCAAGTTGTTTCAGTACTCAACCATAAATCTGAAAGTGAGGGTTAGTTTTTGGAAGCGTATCCCACAAAAGGACATATTTCAAAGATTGCCATCGGGCTGGCATCTCCTAATTCAATTCTCGAAAAGAGTTTTGGTGAGGTGACTAAGCCTGAAACGATTAACTATCGCTCCTTCAAACCGGAAAAAGACGGTTTGTTTTGCGAGAAGATTTTTGGCCCGGTTAAAGACTGGGAATGCCACTGTGGTAAATACAAGCGTATTCGCTATAAAGGTATTATCTGCGATCGCTGTGGTGTTGAAGTAACCACAAAAAGTGTGCGTCGTGAGCGTATGGGGCATATTAGTCTCGCCGTTCCGATTGTGCATATTTGGTATTTCCGTTCAACTCCGACAAAAATCGGTTATCTGTTGAACATATCGCCCAAATATCTCGAAAAGATTATCTACTACGAATCTTATGTCGTTATTCAGGCCGGTAACTCCGGCAAAGAAGTTGGTGATCTTCTAAATGAAGAAGAATACTTCAATATTCTCGAAGGCCTTGGTTCTGAGGAACTGAATTTGCCATCCGACAGCCCGGATAAGTTTATGGCCGGCATGGGTGGCGACGCCATTCGCGAAATGCTTAAGCGTTTGGATATCGATGCATTGTCCGACGAACTTCGTCATTCTCTGCGAACCGAAAAATCCGTTCAGAAAAAGCATGAAGCTCTGAAGCGACTGAAGGTTGTAGAAGCATTCCGCAACCTCGAGCATATTGAATTTAAGAACAAGCCCGAGTGGATGGTTCTGGACGTAATACCGGTAATTCCACCGGAATTGCGACCGCTGGTACCGCTTGAGGGTGGACGTTTTGCAACAAGCGACTTGAACGATCTGTATCGTCGCGTAATCATTCGTAACAATCGCCTAAAGAAGCTGATGGATATTAAGGCTCCGGAAGTGATTCTGCGTAATGAGAAACGCATGCTGCAGGAAGCTGTTGATGCACTCTTTGATAATACGAAGCGTACAACTGCAGTTAGAAGCGACGGTAATCGTCCGCTGAAATCGTTGTCTGATATGCTCCGTGGTAAGCAGGGACGTTTTCGCTTGAACCTGCTCGGTAAGCGTGTAGACTACTCCGGACGTTCTGTTGTTGTGGTTGGTCCTAATCTGAAACTGTATGAGTGTGGACTGCCGAAAGAAATGGCTGTGGAGTTGTTCAAGCCGTTTATTATCAGAAAGTTGCAAGATCGTAAAATTGTTAAGACTGTCAAAAGCGCAAAGCGCTTTGTTGATAAACGTGATGCTGTAGTGTTTGAAATCCTTGAAGATATCGTCAGCGAACACCCGATTATGCTAAACCGTGCGCCTACGTTGCACCGTCTTGGTATTCAGGCGTTCCAGCCCGTGTTGATCGAAGGAAAAGCACTGCGAATTCACCCGCTGGTTTGTACTGCTTTTAATGCGGACTTTGATGGTGATCAGATGGCTGTGCACGTGCCGCTGAGTTTCGAAGCTCAGATGGAAGCGCGCCTGCTGATGCTCGCATCACACAATATTCTTTCACCTGCCAGTGGTCGACCACTGACTATCCCGTCTCAGGATATGGTGCTTGGTTGCTACTACATTACCAAACAGCGTGATGGCGTACTTGGTGAAGGAAAAATTTTCTCGAATGCTGAAGAAGTTCGCATTGCCTACGATGCGAAGAAGGTGCATTTACATGCCCTTATCAAAGTTCGCACCGAAAAAGAAGGTCTGCTGGAAACGACTGTTGGACGCGTAATCTTCAATAATATCGTTCCGGAAGAAATGGGTTTTGTCAATGATGTTATGACGAAAAAAGCTCTGGAGAACCTGGCGAATCAGGTTATGCTTAAGATTGGAAACCTGCGAACGGTTGAATTTCTTGACAACCTGAAGGCTCTGGGATTCCGCTTCGCAACGGTTGCCGGTTCCAGTATTAGTCTGGATGACATCATTATTCCGGACTCGAAAACAGGCTATATAGACAAAGCTGATGCTGATGTGCGTATGCTCGAAGAGCAGTATCGCATGGGTTTTATCACTGATGGTGAGCGTTATAATAAGGTTATTGATATTTGGACGCGCGTTACCGATCAGGTGTCTACCGAGTTGTTTAATATTCTACAGGATGACCGTAAAGGTTTTAACTCTCTGTGGATGATGTCCAGCTCTGGTGCTCGCGGTAGTAAAGAGCAGATTCGCCAGCTTGCCGGTATGCGTGGATTGATGGCTAAGCCTCAGAAATCGCTTACTGGTCAGACGGGTGAGATTATTGAGAACCCGATTACAGCGAACTTCTTTGAAGGTCTGTCTGTACAGGAATACTTTATTTCGACTCACGGTGCCCGTAAGGGTCTGGCCGATACCGCTTTGAAAACGGCGGATGCCGGCTACCTGACGCGTCGCCTTTGTGACGTTGCACAGGATGTAATGATCAGTGAAGACGATTGTGGAACGATTCTTGGAATTGAAACGTTCCCGATCAAAGAAGGTGAAAAAGTCATCGAGCCACTCTCCGATCGAATTCTTGGTCGCGTTGCTTCTGATGATGTATTCGATCCGGTCTCGGACGATATTGTCTGCGAAGCGGGTCAGCTGATTGATGAAGAACTTGCTGTAAAAATTGATGAGTCCGGTGTAGAATCTGTATCCATTCGCTCCGTATTGACATGTGAAACCATGCGCGGTGTGTGTGAGAAATGCTATGGTCGTAACCTTGCTACCGGTCGCATGGCCGATCGCGGTGAAGCCATCGGTATTATGGCTGCTCAGAGTATCGGTGAGCCGGGGACACAGCTTACGCTGCGAACCTTTCACATTGGTGGAACGGCTGGTCGTATTGCGACTGCTAACGAGCAGATTTCTCGCTTTGCCGGTAAAGTTGTATTCGAAGAACTACGTTCCCTTGCAACCGAGTTAGAGAATGAGGAAGGCGAGAAGGTTAAAGCTGAAATCTGTATCGGTCGTAATGGTAGAATGTTGATCGAGAATGATAAAGGACGTGTATTAATCAACTACGCTGTGCCTTATGGTGCAACACTGTTGGTCAAAGAAGGAAAAGCCGTTAAGCAAGGTCAAACCCTGTTTGAGTGGGATCCTTATTCCTCTGTTATTCTTACCGAGCAGCCGGGTGAATTGAAGTATGTAGACCTGGTTGAAAACGTAACAACGCATGAAGAACTTGATGAGCAAACGCTGCAGAAACAGCGCGTGGTTATTGAGTCCAGAAATAAAAACCTGAGTCCTCACCTGTCCGTGGTGAATAAAGAAGGCGACAGTATTGCCAGCTATATTCTTCCGGTTAAGGCGCACATTCTCATCGAGGATGGCACGAAGGTTCGGGCCGGTCAAATTCTTGCCAAGATTCCACGTGAAGTTGGTAAAACGCGCGATATTACCGGTGGTCTGCCGCGAGTTGCCGAGCTCTTTGAAGCTCGAAAGCCGAAAGAGCAGGCACGGGTGAGCGAGATTGACGGAATTATTCGTTTTGGTAACATTAAGCGCGGTGTGCGTGAGATTATCGTAGAAGGTACCTTGGAAAAGAAAACTTACAAGGTGCCCTATAGTAAGCACGTGCTTGTTCACAGCGGCGACTATGTTCGCGCTGGCGAGATGTTGACCGATGGTGCTATTTCACCGCAGGATATCCTGATGATTCTTGGTCCAACCAGGGTTCAGGAATATCTGGTGAATGAAATTCAGGAAGTATATCGTCTGCAGGGTGTGCGTATTAACGATAAGCACATCGAAATCATCGTGCGGCAGATGATGCAGCGCGTGAAGTTGCTCGACCCGGGCGATACGCGTTTCCTTGAAGGAAACACCGTCAATAAGTTTATCTTGAAAGAAGAAAATGACGAAATTCGCGAGAAGGTCGTTATTACCGAGCCGGGTGGATCCCGCTTTAAAGAAGGCCAGCTTGTTGAGCGCGGTAAGTTTGAATTTACCAATCGCCAACTGGAGAAGAAGGAAGAGGCTATCGCCGAAGCGCGTCCAGCTGATCCTGCTACTGCCGAGCCGGTGCTTCTGGGCATTACCCAGGCCGCCCTTACGACAGACAGTTTTATCTCTGCTGCCTCCTTCCAGGAGACAACCCGTGTTCTTACCGATGCGGCAATCGCAGGAAAGATTGACGAACTGTATGGTCTGAAGGAAAATGTAATTGTTGGTAACCTTATTCCAGCAGGAACCGGACTCAAGAGATATGAGAAGGTACGTGTGGAAGTGGATGCCGAAGCCGAAGCAGCAGCTGATGCACTTGCAGAAGAGGTGAGCTTAAAGGAAAATAATTAATTGCTGGATCGCGTTAGTGCCTTTTATGGTGCACTAACGCGATCCTGATGCAGTCACCGACGAAGTTCATGCTTCTTAGGCCGGGGATTCCAGCCTGGCTCTACAAGCCTCTGAAACGTTATTAGACGTAATCAGCATATTGATTTTATGCCCTTTATTTATCCCTCCTCTGGCAAACCTTAGCCGTTTCGGTCTTGTTTCGTCACTATTTAATTTTTATTGTTGACAAACTATAGGTCACATGTTACATTGAGAATCTGTGGCTTTTTACAAGACAAGTATAATAAGGAGAGTGTTTTGCCGACGATTAACCAGCTCATTCGCTCTGGACGAAAAAAGATAGTAAAGAAGAATAAAGCTCCTGCTTTGGGAAGCTGTCCTCAGCGCCGTGGCGTTTGTACACGTGTATATACAACCACCCCGAAAAAGCCGAATTCCGCGCTCCGTAAGGTTGCTCGTGTTCGCTTGACCAATGGCCTTGAAGTAACAGCCTATATTCCGGGTGAAGGGCATAATCTCCAGGAGCACTCCATTGTGATGATTCGCGGTGGCAGGGTAAAAGATCTTCCGGGAGTTCGTTATCACATTATTCGCGGAACTCTTGATACGAGCGGTGTTGACGATCGTCGTCAGTCACGTTCCAAGTATGGCGCAAAACGACCTAAAGGTTAATGGATAGAGGTTTGATCAATGAGACGTAGAAAAGCACCCGAAAGAAAAGTTTTGCCGGATCCCAAATTTGGCAGTCAGCAAGTTAGCCGTTTTGTTAACGGGCTTATGCTGTCCGGTAAGAAAAGTAAGGCTGAAAAGATTTTTTATGACGCAATGGATATCATCGAGGCGAAAACCAAGAAAGATCCATTGGAAATTTTCCGCAAGGGTATGGAAAATGTTTCTCCGATGCTTGAGGTTCGCTCCCGCCGTGTAGGTGGTGCTACTTATCAGGTGCCGGTAGAAGTCCGCGAAAAGCGCCGTCGTTCCCTGGCAATTCGTTGGGTGATCAGTTATGCGCGCAATCGTTCGGAAAACACCATGGCTGAAAAGCTGGCTTCCGAGTTTATGGCAGCCTCAAATGGTGAAGGTGCGTCTGTTAAGAAGCGCGAAGACACGCACAAAATGGCTGAAGCAAATAAAGCTTTTGCTCACTTCCGCTGGTAGAGATTGCACGGTTGGTTAGTAAAAGACAAATTCGTTTACAACTACGTTATATAGGTTTATAGATAATGGCACGCAAAGTAACGCTTGATAAAATTCGCAATATCGGCATCATGGCTCACATCGATGCTGGTAAAACCACCACAACGGAACGCATTCTGTTTTATACGGGTAAGCTGCACCGTATGGGTGAAGTGCATGAAGGTTCTGCTACAATGGACTGGATGGAGCAAGAGAAAGAGCGTGGTATCACGATCACATCTGCGGCCACTCAGTGTAGCTGGAATGACAATACTATAAATATTATTGATACGCCCGGTCACGTAGACTTTACGGCTGAAGTAGAGCGCTCACTGCGCGTTCTTGATGGTGCTGTCGCGCTGTTCTGTGCCGTGGGTGGCGTTGAGCCGCAGTCTGAGACCGTTTGGCGCCAGGCAGATAAATACGGTGTCCCGCGTATTGCCTTTGTAAATAAGATGGATCGTGTCGGTTCTGACTTTTACAATGTATTGGAAATGATGAAGCTGCGTATCGGAGCGAATCCGGTGCCGCTACAGATTCCGATGGGTGATGGCGAGATGTTTACCGGCTTGGTCGATCTTGTGACAATGAAGGCCGTCATTTTTGACGAAAGCTCTTTAGGGATGCAGGTTCTGGAAGAAGAGATTCCGCGCGATCTCGAAGAGAAGGCTAATGAGTATCGCGGCAAGCTACTTGAAGCAGTTGCAGAATATGATGATACACTCCTCGAGAAATACCTTGAAGGTGAAGAAATTTCTCAAGCGGAAGTAAAAGCTGCTGTTCGCAAAGCGGCTATTAATAACGACTTTACGCCGGTGCTTCTTGGCTCCGCGTTTAAGAATAAAGGTGTTCAGCGCTTGTTGGATGCTGTGATCGACTATCTGCCTTCCCCGCTTGATGTAAAGGCGATTGAAGGTGTTGTGCCGCGTTCTGGTGATGAGGAAGTTGTTCGCGAGCCTGCTGATGATGCGCCGTTTACAGCACTTGCCTTTAAGATTATGACAGATCCTTATGTAGGAAAGCTGACGTTTTTCCGCGTATATAGTGGAACAGCAAAAGCCGGTAGCTACGTATATAATACAATCTCCGAGAAGCGCGAGCGTCTTGGACGAATCCTGATGATGCACGCAAATACACGTGAAGATGTGGATGAAGTGCGCACTGGTGATATTGCTGCTGTTGTAGGATTTAAGAATACCCGTACCGGTCATACCTTGTCAGACCCGGATCACCCGGTTATACTGGAATCGATGAAGTTTCCGGAGCCGGTTATCTCTGTTGCTATCGAGCCGAAGTCTAAAGCCGATGCCGATAAGCTGACGGTTGGGCTGATGAAGCTGAGCGATGAGGATCCGACTTTCCGTGTAAAGACTGAAGAGGAAACCGGTCAGACGTTGATTGCCGGAATGGGTGAGCTGCACCTTGAGATTATTGTCGACCGTTTACTTCGTGAATTCAAAGTAGATGCTCGTGTCGGTAAGCCTCAGGTTGCATACAAAGAAACTATTACCAAGCCAAGCCGCGTTGAAGGAAAGTTTGTCCGTCAGAGTGGTGGTCGTGGACAGTACGGTCACGTATGGCTGGAAGTTGAGCCGAATGAAAAAGGCAAAGGCTTCGAGTTTGAGGATAAAATTGTTGGTGGTGCAGTGCCCAGAGAGTATATCAACTCCGTCAAGAACGGTATTGAAGAAGCTCTTCGTAATGGCATACTGGCCGGTTATCCAGTCGTCGATGTTAAGGCGGCTCTGGTAGACGGTTCCTATCACGATGTAGACTCAAATGAGATGGCGTTTAAGATTGCCGGCTCAATGGGAATTAAAAATGCAATGAAATCTGGTTCATCGATCTTGCTTGAACCGGTTATGAGTATGGAAGTAGTCGTTCCGGAAGAATATGTAGGTGACGTAATTGGTGACCTGAACTCACGTCGTAGTAAAATTAGCGGTATTCTGCCGCGTAAAGACGCTCAGGTTGTTGAGGCATTTACGCCTCTTGCACAGATGTTTGGCTATGCCACAACACTGCGTTCGATTACTCAGGGAAGAGCTGTCTATTCCATGCAGTTCGATCACTATGCTCCGCTACCGAGAGACGTAGCTGAAAAAGTGATTGAAACTATCAAAGGTACCTCAAACTAAGCTAAGGGAGCTGCAACGTGGCAGGCCAAAGCATACGCATCAAGTTAAAAGCATACGATCATCATTTGATCGATAAGTCGTCGGACAAAATTATCACGACTGCAAAGACCACCGGGGCTCTTATTTCCGGCCCGATTCCACTGCCTACTAATCGCAGTGTGTTTACGGTGCTGCGTTCACCGCACGTTGATAAGAAATCCCGCGAGCAATTTGAGATTCGTATTCACAAGCGTTTGATCGATATTCATAATGCAACAAATAAGACCATCGATCAATTGATGAAGCTGGAGCTTCCCGCTGGTGTGGATATTGAGATTAAAACCTGAGCAATAATCGTTTAGTTTGGAGAATGTCATGAGTGGCATGCTAGGAAAAAAAATAGGAATGACCCGTATCTTTGACGAATTAGGGAATGCTATCCCGGTAACCGTCGTAAAGACCGGTCCATGCTACATAACTCAGCTGAAAACAGAAGAGATCGATGGATATTCTGCTGTTCAGGTGGGTTTTGATGAGAAAAAAGAAAAGAATACCACACAGCCCATCATGGGGCACTTGAATAAGGCTGGCGCACCGCCGGTTCGTATTCTCAAGGAGTTCCCGCTGGATGTAGACGAAGAGTTGAAAGCCGGCGATGTGTTGAAAGCTGATTTTTTCGATGTAGGTGATGTTGTTAAAGTTACCGGACTCGGGAAAGGCCGTGGTTTTACTGGTGTAATTAAGCGTCACAACTTTAGTGGCGGTCGCGGATCTCATGGTCAGTCCAGCATGCAGCGAGCACCGGGTTCAGTCGGACAGAGTTCTTATCCGTCTAAAGTATTTAAGGGAATGAAGATGGCTGGCCGTATGGGCGGTAATCGCGTTTCCATCAAAGGACTTACGGTTATGCGTGTTGATGCCGATAGCAACCTGCTCTTTATCAAGGGTTCGGTGCCTGGCTCACGCAATAGCTTTGTGGAAATTGTAAAGCAATAGATAAACTGATACGTAAGGTAGAGTAATGGAAGTCAGCATTTTTAAGACGACCGGGACAAAGTCGACGAAGAAAGCAAAACTGAATCCCGATGTTTTCGCTGTAGAGCCCAATGCACACGTGCTTTATCTGGCCGTGAAAGCGCACTTGGCTAATAAGCGTCAAGGCACCCACGCGGTGAAGAACCGTGCCGCTGTTCGCGGTGGTGGCCGTAAGCCCTTTCGTCAGAAAGGCACCGGACGTGCTCGTCAGGGAACTATTCGTGCACCGCAGATGGTTGGTGGTGGACGCGCATTCGGCCCGCAGCCGCGCAGTTACTCGCAGGATCTTCCCAAAAAGGTGAAGAAGCTGGCGCGTAAGGTGGCTCTGTCCGATAAGATCCGTGACAAGAAATTCTTCGTCGTAGAAGACTTCAAGTTTGATGAGCCGCGTACAAAAGACGTTGTGAAACTACTCGAAAATCTAAAGATCGACGATCGTAAGGTACTGATGGTAACCACCGATCATGATTTGAACTTTTATAAGTCCGCTCGTAACATCCCCTATAAATCCGTTGTTAAGGCACCGCAGTTTTCTGCCTATGACGTGTTGAATTCCCAGGTGGTTATTCTGCAAAAAGGGGCAGTGGATATTCTCAATGAGGTGCTTGCATAATGAAAGATCCCAGAGAGATTATTCTCGAGCCCGTCCTTACGGAAAAAGCTCTGAGAATTCAAGAACTAGATAATCAATACGTATTTAAAGTCGCGAAAAGCGCAAATAAAATTCAGATCAAACAGGCTATTGTAAGTCGTTTTGGTGTGACTGTTAAAAGTGTGCGAGTTGTGAATGTGAAAGGAAAGCCACGTCAGCGTTTTACTAAGGCTGGTCGTGTAACAGGCTTTACCGCCGCTTTCAAAAAAGCATTTGTTACTCTCGAAGAAGGAAATACACTCGATTTCCTAGAGAACGTATAAAGAGCCCTGGAGAGATTAGATCATGGCCTTGAAAAAGTATAAGCCAACAACACCGGATCTTCGATTTCGCGTGGATGTATCCCGCGAAAACATTACGAAGCAAAAGCCTGAGCGTTCATTGATTGAAACTCTGTCTAAAAAAGGCGGACGTAATAATCAAGGAAGAACAACGTCCTGGCATCGTGGTGGCGGTCACAAGCGTCAGTATCGTATTATTGACTTTAAGCGTAACAAGCGAGATGTTCCGGCTACTGTTGCAGCGATTGAGTATGATCCTAATCGCAGCGCACGTATTGCCCTGCTGAATTATGCAGACGGAGAGAAACGCTATATTCTTGCACCGAATGGTGTAAATGTCGGTGATGTCTTAAATGCCGGTGAGAATGTTGAGGTTCGTCCGGGCAATGCTTTACCGCTTGGAAATATTCCCTTGGGTATGTCGCTTCACAATATTGAACTGAAGGTCGGTAAAGGTGGACAGGTAGCGCGAAGTGCCGGCGCGGGAGTGCAGTTGATGGCTCGTGAAGGTGACTATGCCCTGCTGAAGATGCCTTCCGGTGAAGTAAGACGTTTCCGTGTAGAGTGCTATGCAACTGTTGGCACCGTCGGAAATAGTGACCACTTCAATGAGGTTCTTGGAAAAGCCGGTCGCTCTCGCTGGCGTGGGCGTAAGCCGCACGTTCGCGGAGTTGCAATGAACCCGGTAGATCACCCAATGGGTGGTGGTGAAGGCCGGTCTTCTGGTGGACGTCATCCTTGTTCACCGTGGGGACAGTTAGCAAAAGGTCTTAAAACCCGTAAAAAGCGTAAGTCGTCTGATAAACTGATTGTAAAACGTCGTAAGTAAGGAACCAGAAATGGCCAGATCTCTAAAAAAAGGTCCCTTTATAGATCAAAAGCTCTTGGCTAAAGTTGAAGAGCTGAATAATAGTGGACAGAAAAAAGTGATTAAAACGTGGGCACGTCGCTGCACGATTCCGCCGGAGTTTGTCGGTCACACGGTTGCCGTACATAATGGGATTAAGTTTATTCCAGTCTACGTTACAGAGAATATGGTTGGACACAAGTTAGGTGAGTTCGCCTTGACCCGTACGTTTCGTGGTCATGGTGGTAAATTAGCTGAGCGGTCGTCCAGAGTTCGATAAACCTTTAAGCATGGATCATTAAGATGCAAGCTACTGCGAAAGAGAAGTACATAAAAATGTCGCCTACGAAAGTTCGTCAGGTGGTCGGATTGGTGAAAAATCACTCCGTTGAAGAGACGCTGAATATCCTGCACTTTACGCCTAAGCGGGCGGCAAAGATCTTGGAAAAGGCAGTGCGCTCAGCTGTTGCGAACTATTATCAGAACGATGAAGTTGCGAATGTTTCGCCCCGCGATATCGTGGTAAAGAACATTCAGGTCGATGAAGGCCCAACGCTTCGCCGTTTTCGTCCGATGTCGATGGGACGTGTAGGTCGTATTCGTCGACGCACCAGCCACATTACGGTTGTCATTGACGACCTGGCTGATTAATTGTTGATAAATAGTGTAGATTTCACTGCTTTGAATGAAGTGGTGAAGCATAATGAGATTATATAAGACCGGAGGAAGTCGTTTTGGGTCAAAAAAGTAACCCAATCGGTTATCGTCTTGGATACATCAAGACCTGGAATTCTCAGTGGTTTGGTCAGAAAGACTTTGCTGAAAAGCTGAATGAGGATCTACTGATTCGTCGTTATATTCGTCGACGTATGGCTGATGGCGCAGTTTCTAAAATTGAAATTGAACGCACTGCCCGCCGTATTCTTATTACTATTTACACCGCCCGTCCGGGTGTGGTAATCGGTAAGAAGGGTTCGGAAGTAGACAAGCTCAAAGAAGAGCTAAAGAAGCTGGTTAACAAAGAAATTCAGATCAACATTAACGAGATTAAGCATCCTGAAGTAGATTCTTTTCTCGTCGCAGCAAATATTGCCCGTCAGCTCGAAGGTAAGGTTTCTTTTCGACGCGCTATGAAGCGTTCGATTACCTCCTCGATGCGACTCGGTGCACAAGGAATTAAGATTCAGGTGTCCGGACGCTTGGGTGGGGCCGAAATGGCTCGTACCGAGAGTTATAAGGAAGGACGCATTCCGCTGCATACGCTGAGAGCAAATATCGATTATGCAACGGCTACCGCTATTACGACTTATGGTTGTATCGGCGTGAAGGTCTGGATCTATCATGGTGAAGTAATTGGAACGCAATCGTAGGAGCCTGACCCATGTTAATGCCCAAGAGAGTAAAATATCGTAAGGTGCAGCGCGGAAACAAGCGTGGAAAAGCCTATCGTGGAAGTGAAGTCACCTTTGGCGAGTATGGACTAAAGGCCCTGGAAGCGCACTGGATAACCAGTCGCCAGATCGAGGCTGCTCGTGTCGCCATGACCCGCTATATTAAGCGTGGTGGAAAAGTTTGGATTCGCATTTTTCCAGACAAGCCAATCACTAAAAAGCCGGCTGAAACCCGTATGGGTAAAGGAAAAGGCTCCCCGGAATATTGGGTAGCTGTCGTAAAGCCCGGCCGTGTTATGTTTGAACTGGCTGGTGTACCGGAAGATATCGCGAAAGAAGCAATGCGTCTGGCTGCACACAAGCTGCCAATTAAGACAAAGTTTGTCTCTCGTAAAGATGTTGGAGAATAAGCATCATGAAACTCAATGAACTTAGAGAACTGCAGCTCGACGAGCTGGAAGAAAAGCTGAACGAAGCACTGGACGAGCTGTCAAATCTGAAGATTCAGAAAGCGACGCACCAGATCAGTAATCCGAGCCGCATTCGCATCGTAAAAAAAGATATTGCACGCTGTCATACGCTCATTAGCGAGCTGAAGCGCAATGCGAACGTCGAAAAAGTAGAATCAGAATAACAAGTTAGGTACTCGCAGTATGGAAAGAGGAATACGCAAGAGCCGAGTTGGCATGGTGGTGAGCGACAAAATGGATAAAACCGTTGTCGTTGCCGTAGAGCGCATGGTGAAGCATCCGCTGTATAAACGCTATATCAAGCAGACCTCGAAGTTTAAGGCCGATGATCAGGAAAACAACTGTGATATTGGTGACAAGGTTAAAATTATTGAGACTCGTCCTCTCAGCAAGACAAAACGTTGGCGAGTTGTTGAAATCATCGAAAAAGTTAAGTAAATTAGTCGTCTTGCTCAAAATATGAGCTGGAAGAATAGATTGAGGGCATTGACATGGTTCAAGAAGAAACTCGACTAAGCGTAGCCGACAATTCAGGTGCAAAGAAAGTACAGTGCATCCGCGTGCTCGGTGGATCGGGTAAAAAATACGGTTCAATCGGAGATATCATTGTTATCTCTGTAAAAAGCGCTATACCGAATGCACCTGTTAAAAAGGGTGATGTGTCCAGAGCGGTTATCGTTCGGACCAAAAAAGAGATTGCTCGTAAAGATGGTACCTACATTCGTTTTGATGAGAATGCCGCCGTTCTGCTGAACGATGCGGGCGAGCCCCGTGGAACCCGTATTTTTGGGCCTGTGGCTCGCGAGTTACGCGATAAAAACTTTATGAAAATTGTGTCATTAGCGCCTGAAGTGCTGTAAGCAAGGGATACGTCATGAGAAAGATTAGAGTAAACGATATCGTTAAAATCATCAGCGGTGATGATCGTAAGAAAAATGGTAAAGTGTTGAAGGTTTTCCCGGACTCACAGCGTGTTGTTGTTGAAGGCGTGAATATGATGAAACGTCATACGCGTCCAAGCGCAAAGATGCAGCAGGGCGGTATCCTGGAAATTGAAGCACCTATTCATGTTTCCAACGTGAAGCTGATTGCTCCCAAGAGCAACGTTGCCACTCGCGTCGGCGTGAAGATTTTAAAGAATGGCTCGAAAGTCCGCGTTGCTAAAAACCCGGATGCAGCAAAAGAAGAAATTGAATAAGCGTCCGTTTGATAGACGTAAGCATCAAAGAGTATGAATACCAGGGGTAACCCTGACTAGAGGATTCAACGATGGAAAACTATACGCCAAGATTAAAACAGAAGTATCAGGATGAAGTGGTGCCGGCGCTAATGAAGCGTTTTGAGTATAAAAGCATCATGGAAGTTCCTAAGTTGCAGAAAATCTGCCTAAATATGGGTGTCGGTGAAGCTATTGGTGACAGTAAGCTTCTAGATCGCGCAATGGAAGATTTGGAAGTTATTAGCGGGCAGAAGCCGGCTTTAACACAGGCTAAAACGTCTATCTCGAACTTTAAGCTGCGTGAAGGCATGAAAATCGGTGCCCGTGTAACGCTACGTGGCGAGCGTATGTTTGAGTTTCTGGATCGTTTTATCTCATTGGCCGTTCCACGTATTCGCGACTTTCGCGGTCTGCCTAACAATTCGTTTGACGGACGTGGAAACTATTCTGTCGGCGCACGTGAGCAAATAATTTTCCCCGAGATCAACATCGATAAGATGGATATGATTCGCGGAATGAATATTACCTTCGTCACCTCGGCCAAGAGTGATGAAGAGGCTTTTGAGCTGTTTAAGAACTTTGGAATGCCGTTCAAAAAGTAAGCAAGGAGACTTCACTTGGCTAAGAAAGCATTGATCGCGAAAGCGAACCGTAAACAAAAGTTTAAGGTACGAGAATACAATCGCTGTAAACGTTGTGGTCGTCCAAGAGCTTACTATCGCAAATTCGGCATCTGTCGTATTTGTTTTCGGGAACTTGCCAATAATGGTGAAATTCCTGGTGTTACAAAGGCTAGTTGGTAAATAAAAGGTTATAGGAGAGCTATATAATGGCCATGACAGATCCAATTGCAGATTTTCTGACTCGTATCAGAAATGCACTTCAGGCGGGACACGCAATGGTAGATATTCCAGCGTCCAACTTGAAGAAGAAAATGGCACAGATTCTCTATGAGCATAAGTTCATAAAGAATTACATTGTTATTGATGATGGTTTACAAGGATCAATCCGTGTGTTTCTACGATATATTCCGGGAACGGATCAGCCTGTTATCCATGAATTAAAGCGGGTAAGCAAGCCTGGTAGAAGACACTATGTGCCGGCAACAGAGCTTCCGAGAGTAAAAAATAATATCGGTATTGCTATTCTGAGTACGTCCAAGGGCGTAATCACGGAGCGAGAAGCTCGCAGACAGAATGTCGGCGGCGAAGTGCTCTGCTATGTGTGGTAAGAAATTTAAACTGTAATGAGGTAATTCCGTGTCTCGCATTGGTAAACTGCCTATAGAGATCCCCGGCGATGTGAAGATTGACATTGCTAACGGCTTGGTGAAGGTTAAAGGGCCGAAAGGCGAACTGGAACAAAAAGTCGATTCGGGTATGATCCTGAAAATGGAAGATGGAACGCTCAACGTCGATCGTCCTAACAATGAGCGCAAGTGGCGTTCTCTCCATGGCCTTACGCGCACACTGATCAATAATATGGTCGTGGGTGTTACAAAGGGCTATACCATTAACCTTGAAATTGAAGGTGTTGGTTATAAGGTTGAGAAAAAACCCACCGGCGCTATGTTTACGTTGGGATATTCCCACCCAATCTTTCTAATGCCGCCAAAGGAAATCTCTATTGATGTAGCTTCTGCTACAAAGTTGAGTGTTTCCGGCATTGATAAAGTCTTGGTTGGTCAGATAGCTGCAAAAGTTCGCTCATTTCGTCCTCCAGAGCCCTATAAGGGCAAGGGCATTCGTTATGAAAATGAAGTTGTTCGCCGTAAGGCAGGTAAAACCGCTAAATAGGTGAGAAAGTAATCGCCATGAGTAAGAAAGCAAACATTCGTCGTAAGAAAAAGATCGTTGGAACTGCTCAAAAGCCACGTTTGGTGGTTTTCCGTAGCGTGAAGCATATCTATGGACAGATTATTGATGACGTCAGTCAGCAGACGCTGATTGGCGCTTCAAATTTGACTAAAGAGCTTGCAAAGGATCTGAAGAAAGCCAAGAACCGCGTTGAGGCAAGCACGATTATTGGTGAATATCTGGCCAAAAAAGCCAAAGAAAAGAAGATTGAAAATGTTGTATTTGACCGCAACGGATATCGTTATCACGGGCGTGTAAAAGCGCTAGCTGATGGTGCCCGCAAGGGTGGTCTGGTATTCTAACGTAGAGAGGCAATTGTGAGCGACAGAATCAATGCACACGAGCTAGACCTGAAAGAAAAGGTCGTTTATATCAATCGCGTCGCTAAGGTAGTAAAAGGTGGACGTCGATTTAGCTTTAGCGCCATCGTCGTAGTTGGTGATGGAAACGGTAACGTTGGTGTTGGACTTGGAAAAGCAAATGAAGTTGTAAACGCTATTTCCAAGGCTACTGAACGAGCCAAAAAAGATATTGTAAAAGTACACCTCATCGAAGGTACTATTCCGTATCCGATTTATGGAAAATACGGAGCCGGAAAAGTGAAGCTGATTCCAGCCTCTCCCGGTACTGGTATTATCGCTGGTGGACCTGTTCGCGCCATCTGTGAAATGGTCGGCGTGCGCAATATTCTTACCAAAATTATGGGATCCTCGAATCCGCACAATGTGGTGAAAGCTACTGTGGTCGCATTAAAGAAGCTCGAAGACCCTGCAGCAATCGCTCGCAATCGCGGACTAACCGTGGAAGAGCTGTACAACAAGTAACCCTGATGAGAGTATATCATGGCGAAGAAAAAGCAAGAAAAATCGTTGAAAATAACCCAGGTTCGCAGTATTATCGGACGCAAGTCTGATCAAAAGCGTACCATGGAGGCACTTGGGCTGCGTCGTATGAACCAAACGGTTGTTCAAAAGGACAATCCGCAGACTCGTGGTATGGTGTTCAAGGTAAAACACCTTGTGCATGTTGAAGAAGTCGGTTAATGATTTAGTTAGAGGATAAAGCAATGAGTTTAGGATCATTAAAGAGCGCACCCGGCGCAACTCGCAAAGATAAGCGGATTGGTCGTGGACAGGCTTCTGGAACGGGTAAAACTGCTGGTCGTGGTCATAATGGACAGCGATCACGTTCCGGTTCAAAACGCCGTAGCTGGTTTGAAGGTGGACAGATGCCAATTCAGCGTCGTTTGCCAAAGTTTGGTTTCCACAATCATGGTAAAGTTGTTTATCAAGTGGTTAATGTGGGTGATTTGGAGAAGATTGAAAGTGCGGATGAGCTGACACCGGAAGTCTTGCAGGCTAATGGACTGGTGAAAAAAGCCAACGCGCCAATTAAGATATTGGGAAGCGGAGAGTTGAAGAAGAAGGTTACCTTGAAGGTGCATGCTGTGAGTAAATCTGCTCAAGAACAGATTGAAAAGGCAGGAGGCTCCGTTACGCTGTTATGATTGAAACATTTAAAAACATATTTAAGATTCCCGATCTGAAAAAACGCATTATTTTTACGATTGGGATTCTTCTGGTCGCAAGACTGGGAACTCACGTGGTTGTCCCTGGAGTTAACACCGCCGTTCTTGCAGAGCGCATGGGTAACCTTGGTGGGCTTTTTGGCTTGTACGACCTGTTTGCCGGAGGTGGCTTTAGTAAAGCCGCTATATTCGGACTTGGAATTATGCCTTACATTAGTGCCTCTATTATCTTTCAGTTGTTAGGAGCGGTTTGGCCGACGGTTCAGCGCCTCCAACAGCAGGGAGAAGAAGGACGTAAGAAAATTACTCAGTGGACCCGTTATTCCACGTTGGCAATCTCAACCGCGCAGTCTTTTGGTGTGGCTATTTTGCTTGAAAGCCAAGGCGTCGCACTTTCACCCGGTATCGGTTTTAAGCTGACCGTGATGGTTGCGATGGGATCTGGAACCATGCTACTGATGTGGCTTGGAGAGCAGATTACCGAACGCGGCATTGGAAATGGTATTTCACTACTCATCTTTATTGGTATTATCGCAGCCTTGCCTGCAGCATTGACCACAGAATGGCTGGAATTCAGCAGTGGTAATCGCTCGCTTCTGGTTGAGATCTTCTTAATCGTATTAGCCTTAGCGATTATCTACTTTGTTGTTGCTCTAACTCAGGGACAGCGAAAAATACCGGTGCAGTACGCAAAGCGTGTTGTCGGACGCAAGGTTTACGGTGGAGTAAATACACACTTTCCGTTGCGCGTAAATACTGCTGGTGTAATGCCTATCATTTTTGCTCAGGCTATCATGTTTATTCCGCAAACGGTTGCAAGTCTGTTCCCTGAGAGTGGGATTGCAATCTGGTTGAATGATATCTTTGCAATTGATTCTATATGGTACTGGATTATCTACGGACTCATGATTGTCTTTTTTACTTACTTCTACACTGCGATTATTTTGAATCCGGTTGAGGTGGCAGACAATCTGAAAAAGCAGGGTGGTTTTATTCCCGGCGTTCGTCCCGGACCACGTACTGCTGAATATCTGGATCGCATTCTTACTCGCGTCACGCTGCCCGGATCTATTTCACTGGCACTTGTTGCCATCGTTCCATACCTGCTTTACTCATGGTTTGGAATCGGAATGGACTATGCCTCGTTCTTTGGTGGCACCGGCTTGTTAATTATCGTGGGTGTGGTACTAGACTTTATCCAGCAGGTAGAATCGCATCTGTATATGCGACATTATGACGGCTTTAGCAGCTCAAGCGGTGGACGTATCCGCGGCAGGAGAGCTTAAGCACGTAATGATTCGGTTGAAAAGCGAAAGAGAAATAGCGCTGATGAGAGTCAGCGCTGGTTTGGTCTCAAAGACCTTTGAATATATTGAGCCTTTTGTTAAGCCTGGTGTAACAACAAAAGACATCGATGATAAAGTAGAACAATTTATTGTTGATAACGGTGGTTACCCGGCATTTAAAGGGTTGTATGGATTTCCGGCAAGTGCCTGTATCTCAGTCGACGAGGAAGTCGTTCATGGAATTCCTTCCGGTAGTCGGGTTTTAGAAGAAGGGCAGATTGTCAGTGTTGATATCGGTGTTCGTATCGATGGATACTATGGAGATGCAGCATATACCTTTCCGGTTGGAAAAGTAGATGATGACAAACTTCACCTGATGCGAGTAACCTGGAAATCTCTGCATGACGGCTTGGAAAATGCTCGAGCCGGGAATCATTTGCAGGATATTTCCGCTGCTATTCAGCAGCACGCCGAATCAAACGGCTATCACGTCGTCCGCGAACTTGTCGGGCACGGAATAGGAAAAAAACTGCACGAAGATCCGCAGGTTCCGAATTATGGAACCCCCGGAAAGGGAGTCGCACTAAAATCGGGTATGACGCTGGCTATTGAGCCAATGATTAATACCGGCACGATTAGAGTAGAAACCCTTGACGATAAGTGGACTGTCGTAACGGCAGACAGGCTACCTTCAGCACATTATGAGCACACGGTGTTGATATGTGATGGGAAGCCGGAAATTTTGACACAACATTCATTAAGACCATAGGTAGAAATTTGGCAAAAGAACAACCAATTCCTGTAGACGGCATCATTAAAGAAACGTTGCCAAACGCTACTTTCCGCGTAGAGCTGGAAGGTGGGCACGAAGTATTAGCGCACGTGTCTGGAAAAATGCGAATGCACTTTATTAAAATATTACCAGGTGATAAGGTAAAGATGGAACTATCACCTTATGATTTGAGCCGCGGTCGTATCACGTATCGCTACAAATAAGGAATCAAGTTATGAAAGTACAGGCTTCCGTAAAAAAACGCTGTGAGTACTGCCGTATTATTCGTCGTAAAGGCGTGGTTCGGGTTATTTGCAAACGCAATCCCCGTCACAAGCAGCGTCAGGGTTAAGTCGATATCGCCCGTTGAAAAATTGAAAACAGATTATTTGCAACTATAAAATTTTGCTGAACCAGGAGGTTTTTCGTGGCCCGTATTGTTGGTGTAGATTTACCGAAAAACAAGCCATTACACATCGCTTTAACTTATATCTTTGGCATTGGCCGTACTACGGCTGAGCGTATTTGCAGCGAAACCGGCATTGAGCCGACAACTCGCGTTCATGCCATTACAGATGACCATGTTAAAAGAATTCGCGAGAATATTCAGGCGAATTACAAGGTTGAAGGTGCGCTAAAGGCTGAAGTAAATATGAATATTAAGCGCCTGATCGACATTGGCTGCTATCGCGGAACTCGTCATAAGATGGGGCTTCCGGCACACGGCCAGCGGACATCTACAAATGCTCGCACCCGTAAGGGACGCCGTCGCGCAGTAACGAAGAAAAAGAAATAATACAGTAGCAATCATTCGAATATCAGGAGGATCATCTTTTGGCAAAAAGAGGTCGTACCGTACGAAAAAAGAAAGATCGCGTTGATCCCCTAGGGATGGCAAAAATTCGTTCGACGTTTAACAACACGAATATTACGCTTTGCGATCAAAAAGGTAACGTGATTTCATGGGCTTCCGCCGGTAAGGTGGGCTTCAAAGGATCCCGTAAGAATACACCATATGCTGCTCAGATGTCAGCCGAAACGGCTGCTAAGGAAGCAATGGAACTTGGCCTGCGTCAGGTAGACGTTGAGGTTAAAGGACCAGGCGGTGGCCGTGAAGCAGCAATTCGCTCGCTACAGGCAGCCGGACTGGAAATTCTTTCTATTAAGGATGTAACGCCGATTCCGCACAATGGCTGTCGTCCTCCGAAGAAACGTCGGGTTTAACTCCGTCATTTTTTCGAATTGATTTTAAACGCTCACGACGGAGACTATTATGCCGTACGTGAGCGTGTTTTTAGCAAAATGAAATTAATTACGAGTGTCATCTAAAATCCTAGCTGGGAGATATATGAACTGGGTAAACTTATTGATGCCAGAAAAGGTTGAACTCGACGAAACAAATTTTTCGACCAACTTTGGTCGTTTTGTCGTGCAGCCACTAGAGCGAGGCTTCGGAGTTACGCTCGGTAATCTGTTTAGAAGAGTCTTGCTATCATCTATTCAGGGCGCTGCAATTACCGCAATACGCATCGATGGCGTTCAGCACGAATTTTCGACTATCGATGGTGTTAAAGAAGATCTGACCGACATTATCCTGAACCTTAAGCAAGTTCGCATCAAGCTGCTTAATAAGCGTCCGGATAAAGTGAGTCTGAATCTGAAAGGCTCGGGTAACTTTACTGCGGGTGATCTGGAAAAATACACCACCGACTTTGAGGTGTTGAATCCCGAACTACATATTGCCACGTTGAACCCCTCTGCAGATATAGAGATGGAAATTCGCGTTGGTAAAGGACGTGGTTACGTTCCTGCAGAAGAGAATAAGCCGCTTGAAGCATCAATCGGACTGATTCCGATCGACTCTATCTTCTCACCAATCTTTAACGTGCGTTTCAACGTCGAGAATGTTCGCGTTGGTCAACGAACAGATTATGAGAAGCTGGTTCTTGAGATTGAAACCGATGGCAGCATTACACCTGATGATGCTCTTACCTTCGCCGGTAAGATTATTAAAGATCACGTACAGCTGTTTATTAACTTCGACTTCGAGCCTGAAGAAGAAGAGACACAGGAAATTGATGAAGAAGTTCTTCGCATCAAGAAACTGCTGAAGATGAACGTAGATGAGCTGGAACTGTCTGTTCGTTCTCACAATTGTTTGAAAAATGCCAACATCAAAACCATTGGCGATCTTGTTCGTCTTGACGAAGCCGAATTGTTGAAGTTCCGCAACTTCGGACGCAAGTCTCTACAGGAAATTCAGGAAATTCTGGAGAAGAAAGGTCTCTACTTCGGAATGGACGTAGATAAGTATTTGAAGGGCGAAGATTAATAGCACAAGGTAACACGGAGTATCCACAATGCGACATCGTAAGAAAGTAAAAAAGCTCGGCAGAAATGCCAGCCATCGTAAGGCTACACTACGAAACATGGCAACCGCTATTATCGTACATCGCCAAATACGCACGACGCTGACCAAAGCGAAAGCCGTACAGCGTTATGTTGAAAGATTGATTACTCACGGTAAAAAAGATACGGTTCATTCACGCCGTCAAGTTTTTAAGCTGCTGCAGAGCCGCGATATTGTCAAGGTTCTATTTGATGAGATCGCCCCGACTTTTGATGGTCGCGATGGTGGTTATACCCGTGTTATTAAACTCGGTCAACGCCAGGGTGATGCTGCTAAGATGGCTATTCTTCAGCTGGTAGGATTCGAACAGCTTATTATTGACGAATCTGCTGCCAAGCCGAAAAAGCGTAAGGCGCCGAAGAAGACATCTACTGCTGCAAAAGCTGCTGCTGCCGTTTCCGGAGCAGTTGAAAAGGCTGCAGATGCTGTAGAAGAAGTGGTGGAAGACGTTAAAGATGCAGCAGAGACTGTTGTAGAAAAAGTTGAATACGCCGCAGAAGCCGTAGCAGATAAAGTCGAAGATGCAGTTGAAGCCGTTAAGGAAAAGGCTGAAGACGTAGCAGAAGCTGTTGAAGAAAAGGTAGAAGAAGTTAAAGATGCCGTTTCCGATAAGCCTAAAGCTGAAGCGAAGCCTAAGAAAAAGCCTGCGGCAAAGAAGAAGCCTGCAGCAAAGAAAGATGATGCCGGGGAGAAGAAAGACTCCGAATAATTGTCTATCTGACTTCTAAAGTTTAAAAGGCGGAATTCATCTTATGGATTCCGCCTTTTTTATTGTTTATCTTTTAGTTGATGCCAAATGTGTTTTTCTAATGTCACACCGAGTGCTTCGACTGCGCCAGGGATACACTATGTCGAAGCGGGGTACTAGATTAATAATACTAATCGCTTGAAACTGAACAATTTTTACAAACGCAAATATGCCTGCCAACAACAAATTGTGTTGTAATTCGGAGTTAATCTTGAAAGCTGCTGTTTTACTGTTCCTATTGCTTATTTCTGCTTCTGCTTTTTCACAAGCCCCTGAAGAGCCAAAAGAAATCCGTGGTGTTTGGATTGTCAGACACAATCTGACAACAGCCGAACGCATTGACAAACTGCTAAAAATCGCTGAAGAGATGCAGTTCACTGATCTGTTTGTACAAATTCGCGGTCGCGGGGATGCATATTATAAAAGCAGTATTGAGCCGCGTGCCGAAGGTGTTCCTGTTGACTTTGATCCGCTTGGCTATTTATTAAGCAAGACTGAGGATAAACCATATCGCGTTCACGTGTGGTTAAACGCGCTATATTTCTGGAGCGCAGAAAAACAGCCGGATTCCCCTGAACACATCTTTCATCAGCGTCCTGAATGGATTGTTCAGCCGTTTAACTATGATTCAACAAAGACAGATAAGCTTAAGACCAACCTGCGAAATCAGGAAGGACTGTATCATTCCCCGGTGAATGATGATGTGAAGGCCTATCTGTTATCCGTTATCAAGGATGTTCTTGCCAACTATCAAGTGGATGGGTTGCACTTGGACTATATTCGATATCCGGGGCGAGAATATGGCTTTAACGAAGATGCGAGAGAGCGCTTTAAAAATAAGTACTTTATCGATCCGCTGACCTTTAAAAAATACCCTGATACCTTCATTGCCCATCATGGTCAAACTGGTTATGATTTCCACTTTTCACGCTGGGGCGCTTTTTTGCGCGACGAACTTTCGAACTTTGTGCAAGACGTTTCGGAATATGTTCATTCAAATCATCCCAATGTGAAATTATCCGCTGCTGTAAAGCCGGATTTAAAGAAAGCACACTGGGAGTTCTTTCAGGATTGGGATCGCTGGGTGAATGAAGGTTGGCTGGATTACGCTATCCCAATGAATTACACGCCTAACCACGCCACGTTTCTACGGCGTAGCCGCGAAATGATGGCCGCAGTAGACAGCAGCAAGCTGATTATGGGCGTGGCACTATATAATCAAACCTCCACTGCTGCTATGCAAAAAGTGAAGCAGTTCCGCGAACTCTCCCCCTCGGGCTTTATGCTGTTCTCCTACGACTCCATCCTCGAAGATGCTGCTATTAAGCGACTCTATTATAGAGCTGCTTTGCAACCGGTGGGGAAATAATCTTGTAGTGTGGG
>JBOEGD010000012.1:0-195058 GCA_050633245.1 Calditrichia bacterium | reverse complement strand
CCCACACTACAAGATTATTTCCTAGGTATAACTATTAATTTGGTATCTATAATGCTAAAGAAATATTCTAAATTTGCCTTTCTTTTCTTGGTTGTTGTGATCCTTTTTTACATATGCTCTCGCTATGTATCATATAAATATGTGGATTGTTTCCAAAGGGAAGATTTAATAGAAGATGATGAGATAGACAATATTCTTTGGAGTAGTCCTGATAGCCTGACAAAGCTCAGAAGCATGTCATCCCCCCCCTTTGCTACAGACGTACCTGCAAATTGGCTGGCTCTGTTTGTAAAACAAAAAGAGACTGATGAAGAAATCATTTACCATTTGTATGATAAAGGTGAGAACCTTCAAATTGATGGTGATAGATATATTTCGTATGTGAACTCAGGTTCTGGTAACCCAATAGGATTTGCTGGATGGTATAAAAGCAAAGATAACCATTTTATTTCAGTGTCAGATCCCTCTATTAAACTGGTCTATTATAGAGGGAAAATATACCAGCGTATCTCGGAGGTACACCTTAGTGTTGAAAAGAAAGTCTATAACATTGGAGAATCATATAACGAGTTAGCAATACAAAAAGACTATAAGGAAAAAGGTCTCTTTAAATATACGAATGGTAAATTGGAAAAAATAAGTGATGATGTAAAACAGATGGCTTCAATGAGTGAAGGTCTTTTTTATGTGCCTCGTCCTGGGTCAAATACAAAACTATGCTTTAGAATATCAGAATTATTGAAAAAAATAGAAGATGGCTATCCTAAGAGAATATGCCCGGAATATGGATTATGAAACTCACCAAATCACATCTGAAAATCTATAAACACTATCGCGGTGATGTCGATATGTAGGCAAGAACCCGTAAAAAGAGTGAGTCTATTATGACGGATGAGCTCTGGGATGAACTTGATGCTTTGTTAAGCCGCCTCGAACTAAAGCTAAATAACCTGGCTTCTGAAAGTTTTAACGCAGGAACTAATGAGCGGCTTTCCCAGTTATGTGATACAAAAGAGGTTGAGCAGGAATTGATAGCACTAGTTGGAAAATATCGTTACCCCATATGGGTTAACGCTGCACCGCCACCTTTGAAAATACATGCCCGGGAATATCTACATCGAACTCGATATCCTTGATTAAAAACTCAGTGCCTTTACCCTTTTTCAACATGTCTCTGAAAACCACGGGCGTGACAACCCAGCGATCACCTATCTGCTTCATTTCCTTTACAACAGTAGCGTAGTTTACAATCCATGCTACTGAGCTATACAACAAAAAACTTTCAGAATCCTTCCTTCAGATAGCGAATAGTTGAATAATTAATAGTGAATTAAGGCGTATATAAGGGTTGATTTTAAGCGAAGCTTTCTTTTACATTATTTATCTTCGAAATCTTATTCCTTGTCTTATAAATGCAAGCCCAATAGAGGAATACTATGTCTGCAGCACTTGACTATACGTATATTTATCCTTATCAGTCGCATGTTCAAACGCGTGAACACCATCCCCATCTGACTCTTGCTACCTGCAATGGGAAGCAACAAAACCCATACTTTTTTGAAGGGAGGCTACTTAATCCCAGAACTATCGGCAACATGTTCTTGGTTTTGTCTGATGTTGTGCGGACACATTTTTTTCTTCCAAGACCTGCCCTTCTCGACCCGGTTCTTACAAGTAACGATGAGCTGATTCGCTTGGAAGGATTTAGCGGTTGCTGTGGTGTTTATGTGCGCGTCGACCTTTTTGAGACTGCTTTTGAAAGCAGCATCAAAAATAGAGGGACTACAAATGTTGATTTTAATGTGCCTATGCGAAATGCGCTAATGCGATTGAGAGACGATGAAGACGTAACATTTTCAATAGGGGAAGATGAAGTCGTTCTGAGTCGTAAGGAAAATAAGACAATTGAAAAGAAGGTAAAGCTGCCCTTGCGGTGGATAAAAGGCTTTAGTGAAGTACAGGCATACCAGGCGGGTCTGAAACCTGCTCTGGAAATAAATGCACTCGAAGCTCTAAAATTTATCAGAACTCTACCTAAGGCAAATATTTCAAAACGACCAACGTTCGTTGTCCCTGCGGGTAAATCGCTTCGTCTGAGTAATAGAGAAAGTCGCAATGCAATACGAATTAGCGGTACTCACAGAATACGTATTCTGGAGCCTCTACTGGCGCAGGCAAATAGTCTGCGAATTTGGTACGACAGCAGTTCTCTGGTGAGTGGCTGGGAAGTATCGTTTAATGAAGGGCGTTTCTTTTTGGTCATTAGTCCTGAATTGTATCGTGGGTTTACCGGAGAAGGACAGAACCTGTTTGCCTTGGCAGACAGCAATTGGCAAGCAATTTTACCTGGCATTCGATCTCAGCTTCGCTGGCAGAATCAAATTAATGTTGATGATCTTGCTAAACAAATGGATGAGCCGAAAGATGCTATTTTGTCGGGGCTTGCTGTATTGGGTGCACGAGGCTTAGCTGGCTATGATGTTATGATGCAAAAGTACTTTCACCGTGAGTTGCCCTTCGATTTGGAAAAAATTGAAAGTATGCAGCCCAGATTAAAAAATGCCCGAAAACTTCTTGAAGAAAAAGCTGTATTGCCTGGTTCTTCCACTGAAAATAAAACCAGAGAATTTGCCGTTATTGGAAGTAATGCACGGTATCACGTGCGTCTTAACGTTTCAGGAGATGAGTGCACCTGCCCGTGGTTTAGCAAATACCAGGGACAGCGTGGTCCATGTAAACATATTCTCGCCTCGCAATTGTATGAAGACACCTCCGGCTCGCAGGAAGTATAAACGGATGGATCAAAACGAACTGCAAAAACTGATCTATGAAGCACCTTCCGACGAGCTCATCGATTCTCTACTTACCTTAACTGAAAAAGAGCGCCGGTCACTTTCCGTCTTCACGTACAAACTATATTCTACCATACAGAGACAATCAATTATTGCTCTGCGTTCTTCCAATGTTGTGAAAGACGTAATTCAGAACATCAAAGGCCGATTTGATGCCAAAGCCCCTTCCCCGCCGGATGTATACTACAATAGCTCTCTTGCAGTTTTTATTCTTTGTCCTCTTTCCAGAACCAAAAAAGTGAAGTTCTGGCAGATATATTATGATAAAGAAATACGACGGCAGATTGATAAGATCGTTCGAACTCTAAAACCAAAATGGCTTTCTGCCTGGATAGAACATGAATTGAGTCAGGAATTTGCAAGTATGGATTGGGTGCTGCTGCGTGGATGGATGAAGGATGGCCTATGTGATGTAGCTATATCAGAGGGATATATACAATTTTTTGTAATTGGCCTGTTAACTTGGCAAGACGATTCTAAGAAGAACTATATTCCTGTCAACCAGGCACTTATCAATGATCCAGAGCTTTTGAGCAACGAGGTATGGCAACTGTTTTACTTTCAGACATCCGCTTTTGCTGAAGGTTGGCATAAAACTTCTAATAATGCACTGCAAAACTATCAAGATTGGCCCGAGTCGCTTCTTGATCTTTCCAATAAGGGAATACTTGATAGAGCACGGTTGTTGGATGAAAGCCTTAATGCCCTGAGTCGCGATTTTGAACCACGCTTTAAGAGCGGCTTCTACAAATTTCATCTGTTTTTAGATCCCTCTTTAGAGGAACTGGACGAACGCAAATCCAAGTATATTGATTTATTGAGTGACCCGGTTGGGCATGTGGTTACGTTTGCACTTAAGATGATTCGAAAACTTGAAAATGCTGGACGGTTAGCTGCACATGATTTAATAGACTCGTTTCCATCGGTCTTAAGCTTGCCGGGTAAAGGTCAAGCAAAAACTTATCTACAAATATTGCGTCGTCTTTATAAAAATAACGATCTTGCCAAACACTCACTTGTTCCATTATGCGTTGATGCAATTATACATGACAGCAGTGATATCCAAGAAATAATACTATCTATTCTTGAGGAATTGAAAGAATACAGCGTATCTGCCTTTGAAGGAATAGAAAGATATCAGGATATAGTGCACCCGAGTTTGCGGCATCGTTTATTGTCGCTAAGCCCGGAGTCTGTCGAAACGACAACTTCTGAGGTTGATTTTGCTTCGGAATGGAATGTCTTGAAAAAGACAATCGAAGACATATCCTCTGAAAAACGAGCACTGCTTGGTTTGGATGCCTATCTTGGCGAAATCTTTCCAACCGAAATTCCTCCCCCGCTGAACATTCCCTTTCAATCACTGCGTCTTTTAGATGGGCTCGAACGAATCAAGCCGATAGAAACATTTGATGAGCTACTAAAGGCAGTTTCTCATGCGGTGGAAATTGTAGATTCTGCGGATGAAGTTGAACGGATTCTTGATGGTATATGCCGACTGTGTGACAGAAGACCTGCGGACTTTGCACTTAAGACGGAAGCACTCTTGAAGCGGATTTACAATCCGACCTATTCGGAAGCTTCACGTGGCTTGATAAGTGGATACGGCGGGTTGTGCATTGTACTGAAGGATCTTCTCAAGACCTGGATAACCAGTAAACCTGCAAAAGCAAACCAGCTTATATACAAAAATGCTAATGTTCATGTCTTTATGGATCTTCGAATCAGAGAAATGATTCCGCGCATTGCGAAACGTCATGCAACCATTTCGCTGTCCGCACCAACTCACCTAAACGGTTGGATAGAGGCTCATATCTTAGTTGAGCGGATTTTGCATCTACAAAGTAAGAATGAAGCGATACCGCGTTACGATTTGCTACAGGCTCTTTTGCGCATTGCACCTGACAATCGAGATTCGGCCTTAATAAATGCACAAGAAATTGATGGAGGTATTGGTCGAGCATTACGCTGGGCACTCGGGGGAAAAGAAGGACCAAATAGCCGAGATCGCTTATTGAGGGATGTATGGCTTGTTGCAGATCGTGCAAGGAACCCATTAGGCGATTCAACAATTGAATTAGCCAACCTGGGGGTGAAAAAATGCCTCCCGGACGTCCTTGTTCCTGCAGGCTACAGCTGGAGGTCCAGAATGGAAAAACAAGAGGTTTATGATAGTATTCATATACATCCGGTTATAGAAATACGGACCACCCCATTAAGCGACTATAGAAAAAATGAAAATAAGAATGGAGTAATTTCCAGCCTTTTAACATTGTTCAATCAGGGAATATCAGCTCTGCCCCCAAAGGGACTTGCTGCGAATAAATTGCCGACATTTTTGCTCACGAAAACGAGTAGCCGCAAATGGTTCTGGGATAGCTATCTTAATTACTCAGGCAGTTGGTTAATTCAGTGGGCGATGCAGACGTGGCCTGCAAATTTGGATGGTAGTTTAAAAAATGCGACCTATTTTTTTGTCAGTCGCGTGAACGATAATGCAAATACCTTTCAACCGAATTATGCATTTCTTGCCCCAATATTTAACTCTGTCTTACCCTGGACCGAGATGACATATGTTGCAGTGGCGATAGCGCTGATAAGCAAGGATGCCGATTCAAGTGGACATGCAGTGGATTTGATGATTGAGAGCATTGAAGATAGTCGTATGCATCCAGCTAAAATGAGCGAAACCTTAATAAAGCTTGCCAGAGGTGGCTGGATGAAAACAAATCGTCTTGCCGACCGTCTCTCGCAAATATCGCAGGTTTCTCAGTTACACAGCTTGGTCTGTTTTATGATGCTCGATACTTTTCTGGAGGCTCAAGAGAAGTTCCCTCGCAACTCTCATTTGTTGTTTGATTGCATCCTTAGCTCATGTATAGAATTAAATGTCTCTCCTTCAGACAATTTGCTCGCGAAGCTGAAAAAAGTAACTGGTGCAAGTAAAAAAGCCAAGCTGGCAAAGTCGATCATTGCCCTGGCTGATGAATCCTCAATGAGTCTTACGAATAGGCACAAAGCAATTTTAGCTGCAATTAAAGCGCGTATTGATCTTACAGATAGAGTTGTTTAGAGTCCCTGATTAGGCGTGTAAAGTTAAAGTTAGATTGACCTTCCATCAATATAAGGGGTACTGAGCAAGCATACTATTCACTCAAGCTGAAAGCATTTATGAACAAGTTCGAGTTTATCAAAACGAATTGGATAAATTTATTAGGAGTGCTTTTTGTCCTTTATCTTTATTGTGCCATATTAGGAGTGTCTCAAAATTATATTTTCGGTAATGAAACGTTAGCAAATGCATTAGCCGTTGGTTTCGTGGGTGGAGTTATAACTGTTGTTTTTTACTGGGCTTTTGCCTGGATCCCCCTATTGATTCTACTTTTATCTCTTGAGTTAATATTAATTCATTACGAAAAAAGCAGCTTATCCTCCCTGCTCTTTAAGGAATGTACAATACTCGCGTCCATCTTTCTTCTCCTTGCAATACGATTCAATGAACCCGTTTGGTTGATAGCGTTGGTTGCGTTTCTGGTTACTCAACGCTTACGGAGACATATTATAGGGAGTCCGTACAAAAGTTTTGGAACCGAATAGTTGGGCTCTCTTCCAGAATTAGACTTCTTTCCCAAAACACTAACGCCTTACTTTTCTCTGAATGCTCTAGAGGGAATTAGGTAGGCTGTAAACTATTTACCAGCAGGTTCGTCAAATAGTAAGAGTGCGGATTTGAAGAAGTAATGAATACTAATTCCTTCCTATTCTCTTTAAGATATAACAGGCGGGTAGCGAGAACCCGGGCAATAACCTCTAATTTTGAAGACAGCTAATGCTAAAGTTACAGTACAAAATTCTCCTTACGATCTGTTGCATAACAATCGCTTCAGGCTGTTTGTCTTCGATAGATACAGATAGTAACAATGATTCGGTTAGCCGAATTACCATTGACAGAGTTTGTTTTTCTGTAACATCAATTAGTCGGGTAGACCGTGATAAGTTTTATCAGTATTTTAACAACCAATGTGAAACAGTGACTTTGAATGAACCTTCAAAAATTGCGACGTTTCTCAGGATATTAGATAAAGCCGTAAAGCGTGACCCTTCTTATACTAATCGGCCTATTGATAGCAGAGCAATAGTTACGATTGCTTACTCGAGCGGGGAGCAGGAAAAGATTTTTCTGGATCGATTCTTCTTTGAGCGCGGTGGGGAATATTATGTTAATAATGAAGTTGTGACACTATATATTAACAGCTTTTTTAAAAACCCGGTGGTTTATAATTAACGTGGGGCTTGAGGTTTTGCAGGGAAAAAATATTGATGCGATTGTTGACAGTTTAAACTCTGCCTCAGATGTGGGTTGAGAATAAAATGTCATGGGGCTTATTGGGGAGTATTAATCAAAGAAATATTAACAGCATTGCATATTAGGTTCCGATAATATGACATACAATAAAATACGTCTGACACTTCTAAACCTATTTTCTTTGTGTATAATTCATATGCTACAGCCATTGTGTGGACCTACTCCTGAGGGGGTGTATCGCCCCCCTTGTATTGGAGGATATCAAATAATCTTACTCTTCTTATTAGTTGTTTTTAATATTATTTATTATATAAGACAAAAATAATATCTGGTTTTTTGTTTAATACCTTATTCGATAAGACTAATATACTGCTCTCAAAGGAGTTGTAATTTAATGAGCACCTGTTTATGCTAATTCTTATATGTCTGTTTAATAAAAATTAAAGTAGAAATTAATACACACCAGCTATACTTGCATGAAGTGTCAGTTAGTTAGCTTAAATCACCTTCAATCAGACTAAATCTAGCAAGTATTTTGATTATTTAACAATTTGATTTTTGAACCCTAGGCTGTTTACTCTAAGTCGTGTATACAATTAAAGCAACAAAACCTTTATTGATGCTGCATAAACAAATGATAGATAATTCTGGGCTGCTTTATCATATCGAGTAGCGATTTTCCGGCAATGCTTTAACCGATTGAAAAGTCGCTCTACCTTGTTCCAGTCTTTGTAAAAATTTGTGCCGATCTCACGTATTATCAGTCTGTTCCGTTGTGAAGATATTACTGCTTCAGCACCCCGCGCTACGATTATTTCGGTGTCGAGACATAGCTCGACACCGGCCTGTATATCCCGGCTATGTCAACGCTGCCTTGGAAAACATGTGCCCTGGAATACCTACATCGAATTCGATGTCTTCGTTTTTAATATTTTTCATATCTATTTGCAATAAATATATCCTGCTTTGAATGTGCATTATTATCTACAAAAAACGCGGGTCTTGACCCGCGCTACTGTTATTTCGGTGTCGAGACATAGCTCGGCACCTCGCCGTAAATATCTTTATTCTTTATCCAATTCACCCATGTTATTACCGCCGCAATGACGCCTTGGAAAACACGTGCCCGGGAATGTCCACGTCGAACTCAATATCTTCGATTAAAAACTCGGTGCCCTCGCCCTTTTTTAACATGTCTTTGAAGATGACATGCGTAACCACCCAGCGATTGCCAACCCTCTTCATGTCTTTAATTTCGGTTGTTTTAAGCAGTTTGCCGCTACGAGCATAGCGTTCTTCTTTTAGCCCGAGATAGCGTTCCTTATCAACCCATAATTTGCGCTGGGCATAGGCAACGTCTTTTTCCTTTGCTGTAAGATCGAGTATCCAGCAGGGACGTCCGTTTACGCTGTCAGTGCCGACAATTGCACAGTTGTAGGCGTCCAACAAGCTGCGGTCTTCCATCATGTCTTCATAGGATAGGTCGGAGCCCATAACCGACTGCCGTAGCATGTGACCGGAGATGCGAATGGTACGATCGGTAGATGGTGAGTAAGTCCACAGCTGATCGTCCAGCTTAAGCATTTTAGTGCCTTTCTCACGAGCAGGGGCGACATATTCGGTAAAGGAACGGTCTTCGCCTTCGATCCAGGATTTGGATGATACCTTGCGCTTGGCACGTCGACCATTGATAATCATGCTGGACTGAAAGACGCGACTCTTGGAGAGTACATTGTCATCGAGCTTTTTTAATATCTCTTCGGCTGTGGGGGCGTCAGTTTGTGCCGAGGCGAGCGTAATAAGACAGATAGAGAATAAGCAGAGTGCAATTTTCAGGTTCTTCATTATGCTTCAAGCTCCTTAAAGATCCGTATCAGAGAAATTGGCGTTGATGATATTTTGATAAGCGCCTCGACAGGGTCTATCCTGAGCGAAGTCGAAGGGCTCGGGGTGACAAAAAAAGTATGTTTATGCTTAGTTCCTAAGCTTAATCGTTACTACAATTTACACTTCAAGCTCCTTAAACAGTTGAGCGGTTTGTCTTTTATATATACCGATGCCCGCAATCGCGGTTCCCAGCACAGTTGCAATAAGACCTGGTAAAAAGCCGACGAGCCAGGACGTCGGCGTGATGCGCGCGCGCATCACGTTGCTCATCATGACTGATGAATCCTTCATCATCGATCCCATGTCAAATCCAACTTTCTGCAGATAATAGGCTATACTTAGGCCAATCGCCGTTCCGATAATCGAACCGATCAATCCAAGCACCATAGACTCAATGAGCAATGTGCCATAGAGGTGGCTCTTCGGTTCCCCGATTGCCATACGAACACCGATCTCGCCATAACGGCGAATGCTGCCCATAAGTCCGGCATTCCAGAGCACAATGAACATGATAAAAATAAACATGAAGATAATTACTCCCATTACCACGCTGGCCAAATCCAACAGATCACCAAGACCACCCTGTGCCGAAAGGGGTTCCATGCGTGGTGCGAACTCATCGTCAGCATTTTGTCGCGCATTGAAGGAAATTCCCATCGCTTCGGAGCGTTCACGATCGAAGTAGCCATCGTTAAAAAAGCCGAGAATTTCGCCGGTGCTGTTCTGCATATCCAACGCAATTTGAGCATCGGACAAATCGACGATAAAGGCTCCACGATCGAGGGCGTTCATGCCAAATCGAATGGTACCGCAAATCGAAAAATTGGCCATTGCCATACTGCCGTGCATAGTGCTGCCGATTAGCGTGGCTGCATCGCCGGGCTTAACACCAAGTTTTTCAGCCAGACTTGAACTTATCAACATATCGCCGGGTTTCTCAGGCAGTGACCCCGCATCGAGTGCCTCAGTTAGATTCAATCGCTGCTTCTCTGCACCAGAAGAATGTAGCTCTATACCCAGACCAAGCGCCGGACCCTGAACTCGTGTCTCGCCATCCGCATCAGGAATATCCAGCAGTCCACCAAAGCGGATACGGCTGGCCCAGTTCATGCCCGGGTAGTCTGCACTTAATTCCTGCAATAAGGTGTCGAGACCAGTGATTGCCAAATCGTTCGGTAGCTGACTCGCTTCTTTGGCGTAGGCTCTGGTCGTGACCTTTACATGGCCGGACTGAAAGTTCGCGCTGGACTGGGTCATATTAACAAACATGCCTTCTATCCAGCAGTGCATGATTACGGTGAGCGTGACGCCGGCAATAATTACAAAAAGCGGAAACAGGCTGCGTGAGCGATCTCGCAGCAGACCCTTTATCAGAAATGAAATCATTGTGTCCTCCCGCGTAAGGCATCAGTGGGTTTCATGCGCGCGATGCGACGAACCGGTAACCACGCCACAAAGGTTACGGCGATTAACATAAGAGTTATGGTGCCAATAATGAGCATAGGCGTATAGCGTGGATAGAGCACGCTGCCGATTGCCAGTCCGGCATCTTGAGACAACTCAGGAATTGGAGCACCCGCGATTGCCATATAATAGAACAGAGGGGTTCCCAATATTGCTGCTAACCCAATTGCCAGAATGCCGTGAATGCCACCTTCCAGAGTGAAGAGGCGGATGACTTTTTCTTTTGTCATGCCCATCGCAACGAGAGTGCCTATTTCCTTACGCCGCTTGAAGAGCGAGAGTATCTGGGTATCGAAAATTGCCAGCAGGCCGAGAAATAGCAGTAGTAAATAAAGAACAGAGGAGCCGATATTGCGAGCGCGAACCAAATCGCGGATATTTTTTAACAGCACATCATGGCTCTGCCAGTTCCACTCATTGAATGATTGGGCAACGTAGTCTGGAGCAGAAACCAGAATTGTAGCCTCGTTCGGCATTGCTGTGAGTTCCTGCAATACACCCAAAGGTAGCCAGATCTGACCCATGTCTATGGCGACAGCATCGGTTTTCATGATTGCAGCAATTTCCATGTCGCGTGCATCAAAGGTGCCATTAGCGTCTCGCCAGCGCACGGTTACAAGGTCTCCCTTTTGCAGCCCGGTACTCTTTGCCATGCGTTCACCAATAAGTGCAGGAATACTGCCGTTATCGACGTTTAAGGCAGCTGTCGGAAATTGCAGAACTTTCTGATCGGTTGGAATGCCTTTCATCATCGCAGGAACGAGTCGGCCTTCCGGATAAAGCGATGCCTGGCGAATAAGGATCGGCGTTAGTTCGCTACGGTCGATAGCCTTTTGCACATTGGCGCTTATTTCAGCATGGGCGGAATCCAGCGAAAGTGGATTATAGGGGTCATATTTTTCGTGCCAATATTGCCCCCCTCCAATCTCCGAATTGATCATCGTCGTACTCACCTGCTCGATAATGCCCTGATTAAAACCCTGCACAAAAACGATAACAACCATGGTTAGTGCTAAAACCAGCACGTTTAGCCAAGTGCGTAACCCGGCTCGCCATATCTGCTTCAATGCCATTCTAAATAGCATCATGATAGAGCCCCGGTTAGCAATTCGTCTTTGTCCAGCTTGCCATCGAGCAGCGATAGCTTGCGATCCAGATATTGAATAACCTTATCATCATGTGTTGAGAAGATGAAGGTGGTATCCAGCTCCTTGTTGAGAGTCTTTAATATCTTCAGGATATGGTGCGAATTCTCAGCATCGAGATTGGCCGTCGGCTCATCGGCCAGGATAATTTCCGGGCGCTTAACGATAGCTCGCGCAATTGCCACGCGCTGACTTTGTCCACCGGAAAGCTGTCCGGGACGGGAGTGCGTCTTGTCCGTTAAGCCGACCCATTCCAAAGCCTGCATCACCATTTCTTTACGCTCATCCGGCTTGATGCCGAGCAGGAGCAATGGTAGCTCGATGTTCTCGAAAGCAGTATAAACCGGTAGCAAATTAAAGGTTTGAAAGATAAAGCCAATGTGCTGATTGCGCAGCTCGGCTGCTTCTTTATGGGAGAGCTGCGCAACATCCTTGTCCAAAACAGTAACGGTGCCTTCACTTGGCCCATCGAGTGTCCCGACGATGTTTAGCAGCGTGGTTTTGCCTGAACCACTCGGGCCGACCAGCCCGGCGAATTCGCCTTTCTTAAACTCCATGTTGATGTCAGTAAGGGCGGTAAAAAATCCGTCTCCCACCGGGAAGCGCTTTACCAGATTTTGAATGTGAATAATGTTTTTCATGGTATTCTCGTTTGGTCAATGATTAAACGTAATCAGTAATTGCAGTCCCTTACCCGAAAGCTGGCCTGAGGCATTGGTGCTGCTATTGAGCAGCAGGTTCATTTCTTGCTGGTCTTCAGCCTCATCATTCCAGAAGCCATTTACGAAGAATTGCCAGCGATCGTAGCTGCGTCCCCAGCGCAGAAAACGTGAGGTGGTTCCGCTATCCCACTCCCGCGATACAATAATGCTGAATTGGTCAAACAGCCCATAGCTATAGTTGGCTAGCGCAGCAGAGAGTGGAATCGTCTCTTCATGCTCGAAAAACTTCGGTCCGTAAGAAATCCACATGTGTTCGCCAATTACCTGTACGCCAGTGCCGATTGGCAGCATATAATCGGCACCTATCGTAATGAACTGCTGGCGTGGAAACGGAAAAAGTTCCAGCTCTTGCCGAACCCAGGCTACTTCTATCCAACTGCCAAACAGGTAGTCTAGCCGAAGATCGGCACCAAATTTGTTTTCGTTCTCATTAAATTCGATCTGATTGATGGTCTGTCCGAGTGTCTTCTCAACATCAATCTTGCGGAAGTGGTAACTGGTTCCCAGCTCACCAAAGTGGGCAAGCGGGAATTGGATTCGCCCTCCGACCTCAGGAACGCTTTCCTGGCCTGAAAAAGTGTCCCAGCCTTTCGGGTCATCATTGCCGATTAGCCCCCAAACCCAGATGTTTGCATTGTTGAGGAAGTAGTAGCGCACCAGCGCGGCGTATACACCGTCGGTGATTTGCAGTGGATCGCGTGGATCTACCCGATCGAACCAGCGCAGAGGACGCAGTAGGGTAGAGGAACCAAAGCTGATTTTTTGCAGGCCAACTCGCGCTTCAAACTGGCTGGCGCTATAGCGTAACCAGAAGCGATAGAGATCGGCCTCGGCATTATCATTGACCCGATCAAGTTCATTAAATCGAGAAGTGGTGTAGAGGTTGAACGCCAGTTCTACATCGAGTGCGTTATTACCCAATGGCTGGTTGAGTGAAAATTCTGGAATATAACGAAGTAACCAGACATCGTTATTTGAGCTTTCAGAATATTGTAAGAGGGTGGAAGCCTGACCGCTATTGGAAAATGCGGTTTGGGAAAAGAGTGGACAGCTTAGGCTAAAGGATAAAAGAATCGCGGGCAGGAGGCGCAGGCATTCTGCTTGGGGAAAGAGCTTACTGCATGATGTCAACAGCCGGCACATGGCCAAACCAATCGTTTCGTTTATTCCAATAATTATACGTGACGATATGTGTAAAGTTTCACAAAGTAGTAGTTGAAGACGATTGAAGATAGGCTATATGTTTTTCTACTGCAAGAGGCGAATACGTTTTCGCGCGGCAGCGATATGTCTTTGATAGCTTGCCGGTGCTCGTTCAATGAAGCGCCTATAAGCCTTTTTAGCCTCATAGGCTTTGCCGGAGTTTTCGAGAGCAAAACCGTTATAGTAGTAGGCCCAAACATAATCCGGATCGATGACTGTGCTCATGCGAAAATCGTCTGATGCCTTAGCGAACCGGCCGAGTGCAAAATAGGCCTGTCCACGATGGTAGTATGCCATTGCAAAATCGGCCTTTAGCTCAATGGCTTTATCCAAATCAGCGATGCCTTCTTTCGACTTTCTTAACTTGAGCCAGGTGAGGCCACGTCCCATTAATGCTTCGACGTCTTTAGGGGCGGCTTTCAGAGCGGTATTATAGTCCTTCAACGAGCTATCGTAGGCTTTTAACTGTCGATAGACATAGGCGCGTGCAACGAGAGTTAAGGAAATATCCAGCGTTTCATCGGCGAGGTTAATTGCCTTATTAAAGTCTTTCAAGGCACGCTGATACTTTTTGTTATCCGAAAAGCCTTTACCGCGATTATGATAGGCTTCAACAAGGTGAAGACTGGTAAAAGATCCGAGAGCCTCTCTTTCAAAGCTCTCGAAAAACTGTATGGCTTGATTGTAGTTTCCCGCTTTTACCAATTCGATAATGCGTGTGACATCTGATTGTTGAACTGATGTCGTACCGGAATGGCTCTGTTCCTGAGTAAACGCAATAGAAAGTAAAGCAATGGAAAGTAGCAGTGACTTTAAGCTGGTGAATTTCAAATGTGACCTCCCCTTATATAAATTCGAACTCCCAAACGAACCAAGGAAATCTAAAGATTTTGCAGACTATTTGCAATGTAAACAGGGTTGGCGCTTTATTTCTTTAAAACGTCAATAAGCCAGGTTTTTCGGAACGTTTTACCGCGATCCCAACTGGTTTTCGCATACCACTTATAGGTCTTTTCCTCAATGCTGTGAAAAACAAAGTAGCTGAAGGGGGCATTGCTATTATTGGTATCAAATAAGGTAAGTACAAGGTCGTTTCCTTCTTTCACGCCGCCGAAAAAAAGTAGCCCGTTGCCGCGGTTATTGGCAAACAGGTTCTCCCATCGACGCATGGTGCGATTGTAGATTCGAATAATTGTTGTCGCGGCATCCGGTAGACTGGGATCAACATCAAACCAGTTGAACTCCATAATGGCATGGCCATTCATTGTGTGGACGGCCGTCGCGTTTACCGGAAATTTTGCCTGTTGTCCGTTCGGAAGGGTGATGTCGTGATTTGCTGTTGCTTCGCCGAGAAGAAAGTCGAATTCGCGAGCTTCTTCCGGCAGGTCAGGGGCCGGTTGTCCGTAATCGCTACGTGTTGTCAATTCTGCTGCGGCTGTTTTGCTGCGGCTGTAGCGGCGTTCTGTTACCGTTTGCCAACTTTGCTGATGATCCCGCGAAACCTTCAGACTCATATACATTTTATCTTTTTGTGAAAGATCGATTTCTGCCAAATAGTAGGTAAGGGTGAGCCCACCAATCCCACGTACCGCCGTTCGGAATATCAGCTTTTTCCCGTCCATTTTCCCATCGTACAATGAAACGCTTTCCGTATAGCTGTTTACGATGCCCAGTCCCCATTTTTGCTGAGAGGGATTGAAGACGATCATTGAGGCGGTATTCAGCTCGTTGCCTTTTCCGTTAAAGTCTGCGCAGTGAAAACGCTCCATAAAAGCGTGCCCACGGTTCATCAGTGTGAATGTCGCCGCGCCGGTTCTGGTAATCGTTGTGGTATCATTCGGCATGGTTTTTAATTCGACGCTCCAGTTGCCGATCCACGGTAAAAGCAGTTCTATTTGCTCGGGAGCTCCGCTACTGCGCTCGGTCATAGAAACTGCCGGGTCGAAGAGCTTGCCGTCACGGCTTTGTGCAAATAGTATTGTAAACGATGCCAGCAAAATAGCGAAGATTCGAAAACTTGTCATGATGGACTCCAGGTGAATGATTGCTGAAATATAGCAACTCAATATGCCTCAAGGAGTACCCCAAAGATGTGATTTTAAATATCTGTCCGGTTTTCGGTTGTGATACTTCCAATTGTCGTTGTAGCTTTAGAAAGATCTATTGGATGAATGGAGAATATAGAATGAAGGTATCACAAGCTGCAGACATTGAGCGCTACTATAAGGCACTGGTTGAGCGGGACAGTCAATACGTGGGCATCTTTTACGTCGCTGTAAAAACGACCGGCATTTTTTGTATCGCGACCTGCAGTGCGCGAAAGCCATTGCTAAAGAATGTTGAGTTTTATACGTCATCGAAAGAACCGCTTCAGGAGGGCTTTCGGCCCTGCAAGGTCTGCAAGCCTACCGAGAACACACATCAGCCACCAGAAGAGATCCTTATGCTAATCCGCATGCTGAATGAGGACCAAAGCCTTAAGCTATCCGATGCTAACCTGCGCGACATGGGTTATACTCCGGAAACGGTGCGCCGCTGGTTTAATAAACATTACGGGATGACGTTTCAGACGTATCAGCGGATGCTGCGGATTAACCAGGCTTATGTGCAGTTGAAGGGAGGAGCAGCTGTTACTGCTTCAGCTTTCGATTCAGGTTATGAGTCTCTTAGTGGATTTGGCTATGCCTTCAAAACGCTAACCGGCCTGTCACCTGAAAATGCCGCGCAAAAGGCTGTGCTGAATCTAACTCGGATTCCAACCCCATTGGGGGCAATGTTTGCCTGTGCTTCGGATAAGGGACTTTGTCTTTTAGAATTCACCGACCGCGAGGTGCTGCAAAAAGAGCTGCGCGATTTGTGCAAGCGGTTAAAGGCGATTATCCTTCAGGGTGAAAATGACCATCTGAGGCAGCTGCGAACTGAGTTAGACGAGTATTTTTCCGGAAGCAGAAAGCAGTTTACCGTCGCTTTGGATATGCCGGGAACCGATTTTCAGCAGGAAGTGTGGGAGGCGCTTTTAAAGGTGCCGTTTGGTGAAACCTCTACTTATGGAAAACAGGCCAGACGAATCGGCCGAGACAAGGCTGTTCGTGCAGTTGGAACCGCCAATGGCTGCAATCGCATCTCCATTGTGGTGCCCTGTCATCGCATTATTGGCTCGGATGGCAGACTGACCGGCTATGGCGGTGGGCTGCCGCGAAAGCAATGGCTACTTGAACATGAGAAGAAGCATTCCTCTCAGTAACGGATCCTGCTTGCCTCTTGATCGAGGCAAAACCACACGTTATCTTTACCCCATGAAAATTGCAATGTTATTATCCGGTGGCGTAGACAGTTCTGTTGCGCTGCGATTGTTAAAAGAGCAGGGACATGACGTTACTGCCTTTTATTTGAAAATATGGCTTCAGGAAGAATTCTCTTTTTTAGGGGAATGTCCCTGGGAGGAAGATCTTACCTATGCTCGTGGTGTGTGCGAGCAGGCTGGCGTGCCGCTTGAGGTGGTGCCGATGCAGGATGAATACTGGAACAGCGTAATCAGCTACACGATTGATGAGATAAAAGCCGGGCGTACACCAAACCCGGATATGTTTTGTAATAACCTGGTGAAGTTCGGTCAGTTTATTGATAAGATAGATACCTCTTATGAGAAGGTTGCCTCCGGGCATTATGCTCGTATAAGAGAGGTGAATGGCAAAGCAGAACTTTTCATGACGCCCGATCCGATAAAAGACCAGACCTACTTTCTTGCCTACTGCTCGCAGCAGCAGCTTTCTCGTGCGTTATTTCCGATTGGTGAATATACCAAAGCGCAGGTGCGCGATCTGGCTGCTAAATATGATTTGCCGACGCAGGATCGTCGCGATAGCCAGGGGCTTTGTTTTCTTGGGCAAATACGGTTTTCAGATTTCATCAAGGAACACCTTGGCATTATGAAAGGCGATTTAATAGAGATCGATACCAACGAGAAGATGGGCGAGCACAATGGTTATTATTACTATACGATCGGACAACGACAGGGACTTGGTTTGTCCGGTGGTCCGTGGTATGTGGTAAAGAAAGATCTGCCGAATAACACTGTTTACATCTCTCGTCGCCATAATATGGAAGAAAAACATCGCGACAGCTTTAAGGCCGGCGCATTTAACTGGATTTCCGGTGAGCAGCCAACGACCTCTGATTTGCGGGTTAAGATTCGCCATGGTGAGACCATCTACAATTGTGCCGCAGAGTTTTCAGCCGATGGCTCTGAGGCTAATGTAAAAATGGAGCGTGCCGACCGCAGCGGTATTGCGCCGGGACAATTTGCGGTGTTTTATGATGATGGCGTGTGCTTGGGGGCCGGGGTTATTCTAGAGTAGAACATGGATGCTGGGGTGAAAAAGGGTGATTCGATAAGAGCGGAAGTTTGCTAATCACTAAGCGGTTTATTATAGACTTCACTACGATGACCAATTCGAGCGATAATTACCGTTTGATCGCGAATAATATAGGTGGTTCGATAGTCGCCTACGCGTAGGCGATAATACCCGCTAAAGTTTCCCAAAAGAGCTTTGCCATTCCCCGGTCGCGTCATCAAAACTTGAAATGCCTTGCTGAAGAGCTTTCCAAAAGCCGCTTTGTCAATTCCCTTTAAATCATTTTTTACTGACGACTTCAGAAGTATCTGAAAGCTCATTGCTGAACTCCTCAAGCGTTACCAGTTTATCGGCGGGGTCGTTTAGCCTGTCTTTGGCTATTTGTAGATCAAGAAGTTCATCTAAATAATAGTTCAATGCCTGCTCAAATAAGAAGTTTTGTGAGCGCTGCGTTAGTTTGGACGCTTCATCAAGTCGTGCTTTTAACTCTGCTGAAATGCGTCCACTGATAACGGTTCGTTTGCCAGCCATTTTTTCTCCTTACACAAATGTAAGTAATCGAGTCAAGAAAGTATTTACTAGACAAGCCTACCTCTATACTAATACTTAGAATAAGCCGTCGATATTTTGAAAAAAAATGGAGCTTAATCCAATTTCAGTCTGTAGACGCGTCGTTCTACGCTGGCAAAAAGCATATTGCGCTGTGGTTGATATTGCAAGACGCGCACCGATTTGTCGTTTAAGCCAAACTCCTGCCACTGAAAGCTTGAAGTGTTTGCGGTAAAGATACCGCTGTTTGTTGCTGCAAAAACAAGCCCTGAGTCGGTTGTCTCCAGCGCGGTAAAGGAATTGCCGTTCGGTGCAGAGGGCAAACTACGCCAACCGCCGGCGTTATGAAGAAAGAGACCGGCATTGGAACTCACCAGCAGCCCACCAGAAAATGTCTCCATTGCCAGAACCGTACTGTTCACTTGAGTTTCATCCCATCCGGTGCCGTTAAACTGATAAACCCCTTGAGGGGTACCGCCAAATAGCTGGCCATTTGACTCTCTCAGCCGTGTGAAGAAGACGCCTGAAGACAAACCACCGTTGAACTCGATCCACTCATCATCAATATTTGCAGCAAGGAAAAATCCCCGTGGACCGGCAGCGGCAACCTTTCCATCCTCTAATTGTGTCAGAGCAGAAACATTGGTAATGGGAGAGTTTACTCGTTGTTGCCAGCTGAGGCCATTGTCTGTAGAGGAGAATAATCCCGTTCCACCAGTGGCTGCAAGAATTTGTGAACTGTCTAAAAGCAACAGATCTGACACACGAACGAATGATAGCGCAATTTCCTTCCATTCATCGCCAATCTCTTTCGTTCGGTAGGTATCGCCATCTTCAATCCCGGCGATAAGATATCCGTTAGCGTTAAGTGTTAATGTGCTTACGGCATTATCACTATCGAGCATGCTGGTTGGCTCCCATTCTATTTCAGAAGGGATGCCCGGGTCTTGAATGGTGTTTGAATCTACTCTATCTGCGCAGCTGAGCATAGCAAATAAAACAAGGGATGCAGCCATCAGTCGAAACGATGTTTTCATAAACTCTCCATAGCGGATATATAATAGACGTGCAATATGGCTATTTCACGATTTAGACTTGTAAAAGATCCGATACACAAAAACTAGGCGCGGTTGTGAAAAGCCTGTTTACACATGCCATCAATTTCCATGCGAATTGCCTCATTAACTTCAAAATGCTTGTCGAGAAATGCCAGGATTGCCATAGCCGATTCGGGGATTTCTGAATAGCCGGTTAGGAAGTTGGGAAGTTGCTCTATAATCTGCGGGAAGCGCTTTTCAAATCGTCGATTCATGTCAAAGGCGTCTGGATAGTGATTGTCTGTCGGATTTAGTCTATCAACGAGATCGAGAACACGATCCACAGCATAACTTTGAATAAAGCGCAGCGCAGATATTTTCTCACCCCGATGATAACGGCACATACCGACATATAAATTTGACAAAGCCTCACCGAGAACCCACTCAGTGGTAGCGGGCGGAGGGCCGGCTTTTCCACGTGCCGGAGCAGCAATGTTATCGTCAACGTCTGCTGCTTTCCAGATAACCCGACCGGGAGCAAAAGGAATTTGATGCAGTTGATTTGCCTCGAAAACAGCCATTTCACAGAAGATGCCATCTTCATAAAGAGCCTTATACCCGTCTACCGTATTCATGAAATACCAAACAAGTGGGCACGGCGTTTGCATCCAGTTTAAATCGTTTAGAAAGAAGTCGCGGAAACCGTCCTTAACAATCACAAAGAAATCGAGATCAGAATATTCATCCATGCGCTCGGTTTCTATTCCAACCGAACCAAGACCAATAACGGCAAGTCCATTACCGCTATTCGCAACTGTCGTACTAATTATATGCATTCTCTCTAAAAGAGCATCAGGTGAAGTCGGCATCGTTTATCCAAGTTTGCTGATTTGTATAAAAATTTGACGTATGAAAAGACTAAGCATGACTAACAGCGCGAGCGCAAGTGCGATGTTCATCTTCCAACCATTCTTCAGACTGTTTACCCAGTCCGAATTATTGTTCATGTAGAGCAATGTTGCTGCAAGAAAGGGCATAAAAAGGGCACCGGTAATAGCATAGAGGATAATGATAAACACCGGACGATCATAGAGTAGAAGAAGCATGGGAGGAATTGCCAGAAAAATGAGAAAAGAGCGATAGCTGGGTAGTCGGGTGGATAATTTCTGTTCCGGTGTCGGACCTTGAACGCGCAGGAAGTCTGCGAACAAATAGGGGATGCCCTGCCAAACGCCGAGCATGCTTGTAAAAACGGCTGCCCAAAATCCCCAAAGAAATAAACTCTTAGCGGTAGGGAACAAATCTCCCAGTCGTTCTGCCAACGCTAAAACCATTGCGCTTCCCTGAATTGCCTCGGGTTTTACACCTGCCGCCAACAGCATGATAGCCACGCCAAACAGACCGGTCAATATATAAGCAACTCCCAAATCCAATCTCATCATTGACGTAAAGGAAGCATCGCGCCAACCTTTTTCCTGAATCCAGTAGCTGTAGTTGAGAACGGTCACGCTACCACCCACGCCGCCAATTATGCCGAGCAAAAACGGCCCACTTCCAGCAGGGATTTTCGGAATGACCAAACCGGAAATGAGGGCATGTGGATCGGGTTGAATCCATACGGCACACGTTAGCACGAGTAGAAACATCGCGGCAATGATAACCTTAACCAGATTTTCGAAAAGTGAATAGCCGCCCAGCAGAACTAACGTTAGCGCTATCAGTGAATGTATAGCTCCCCAGGCGGCAACCGATAGTTGAGGAAAGATGGCGTGTGCGGCAAGGCCACAGGCGGACATCATTGCTCCGGCGACAATAAATGACCACAGGACTAAATAGGCGGCAAATAGCCAGGATATCCATTTCCCAAGATGATTGCTCCAGCCTTCGATAAGCGTTGTTCCTGTTGCCAACTGCCAGCGGGCGATACCTTCGTTTAAGCTAAACTTTAACAGCGCACCAAATAGTGCGACCCAGAGAACGGCAAAACCATATCTGGATCCTGCAACAGCCGCAGCTACCATATCTCCCGCACCGATGCCGGTTGCAGCAATGGCGATTCCGGGACCGATTTTCGTTAACAGATTTTTATAGGGTGGAGTTTTCATGCTAAAATATAAGGCAATAAGGCAATAAGGCAATAAGGCAATAAGGCAATAAGGCAGTTGGTAGAAGCAGTGAGAAACGAAAGTGAGAAACGGTCAGAAAAGAAGGTGAGAAATTGTTCACCATTCACCGCTGTTACATCCTGCTGATGATATCGTGGTGATTCACCAGAATGTGGCTCAGATAGGTAGTCGATTGTTCAATGGCTGGAATTCTTCCGAAAGGCTTGTAACGTCCAACGGCCTTGGTTGAACTTAGTCCGGCATTATAGCCAATTGCCGCAGCTAAGATATTGCCACTACGTGCCCGCAAGCTGCTGGCGAGCATTTTTGCCATTGAGTCCAGCGGCTTTTTATAGGTAAAGCGTTCTTCAAAGCCAACCAGGAAACGAATATCCTTCCGATTAAAAATATCGCGTCCTTCCACATTCGCCAGTAGATACGTTCGATAATTAGCTTGAGCCTGTCTCATATCATCAGAAAATTTATTATAGCGCTTTTCGTAGGTCAGTTGCGTCTTGGCCTTTTGGCGTTGGTCATCTGTGACGTTGCCGCTAATGACTTCAAGTGCCTGCTCGATGGTGTAGCGGTTTTTTGGACGATATTTTCGACGATAAGACCGTCGCTGCGTGCGCAATTCGTAGTATCGATTGGATTCCGAGGCAAACTTAAGCTCTTTATACGGCGCTCGTTTGTGAGCATCATCTTGTCCTGCACACAGCATGTTGTAGGACAGTGCGGTTGGTTGTACGAACTGACAAATGCCAACAGCCAGTGCTCTTGAGATGGCAAATTCGTAAAAATAAGACTCTTTCATAATCATCGAAATTGCCCATGCCGGATCTAAGGGATAGATGGACTGATGATTTTCGATTCCCTTAACCAGCCAATATACAATGTTGGTCAACCGTTTCTCGAGATCGATTTGGCTAAAGGTTTTATCCCAAACCGGAATCGGTTTGCTGCTGTAGTGCTTTTCCAGTAAATCGAGAGTGGCTCTGGTAAGGCGAAATTTGTAGTTCTCCAGTTCACTGCCGGACGGAAGTCGATAGTCTCGTGGTATCATAACATTGACCGGCGTATGCCCGGCGCTTGGCGGAATATACTGCGCGGCGACATGCGGGGCGTAGGCTAAGGAAAGTAGTGCGGCGCTACCCAGACCTTTTAGGAAGCTTCGTCTATCTGAAGCCATTTAGATCTCCTTTGCTTCGTGAACGAGTGAGGCACGAGCGGAGGTTAAATGCTCTATGATAACGTCAATGTCTTTCAGGGAAACGGGTATTCTATGAATTGACTCCGGTGATCTTTTAGACAAACCGTGTAGATAAGTCTTGTCGTAATAGTGCTCGAGTAAAATTGCGCAACAACCGGCACGGTCGTCTTCTGCAAGACACGTTAATGCTTGTTGAGTATGTAGCCCGCCAAGTCTTTCGCGAACGCGCCTGGTAGCTGCTTCCAATTCTTCGACGTTAAAGCCGCCATATTCGTTCATTAAATGATCACATCGATCTTCCAGGCTGGCATCGAGAAATAAAACCTGTGCATCGCGCATTTGCTGCCAAATCTCGAGCGGCATGGTGCACTGTCCAATATGGCGACTTTCATCTTCCAGCCACAGAGGAACATCAGGTTTTTGCGATGCCCAGGCAATTCCCAGCTTGTTTTCAAACTGCTGCTGAGTGGGTTGCGGAAGCTGGCCGATGGCACCAAAAGAAGAGCCCTTATGATGTGCCAGCCCCTCAAGATCAATTACCTGTTCGCTGTCAGCCAGCTTATTTAAAATGACGGTTTTCTTACTACCCGTTTTTCCGCTGAGAATATAAACGGTCTTTTGCGACTCAAATGTTTTTAGGATGTGCTGTCTAAACGACTTATAGCCGCCTTCTAGTAACGTTACTTCATAGTCGAATAGCCCAAGAAGCCAGGCAATACTTTTGCTGCGCATGCCGCCTCGCCAGCAATGAACGAGCAGCTTATTTTGATCTGTGATTTTCTCGATCTGCTCAACATATTCGCGCATACGCGGGCCAATGTGTTCGAGCCCGGCGAGCATTGCGGCCTTGCGCCCAACGTTTTTATATAGTGTGCCGACGAGTGCACGTTCATCATCCGAAAACAGCGGTAGATTATATGCGCCGGGGATATGGCCTTTGGCAAATTCGCTGGGTGCGCGCACGTCCAGAACCGGCTGCGATTCTGCAAGGCTTATGAAAGTAGCTACGTCTGTATAAACAGCTTCGGACATTGAGTCTCTTTTACGATTTCTTATGGCAGGGCAATATAGGTATTTTTTAGAGAGGCGGCAATCGGGAATCGGGAATCGGCAGCCGGCAATCGGGAGTTGGCAATCGTGGACAACGTGACACGAGTAAGAAACCCGCGCATGCTAGAAATATAGGAAGAGTAAACTGGCTAGTTCTTTTCCTTAAGCGGTTCAGTTTTTTCCTTCGGGTCCGCTGCATTGGTGTTCAATGGGGCTGCAAACTGTTCTCGATAGAAGGGAGTTTTCTCCATTATCGCTGCGGCCAGACTATTAAGAGCCTTGTTCCAGGTTTTGTACGTCATTGCTCCAAAAACTCCATTTTGGCCTATAGCCTCCCCATAAGATATCATTGCTCCGGCAGTGTTATCCCAAAGTGCAAAATCTACAATGTAATGCAATTCGTCCGAGTTGCTGCCACCAGACCAGGTGCCGTCCGCATTCATTGTCCCGGGAATATTTATAATAACTCGCTTAGTCTTGAAAGCATCTATAAAAAGAATAACCCCGGGCGTGAGAGAGTCAAATTGAACTGTTGTTCCATCTTTAGGAATGGATATGTCGATTTTCTTTCTGCTATTGAGCTTGAACGTTTTTTTCTTCATTTCGCCAGTTGGCAAAGATCGTGCAAAGATTACTTTTCTAAATTTACTATAATGCTTGAGTTTGTCGGGGAATAACTGAGCAAAATACTCAACGAACACAGAATCTGCAGGTCCAGATCCAAGATCATCTTCCAAATCTCCGTCGTTAAGAATAGTCGGTTCATCTTCCAACACAATAATCGCAAGTTCCGGTGAAGGCAGTTGCTTATTCTTGTAGTCCGGCATAACAACAATTGTACTTTTGGCGCATGAAAAAAATAATGAAAATGCTATTAAGGTCGTGATAAGTCTGGTCGTCATATGTTCCCTTTTTATTCCTCAGGTCTGTCATCACTTTTTAAAAACAAACTGTGAATTGTCGCTGCGGCGAACCTGTTTCATAAACTTTCGGTGTTCTTTGTACGCTTCAACCGGGATTTGCCGTTTTTTGAATTCCAGGATGCGCTTGTAGCTAAGCGTTTGGTCCGTTAGCGTATACGTTGTTTTGTAGCGCGTATAGGCTGTCTCCAGATCAACGGATTTTGGTGCGCCTTCAAGCGTATAGCCCAATGGGATTTTTACCGTTATGGAATCGATGTCTCGATAGGCGTAGGACATGTGTATGGGGAATTCCCTTTCTTTGCTTTTAAGAGCTGAACGTTTTTTATAGCGATTTAGCAGATTGGGATTAAAGAACAGTCGGGACCCATTGCTATTTGCGGCATTGCTGGCGCTACCAGAGAAATTGAGTATCAGCGGTTGCGCATAATTTTTTTCCACATTTTCCATCTCAAAAGTTGAGAGATCTACCTTGGGTAATTGATTGCCAATTATACTGCGAATATATTCTTTTCGCTCAGAATTGTCTAGTACTGCCAGTGTTGCCCGATAGCCCCTGGCCTGATTATGGGTTAATTCCATCTGCCCGGTAAATTCAAGTGAGCCGTTTGTTGTAAGAGTTCCCACCACATTAGATAGCCAAAGATTATCGTCCGGCTTGGTTTCGGGAGTCCTGATAATTTCTCCGGAGTCATCCTTTATGACGAGTACATTACATCCTTCGATATCCTCGTGTAGTTGTCCTGCAGCGAGTAGGTCTGTAGTGCATTCCAGCCATAGCGTATCGTCTTCCAATGGCACATATGCAATAGCGTGGTTAAAGTCGCTTACGGGAAATTCAGGATTTGTTATGCCTATATCTCGTGTTCGAATCAGTGCCGGATAAGCAGGAATATCAAAGTTTTTTAACATGGCAATTGTATAAAGAGAAAGGTCTTTGCAATCACCATATTTATTGCGATAAACGGATTCAACGCTGTGGGGCTGCCAGCCTCCGATGCCGAGGTGAATAGCAACGTAGCGGGTATCATTTTGTAGAAAGGAGTACACCTTCTCGACAATTTGCCTTTTGCTGTCTTCGGGAGAGATTAGCGCTTCAACTTCTTTTCTTGCCAGGATGGGTAAATGATCCCTTCCAACAAGCAGTCTTCGGAACCATTCAGCAATGCTATCCCAGCTATCGTATGAGCCGCTAACTTTTCCTGTTCGAAAAAAACGTGGTGCAAAACGAAGCTCTTTTTGCGTCCTTTCTTCCGGTGGTAGAAATGCAATTTTGTTTGTTTTCGGAGGCAGCATTTGGTAAGACCAAACCAGGTTTTTTTTCCCATCGACAACGCTCTCGTCAGGTTTGCTGCCGTCTTTTGACCAAAACTTGTATTCAACCTGATGATCCAGGATGAGTGTATAGCTGGCATTTATAACAGGAATATGTTCTTCAGGACGCCAGTCCGGCCAATAAATGAGGCTGCTTAGCTCCATTTCGTAATAATACTCTATTTTGTAAGGAAAATTGCCGTTAGAAAGTTCTGCAAATTTATAGTGCGAATCGTTATATATGGTGATGTTATCTGTGATTGAATGAATCTCGATATCATCCTTTTTTAGCTTTCTAATCTTTTTGTTATTCATGTCCAGAACTCGGCCTTCGAACTTTTTGTTCGTTTGCATTGAGTTCTCCAGAACGCTAAGCACGCCGTACTTCTTCCCATTGGGGTTGAAAATCTGAACCAAGCCTTTTACCTGCCACACACCACTATTGGCTCCGGTAACTTTAAAGGTCTGATGTTCATATTCTACCAGTGCATCCACTTTCTCCGGCCACAGTAGAGACTGTGAAAAGAGATTCGTGGTTAGCAGCAGGAAGGTAAGCAATAGAAATTTATATGTTTGCACCGTTTGGTTCCCCTGAAATGATTGTTCTGTGACTAATGCGCCTTACTTGCCGGGACCACTCAAAACAACCTGTTGCTGATCGAATTTGACTGCATAGTCGTAGAAGCCGCGAAGGTTTTTGTACTGGCTCGCCGGAAATACCACCGAGCGTCGCATAAACTGACGCTCTATCGTGAGCATGCTCTCTTCCAGCCTCCACATGTTTACATAGCGCAGCTTTTTCTGACCGACTTTCGCCATTTTGGGGATCTCATTAAGTTGAAACCCCTCAGGCAATTTAATTTTCATAACCTCATTCGATGCATTGTTATAGGTGAACTCAACCGGGAAATAGCGCGTCTCGCTCTTAAGCGGATTCTCTTTGTAGGCATCGATTGCGGGTGCACTAATGTAAAGTTGCTCGCCTGCAACCTGGGCAAAACCTTCAACTGAATAGTCCACGCTAATTGTTAGCGGTACATCATAGGTATCCATTCCCTCAACTTTCATACTGTCTATCGTTACATTGCCAAAGGAATCTTCAAGCATTTTGCGAACAAATGTTTCCTGATCATTCTTCTCAATCTTTCTGCGCGTTGAAAGAGCTGTATAGTGCTCGAAGCGGATAATGGATCTTGCAGTAAGATCACCAAACTCATCCAGTTCCCCACTGGTATCGCAACGCTGCATGTTCAGATTGCGTGGTGCCGGTATTTTGACGAATTGCCCCGGCCCATCATCGACGAGAAAGCCTTCGCCAACCAGTGAATTCACAGGAAGCATCTTGTATGGGCAAAGGCGGTCACGCGTATCCATATATACACTCTTCGTTCCAATCTTCACTGATACTATAGCATAGTTAAACTGGTCGAGGTCGGGAACGTTCGCGCTTGCCCGTCTTCTGTTACGAGTCGCTATTAAAACCGGATTGGCTTCGAAGCCGGCTGCACGCAGCATGTTAACGAGGATAAGGTTTTTCAGTATGCCCTGGCCCTTTTTCTCCGCCACAATTTTAGAGGGACGGGCATCCTGATCGATATAGATTCCTCCACGTTTATCGGTCACGATCTCCTGCGTCACGAAATCGTAGAGCGCCTTTACCTTGTCATCTAACGAAGTGTGTTCTGCCGTCTTTTGCATCGCGAGCTTCTTTAAGCCATCGTTGTTCTTAAGAAACTCGCTGTACCGCTCACGGATGACCTTGGCCATTCCATCCCAGGATTTAATAAACTCAATATACTGATAGGCATTTTTGAAGTTGATAAGCTGGAAGCGCATCTGTCCCCAATAGTCTTCAAGCGTTCGCATGAAGGGTTCTGTCTTAATTGCAGGTAAATTTTGTGCTTCCCAGATATATTTCTTTAATTTTGCTCCGGGGACGACCTGCTCCTCGATAATTGGATCGATATCGCTTAGATTATAGAAAAAGACGCGGAAGTTAAATCCCGGTGGAATAATAACGGATAGCTGGCTTGCCTCAGTGTAAATAACGTCCTGGAAATACCAAGGATCGAGATCGAGAACATACTCCGATTCAATTTCATATTTCACTTCGATAACTGAACCAACATCTACTGCGGGAATTGCAAAGACTTTAAACTTTAGCTTACCGCTTTCCTCGTCAAAAACATTCTTTTTGTTCAGCTTAACCTTATTACCATTTGGAAGTATTGTGTGTGCTTTTAGATCGCGGACCTTTTGCCCCTTGTAGTAATAAGGAATTCTCTGATCTGCGTATTCTTTGCCCTCTTCGGTTAGAATCTTAATACGAAAATGACGTTTGCTTTCCAGCACGTAGTCATCTGTAATGCGCATTTCAAGCTTGTCGAATAGAACGATTGCTTCTGCGTCAGGCGCAGGATCATAAGTTTCCATTTTAAGAATAGATTTGTCTATTTTTCCAAACTTTGGAAACTTCAGCGGTTTTCTGTCTGATTGTGCCTGAATAGATACGAGTGATATTAGCAGAATTGCTAAACAGTAAATGACGGGTCTCATGTCCCCCTCCTATAGAGTTCGTCAATTGTATTGGATTTGTTCGCCAATGGTAATCATGTATAGATGATCCATGTAAGGCTATTATAGCAAAGTAGGGAAAATTCGGAAAAAAATGAAAATTTATTATATAAGTACAGGATTTGCCAATGTGCGGGAGGTGGGTGTAGCCAGGCAAGCTTAATGCTTTTTAGAGTAACCAGTGTTTTTTAAGACTTGTTTTGCCAGCTCTTCAATACCATTATCTCAGGAGATTTTAGACAGGTCGTCTTTATCGCTGGTCTTGGCAACGGCTCTGCCAATTCTAATCGGGTTACCGAGTATACTGTCCCAAAAATTTTCTATAGACATCCTTCACATTTCCCAGAGCTATGTCGCCTTTTACATCATCAGCATTCACAATAAAAATTTTTTCTTTGGAAATGACAACAGCATGAATAGATGCCGTATTGTTATCCTTTGCTTTTTGAAAGAACTCTGATATCGCTATGGCTGCAGGAAAAGAAAAATAAGGCGGTAGCAACCAGCATAAACGATGCTTTAAGAAATTCACTTCTCTTCATTATCTGTTTCTTCTGCATCCGGAAACATGGTTTCCAGCACTTCATTCACTTCTTCCAGAGCTTCTTCAGGGACAAAAATAAAGGCATCATCACCCAAGGCATTTGTGCCTTTTATGCCATAAGCACCCGAGAACCAGCTTTGCGAAAGATAGTGAGGAATTTGCTTTTCCTTTAATACTTCAGCTACCATTTCAGCATATAATGAACCCGGTAGCGGACCAACTTTACTCCAGTTTTCTCTGCTCATAACGCCTCCTTTATCTACTTCTTTGCTTCAAAAATACGACGCTCCTCGACCTGCAAAAAGCGAAAAATTGATTCACTGTCCTTCTGTTCTATTAGATGCTGTCTGGCGTCTTCACGAGACATAATTCTCGAAATACGACTGAGAAGACGAATGTGTCCCGTCGGATCGTTTTCCGGGCCGGTGACCAGAAAAATAATATTCACCGGTTCATTGTCAACCGCATCAAAGTCGACCCCATTGCGATGAATTCCCATCGTAACGCTAAACTCAGGAGAAAATGGAGATTTGCAGTGTGGAATGGCCACACCATTTCCTACACCGGTGCTCATAATATGTTCGCGTTGAAAGATTGCCTCCAATAGCTTGTCTGGCTGTGTAATTTGATGATTCGTCGTTACCAGCGCTAGTAGCTCACGAATAACACTCTCTTTGTCTATGGATGTTAATGAGGCGTTAATGTGAGCAGGAGTAAGCATTTCCAGAAGAGGTGTCTGCATTGAAAATATCCTTTCAAGGCCGAATATAATATAAATTGTCGAACAGAACCATAACAAGTTGAGACCGTATACATAACACGGTTCGAGTGACTGATATTGCAATCTTTTGTATGAACATAAAAATATGTTGCTTCTCTTTACCTTAATGTTAAGTTGCGAACTTCCAAAAATCGCTGCAGCTGTAGCGTTTTGCCCTAAAATCAGGAGATTTTGTAATGCGCTTTATACTAAAATTACTTGTACTCCTCTGCCTTATGACCGCCATTGGGTCGGCGCAGTGGTTTAAAGATCCATTTCGCTTTCCGGAAGAAAATACGCTGGTTGGTGGAATTGGCTATACCTTTATTGATGATACTGCTTATACCACGATTACCTTTGCACCGGAACTATCCTTCGGAAAGTTTGGAGTTGGACTAAATCTTCAATTCCTGATGAACAGCGACAATGAATTTAAACTTAGAAAAGATGAGTATCAGGACGGTCCGGGTGTCTTCCGCGCCATTCGCTATTTGCGGCTTGGGCAAAAGTATGATGAATATTTCTTTCGTTTTGGCGCACTGGATCGAGCAAGTCTTGGTAACGGATTTTTGGTATGGAACTACAACAATAGCACGAACTACGATAAGAGGCGGCTGGGTTTGGTTGCGGATATCGATTTTGGTCAGTTCGGTTTTGAATCTGTTGTTGGTTCGATGACGAGCTCGACAATTCAGGGATACAATGTTTATGCACGTCCGTTTCGCTTCCTCAATTCGGATAACTATTTGCTGAAAAATTTTAGAGTCCATGGGACGTATGCTCGTGACAATAGTGCTCCCGATGGAGAGGAAAAAACCAGTGTTAGTGCATATGGCTTTGGAGCGGACTTGCGAATTATCGATTTGCCGTTGCTAAAGAGCCATCTGTATGCAGACTATGGTAAGTTTGAAGATTTGGGTGACGGAAAAGCAGTGGGTGTAAATCTGATCTTTCCGGAGTTTTATGGATTGTTTGGGTTGTCTGCAAGTTTTGAGCGACGCTTCATCGGCGAGCAGTTTATTCCGAATTACTTTGGCCCTCTTTATGAACTTGAGCGTCAGATAGGTGCACTGGACTCTTTGCGTAATGCTGAAGCTACGGCTGGCTATTTTGGTCAATTGGTTGGTCACGTTACGGATAAGATACGCATGATTGGTAGCTATACTTATTTGACGGATGTTGAGGGTGGGGGAGCTGTTCACCTCGAAGCATCAGCGCCTGAACTGGTTCCGCGCTTCGAGCTTCGCGCATATTACGATAAGTTCGGCATCGAAACACTGGATGAGCTGCGCACGCTGGATGCGCGCTCGGTAGCATCGGCTGAAGTAAATTATGAGCTCAATAGCTTTTTGCTCTTATCAACTACTTATCGTTGGTACTGGGTTGAAACGGAGCCGCGAGTCTTTAAGCCGAGAGAACGAATTGAGCCCCGACTTCTATTCCGCTATAGATTTTAAGCAGTTGATTTAGCTGTTTTTCAAAAAACCGGTGATACTTGCTAATATAAGGTATCACCGGTTTTTTTTATGCTAGAACGAATGCACAACCTAATTCTATCTCATCTGCTACGAGCTTATCGCGATGTAGAACAATTGCTGTTGCCCTCTGGATGTGTTCACTGCCTGAGATTGGTTGAAGGAAGTATACATCCTGCCATCTGCCTCAGCTGTTTAGCGGAACTACAGCCCTTGCACCCGGCATTTGGGGAACATCGAATATTGAGTCGCCTGCGTCCCTGCTATATCGATTCGGTAGAGATATTTTGGGCCTTTGATGATGTGTTACGAGACGCTGTTCATGCGTTGAAATATTGTGCAATGCCGAAGCTTGGCACGGCACTGGGAGAATTTGCCGCGAGACAACGTCCAGAGTTAATTGTTGGTCTTGGGGAGGTGGTGGTTTGTGCTATTCCCTTACACAGAGTCAGGATGAGACGTCGGGGTTATAATCAAAGTGCGCTGATCGCCGGAGGCGTATTCGGAGAACATGCATTATTAAACACGAGCCTGCTGCTTCGCAAAAAGAACACTGTAACGCAGACGAATTTAAGCAGAAATGAACGCCGTAAAAACGTTATGAATGCTTTTGCCTTGAATGATGCAGAGACTGTATTTGGTAAAACGGTGGTGTTAATCGACGACGTGTTAACTACCGGAGCTACACTAAATAGCTGCGCAAGGTTGTTGAAAAAAGCGGGCGCCGCTAAGGTTGTTGGTATTGCGCTGGCGAGCCCGCTTTCAGCAGAGCTCGATTAAACTATTCGGCGCTGGCGAGCTCTTCTTCAAGCAGCTGTTTTTTATGTATTGTTGCATAAAGCCCTGGTTGCGCTATCAGATCCTGATGTGAACCTTGCTGACTTATCTGTCCATCTTCCATAACGATAATGCTGTCGGAGCTTTGCAAGGTGGACACGCGATGAGAAACCAGAATAACCGTGCGATCCGGTAAGAAGCTGCGGAGATTTTGCAATATTTGTTCTTCTGTAAACGTATCGAGAGCGGAAAAAGCGTCGTCGAAAATTAGAATATGCGGATCTCTTAATACTGCACGGGCTATTGAGACACGTTGCTTTTGCCCACCGCTAAGGTTAAGGCCTTTTTCACCAAGAATTGAATCGTAACCTTCAGGAAAAGCTGCTATTTCGTTGTGAATATGTGCCAGCGTGGCGGCCTGCTCAACTTCCTCCCGCGTGGCATCCGGCTTGCCGTAGGCGATGTTGTTGTGAATCGAATCGGAAAACAGAAATGTTTCCTGGGGCACATAACCGATCTCCCCGCGCAACAGGTGCAATGGAATTCGATTTATATCTAGCTCATCAACAAAAAGCTGATTGTCTTCAAGCTTATAAAAATGGGGAATCAGTTTGATAAGAGTGCTTTTGCCACTACCGGTCGGGCCAATAATACCAAGCGTTTCTTTTGGCTTAATATGCAGGTTAAGGCTTTTCAATACATCCTGCCCTTCCTGGTAGGAAAAATTCAGATTTCTCAGGCGAATATTTCCTTCAATCTTTTCCGGCGTAATGGGATCGGTAATCTGAATATCCGATTCGGCTTCCAATACTTTGCGCATGCGATTAAGTGCCGCCGAACCCTGCTGGAAAAGGCCAATTACCCATCCCAGCGCGATGGATGGAAATACGAGTATTCCCATGTAAAGCAGAAAGGCGGTAAACTCACCAAGGGAAATGGTTTTACTAATTATCAGCTCGCCACCAATCAATAAGATCATAGCTGTTGAGCAACCAATCGTCAACATAAGCGACGGTCGAAAAGCAGCATCGACTTTCGCATAGTCAATATTGCGCTTCATGTATTCATGATTATCCTTACGAAAGCGCTCTGCTTCGTAATCTTCACGTGCGAACCATTTGATAATTGTGCTTCCGGAAAGATTCTCCTGTGTGCGTGTGCTGAGTGTGGATAGTTGTTCCTGAATTCGCGCAAAGCGCTTGTAGATTGCCTTGCCAAAGCGATTAACAAGAAGCGCTACTATTGGAAAGGGTAGTAGAGCAAAAAGCGTGAGGCGTGGACTAATAATAAACATCATCGGGATTACGAAGAGAAATGCCATTGAGGTATTTGTTGAATAGGCGATTCCCGGGCCGAGAATTGAGCGAACCGCATTTAAATCATTGGTAGCGCGAGACATAACATCACCGGTAGGCATATTCTGATAAAACGATGACGGCAGCTTTATGAGGCGCTCGAAAAAATCATTCCGGATATCGTTCTCAATCTCGCGTGAAGCGACAATCATACTACGTCGCATTAGAAACAAAAAAATACCTTCCAATATTGCGATGACAACTATTGCACTGGCAACGAGAGCCAGGTAGCTAATGGAAAACTCAGTTTTTAGATAGTCTATGGAGTATTGGACGACGCGCGGATTACTAATGCGAAATAAATTTGTGAACAGAAGGAAAATAGCCCCGGCAATATACTTCCACTTGTAGCGTGCAATATAGGGAGCCAAAAAACGCAATGTTTCTTTCATGGGGCCTGTCTCTATTGTGGAGTTTCGTATTCGAAGAGTTTGATGAAAAAAAAGGCGCAGAAGTTACTTCCGCGCCTTAATAAAATTATATATCCAATTTCATATCAATGGGAATTTCATCGCGCAGCGTGCTTAGCCATTTCTCGAACGCCTGGCTTCCTTTATATTCAACCGCATAGCGCTCAACCTGTTGCCAGTCTTTTTCCAGCGATAAAATACGCTCTGTGTTGCGCTTGTTTACTCTCAAAATGTGAAATCCAAAATCAGTTTCAAAAGGTTCGGAAATTTCGTTTTCTGCGAGTGGCGTAATGGCTGCTTCAAATGCGGGGATTTGAAAATTCCCGATGGCAAATTCACCCAGCAGACCCTTGTCTTCCTGAACATTTGGATCATCCGAATGTTCCAGCGCCATGTCCTCGAATGCCGCTTCTTCGGAAAGAATCTTTTCGCGAATCTCGGCAAGAGCTGTTTTGGTGCGTTCTTTATCTGCTTCTTCGGGCTGAAGGCGAATTAGAATATGCTGCACATTAATACGATCTCCCTGGCGATCAATAAGCTGCATGACGTGGAAACCAAACTGTGTCTGTACGATTTCAGAGATTTGTTCTTTCTCGAGAGCAAATGCAACTTCCTCAAATTCCTTTACCAGATCTCCGCGATTCAACCAGCCAAGATCACCACCATTAACTGCAGCACTGGGATCTTCCGAATTTGCCTTGGCAAGAGTCGTAAAGTCGATTCCCTCATCAAGCTGCTTCTTAATCGCAGAAATCTTTTCGAATGCTGCCGAAGTGCTTTCTTCACTTGGGGCAATCTGTTTCAGAATGTGCGAAATGTTTACCGATGCCTCGAACTTGGGCAGGCTGTCTCGGAACTGTTTAAAGAAGTTCTCCACTTCGCGCCGGCTAATCTTTACCGAGGCAAAGCGCTGCTGGCGAAGCTGGTCGATGATAAGTCGATTTTCGACCTGCTTGCGAAAGTCTCTCTTTATCAGGGCGATGGGGGCACCATAATAATCGATCAGCTTTTGTTCTGAGCCAGCCTGTTGAACCATGGCTGACAGCTGCTGGGCGAGCATTTGGTCGACGCGTCCTTCATCGGCGGTAATGGTATCTTCTTCCGCTTTAATCAGGAGCATCTTCTCATCTACCATGCGCTGCAAAAACTGCTTCTGTAACGCACGTAGCTTCTCCGGCTGAGTATAGATATCGCTCTGGCGGCTTTGAATCACGTATTGCGTAACCAGCGTCGCGATTTCAGATTCCAGAATAATCTCATTGCCGACCACTGCGGCAATTTGATCAATAACTTGCTGAGATAACAAGGGTGTTGCTATCAGCAGACTGCATAGTATTGCTTTAAGAAGTTGTTTCATTTTCAAATCTATCCTTTTTGCTAACATCTGTCTTCTTTTATAGAACGTTATCGTAAAAAGTTTCAACCGGATATTTTTTTTGCAGCTCTTCCCTGAGTCGCTTAATACTTTCTTGACGCTTTTGCATTCGCAAATGAGCGATGATTTCACCTTTTACCAGTTCCACGTCGCGCACGCTACCTTTTTCTTTACGGCTGATTACTTGAAGATAGTGATGACCATCCCGCGTTTTGATCGGGCCGAAGATACCGCTTTTTTTGTTCTTCTCAATTGCTTTGCGAAATTCAGACCGCAGCTCCGAAATCGCCAGAAAGCCCAGATCACCGTTGGCTTCCAAAATAACATCGTTCTTTTGACCGAGATAATTATTTTTCTCAATTACCTGAGCCAGTGAGCCGGATTGCTTAATCTCATCGACAATCGCTTTATCGAGCTTCTCGAAAAACAGATGTTGCAAATGTACTTCATTCTGCGAACGCCTATAGTGATCTTTATTCTTCTCATAAAAACTGAGGATTTCATCATCAGGTATCTGGAAACTGTTTTGTAGACGGTTTTGCAGAAACTGAGTTGCCAACAGTTCTTTTTTTAACTTATTAACCTGCCACTTTTCTTTGGTGGAGAGTTGAAACCCGTCTTCTCTGGCTTGCTGAACCAAAAGTTGATTCTCGATCCAACTTTCGACGAGTTGTTTTACAAAGAACTCGCGATCTTCTTTGCTGATATCCTTGGGAATAAGAGGCAATAGTATCTCGCGCGTAAGCTCTTCTTCACCAACGCGGGCAATAAGATTTGTGTTTTGCTGATTGCTGTTTAAACAGCTACTCAGTAAAACCGTGAGCAAAAAAAATAGCAGCGTATTTTTCAGAGACATGTCACGAATTCTTTCCGATGCGTCTGATGGCATCATCGTTTGCCTTGTAGCTAATCTCTTCACGAAGCTTTTGAGTCAGTTCTTGAATCTTTGCTTCGCGAAGTGAATTAAATAACTCGGATCGGATCGTGTTTTCCACTTCCTCCAGCGAGCGTGTAACCTCTGCCTGATAGTCACTCGTACCAATAATCATAAACGTCCCGTCATGCTCAATTGGATCGAGAACTTTATCGTTACCGGCATCGAAAGCAATTTTTACAATCTTCTTATTAGGAGAATTGCGCGTTTGAAACCCGGCGGTGTAGTTGACGGACTTGCCGGCGTACTTGCTTTTATACTTATTAAACGTCTTTTGGAAATCCGGATTGCGGCGCAATTCGCGAGCAGCACGTTCTGCAATGGCTTTATCATTGATGCTGAGCTGATAAACGCGCATTTTTTCCGGTACCTTATAACGCTCTACATTCTCTTCATAATGATTTTTTATACTTTCAGCGGTAAGATCGATTTTATCGTCTACCTCGCGCTTAAGTAAAATTTGCCCCAGCGAATTCAGGCGAAATTTGTCCATTTCTTTGCTAACATCAGCTTCATTGTCGATTCCCTGACTCCGCCCTTCAGCGGCCCATGCATTCATCGTAAGCTGCGAATGGATAATGTTTTGAATGTCTTCCCACGAGCGGAACTTCCGCTGTGTACGCTTCAGCTGCTCACCGTAAATAGTCAAAAATGAACTGCCCAAAAACGGTTTGTTAACATCATGTCCGAGAACAATATCGCCAGCTTTTTCTTTAAGGGTTTCCAGCGTTGTGGTCGGTTGCTGACCCCATTCCTTAACCTGATTATAGAAGGCAGGGAGGTTCTCTGCATCAACGGATATGCTGAACTTCTCGCGATATTTCTCGGAAAGCTCGTCGAACATTTCTTTTTCCTGGCTGGTAAAATAGCGACGAACAGCACGCTCAATACGCGGCTTTGCTTCTGCAAAATCAATCTCAACTTTTTGCTCGGTCACTCCGGTAATCTTCAGTATGATCATACCGCGCTTGGTTTTAATCGGGCCGACTACGTCTCCGGTGCGAGCGGTATAAACAGCGCGATCGACCTCGGGAGTGAATTTGCCAACATAATAAGGGTTCAATTCAACAGTATTGCGAGCGTCATCCGTGTAAGACTGCCCAACTTCGGCAGGTTTCTCGGAACTCCGCAGTTTCTCGACTATTTCTGCGCAACGTATTTTGGCGTCTTCTTCACTGCGATCATTATTATAGATTTCAGCGCCTTTATAACCGACGACCACACTTACTGCGTGAACTTTATTCTTCTCCCAGTTATAGTATTCGCGAATCAGGCTTTCCGGCATCAGCTTGTCGATAATCTGATCTTGATAAAGACCAAAGGCGATGAGTCGGTTATCGTTTTTCTCACGGGGAGTTGTGTATTCAGGATCGGAAGCCAGTCCCATCTTTTCAGCACAAATGGCTTTACGACGAATATCGACGAGCTTTTCAAGTGACTCGTATTTTTGTTCAAGGGTGATCTGCGGAAGCTTAAATGCGCGGTAATCGGTTTTTATTTGCTCGACCAGTTCGTCAGTGGTTACAATATCGTTTCCAACGCGAGCGGCAGTGCTGCTATCGAGTCCACACTGCGTAAACAGAATCAGACCAATAGGCAGAATAGTTAATAGAGCAAGACGTCTCATGAAATCCTCCAGTACATCACATAATATGGTTCGTTTTCTGCCAAATAGAGGCAGACAAAAAAATCGTCTATAAAACAGCTTTTTAACGGTGTTAGAGCCGTTTTTGTTCAAGAGTGAAAATTAGGCCGGGACTATAAATTTAGCAAGAAGTATTTTGCAAAGCTGATCTTGTCCAATTGAGTGCTGCCCTTTAGGTCGACAACCACTTTCAGCTTGTCCGTTTGTACAAATTTCAGGTGGGCTTCAGTTTGATTTATATAGCGGGGGAGCTCTTTTTCAACAAAGGTATCTTTGCTGGTAATCTTTTCATCGAAGGTGAGCGTCATTTGGTGGCGCTTTATCTTTGCCTGTTTAACATAGAGTTTAGAGGCGAGTTTTTTAATCTTTACCATTTCAATCAATTTGAGTGCCGGTTCCGGAAGTGGCCCGAAGCGGTCCTTGAGTTCACTGACTACATCATCTATTAAATTGACGTTTTCGAGATTCAGCAGACGATGATATATAATGACTTTCTCATTAGGCGCTGTAATATAGTCATCGGGGAAATAAAGTTCTGCGTCGATCTCTACGGAAGCATCAACCACAGGCATGCGGTCGATAATCAGCTGTTCCGGCAGGGTTTCCTGCTGCATGCTCTCAATAGTCTCTTGTAAAATCTTTTGATATAGATCGTAACCAACCGCATTAATAAAGCCGCTTTGCTTGTGCCCAAGCAGATTTCCGGCACCGCGGATTTCCAAATCACGCATGGCAATTTTAAGACCGGAGCCCAGATCTGCAAATTCCTCAATTGCATACAGGCGCTTTAGAGCCAGATCACTGAGTCTTCCCTGCGGAGGGATAATCATGTAGGCATAGGCCTGGCGATCTGAGCGTCCGACGCGTCCACGTAGCTGATATAGTTGGGCAAGGCCAAAGCGGTCTGCGCGATTGACAACGATGGTATTGCAGTTGGGAATATCAACGCCATTTTCTATGATCATGGTTGAAACCAGGACGTCAAATTCCTTGTTGTTGAAATCGAACATGATTTTTTCGAGCGTTTGCTCGGGCATTTGACCATGCGCCACGCCAAATCGTGCCTTTGGAACAAGGCGGCGGAGCATATCAGCCATTGCATCGATAGTTTGCACGCGATTGTGCACAAAGAAGATCTGTCCACCACGATCCATTTCATAGGTGATGGCCTTGTACAAAAGCTGATCGTCCCAGGTGCTGATTTCGGTTAGAATCGGCAGGCGGTTTCCCGGCGGCGTATCTACAATGGAGAGGTCGCGTGCGCCCATCAGAGCCATGTGAAGCGTGCGCGGAATCGGCGTTGCGGTAAGCGTCAATGTATCGACATTGACCTTTAGTTCTTTCAGGCGTTCCTTGTGGGTGACGCCGAATCGCTGTTCTTCATCAACAATCAACAGACCGAGCTCTTTAAATATAACGTCTTTTGAGAGCAGGCGATGCGTGCCAATAATAATGTCTACTTCGCCTTCGGCCAGTTTTTTTAACGTCTCTTTTACTTCAGCTCGAGTGCGAAAGCGCGAAACCACCTCAACATTTACCGGGAAATTCGCAACGCGTTCGCTGAAGGTGCGATAGTGCTGCTGTGCCAGAATGGTAGTTGGAACGAGAACGCCGACCTGCTTACCGTCGATGACCGCTTTAAAAGCAGCGCGAACCGCAACCTCGGTCTTGCCATAGCCCACATCACCACAAACCAGCCGATCCATCGACTTTGATCCCTCCATATCGCCTTTTACGTCGCTGGTAGCGCGTGCCTGATCTACGGTGTCCTCAAAGGGAAAGGAGGCTTCTAACTCTTTTTGCCACAGCGTATCGGGTTGGTAGGCGTGGCCTTTTTGCGTCATGCGCTTGGCATATAATTCAACAAGCTCTCTGGCGACATTCTCAACGGCTTTGCGGGTGCGCTTTTTCACGCGATCCCATTCACTGCTACCGAGCTTGGTTAGCTTTATGGCAAAGCCTTCCTCGCTGACGTAGCGCTGGATGCGATTTAGCTTATCTAAGCGGACATAGAGAATGTCATCATTTTCATAGAGTAGCTTGATACATTCTTTTTCCATGCCGGCTATGCGAATTCGTTCAGTACCGCTGTATTTACCGACGCCATAGTCAATATGAACAACATAATCGCCGTATTCCAGGGTTTGCAGGTTGCGTATGAGGCTACCGGAAACCCGTATTTTGCGCTTTCTCCTGCGCATACGAAGCCGATTAAAAATCTCATGATCAGTAAAGATTTCAATATTACTGTCCGGCATAAAGAAGCCGCTGTGCAGTTCGCCGTCGATAAATTTCAACGGCGGCATACTCCCCATCTCTGCTTCCAGAATTTCTTCCAGACGCTTGCGAGAATTCTTGCCATCGTGGAGCACATACATAGTACGCTTCTTGGAATGACGCTGCAGGTGTTCTACAAAAAGCTTCATATTACCATGGAATGCCGCCGGTGGTTGGGTATGAAATGCAATGGCAGATTCCTTGCTCTCCAGATGCACGTGGTTTACCTGTAGAAACCCGGAACAGAACTTCTCGGTTTCTGCGATTGTTACATAGCGTTCATCGAGCGACTGTACCGGTTTTTCTTCCAGGCTGTCGAAGCGACCCTCTGCATCTTCCCACCACTTTTCGAACTGCAGCTTGATGCGGGTTTCATCTTCCCACCAAACGATGCTGTTTTTTGGGAGGAACTCAAAAATGCTGGCGGTTTCGGCCGCCTCACCAGATTTACCGAGCAGGCGCGTTTTCTCTAGCTGCTGAATGGATAGCTGAGAGAGAATATCAAATTCCCGAATGGATTCAATCGTGTCATCAAAATACTCAATACGATAGGGCACGTCCGATTCGAAAGAAAAGACATCTACAATTCCACCGCGTGCGCTGAATTGGCCTATCTCCTCAATTATATCTACGCGTTCGTATTCGCTGTCTACCAGCCATTCAAGTAGAAATTCGCGTTCGAAGGTCTCACCTTTTTTCAGATGAAGAATATTGTCTTTAAATGTACCCGGTTGCGGCACCTTTCGCAGAAGTGCCTGTGGAGTCGTAATCAAAATGTTGGAGGGACTCTCGACGGCAGTCGCTAAAGCATGCATGCGTTGGCTGTAGAGCGCCGGTGTAAACAGTCCCTTATCAAACGGTAGAATCTCGTCCGACGGGAAGTAAGCGAACTGATTTTCCGGCATAAATGAGCGCAGATCATCGCAGAGTTTCTCTGCCGCTTCTCCACCGGGCATAATAATGCACTGCGCGCGTTCAGTTGTCTCGCGAATGTAGTTGATTATAAAAGGCAGCGCGGACCCGTAGATCGCCTTCACGTCGAAGTTGTTGTTTGCTTCAAGCGCTTTTTCGAATTTCTTAAACTGGGGAAATTCGTAGAGGAGTGATTTCAGCTTTAACATAATATCTAAAAGGCGTCATTATTTTGGATTTAGGGCGCACTGACAAAGGCTTCAAATGTAATGCGCTTTTACTTCGAATCCAACCGTCGCTTAAAGAAACAGCTCGAAAATATGTGTTGGGATTTTCGACTCAATGCGTCTGGGATTTCAACACTTTTCGAAGGAATCCCCTCTAATTAGTGAAATTTTAACAATAGACTGATGATTTTTGGTTCAGCGGAGATTGGCACTTGTCTTGCAATTCATGCAGGTTGGTCGGGATGGCCATATTACTGTACTCTTTATACATCACTATTTATTGAGCAGCATCTTTCATGGAGGAAGGATGAAAAGAAATATTGTTTTTTGCAGAATCATTTTCCTTGTCTACGGCGCTTTGATATTAATGCCTTTCTCTTCAAAAGGGGAAGTCGAAGATCAGCTTGAACCGGGACACTATCTGGAATTCAAAAGCATTATGGCAAATCTATCGCATGGCGAGGCGAGGGTCTACTTAACTCTAACGATAGGACTCTCATTAAAAGATCGATCCGATAGCGATAGTTTACGGGCGGAAGAGGCAGGTATTCGACATGCGATAATGAAAGCAGCACAGAAGCAGGGGTATGGCTCATTGCAAAAATCCGACGGACGTCTTTTGTTCCGCAAAAGGGTTGAGGACATTTTTATGACAAGGCTTCCCGATCGACATCTTCTTCAGCTATTCTTTTTAACGTTCATTGTCGATTAGAGATTGCTGAGCAAAATCATTCCAAACCATTTCCTCTGGTGCTAAAGCTCTTCTGAAGGCTTTTTTTGATTGTAATCACGCGGCTACGCGATTCGCACTATAACTTGTGTATTGAGCGCTTGAGTTGGCTCTGGGTATGCATCTCACCAGATTGCTTTGGCGTGTCTGCTCACAACGGAACAGCACTTCCATAGCGAACCGGGATCGTCCGCTTATTGTGTTTTGCCGCATTAACGTTTTATCGGATACAAACCTCATGGATGACAAAACAAGTGATCGTGGGTTATCTGCCCGCCGATCGGGAAATAAGCTTATGGCTCAGATTAAAGATCGTTTGCGTGATGCGCTCGAGCGGATTGCACATGTAGAAACCCCCAAGCGCAATCTCCGACGAGGTTCCGATGGCAGGCCGATCGGAAAACGAATAACGGTTACTCGTAATCCTTCTATTGCCGCCCTCGAAACTGCGACTGTCGCTGCTCCTGAAGCGCCGGCTGAGGTTGCGGTGGCTAAACCGGAGAGAATTCGTCTGCTTGAGGCTGAAGTTCAAGGACTGAAAAAGACGCTTCATGAAGTGATGGCCTCGGTGCAGGGGAAGCAGGATCATTATCTACCTGAAATGTTTCGCCAGGTTCAGAAACGTCTATGCAACAACGAAGTTCATGAAGGGCTTGCCAAGGCAGTCATCGATGCGGTGTATAGTCAAACGCAGCCTTCAGAAAGCCAGGATCGTCGTCTGATGGAAAAGCGGGTTGCTTTACTGGTTCTTCAGCTAATTAAGCAGGCTCCGAGAATAGAATCGGTAACATCACCTGCTCATCGCGTAGCATTGATTGGCCCGACAGGTGTCGGAAAAACCACCACACTGGCGAAAATAGCAGCAAATTTGAAGCTCACCCACGGCCGTAAAGTAGCTCTGATAACGGCAGATACATTTAGAATTGCAGCAATTGAACAACTTCAAACCTTTGCCAATATTGCCGGAATTCCACTTAGCGTGGTTTACAGTCCGACTGAAATGGAGCAGGAAGTTGCACGTTATAAAGACTACGATTTTATACTGATTGACACGGTTGGAAGAAGTCAGAAAAACCAACGTCAACTACATGAACTCAAGCAATTTTTAACAGCAGCAGATCCCCACGAAAAACATCTGGTACTTAGTCTTACCAACAGTAGACGCACGCTTTTTGATGTGGCCTCGCGTTTTGCTGAACTTGAACCAAACCGTTTTATCTTTACAAAATTGGACGAATCGACTACCCCCGGCGTAATGCTGAATCTGATTTACCGCTTTCAGCTACCTGTTTCTTATATCACAACTGGCCAAACAGTGCCTACAGATCTGAAAAATGCCAATATGAAGATGATTGCAAAGTTGATTCTCTACGGTATTCCAAGTGTCTGATAAAAATGGAGTTGTGATTTGTGTTCTGGTCGGTCGAGAATCAATCAAAGCACGAGAATCGCATTCTGTTGGGTGACGCGAATCATCTTCGAGGTTCACTAAAAAAAAATAGCTAAAGATTTACTATTGTACTACCGCTTTTAAATAATGGAGGATGCGGTAAATACCACCGCTCGCAGTTTGGAGGCTGTCGGAAGAATAGATGATAGGAGTCGTTTGAATACGGAATTTACTATTGGAAGCGCTACGGATACTACGACCACGGAACGAATACGAATACGACCAACACATGCTGGACTCTGATCATTAAGAGGAAGCTACATACTCAAAAGGATGAGGACTATTCCCATGACAAGACTATTGTTGAAGTTATTAATGCTGATTTTATTTATCTCCCTTGCATCGGGTGCACAGATGGAAATGCCGCTTGAAGAGAATTTTATTCGTGCTGCTACAATCTATCTGGTTTTTTCGGTACTGATTTTGCTTATGTATTTCGTAGCGAACCAAAGTTCGGTAAGCATACTGAAAGCACAATTAGAACAGGAGAGTAATTCCCCAAGGGATTAAGCTTTCCTGGCAGAGGAATTTTCACTCACAAGGAAAGAGGGACTACATGAAAGCTCAAGTTGATCCAACCTGGCAAGAATTCTACGAAGAAAAAACAGCCGGTCTTAGAGATGAGTTGATGAACAAGTATCTGGGGCTCGTTCATTATGTTGTTAACAAGCTGTTTAAATCGATGCCGGGTAATGTAGACCGGGAAGACCTTGTGAATATCGGTGTTATAGGATTGAGTGAAGCCCTTGAACGCTACAATCCTTATTTTGGAATAAAGTTCGAGACCTACGCAATTCCGCGTATCCGCGGTGCCATCATTGATGAACTGCGCAAGCAGGACTGGATACCGCGATCTCTTCGCTCTAAGTCCAATAAAATCAAAAAAGTAGTGGGTGAGCTCGAGCAGGCTCGCACTGGTCAAATCACCGATCGCGCGATTGCAGGCCACCTCGGTATTACTGAGGCTGAATATCATCAGTGGCAGTCCCAGTTGAACCGAACCTCTATGATTTCCTTGGATAAGCCGAATCCGAACTATGACGATCACAATCTTTATGAGGCAGTAGAAGACGAATCGTCTACCAGTCCGCTTGAGAATATCGAAGACGAAGAAATGAAGGCCATGTTGGTTAAGGTCATCAAAAAGCTTCCGGAAAAGTCCCGTCTGGCTATTACACTATATTACTATGAGCATCTTACCTTTAAGGAGATTGGTAAGGTTCTGAGCGTCTCCGAATCACGCATTTCGCAGATACATTCTGAGACAATTGACCGTATGAAGCGCATGATCAAAAGAGAATTCAGTGTTTAAATTCGCGACAAAGGTGTCGAAAAAGCCGACACTCTCACGGAGCAATCATTAGTTGAATTGGAGATAAAAAAGAAAAAAGCTACTGTGATCTAAGTAAAGTATTTTACATAAACAGGACGACTTCGGGACGGGAGGAACTTAAGGATAAGTTGACGGACCAAGTCTGCTTGCGAAAGGAAAATAAGGATGTTTTTCAAAAGCAAGAACCGCCTAATGGCGGAGCCGGAAAAGTCGGCACAGCAAAATGACACCGGATATAAGTTACAGCAGTTGCTCAAGGAACACGGTGCCAAGGTTCAATCACTAGCTGCTGAGGTGCGCAGGCAAAAACGCGAGATAGCACAATATCGCCGTCGCTTTGCCCGTGAAGATGAATATCTCTTTGACAGCTATCCCCTTACTCAAATCGCTGATCGTCTTAATCAGCATCTCGACTACCATTCGATTATTCGTAATCTGCTCGATATCTGTACCGATTTACGTGGTATAAAGAGCACGGGCGCTTTCCTGAAGATTGAGGATAAATGGGATAGTCTGGGGTCGATTAATCACCCGATCTATCCGGCTCTGTTTGAAGAACTCAGTGAAACCAATTTACTGAACAAACTGGAGTCGGAACGTGAAACCATCCAGTTAAAAGCCACCAACTACCGTGAAATTCTCGAAACGGATGAGGATACCGGTACCGTTTTATTGATCCCTCTACATTCCGAGAATCAGTTCTGGGGCATGCTGATTGTCTTTTCAGTATTATCTGAAAAAGCTGTTGGTGGTGCATTTCAGGGCCAGTTGGAAATGTTAGCCGCGCAAACCTCGGTTGCACTTCGCTACACGTATGTGTATAAAGACCTCGAAACAACTCACTTCGAACTGGCGCGTTCGCAGTCTATGTTGGTGAGAGCTGCCCGTATGGCTGCCACCGGCGAGGTTGCCGGAGGCGTCGCGCATGAAATAAATAATCCACTACAGATTATTCTTGGTAAAATTCAAATTGCCCGTCTGAAAAACGACCCATCTATGCTCGAAGATGTTGAGATGCAGGTGATACGGATTGCTACCATTGTTCAAGGCTTACAAAACATTGCTCTGGAAAGCGCAACGGATACAAAAAAACTATCCGACTTGAACCAAGTGTTGGTTTATGCAATTAGCTTAGTGGAAAGTCAATTAGTTCGGCGCGGCATTAACGTTGAGCTGATAAAAGGCACTGGAATGCCGGCGGCCCAAATAAGTGCAACAACCTTGCGCCAAACAATCGTTGCCTTTCTAATATTTTGCAAAAAGCGGTTGAGCAGGGGAGGTGAATTAAAGATCACTACTTCTGTTCAAGATGGAGATTGCCTTCTCATTTTCGAAGACGATGGTATCGAACTATCGGAAACGCTGCGCAGACAGCTGAAAGAACCGCTGAGTGCCAGCGGAAAATATGGGGAATCGGAAGAGAACTTTGGAATTATTATTTGTGCTCTGCTTGTCAAGGAAGGCAATGGAGCAGTTATCGCAGACCGTCTTGAAAATGGTCGTAGCAGAATAACAATGCGGTTTCCAGCTTATGGAGCAATGCTCGCAAAGTCCAAAAATCATACGGATGTGGTGAATGAAATCGTTAGCGAGGGATAGATTCTACGCTTGCAGGTCGGCTGGCTATTGGGTCGTTCTTATGGTTATGATGTTCGGATTTGTAAGCGACTTAATGGGCGTGGACTATCGCTGGTCGCAAACCGAACGCCATACGAGATTGATTTTTGTTACCAATAACCCACTGGAAATAATGCAGGCTCAGACAGACGCGCCGGTAACTCGTATCTTCTGTCAAATAGAAGAACCGTTTGGTGAAGCATCCGCACTCGAAAAGGAGTGGGAGGTGCCAGCCCTTTCCGCAGTGCACGATTTGCATTTGGTTCGCTTTGGAAGCAAGGTACACCTGACTCTGTATTTATATGGCCCGGTAACATTTGAGGTGAATGTTATGGGACACCGCAGCGAGATCGTGTTGATGGACTCATTATATCGTGATCCACTAACACAGGCATTTCTAATGGGCGTCAACTTACAGCGCAGGGGCGAGCTGGCTCATGCGATGGAGCGCTATCGACATGTTCTCGAGCAAGACAGCCTTTTTGCCACAGCCTATTTCAAAGCCGGCCAAATTCGCATGCAGTGGAGCGATTTTGCTAAGGCTGAGATAAATTTGCGCAAAGCAATTCAATTGGGCTGCGATTCGATCGGCGTTCACAAGGCCATGGCGGATTTGTTTCGAAGTCGTGGTAATGAGGGACGTGCGCGCCGACTCTATCAAAAGTATCATAAACTGGCAAAGCAGGACGCTCTGCCTGAAGAAATCAGCGGCTTCAACCGCAAGGGAATTGCCTCTATTCAGCTGGCAATGCCGGCATGGGCAAAACAGCAGGCAGCAGGTTGGGGAAACGGTCAGTCTGTTGTGATATGTTTTATTGCATTCGTACTGCTTCTCTGTTTGTTGCGAATTGGCTGGCAGCTTTGGCTGTGGAAGCGGGATCAGAACTTTAAGCAGGCCTATCGCAGGGGATTTGTGCCGACAGACCAGGATTTTTATGATGCCTCTTATACTTCGGTAGAAGAAGAGCAAGTTAGCGATTCCCAGGGATATTTCAATCCATCAGAACATGTCGATGATTCGGACTCTGATAATCAAAATACCTTTTATGAACCGGTGGGCTCTTCCGTCTATTTGCAGGAACCGAGGCACTATGATCTAACTGAGGAAGATGATTTTTCTGCCGAAAAAAGTGATAGCCATTCTCTTCAAAATGAAGGCTCAAGAACTGAAGCCGATGTCGACAAGCTAATTCGAATGCTACTGAAAGAAGATAAACTTTTAGACTCTGCAGCGCCGTTAAAGGATTCTTTGGCGACGCTGTCAAATACCCAGAAGTTGCTCAGCACTGTTCTCCATCACCGAAAAGCGGGATTGACGCTGGCACAGATTGCCCGGAGAACCGGCTTGGGTCAGGAGGACATTTTATTGTTGCTTTGGCTGGAGCAGCAGCGAATACTTCTTTATGGCAAACAAGGCGTCGAAAATTAAACGCCTGAAAGTTGCGGCAAATCGATCCTTTTTCTAAGGTTTCCTATAGAATCGCCGAACATGACTAAGCTTCCTGTGGAATATGGTAGACATTAGTTAGAGGAGTTCTGGAGTCCAATTATAGAGGAAAGCTTCATGGTTAAGGGAAAGGGGAGACCAGCAAAAATTTTGATTGTCGAAGACAATCAGGAAAGTATTGATCTTCTTGTATACTTTCTAAAGCCCGCTGGGTACGAACTCTTCACTGCTAAGGATGGTCTTGAAGCATTAACGGAAGTAAAGAGCGAGAATCCGGATATTGTACTTCTGGATGCAATGCTTCCCAAATTAAACGGCTATCAGGTGTGTCGTCGCTTAAAACGCAATAGCGACACCATGCACATCCCTATCATAATGATTACGGCTTTAAAAGAACTGAAGGATAAGCTGAAGGCACTTGAAGTAGGTGCTGATGACTTTGTCACCAAGCCTTTCGATAGCATTGAACTTCTGGCTCGCGTTAAGTCTTTACTTCGACTTAAGGACTATCACGATACACTTTTAAAGCGCAATCGGCAGCTTGTTCAGCAGCAAAAGATTCTGGAACGAGAAAACCTGCTCAAAAAAGAGCTGACAAATCTAATCGTTCACGATATGAAAAATCCGCTATTTGTTATCCAGGGCAATCTGCAAATGATGACCATGGTTCGTGAAAATGAAAACAACTTTGATGAGGAAAAATATGCCCAGCGGATCGAACGCAGTAGTAAAGGACTGCATCGAATGATCTTGAACCTGCTCGATATTAGCCGGTTGGAGCAGGAAACCCTTGAGTTACAGTATAGCACTATAGATCTGCATCAGCTTCTCCGTGAAACCATTTCATATCTTAAAGATAACCCGCAGCATGTGAACAAAAAATGTGTGCTTCACCTGGCGCGAATTCTGCCACATCCACAGGTAGACAAGGCGTTGTTTGAGCGCGTGTTGGATAATCTGTTTGTCTTTCTGTTCAAAAATGCTCCTGACTATACCGAAATTACCGTGCGTTCTTCGATAAATGATGAAGGAGTTATCGAGCTATCTGTCTCTCACCAGGGGAGGCCTATTCCAAAGGATATTCACGAAAAGCTCTTCTCTAAACTTGCCCAGCCAGAATTACGCGACGCAGGATTCAAACTGACTCGTGGCCTGAGCCTTATCTTCTGCAAGCTGGCGCTTCAAGCGCATAATGGTGATATTCGGGTTGACCCCGCCTTTCGAGGGGGCACGCGCTTTATTATTAGCATTCCCGCTACAAAATCTTCCGAAATACAATAAAATTACGCAACATTCTAACCCGATTTACGTTTTATATAAGTAGAATGGGCTGGTGTGGTCCATGGATATAATTATGCGTGAGGAGGAAATATGAAGCGTTTAACTCGTTCAAGAGATGATGTCAAGCTCGGTGGAGTTATTGCCGGACTTGGAGAATATTTTGATCTCGACTCGAATCTGCTGCGTCTTGCAACCGTTGCCCTGTGTTTTATGACAGGCATTGTTCCGCTGCTGATAACCTATTTTATTGCCTGGGCAATTTTGCCAGAAAAAAGTGCAGCATTGAATATGCCCGGAACAGAAACAGATAAATAGATAGCTTTTGCCCGGCGGAGTGTTTTTTAGCGCTCCGTCAGGTAACTTTTATACCTGGACATAATTTGTTCACCGCTTGCCAGCATTGCCCCCCGCGATTGTCCTTCATCCAGTATGTCTTCGTAAACCTTTTGCCAGCCTGCATATTTGAAATCAGAAAAGTAATTATTGTGCCACAGTACGCTGATACAGCCATTAAACCTTGCTGCTTCATCATAAAACCGCTTTACAATCGGGAGAATATCATCCTTTGGGGTATTTGTATAGCTGCGGAAAGTTGTGTCCATAATTGTTAGCGGGATTTCCAGAAAGCGATGTGGTTGTTGCTTTGCCGCGTTCCAGGGGTAAAATGGATGAACAATCCCGTTGCGAAAACCAGGTGTTTCCGCAAAGCCTAATGTGGCGTCATAGCCGATATTTGCAAAGTCAAGAAGAGCCGGGGTTTTGTTGTGTTCGAAATACAGATAGTGAAAGCGATGTCCACTGATTGTCTTATCAAATTGCTGCATCTCTCGAGCAAAGAGCTCGGGGTTAATATGGCTGGTAAACCCCCCATGCATTGCAACTTCACTCCCGGCTTCCCGGATAAAATGACAAACAGAGCGCATTTTCGCAGAGCTTAGATTGTAGTCTGCATTCTCCAGCTTCTTTTTTTCGCCACCAGAATTGGTGGAATAAAATGAGATCAAGTCTGCCTTTACATCAGCTTTATCGAGAGCAGCCTGATCCAGAAAAACCTTGCCCTTGCTGCCGATAAAGAAAAATGTAGACTGCGCTTGTCTTGCCGCCTCAACATCGATAATTCGTTTGAAGTTAAACCAGCTGTGTTGTCCACGGGCGGCGCGTAATCCGATTCCCAATGCGGAGAGGACGTTACCGTTACGCAGAGTATGGGCCCCATCCTGAAGCCAACCGGAATAGCAGTGATCGATGTCGTGGCTCAAAAAAATCGAAAAGGGGGCATTGCCCCATGGTGAGGGAGCTTGCGGCAGCTTATATTGCTGTCTTATTGCATTGGCCAGAATGTCAAAATAATAATTTACCACCGGAATGTCGGTAATCTGTAGTTTGTGCTGCAGGCTGTCGACATATGAATAACGAGGTGCCAGAACGCGACTGTGATAAACGCTTTCTTGCCACCCGCTGATGAAAAAAAATGCGGATGCAAGAATGTCATAGTGAATAACTACTTTATTGTAGTCTGTGGTCAAAATAGGATTGGCATCTGACGTGGTGAATAGAAAAGGTAATTCGCGATCTTGCCACTGTTTTTTTACGCAATTTGAAGCATCGAACGGTGCAAGTTGTTCAAAATAATTTGTTTCGCAGGGAATAATATTGATGGTTGCTTCTTCATCGCCGTAGCCAATAGCAATTTCCGGCGGAATGCGATAAAGCCGTTTGAACATGTTGAGGATATAGGTGTAACCTGAGTACATATGCAAATCTAAGAACAATTTGTTTCCGATAGGAACATTAATTAAAATTGCTCGGACAGGCGGGACAAAATATGAATAGTCAATTTCTGCGACAACTACTTCTTGGCAGCTCCGGTCGGTTTTTGCGCTGGTCGAAGCAGCTACACGGTGCTGCGGATAATCCTGATCTCTCTGCCGAGGTTTTTCAAAGTGCTCGTGAAGAATATCTGTTTGATGCGGCAAGGCAGGTATTTATATCGCCATTATTGTGCCAGTTATGTTCTTTCGCTTTTTAAGTTCTCCGGTGGGCGCAACCTATTCGGTTATCAATCGCCAGGAAGTTCAGGTGGTATTGGTTGCCTTCTCGGTGATGCTTCGTTTTATTGCGATGTGTTTATATCGCGACCATATTATTGACATGCTTTAGGCATTATCTATTTCTATGGCGATTTTTTATGCGATTTACAATCATTCTCTTTATCGTCTATTAAATAAAGCGGCTGTCGAGTTCGCCGAAGAGCAAAGAAATAATGCTTGAATCAGCTTGAAAATTAGCGCAATATGAAGGCTTGATAATCAAAGAACATCGATAAAGATATGTGTGGAATTTGTGGAATAGTTGAGCGCGGCAGCGACAATCAAACACTGGTTAAGCGCATGGTAAAGTTGCTTGCTCATCGCGGTCCCGATGCGTTCAGTGTTCATCAGGATGGTGATGTTTGCCTGGGGCATCGCAGATTGAGCATTATCGATCTTGCTACGGGCGATCAGCCGGTTTTTACTCCCAATCGCGATCTCTGCATCGTTTACAATGGTGAAGTCTATAACTATCAGGAATTACGCGACGAGCTGACCGAGCGCGGGTATGTATTCAAGACGGCCTCCGATACCGAAGTTGTGCTGCGCCTCTACGAAGACCAGGGGGTGGATGCCTTTGCGCGCCTGAACGGTATTTTTGCATTTGCTATTCTCGACAAACGCGATGGCAAAGACAAACTTGTGCTCGCGCGTGACCATTTTGGGATTAAGCCACTGCATTATTATGCTCACAATGGACGATTTCTTTTTGCCTCTGAGCAGAAGTGTATTCTGCTGCACCCGGACGTTCCCAGAGAGCTGAATAAGCAATCGCTGCACTATCATGTTAATCTTCGCTACACCCAATCCAGCGCAACGCTATTTAAAGATATTTATCGATTACCACCGGCACACTACATGATTGTCGAAGATGGAATTATTCAGGAAAAGAGACCGTTTTTCACGCTTGAATATAAGATTGATCATTCCCGTACGGAAGACGATTGGCTGGAAGAAATCCCTCACGTGCTTAAGCACGCCGTTAAGCGGCAACTGATGAGCGATGTGCCGCTGGGGGTTTACCTTTCCGGAGGTATGGATTCCGGCTCTATCGTTGCCATGATGCGCGAATGTGGAGTGGAGGATATTAGCACCTTTACGATGGGATTTAATGAACCCACCGATGAGCTGGATGATGCTCGTGAAACGGCCAAGTTTTACGACACCGATCATCACGAACTGACGATGGAATTAAATCCGATGCGATTGTTTCCGGAAGTCATTTGGCATGCTGAAGAGCCAAAAATCAACCTTCTACAGGGTTTCCTTATGTCGCGCTTCGTCGGGAAGCATGTGAAGGTCGTTCTCGGAGGACTTGGTGGTGACGAGCTTTTTTCAGGATATGATATTCATCGCTTTATGTATTTGCTAAACAGTTCTCACAAGCTGGTGCCTGCGGGAATGGAAAAAAACGTGCTTTCGCGCTTCAGTTCAATGGCATATTCACTTCAGACGCAGTTTGGCTCATTTTCGACAGATGAATATCGTAGAGGCGTACAAATGGGACTGGCGGCGGGGAATGTTGTAAAATCCTATTTAATACTGCGCAATGCCTGGGATTTTGATCGGTCGCACTGGAAACAGATTTATTCTCCGGGGTTTCTAAGCGAAAATATCCAACCGATTATTAATGAGTTCGAAGGATTATTCGATAAGAAGCGTGGTTCAGCACTGGAGCAAGTCTACTATGCCGAGTTTATGAGCAAGATGGTGAATGACTATCTGCTGACAGAGGACCGTATGTCTATGGCAAACTCTGTAGAAGAACGCGTCCCGTTTCTCGACCTGGACTTGGTTCAGTTGGGATTTTCTATACCTGCCAAAATGAAGATGCGTAGTACGCAAACCAAATACCTGCTGCGCAAGGCCATGACTCCCTATTTACCCGAACGCATTATCCGAAAAAAGAAGTGGGGATTCACCTTTAATTCGTATTTGCAGTTTCAAAAAGACCTTAAGCCGACTGCAGAGCGCATTCTCACAAAGAAGCGGGTTGAGCGCGACGGAATTTTCAATTACGATTATATTCGCGCAATTTTAGATACTCCTCCGCATCCCAAGATGCGCTGGCACTATTTTCACCTTTGGCTTTTGACTGGTTTATGCATTTGGCAGGATATGTATTTAAACAGTAATAAGTTTGAAGAGAAGCAGTTTGAACTGGAGGCCTATTTTGAGTAGAGGCCGTTGCTGATGAAGAAAGTGCTCATTATTACCTACTATTGGCCACCCGCTGGCGGTCCGGGAGTTCAGCGAGTGTTGAAGTTTGCACGCCTGCTGCCACAGTTTGGATGGCAACCCATCGTATTGACGGTAGAGGATGGAGACTATCCGGCGATGGATGAAAGTCTGTTGCAAAAGGTTCCGGAAAGTTGTCGGGTTTATCGCACCTCAATTCTGGAGCCCTACAAAATCTATCGGAAACTAACAGGGAAGCAAGATAGTGAAAAGCTGCCAACCTTCGTCTTGAATGAGAATAAGAATGGCGGCCTCAAAAACAAGATTGCTACCTGGGTGCGTGCAAATGTGTTTATTCCGGATGCGCGAATTGGCTGGATTCCAAAGGCCACACACGAAGGAAAGCGGATACTAAAAGAAGAAAATATCGATCTGATATTCGCATCCTCTCCACCGCATACGGTTCAGCTCATTGCAAAAAAACTGGCGAAACATAGCGGAGTTCCCTGGGTTGCAGACTTCCGCGATCCATGGACAGAGGCTTTTTGGTCGGCCAGCCTGAAAAAGAACCGGTTTAGTAGTGTCCTTGATGCGCGTCTGGAAAAAGGCGTACTGAAATCCGCAGATGCCGTGATAACAGTAAGCGAAGGCGTTAAAGATATGCTTGGAAAGAAGGCCGAAAACCGCTATGAGGTTATTCAGAATGGATTTGAACCGCTGCAGGATATTACTGCCGATGTGGACACGTTCTCAATCCTTTTTATCGGAAGCCTTAGCAATTATCAAAATCCGGAGCCACTTTTTAAGTCGATCGATTCTCTTCCCAGTGAAATGCAAGGCAAGGTGAGCGTCAGCTTTGTCGGGCGGACCTACAAAGGGTTTGATGAACTATTTAATTCCTATAGCCATTTGGACATTCAGCGGCTGCCCTACATGGCGCATAGTGAACTAATGCAGTTTGCAAAAAAAAGTGCGTTATTGTTTCGTCCGGTCGCGCAAAGTGCCTATGCCGATAAGAATGTAGGTGCAAAAACATATGATTATCTGGCTCTGCGGAAGCCGATCTTAACGTTGGGTGTGAAGCCGAGCGTTTCGCAACACATGTTGAAGGAAACAGCGAGTGGTGAGCTGTTTACCTACGACGATATTCCCGGAATTGCCGGCTTTCTACAGCGTTGGTATGCATATTGGCAGGCAAATGGAACAACGTTACTTGCTAATGAAGAAAATCTGGCTTTCTATACAAGTGAGTATCAGGTCGGTCAGCTTGCGCGTTTGTTCGAAGAGTTGAGTGACAAGAAATTGAAAAAGGAATAAACTATGCAGGATGTTAAGCGCGTTTTGGTTTTAGGGCCTCATACCGATGACGGTGAGTTTGGCTGTGGCGGCACAATTACCAAGTTTTTAGATGAAGGTAAAGAAGTCTTCTATGCCACCTTTTCCATTGCTGAAGAGTCGGTTCCTGAAGGTTTACCGAAGGATATTCTATTACATGAAGTGAAGGCAGCCAGTAAGGTGCTGGGGATAGCTCCGGAGAATCTGATCAACTTTAGATTTCGCGTTCGCCACTTCCCGCAATTCCGGCAGGAAATCCTGGAAGAGTTGGTGAAGATGCGCAAGGAGATTAATCCGGATTTGGTATTCGTCCCTTCAAGTAGCGACGTGCATCAGGACCATCAAACGATTTATATGGAAGGCTTAAGAGCCTTTAAATTTAAGCGTATTTTGGGTTATGAGATGCCGTGGAATAATTTGACGATGACAACAAATGCGTTTGTTCATTTGCAGGAAGAACACATTCGTACAAAAATAGACTCGATTGCCTGTTATCAATCTCAGATCAATGCGGGTCGAAATTATGCAAACGAAGAATTCGTACGGAGCCAGGCGCGTACTCGCGGCGTGCAGAGCGGCAGTCACTATGCCGAAGCCTTTCAAATGATCCGCTGGTTGATTACTTAATTTTATCTGTAAGCATGGGAAATATATGGCGAGGTTTTGTTGCGCCAGGCGAAGTCGAAGCGCCAGCTTGACATTTTGATTCCGCTATTAGCTGATCTTTTTATTTTATGAGGATGTACGAATGACAGACAAGTCGCTGGAAGATTTTTACGATAAGCGCCAAGGCAATTACGTTAAAGCTGCCGAGACAGAGGATTTTTTCCTCGAAATGAACAAGACGCTGTACGATCGCGAACAGGCGTATTATCAGGATTATCCTATTGAAGAGCCGTTCATTTTTATTTTTGGTGCGCCGCGATCTGGAACGACATTGCTGAGTCAATTACTGTCTGCTTCACTCGATTGCGGCTATATTAACAATCTTATCGCGCGTTTCTGGTTGGCGCCAATCCACGGTATTCGTTTGTCCAAGGCAATGTTTGGTAGCGGGAATTACAGCAGTTTTAATTCTGACTATGCACGTACCTCCGAGATTCAGGACATCCATGAGTTTGGTTACTTTTGGCGAGATTTGCTAAAGAAAGAAAACATGAGTGATGTAACGCAGGTTCGTGAGCGTGAAAGTGCGATCGATTGGACCCATGTACGCCGTGTATTGTCCAGCATTCAGCACGAGTTTGGTAAGCCGATGGTATTCAAAAATATTTTTGGCTCCTACCATCTTGAAAAACTAAAGGTATTACTTGGTCGGGTGGTGTATGTCTATATTGAGCGAGATCCGCTTGATAGCGCGATCTCTATTTTGCAGGCGCGAAAAAAGTATTATACAGATCTGAATACCTGGTGGAGCTATACGCCGATTGAGTACGACGAGATTAAGGATCTCGACTATATGGAGCAAATTGCCGGACAGGTTTACTTCCTACAGCGGTTTTATCAAATAGAAGTTGAAAAACATGCAGGCTGTTCGATTAAGATCCGATACGAAGAACTTGCCGGGAATCCGCTGTCTGTATTGCAGTCGGTGCAGGAAAAAGCAAGGGAGTTTAGCGGAAATGAACTAACCCTGGCCCAAGCGCCGCCGGAAAGCTTTCCTTTTCGTACTTATTTGGATCGGCCTGACGAACGTCAGGCATTTAAGACATTGATGGATAAATTTGCCCAAACTCACCCATAAGTTATGAGGCTGATAAAATGAGTTCCACCGTTATGGCAATGCATCAGGCGAATTATATTCCCTGGTTGGGCTATTTTTCTAAAATGTTGCATAGTGATGTCTTTGTTTTGCTTGATGTTGTGCAGTATCCGCGTGGACAAAGTTTTTCTCCGCGAAATCGTATTAAAACGCCAAATGGCTCCAGTTTTCTGACGATTCCGCTTAGCGTGCCTGGTGGAAAAGACGGTAAGGCTTTGTACACTGAAGTGGCTTTTGCCGGAGACAAGTGGAAGAAAAAGCATTTGAAAACTCTGGAATTGGGCTATAAGAAGGCTCCATTTTTTGAAGAAGTGTATGCGCTTGTTGAAAAAGAAATCCAGCAGCAACCCAGCTTTATCGACTTGAATATTGGATTGATTCAGGCCGTTGCAAGCTATTTGGATATTGAAACTAAATGTGTTCGTCTTTCGGAAATTCTTACTGATTTTGGACAGAAAACCGATTTGATTATTGATATCTGCCGTGAGGTTGATGCCAATACCTATCTTTCGGGTACTGGTGGTGGTCGGGAATATAATAATGAACAGCAGCTTGATGATGCCGGAATAAAGCTGCTTTATTCAAAGTTTGAACATCCCGAATATTCACAGCTTTGGGGTGACTTTATCTCGCACTTATCCATTGTCGATGCTCTGTTTATGTGTGGTAAAGAGACTCGGGGGCTGCTGGTGAATGACGGATGACATACGGCAGAGAAAAGACGTAAGATAAAAGACGGCAGATAACAAACGTGAGAAAGAGGACGGGAATTAACAGACGGCAGCTTATTTTCTGCCCCCTGACTCCTGACCCCTGTCTTTAATTCAACATCCATCATTCATAACTCATCAATTGTACATGGCCGGAAAACTCGAAAAAATACGCTTTATGTCGCGCAAGTTGCTTAAGGACCTGCGACGAAAAAAGATCATATATGATCTGGCGGATGACGTGCAGTCCAAAGAGCTACGCGAATACTATTTCGTTATGGATGAAGAAAAGCTGCGTGCCGGTGTTAGTCAGAATTTTCATTTTGATGATCAGGGCATTCCGATGATTCCCACCTACATCGATGTGGAAGAACGCAAGCTGGTTTATTACCCTATTTCGATTGGCCAATTTGGTCTGGCAATATTTCATACTTGCCTAAAGACGAACGGTGATGAAGATAAGAAACGCTTTTTAAAAATCGCCGACTGGTTTATTGACAATAAAGAGAGTGATGAACGTCTTGGGGAATTCTGGTTGACTCATGTTCCGAAGCCCGAGTTTCGCATGATGGAGGCGTGGCCGTCTGCATTTACTCAAAGCCGGGCGATTTCTATTCTGTTACGCGCATGGCAGATGACGGGCCGAGAGGAATATTTGCAATCGGCGACAGCGGCATTGAAAATATATGATGTATCGGCAGGCGAGAAAGGCGTAACGACATTCACTGATGCCGGCCCATTGTATGAGGAATACCCAACTCATTTTATTACCGGTGTGCTGGATGGTTCTATTTTTGCCTTGTTTGGATTATACGATTATGTTCGCGCTGTTGATAAAAACTCGGAGGCGAAACGCCTTTTTGATGAAGGGTGCAAGGCGTTGAAAAAGCTCTTGCCGCGTTACGATCTTGGTTATTGGCTGCGCTATAATCTTTGCGATCAGCCTTTTTACCCAAAGCTGGATCCGGCAACTATTATGTATTTTCGTATGATCGGAACACAGCTGGATTTACTGACGCGCATGTCCGGTGATAAAGCCTTTAGCGAGTTTGCCGATAGATGGCGCAAATATGACAAGCGCAGAAATATTCTTCGCATGTATGTTCACAAATATCAGGCCCTGCGGAAACTCAACCGCCTGTAGCCTTACGAAGCATTCGACCCGCTTTGCTTTCACTTAGCTCGCCGTTCTCTCTTGCCACCTTTCCATTCACAATTACAATATCAAATCCTTCGGCAAGCTGATAAGGATCGCTCCATTCGGTTTTGCTACGCACGTTTGCCGGATCGAAAATAATTAGATCTGCAGCCATGCCGACTGCAATAAGTCCGCGATCTGTTAAGCCAATTGTTTTGGCTGGAAGATGAGTCAGCTTGTAAATGGCTTGTTCCAGCGTCAATGTTTTATCGCGCTGAACATATTCTTCTATAATCTTGCTGTAACTACCATAACCGCGTGGATGTCGCATCCCCGGCGATCCATCGGTACAAATCATGATTTCGGGATCGTTCAGAAATACATCCTGAAGTTCTTTATCCATTACAAAGTAGGCACCGGAAGCGCCTCGCGGCCCAAGTTCGAGTAGCACGTCAACAAAGTCGCGATTTTGTTCTTTCGCAACTTCTGCCAGCGTTTTTCCCTTGTAGTCGCCTGTTCCAAATAGTGTTGCCGAAGGGCCATTGCGTTGCATGACGCGCTTGTGGAGGTATTCTCGTAGCTCCTGTGGGCGTTTTTTCACTGCTTCCTCGAACTGATCGGTCTTTTTTGCCCATGATGGGAAAACAATGCCGATTCCGGTATAGCTCGCTGTGTAAGGATACACATCAGCACTTACCCGAATGCCGCTTTTGCGTGCTGATGCCAGGCTAGCAAGGATTTCGTTGGCACGAGCTTCCCCTTTTCCATAGACGATCTTCATATGAGAGACGTGTACCTTGCAGTGTTCCCCCTGCCGCAGAAGTTCGTCAATGGCGGGTTCAATTGTATCATCATCTTCACTGCGCAAATGGCTCATAATGAGCGCGTCGTTCGCACCAACCACTTTAGCCAGTTCAATCAGCTCTTCCTCGGAGGCGTAGATGCCCGGCACGTATTCCAGGCCGGTACTCATGCCAAACGCACCAGCGGCAAATGCCTCTGATAAATATTCCTTCATCGTATCAATCTGTGCCACAGCTGCGTGCGAGGTATCGACAACATTTGCCATGCGGCGAATGGTACCGTGTCCGACGAAGGTTGCAATATTTAAATGAGGCTGTTTTTCCTGAACGTTGTCCATCCATGCACCAAGATCTTTTGTCATTGTGCTCGAACCGTCCAGACCGAGTACAATTGTCGTCACACCCATAGCGATAAAGTTCTCGAAGCTGGCTTTTCCAAGCGGATTTCCATGTGCATGCGGATCGATTATTCCCGGTGCAACAACGCGTCCTTTGGCATCAATAACGCGAGTTGCCAGTGCATTTACCGTTTTTCCGACGGCTACAATCTTGCCGTCACGAATCAATAGCTGCTGATTGGACTGGGGGGCTGTACCGCTGCCATCAACGAGAATGGCATTTTTAATCCAGATGTCTGCGGAAATTGGTTGAGGAGCATTTGCGCAACTCTGCAATAGTAGCAGAGCTGCACATAAAGGAAGGAGAGCTTTCATGGAAGTCCCGAATTTATTTCATGAGTATTATTTTACGATACTGCATTCCTTCGGGACTTTCAAGGCGATAAAAATATATGCCGGAGGTGGCTGGTTGTCCGCTATCTGTTTTGCGTTCTGTCTATTAGTTTTCCTCTGGTTCGATTTGCAAGTAGTTGTTCGCGCGATTAACGTCGAATTCTATCAGGCTGTCGGGATCGAGAGAAATGAAGTAGGTCAAAGTCGATTTTGTAACAGGCTTTTGTGATTCGTTAGAAGGCTTTTCCTGCTTGAACTTGGGATTAAAAGTATTCCCTTTTTCAATGTTCACGACCCGCTTGCTTTTCATCGGATGATATTTTTTTAGAGTCAGATCATTCATTAGCATCCAACTATGATATTCTGGAAGCCGCATCATCTGTTCAACGGCAAAAAAGGGCGGCATATTTCCAAATACTTCTGCACGTGTCTTCGTTGTGCGCACTCCGACATCATACACTTCTTGGGTGGATAGAAAATGGACCACCTGCTCGCGAACATTCTTGCCGGCAACTTCTTCAACGACTGTAAAAAAGTCTTCAGCTTTTGGATGCTGGAAGGAAAAGCGTTGATAAAAGGTTTTTATAATGCTCTGCATTTTGGCTTCACCGAGGATATTGTCCAGCGTATAAAAGAGCAGCTTTGGTTTCACATAACTGGCGATGTAGTAATCGCCGAAGGTTGGAAACTCCCACGACTTTGATGTTGATGGCAATACGTTGGGATTTGCCAGATAGCGATCCTTGCGAAAATCTCGCACGTGTAACGGCTTACCATTTTCGTCGAGCTGCATGATTTTGCCATAACGGCTCTCAAATGCTTTTGCGGTGATATATTCCGTTAAACCTTCATCCAGCCAGGCTTCCTCTGCTTCATTATTAGCGCAGACACCGTAGAACCACTGATGTCCGAGTTCATGTAGCGTCAATCTCTCCAGGAATAAATTATTGTCTGGATAAGGCTCTTTCGGTGCCGGTGGATTTTTATAGCCGTCGAAATTCCCGGTTAGGAAAAGAGTAGGATACTCCATAACGGCGTTGAAAACCGGGGCGTCTATTACAGTTATTTGTGAAATAGGGATATTTGCCGTAGCGAGATTCATAATAATTCAAACCTGCTTTAACTGCGGTTAAAATTCGCTCTGAAATAAGGCCCTCATGTTCAGGCTGATAGAGAAGCCTGATACGAGGCTCGGACTGTATCTGACTCTTCGCATTGCTTTGAAGGCGCTCTGATTGACTCTGTTCTTTTTGTATTATTGAGTTACCACAAAATACATGTGGTCCAGAGGCTGCTACCCAAACTTCACTCATTGTAGCATCAGCACACCATGCAAAATCGTGCACACGGCGGGCTTTAAAACGCAGTTTTTGTAGCGACCCGGGTAACATCTTGCGTTCCAGCATCTCACCTGTCGCCCCGACCACATAATTGGCAGGTAGCGTAAGCGACACGTCATAAGTGCCGAAGTTTGCATAAAACTCGGAGTTAGCGTGAAACTGATGACATTTCCAGCCCTCCTCTTCTAATACACCCAACTGAGGAAACCATTGCGCCGCCATAATAAAGCCTTCATACACGCCTACACGCTCGAGCAATGCAGGTAGTTTAGACTGGAATTTAATTTTTATGGAGAGCTGTGGTGTTGATTTTTGTCTTTCGGCTGAGAGTAGCAGAGTAGGTGTATTAGGATTCTCATTGAACGTTATGTCTTGCGGTTCGGGAATCGGGATTGCAATTACTGTGCTGTCATGCTCATTGCCATCATTCGGCTGGATGAACTTCATCGACTCGGTAACGTCAATATTATAGATTTCAATCTTTTGAATCTTGCAATATCCTGATTTTTGGGCAACGCTTGTTGGAAACTCTCCGTATTCTTTCATAAATGTTGAATTCGGCCCAGAGAAAGCGTTTAGGTAGAGGTGAAACTGTAACTCCTCAGCCTTTGGCTCAAGCGGTTTTGACCACCATATCTGCATTTCGCCGTCAATTATTCGCGTCTCGGGGTTATAGCTACAGTTGATGGTGTAAGTTGCAATGGCAGCGTTGTGGGCCTGACCGAACATACCCAGCGTGAAAGCGGACAGAAGAGCAAGTATTAGATAAAATTTTGCAAAGCGCATGATTACTTTCCTATAGCATTGATGAAGATTTGAAAATGGGTTCAATTTTGAGCAAGTTACCGATTTTTTCCTATAAGACTGGAGCATTGTCAGAATGGAGCAGTGTTGTGAGCTAGAAAGTGTGTACTATATTAGAAAAAAAGAGCCAAATTTTGGAAACTATTTCTATCTCCTTTGGAGCAGTTTTCAAAACTGCTCCAAATTAATCCACACTCAAGCCGTGCCAAATCACTCTAAGCTCAAACTGCTACGCGTGAATTAATGCTGCCCGAAGACGATAAAAGCCTGGCTTTGAATTTTATAATGGCTTTATTAAGTATAGAGCATGCAATCGAATCATTAAAGTGAAATACTCAGAACCTGGAGGTAACGATGGCTGACCAAGCGAAGCTAACCTGGCAGGAATTTGAAAACGTCGAATTGCGGAGTGGAACGATAATAGATGCACAGCCATTTCCGGAAGCACGCCGCCCGGCATACAAACTATGGATCGACTTTGGTGAACTGGGCATCAAAAAATCCAGCGCCCAGATTACCGAGCACTATCAGCTGGATGAATTAATCGGCAAGCAAATTCTGGCAGTAGTCAACTTCCCACCAAAACAAATAGGCCCATTCATGTCCGAATGTCTGGTAACCGGCCTGATTCAATCTGACGGCAGCGTTATTCTTGCTGTTCCAGACAAAGCTGTAGACAACGGTTTACGTCTCGCATAACGCAACTCCATATGCACTGCTAACAAAATTAATGAGACAACTGTTAACGAAGTTAACAGTTGTCCTGCCACCATACGTGTTCTGAATTTCCCCTAAGTCAAATAAAAACAAATTTCTGTGTTGAATTTTCGAAGCAGGGCTCTTTTTTGGCAAGACATCTGCTAAAGGTTAAGCAGAGAGTGATTGACAAATCGTATTTTTTGATAAAAACAACGTGTGGAGCAAAAAATGTTAATGGGTATTGATGTGAAACGAATAGTGCTTATTTCGATGTTTGGCTTATTACTGGTTGGCTGTTCAGCGCAACCAATTTTACGTATGGCACCAATTAGTGAGGAGCGAACCTGGGTCTATGGAACGGCCTACGTAACGTCTTCATCCGATAGCGTAGAAGTGCGAGCCGGATTTGTGGATTATACCGCAGATGAAATGATGTTTGATGTTGAGATCATAAACTATACTTCTGATGAGATTTTGGTAACACCGGATCGCTTCTACTATCGCGTATTAAGCTCGCCTGTCGATGAGACGAGTCTGCGAAGCACAGCAGCAATTGATCCTGAAGAACGCCTTATGGAAATCGGTCATGTTGAAGAAGCTGCGATAGCCATGGAAAAAACGGCTAACGTAATCGGAACTACTCTGGTCGTAGCCAGCGTGCTAAAAACAGTGCACGATATTGTGACTGATGATGACCATGACCATCACGATGATTGTGACCATCATAGTCATCACGATGACGATGATGTGGTCATTGTAGTCGACTCGGAGCCGGATGGCGCATATGTGAATAAACTCGAACGACTCAGCTATAGCAGAGACATGTGGACAAATGAAACAGTTCGTAAGACATCGTTGAAACCCTACAATGCGATGGACGGACACGTGCTCTTTCCCATAGACAAAGAAGCTCGTTTCATTGAACTCGTTTTCCCGATAGAAGGTGCCGTTGTAAGCATGATTTTCGAGCAGACCAAACATAAAAGAGATTAAGATAGAGTAATTGGAATAGGGGGAGGATTATGAGAAGTATATTTATCGGGGTTGCTCTGGCATTATTTGCCGGAGCAACTTTTGCAGGAGAATTCTCTACCAAGTTGCAAAAGGTAGACAGTGAATTTACCTTTCAATACAAGCAACGGACGCTAAATGTAGCAAAGCAGTTTATTACTCTGCGTGGCAGTGAAGACAAAGGTCTAAAGAAGCAGACGCTTGCCTATCATTTAGAATTTACCGTAGTCGAAAGTGCGCGGGTGCCGATTCGTATGGTTCAGATTGAATTGCTGTCCGGTAAAGAAAAGCTTGCGACAATTGGTGCAGAAAAAATTACGTTCACCAAAGCGTGGAAGGATAGTAAGGTATATGTTTCGGTCAGCCTGGAGGATATTCCGCTATTGCTATTGGATGACGTTGATGTGATAAAGGTATATTGAAAGGCAATTCCAGTAGGGTCGTATTTTAATGGTCGAGCCGCAAATCATTGCGGCTCGACCATTATTGACCTAATCGCCTTCTTTATATCTTTGAAATCCGAAAAACGCTAACCCCACTAAAACGATTAACCAGCCCGCGTAGGAAGCATTAACACCGTCAACATAGATCGATGGTCTAAATTCCATGGTGACTGTATGTTTGCCGCCAGGAATAACCATAGAGCGTAGTATATGATTCGTCTTAAGAATCTCAACCTCGCTGCCATCCTCAAGAGTTGCACTCCAGCCCTTAGGATAATAGACTTCTGATAATACCAGAAGCGATGTCTGAGAATTAGAGGTCTCAATAACAATTTTGTCTGGCTCGAAAAGCGTTACTTCTGCGCTTGCCGAACTATCCGGTGCATTTACACTTGAACTTGGCTCCTTTTCCAGAAGGGCAAGAACCGAAGGATTGAAGTCTGAGCGATTCATATAAGTCAGCCGCTCAACGCCATCTGACAGCACCTTAAAATTTGAGACAAAGAAGGTGCGTGGCAAAACGGCTTCATTGCGATAGAGAAATAATCGCTGCGATTCCAGCTTGCCCATAAGGTTCATCGCCGGGTGACTTAATTCCTGATTAGCGAAGATGTATTTGCCATTCAACATGCTCACCACCGGAAGGTTAAACGCGAGGCCTTTTGCTGAAGGACGAGCAATGTTGTTTTCAATTAAGTCCATAATGGTTTGCAGCTTAGCAGCAGAATAACCACCGATATTTTGGAAGTGATAGGTGTAGCGTGAATTACTGGGTAATAGTCTGAGTGGCGGCAAAACCCGATAGAGCGACTTGTCCTGCTTTACCATTCTGTCCAGGTTATTCTCACCGTAGGTTCGTGTTTCTTCTTGTATTGGATCGCTGAACCTACCCTGTAAATAGTCTGTCGAGATCAGCCCCATATCCAATCCGATTGCCAGAATAATTCCTAATACAGCAATCTCCTTTTTTATCCAACCCCGCATAGCGCTCAGTATGAGACCCGCTCCCAATAGAAAGAAGAGTATGGTGCGCATGGTTGATGTCTGTAAAATATCGAGCCTGGCTTTTCGTAGAAGATTCACAACATCCTGCGCTTGCTGTCCGTATTGCCCGGCATAGCGCTGCACTTCTCCAGTTTGCGATAGCGTTAGAGACGATCCGATTAATAGCGGTAGAATGAGAATCGCCAAAAATGATCCCGTCAGAAGATAGAGAGACTTTTGTGCATTCTTATCGGAAAGATCTGTTCGCAGCAGCGCATCCAAACCATATGCCGCGAGTATTGCCAACGTGACGTTCACGAGTGTTAAAATCATCATGGGAACGCGAAACTGGTCAAAAAACGGCACATAGTCAAAGAACAGCTTATAGAAAGGCTCAAAATGCTTTCCAAGTGACATGAGCAAAGCAAGTATCGTTAGGAAAACGAGGCTCTTTACGGTCGTTTCCCGCCAGCGAAACAGCACGCCAATTAATGCAAGAAAAACCAGAATCACTCCCATGTATTCCAGAGACTGCGTGAAAGGCATGTCTCCCCAATAGGATGGTATCACCTGATTCTTAAACTGTGGAACCGCATCGCCGGTATAAACTTCACTGGATACGCCGCCGTGGAAACGTGGAATAATGATATTCCAAAACTCTGAAAGTGAATATGACCATCTTGTTGCATAGTCGAGGCCTACACCCTTTTTATCTGCTTCAGTCTCATTGCTGTTCAGGCTAACCGAATTACCGCCACGAGTAGAATATGGGGCATAGTCCCGCGTTATGAAAAGCGGCTGTACCACGATTAGCACCACCAGCAGCATTGATGCGAGAAAGAGTCCATTCGTGCGGATAAACTCCGGCCATTTCTTTTCCTTAATCATTGCGATATAAGGAGGCAGCCCCACAAATGTTAACAGCAAAATGGTGTAGAAGACTATCTGATAATGCTGCGTGCGAAGCTGTAGAGCGAATGCGGCTGTGAACAAGAGAGCCGATAAGATATCACGCCGTTTAAGGAGCATCATAAAAGTAAGCATAACAAATGGCATCCAGGCGATTGCTCTGAATTTTGCATAGTGTCCGACCACCAGCAGCGCGTGAAAATGCGGGAGCAGAAGAAAGCCGAGCGAGACGGCAATGCTGGCTAAAGGCGATAAACCGAGGTAGCGCGTCAGTAAAAACATGCCGACAGCAGCCAGCATCAAATACCAGATGCGCCAGTTAATCAGCGAATCCAGCTGCCAGATCAGCGAGTCAACTGAATAGGATATCGCATTGTGGCGATGGTAAACCGGCGTTCCTGCAAACATAAACGGATTCCACAAAGGCTTTACACCGGTCTCTGTTTCAATCTGCTTCAACTGCTTGGTATTACCGATATTTGAAAGAACATCCCCACCATTGCCATCAAGTCCGTCAAAGACAACGGGCTTATACATAAAAATCAGGAATAAAAACAACAGCCCTGTCAGCGCTAATAAAACTTTGGGTTGCTCGATAATTTCTGCCAGTGCGGAGTTGTTTTGACTCTTCTTTGCAGGTTTAGCAGGTGTATTTTTTTTGCTCTTTTTTCCGGCCTTTGCCATGAAAAGCTCCTTGAGATAATTGCATATGGAAGTAATCGAAAATGCCGACAATGTATGGTATACTGTATCAAAAATACCGGTATTTATCAGGTAAACTGTTTTTTAAACAGGTTGCTAATATATCGAAAGTTTCACTTATTTCATAGTGAAATTGGCCTATCCCGCCTGCTTAATTGGGACTGGTCGGAATGCTGTTCGGGGACAGCAGTGTATGTGGGAGACGTGCAATTAAATGTCTTTATAAAATAAGGAAAAAATCATGAATTTTGAGTATTCAGAAGAACAACTTTCGATCCGCGAAATGGTTCGCGAGTTTGCTGAACAGGAAATTACTCCCAATATGCTTGAGTATGATGAGAAAAAGGAATTTCCACAGCATCTGATAGCCCGCATGGGCGAGTTGGGAATTCTGGGGATTATTTATCCCGAAGAATATAGTGGTGCCGGAATGGGTTATATCGAATATTCGCTGATAGTGGAAGAAATCTCTGCTGCCGATCCCTCCATTGGTTTGACCGTTGCTGCCCACAACTCGTTGGGAACGAATCACATATTTAAATTTGGAAATGAAGAACAGCGTCAGCGCTGCGTGCCGCATTTAACAACCGGAAAGTCGCTTGCTGCCTGGGCTCTGACTGAACCTGCCGGCGGAAGTGATGCATTTGGATTGAAAACCACCGCTCGTAAAGTTGACGATGGTTGGATATTAAATGGCTCGAAAACATTTATCACCAATCCGAATTATGCGGACTACTGTGTCGTAATGGCCAGAACGAACCCCGATGCCGGTAAAGCAGGGATTTCTGCATTTATCCTGGAAAAAGGCATGGAAGGCTATCGCGTAGGCAAGCCGATGAATAAACTCGGCATGCGTTCGAGTGATACCGCGGAACTGTTTTTCGAAGACTGCTTTGTGCCGGATCGAAATCTGCTTGGCGCAGAAGGCCAGGGATACTTTAACTCACTGGGTATTTTAGACGGCGGACGAATAAGTATTGCATCAATGTGTGTGGGAATTGCCCGTGGTGCATTTGATCAGGCTGTGCGCTACGCACAGGAGCGCGCTGCTTTTGGACGCAAGATCCATAACTATCAGGCAATCAAAATTAAGTTGGCTGATATGGCTACCGAAATTGATGCTGCTCGTCTTTTGGTTATGCGTGCTGCTTCGATGAAAGACACCGGAAAGGTTGTCAATCTGGAATCCGGGATGGCGAAGCTATTTGCCAGTGAGATGGCGCTACGCGTTGTTGACGAAGCACTGCAAATTCACGGTGGTTATGGCTATATGAAGGAATATCCGATCGAGAAGTTTTATCGTGATGCCAAGCTGGGAACGATTGGCGAAGGCACCTCGGAAATCCTGCGCATGGTTATTGCCCGCGATGTGATTCGCAAATATGCGATCGAAGAAGAAGTCGCACCGGTCTAATATGTTTTTGTAGTAGCCCGCACAATTGTGCGGGCTACTATTTACCGACTCCCGATTCGCCGTCTCACCTCTTGCTTCTTACCTTCCGCTAAACCTATATTCTGATACAATCTTGAAAACATGTCTGAGGAGAACACCCAATGAAAATGCACTTTTTTTTCAGTAGCCTTATCGCTATTGGATTTTTACTACCAGGCTGCGTACAACAAAAGCCTACAGAAGGGTTTAGCAGTAAGCATATTGAAAGTCATCTTGATATGGATGCCGTCAATGCCGTCGCGGCCAAATTTGCCCCGGTAGACATTAGCTACGATCAGTCCATTCTCTCTGCAGACGATAAGAAAGCATTATTGGAACTTGCTCGCGCATCATTAATTATGGACGAGATTTTTCAAGAGCAGGCCTATAGTTGGAACGGGGTTCTGGCAGAAGAGCTGGCGGCTGGTGGCAAAGAAGCCGAGCCGCTGAAAACGCTGTTTAATATTATGGTTGGGCCATTTGATCGGCTTGCCGATGATGCTCCGTTTATAAACCTGGATCGTGAAAAGCCATTGGGTGCCAATTATTATCCGGAAGATATGACGCGCGAAGAATTTGAAGCCTATGTTGCTGCCAATCCTGAGCAAGAGGCCGAGCTTACCGGAACGTTTTCGCTGGTGCGTCGCGATGGTGATGGACTAAAAGCCGTGCCGTATTCCGAGGCCTACAGCAATAAGCTGGCAAAAGCAGCGAAGCATTTACGCAATGCCGCCGAGTTTACGACAAATGAGTCTCTTAAAACGTATCTTACCAGCCGCGCTGCATCATTTGAAAGTAACGATTACTATCAGAGCGATATGGACTGGATGGATCTGACGGACCATACAATTGAAGTTGTCATCGGACCATACGAAGTATATGAAGACCGTATGTTCAGTTACAAAGGTGCATTTACATCTTTTTTGACGATTGTCGACCCTGTAGACTCAAAGAAATTACAGACCATTGATCAGTATCTGGATGACTTGGAGCGCCGCCTGCCGATCGATGATAAATACAAAAACTTCAATCGTGGTGGCTCGTCGCCGGTGGTATCTGTTCAGGTTGTGATGACTGCCGGTGATACCAAGGCCGGAGTGCAGACAGCGGCTTTTAATCTACCGAATGACGAGCGTGTGCGTGAAGCAAAAGGTAGTAAGAAAGTCATGTTGAAAAATGTTACCCAGGCGAAGTACAACAACTGCTCGGTTCCGATTATGGATCGCATTCTAAATAAAGCCGATCTGAAGAAGGTAAGCTTTGAGGCCTTTTTCTATCACATCCTGCTTCATGAAATGTGCCATGGAATCGGACCCGGCAAGATTGTGAAGGATGGTAAAGAGACGACCGTAAATAAAGAGTTGAAGGAAACCTACTCGACTCTGGAAGAGCTAAAGGCAGACATTGTTGGTCTATATCATTTTCCTTACATGATTGAAAAAGGTGTGTTTGATGCGAAGTTGGCGGAAAGTGTTTATCCCAGCTTTGTTGGCGGCATTTTTCGCAGCGTGCGATTTGGAACGACCAGCGCACACGGCGGTGGTAATGTGATGATTCTGAACTATCTTCAGGAAAAAGGTGGTATTGAATACGATAAAGTTGAAGGCCGTTTTGGCGTAAACTACGACAAAATTCAGCCGGCAATTGAAGCGCTGTCACGCGAGGTGTTGATGATTCAGGCCGAAGGCAATTATACAGCAGCCAAGGCTTTCATTGCCAAATATCGTTCTGAAACGCCGGAACTGCGCGCGGCACTTGAAAAGCTGGAAGACGTGCCGGTGGATATTAAGCCGCACTATACGGTTTTAGATGAACTGTAAAGATAGGTAAAAACATGGGTCTAACAAAAAACTGCTTTGAAAGCTATCAATAGCTAGGTATAATTTAAAAAGGTGTATTTTTGTATACTAATCGAGGTGTGTTCATGTCTTACTCATCAATTGAATGGACAGAAAAGACTTGGAATCCAACAACTGGATGCAGTAAGCTTTCACAAGGATGTAAATTTTGCTATGCGGAAGTGATGTCGAAGAGATTAGCTGCAATGGGACTCGAAAAATATAAAAATAATTTTGATGTTACTCTACATCCGTCAGTGCTGAGCGCACCTAAAAAGTGGAAACCTTCAACAATATTTGTTAACAGCATGAGCGATCTTTTTCATGAAAAAATACCTCTCTCATATATTCAAAATGTTTTTAGCATTATGAATGAATGTCCTCAACACAGATTTCAAGTTTTAACGAAGCGAGCTGAGCGATTGGAAGAAGTTTCAGCTTCATTAAGTTGGTCTGAAAATATCTGGATGGGTGTTTCAGTAGAAAATCAAGATGTGATAAATAGAATCTCACATCTTACAAGGTGTGAAGCCTCTATTAAGTTTCTTTCTCTGGAGCCTCTTCTGGGGCCATTGCCCAACTTGCCTTTATCCAATATCGATTGGGTGATAGTTGGGGGTGAGTCTGGGCATAAATCGAGGGAAATGAAGTTAGATTGGGTATTAGATATACAAGAACAGTGTCGAATTGCAGGCGTGGCATTTTTCTTTAAACAGTGGGGTGGGAAGAATAAGAAAGCCTCTGGAAGATTACTTAATGGGAAGACTTACAATGAAATGCCTAAAAAAGACTTATTAATACGTCTTGACACCGTTAAAGGATCTATTTCATAAGAAATAAGCTGTTTTAAGAAAGTTTCAAGTGGGGGGCAAGTATGAATCAATTTGGAGGCGATTGGACAAAAGTCAAGATAGAAATTTTAGTAGACTATGCTAAAGCCTATCTTCAAATAATGAAAAAGAGAAAATTTTTCAATCTTCTATATTTTGATGGATTTGCTGGGTCGGGATTTATTACTAAAGAACAAAAAGATCATATTCAAATAACAATCGGTGCAGCTCGTCGTATCGTTGAGCTTGAAGAACCAATTCCATTTGATAAATACTATTTTGTTGAAAAGGATCCAAAGAAGGCTCTGCTACTTGAGGAAAATACTAAAAACGCCTTCCCCCAAAAATCTATTTATATCAGAAATGATGATTGCAATAAAAAGCTCGTTGATTTAGCTAATTTTTTACGGGATCCTAAAAATAAAAGTTATCGTACTCTGGCATATATAGATCCGTGCGGGATGCAGGTAGAATGGCGCTCCATAGAAGTGCTACGAGGCTTGAATATTGATTTGTGGCTTCTTGTACCTACAGGCATGGGAGTTAACCGGTTACTTATAAAGAGCGGAGATATTTCAGCTGAATGGCTAAATCGTTTAGAGAAGTTTTTAGGTATGGATGAAAAAGAAATCAAGGCATATTTCTACGTTGAAATGCAGACCTTGTTTCCTGAATATACCCAAATAAAAAAAGAAGCTGAAGCGATTAAGAAATCAGCAACTCTTTATCGGGATAGACTTCAAAGCGTATTTCAATATGTTTCCAAGCCCTATGAGTTAAGGAATTCAACAAACTCCATAATGTATCATTTGTTTTGTGCATCAAATAATAAGAATGGTATTAAGATTGCGAATGCCATTGTGAAAAAATATAAAGCCTATAATAATTAAAACTTTTCGGTGCTATAATCATTCTATTAAAATAAGGTTAGCTATGATAGCTAAAGGCACATTTGAAGTAAAATTGACCCCTCAGCAAGAAGCCCTCGATGCGCAAGAATCACTACTGGGTCGAATGTCTATCGATAAGATTTTTGTCGGTGACCTGGAAGCACGTAGTTTAGGACAAATGCTTACCGGAATGACTGAGATGAAGGGAAGTGCGGGGTATGTCGCTATTGAGCGCGTGAGAGGGACACTAAACGGTTTGCAAGGTAGTTTTGTGTTACAGCACAACGGCACAATGTCTGGTGCCGGACAAAGCCTGAGCATTACCATTGTTCCCGACTCCGGAACAGATGCACTAACAGGTATTAGTGGTAGCATGTCTATTGACGTCGGCGATGGCAAGCACTCTTATGAGTTGGAATACGAGATTTAGAATCGCATTAGCATTCTTCAAATCGTATTGGTTTTCGCTTCGACCGCATGGAAGAAATTTCCAGATCAATACCGTGTTTTTTACCAAAGGAATTAGCTGTAAGCGCTACGATGTCTGGAGATGTAGCTGAATTGGCAACCTCTTGAAAACATCGCACAGAAATGCCTCAAGAGACATCCCATTTTTAGCAGCCAAAATGCGTAGCTTTTCTTTGATTTCTTCCGGAAGCTTTCCAACAGTTATGCTCGCCATATCTACTCTCCTTATTTTCAAAAACGTAATAATTAAAATTATTGATGTCAGTCAATTCTTGATTGAATTGTTTCGAATAAACCGGGTTGTGGTCTAATCTCTATAGCTTTCCGAATTATCGCAACGGCTTCGACAAGCTCAGCCGACGGAAGGATCTGTTGCCTGAGCCTGTCGAAGGCAGTATATACTTCAATTTGAACAAACTTCCATTTTTAGTGATGTCCGGGCACTATTCACATCGTATATTTAATGTCTTATCACTATCAAAGCACCTACTCAGAGGGAGTAACACATGAGAAAGAAGTCCTTGGATTTTTTGAAGTCATTGATTGCGGCACCGAGCCCGTCTGGATTTGAGAGCGCTGCTCAGAAAGTTTGGCGTGGTTATACCAATGAGTTTGCTGATGCAGTCGAGCACGATTATCATGGAAATAGCATTGCTGTTTTAAATGGTGAAGCCAGTCCGCGCATTATGTTAGCCGGTCACTGCGACGAGTTGGGCTTCATTGTGAAATACGTTGACGCAAACGGCTTTATCTATTTTTCAACGATCGGTGGGCACGATCTGTCTATGATTCCCGGTCGGCGAGTGGTGATTCATACTCAGAGCGGAACGGTACGTGGCGTTACCGGTAAAAAAGCGATTCATCTAATGACGCCTGAAGAGCGTAAGCGAGTACCGCAAATTCAAAATTTATGGATAGACATCGGTGCATCGTCGAAGGAAGAAGTGCTGAAGAAGGTTCGCATTGGAGATCCGGTTGTTTATGATGTGGAGTTTCAGGCGATTACAGATGAGGTTGCTTCTTCACGCGCATTTGACAACAAAGTTGGTGCATTTGCCGTTGCCGAGGCGCTGCGTCTTTTGAAAGATGTGAAACTAAAAGCTTCTGTTTTCAGTGTTGCAACAGTTCAGGAAGAAATTGGTCTTCGTGGAGCACGCACGAGCGCCTTCAGTGTCGATCCTGACATTGGCTTGGCTGTGGATGTAACCCATGCTACCGATCATCCCGAGGTCTCTAAAGTAAAGGAAGGCGAAATTTTTCTTGGTAAGGGGCCGGTAATTACCCGTGGTGCCAACTCCAATCACAAGGTTGTTGAAATACTGATTGAAGCAGCAAAGAAAGAAAAAATACCGTATCAACTAGAGGCTACTGCCGGAGGAACTCCGACGGATGCTAATGCCATTCAGTTAACGCGCTCTGGTGTGGCAACGGCGTTAATTAGTGTTCCGCTTCGTTACATGCACACGCCATCAGAGATGGTCTCATTGGTAGACGTAGAGAATACGGCCAAGTTGTTGGCAGCCTTTATCAAACGCGTTACGCCAAAAATGGACTTCAGACAATAATTATATTTTTAAGGTATTTTCAGGAGAATAATATGGAACAAATACAGATGTATTATGATGAAGCGATTCGGTTGGCGATCGGGTATTTACCTAAAGTTGGTCTTGCGCTGCTAACATTAATTATCGGTCTACAGATAATCAAGTGGATAATTTCCGCTCTGGATCGCTCGATGTCTTTTGCCGAGGCCGATATTTCGCTTCAGCGCTTTTTGCTGAGTCTGGCCCGGATGGGGTTAAAGTTACTACTGCTCATCAGCGTTGCATCGATGATTGGCATCGAGACAACATCGTTTATTGCAATACTCGGTGCAGCAGGTCTGGCCATTGGACTGGCACTTCAGGGAAGCCTGGCTAATTTCGCCGGCGGTGTGCTCATCTTGATTTTTAAACCGTTCAAAATTGGCGATTTTCTTGAAGCTCAGGGGCACAAAGGAACTGTAAACGAGATTCAGATTTTTAATACTGTGCTGAAGACGCCTGATAATAAAACGATTATTATTCCGAACGGAGCACTCTCTAATGGTAGCATGATCAATTATTCCACTGAACCGACACGTCGTGTTGATATGGTTTTTGGAATTGGATATGGAGATGATATCTCCAAAGCAAAGGCTATTCTGCAGCGTTTGATTCTGGAAGATCAACGCATCATGAAGGCCCCTGAATCGCAGGTTGTGGTAGGGGCTCTCGCAGATAACTCGGTAAACCTTACTGTTCGTGTCTGGAGTGCAGCTGGTGATTATTGGGGAATCTATTTTGATATGCACGAAAAGGTTAAGCTGGTTTTCGATCAGGAAGGGATTTCGATACCGTTTCCACAGCGCGATGTGCATTTGCATAAAGCATATTAATTACTAACAAAAGAGGCTCCGCATGCGGAGCCTCTTTTGATTTAATGTCTTTATGTGTCAGAAAGATTACTCAACCGTAACGCTTTTGGCCAGGTTACGCGGCTGATCCACATTACATCCGCGCATAACCGCGATGTGATAGGAGAGCAGCTGTAGCGGAACAATAGAAATAATCGGCTGCAGGAAGTTGAACGTTGTCGGAATTGGAATGGTATAATCCACTTCATCCTTCAACTTGGTGTCGCCTTCCGAAACAACGGCAATAACACGACCTTTGCGCGCCTTTACTTCCTGAATGTTGCTGATAATCTTATCATAGGTGCTGTCTTGCGTTGCGATAACAACAACCGGCATGTCCTCATCGATAAGCGCAATCGGTCCGTGCTTCATTTCTGCTGCCGGATATCCCTCTGCATGAATATAGGAAATCTCTTTCAGCTTCAGAGCACCTTCGAGGGCAACAGGATAATTATAGCCACGTCCCAGATAAAGGAAGTTGGACTTGTCTTTAAACTCTGCAGCAATTTCCTGAACGAGTGCGTCACACTTCAAGGCTTGCTCCACCTTTTCGGGCAGGGCATGCATTTCCTGAATAATGCGTCGACCCATTTCAGCAGACATCGTGCGGGTTCGTGCGATCATCACGTTGAGCAATGCCAATGATGTAACCTGAGAGGTAAAGGCTTTGGTTGAGGCTACGCCGATTTCCGGCCCGGCATGCAGATAGGTCCCGCCGTCCGTTTCACGGGCAATTGTAGAGCCTACCACATTTACCAGTCCCATTACGGTTGCACCTTTGCGCTTGGCTTCGCGAAGTGCTGCGAGGGTATCTGCCGTTTCGCCAGACTGGCTGATAACAATACCGAGGGTGTCGTCGTCGACAATCGGATCGCGATAGCGGAATTCCGAGGCATATTCAACCTCTACCGGTATGCGAGAATATTCTTCCAGCATGTATTCCCCGATAAGGCCGGCATGATAGCTGGTTCCGCAGGCAGTAATGATGATTTTGCGGGAGCGTAGCACATTGTGTAAAATCTTGTCCAGACCACCGAGTTTGGCAACGCCTTCTTCATCAATCAAGCGGCCGCGCATACAGTCTGCAACAGTACGTGGCTGCTCATAAATCTCTTTCAACATGAAGTGGTCGTAACCGGCCTTTTCGATTTGAGCAAGATCGAATGTAACGCGCTCAATCTGCTTCTCAATCGTTTCATTCTCAATTGTTTTTGTAACATAGCCATCTTCGCTAATTATAGCGATCTCGCCGTCTTCCAGATAAATAACATCGCGAGTATGTGCGATAATTGCAGATGCGTCGGAGGCAACCAAATATTCGTTCTCACCAATACCAATTACCAGCGGGCTGCCTTTTCTTGCAGTGTAGAGCTTGCGCGGATCATGCTTTGTTACAAGCACCATTCCATACGTTCCTTCCATTTCTGAAAGGGCGGCACGGAAAGCATCTTCAAATGAATCTGCTGTTTTGTAAATCTCTTCAATCAGGTGAGCGATGATCTCGGTATCTGTATCCGTATGGAATACATGTCCCTTATCCATCAACATTTTGCGCAGGGTAGAATAGTTCTCAATAATACCATTGTGGACTAATACAATGTCGCCATTGGAATCCGTATGCGGGTGCGCATTTGGTGTGTTGGGTTCACCATGGGTTGCCCAACGGGTATGTGCAATCCCCAGCGAGCCTGTAAGGGTTTTTCCCTCAATAGACCTTTCGAGATTTGCAATTTTACCGACGTGCTTTTCAACTTGAATATGTCCGTTTTCAGCCAGAGCGACCCCGGCAGAGTCATAGCCACGGTACTCGAGGCGCTTTAGTCCGCTGATAAGGATCGGATAGGCGTCACGTTTGCCAAGATAGCCAACGATTCCACACATAATTGTTTGCTCCTTTCATTACTCCCATTCAATGGTAGCTGGTGGTTTTGAGCTTACGTCATAAACCACGCGATTTATACCTTTAACTTCATTTATTATTCGATTAGATACATCTGCCAGAAAATCATAAGGCAATGGATACCAGTCTGCCGTCATTCCGTCGGTACTGGTAACTGCTCTGAGAGCGGCGACATACTCATACGTTCTTTCGTCTCCCATTACGCCGACAGTTTGCACTGGAAGCAATACGCAGAAAGCCTGCCAAATCTTATCATATAAATCGGCTTTTTTTAGCGCATCAATATATATTTTATCTGCTTTCTGTAGAATTTTCAATCTGGGGCGCGTTATAGTGCCGGGCATTCTTACTGCCAGGCCAGGGCCAGGGAAAGGATGACGTCCAATTATTTTATCCGGTAATCCCAACTCTCGGCCAACGGCTCGAACCTCATCCTTAAATAATTCCCGAAAGGGTTCCAGTAGTGCAAAGTCCATGCGCTCGGGTAAGCCACCCACATTGTGATGCGACTTTATGGTCACAGAAGGTCCCTTAAATGAAACGCTTTCGATTACGTCGGGATAAAGTGTGCCTTGAGCAAGAAAGTGGAATGTCCCCAGTTTACGTGCTTCTTCTTCAAAAACGTCGATAAATGTTTTTCCAATTATCTTGCGTTTCTGTTCAGGATCTGCAACGTCCTTCAATCTAGAAAGGAAAATATCCGACGCCGTGACAAAGGTCAAATTCAGGCCCAATTTTTGGCTGAATAAATTGCCTACTTCTTCTGCTTCATTATGGCGCATCATACCGGTATCGACAAACATGCAGTGCAGCTGATCTCCAATAGCTTTATGAATGAGCACTGCGGCAACACTGGAATCGACACCACCGCTTAGGCCACAAAGAACGCGTTTGTCTCCAACCGTTTCGCGAATTGTATCGATCGCGCTACTGATAAAGGATTGCGGCGACCAGTCGCCTTTCATCTTGCTTATTGCAAAGAGAAAATTGTGCAATACTTTTTTGCCGTCGATCGTATGATGGACTTCAGGATGAAATTGAATGCCATATATTTGTTTTGATGTGTGTTGAATTGCCGCGATTGGGGCGTTCTCGGTTTTGGCCACAGCTTCAAAACCTTCTGGAAGCTGAGTGAGATGGTCACCATGACTCATCCAGACCTGAGTTTCATCAAGGCCTTTTAGCAGGGTGGTCTCACTGGTAATTTGCACGTGAGCACGGCCGTACTCGCGGCTGGCTGCCGGAACAACCTTACCGTTCAGAGAATAAGCAAGATGTTGCAGTCCGTAACAAATTCCCAGTATTGGAACATCTAAGTCAAATATGCGAGAATCACAGTGTGGGGCATCGTCAGCATAAACACTGGATGGGCCACCGGAAAGGATAATTGCCTTAATATCACTGTCTTCCTGAAGTTTTTCATAGCTATAGCTATAGGGATGAATTTCCGAGAAGACATTCAGCTCGCGAACTTTTCTGGCAATGAGTTTTGTATATTGGGAGCCGAAATCAAGAATTAATACTTTCTCCATGATGTCCGTTCATTTTTATAAGTTGAAAACAGTTTTTTGTATAGAATGGGGCAGCGCGTGTCAGCACGCGGACAACCTAAAAACTTAGATTCCACTTTTCAAGTGTCGGAATCATTTTGCGGTGGGTTAAGTCATAATGTAGCGGAGTTACAGAGACATATGAGTTTGTAGTTGCAACATCGTCCATCTTTTCATCGGTATCGAGCGTTAATTTTGAGCCACCTAGCCAGTAATAGGTGCGATTCATCGGGTCGATACGTTTTTCGAAGGCTTCCTCGAAACGTCCCTTTCCCTGTTCGGTAATTTTGATACCGCGAATTTCTTCACGCGGAACCGGAGGGATGTTCACATTTAACACCGTCCCTTCCGGCAGACCATGCTCAAGTACTTTGGCTGCAATAATAGTGGCAACCTCTTCAGCAACGCTCATGTCAGTTGAATGGCGAAAATGAGTCATCGAAAATGCAATAGATGGAATGCCGAGAATCGTACCTTCTTTTGCGGCAGAAACCGTTCCAGAGTAGTGGACATTAATGCCTGTATTAGCGCCGTGATTTATGCCTGAAACAACAAGATCAGGTTCACGCTCAAGGATTGCCTTAACGCCAAGCTTCACACAATCTGCCGGGGTGCCGTCGATGGCATGCCCAAAAAAATTGCCGCCGCGTTCAAATTCTTTCGCGCGTAATGGATGAGAGATGGTAATGGCGTGCCCTACAGCGCTTCGTTCTTTGTCTGGTGCAATAACACGCGTATCCCCAAGAGGTTGCATGGCACGCGCCAGCGCGAGAATTCCCGGTGATTGAATACCGTCATCATTACTGACGAGAATAAGTGGCTTCTTGCTCATTTGGGAATTCTCCTTAGCGAACGTCGCTAAATATGATATATAGCAGGGTAATAATTTCTCGGGTTATTCTGTTGGCTTTTGAGCCGCTCCTTCAGGCCAGAGGAGGCGTAGTATATTTGCAAGTGAGGCACGCATATCATGTCTGTGAAAGATGGCATCAACGAAGCCGTGGTCTTTTACAAATTCGGATGATTGAAATCCTTCCGGAAGCTCCTGGCGAATGGTTTGCTTAATCACGTTGCGTCCGGCGAAGCCGATCAGGGCACCTGGTTCGGATAAATTCATATCTCCGAGCATGGCGAAGCTGGCGGTTGTTCCACCGGTTGTCGGATCGGTAAGCAGGGCGATGTACGGAACGCCTGCTTCATCGAGCAAAGCGAGTTTGGCACTTGTTTTCGCCATTTGCATCAGCGAGATAGCGCTTTCCATCATTCGAGCACCACCCGAAGCCGAGACGATTATCAGCGGCGTGCGAGTTTCGCGAGCCAAGTCGATTGCACGTGAAATTTTTTCACCGACAACCGAGCCCATACTGCCGCCGATAAACGAAAAGTCCATTACTGCAGCGACAATGTTTTGGCCTTCTACCTTCGCTTTACCCACAACAACGGCGTCTTTTAAACCGGTCTTTTTTTGCGCAGCTTTTAGTCTGTCGGTGTAACGTTTTTGGTCTCTGAACTTAAGAGGATCCTGCGGCGTCACATTCTTGTGTAATTCCTGAAAGCTGTCTTCATCGAAATAGTATTGAATATACTCTTTGCTGGTAACGCGGAAGTGATGATCGCACTTCAGGCAAACGAACATTCGTTTTTCCAACTCAGGGCGATACGTAATTTCTCCGCAGCTTGGACACTTAATCCAAAGGCCATCGGGAATTACCTTCTTCTCGCTTGTTTCAATACCTTTTTTTCGTCGAAACCAGTCCATCTTTCAATCCTGTCTTTTGGGGCCACTATAGATTTGAAAATACTGTCTTTCGCTCTTTATTCCAATGTGAAAATGCAAAAGGCAGCGTTAATGCCCTTTTCCCGCCATCATGTGGAAGCTGTGGAGAATTGCCGGGAACAGGGCCTGCATCGCATCACGAGCGCCGCCACTGCTTCCGGGGAGCGTTAGGATGATGCTTTTTCCCCGTACACCACAAATTTGGCGCGAGAGCATGGCATACGGCAGCCGCTGCTGTCCATAGTTTCGCAGCGCTTCGGAGATACCGGGAACTTCCTTCTCAATAAGAGGCGTTACTGCGTCCGGTGTAACATCGCGCGGGCCGAGTCCGGTGCCCCCTGTCGTAAGCACCAGTTGAGTCTGTTTTTCGTCAACAAGCTGCTTTACGCGCTGCTGAATGGTATCGGCCTCATCGGGAAGCACTTCATATACACTACATTCAACCGGATGCTTTGAAAGAAACTCCTGAATGATTTTCCCTGATTTGTCTTCGCGCTCTCCTGCAAAGGTTGAGTCTGAAATAACCAAAATGGCAGCCGATATTGGTTTCGCAAAACCATCGCGAAAATCGCTTTTGCCACCGCGCTTTTTAATGAGGCGAATATTGCCAAATGACAATTCTTCGTCGATCGGCTTAAGCATGTCATACATGTTTAGCAGGGCTCCGGTTACACCGGAGAGTGCTTCCATCTCGACGCCGGTTTTCCAGACGGCCTTTGCTTCAGCATATACATTGATGCGATCTTCTTTTACATCGAACGTGAACTCGATCCAGTCCAGCGGCATCGTGTGGCAGAAAATCATCCAGTCTGAACACCGCTTTGCAGCATTGATGCCTGCGGCACGAGCTACTTCAAGCACTTCTCCTTTTGGAACGGTTCGCTTAAGAACGCGCTGGATCGTTTCAGGGCTGGCATGCAATACACCTCCAGCCTTGGCGTAGCGAAGCGTATGAGACTTATGGCTGATATCGATCATTGAATTCTCCTGATAGTAATGGCCTTAACCTCCAATGAGGGACATTGAACGGGAGGTTGACGTTTGGGTGTGCTGCTGCGCGGCGATGCCATCGCGAAAGCGTTTGCCGATCTGTTCTTTCAGCATGTGCTGAACTTCAGTGTCACTGTGGTCGGCTCGAAAGAGATCACGAAAATTCAACGTTTCATACCCATAGAGACAAGTTTGCATCCCACCAGATGCCGTTACGCGAATGCGGTTACAAGTGCCGCAGAAGGTGCGGCTAAATCCTGCAATAATGCCGACAATGCCCTGATGGCCGGGAATTTTATACTGCTGAGACGTGGCATGTGGCGGCATGGGTATGCGCTGTATTTCAGGATAATGCTCGGTGAGTGTTGCCAGAATTTTCTCGTGGTTCCAGACGAGTGAATCTAGTGTGTTGGCCGTTCCATTAAACGGCATCTCTTCGATATAGCGCATTTCTATGGGGTGATGACGTGTTAACTCTGCCATTGGCAAAATGTCATCGGTATTCCACTTCTCCATGATAACGGCATTTACTTTCAGTGGAATCTGAGCCTCAAGAATACCGTGCAGGCATTTCAGTACCTCGGCAAACTTGTCCCGGCGAGTCATTTTATAGAACTTCTCTGCATTCAACGTATCAAGGCTGAGGTTGAGTCCGCTGATGCCGAGATCTGCGAGTCGCGCAACATAGGGTAGAGTGGATACGCCATTTGTTGTAATATGAACATTCTCTATCCCTGAAATGCTATAAATAGACCGCAAAAAGTCCATTATTCCGGAACGAATAAAAGGTTCGCCGCCGGTGATGCGAACTTTGGTGATGCCCAACTCAGCGAGCAAATTAATTAACCGTTCCATTTCACTCAGGCTGAGCAAGTTGTTGGATGGCATAAACTGCATCTTTTCCGGCATGCAGTAAAGACAGCGTAGATTGCACTTGTCGGTTACCGACAAACGCACATAATTTATCTTTCTTCCGAAATTGTCAATTAGTATATTATCAGAAGAGATGCGGTCGTTCATACGACCGCCAGTAGCCGGTAGCGGCATGGGATGACTCCTTTTCAAGTTCGGAAGGCAATTTCGTTTCCCAAATTACCCTATCGGCCTGGTGCCCTATCTCTGTTATTAGACGTAGGCAGTTCGGCTCGGAGTATTCCGTATTATTCCTAGCCTAAATATACGTCTCCCACAGAAATGAAACAAGCTGTTGGATTCTTGCTTTTACCTGATTTTAGATTTTAGACCAAGAATTCTTCAGCTTTGCCGTTTTAGGCAATGCTTCAAAGGTTTGTATTCGGCGTCCCCCCTCCCGATTTCGGGTGATATTCCGATTCCCCCATTTTTCCTGAGTTGCTTTGTGGCAATCTATTCTATGAAACAGCGCCCCTGTTCATTGAAGGAGTCATAATGATTGATGTTTTTATTACCGATAGCCAAAAGATCGTGCGCGATGGTCTGAAAGAACTTCTTGGCAAAACTGATACGATTCGCATCGTCGGGGAAGCCAAAAATGGAAATCGACTGTTTGAGCGCGTCCAGGAAACAAGACCCAAGATTGTACTTCTCGATATGATGCTTTCCGGCGTCGATTGCAATAACATAACCCGAGAGATGGTAGCCAAAATGAATACGCGGGTTATTGCTCTTGCAAACGCTGCGACGCTTGGTGATATCAAGGCGATGCTCTCTGCCGGTGCAAAGGGATTTATGTTAAAAGATTCTGTATTCGAGGAACTACTTAGCGCTGTAGACATGGTATGGAGGAACCACCTGTACCTGAGCACCTATATTGCCGGGATGCTCATTTCAAAAGATGCAGGTAAATCGCGGGTTGATCTAAAAAGCCACCTGGATTTAAGTCCACGTGAGATAGAGGTTTTAAGGTTACTTGTTGAAGGGAACTCTACGCGTGAGATTGCAGTACAGTTATTCGTGAGCATTAAAACGGTTGAAACGCATCGCGGGCGCATTAAACAAAAGTTGGAAATAGATACGATTGCCGGATTAACAAAATATGCTATTAGAGAGGGACTGACCTCTCTGGATTTCTAGCCTGGATAAAAAGCCGACTGGAAGCGTTTAGTCACGCTGTCGATTTAATATGACAAAAAAATCAGGGATTGCCTGATTGAGTCTTATTTGTTCTCTGATTACATTTATGTAGCTAAAAGAGCGCCCCTGCTCTTGCCCGATGTAGCAAATTGTTTGGTGAAACGATCCTTGCCCCCTGTTGGTCGATCCATCGCAATTTTGCTACAGGAACGTATGCAATGCCCTGCAGAAAATTGTTTTTCTGCAGGGCGACGTTCTACAATAATGTTGGGTAAAGTGCGCATAAAAACGGTTAGTTCTCTTTAAGTCGCAGCTGAATAGCATTTATGGTATTACCCGATGCACCCAGGTTCTTTTCGATTATGCTGAATGCTGCAATCCCTTTCTCAACCCGCACTTCTTTATTCCCAATAAGAATTTCAAACGCTTTATCGAATGCAGTCTGACCCAATACTTCTATTCCACCGCCGGACGCTTTAAGTAGCTGAGCTTCTCGCGAATTTTCATTGTTGGGACCAAACAGAACCGGAATAGCATATGCCGCCGGTTCCAATACATTATGAACATTTTGCTTAAAGCCTCCCCCTACATAGGCGAAGTCTGCCAATTTGTACAGATTGGCTAAAATACCAATCCGATCAATCAATATGATCTGTTCATCGTAATAGGAGTCTATTTCTGAGAGGCGAATGCTCTTCAGCGGACTAAGCTGTTGCTGTAAGTGGAAAAGGTGTTCTTCCGTGGGTTCATGAGGACAAATCAGGGTCAGAAACTTATTACCAGCATGTGCCTTCAATGCCGGAATGAAGTGAGCTTCTCCTTCCGACCAGCTGCTTCCTGCTACGAAGACTACTTTATTAGCACTTACTTTTTCGGGAACCAGCGGGTCTTTTGTAATTTCATCTCTTCTTGCCAACACTTGTTCGTACTTCGTATCGCCGGTAACGCTGATTTTCTCTGCGCTAATAAGAAGCGCAAAGCGCTGTCCATCCTCTGTTGAGATTGCAAGAACGGCGCTTAAATGGCGATAGATTAATCGCTGTATTCCCAGCAACCAGGGTGTCAGGCGACTGGATTTCTTGTAGATCGATGCGTTGACGAGAATAGCCGGTATGCCAGAGAATTGTGCCTGTATAACCTGACCGGGCCACACATCGTAGCGTGCTATGAGAAGTGCGGCGGGGTTAACTGCGCGGAAGAGGCGACGCATAGTGAACGCCCAGTCGAAAGGTGTGTAGATGAACAGGTCGACGCCTGGTGTTTCCTGTCGATTCTCATAGCCGGAAGGAGAAAAGAACATGACGATCGTTTTACTTTCGGGAAAGGCTTCTTTCAGCTTTTGTAAGACCGGTCTGGTGTGCTCAAATTCCCCCATCGAGGCGCAGTGAACGAGAAACATTTTTGTGTCTGAGGGAAATAATTGCCTGAATGCTCTTATTTTACGAAGCGATTGATAGCGACCGAGAACACCTCTGCGTATCTTTTTGCTAAACATGGCGGCAACGTGAGCCGCGAGAGCGAGAAGCGGCAGCACAATGATGTTATAGAAAATTAAGAACAGGATGGCCATTTCAAACCCGGGCGTTAAGCGGCTAGTCAATTGATGCGCCCTATTATAGCGAGGCAGAGGGGAATAGAAAACGAAAAAAATATTTACTCCCCTGAGCCAGATAGGGCAGGGGAGTTTATTTGTTAGCGTTTAGCCTGGACAGTGGATGGGATTTGGGACGTTTTTCCGCGGGATTTTTTCCACAATAGATTTTTGTCGTCATTCTGTACTTCACCGTTCATATTGAAGTCGCCGAATATATAGCCTCGCGTTCCTGCCTGGGAAGACCAGATTATGTTGATATCGTCAAGGTCAATAGAGCCATCCGGGGAACCATTGCCACCGGGAAGTGCAAAGACGCCAGGAGATACTTCGATCATTGGCTCTGTTCCAAATGCCTGAGTCTGATCTGAGGTGAAATCGAACGCTGTTGCTGTCGCTGTTAACATTATGGGGGTTGCCGTCATTATCGGAAGGTGATGTCGATGATGCACAATTACATAAAGAGAATCCTCTTCCTGACTAATACACAAATTACTGCTGCCATCTGCTTCAACAATACTTCCGTCTGTTTTAAGTAAGGCCGCTTTTCGCGCAGTTGTCTGAAACGACTGATTTTGTATCTCGACAAGAACCCAGTCAACTATATTTGACGGCAGGCTATCATTCGCTTCCGACCCCTCATAGAACCACGGTGTTCGGTTATATGGCTGAGTTGTAGGAAGCAGGTTCTGCCTATTTAATTCCTGGTGCATGCTGTCGGCACTTGTCCAGGCTCCCTGAAGTGCGATATTTAAATTAACAGCGACCTTGGAGTTGTTTATGCAAACAAGTAAGATCCGCGTGGGTTCATAACTCAGCTCAAAGATCGGAATTGCTCCAAGGGAAGGAAGATTGGTCGTTGTAAAGCTGCCGTAAATTTGATTCGCAGACATGATTTCAAAGGTATCTCCAATTGCGGGAATGAAGCCGTCGGCAAGCTGCACATTAAGAATTCCGTTTAGTGGAGCGATACCGGTTATTTTCAGCTTATCAGCCGAACTGTCGCCTAGCTCGATGGTTAGAACCGCATCGGTGAGTGGCTGATAGCGTCCAACAAAACCCAGCGTATCTTTGGAGTTGTAGCCCGGATTCGTATTGCCTTGATGTTCAAATGTTCCCAGTAGCACATCTAGTGTGCCGTTACCAGTAATGCTGGCTCCGGGGGCAATTATTAATTCATCTGTGCAGCGAAGCGTGTCTTCATTGAGCTGAAGGATACCAAAATTTTGCAGCTCCACATCAATAGAAGCGAAAGAGCTATCCGGTTCTTTCGATATCACACCAAAGTTGATAAGTCCTCCGGCATTAGAAAACCCGTATTCCATGACGCCGCTATTTTGCAGATTGAAGCGACCGCTTGATTCTACCTGAATAATGGAACCGTTAAGCACGCGAATGTCACCATCACCGTACCAAGTTGCTTCTCCGGAAATTGACATAAACGCATCGCGAAGAATTTTCAATCGGAGGTCATCAAAACGAGCGATTCCATTCAGCCAAATTGTATCGGTTATTGCAATGGATCCGCTAAACCATTCAAATTCTCCATCTATAGTTACAGGTGCATCGCCTTCTATTTGAGCTTGTGAATCATCAAGCCTGAGCACCACTCCGGTGTCGCTTTTAATACCGCTATTGCGCACTTCGATTACAACATCATCTACCATGTGAACATGTCCGGCACCTGTGAATGTGAGGTCATCCGCAATAAAGCGTCGCTCTGAGATTTCGAGAACTGTATTTTCGGCAACGTTAAAAATACCGCTGCTGATGTTGTCGCTTCCTCTTTCAATTCGCACCTTGCCCGTTTGCACGTCCAACCGACCTCTATTGGTGAAAACCGCATCGATATTTGTCTCTCCATTACCAGTGCTTTTTACCAACAGCCCATCATTGATAAGCCAGCCGCCATTGTCTACAAGAACAAAGTCTAGCAAGGCATTGCTTTGGAAGTCAATTGTGGCACCCGCAGAATTTATTATTCCAGCCTGATCGCGCAACTTTAAATCACCTCTGCCAATCCAGTTGATAGTGCCGAGATTGTGAATTACCGTTTCGCTAAGATCTTTTGCCGGATCCTCGATTAGCGTGAGCGTAGATGAAACCTGTAGCGTATCCTGACCACGAACAACGCCTTTTAGCCATCGGAACTCCCCGTCTATTATAACTTTGGAGGAAAGAGATAGAATTCCTGCGTCCAGCTCGAGTGTCGCGGTTGGTCCAACAATTAATCCACCGGATTGCACGTCAAGCGTAGCGCCATTAATGTAGACGATCCCATCGCCATCCATTATCACATTGCTGATAACATTAGTCTTAGAGTCAAAGGAGAACGCGGCACTACTCCCGGTCGTAAGCGTGCTATTTATATGTTCTCCGCCGAACTCAGCGATAATACTTCCGTCCTGTATTGTAGTCATGCTGCCATAATTATTAAACGGCAGCTCGAAGATTGTTACGCCTCCACCAGAGCTTTTATTGAGCAAGCCATAGTTGTTGAAAGCTCCGTCTCCATTTACTGACGGTCTGATATTTTCATTGTTCTGAATTTCAAAAACACCGCTGGCTAGATTGTTAACAATTGCGCTATCCGCAATTAAGAGAGCACCGGTACTCTCCCAACCCAGCAGACCGTTGTTGTTTAACGTTTGTCCTGATAGCGTAACTGCAGCACCATTCATGGTAAGCGTGCCGTTTAGACTGATGCCACCGCTTCCGGAGATCGTGCCGCGTCGCCACTCAGCAAATCCGTCGATTGTTAGTGGTCCACTGCCTTCAATTAGAAAATCGTCGCGCTCAAATACGATATGTCCATCTTGTTCGACGGTCAGCCCTTTATTTAACAGCTGGAACGTTGCATCTTCGATAATGCATAGACCGCCACCGGATATGTATAATGAGTCAATCAGGAAGGTGCGTTCATCGAATTGAACTTCCGCCATCGGCTGAATCTGTATTGTGCCCTTGATAGTAGAATTACTTCCACGCTCAAATCTCAGCGTGCCTGCCTGAACGTCAATGCTCCCGTTTTGAGAAAACCTGCCGTCTATTGTGCTTAGTCCGTTGCTTGTTTTTAATATGTTGCCAAAGTTTGTAAAAGTGCCGCCACTATCCGGTAAGACATAATCAATTAACGCATTACCGGTAATCTCCAGGCTGTTATGATTCACTATTTCCGCATGGTTCTTCAGAGAGATTCGTCCATCTTCAGCCCAGATAACATTTCCGAAGTTTAGCAAGGTTGTGCCGTTTAAGTCCTTGTTAGAACCACTGATTAACATGGTGGCAGTTGAGTCTATCAGAAGCGTATCGCTAATTGTAATGTCACCATCGCTCCAAATCGCAGTTTCGGATATGGTCAGGGATTTGGCTCCCTGAAGTATACCGCCCGTCATTTCAAGTTTGCTGATGCTTGTGGACATGTCCAACGTCAGGAAGCCAGAGGCGAGCATTACCGTATCAGCCGATCCGGGCACGCCATTTGGCGACCAGTTTTGAGGTGCGGAATAATCGCCATTAGAAGAGGACCAGACATAGGTTGTTTGTGCCTGTAGTGAAGAAAAAGAAAATAATATAGCAATAAGTAGCCCAATTGGGGCTACAAGAGGAGTTTTCATAAGAATCCCTTCTTGTTAAACCTCATTCCCATTCCATGGGACAATAATTATTATCGAAAGCAGATTACTGCGTCTTGAGGTTTGCAACGTTATGTCTAGGTAATTAATAGATCAGAATGCAGGATTCGCAGATTGCCCAGGGCAATCTGCGAGTAGACTTCTTAAACTTACTTGAGGAGTAACATTTTTACTGAGCGCGTATTGGATGCCGTTTGCAGCTGCAGAATATACGTTCCGGAAGCAAGTGACTGCTCATTATTGTCACGGCCATTCCAGATCAGCCGGTGAACCCCGGCTTCAAGTCTGCCTGAGAACAAGGTGCGAACACTGCGTCCGAGCATATCATAGACTACGGCATTTACTCTGGAGTTCTCCCGCTCTGGCAGTTCAAACACAATCTGGGTTTCCGGGTTAAACGGATTTGGATAGTTCTGATGAACAATAAAGCGTTCCGGAACGATATCGGCTTCACTAACGCTTCCGGATATTGGTTCATGAAAGGTGCGTATTCCACTGAGATCCACATCGGCAAGACGATAATAATAGGTCAGACCAACATCAACATTACTGTCTGTGAATTCGTATTCACGAGTAATATTCGATGTGCCAGCGCCAATCAGGTCGCTGTTAGACAGGTAAGAGCTGATAATCTGATAGTTGCCTTCTTGCTGTAGTGACCTGTAGAGTTCGAATCCCGCATTATTCAATTCGCTTTGCGTTGTCCACGCCAGATTGATATTTCCATCTACCGCGGTCGCGCTAAAAGCAGATAATGAAACAGGCAGGGGAATATCGCCATCACCGGAATAGCCCACTATGATACCATCATCAGGAATATTAAAGACTCCGGTATTGATCTGGTCCCACTGAACTTCTGAATCGGCGGGATCGGCAATAATGTTCAGAGCAACAGTGTAAAGATGGTATTCGGTGCTCTGATTAATATCCACCCCACTACCATCTCCAATGTCGAACTCCGTTGTTACAATCAGGCGGGACCCTAAAATTTGTACGGAATTGGTGTAGCCATCACCCGGATCGACCGAACTGCCTACCACTGTTAACGACGGGCTGTTTATGGCGCTGGTATTAAACGTGAAGGCCCAACTACAGTCGCCTAAACGCTTGTCGAATGTGCCGCTACCCCAATTGTTTGTTGGTTCAATATGAATTTCAAATGTGAAAACGCCACTGGATTGTTGAGCATTCTGGATGCTGATGTTCGCTGTTTGTGCGAACGTAAAGCCGGGCACCAGCAAAAACAGAAAAAACGTTATCCGTATGCAATTCTCTCTGATTGATTTCATTCCAAATTCCTTCTTACATCCGTAGTAAATGATGTCGTTGTTATTTTAAAAGCGTCATTTTTAATGTGGTTTTCGCGGTCTCTGTTTCCGTAACAAGAAGGTAAAGACCCGAGCCGACCGATTCACCGGAATCGTTGCGACCATCCCATTTAAATAGATGGGAGCCCGCCTGAAGCTGATCATTGGATATCTGTCGAATGTGTCGACCTAAAATATCGAATACCGTCACTTTTACGCGTGATGCAATAGGCATTTCAAAGCGTATCGTTGTTTCCGGGTTGAATGGATTCGGATAGTTTTGGAACAGCCTGAACTTTTCAGGTACTTCTGCAAGATTATCACCAATAGCCGTTAGCGAGAGCGGTACATCTGTGTCTGAGGATGCCGTTGTTTGAACGATATTGTCTATTACGGTTAAGAGACCGGTATTAAGAGTATCCCACATTATGCCGGAATTTCGCGACGGATCAATAATGTCCATGCGAATGGTGAATAAGTGATAGCGCTGTCCCTGAAGCAGCTCGGTGCCGCTAAAGGTGCCGAGAGAAACATCGGTGGTTAAACCCAGGCGATTTGCGATTATTGCAATGCTGTTGGTATAGCCGAATGCTGTGTCTACCTCTGGAGCGGTATAAACTATCTCCGGATTTGTTAAAGCACTATCATTGTACTGAAAAAACCAGCTACAGTCTCCCAGTGCTTTGTCGTAGACATTGTTTCCCCAGACAGTCGTTGGTAAAAGAACGACGTCAAAACTAAAGGATATCGCGGTTACCACCGGGTTAACAGCAATAATGTTCGCCTGCCGAGGGCCGGTTTGCGCGAACAGGTTGCCTAGCGCCAGCATCAGCACAAGAATAGCCCGAAACAATGTGTTGTTTGTTTTAATCATGATTACGGCACCTGCGTTGCGGCGTTAAGATTGCTGTTCATTGGCGTTTTGTCGGCATTTGTAACAATGCCCGAAAAATTGGTGTCCGAAACCTTATAGCCTGTAGTATTCAGGTTACTTATTACGGCAGATTTATCGGCATTGGTAATAATACCTGAGTCGTTAGTCTCCCCGGCAAATAATCCAAAAACTCCCCCGGTGATGTCTACCATGCCGTCGCCGGTGTTGCTGTATGCCTGAGACTGTGCGGTGCTGAAGTTGTAGTTACTACTGCTGGTCGTCAGTGTCACAGTAGAGGCCGACATAACAGACAAGTGGTTTCGGTGATAAATTATAACGTAATAACTTCCCGTTCCCACATCATCAAAGGAGACTGTTCCACTGCCACTCGTATCTACAATACTTCCATTGCTGAGAATGAAAGCTGCTCTTCTTCCAGCTAATGTGCCCGAACCTGTGCCGGTGCGAAGCTCAAGTAATACCCAGTCTACCACGTCTGCCGGAATGCTGCTAACGCTTTCACTACCAGAGTAATTCCAGGGGCTGCCGGAATACGGTTGGGAGGTTGGGATAAGACCATCATCGCGAAGTTGCGTTGTCATTGAACCACTGCGATATGCACCTTCAAGAAAAGCTGTGAGGTTCACAGTTGTACCGTTTTGTATCAGCGTACGGACTACAACATAAGTGGAGCGATATAGAACTTCAAACTGTGGGCTTCCGCCAACACTCGGGGCAGTGAAGGTACTGAACGTGCCCGTGCGTGAACCGTTGAAAGTGAGAACGATAAAACTATCCGCTACCGCAGGATAGTAGCCATCTGGAATCGTGATTTCCAACTCTCCATCCAGATCGATATCGCCGTTTACGCTGAGTTGATCCTGGTTGCTCGCCGGAACCATGCCACCAAGAGTAATTTCGAGGTTGGCTGAAGACGATTGTTCAAAAGTGCCGATAAAACTTAAGTCGCCAACACTATTTGTGCCGGGACTCGTTGTTCCATTATTCGTAAAGCTGTTTGTGCCTGAGAAACTCAATGAATTCAGGCCGCTGAGAATACCGGTGCTGGCGTTTACAAAATCTTCCTGAAATGCCAGATTTGCTGCAGTGCAGGAAATAGTGCCATTATTTGTTACATCAACTCCAAGTGTTGAAGAGGCCGCTCCGGCAGTCTTTGTAATGGTACCATTATTAATAATACTGTTTGTTCCGGTTCCAAGATCGGAGAGATTTTCATCATTCTGAATATCGAGTGTGCCTTCGCTGCCAATCGTAATGCTGGACGTGTTGGTAATCCGCCACTCCCCTGAACCAGTCCAGGTGATGGTGCCATTATTTGTAATATCGAAGTTGGTCTGCAGTTTAACACCGCTTCCGTCTACCGTCATGACGTTATTGTTAATAATTTCGCCGCCGCCACGCAGGTCATCGCCAAACCAGTTAATCGTTCCATTGTTGGTAATGGTGCCACTTCCATTGACATCATTATTGACAAGATCTAAAACCCCACCAGCAGAGACGCCTATATTCCCGGTTAAGGTTAATACCGTTCCGCTCACTTCAAAAGAGCCTGCTCCGGCAACGGTAATACCATCTACTACCTGGGTTCCACCATTGAAGTCGAAAGTTGCTCCCGATGCCGTGTTGAAGGTTGCACCGATATTACTGCTGCCATCTTCAAACGAAATACGACCAGTGTTTGTGTTAATCGTTCCGGTGTTTGTAACGGCGACTTCAAAGTTTGTTGTACTTGTTGCAACGGTTTTTGTGATCGTTCCGGAGTTGGTAAAACCGGCAGTCAGTTCTACGTCTTCATCAATTCGGCTATTGACCTGAATATTAAAATTACCAGTGCCAGTGTTGTTGATGCTCGCTCCGCTATTCAGATTGATGACGCCGCTACCACTCCAGAGAACAGTGGCATTATTGGTGAGTGTGCGTGTTTCAATGACTTTTGCTGAGCTCGTGGTGAACTGTACCGTACCATTATTGGTCCAGGCTCCGCTTCCCGATATCGTACATTCCAATAAATCGAACGTTCCGCTTACCGTTATCGGACCACTGCCGTCTATCTCACAATCCTGATCATCAGCTGTTACTGTAGCACCTGAGGCAATGGTCATTCCCGATCCGTTAAGTGTCAACACGGCATCCTGGAACTCTGTTGTTCCACTACCGGTAAAGCTGGCACCGTCAAAACTGAAAATACGTTCGTCCATCTCAATTGTAGTGCCGGAATCTGCATTGAAAACACCAGTGCTGCTCTCGGTGCTGTCGCCACGCTCAAAACGCAGCGTACCGTCTTCGACGTCAACGGTACCGGTGTTGTAGAATGTGGGATCAATAGTTGCCGTTCCAGTTCCGGAGCTTTTGCGAAGCGTACCGAAATTTTCGAAATTTCCACCGGTATCCAGCTGCACATAGTCCATAAAGAAATTACCCTGGACGTCAAAAAGAGCACCGGATGCGTTGGTAATAGTCGACTTGTCTCGAAGTGAAATACGTCCACTACCGCTCCATGTCGCCGTTCCTTCATTTCTAAGCGTTAAGCCCCAAAGATCCTTAAAGCTCGATGAGATAAAATCCAGAGTAGCCCCGCTGGTAATAAGAAGGGTATCATCTCCACGAAGATCGCCTCCGCGAAAAACCATTCCACTATTTACCGTAACCTGTGCAAGGCAGTTTAATATTCCGCTCTGCACAGAAAGACTATCGATAGTAACGTCTGAGTTAACAACGATAGAGTCTCCAGCACTTATCGTAACGGTATCGTTACTTGCAGGGACACCTGAGGGAGACCAGTTCTCGTTGTTGGCCCAGTCGTTATCACCACCACCATTTGTCCAAGAATAATTTGTTTGTGCTGCCAGAGAGAAACTTCCAATTAACAACATAAAGATGCTATAAAGCACAAGAGCATGTAGCTTGCGCAACATTTTAAGGTCTCCTTTCCGAAAAAGACACTTTGCAAGACATAAAATACTACTATTATGAAAGAGCGTCTTTTGAGAATCCATTCTCAAGGGTTGACCAATAGTCAATCCAACGTTCTCTCAACCCAAATATTAAGCCTGTCGCAGGAGGATACGAACAGATGCGTATAAAAAAGATTGCACGTTTAAGATAGTGCGAAAGTATTCATTCCATTTGATTTTCAACACAATGATAATTTTGGGAAAAATCATTGTGCAAAAAATCACACACGCATTTCAATATCATATTGAATTGATGATTTTACACTTATAATTGGGGCATTTGCCCCATTCTTATTCTGAAAACTGTTTCAATAAATTCATCATCAAGGTTGTTGTCGCTTCAATTGGCTCCGCAGAAAGCATATTAACTCCGGCATCCTTCAGTAAATTGATCGAATAGTCTGAATTTCCGCGTGATAAAAACGATAGATATGCCTCTCGAGCGGAAGTATCGCCATCTAGTATTTTACGTGATAGTGCCGTGGCAGCAGAAAAGCCTGTGGCATATTTATAGACGTAAAAGTTGTAATAAAAATGTGGAATACGGCACCAGTTTATCTGGTAGAGGTCATCGATTTGAAAGTGCTCTCCTAAATATTTATTATAAAGTGAAGCTGTAAGGCCATTCAGATACTCTCCGGTAAGTGTCTGCCCACTTTCTGCATGAGTGTGAATGTCGCGTTCCAGCTCGGCAAACAATGCTTGATTATAAACGGTACCACGAATCTGATCGATGTATTCATTAATCAAATAACGGCGTCTTTCACCGCTTTCGCGCTTAAGTAAATAATCCATAAGTAATGCTTCATTCAGCGTAGATGCTACCTCAGCCACAAAAATTGTGTAGTGGCTGTAATGATTTGGCTGTGATTGATGAGTGTAGTAGGAGTGAAGTGCATGTCCCAACTCATGAGCCAGAGTAAACAAATTGTTCAACGTAGCGTTGTAATTCATCAGTATATACGGATGAGCTCCATACGTCGACCAGGAGTAGGCACCTGAACGCTTTCCACGATTTTCATAAACGTCGACCCAGCCATCCTCAAATGCTTTATCGATTGCAGAAAGATAGTCTTCGCCGAGTGGCGCAAGCGCCTCACGTAAGATTCCTGCTGCATCATCATACGGAATATTAAAATCCACCTCTGTAACAAGCGGTACAGTCAGATCCCATGGACGTACCGTCTCCAACCCCAGTATCTTTGCACGCTGACTCATATAGTTCTGTAGTGGGTTTAGATTCTGATTAATTGTATTAATCACATTATCATAAACCCCAACCGGAATGTTCTCACTATCCAGTGCAGCTTCCAGTGCCGTGTTATATCTACGCGCCTTTGCATAAAACAGATTTCTTTTAACAGCCGTTGAAAGCGTTGCCGCCAGCGTGTTGGTCCATTTATGATAGGCACCATATAGAGCGCGATAGGAATCTTCACGGACTCGGCGATTTTTCGATTCCATAAATCGCTGATGTCTGGCTTTGGTGACTTCAACTTCTCGTTCATTTTCATCGAGAATCGATGAAAATTGGATGTCTGCATTATTGAACATGGAAAAAATATTCGATGCTCCCTGAGCCAGTTCACCGGTAAGTGCAAGCAACTGCTCCTGTTCCGGCGGAAGCACATGAGCGACAGTACGAAAAATATCTTCCAATAGGTGCTGAAATTCCTGTAGGCTCTGATGCTGCTGTAAAAACGAATCAATTTTTCTCTTACCAAGTGCAAGAATCTCAGGCTGAATAAAGGAAGTTCTCTGATTAATTTTTGCCATCAGTGCAGATGCCTGTCCGCGGTAATCCTGATAAAGAGATTCGGAGGTGTCCTGGTCATTGCTAAGACCGGAATAAAGAAATAGTCGACCAAAGCGTTCTTCCAGGTTGTGCTGATATCTCAAACACTGAAAAAGTGACTCAGCAGATTGTCCCAAAGTCCCTGCAAAGCTGTCGAATTTGGAAAGTCCCTCTTCTATCTCATTGAGCTCAGTCTCCCAATCCTCATTTGAGTCGAATATATGCTGCAAATTCCACTTGTAGCGTTCGTCTATTTGCTGACGTTTCGGCAGGGCATCTGTTGTAGCGTTCGACGAGGCCGAAAATGTCGGTTTTGGCGCTTTCATTCAGTTCCAATCGTCATTGTGTTCAGTGCGTAAATTATCGGAAAGTAATACGAATAAATTTATCAGTCATTAAATAATTATTCTCTTTTTATGATTTTTGTTCTATAAGGAAAAAAATAGCTTTAGCGACGTGTTTTTATACGATAGAGCACATAGAGAAACACTCCGGCAAGAAGGAGGAAAAGGAGGGACCATCTACTCTTTTGTGACTGTACCGGCAGGCCCGGAGAACCAAAGAGATTAAAGGAGGCCCAATAGAGCGGATGTTGATAATAGGTCTGCTGTTTGGTAACTGGTGGTGTAAGAAAAAAGCGTTTCGCACCGGCAAGAGCCTCGGGGCGCGTTTTCCCTTCCACAAGGAGGCGTTTATAAAACTCAGGCATTAACTTTGACGTAAAGCCATCATCAACTTTCCAGCAGGTTTGAAGCACTGATTTTGCTCCCGCCGCAAGAAAAAGACGTGGCAGGCCAAGCACGCCTTCTCCGGCTACCTGTTTCCCGAGCGCGGTTTCACAGGCACTGAGTGCTACAAGTTCACAATTGAGGTGAAGTTGTTCAATCTCATAACCCATTAAAAAACCGTCGTCCAGTGAATCCTGCGAGGCGTGTAGAACAAGCCCGGAAAAAATATCGAATGCTGAGTCCGCAAAAGCATGCGTTGCGAGGTGAATTATATCGTAATCCGAGGCTATCGATTTTAGCGTCTTGGATGTGGCATGACGTCGCTTTAAAACCTGCGTTTTGGGATAAAGTGCTTTTATGGCAGCAGCTTCCACTTCCGTAAATGGGAGAGGAAGAAAAATTCCGCCGGCTCGAAATTGATTCTGCTCAAAATATCCGGGCATAAACTCAGCTTCAGCAAATGGATTTGCAATAACGAGCAGCTCGGGATCTGCAGAATGTCTTTGCTCGGAAGCGGTTGGCAGCTGCAGATCTGGCATAATGGTAAAACAATGCTTCTGCACGAGTAAGTGTGCGGTGTAGTCCGGGAAATCGGTCGGTAAATAACGCTCTTGTTGTGGTTGTGTTCGAAGAAGTAAGTCGAACGGCAGGTTAAGCAGAGGTGTGTCTGGAATGATGAGTATGTTTTCTACCAGCTGTATGTGTGTTTCCAGCGGTTTAATAAGCTGTTGATGCAGGTTGAATGCCTCTTGCGCTTCATAAATAGTCGTGTGAGTTTCCAAGCTGCTTAGATTGTGAAAGGGAGCAATGAGTTTCTTGATCGATTTTGTCAGCTGTTGTTCGTCGATGATCATACTTACGATACGTATCGTATCGGGGCTTATTATAAGAGTAAAGGAGAGGCTGTCCTGGATGTGAAAAGCCAATGCCGTATGATCAATCTGCCTGAGCCTGGTTTGAAGTATCGTACGCGAGAGCGGCTGCGCGTCCGTTTTTTTGGAGCCCGCCGTTTGATGCCGCAACCTGTCGGTGAGCAGGGCATTGCGTGCGGAAAGTAAATCGCTCTTCATCTGCGCAGTTGGATTCTGATGAGATGTTTGCAGCGCTCGCCAGCGTCGCTTGCGATAGCTGAAACGTTGTTGAATATCCATTGATTTAGAATAGCTAAGACCTGTGTTGCTACTCTCTCCGCTAAGACGCAACTCCTTTAGGGTTCGACCGCGGGCGAGATCCATATGAAAAAGCAGGCTGTCCAGCAGGCCAGGATTATTCGTTTCGGCATACAGCTTTTTGAAGCACCCGGCCAGCTGATGATGGAGCGAATATCCCTGAGTTGCATAGCCAATTTTAAGATCTTCTAAAACAAGCCGGTTACGGATGCGTTCATACATTGCTACGCCGGACTGGTATGCCGAAATGGCTTTGTTGTACTCCGCTAGTTGAAAATGCAAGTCACCCATAGAGCGGTGGATATCGACGATAAGGCTACTGTCTGTAGAACTATGTGCTATATCAAGGCTGGTTTGAAAGCGTTGTTGGGCCTGAATCGGACGTCCATTACGCCTGTCGAGTTCGCCAAGGCGCCTCATGTATGAGCTCATATAATAAGGGGCATTAACCGTTCGAGCTTGTTGAAAAGCCTGTTCATAGATAACTGTTGCAGAGTCGAGTTTTTGTTCATGTTCGTAGCTTTCGGCAATTCGACCCAGCCAATAAGGTAGCTGGTCTTGCTTACCTCGTTTATGAAGTGTTGCCAGATGATTGCGGTAGATTTCGCGAGCGGATGCAAACTGTTTACTCTCTAAAAGCATGTCGCCAATTCGCGGATATGCGCGACGCATAATAGTCGTTAAGCCCAGCTCGGCTGCTTCGCGATATGCGCTGTAGAATTCCTGCTCTGCGAGGTAGTAACGTGAAAAGTATGCCAGCAGGTCGCCCTTGTTTATTCGGCTGTTAAGCGCAAGGCGTTTGCGATTCAGTCGTGTTGCCAATTCTTCGGCACGTTCGTGAACTTGCAGCGCTTCCTGATAAGATTCCAGATAAAATAACGCTTTCCCGTACGGACTAAGCCATTTGGCGAGATGATTATTTAGCTGCATCTTATCTGCAATGTCAATCGCTTTGCGCAGCTGATTGATGGCGGCAGCATAATCGTCGTCGGCGTAATGAAGTAGCCCGCGTTCACCATAGACTTTCTGCAAGAGTCGCCAATTATTTATGCGGGAAGCATAATACTCGGCGGAATCCAACATGGCGAGCTGATGAGAAAGCCCGAACTCTTGCTGCCAAATACTTTCGAGAATAAATGATTGGGTAAGACAATCGATGTTGTGATTTTTTTTGGCTTGTCTGCGGCTTTTACTGAGCAGCGTGTCGCCATTTGCGAACTGGCGAAGGCGATAGGCTGCTTCAGCTGCTTGCAAGAGTGCCGACTCCGTGGGATGCTGAGAGCGGAGATAAACTTTGAGGGGAGTCTGCGAATTTCTCGATGAGAACGTGTAAAGAGCATAATTGACGTCGAGCTGCTCTCGTAACGGGCCTGACTTTAACGTATCCGGTAAAAAATCTGTCTCAGGTGAGCGATTGGTATTGCGTAGAAATTGTGCGAATTCCTTAACGGTTTGCGATGTCGGCGACGTTTGCAAACTTTGTTGAAACAGCTTTAGTGCTTCGTCGTTTTCCCCTTGAATATGGAAAAGATGCGCCATAATACGCTGAGCCGCTGGTCGGGTGGCATCCTTTTTTAACAGTGGGCGAAAAAATCTTCCGGCCTCGTCGATTTCGCTATCGATTAGATACGTATCCAACAAGCTTAGCCAGGCATGGTCATTTTTCGACGTCTTCTGAACAATCTTTTGCAGGTAGTTGCGTTGATTGCGCGGGAGTTGGTTCTGCTTCTTAGCCAGTTCGCTATAGTAATCGCGATTCTGAGCCGCTTCCGACTGAGAATGCAGCGGCTGCATCAATGCAATGCAAATTGCAAAGAGCAAAATATAACCAGGCACGACTCTCATTTCCCAACTCCGGTAAAACAGGCTGCCGAAATTTCGGCAGCCGACGAATTCTTATCTATTCCTGATCCTTATCTTGGTCTTCATCCTTGTCTTCATCATTTCCGCGGCGTGTTGGCCGATCTTCCTGATCATCTGGCGGCTTGATTTTTCCACCGCGTTTTGGCTTTGATTCGCTATCATAATTTAGAGGCATTTTTTACTCCAATCAATTGATTTGACTAACCATATGTTTCGTAATTCTCACCAGCTAAAACTTCACGCTGGACGAGCGAATTATATAGCGAACCGATGGCAATCCCACCGATGGTGCCATATACAAAGCTAAGTGCCAGGCCAAATAGAATCCCGCTTGCTCCGGCCGTAAATCCCGGGTAAAATGCCTGCACGACCAAGAGTGAGGCATTGCCTCCGGACATGAGAGCACCGGGAATAATAAGTAAAAATAATACCATCCAGGCAATGCCGATGGAGACGCCAAGACGCATGGCATCTAAAGCGCTGGAGCGCTGAAGAGCTGCACGTGTATAAAACATGTCGGTTGGCGGTGGCTCTTCACCTTCATGGTTGGTTGTGGTGTCGGCCAGCAATAAAAGATCTTCATTCATTGCTCGTTCCTCCTGTTGCTGTTGAAGGGCTGTTCTGCACCCTAGTTATGTGCGCCGGTCAGCGTAAATGCTGCCCAAAGTTGAGGGTGCGCATAATTTATATTTGAATTCTCTCTTGTTGCCTGAATTATCTGCCGTTGTGCGCTTGCGAGTGCTTCGGCGCGTCCCATCTTTTTCTCTATCCAGTTTTCGTAGAAAAGCTGCATGAGTTTGGGCGTATGTTCATCGCTAATCTCCCACAACGTCGCAAGGACAGACTCCGCGCCTGCCGACATCAGTGGATGAATAAAACCAATCATTCCTTCGCCGCTGACGTAGCGACCGGTGGCGCTCTTGCATGCCGAGAGCCCGATGAGCTTGGTATTGCTAAAGTCTAGCCGATAAAGCTCATGAGCCATTAGATTGTTGTCGTCGCGATTGTCACTAATCTCGCTGCCGCGCAGCAGGCTTGTTTTTTCAATCCCGCTGGTTGGGCCCACGAAAATACTTGAGTAGCGCGGTGTGCGTTCATCTATTTCTGCGTGACAGGCGAGATGAATAACCTCGAATTGTTTGTTGAAATGATTCAATAGTTGTTCTTCGCTAAGCTCATTCATAGAGTGGAGTAGAGTGCTCTTTTGGAAATATCCGGCGATCGCTTCAACTTCCTGCCGGGTAAATGGTAATCCCATTTCCGGCGTTGCAGCAGCCAGAAGCTGCCAGTCTGCAGCGGGTTGCGCGCCAATTTGTCTGTCCAATAAAGAAGCCGCGGGCAAATAGGAAACAATGCGTTTTTCTATCAGAAATTGATTACTGCTGTCTACCAGTGCCGCAAAGGGCAGGTAGTGAAGTAGACCATCGGGAACGATGATCAGGTGCTCTGCCTGCAAAGGTTTCTTGCCAAGCGGACTCAACAGCAGCTGCCATAGCTGTTTCGCCGAGAGGTTCATTGAGTTGTAGTAGCCTGCACCATCTTGCTTGGTTTTTTCGAGAAAATCCTGATAGTGATTGGCACCAATTGCGGTCAAAAAACCGCGAATTGCTGCTTCGGTTTGTTCACGCTGCCGGGGCAGCTTTACGGCGGCGAAATTGTTCTCTTGTACCACAAAACAGATAAGATCATCTTTTACAAATTTGTATTCTAACAGGGTCGTGTTTGCTGCTAATAGGTCTTGAGGCTTCACAAGGCCGATTGGCGCAGAACCGCCTTCGCTTTGCAAGAGATCTCGCAGAGAGCGTGCCCGCGCCTGCTCAGAATAGTAGAATGCTTCTTTGGGCTGTTCCATGAGTAGCTGCAGATAAACCATCTCATCATATATGTCCTGCATCGTAGCGAAGTAGCTAATTTGAAGCTCGTTGAGGCGATTCTCATCTTCGATGTTGCTGCGGGTTTGCTCCACGCCGACAATCGCATTTTCCAGAGCCTTTTCTGCCTTACTGAACTCCTTTTTCTGCGTCCATAGTTTGCCTAAAGAAAAATCGGCCAGTGCCAGTGCCCGTGGGTGCCGGATGCTGGCGGCAATTCCCCGTGCCTTCTTTAATGACGATTCTGCCTTGAAGTTATTACCGTCGCGAAAATGCAAATCACCTATTTTTAGATAACCCTCCAGAATCCCAAACCGATTGTCCAATAGTTTAAAAGCGGTCAATGCCTCCTGGTAAAGGGGCATTGCTGCCGATGTATTGTCGAAATCACGTTCAACATCGCCAAGGCTGAGGTAAGCCTCCGGTTTTAGCAGGGCGTAGGCATCAGAGCCACTTTTCTCCTGCACAAGAATCTCGTCCAGAGCAGTGCGCCCACTTGTCCGGGCCATTTTCAAATTGCCCTGATTACGATAGGTATCGCCCATGCGCTTCACAATCGCGATACGGTCGTAATGCCGCTCATTGGCTTCGTAATACAAATAGGCCATCTTAAACATTTTAAGTGCTTCATCCTGCGCACCCATTACGCGATAGAGGTCAGCAAGATTTGCCTGCGTAATTGCAATGTCTTTTTGACGATCCAGCTTTTCGAATAGTTTCCAGGAGTCCAGGTAGTTTTCTTCGGCGTTAGAATAATTGCCCAGGCTTTTATGCGAGTTCGCCAGTGAATTGTGGATCTTGGCCTGTATAGAAAGGCTTTCTCGTTGAATGCTGGCTTCGAGTGCATGATTGAGTGTCTCAACAGACTCTGCAAAGCGTCCCAACCGATACAGCGCTATGCCTTCAAGCCATTGAGTATCGGACAGGCAGCGATAGTCTTTGGTTATTCCAGCCGCTTTCGCGGCGCGGCTGGAGTAGTCGACTGCTGCAGCATATTCGCCAAGCAGTTCACTGGAAAGAGCCATGTAGTGCAATATCCAAGCTGCGCGATAGTGATACCCAATGGTGTTGGCGAGCTTCAGCGCTTCTTTTCCTCGCGAGATCGATTCTCGCAGCCGTTTTTGACGATCGAGCATAAACTGCTGACGCAAGTGATTATCTACAACCCGACGCTGGTCGCCAATCTCTTTAGCGATGCGAATCGAATTCTCAAAGAATTTATCTGCCGCCGCATAGTTCTTCTTGCGAAGCGAGTCGTTGCCCAGCTTATATAATGAATCGACCTGTAGCTTTTTATGAATATCTTTGTTGCTGAGTGTTGTCGAAAAGCGGTGCTGTACCATTAGAAACGAATCATCCAGCTTGCTTTGGAAGATTTGCGCCATCTGCCTGGCCTCAGAAAATGTTGCCTCTGCGAGACTATCATCCCCAGTTATTTTCATGGAAAGCGCTTTGTCGAGAAGCTGATAATAAACGCGCTGTCTGAAATACAGTGGATTTTCCGTAACTACTTTTTCTGCACGCTCAAAGGTAGCGTCCGACGCCGATAACAGGGAACGGTATTCTTCCTCCGGGGATAGTGGTTCAAGCTTTATCGCCTCGGCGGCAGTTTGTTGCTCGCAAGATGTCAGCATCAAACCGAGCAGCAATACCAGCAGACAATGTAGGAGATCGCGCTGCAATTTATTTTGCCTCACCTGAAGGGTACTGAACTCTGATTTCTTGCTCTCGTCTTGGAAAGAATGTTAAAAATAGCGAAATGAAAAATCCAAATAGATTTAGGCCGGTAGACGTGCTTAGATAACGCTTGTTTGCGGATCGTTTCTGTATGCCTACCCAGTGCTGATGCACTGTATCGTAGTTTACCAGAAAGTTGTTGCGAAAAAATGTAATCTCGCTTCGGAGCTCTTCCAGTGTCGGGCCATCTCCGAGGGCAACTGGGTGGCTACTCACACTCGTTTCCTGCAGGATGAGAGCGCGATGGTCTTTGAATATGCGTGCCCCCTCAATATCATTCCACTGGAGCAGCTGTGTTTCAATATGCGAAAGATAGCTGAGTGCTCCGCGGAATGGCTGATCGATAACTCCACCAAGAACGTCACTTAAGATGCCCCAATCGTTATTCCCCTGTAGCACATAACTGATGTTGTTGTAGCCATCATTGGTTAACAGGTAAACTTCGATCTGCGCATTGTTTGGCGGGTAGTTCAGAATATAGGAGAGCTTAACGCCAAGGCATTCGAACTCGTGCAGCAGGCTTGGGGTTAATCCAGCTTTTTGATGATCTTTATCTGCCAATAACAACTGTCTGAATTTTGGATGAAACGGTGTCATGAACGATTCTCCTCATTTAGCAGATTGATCTGAATATTGGTATGGGTACGATCTTCGGCCGCGTTTCCGGGAGGTGCCGGATGGCTGCAGGCTGTTGCCGGTCGATTCATTTTCACATAGAGGCGGTCGTACATCCAATCGAACAGCAATTTATCGAAACGATAGCCGTATACAGCAATGTCCATAATACAGGAAAGCCGCGTGGAGCTCCGCTCTGGTGAAAACGATCGCCATGACATTTCTTTATCGCTGCGATTGCGATCTGAATAATACGTCTTCATCTCGCTGCCGGCCAATTTGTAATGTGCAAAAACATGCGGCACCGGATAATTCTGAAAGTGCGAAAAGCGTGCTACAAGCGAGCGATAACGCATAAACAGATTCCGATTGCTAATTTCTTTGGCGAATTCGCGATAGAACAAGCTACGTGAATAGAAGCGCTTGCCTTTCATGCGCACGGTGGCTGCGCGTACTTTGTCTTTATCGCTTTCAACATCAATAGCGTTTACAATTTTGGCGATAGACGTTTCGGTAAGGAAAAATACCGGACGAAAGAAGGCATACTCCAGGATGACATCTAAATACTGATTGAGTTCTTCCTCTGATAGCACGACTTTAAGCTTATCCAGAAACGCTATTCTATCAGCGAATGGACGATCCTTTAAGGGCATTAACGTACCAACAATGGCCGGAGCATGTTTTCTCAACTGCTCAATTGCAGCATCATTTAAGATATAACCTACGCGATATTGCTTGTTGATGCGGTGGGTAAGACTGGCAAAAGTATCATCGATATATTCATCGTCAATTGCGCCGTTTTCTACGGAAGACATTGCATGTGCAAATTCATGAACTGGTGTTTTTAAACGATCGTCCCAGGCAGATAATGCCACAACACCGGGAACTTTTGCACACCAGGCATGCCGCCGCGTTTCGAAAACTGAAGTGTCCGGGGTAAATGTAAAATTGTAATTTACACCCTCAGACATAGTCTCTTCCTGAGTAAAACGTGCAGATGAACGCGTATAGATATCGCTTGCTGAAATCATATAAACAACGTCGCAGTATGAGGTAATTCTTTCTTTTACATACGAGTAGATTTTCTCGGTATCTATAATCGGGCCAATAATTGACGGATCGTATCCGATACATAATGCTTCATCAGCGTTTAATGTAACGGGGCGATTGCGCAAAATATCCAGCTCGATATTTGGATCGAAATAGATAACCAGCCTCAGGCGATTAAAAATTTCCGGCTGACGCAGTAGCCCGTTGTTTGCGAAGCTGCGTAAACAGCGCACCACAACCTGATGGAATAGTTCCTTTTTAGCCATGATTGGATCAATCTGAACGGCATTCGTTCCGTCTTCTTGCGGAACAAGCAGGAATGGATTTGCAACAAAGGCAATGGTATACGGTTTCTCTCCGATGCCTTCCTGAATAACAAAGGGTTGCTCAGACGGATTGATTTTTAACAATGATGAGCTGACATTGCGCAATTTGCGGCGCATGAGCATTTTGTAGACAAAACCGATCAGAAAGCCAAAAATATATCCTGCGGCAAAGGCCCAAAAAACGCCAATAAGAATGCCAATAGCGGTTAGGGAATATCCGGGAAGCGCGGATTGAACAAAATCAAACAGTAAGGTAGAATTACCGGGTGCAGTCAGCATTGTGGACGTGCTGAGCAGAAGTAGAGCTGCAGCCCATAGAATACCACAGACGACGCTCAACAATTCCGGGCGGATGGGTAAGTGACGACCCGTTTTGGAAATGTGCATACGATTTCCCTCCAGATGCAGGCGAAAGCATTGAGTTGGAATATGTATAGTTTAAAGCTGTTTTGTTTAAGCGCTAAGACAGTATTATTTGACAGTACCTTGCGACTAATTTGGTCAGGCTTAGCGGAGTCGAAGCCCTATTGAGAGCTTACCAGCCTCTCGACTGCGCTCGAGGTGACAAAACCAAAATGCAAAACAATTCTGTCCACGCGCTTACCAGTCTATCATGCGCTCAAAAAAGTTGAGTCCAAGTCTTTCGATAGCGGTGTTGGCACGTACAGAATAGGGTGAGTTCTCCGGTATCGCGCGCAGCAGTTTTAGAGCGGTTGCTTTATCGTCGGCGAATGCATTTGCCAATCCTAAATAATAGCTCTCTCTATGGGCTGTGTCAAGTGCATAGCCTTCGGCGAGAAGTTTTGCATCGGTTAACAGCACGACGGCTTTTTGCGCATCGCCGGGCTTATTGCGAACCAGATGATATATTCCGAGATAGAAGTGATAGTCTTGCGTTACCTTACGCGCTTCCATTAATAGATTTGCCAGGTTGGAATCCGGTTGGTGAGATAGGCTGTCTTCCATTGCTGCAATCGATTCCCTGCGAAGTTTCTGGGCGATACCTTTGCCCTTGCTAAGCATTGCTATTGCTTCATCGTACTCACTGGTATCATAATCGCTTGAGCTGGTTACCAGAAGGCCATTGAGAGATTGAACCTGACGCAGCAGGTTGTTGACATCGAAATGCGACTGTGTTGCCCCGCGCGTCGCATTAACCAGATTGTGCTGATAGCCATTTGGAGCATTCTCCCGAACATCAAATTTACCGAGCGGGCCTGCCATAAACGCATTACCGACCAGCAGCAAAACCAGTAATGCAGGGATTGCCGTAGCGAAACGCCAGCCAAAGTTGTTAAGGAAATCTGGTAGCGTAAAGCCACCGGGCGACTTCATGGTTTTAGGAACAATGCCAATAATGTCTTCTACCAGTTCGCGATTGCTTCGCACCTGCACAACTTCACCGAGATCGCTGATGATCTCTGATTGACGCTGTGGGTCCATTTCCAACAGGTGCAGAAAAAACTGCTGGTAGTAGCGGCGGGAAGACATCAACTGACTTAGAAAACTTCGTCCGTCAGCCACCGTGGCGTTGCCGCTTAGCAAGCCTTCCAGTGTGTTGTGGTCTATGTTAATGGGTTCCAAAGGGATGGGTCTTTGCTCTGTCCGAGGCGCTGACGGAATACCGGCGCCATAGCGCACGTTATCTATCATGTCGAATAATAGACGATAACTTGCATCTTCGCCGCGCAGGTTTTCTACACGCTTTAATAAAGGTGCACTGGCGGTGCTGCGAATATAATCTGCTAATTCGCTATGACTGAGCTTAAAAAGTGAGTCCATTTTCTTCTCTTTCGCATTCATTCAATCTTTCCGGCAGTGGGGATCCCATGCCAGTTTTTGAGCTGTTCGTATATAAAGATGAAGAATGCGCTAAAAATCTCTCAAAAAAGTTATTTTGCGTTTTGTTGTTCGGCATGCGCATCGATTATCTGATAATAACCGCGCATAATATCGCTGAATTCCTGAAAACAAGTATAGCACGAATTCATCATGCGAAAAAAATCTTGTCGATTTTGCTCTGTTGCCTCACCGTCAGTGCTCGAGTCGATCAAAAACATCATTGCCAATAACTCACTTTTGCGACGAAGGCAGGGAACTTCGCTACAGGTGATGCCGTCTAGCAGTGACTTTAAGCTGACCGTATCGGATTGATCAGCAAGAAACGCAAAACCTTCTTCAAGATTGTGCAGTACGGCCTGCTCTGCATCTGACAAGTCTACTGAAATGACTTTGCCATTGCGTTGCAGCTCTAAAAGTGCAAGAAGCATTCCTGTTTGCAGCGGTGAAACATTCATTCTATATCTGTCCTAAGCATCAGGCGTTTGGTATCCCTGCTTAATTTTTTCGCCCATGCGATTTGCAACGAGGTCGACAACGCGATGACCAATGTTTCGCAGATAGGGATGAGAGAGAATCATACTCTGGTCGAAATCAGACCATCGGTAGAGCAGAAAAATATGGATATCGCGCTCGAGGTTACCCGGCCTGCGCCGCTTGCGTGTGTCGCGTAGTTCAGAGACGCGTGATTCATAAATTTCCCATGCTAAGCTGTCATCCTGAGCATGTTTGTCTGACTGCCAATCTATCGGATCTTCTCCGGTCATACGATCGAATTTCCATTTCTTTAAATAGGCCGAAGCGGCATTTCTGGAGATTTGTATGAGATAGGCACAAAACATAGCCTGACTGTCCGGGTTTCGAAAGGTGCTCAATGTTTTAAAATCGCGATCGACCAGTTGTTCTAAAACGCGTCCGAGAATGTCGTTTGCCACATCTTTAAGCTGAAGCGGAAGTCGCTGACGTGCGTCCCAGGATCTACAGCGCTTTAAAATGGCGTTTTCCATTACCGGGCGATAGCGCTCCATAAACTCAAGCCAGGCTTCACCGTGTTTTGGTGAGCTTCTGTCGCAGCATAGTTTTAACAAATCAACAAGGGGCATTTGCTCTTGAGCAGGAGTCATGAAGTTGCCTGTCTTGATGCGGTGGTGGCAAGCGGGTGTTTTTTCTCAGCCCGCACATTCAGTTAGGGAATAAGATACGTACTTTATGCCAAATGTTCAATATAAAGAAGGATGTTAGCAAAGGTCTCTCTAACTACGCTCAATGGCATAACTTGACTTTTTGCTCCGGCTTTGATACATTTTTCAATCTGCTACAACAGGTTATCGCTATAATCATCCTCCATGCTTATTTCGGAGCAATTTCATGTTTGAAAATCACGTTCTTTATCTACGCTGGCTTGGCGTTGCCTTTTTTCTTTGCAGCAGCCTCTCTTTTGCGCAACCAACTCTTTTTGAAACACCGCTAAGTCCACGCATAGCAAATTACGATATTCGTGTCGATTTAGATGTGGAAACACACTCACTACGAGGTCGACAGCTCATTCATTGGAAGAATGCATCTGATGAACCTGTTTCCGAAATGCGTTTTCACCTTTATATGAATGGCTTCCGAAATAACCGTTCGACATTCATGCTGGAATCCGGTGGTGTTCACCGTAATAGCAAGATGGGTGAAGAAGATGGCTGGGGATTTAGTGAAATCAAACAGATTGTCATGCTTCCTAAAGAATCGACGGCTGACGCAAAACGCTATTTAAATATCCAGCGTAAGGAAGAACCGCGCCGCGTGCCGGGGATCGATATTACTGCTGGTATGGAGTTTATGCAGCCAGATACCCCGGATGAATATGATAAGAGTTATTTCCGTCTGCCGCTTCCCGAAGCTGTTGAGCCGGGAGAAACTGTAACGTTGTTCGTAGACTTTACAGCTCTTCTACCGGAGCCGGCCGTCGCGCGAACCGGTGCAATGAAAGATTATGTGTTTGCTGGACAGTGGTTTCCCAAAGTCGCCAAATTCACTGATGAAGGATGGAATAGTCATCAATTTCACTTGAATTCTGAATTCTTTGCCGACTACGGCGTCTACAACGTTTGGATTACGCTGCCGGATGATCGCATTGTTGGTTCTACCGGACTGGAAGTCGAAGTTAACCAAAATGACGATGGGACGGCAACACATTATTATCACGCTGAGGATGTGCATGACTTTGCCTGGACTGCAAGCTCGGATTATGTGGAGTTTCGTGGCCGTGAGCAGGATGTTGATATTCGCGCACTGGTTCAGAAAGATCACGTCGCCCAGGGGCCGCGTCATGTAGAAGCCGCCAAAGTGGCCGTTCGCTATTTTCAGGATTGGTATGGAGATTATCCATTTCCCAACTTAACTGTAATCGATCCGCGACGCGGTGCAGAAGCCACCGGCGGTATGGAATACCCTACGCTTATCACTGCCGGAACCAGCTACGGTTTGATGGAAGGGTTTCGCTCTTTGGAGCACGTGATTATCCATGAATTTGGTCATAACTTCTGGTATCACCTGTTGGCTTCAAATGAATTTGAAGAAGCTTGGCTGGATGAAGGAATAAACACCTTCACCGAAATTGAGGTAATGAACGCTGAATATGGCCCGACTGGCGATATGCTCGATGTTTTCGGCATCAAGCTGAATACTGAAGACATGCATCGTATGATCTACCGAATTTTTCCCGATGCCGACCCCGTTGTACAAAATGCGTGGGAGTATTATTCAAATGCGAGCTACGGTATTTCCAGCTATTCACGTTCGGGAACGCTGCTTTCAACACTTCGCAACATCGTTGGCAAAGAGACCATGCGCAAGATTATCAACACCTATGTTACGCGCTGGCGATTTAAACATCCGACCACCCAGGACTTTATGGATATTGCAAATGAGGTCTCTGGTAAAAATCTGGACAGCTTTTTCCAACAGGCTCTCTTTAGCGAAAAAACAGTAGACTACTCTATTAGCTATGTCAGAACAAAAAAGTATAAGGCTCCAAAAGGCTTCGACTTTGACGAGAGCTTATCCGATATCGACAGCACGCTGGATTCGCTGGAGACGCCTTTTGAACCCGACTCGTTGACGAAGAAACTGCACTTTTCAGAAGTTCGGGTGAGACGTCTGGGCGATTTTACGCATCCGGTTGAGGTTGAAGTGACGTTCTCTGATGGTGAAACGCTGCGTGAACAATGGGATGGCAAATCGCGCTGGAAGAAATTCAAATACCTCAAAGAAGCTAAACTGGTTGAGGCGGCTGTAGATCCGGATCATGTGCTTACGCTTGACACGAATTATGCGAATAACAGCAAGATGGTTTCGCCTCCGAAGTTGGGACTGAATAAAACGTCGGCGCGATTTTTATTCTGGATGCAGTTCATTTTGGACCAACCGGAGATGATTAACTGGCCGTCGTTCTTTCTTCTGTAAACACCGTTCAAAGTTCTGAGTTCAAAGACGCCTAAGAACCTTGAACTCTGAACCTTGAACCTTGAACTTTATAGGACATAAAAATGGTATTCTCGAGCTTAAAAGCCGGTCTCGCCAAGGTACTGGCAAACAAACGAATTCTGGTGACTTTCTATTTGGCCAATCTGCTTTTTGCCTTTTTGTTGATGTTGCCCATGCGTATCGGACTCGGTAGCTTTTTGGGAGATAGCGGAGCGGTCAGAAATTTGTCCAACGGACTCGATTTCCCGTTGGTTCACGAGTTCTTTAAGAGCAATCAGTCCATGTTCTCTATTATTATTGTGATGCTGGCTGTTGTGGCACTTGTTTATTGGATCGTAAACCTCTTCCTCTCCGGTGGAGCTTTTGCGGTCTTTTCATCAAACGCAGCCTATAGCCGGGATACGTTTTGGGGAGGTTGTGGCAAGTTTTTTGGTCGGTTCTTCCGGCTTGGACTTCTGTTTATTCCGGTGGCTGGGCTTTTGCTCTTGTCAGACGCTATTTGGGCTTATCTGCCGAAGATTTTTTACGGAGATGATGTTCCCGGTTCAGTGGAGTACTGGCTGTCCGGCTTTCGGGTTTTCTGGCGTGGATTTATTCTAATCATTGCCTTTGTTATTTTTGACTATTCGAGAATCTACACCGTCTTTACCGATGAACGATCCGCTTGGAAGGCCTTACGTCGGGGGACCGGGTTCGTTCTATCCAACATTCGCCGCACCATAACACTGGGATTTGCATTCTATTTATTGAGTATCCTGTTGGTATTAGGTTATGCCCCGATAGCAGATGCTCTTTCTGCACCCAGCGCTTTTATCATACTGCTGCTATTCGTGTTGCATCAGCTGTTTATGCTGGTGAGAATGATTTTCCGTCTGGCGCTTTACGGTGGAGAAACGTCCATGTATGAGAGGCTGGGAGGCGATACAACTCCGGCTGGTCCTTATATTGATGAGGTGAAAATTGACGATTTTTATGCGACCGGAGCCGACCCGGAAGCGCCATCAACCGCATAAGACGGTGTTCAGTCGCCGGGTGGCCAGTTCAATGCGATCTGAGTTCTCGGCGGCGTAGCACACTCGAATATAGTGTTCATAATCCTGCCCAAAGTCTTTCCCCAATGCCACGGAAACACCGGCATCCATTAACTCGTGGATGACGTCCATATAAGCACGTCCATTTAAATACGGCTCAATCGAAAAGAAAAAGTAATACGCACCGTCGGGAATATGATGCTCGGGTTGTAGCGATTGATGCATGCGATCACGCACGGTCTCGCAATGTTGCACGAATGTGCGGCTCCATTGTTCTTGTGTGCGGAGTGGTTCCAGCAGCATTTGTTGTCCCGGCGTATTGGCACCGTAAATTTGGTGGACAAGGATCTTGTTGATTTGCTTCAGATTATGTGCCTCGGCGGCAACATAGCCAAGACGAATTCCGGCAAACATGTAAAGCTTCGAGAAGGTGTAGACGCTGAAGGTGCGTTCGAACATGCCGGGAAACGCGGCAATTGAATGATGAGGCTTGCCATAAGTCATGCCATCATACGCTTCATCAGAAATCACCCAGAGATTATGCTTGATGGCAAAGTTTGCAATGACCTGAAGTTGCTCTGCGGACAATACGAATCCACTGGGATTGTTCGGACTATTCAGATAAATGGCCGTTGTTCGCTCGGAAAGATGGGATTCTAGGAGTTCGAAAATATTGAGATTCGGTTCTTCATATAAGCGGGTGTAGAAGGGGATCTCTTTTTTCGATGCACCGCTCAGGTCGACCATGCCGCGAAAGAAGGGCCAGTATGGGGTGGGAATAAGAATTTCATCGCCTTCCTGAAGAATTGCCTGCGTAATTGCGCTGAGTCCATTCGAGCCGCCGGAAGACACCATGATGTTTTCCGAAGTCACCGGAAGATTGTTCGTCTTGTTTAGCTTGTCCGCCAGTGCCTTGCGCAATGGCGCGATGCCAAAGGTATTGCAATAGCGGTTAAATCCGGGAAAAGATTTGCTGAATTCCTCTTGTAGCGGTAGGGGATAAGACGGCGAGATAAACGAATCGCCGAGGTGCAGACGCACCAGATCGTCTCCTTTTTCCTGCATCTTCGGCAGAAAGGCTTCAAAAACGGACCCGCTGATCATATCTGGACGAGGAGTGAACTTCGGAAAAGACGGCATGGTTTGCTCCGTAGGTTTTTTATTCGGCGATGGTTTTGTCTAACGTTTGCTGCATCTTTTTTAGCGCCAGTGCGCGATGGCTGATCGAATTCTTAAGCTCTTCGGGCATTTCAGCGAAAGTTTGCTGATAGCCGTTCGGTAGAAAAAGCGGGTCGTATCCAAAGCCATCACTACCCGTCAGCTGTTGCAGAATGCGCCCTTCAATGGCACCTTCAACGACTTGTTCTCCGGAATCTGTAACCAGTGCGATGGCACAACGAAAGCGGGCGCTGCGTTTTTCGTTCGGCACGTTGGATAGTGCGGCCAGCAGTTTCTTATTGTTCGCAGCATGATTGCCGGCCTCACCGGCATAGCGTGCCGAATAAATACCGGGCGCTTTATCCAGTGCATCGACTTCCAGTCCGGAATCATCCGCCAGTGTCGGGAGTTTACTGTGAGCAAAAACGGCACGTGCTTTTAAGAGGGCATTACCCCCGAAGGTTAATTCTGTTTCTTCTATCTCTTCGATGCCCGGAAAGCTGTCTGTGGAAAGTAGCTCGTAGCGATCACCTAAAATCGCTGCCATCTCTTCAAGCTTGTGCTCGTTTCGCGTTGCCAGAACTACTTTTAGCTTTTGTGGCTGAGCGTTCAGCGTCAGCTCCAGATAGCCTGTTGCCTCGGCCTCGGCACATAGTGGGTCGACAATTGTCAGGATGTCGTCGAAGTTTTGCTGGGCAACCTTCGCCGGGAACTCATCTGATATTACAGACTCCAACTCCATGTAATTGCCTAAACCTTGCACTTCATCAAGATGAATACGCACATTGCGAAAGAGAAATAACGTGCGTTGCTTTCGCACGACAGCCTTGATGCCGAACGTATTGGCGAGTTCATTACGTGTAGCGTCGACATCGGGAAGCAAGTCTAGTTCGTAGGTGCTTATGCGTCCTTTCGCCTCGTCAGAACGGTTGTAGGTAATCAGGTGAGGCTGTTTCTCGTCTTCCACACGAATCTTTAACCTGCCGCTTTCGGTGAAGAAATACGTGTCTTCTTGTTGATGGGAATAACTGAATTCGACTTCAGGGTGAGACTGTACGGCATCTTTCAGCGCGGCCATATTGTCTACGCGATATTTGATTTCAATATTTTGCATGGGAATTTTTCCTTAGAGATTTGGCTGAAATCAATAAGCGAGAGAAAGTGGAAAAGTGCAAGGGGAAAATGTGGGAGAGGAGGTAGGTCGCGGCTTTGCCGCTTGTAGTATGTAGATCGCTTCGGCCTGTGGCCTTCGCTGGTGTTTATAGGGCGCTCACTGTATTCGCTGGCAGTTTAAAACCACCCCCTACCAGCGACTCTGCGTTAGCAGGTAAACGTCCTACCCCCTGCCAGCGGCAAAGCCGCAACCTACAAGCAGCGTAGGTGTGATCTGTCTTTATTGAATCTCTATCTTCTGCACAACCGTCTTAATTCCGGTTTTCAGCTGGCATAAATACGTGCCGGGTGCCAATGGCCGTTTTAGATCATCGCGAGTTTCCCAATACACTTCCTGCAGGCCGCTGTCCATTTGGTCGCTGTAGATTGTACGAACCTTTTTGCTGCCCAGGGTATAGAGCGTGATTTCCACGTTCGTATTAGACGGCAGGTTGAATCGCAGCACGGCAGCACCGGAAGCCGGATTTGGGTGAATTGGAAAGAATTGAAACTTTGACGTACCGAATCGCGATGTTGGAATGCTGATCGCTGGTTTGGTAACATCGATCCAGGTGGTATCCCAAACGGCTGTTTCATGTTTGGTGGCGTAGAGCAGCTTATAGCGTCCGGCGTTGGGTGCATTCAGGCGAAGACCTTTTTTACCGGCGGTCTGGATAAAGTCTACCATGCGTCCTTGCTGATCCAGTAGGGCAGCGCTGATGGAATGTTTTCCGGGCGGTGTTTTAGGCATGACGCGAATGCTCAGATTGCCGGAAGACTTGGCTTTCATCAGATTGGCTTCGAAGGAATGGCAGCCGGATCCTGCGCAGCCCTGCTCGTTGGTGCTTATTTCTGGTTGTTTAATAAATCCATTGAAGGTAATGCTGGCAAGTATCATCCCGATAAATAGGAACCATCTCATCCTATATCCTCTCCTTACGGTGTAGCGTTTTTTCTCAAATCCCTACAAAGTTCAGTTCAAAAAATGTACCAAAACCGAAGCGACGTCTTGCTGGGGATTTGTGAGATGGACAACAAAAAAAGTGTGTAATAAATACACAACAAATTTCGTTTTGATTTAGCAATAGCATATTATATATTGGAGTCCTTCTTTACGTTGACACAACGCAGGAAGATTGATCTTAGAAATTATATATTTATAATCGGGGTGTGGCGCAGCCTGGTAGCGCACCTGCTTTGGGAGCAGGGGGCCGCTGGTTCGAATCCAGTCGCCCCGACAAATAAGAACATCGCAATTTTTTGCGCTCTATATCTACATGCGCATTCTGCGAGGATTTCCCACCGGCTCCCTTAGCTCAACCGGATAGAGCAACGGCCTTCTAAGCCGTAGGTTGGAGGTTCGAGTCCTCCAGGGAGCGCGAGTTCTAAAAAAGGTATTGATTTTTGTTTATCGATATCTTATTTGTTTTTTTGCTACAGGCTAAAGGATTGCCTGTACATGGTGGGTGTAGCTCAGTTGGTTAGAGCGCCAGGTTGTGACCCTGGAGGCCGGGGGTTCAAGTCCCCTCACTCACCCAAAATTTTTATTTGTTTTTGTAAAAAGTCTTCTTATATTTGTCGACATTTTTTACGTGCTCCCATCGTCTAGTGGTTAGGACTCCGCCCTTTCACGGCGGCAACAGGGGTTCGAATCCCCTTGGGAGTACAAGTTTTATCCTTGTAAAAGCGGGTATGTGACTGAAAACGTTCACTGCCCGCTTTTGCGTTTTACCCCCTGCCCGTGGTGCTAACTCAATCTCAGAGATAAATGTTTTCAAAAATTCCCGCATCAACTCCAGATTATCTTCACTCAGTAATACTTCAAACTTGTCTACATATTGCCGGATAACCGTTTCACTTAATTCCGTTTCGGCTGCTTCCAGGGCAATACGGATATCTTGCTCACCATCCATCTCAAGCTGCAAGTCGGCTTTCTGACTTTCGAGTGCTTGAATTTGCTTCTCTATAATATCCGGGGAAATTTTTCCTCTGGAATAGAGGTCCATTACTCGTTCAATTTGTTTATCCAGTTTTAGCTGCTCCCGCTCGACTCTCTTTTTTTGTTCAGCGGATTTGCCGATTTCCTTTTCATAGGCTTTGCGGGTTTGCTCAACGATGGCTTCAAAATGGGTTTGTTTCAACAAAACGTTTTTTACAAAGGCGATAGCTTTCTTATCAATCCGCTCGGCTAAAATATTGTTCTGGTTACAGTCTGATATCTTTTTACGCTTATGGCTGCACGTATAAAAACCGCTGTCGCCAATCATCGGACCTTTACAAACGCCGCATTTCAGGAAGCCGGTTAACAGATAGTTTCTGGCGGTTGGCTTCTTATGCGTGCGCCTGGCATCTAGTTGCTTGCGAATCTTATCAGCTTCTTTGGTGGTGATTGCGGCTTCATGGGCATTCTCGCGAATTTCCCACTCTTCTCTGGGGCGATACTTTTGACCGCCGATAAACTTTCCATCAATACGCTTATTGTGTCGATTGTAAACCAGATGCCCGCAATAGAGATCAAGATTGTTTTCTATACAGTTGCAAGTAGAGTGTGACCAATAGGCTTTCCCTTTGGCGCTTTTGATGCTACGTTTCTTGAAGTCTCGCAGTATGGAGCCCCGGCTTTCACCTGCGGCTCGGCGCTGGAGGTATTCTCGGACAATGGGAAATTGTTCAGGATGAGGTTCAAGGGTGGACTTGGTAATTTCAACCTTATCGATGTTCATACCGAGGCTGTGCTTTTTCAGCAGATAGCCGTAGGGGGCACTACCCCCGGCGCGGTAGCCGGAGCGTATATTTTGTTTCTGACCGCGAATAGAGCCAGCCCGCGAAAAATCGCTGTGCAGTTGATCGAAGGTTTCCAGTATGCCTTCCAGCACATTGTCAATCGGTTCATTTCCGGTCTTCGGAAGCTTCAGAAAACCGACTTCAATACCGTGCTTGCGAAAAAAAGCTTTTGTTACCTGTGCCTTCATGCGATTCCGCGACAGGCGGGAAGTATCATAAAACCAGATTTTATCCCATTCCCGATCCCTTAACTTTGCTTCTGCCAGAATATCTTTGAAGTCTGGATCTTCCAGAAAATCGCTATGCTTTTTTCTGGGAAATTCGGCTGTTTTTACGATTACTTCGTTTTGCCGTCTAGCTTCCGCTTCGATTTCTGCAATCTGAGATTTGCAGGAAACATCATGCCGGTCGGTTGAAGAGCGGGCGATTATGATGCAGCGTTTCATAGAGTGCCTTAACTTTCTGTGATGATATTCCCATATTCATATTTAAGTCTTCTCTGAAAGTGATTCTGCCAGAGTAGAATGAACATTCTTGTAGGATTTTTTAGAATCTTGATTTCGGCTTGGTATGCTGTTCGCTTTCTCATTCTAAAGGCCTCAGACGGCAACTCTCCTCGAAAATCTTTATCCGAATTCCAGATATGAAAAAGCAAATTATTCTCACGGATTCCCATTCCCGGCCGGATTGAATCAACGAACGCCTTTGATTTAACACTATACTTTACTACCAGCGGGAAGGGGTAAGCCTCTTTAGGCTTAGTTTCTCGGCAGGTTACCGGTAGTGTCAATTGATGAGTGTGACAACCGCAAAATGAATCTACTTGTTTACTTTTGTTAACATTGGACTCGACAAGAATAATTGCACAAATTCCTGGGTGGGTTAAAGCGTATCTAATTGCTGTAGCTTCAAAAGAAGCTTGATAGCGATTGGCAATCTTACTAATAGATCGAAAGGAAATATCAAGATCAAGTATATCCTGCGAAATCCATTCGACAGGCATCATTATTTCGTTTCCACATAGAAATGCTTCTTTCTCTACTAATTTGTGGCGAATTGGGGTGAGAGCAGACTCATTACATGAATAGTTCAGGCCTCTATGTGAGGGGATTTGATCGTGGCCTATTTCGTGAAATACACCCTGACGATCTCTTCCGAGCGTCATATCATCCCGGATTAGAATTAGATTCTTATCTCTGAACAGATGTGCGCAGGCGGTTTTTAAACTATCCCAAACCCCTGGAAAATTCTCAGTATCGCTCTTTTTAATCTTTTTAACTTCGTAGCCCAAAAAATCTGCAACATCTAATTCATTAACCGGGGGGGCTACCAGGTTCATTTCTTTAACAACTCTCCTCCCATACAAAAGCGGATTCATTCCGCAATATGCAGGCGATTTTAGCCACTCAGTCATATCCTTATTCTTTCTTTTCCTTGTTAATAAGGTGTTGTAGAAACTCACTCAACATTTTTTTGTTATCATCTGATAGTTTCTCGTATCCTCTGGACACAAAAGCTGCATCTTTCGATAAACTTGGTTCTCCAAGCGCATCTCCAGCTTCAGCCTTTTCAGCAGCCTCAGCTAATTGTGCAACAGGTACTCCATAGGCCTCTGCTAATCTACTTAGAATCTTAAAATTAGGTATTCCCCTTTCGCCGGATTCAATCTGAGACAGATAGCTATTAGAAATTTTTGCTGCTTGTTGAACTTGTCTAAGGCTCATACCCAGATCATCTCTTAATTTTCTTAGGTACGCTCCAAACTCTTTACCCATTTCTTCTCCTTGGTTTTCAGTGCGGTGATCTCAGCTAATATACTATTGTCTGCTTAAATTTTGCAAGCACTAATTTTGCAAAAAATTTGCTATCGTTGACTTCATGTTTTATAATTCAGCAAACAAAGTGGTTAAATTTTGCAAGCGAGAATTCAATGAAGGTTCAACTGAAGGCGGAAAATATCAGAGAATTGATGGCAAGGAAAAATTTGTCACAAAATGGCTTAGCAATCAAACTGAACACAAGCAGCGGATATATTTCTCAACTTCTGAACGGAATACGTTATCCCTCTCCTGAGATGCGAAAAAAGTTTCAGATGGTTTTCAAGGACGCTGATTTCGATGATCTTTTTCTCTTGATGAACAAGAAGCCTACTAAGAAGCAAAAACATTAGGATAACGGAAGAAACTGGAAATGAGTTTGAATTTAGCAGAGAAGCTACAAATCCCGCAGGATGCTCTCAACAAAGGAATTGCTCTATTTTCCTTGATCATTGCCAAGCAAATTCTAAAGGATGAAAAGGGGAAGTCTTCATTGCAATTACCCCAGAAGCTGATTCCCCGCGCTTCGGCCAGCAAGGAGAAAGTAGCATGAGGGACTACAAGGGAATACTAACGACAAATATTGCCGAGGAACTCGGCCTGAAGAAAGGCAAAAACAGCAACTGGCATTGCTTCAATAAAGCGGCACATAATAATGAAGATAAAAAAGCCAGCTTGAGCATTGCAAAGGACGGCAAAGGTTTTACCTGTTTCGGCTGCGGATTGCAGGGAAATAATATAGAACTGGTTAAGCAGGTTTTGAACCTGGATGGTGCTGAGGCAATGCGCTGGCTGGATGAGCGTTTCTGGAGTGAGGATAAACATCTTGATCCACGATTGAAGAAGAAGCCTGATAAAATGCAGTTGCGCTTTATCTCTTCTGATGTTCAAAACCGATTTCGTTTTTACCCCCTGCATGAGCTCGATTTGAGAGAACCCACCGATACAGACCTGAAAGCCATCAAAGAAAAACTCAATAAAACTTACTCCCTCAAGACGCTACAGAAAGCACGGATAAAGATAAACCATAGCAAAGCCGGATATGCTCTGGCCTTTTTAAAAGGACGACTAATCTATAATCCAGCTAAGCATCGAAAGTTTATCCACGTTGAAGGCAGAACGGATTATCTAACAGCTATTGAAATGGGGCTGGATGATTCTTATGGCATAGTTTCACACTATAATAAGACTGTAAAGATAAGGCTGGGTAAAGGGACTCATATTTTTCTTTTGGATAAGGATCTTACTGAGCAGGGGGTATTTGAGAGAATAGAGGGTAAGGAAAAGCATAAACTAAAACTGATCAGATTGCCGAAAAAATACGTCGATTTATCGGATTACTTTAATCAGAGTAACCTAACAAAACCTGACATTGAAGTGCTAATTGATGCTGCGAAATTTGTTGAAAGTAAAGCGACAAATGAGCCCTTACCACGGAAGTTTCCAATCTACTCCGGCCATGATTTAGTAACACTGGATTTCCCCGAACCGCAATGGGCAATCGACAAGCTTGTTCCAGAAGGTCTAACCATCTTAGCAGGAAGACCCAAAAGCGGTAAGTCTTTTATGGCTCTTAGCTGGTCCTTAGCAATAGCCTCCGGCGGTAAAGCGTTAAGCGACTACTCGGCCAGAGAAGGGGAAGTGCTTTATTTAGGCCTTGAAGATACTCCGCGCCGTTTGGCTGATAGGATTAAAACTATGTTGCGCTTTGATCCGGGAGTAAAGGGATTAGAGAGTTTTCATTTTATGCCGGACTTTAACCAACTGGAAGATGGTGGGGATCTTCAACTTAGAAACTGCCTGGATCAAAAAAAAGATATCCGAATGGTCGTTATAGATACTTTTGGGCGCTTTGCCAATCCAAAGCGAAACAGCGATCTGTATTCCGAGGACTATAAGACAACAGCAAGTCTTCAAAAGATCGCTATGGAATATCATCTTGCTATTGTGCTGATTCATCATACCCGCAAAACGCGATCTGACTATGCCCTTGATGATGTTACCGGCACGACCGGCGTTACCGCCGCTGCTGATTGTGTAATGGTATTGGTACCGGGAGCAACCGATTCTGTTTTGCACATTACCGGTCGGGATATGGAAAGCTTAAAACTGTCTGTCACTTTTGATAAGACGACTGGACTCTGGGTATCACAAGGTGAAGCGGAAGATGTAGAGTTGAGCGAGCCTAGAAAGAAAATCCTCGAAACGGTTTCCAACAGCGATAAGCCGCTTTCTCCAACAGAGATTGCAGAACAAACAGGGAAATCGAAAGGCAGTATAAAAAAGCTGGTTACTCAAATGTACGCTGAAGGGCAGTTAACCAGGGAGGCACGCGGTCAATATACCGCTAACAGTAACCAGGGTAACTTTGATTTGTAAAGCATTGTTTTTGCTTGATTAAGCTGGTTACTGAGCGGTTACCTCTGGTAACCTTGCCAAATAATTCTATCCAAAAGTCACCAGAAGTTACCATTCAGTAACCGGTTAAGAGAAATAAAAATAGTGGTTTAAGTCCAATAGTTACCTTGGTAACTGTGTAGGGGGCAAGTATGGAAGTAATGATATTTGAAAAAGGTGAATGGCGGATAGAGAGTTGTGATCCTCCGAAAACAAAAGACTACTCAAAGCTGGTAACGGTTGCTCAGCGTATTCTAATTGATCGATTTTCAGGGATTGAAAAAGAACAATTTGATGAACGAGCAGCCATCATAGAATGTGATGGTGGTCTTTCCCGCGAGGTAGCAGAGAAAATGTCCCTCAGGCTAATACTCAGCGCACGATTTAAGAACTAGATTGAAAGGATAAGATAATGACCGTTTCGAAAAAGCAGCTTGCAGCCAATCGAAAGAATGCAAAAAAGGGTGGAGTGAAAACTGATACTGGCAAAGCCATTGTGAGGTTCAATGCTGTTAAGCATGGTCTGCTTGCCAAAGAAGTTGTGGTGCTGAAAGGGGAGGGGGCAGAAGATCCAAAAGAATTTGAGCAGCTATTGAATGACCTGAAGCAGGAGCTCCAACCGGTCGGCACTATTGAAGAGATGCTGCTGGAAAAGATTGCCTCACTGTATTGGCGTTTACGCCGGGCTTATCGTTATGAGGTTGGTTTGATTCGCAGCAGCCTAGATTATGCAACGGATTACTATTTTGATGCGAAAGACTGGCGGGGCGAAAAGATCCATGATCAGGTTGAAAAACTTCAGGAAGAAATTGAACAGCAGCAAGGCATCATTGAACATTGGAAAAAAGATAAAGCGGATTTATCGGAAAAATTTAAAAAGAAGGTGCCTCTGAGCGAAATCTATGACTGGGAAGAAAACTGGGATCACTTGCACGGAGATCTGGATGAAACAATCGATGAACATAATATTGCCGAGTATCTTGAAGCACCTGATCTGCACAAGTTTATCAATACTGCCCTTAACTGGTCCGATGCACAAATCTGGAAAGCCCTCATTAAGAAATGCGATGATCTTGTAAAAGAGTGTCAGGATAAAATTCAAGAACTCAAAAAGGCTCTGAGCAAAGAACAGGAGAAAGACCGCATGGCTCTGGAAGTTAAGAGTAAGCTAGGACAAATGCCCGGTAAGGATAGCCTGGACCGGCTGCTGCGGTATGAGGGGGCATTGAACCGTCAGTTTTATAAGGCCCTGAATGAGTTAGAGCGAATCCAACGTCTAAGACAGGGGGATATTGTACCCCCTCCAATGGATATCAATATTGAAGTAAACCAGATTATGGATGAATGATATGGGGATTTATCTTGTTAATTCAAAAAGCAATTGATTTTAAAACTACTTACTATTTTGCATAAATCGCAGATTCTTATATTTGGCTTCTTATTAGAAAACTAAGCCAAATATGTGAATCAAGATAGATTGTGCCCCTTTAAATAATAACTTTCTGTAACTGAATTAACTATCCATTATCAGATTTTGATTTGTTTTAAGGGGAGGGCAATATATCGTATATAATTATTTTATATAATTTCTTCCTCAGTTTATTTCTTTTGATATAATAGTTTGCCCATCAGCATATTTTGCACCTCCGTGCATGTCAGAGTTTTAACTCCTTACCTCTTCTAATCCTCCTTAGATTTGTAAACACCTATATCTATTTTAGTTAGCCCCCTAGACTTCATAAATGGCACATACTTTGAATAGGATTGTCCCGGATACCCTCCAATAAAATTTTTTGTAATGATTATCTGGGAGAATACTTATGAAGAGAGGCGATTACTTCACCAGTTTGTACGGTTACTTAAAGCTATCCGTTTATCTATTAATTAGCATTTGCATTTGTATACCCGCAATGCTTCATGCCCAAAAGGGAGTGCCATTAGAATCCCTGTTTGATCAGGCTGCGGTCTATACCAATAAGGGTGACTATGCAAATGCAGAGAAAGTCTATACTCGCATCCTGGAAGCAGATCCTGAACATCTTCAGGCAAGAATGAGTAGAGCGCATTTGCGTGCCTGGCAAAAAAACTACAGTGCTGCCCAGGCCGATTTTCTGCTCGTTTTAGTTACGCATCCAAACAACTCCGACGCGCTCATAGGTCTTGGCTACAATCTGATTTGGGCAAATGACTTTGAAGCCGGTGAAAATCGGTTCTTAAGGTTGTTAAACAAATCGCCGGATCATCCTGAAGCAATTAAAGGAATGGCTTGGTCATCTCTATGGCAGAATCAACCTACCGAAGCTGTTAAGTGGTTTGAGAAACTAAAAGCTATTGGAGAGCTGGATGCCGCTTCATCTGCTGGGTTAGGTAGAGCGTATCATGCTACGGGTAAATTCCGCGATGCGCGCAGAATGTTTCGTGAGGCATCTAGGCAGGGAGCTGCTGATTCAGAGTATGAAAACTATCTGCATCAAACAACCAGGCGTTCACCAATTTTAGAACTGGATATTCGAGGTGGTAACAGCCAATTCAAGAATGAATCCTTTAATGATCTCAGGGCAGTTGAGCTGGGAGTTTGGCCCGGTGAGGATCTGCGTTTTTGGGCAAGATATGACAATTCTCTTGGTGCTGATAATCTATTTTTCCAACAACTTAATGAGGTGGTTCCGGGTTATTTTTTAGGCTTGTCTAATCATTTTACTCCACACCTGACCAGTAAGCTGGAGATGGGAGTAGTCGACATCCCTACAGGCGAGGAACTGCTGATAGGTAGTCTTGAGCAAGTTTTCTTCCTGGGCAAAAGCTTCACGATCAAAGCTGGTGGAATAGCTGCTTCTGCCTCACAGCGGAAGTCAGATTTAGCAGGGTATGCCGGTTTTGGATATTCTCCGAACCCTAGGCTGTTTCTCGAACCTCTGATGTATTTTTCCAGCTTTAATGAACGCCGGGATTCCGACTGGAGGACAGTACTCAATACTTCATTCGATGTCCATACTCTTCTTAGGCTTAGCAGTTCGGTTGTTTATGGTCAAACCACAAGTGTAATCCCTGCTGCAGAAGGCGACATTTTTAGTGCCTCCTTACAAACCGACCTGCTTTTGCTTCATCAGCATTGGCTGTATGCTCAATATCGATATGAATCAACGCCCCTTCTGGACTATCAGACTATTTCCGTTGGTCTCAAACTCCGTCTGGAAAGGAATTAGATCATGACTCAGGAATCGCTATGCCTTCAAATAGAAAATAAACAAAAGAAAAGATGTTCATCAGCGCAGAAGCCATACAGTTCTACTATTCAGGCTGCAAGTCCCTCCAGTGCACTCTATTGGTTCATCTTTGCTCTGTGGGGAGCAAGCATGGTCTGGTTTATGCCTCGGTTGCTCAGCATTTTGTCGATTAGCAGTGACCCGATTGCTCAAGGAATATTAGGGTTCTTTATCGTATTTGTTCTGGTTGCATGGCTATATGGCTTTTTTAATATCGGTGTTATTGTTTTTGCGTTAATCAATAAATACTTCCTTCCGCCTGAACCCACGTTGCCAGCAATCAATAAGGATGCTTTTGAACCACCGATAGCGCTTTTATATACAACATGCAATGACTTTGTTGAGGCTAGTGTGGAATCCTGTGTTCGGCAGGACTATAAAAACTATACCGTTTACTTACTTGATGACAGTAGCTCCGTTGAATACAAACAAAAAGTAGATGCGTTTGCTTCCCGGCATTCAAATGTTCGAGTAATCCGGCGAACAGATAGGAAAGGATTTAAAGCCGGAAACCTCAACAATGCTCTGCAACAACTAGATGAGCCTTATTTTGCCATAGCAGATGCAGATGAAATTCTACCACCGGATTTTCTCTCGAAAACGGTCCCCTATATGGAAGCCGATAGCTCTATTGGATTCGTGCAGGCTAATCATAAATGCAATCCTGCTGCAGATTCGCCGCTTGCCAAAGCTATGGGAATCGGCATTGATATCCACTGGCGCTGGTATCAGCCATTACGCAACAGATTTGGATTTGTGATGTTTCTGGGACATGGTGCAGTGTTGCGCAAGGAATGCTGGACTGCCATGGGCGGATTCCCGGAAATTGTTAGCGAAGACCTCGCCTTTGCCATTCGCGCAAGGGAGCTTGGCTGGCGAGGCTACTTCGCGAAAGAGGTGGTCTGCTATGAAGACTTTCCCGAAGATATACGAAGCTTTCGCGTCCGCCATATGAAATGGACCCGCGGTACCTGTGAATTTCTGCGTTATGAATCCGGGCGCCTTTTAAAGAGCAGAACCATAACCTGGCAGGAGAAATTTGATATTCTTTTCCCTACGCTCAACCTGCCGCTGACGCTGTTTTACTTTCTCTTTATGATCAATACCAACCTGCTGTTCCCCTGGTATTTTGGTATCGAAAAAGATGTAACCATCGCTCTCGCAGGCAGTGAATGGGTGTTGCCAATTTATGTGCTGGATCCGGGATTTAATGTCTTGCTAACAGCGGACTTTTTTATCCTTACCACACTTACGCTATTTGCCCCGGTACTGTGCTTTTTGTTGGATATGTATAGGCAACCAGTCAGGCTCGCGAAATTCCTCACCCACAGTACGGCAGTTTATGCCACGCTGGGCCCCCTATCCAGCGTTGGGGTACTGTCTTACATGCTCACCGGTAAGGCAACTTTCCTGGTAACCGGCGATAAATCCGAGAACGTTGAGAAAAGCTCTTTACCTCCATTTAAGGACCGGTTCAGGACTGGTGTAAAAGAGTTTTTCTACCGCAGTCATCCGGATCAAAAGCCGGTACAATTATTCGAGGTTGCCTGTGGTATTTTGTTCGGAATCGTCTGCCTGAAGCTAATGCAGATATCTTTCCTGGGGCTTGCTTTCGGCTTTGCTCTTATGCCTTTACTGCATCGGTCTTCCTGGCTAAACCCGTTTATACAGACCGCTGTGATTGTGCCATTTTTGCTGGTGCTTGTTGGCGTCAGCTTAAGTGGGCTGGCACTGATGGGTATTCCAACAATGTTTTTTAGTTTCGGGTTTCACTTTTAACAATATCCGTTGCCAAAAGGCGATGGAAAGGAGAGGATTATGAAAAAGAATGCTAAGTTAATTTGGTTTTTCCTGCTGGTAATCAGCATGGGTTTACATGCGCAAAACTGGTCAGCACAAAACAGTGGCGTAACGGCTGACCTTGATGATGTGTTTGCCCTAAGTGCTGCTGAAGCCTGGGTCTGCGGAGATAATGGAGTGTTACTACATACAACAGATGGTGGGATGAACTGGAATTCGGTGGCATTAACTGGCGCTGATTTACAGGGCATAGCATTTAAAGATGCCAATCTCGGGATTGTTGTAGGTGATGGCGGCACGGTCTTTCAAACCACAAACGGCGGCCAATCCTGGACCTTGCAGACCTCCCCTACGGCCTCGCAGCTTCGTGGTGTTGCCTGGGGCAGTGGTGACGTTGTCTGGGCTGCCGGAGAGGGTGGCGCGGCAATCCGGTCTGTGGACAACGGAGTAAACTGGAGCAGCTTGGTAACCGGAAGCGGCTCAAGAATCCGCTCCATTGATGCAATCGGAAGTGACCTCGCCTGGATCGTCGGTAACGGAGCTCTTCTGCGTCATACTCAGAATGCCGGAGCCAGTTGGGTTAGCCAATCACCGGGCGGCGATGACATTCAGGACGTACAGTTTCTAGACAGCCAAGTTGGCTATATTAGCCGCAGCAGCACTCCTTCGCTTTTGTTTACCGATAACGGTGGAACTACCTGGTCCTCACGTTCAACAGGAATAGTAGAAGATCTTAACGGCCTGTTTTTTATCAATAATGAACTGGGATGGGCAACCAGCGAAGGCCATAATATCTACCAAACCACAGATGGCGGCTTAAACTGGACGCTGCAGTTCAATGGAACAGCCTTTGGTGAAATTACCGAAGTACACTTTGCCTCCCCCGAGCGTGGCTGGGCTGTCGGAGATGCGGGCGTGATATATGTGTTTGAATCCGCAACCGGTATTGAGGATGTAACGTCCATCCACCCTGAAGGAATCGAACTTGATCAAAACTACCCAAATCCCTTTAATCCATCCACTACAATTCGTTACCGGGTTCTAAAAGCGGGTCCTGTTCAGCTAAATATATTTAACGCTGTTGGACAGATAGTTCAATCTATAAACGTCGCAACAGCCCCATCAGGAGAATACACCTATACATTTGAGGCAGAATATTTACCGAGCGGTGTTTATTTCTACGAGTTAAAACAAAATGGCTCCGCATTGATGCGTAAAATGCTTTTAATGAAGTAATCATCATAGCACGAAAAGACCAACCGTATTTGCAAATGGGGATAAAATGAAAACGTTCAAAACAAAACTAGTAATACAAAATACATATCGCTCAACAACATTCTTATTAACCTTCCTGATGTGTTTTTTGCTGCACTCCACAGGTTTCACGCAATGGTCGACAGAGAGTCCTGTTCCAACAGATCTTGATGTAGGCGGTATGGCTGCACCGACTGAAAATAGAATATTTCTTGCCACCGATGATGACCCTTTTGACAACAATGGTGCACTCTTTGAATCAACAGACCGAGGTGATACCTGGGTACAGAGAAATGTGCCGATCAACCTGAATTCACCGCTGAACGGTATATTCTTTCTCGATTCGCAAAGAGGCTGGACCTATGGAAATAATAATTACCGGACATTGGACGGGGGCACCACCTGGACAGAGATTCCATTTTTAGGCTCAACCTATTTTATGGAGTTTTACACGCCTGACTTTGGAATCGCCAGTGGTAACTTCGGCATACAGGTAAGTATTGATGGAGGTCTGAATTGGTCTGCTTCTCCAAATGATATATTCCGGTTTGACTTCTTTGATGCTCAAAACGCACTGGGCGTTTCGGCAAGTGGCCTTTACGGGACAACTGACGGCGGCAGCACAATTTCTCTACTGCTATCCGGCGATGCAAAGGATGCCACTTACCTGTCTGCTAATACCCTGCTGGCAATTGTGGATGATAGAATAATGCGTAGTACGAATAGCGGTTCAACATGGATCGATGTTGGTTCGGCAAATGAAAAGTCAAACTTCACCGTGCTTTCTGAAACAACGGTTCTTGCCTGGGGAACAGGGGCATTTCCTAATTTGGACAACCGCGTCTTCAGATCAGCAGATGGTGGGGCAACCTGGACAGATATCGGCACCGTTATGCCTTCCGGCGTATTGGCTCTAACAGTTCTTGATACACAAAACGTTGTTGGAGCAGATAAAGATGGAAACATGTATTTGTCTATTGATGGTGGTGCGACCTGGAGTCAAACTTTCGCTTCACCAGGACCAAGGCCGGGATTTTTCGGTAGTGCAGTACCTGTTTTCCCTACATCCTCAACCGGCTATTTTGCATACGGTCACGGCTTTGCTATAAAATCAACAGATGGCGGTAACTCATGGTCTCAGATATCCAGCGGAGTTGGTCAGGCAATTAACGACATAGCTCGTTTCGATGATGGACGAATGATTGCTGTAGGGGATGAAGGGACTATCCTGACGACAGATGGAAATGGAAAATGGCAGCTGCAGCAAAGTCTTGGTTTCGTAGACATTGAAGCGGTGGACATTATTTCTGCTCAGGAAATAGCAATTATCGATAACTCAGGACAAGTTCACATCAGCGGTGATGGTGGTGCAAGCTGGCAGCCTCTGATTGCAAAACCCAGCGGCTTTTCCGGTTATGATCTACAATTCAGTAGCCCATCTGAAGGGTGGGTTATCGGAAGTGGGCCTATTGGAGGAGCATTATTACAAACAATTGACGGTGGAGCTACATGGACCGGCATACCGGGCTTTGGAGGACTGTATGTTGCTGTGGACTTCGAAGGTCCAAACGGTTGGGCGGTAAACGTCGGTGGCCCATTGCAAATCACGAATGACAACGGCCAGAACTGGTTTTCCGGAACCCTGCCGGGCTCACCGTTTCAGGTTGCTGATATTGATTTTTATGATGAAGCAACCGGCTATGTGGTGGGCTGGGGCGGCTATGCGGCCCGCAGCAATGACGGCGGATTAACCTGGGAAGAACTCCCGACCCAAACCACGTCGGTTAAATTCAGTGACATCTACTTACTCGGTCCAAATGAAATCTGGCTCAGTACACTGGATAACCTAGCCTATTATTCCGCTAACGGTGGACAAAACTGGGCAGTGCTACAAATTGGTTCAGAAGGCTTTGGCAATTTTAGCACGATCGTAGCAGATACAGCAGGCAATGCCTGGACAGGTGGATTTCAAGGATATATTGAACATTTTAATGGTCCACCACCTCCACCGTTAAACCGTCCACCGGCAGCATCATTCACGTTTAACACCATTGGTTTAAGCGTTGATTTTACCGATACCAGTAATGACCCGGACGGAACAATTATCAGCTGGTTCTGGGAGTTTGGTGACGGGACGACTTCAACCGAGCGCAATCCGTCGCATACCTTTGCCGCAGCAAACACCTATCTGGTAAGATTAACCGTGGTTGATGATGACGGCGACTCCAATACGACTCTCCGAGCTGTAGTTGCTCAGCCTGGTCCCGGAGGTACCTTTGGAGCATTTACAGAAGTTACTCCCATTGATTCCGTTTTTGTAACGCCGCAGGATGAGGACTTCTGGGTTATTACCACCGCACCGGCTGATTTTGATCTGGATGGCGATCTGGATATTGCGGTGCTCGGTTTTTATGTCGTCTATAACCAAAGCGTTGATTATCGGCTACTACTATTGCAAAATAACGGTTCATCCACACAAACCCAATGGGACTTTGAATACATCTCCCTCCCCTTCGACACCCTGACATCCGGAGCATCCGACATGGCCTGGGGAGATGTCGATAATGATAATGATCCGGACTTGGTGGTTGGGACGAACGGAAAAACAATTCTATATCGAAATGATGCCGGTAGTATGGTGCCGACGAATACGCTCCTGCCCGGATATTGGGAAGACAACGGCCAGGCAGAGTTTGATCTGAATTCTATTTCATGGGCAGATTACGATAACGACGGTGATGCCGATCTTTTGCTACCGTCGGTTTATAATAACATCACTTTTTTACATGAAACAAAGCTGATGCGCAATGATGGGCCAAACGGCAGCGGTGGCTGGATCTTTACTGAGGAAACGAATGCAGCACTTACCTCGGCTCCACACGCGCAGAGCTTTTGGGCAGATTATGACGGCGACCAGGATCTGGATTTACTGCTAATTAATATAGAGCCGCTAACCTTTGATGGTTTTATTCGCCGCTATCGCAATGATGGAAACGGATTCTTTACCCCTCAGGATATCATCGACTCACTGACTATAGAACATGGGGCTGCAAATTGGGGCGACTATGATGCCGACGGAGATTTGGATATTCTGATCGGTGGAAATGTTAATGATACCGACGGCACCTATAAAAACGTCTTGCGAATCTATCAGAACGATAATGATGTCTACTCACCAATCGAGATTATCAACTGTATTCCCTGTGAAGGCTGGTTTGATGTAAATGCCGTTACATGGGCGGATTACGATAATGATGGCGATGTCGACATTCTGCTTGGAGGCACTTATAACTCAGGCTCGCAGATCGAAGGGCGTGCACGGATATATGAAAACAATGGGGGTGTTTTCAGTCAGTCCGGGACTGATCTGCCTGCCCCAAGGGCATCCGGAACCCGCGGCGGAACCTTCTCCTGGTTAGATATTGATGGTGAGGGGGATCTCGATTACTTTATAGCCGGACAGTATTTTGTCCCCGGTGGCAATGGGCTAGTGGAAGCTCAGATGCATCTCTATCGCAACGATTCCCCCGGGCAAAACCTGGCACCGACACCTCCTAATGGTCTCAGTGCTGACGTTCAACCGGATAGCTCTGTAGTATTTACATGGAATGCTGCCAATGACGACCATACGCCCGCTGCGGCATTGACCTATGAATTAAAGGTTTCTCAAAACGGTACGCCGATATCCACGGCCTATCGCCTGCCGGAACCCGGAAATGTTGGGGCTACCGTCAACTGGTTAATCGATAACCTGGAAGAAGGAAGTTACGTCTGGTCCATACAATCAGTCGATGCCGCATTCTTAGGCAGTGCTGTGGCAAGCGGCTCATTCACGATTGGTAATCCGACCGGTATAGGAGATGAGACCAATATACCAAATCAATTTACATTCTTTCCCAATTATCCGAACCCGTTTAATCCGTCAACCACCTTCCGCTTTAGTATTCCGGAACGCACGATTGTAAATCTGAAGGTTTACGATATTAATGGTCGTTTGGTGCAAACACTGGTGAATCAGAATCTAAATGCCGGTGAGCACAACTATCAGTGGAACGCCTCCGGTGTTGCCAGCGGAACGTATTTTGTAAGATTAAGCACGAGTCAACATGAGCAAACCCAACGGGTTCTGCTTCTTAAGTAAGTATAGCCCATAATTACAGTGATGTTGCCTACTGGACCCCGGCGGCATTGCTATTAAAAAACGAGTCTACTTCATTCCCCCGGAGTAGACTCGTTCTATTTCAGGAGTGGATCTAGATCGCGGTAGTTTTGTGAGAACAAAAATGTCGGGGACTTTAGCCTTATCCGATAAATCTTGGAAACTTTAAGTTGATTAAGATCCAGCGATCATTGTAGTAAAGGAAATATATAGTATATTTTAAGACGCATTGTATTTGTTTCGTTTCAACTATAAAACGTTGGCAGTATTAAGAACGATCCAAAAAAGCATTTCAAAGAGTTTGTTCAGTAAAATCTTAATTTTTATCAATCAACCATGAAAAATTTTTATGGATAGAAATAAAAAAATCTGCTTCTTAACGCGTTCCAATTGTTCAAACTCTCAAACAATGTATGAGCACTTAATTGATGCAATTAAAGAACTGCGTCTACCGCAACAAGTAGAAATAATTGATGTAGGTGAGCTCCCTGCTCACGATTGCAGAACAGGTTATGGAACACCAACTATATTACTAAATTCAACAGATCTATTTGGGGTGTCAAGACCAGCACCAGCCGCTCCTACATGAAGATATTATCCAGATGGAGTTCCATCGAAAGAGAAGATCTTAATACAATTGAATAAGATCCTGAAGTAGATATTATATCTATTTTGCAAGTTAATTGTGTATTGCTTCACCACCTACAAGTATAGACTCGACACTCCCTTGGGAGTACAGCGCAACGGGTTATCCAAACGGATAACCCGTTTTGTTTTTATGGGGGTATGGAGAGGATGTTTTGCAGGGGTTCGCATCGCTTGGGGTGTTTTTCTTCTTGAGGGCTTTAGACTTGCCTCTTTTTAAATCATCTTTTAGATTAAAATCAAATCAATCCTGGAGAACTTGAATACTTACACTCTAAAAAAGACGGACAAATATGCGCACGCTTTTCTTCATCCTCCTTTCTTTTACGGCCGCTGCTTTTCCGCAGGGTAAAAATGGCCCCATCCAGCTCACCGATACCCCCGCGGATGAGCGTTATCCCACCTGGTCGGCGGACGGCAAAAAAATTCTCTTTGAAAGCAAGGTTGACAGCTCCTGGGGGATTTTTTTATTGATGGTTGATGAGCGCCGAATTGAGAAGGTCCTTGATACTCCCCGGAACGAGCGTTTTCCGGCCTTTTCCCCGAAGAATGAATCCATTGTTTTGCAGAGTGATCTTAACGGCCAGCCTGATCTGTATATCTATGATCTTGTCTCTAACAACCTCGATGGGATCACCCAGTCCCCGGAAAGCGAGATGATGCCCCATTGGTCGCCTGGCGGAAAATCGATTGTTTACTGTGCCGCTGTTGAGGGTAATATCGACCTCTTTAGTTTCACTATTGGTGTTGGTGTAAAGCGAATCGAAATTCCAGCGACTTCAACGACAGCGACAGATTCGGCAATTGACCCGGGTTCCTTCCGCAATGTCTGGCCGCGTTACTCACCGGACGGCTCCCAAATCGCTTTCTTCTCACGCCGCGATACGGAAGGTAAAGACGATGAAATCTACATTCTTAGTGTTGCTGATCAATCGTTACAGCGAGTAACCAATAGCCCCGGTCACGATTTCTGCCCGTCCTGGTCCCCGGACGGAAAGTTCATTGCTTCTGCCAAGAAGGAAAGTGAAGATATCCGCTATATTCAGATCCTGGATTTGCAAGGCAAGGTGCTGCAGAAAATGGGAGAGGGCTTCAACCGTGTCACCGAACCGAGTTGGTCGCCGGATGGAAAACACATTGCCTACATTGCCAAAAAGAACAAGCAATATGATATTTATATTGAGGTCGTAAATTATGAGTAGCAGATATGCAACGGCTGTAGGCGGAAAAACTGTCCAACCCAGTGGATTCTCTGGTTATTGAACAACCCTGAATTTTGAACGTTGAGTGTATGATATCAAATAAGATCGAATTAGTGGATTGATTTATATAGTGCCGCCCTCACCACCCAGATGTATTCACTCGACACTCCCTGGGGGGAGCACCAATATAAAAGCGCTCCTATAGTTTTGATTAGAGGCACTTTGCTTTTTGTGAGCGTTGGATTAACATAACGTCAAGCTGTTATTATTCGCAAATAAGTCGGTTTACTTGAACGACTAGATGTGAAATTTAGCAAAAAGTTGTCAACTATTTTTTAGGTATAATTCTTGACATGTTTCAAGCAAACATGCTATTATTAACAATAACTCCCCCACATTGATCGATTACATTTTGTCAATTCGAACTTCAAGAAATAATGTGCAAACAAAGGTTTAATGTTCCGTTTATTGGGGAGGTGTTATGTATTTACAAAAACAATCTATCCGAGATTTATTCTCTCTACCTCAGCTTGTTCTCCTACTAATTATGAGTGTTACTGTTTTCATGCAGTTAAGTTGTAGTGAGACTACAGATCCTCTACTGTGCGATCTTACAATATCGGCGGGCCAGAACGCCGTTGTATTAACACAGGAGGCTAATGCAAGTGAAATAACAGTTAGTGCTTCTAATAATGGCTCAGCTTGTAGCTGGAGAGTGGTGGGTCAGCCTTCCTGGCTCGCGCTGGAGAGATTTGAAGGTGCCAGTTCCTCCATTCCTGATACTCTAAAGTTGACTGCTGACATTTTTCAACCGATAGGAGACTATACAGATGTACTTCGGTTGGAAGCAGAAGAAACAACTTCAGAAATTTCCGTGTCTTTTGAGGTGTTTTATAACGTCACTATCCTACAAGGAATCGGTGCGGCAGGAATAGAAATAGGAGATACCTATCAACACATTATTCAAATTCTTGGTTTTTCGGATACGTTCTGCACTATTGTTGACCCTTTCGGCAGCATATCCGGGCATATTGTGAAATATACTAATCAGGGGATTTCTATCTTTCTGCCAGGGACCGGAATAACTCCAGAGCAAGACGAAGTCGCAACGGTTATCATTATGGAAGGACCATTCGCGGATGTAACGCGCGATTTTCTCGGAATCGGATCATTGCAATCAGAAGTTTTAGCCAATTTTGGACCACCGGAACTTGTAGATACCGGTGATAACTTCTGGCAGTATAACAATGGTCTTCGCTGGTATTGGGATGGTAACCTACGTGTAAATAAGATCCTTATATTTCAGCAAGGTAATGCACCAGTAGAAAATATCGGGTGCTAGGCCGATGCTGTATTGAAAAGGCAAACCACGCATCCAACTCTCTCCCATGATTGTTGGATGTCTTTTGGTCTCGCCCTATCAAAACCGAGAGAAATTGTCTAATACGCAGGCAGTGCTTGAGGATGTGTTGAAAGAATTGAAGGAAAAGCGAGCTTTTAACTGTCCGCGTAGATTTAAGTTTTCGTAAATAAACAAGAAATCCGTATTTTGTATTAACATGAGATCTCGAAATAAATCTACAATACTTGAAAACCCACGCTTCCGCTGAGTGTAGCGTTTAGCGACGCTGAAGGACCAAAGTACTATCAAAAAAATGAAGCCTACCGTCCGACTCCTTCGAATCATCATGCCGATTATTGCTGTTATTTGTATTGTGATATTTCCACCCTGGGATATTGTCTGGGCATGGTTACAGCCATTACCTGATACCGTTCAGGAAGAAGTGGATGATGCGATTCAGCACGGCCTTGACGGTATTGTCGTATATGTGCAGAAAGCCGATAAGCCGGCGACATTATACTCTGCCGGCTGGAAAAACCGGGAAAATAAGATCCCGGCCGATCCACAGGCATTATTTAAGATTGCCAGTATCAGCAAGTTATATATCGCCGTTGCGGTAGCCGAACTGGTCAATGAAAAGCGATTGTCTCTGGATAGTACGCTCGCCGATTACTTGCCCGAATTTGCCGGACGAATAGAAAATGCAGAAAGAATCAATCTGAGAGTGCTGGTGCAGCATCGCAGTGGGATTTACAATTACAGTGATCATCCGGATTACCCGTGGACCAGTCCTTACAAAGACAATATGGGACCTTCTGAGTTGGTGTTGGATATGCCTGCAGATTTTGAGCCTGATGCTGAGTATCGTTATTCCAATACCAATTATTGGTTGATTGGTCTAATTCTTGACAAAGTTTTAGGATACAGTCATCATCAGTATGTGAGAGAGGAAATTCTACTGCCACTTGAGCTGAATAACACCTACAGCTTGTTGAGTGAGGTCAATTTAAACGAGGTGATGAGTGGCTATTATGTCGGTTATGGTCCTGATATAAAGTATAACGATTTTATACACCCCGGTGGTTCAATGGTCGCGACTGTAAAAGACGTTGGCGTGTTCATAAGAGCTTTGAATGATGGCTCATTGTTAACCGATCAGGAACAATCCATTTACTCCTCTATCTATAAATATAACCATACCGGCTTACTACCGGGATACCAAAGTATTGCCCGCTATCATGAGGATATGGATACGGTTGTAATCCAGTTCGTGAATACCAGCGGCGGCAACGCCTGGGAAATATCGAAGATTGTTTATAATCGTATTGCTCAGATTTTAAGCAGGCAATAATACTTCATGCGCAAAAAATCAAATTCTCGGTCATTGAGAAGATCGATAGGCGTGGCCTAAATGGTCAATCAACGTCGCAATTTAGACTAAAGATCATAATGCTATATTAATTCTGATCACTTGCAGAGTAAACGGCACGGACATAGTTGCTGTTGGCAAAATCGAATGGATTCAGTGTGCAACGTCCCTGACCATATGAGACATCCCAAATTGCATCACTGTATCCCCGTTTATTTTCCTCCAGTAGATCGCTTGTCCATATCCAATGTTGCCGTGAATCAAATACTGGAGAAATATAAACTTTATTGGCTTGCCTTGGTTCCATCAGGCTCATAGCTTCTTCCAGAGTCGGTACACGCCAATTAGAGCAACCACCAAAGCGTTGCTCATTCAACTCAGAGATATAAGATAATACTCCTTCTTCTTGTAGCTCCCCTGAACCGGATTGCTGCCAAAATAAGTCTGTCGACTTATCGAAAATAATCAAACCATCTTCATTCAACTCATACTGGTGGACAATTCCCTTGCCAGTTGAATTGGCCCATTTTTCACTCCATGGAGTGTCTTTACAAAAAAAGTCGTATTTCTTAAGCATTGTCCTAACCTGCTCAATTGATAATCCAATCATCGGAGTTTCGCGAAGAGAATACTTTAAATATTGATCCAATTAATATACCCGCGCATTTTTGAGTACTGTACTTTCTAATGATATGTATTCTTAATCTAACCTAAACACATCATATGTTCTGGACCATTCTGTGGATTGACCAGGTTTGACATGTATATAGAAAAACAACTCCGGGCTAATCACGTGTTTCCAACCCCAAAGGTTTATTTTATTGGTTTGAAAACTCCCGGTTTCGCTTAGTCCGATCTTACTTTTGAGTTGCCACAGTTCCCACTTGGCCACAGAAGTATGCTTACCGTTAAGATGGCTAAAAAAGAATTGCTCGCCGGGCGAACCTGTAAAATTTACTTGATGCTTGTCAATACTAATCACCTGCTCGGGATTAACGGAAGCCGTAAATTGATCGGGGTTCAGCTGAAAGGGGAAGATCAGCTGATAATCCGGTCCCATTAACTCATCATTAATCGCCGTGAAATTATGCACGTATTCATCGGTAACAATATCCTTTTCACCGGTATTGTGTAAACGGTATTTCAAGGTAAAAGCACTATCGTGCAAAACAATTTCCTTTTCCAACATATAAGCATAACCTGAAGTAGACTGTGATTTACAGGTTATGAGAACCCTGTTCGATTCGGTAATTACCTCAAACTTGGCCGGCTGTAGCTCGTAACGTTTGTTAAACTGGTATTGATCATCGTCTTTTCTTAATAAGCCGACACCTATTTTGTGAAACCGTCCGCCGACTTCTGCCTCATCAAACCCCAACGCAGCGTCAATACCAAACTCATTATAGAATCCCTTGCCAAACGAGTTCTCGTTCTCTGCATCGGTTCTCTCAACGCCGGATACGCGAATCCCTCGATACAGGACGTCTGTAATTTTACCGGTCTGATCAAAGCGGGTAGAGTTATAATTCTCTCCCGGTAAATCTATGTGAACCGAGAGCTCATCGTTCTTTAATATATGGGGCATAAAATGGCGGTCTCCTCTGACGGAATTTAGTTGTTCAGTATTATATTACTTCCGTTGGAGTTATTACCCCATAAGAAAATATACTTTGGAAGAAATAAATGAGATTCGTTACCAATTACGCAAGCGATACTGTCCTTCGCGATAGCCTGAATAAACTGAGTCTGAAAATATTCGGCTTTACAGTGTTAAAAGAAAATGATCTGCACTATATGCCGTTTTCTTTTGTTGATAACGGGAAAATTGTTGCCAACGTCTCTGTCGGTACGTTCCATCAGTGTATAAACGGGAAAAAGCAAATTGCTTATATGGTCCAAACCGTTTGCACGATGCCAGACTATCGAAAGCAGGGATTGATAAGGCGGTTATTCCAGCAGGTAGATTCGTACATCAATGCTCAAAATGGGTCAGCGTTTCTTCTGGCAAACCGTAATCTGGCAGATTTTTATCAGCAGTTCAACTTTATGCCAATCGAAATGGCCGGTCATTTTGAAGCGTCACCACCGATTACGGTTTTTCACCCTTCCCAGGTTAGTAACGTAGATATTCGTCGAGCATCTGATGCAAGTCGATTGGCTGAATACGTTCGCAGGCGAACTTCTATATCCAATGTGTATGGGGATATAGAACAGAATTGGCTATTCCTTTGGTATTGTGATAATCTTTTCAAGAATGATATCTATTATATCGCTGAACTGGATGTGTTTGTGATTTATAAAATTGAAGGCCAGTTCCTGAAACTTTTTGATATTGTCGGAAAGGTGATTCCAACTATCGAAAAGTTGTATCCGTATATCGCTACGGAAGCGGTTCAAAAAATAAAATACTATTTTACGCCGGACAAGCTCAGCTCAGGATATATGGCTGTAGTGAACAAAGAGGATTATCTCTTCACGCGAGGCAATTTTGAATTACCTAAGGGAGTATTTACCGTTCCGATGCTTGCCAGGGGGTAAGGAATGTCATTTATAAATATCAGGTGTGTTGTTAAAAGGACCCTTTAGCAGGGGGTTGCTGCATGTAAGGAAATACATTGATTTGACAGAGAAATAGACCTTGACAATTCAGTACCGTATTTGTTATTATTTAATAACAACTCCCCCTGAAACCAATATAATTTTCTGAAATTAATTATTTTATGGGCCTCTTTGAGAGAGCCAATAAAAGAAAATTGCATATATATCAAGCAAGGTCTCAATACTTACATCTAGCATGAATTGCTGTTTGATATTCTTAATCACAAGGGACTGATGAGGAAAATATTTAGTATTAACAGGTTGATGGTGTTAACTAGCACCTGCTTGATTTGTTTGCCAAGTCAGTTTGTCGCAGCCCATGATAAATCACAATATGTTGACATTAGCTATGGTGCATCATATTCGAATGTATTCCCGGTAGCGGACTATTGGGGTATATTTTATTATCAGGTATTATCGGGTGAGGGCGAAGTTAGAGCTGATATTGGCTTAGGGGGATTTTTCTTCAACGAAAAATATACGTCATTTGATTATGTACTGGCTCCGTCTGAACCAACGGATTCATTCACAGAAATCGCTGAGCTAAACTATAACCGATTCCTTGTCCCGCTTTCAGTAAGACTTACCCTTCGCGCCTCGTTATTTGATATTGGTATCAATAATAACTTTCTTGAGAGTGGTATTCGAACTCATTCGGTGATCGAGGATTTTGGCGTTTTGATAAGGCCTTCTTACACATATAATATTTTGAAAAGTAAGATAAAAAATCCTGATACTGATGCTGTCATTGAGCAGAACTCCTATGGAAACGGCTGGAATTTAGAAACTGGCCTCTATTTGCAATTGGATAATGGTTTTTCGATTGCTGTCTCCGCTCTATATGGTAAAACCCTTTTAAAAGATGAAGATGCCGAAGAGGTTTTTCGTTTACCTCTGGAAAAGAGGATTGAATCAAGTGGAATGAGCTACTTGGCTACGTTCGGTGTATGGTGGTAGTTGCGAAGTTGTTGTTGGGTTCATGCTACATGGGAGTTGCTGGCCCGCAATTATCTATTAGGTTTTTGCTTGGGATTATTCTCTTAGGAGATCAAAGATTTGAAACTTTATTTGAATACTATCCTCATTGTATACCGAACGTTCTAACCTGATTGGTATGAGTAGTTTTGTCTAAATTAAATGCGGTAGAGTGAGGCTTTATCTTGCAGTCTTAAGGAGGCAGGAGGAAGACATGAAAAAGCAAAAAATTGTAACGGAAATTTTGAAAACGGAATATGACCTCTTGCTCCAGATGGTTCAGAGATTCGCCTCTTGACGACCTATGAAGCTGGAGGTATATGTCATTGTTCGATACCAGTTGAACAAACTAGCACCGCTATGGTTCATAAAACTGTTAGTGAGAATTGGTACTTTCTCTAAGGGACATGAGAAGTCGCCGGGAAAGAGGAAGGAGCTGATTGGATATCGACGAAAGTAAGTCCTGGAGTTTGTTTGAATCTGAAGAAAGTGGCTAAGGCAAAGATAGATGAGACTTTTAATAAATAACTGGTTCTTTTGTAGGATATTCGTGATTGTTAACATCATTCATACATATTTATACCGAGAGTAAAATTATAGCTGTGCCTTTTAACTCAGGACTGTAGTATCTTGCTGACCGCCCGTCTGGCAGATCTTGCGGCTGCATGTACGCTTGCCCAGTCACCCCCATCTGTATATGCCTCACCAGCAAAAAATAACTTTCCGCTTACCGAATCGCCAAGTTTTCGTACCCGGGACCAACTTTCGTGGTCGTATAAGTAGGCCCCATTAATATGCGGTTCTTCATTCCAGTTTTGAAAAATGTGTTTTACATAGTTGGCAGTTGCCTGATTATTAAAAATGACATCCAACTCATTAAGTATATAGTCGATAAGAGCAGCATCGGTTAACTGAACATAGGGAATAGTTCCGCTTCCGACAGCAAAGAGTCCCAGAATATGTTTCGATGAATTCTGGCCATAGGAGGCATCATAGTATAGCTTTTGTCCTGCTTTTTCCGGTTGAATCTCAAATCCTACAAAGGCAGGATAAAACTTTTCTGAAAATTCAATAAACGCCTTACAGCCATCCCAGACAGTAGCTTCGTTTATTGCCGACTGTTTTTTTTGAGGTAATTCAGGAGAAAAAGTGATGCTTCCACTCTGCAGGATCTTCAGCGGGATGGTAACAATCACCTTATCTGCAGAGAAATCTTTGTTTGCTGTTTGTATCGCTACCTTGTTTGCTGAGTAGTCTATAGATTCAACGACTGTATTATAAATGATCTTCTCCCGCACAGAAGGGAAGATGTATTGATCAAAAAAGTCGAACCAGGTAGAATTAATGAATTTACGTTCTTTTTTAAATCCCATTTCTTCTATAGAAACTCGCTGACCTTCATAGAGACCATATTCTGTTTCCCGGTCGTATGGAGTGGTATCGACATTAATTGGAGTAGAGTTCTTATTAACGATCTCTTTAAAAATACCAGTTTCAACGTGTAGCCATTCTGCACCCAGTGGCACCGGAAAATCCGCAAAATTTGTGGTACGCTTCATCCTTCCCCCGTGGGTAGAAGATGCTTCCAGGATTTGATAATCGATACCTTGCTGTGCCAATAGATAACCTGCTGCCATTCCCGCTGCACCGGCGCCGATGATGGTTACCGATCCGGAAAAATTTCCAACACCCAGAGTATTTTTATTGCATGAGCTAAGCAATGAGTAAAATGGTGCGGAAAGGCCAAGTATGCTGGAAAGTTTCAGGAATTCTCTTCTATTCATCTTTTTCTTCGTTCCTTTAAGGTTAATTGATCTTAAACAGTCGGTATGCATCTCTTTTTATGAATGCTGAAATATACCGGATCGATGCAGATTGATGCGAAAAAACTGGTGCGGAGTTTTTAAAAGTGTGGAATTCTGGACGGTCCCAAACTAAAAACTATCTTGGATGATGGCGTTTTTTATAAGCTGAAGGTGTATAGCCGGTAAGTTTCTTAAAAACAGAATTAAATGCCGACTTTGAACTAAACCCGCATTCGGATGCGATACCCATAATGCTATACTGGTCGAATTTCTTATCCACAAGATTGCTTTTTACTGCCTCGATACGATAATGGTTAATAAATTCGAAGAAGTTCTTTTGCTCTTTCTCATTAATAATCTGCGACAAATAGCCACTGCTAATTTCCAGCCGTTCTGCAAGCATGCTTAATGTCAGGGAGGAGTTTTTGTATAGAGCTTCGTTTTGCATTAGATCCTTGAGAACATCGTAATATTGATCAGTTTTAGGTGACAGCTTTTTTGGGTAATTATCCTGCGTTCTTTCCGCTGTCTGGATAGGAACTATTTGAAAAAGATGGTAATGTAGTAGCAGAAAGTAGCTTATACCAAATAGCACGATTGCCAAGCTGAGGGTTAGGATCTCATAAATTAAATTGACGGAAAAACCTGCCCACTCAAATATAAAACTTACCAGCCATAACAAGGTTAATCCATATTTAAGAAGTAATGCCCGCCTTAGCCATTTGAGGTCTTTTTGGGCAATTGTTGAATAATTCTGAAACAAAAAAGTGTGATAGTGATAGACCTTCTTTAATGCCAGAGGAATAAGAATCAGCGATGTAGGCAAACCAATGGATTGTTCAATAAGTATGATGGACTTTTCTGAAATGGAAATTGTGCCGCTTTCAGAATACACATTTATGATTATCAGACCAATTTGTAGAAATACTTCAAGGATAATTGGTACAGGCCACCATTTTTCCCAACTTGTTAGCTGATGTTTGGGATGGATCAGGTAAGTAACAAAAAAATAAATACCGATCGAGATTGGGCTTGTTAAGTAAATGGGAAGAAAGGCCAGAATCGAATCGGCAAGATTATTCAGATTCACATAATATAGACCGTCGTACAATACCACAATCGAGACGGCGAATAAGGAAAGTGCTAAAAATTGATTGGAACGACTCTTTAGCCGGGCATGAAAAAATAGAATTGCTGCCAGAACAAATCCCTGAAGGGAAGACATGATGAGCATCCCGCTATACATACCATCAACTACACTTGCTTGAAATGTCTCCATACATCTCCTGTTAGACGTAAAAGAGAATATAGGGATCTATGGAATTGAAGCCAAGCCGGATTGATTTAGGGAGAGCTATTCGATCAATCTCCAGATAAAAACTCGCTGTTTTTTGGAGATCCATTAGATCGTGTGGACAATTTGATTTTATGTTACCCCTCTGGGGTTTATGTAGTTTTATGATGTACGCTACTATACATATTAAAGTACCTCTGTTGCTTTTTAGAACATTTTTATCTAAACATCTCGTTTTAGCCCCGAGTCATTAGAGCTAAGTAAAAAAAAGATTCCACAAGCCTCGCGGAGTGGCATAATTCGTCTACTTTCTCTGAAAATTGCTGTTGTCAACACGGTCTAAAAAAAGCGCTCCTCACCGTTTTTATAAGGAACGCTTTTTTTCTACAGATTTTCTTGAATGATATTACTTCAAATTAACTGTTGTCATCAGGTAATACCAGCTGGACAGATCTTCACCGCGCTCTTGTTTAAAGATCTCACCCGGTGAGAATATGGATGCACCGATGGTTATGCCAAGCTGAGAGTTGTACTTATGCGTCAGTGTGAGGTCGATTTCCTTTCCGAACGCGGTTTCGGTCTCGCCGCCGGTTCCCACAAAGTCTTCAGTGGAAGAAAAGTTGTGCAGCGCTAAGGCAAGCTTGGTGCTTTTGTTAATATTTATGGAAGACCTTAGATGCAGATCCATCAATCCACGGCCAAAGGTATTGACCGGAATGTTTAGAAAGTAATCCATGAAACCGTAATATTTGTGGTTGGTGCCATACAGGGTGTCAAAGAACTTGATGTCATTATCCCCCAAGGTATCGTCACCGCTTAGATAATCAACGCCGATGGAAACCATGGGTTTTGTTGATACATCTGAGAATACGTAGCCGAAGTTAGCTGCAAACATGTAGGCTGCTACGTCCAGATCGCCCACTGAACCACCCTGATAGGCGAACTCAAGCTCATGGCGAAAGTTGCCGGGCTTTCCATTGACATAAAATCCGGTAGTGAAGCGATTGATGATCGAATCCGGCGTGCTGATCTGCCAGATAATAAATGGCTGCACCTTATGGCTGTCCCCGACATTTATATTTCCGTAAGCTCCGCCTACACTGCGATCGCCTTTGTCTTCAATTTCAAATTCTTCCACTTCTTTAAAGGAAAAAATATCGAGAGATTTCCCGTCCCCTTTGATGGTGAGTATTCCTCCATCGAAGCTGCGTCCAATTGGATGCCATCCAACCGCGCCGATCAAGCGCTGGGGCCCATAGTTTACTTCCATACGACCCATTTTAATATCTACCGGCCAGCTAAAGAGATCCTTAAGGTGGAAGTAGGCCTGGCGCAGGTCGAAATTATCTGCCCTACCGTCGAAGAGCGTGCTGGTTTCCGTTCCGAAGAATCGCGTATCCTGCACTTGAAAAAAGGCACTCAGGTCCTCGGCCGGTGTGAACAGTACACCCAGACGGGACCGCAGACCGGTGAACGATTCGAGCCCGGTATCGCTGTTAAAATCCCGATTATCGACTTCCGAGCGCTGGCGGATTTGTGCAATTAACTTCCAGTCTTTATTTTCCTCATCTCCATCCGCCCAAACGAAAAGTGGCGTTACACATAAAAATGCTATGGCTAATAACTTGAGGTGCTTCATGTTGCCTCCATTATACGTCTGTTTATTGCTTCCATACAGGTTTGGGGCGTAGCAGTTGCTTCCGGCGATTGTTAATCTTGCTACTGTCCGAAAAGGAATGTTGACTTCCTCAACTGGAAAGAAAAATCAACATTCTTTATGATCATTTTTATCTATTCCCGACCTGAGTGTGTCATTGGTGCCTCTGTTTAAGAATAAAGACTCTTTTGTCTTAAATTATCTTGTTCTACCAAGACAATCAATAGGAAAAGAATTTTTTTCTCAAAAAGACAGGTGTTGATTGAAACCTATAATCGAAGTTCGTTCGGCAACATCTTTAGTTAGTATCTAATGAGATTCGCGCCATCTGCGCCTTTTACCGTGCGTTGACTCGCGAAAGCAACCTGTTGTGCGAGAAATCCATCTATATGTGTCACGGAAAATGGAGAGTTGGTATGACATTGATCGACAAAATGAGTCAGTTCGGATTTATAGGAATTGCCGAACCGGGTTGCAAAAACCGGAACGTCCTCCTCATACTTTCGCTGCATGAATATCTTTTTCTCAATCACCTGATTGTCACGACTATAAGAGTTCACGGAAATGGCATGTGGGTCATCCTGAAAATGTCCAACGTGAATCATACCTTGCTCACCGTAAATCCACGTTTCGGCACGATAGCCCGCGACGTGATTTCTGCTTACCTGAATCTGCCCGAGCACATTACCCGGAAACCATAATTGCAGCATTGCATCATCAAAATCTTCCTCAACATCACTTTCTCCATGGCTATAGAGGTTTGAGCCGAAAGCAATCGCACGTTCCGGTTTGTCTCCATGCAGCCAGAGAATTTCATCAATATTATGAATTGCCATATCCAGCAAAAGCCCCGGGCTGATATAACCTTCCGGTGGTGGAAGCGGATCTTCCAAAATAGACGAGTATTTAAACGGACGGCCAATTTTGCCGGAGTCCAATAGTTTTTTTGCCAGCATTAATGGCTCGTCAAATCGCCTCATAAAAGCCAGCATCACAGAAGTACTGGCCTTCTGACTGGAGTCTAAATAGCCTGTAAGTTCTTTCGCATCTTGAAGTGAAGCAGTGAGCGGTTTTTCTAAAAGCACGCGATAGCCTGCATCAACAAGTATTTTGGTATCTTGATAGTGATTTACAGTGGGAGAAGCAATAACTGCAGCATCTATACTATTGCTAATTGCCAGTTCCGTAGCACTCGCATAGGAGTAAATTTTTGTATTCTGATGTTGCTGGAGCTTATGGGCTGTTTTGGCGGAGAAGTCTCTATCTGTGTCAGCTACAGCAACCAGTTGACAGGTATTGGTCTTCTCGGCCAGTTCCTGAACGTGGCGTGCATGAATAAAACCCATTCTACCCACTCCGAGCACTGCCAGTTTCAAAGGCTTATTCATTTCTTTCCTTGCATAGAGAAGTAGCGTTGAAGCACTTAAACATTGTCTATTGTCATAAACATATTGAATCGTTCTTCTTTGCCAATAAGTGTGGCAAAGAAGAACTGCATAAGACTGTTATTAACTGCGAACCAGCTAATCGCTTACAGATTGAACCTTAGTCCCAACCGGCCTGAGGTTTCATAATACTCAAGCTGTCGCGGGCGTTCGCTGACCCCTTCAAATACTTTAAATCGCTCATTGTTAAGATTAACGAGTTCAAGGAAAACATTGAAAGTCTCCGACAATTGATAGCTTGCTGAGGCATCAATCTGCAGATGTTTGTCGATAAACAAATCTTCTTCCTCGCTGCCACCCACTTCCATTAGATAGTCGCCATGATAACTCACACTTGTTTGCGCAAAAAAGCCCGACTTTTCATAGTTTAGTGCAAGGTTGAGAATATTATTTGCCTGTCCCGGGAGTTTAACCTCACGTCCATCGGGCAACGTCAATTTAGAATCCACATAGGTGAAGTTTCCATAGAATCCCAGTCCATTGAGAGCTCCGGGAAGAAATCTTAACTGTTGCTGAATGGCTAATTCAGCACCAAATATATTGCCGGATTCTCCATTGCGTGGCTGATTTGTATCGCCACCTAATGTGTTGTCTTCTACGAAAACAAAAATGGGGTCGGTAAGCCGTTTGTAAAATATGCCGCCCGAAAGAACGCCAATCGATTGATTGTAGTGTTCTACAAGCAGATCTAAATTGGCAGAAGTTGTTGGTGATAATTCAGCATTTCCGATAAATAAATCTTCATCATCACGAATTCGATAGGGGACAAGATCGTAAAAATTGGGTCTGGCAATAGCAGAAGTATAAGCGGCTCTAACATTCGTATAGGGTGTCGCGCGATAGCGCAGATGCATCATAGGAAAAAAATTGCCGTATGACTCTTCCGCAACGGGTGAGGCAACGGTTGTTTCCAGCTCGCTGTCGAACTCGAAACCCTGAGTTTCGTCATTGGTTTGTTCAAAACGAACACCGGGAATCAAAGTAAACTTTTCAGATACATTCAACTCAATCATGCCAAACCCGGCGACAACACGTTCTTTCACTTCATAATCTTCAGCATCGGCTTCGATATCTTTTTCGCTTTCCAATTCTCCAAAGCGGGACGAAAATGAACTGACGATGTTTTGCAAATCGTCGACATTAGTAACAGTTCCCGGAAAGGGGTAATTGCCCGGGTTAAATCCATCCAGGCTGAAGTCTTCGCCAAATCCATCTCCCAAAATTGCATCACCAGCGACAAGCCCATATTCCATTACTTCAACTTGTTGGTCTTTTGTTTTGGTTCTGAATTTACCGCCAAATGTAAGCTTCCCGTCTGTGCTTCCGATGTTCAGAGGAAGGCTGAAGCTGAGTGCAGCAACGACGTCTTCATTATTGATTTCGCTTGTTTCCGTTTCGATTTTGTCGAATTCATACTCACCCGATACAGATCCCGGATTAGCAGTTATGTTTTCGGGATCTGCGATGGATGGGCTAAAGCTGGTCAGGCCTTCCTGAACCCATACGATTTCCTGAATGTCTGGTTTCTCTTCTCTGGATTTTACATAGGTGACATTATAGTTAATAGCCATCCCATTGTTCAGATTATGATCTCCGCCGCCAGACAGGTTTAATGTACTAAGGTCTTCGGTTCTCCAGTTATCTTCCAGTTCCAATACATCGCCATCATCAAAATCTGCATTTACAAACTTTCGGCGTAATTGCTCGTCCTTACTTTGAGAATAAATGATATTTAGAAAATTTGAAGACTGATTGCTATGGCGGAAATCCAGCATTGTATTCAGGCCAACTCGGGTTCGATCGATATCATAGAGTCGCGTTTGCAGTTCGCTCAGAACGTCATCACCTAAACCAGGGTCTCCCAGATCATACTCCGGTTCCACATTGTCTGAGCCGAGACTGCGTCGATTCCAGCTGGCATTTGCAAGAATGCCGATTTTATCATTTGCCGTTCGGGTGCCCAATGTGATATTGCCACTCCCGCCGCCGTTTTCGCGTATGGCATTGTATCCGCCGGCTAACTCAAGGTTTACGAGTCTCTCAAATGGCGCCTTCTTCGTAACAAGATTTACACTACCTCCGATTGCATCGGCATCCATGTCCGGTGTAATTGCTTTCGCTACTTCAATCGATTCCAGAATGTCTACCGGCACAGCATCAAGTGCGATCTGCCTGCTATCTTCCGGTGAAGGGATTCTCTCGCCATTAAAGGTAATGGAAGACATTAGTGCAGAGCCGCCTCGAATTTGAATATAGCGCCCCTCACCCTGATCTCGCTCCAGAGCGACGCCCGGTACGCGCTGAACAGCTTCAGAGGCATTACCATCGGGAAAGCGTCCCATCTGGTCAGCAGCAACAATGTTTACAATATTTGCAGCATTTTTTTGTCTGGTAAGTGCAGCAGCTTGTCCTTTTGCACGAATTCCCCAAACGACCTCTTCACTCACATCAAAAATCGCAGCGCTCAGCTGAATGTCTTGGGTTGTAGTCTGTCCGTCGCTGATGCTAATTTCAACCGTCTGTGTCTGATAGCCAATGTAAGAAACTTCCAAGGTATAAGACCCTGCAGTAACCCGGTTTATATTATAGCGTCCATTTAAATCCGTTGCGGTGCCCTTATTTGCTCCTTGTAGAATCACGTTTGCACCAGTTAAAGCCTTGCCATCACCATCTGTAATTCTTCCATCAATATTTCCAAACGTCTCCTGGCTTTGAAGGTGTGTTGAGAGCACAAAGCAAAAAGCAAAAGTCACAATTAGAATTTGATAGAGTTTTGCTGCCCTTGAATACGGTTGATTAGCTTGCATTTGTTGGACCTCCTTAATTTGGTCACAAAGAATAAGTAGTTGAGCGCGTTGTAAAATCAATTCTTAACAGGAAGGCAGGTTCAAGCTGTTTTGTCTGACGTTGAGTCCTGCATTATCTATTTGCTTTATATACGAGCGAACTAATTAAAGTCTGAGTCAGGGGCCGGGCTGTTGATTTGGCAACCTGTATTGGTCTTTCAACAGGCCATTTGAAATAAGTATACTTATTAATTCGAACAATGCAAAATTGGGTTCTATTCACTCTGCCCCTTTTTTATGTCGATTCATTCGCGTATTTATAATAGGCTCGATCATTAAATGGCAGTGCTTCGCAGACCTGCTGAACCACTCTCAGACCAACGAGCGTAAGAATAACAAAATGTCGGCGGTGCAGTTATGATTCAATTTTTGAGCTTTCTGGGGTTTACTGCGTTTGTAGCAATTTATTCGGCCTATCGTCTTAGAAAAGACAATCTGGATTCCAAAGATGGATATTTCTTAGGGGGGCGAAGTTTAACCGGCGTTGTGATTGCCGGATCGATGTTGTTAACCAATATCTCTACCGAACATTTAATCGGCATGAATGGGTCTTCCTATCGTTTTGGTGCCATAATCATCGCGTGGGAAGTAACATCGGCGGTCGCGTTGGTGGCGGCGGCACTGTATTTTGTGCCTCGGTATCTGAAGATGGGACTAACCACAATACCGGAGTTCCTGGAACATCGGTTTGATGGTATGACCAGAACAATGATCGCCTTATTGTTAATTATTTCCTTTGTTACGACACTTCTGCCAATTGTGCTGTACACCGGTGCGATTAATATCGAAAGCATCTTCAATATTTCTGAAATGCTGGGAGTGTCTCAAGGAACGGGAATGTGGATTACAGTTATTGCTATTGGGGTCGTCGGATCGATTTATGCCATATTTGGTGGATTAAAAATGGTTGCCTATACAGACACGGTTAATGGTTATGGATTGCTGATAGCCGGAGTTTTGATACCTGTTTTGGCCCTTTGGAGCATTGGAGATGGAAACATTGCCTCTGGTTTGGTAAAGGTGTTTGAATATGAGCCTTCCAAGTTTAACGTTATTGGAGCACGAGATTCTATACTACCTTTTGAAGTGCTATTTACAGGATTGATTGTGAATCAGCTCTATTTCTGGTGCATGCATCAGTCAATCATTCAGCGCGTCCTCGGGGCAAAAAGTTTAGTTGAGGCGCAAAAAGGCTTACTATATGCCGGTATTTTGAAAATCCTTATTCCCATTGTTATTATCCTGCCCGGACTTATCGCCTATTATCACTTTGGAGATTCACTGTATAATGAGCAGGATACTATTTACCCGCTATTGGTAAACAAAGTATTGCCTTACTGGATGACAGGTTTTTTTGTCGCGGTGGTAATGGGGGCTGTTTTGAGTACGTTTAACAGTGGGTTAAACAGTGCGGCAACTATTTTTAGTCTCGGGGTTTACAAACGCTATCTAAATACGGATGCCAGTGAAAAGCAGCAGGTGTGGATGGGGAAAACGGTGTCTCTTATCCTTGCTGTTGTCTCTATTGCTGTTGCACCCTTAGTTGCTGATGCTCCGGAAGGCTTGTATCAGCTGCTACAAGAACTTAACGGCATCTTTTTTATTCCAATGGCTACCGTAATACTGGCTGGATTCTTTTTCCCAAAAGTTTCGGCTACCGGCGCAAAGGTTGGCTTACTGTTTGGGTTTGCCTTTTATATAACCACTTACTTTATTCTGAAAGTTGATCTGCATTTTGTACATATCTGGGGCATCGAGTTTGTGCTAAATGTCGTAGCAATGCACATTGCATCATATTTTTATCCTCCCAAAGAAGTATTTAAAATACAGGATGTTGGCGTGGTAGACATGACGCAGTGGAAGTATGCGAGAGGGTTTGGAATAGGTCTAGTTGCCGTAACCATTGGTATTTACATCGCCTTGGGAAGTGTCTAGTGCACTTCCGCTAAAAACAAGTTGATTTACCGACTCGGTTTAGATGCTGTTGAGCAATTAAAGGAGCATTCTTTACTTACTCAGCAGCATTTTTCGGGTTGCGACCTGCTGGCCGTCCGCAGTTAAACGATAAAAATAAATTCCGGCTGTTAAATCAGCCGCGTTGAACGAAATGCTGTAGCGCCCCGCTTCCTGAAATCCATTTACCGGTGTGGCAATTGCCTTTCCCAAAATGTTATAGACGGTTAGGTTTACCCGGCTGGATTGACTGACTCGGTAGGAGATCGTCGTCGATGGATTGAATGGGTTGGGATAGTTCTGCATCAGCTCAAAAGTCAGTGCATCAGCAGGAGCCTGAGGCTCAATGCCTGTGGTGGTTGGTGGAATCACTTCCAAATCGCCGTTTGCGTCGAATGGATTGGACCACTTGGGGTTGAAATAAACATTTGTACCGCCCAGTGTTGCAATAAATCTGAACAGATCTCTAACCTCTTGAGTAGAGAGCAGGAGGTTCCAACCCCTGCCGCTTCTCACCAGTACCGAGTCGATTTGTTCGTTGCCCTCCACGATCTCAATCTTATCATAATGGTCGATCACATGGATTATGCTGAACATGCCACCCGTATGCATGAGTCCACCGTTCGAAGCGCCGTTGAATTTGACAACGTCGCGCAGGGTGGGAGCACGGGTAATATTAAAATCATTTCCACCGCCAAGTTTACGAGTAAAGCCGTTATTCCCGGAGCCTGGTTTAATGTCGAACTCCGGAGGAGTATGGCATAATGCACATCCGGCGCCTCCCGCAATACGCTCGCCATCATTATTAAATACCGGTGTTCCCAGAAACAGCTGTTTTCCGGAGTTCTGAGCCTTAGTGAAGTTCGGGAAATACGCGTCTATGTCGCCAGTTTGTGTCAGTCCGGCATCGAAGCGTGAGTCAAAAGACTCTATACTGCGAATAAACTGAGCCATTGCCAGCTGTATGCGTGCCTCGGATATGGCTGCGTCTCCATATACAAATTTGAAGAGAATCGAATAGTATTCCAGTGCAGACATTTTATTTAGCAGCGAATCGAGCTCTGGATCACCCATCGTTCCGCTAAATCCCATCTCGATATGATCCTGAAGCGGCATCGATGTTTGTTCTTCCAGCGAAGCGGCACGTTCATCCCAAAAGAATTTTTTTTCTTCGGCAAAACGTGTATTGATGAGTCGCATTGAATGGCGGGCGGTAATGCCATTTACGCCTGTGCTCACCTGGTCAGGATCACCAAAAGCAAATTGTTGATGGTGGCAACTGGCACAGCTAACGGAATTGTTTACCGAGAGCCTCTTATCATAAAATAATACTCTGCCGAGGGTTGCTCCGGCATCGGTAAGCGGATTGGTTGCCGGAGTGTTGTCTTTTAAAATATAGGATGGGCGGGGCTGATCAGCGTAATTCTCGAGACTGTTCAGGTCGATGGTACCGCTGCCTTGAGAGAAGGCGAGCGATGTAAGCACTACTAATGCTGTCGGGATATACTTCAAGCGTGCAAAATTCAATCTGAAATTCCTTTCTTCGTGTCATGCCTACAATAATAACCTACTGCTTTTTCAGTAACGCTACCAGCTCGTTGACAGGGGTGCATGCCGGCGAGCCAGTGCCTTCCAGTCGGGTCTCTACTTACTTAGCAGCATTTTACGGGTTTCAACCGGCTGTCTGTCTGCTGTCAGGCGATAAAAATATACACCTGCCGGTAAATTCTCTGCGTTAAACGGAATATCATACCTCCCAGCTTCCTGAAATTTATTCACCAGTGTGGTGATTTCCATTCCCAGAATATTATAAACGCTAAGGTTTACCCGGCTGGACTGGCCGATACGATAGGAAATAGTAGTGGACGGATTGAATGGGTTTGGATAGTTTTGCGCAAGCTCAAAGGTAAGGGCATCGGCAGGGGCCTGTGGCTCAGTGCCTGTGGTTGAAGGTGGAGTAATTTCCAAATCGCCGTTTGCATCAAATGGATCCGACCATTTAAGATCGGTGTAAACGTTCGAGCCAGTCAGTGTTTTTATGAAATCTTCCAAGGCAATTCGCTCACCCGGTGTTAGCCTGAGGCGCCAGCCGCGGCCTCCAACTACCAACACCGGGTCGATTCGAAAATTGCCTGTCTCGATAAGGATATCATCATAATGATCGATCGTTTCTTGTAAGGTATTCCTGTCTCCCGTATGCATAAGTCCACCGTGTAAGTCCCCGTTTGCAGCTGCGATATCGCGCAGTGTAGGGGAACGGGTAATACTGAAATCTTTGCCGCCGCCGATTTTGCGTGTAAAGCCGTTATTTCCGGAACCCGCTCTTATGTTGAACTCCGGCGGATTGTGACAAAAGGCGCAGCCTGCACCGCCTGCAACACGCTCTCCGTCATTATTAAAAAACGGAAAGTTCAAAAACAGCAACTTGCCATCATTCTCGGATTCAGTGAAGTTTGGAAAATTAACGCGCATGTTTCCGGTTTGCGTCAGCCCTTCGTCGAAGCGTGAGTCGAAGGATTCTATGCTGCGAATAAACTGGGCCATTGCCAGTTGTATACGTTCCTCGGATATTCCCGGGTCTCCATATACGAAGTCAAAGAGGACAGAATAATAATCCAGTGTCGACATTTTGTTTAACAGTGAGTCGAGCTCCGGGTCACCCATTGTTCCGCTAAATCCCATTTCAATGTGATCCTGAAGCGGCATGGTAGATTGTTGTTCCAGTGAGGCGGCACGCTCATCCCAGAAGAAGCGCCATTCTCTAGCGAAGCGCGTATTGATGAGCCGCATGGAATGGCGGCCTGTTATACCGTTTACACCGGTGCTGACCTGATTGGGGTCGCCAAAAGCATGCCGTTGATGATGGCAGCCGGCACATGATACGGAATTGTTTACCGATAGCCTTTTATCGTAGAACAAAACCCTCCCGAGGGTGGCTCCTGCATCGGTAATCGGGTTGTTTGCCGGTGTGTTGTCTTTGAAGATATAAGATGGTCGGGACTGATTAGCATAATTCTCGAGGCTGTTCAGGTCTATCCTACCGCTGCCTTGAGAGAACGCGAGCGATGTCAATGTAAAAAGCGCTGTTATGCAGCCCGAGAATACAAAATTCATGCTGAGGTTCCTTTATAAATACTGTCGAATTTTTCCCGCTATCCTGTTACGCAAATCCCCTTCTATATGTTTCCATCGTTGCTTTTAAACAATGATGACGATAAATCAGACCGACAACTTTATTGTGCTCTACCACGGGATAGCAATGATATGGATGTTTGGTAAAGAGTTCAACGACGAAAAACAAACTGCTGTCTGGCGAAACGGTGACCAGCTCGGTGGACATGTATTCGGATATCGGAATAGATGGCGTGTTTAGATAACGCGATTTAATCACTCGGTTTAGGCAATCCTTCTCAGAAAGAAACCCGACAATCTCTTCCCGCTCATTAACCACCGGAGCACCGGGTAGTTTGTAATCCAACAGCGTTTGCGCAGCTTCTGCGGTTGTCAGAGACTCTTTCAAATGAACAAAGCTCTTGAGCATGATGTCCTTGGCCAACACGTCTGTTGTGGTTGGTTCTTTCTTGCTGCCTCTTGTTTCCGGGGTATAATTTACCATTGTAACCTCCAGGAGATGGTTATTATAAAATAATTACGAACTTGTTTGATGTACGCTTTACAATCGAGTTTTAGTAGGCTGTAGAAAATTCTGTTAGAAATCGTGGTGCAGAGAAAGAATAGGAAATTGTATATTAAATGGTAAGAATTTGGGACAACAAAAGCAAATAGAACAGATCGTGCGGAATGGTCACCCCATTAACTTGAAGCCCGGAAGAATCCGGAATTTAATTTCGATTGATAAGAGCCCGTTTATGTTCTGCCATTGCCTGGTCCGTTTTCATGAAAATAGGCGCCTGGGAAAAGCGTATCGCCTTCTTTAGCCCGTTCAATAGGTCTAACCTCCGCTGCGCAGACCTTATACTCTGCGGTTCCGGTAACCTTATCGCCTACATCATTCGTGAGGACATTTGCCCGAGCCTCTGCAAAGTGCATGGGCATCCAGATGCAGCCAGGGCGCACCTGCCGCGAATAAAGTGCCCGCAAGTTTACGCTGCCACGACGGGTTTTCACTTCCACCAAGTCCTTGTGCTGCACGCCGCGCTTTCTCGCATCGCGCGGATGGATTTCGATAAAGGCTTCCGATTGCTTCATATGCAGCCCAGACTCCCGTCGCGTTTGTGTGGCAGCATTATAGTGGTATAGGGTTCTTCCGGTGGACAGGACCAGGCCATATTCTTCATCCGGCAGCTCTGCCGATGGAGAATACTCAACTGCTTGGAATAAACCTTTACCACGTAGCACTCCGCTACTGTGAAGATATTCAGTTCCGGGATGATCGGGAGTTGGACAGGGCCACTGGATTCCGCTCTTGCCGGGGTTCCGATGCGTTTCTTCAAGGCGCTCATGACTGATACCGGCAAACTTGGGAGCATCTTTCACCATCTCGGCATAGACTTCCGCCGGGCTTTGATAATTCCACCCGGCACCACAGCTGTTCGCCAGTTGAGCGAGGATCTGCCAGTCGACACGAGCCTCACCCGGTGGGTTAACTGCTTTGCGTACCCGCTGAACCCGTCGTTCCGAATTTGTGAACACACCGTCCTTTTCTGCGAAGACTGAGGCGGGGAAAATGACGTCCGCGAAGCGAGAGGTCTCATTTAAGAAGGGTTCCTGCTGGATCAGAAATTCAACATTATTGAGTGCTGCTTCCAAGCGAAGCACGTTGGGCTCCGAAATAACGATGTCCTCGCCCATGATAAAGAACGCCTTAATACGTTCCCCGGCTACTTTCATCATCTCATTTAGATTAAGCCCTGGTGTGGTGGAGAGAGGAACGCCCCAGGATGTTTCGTATTTTGCATGAACTTCAGGATCATCTACGCGCTGATATCCCGGGTAGAAAATAGGACTGGCGCCGGCATCATTTGCCCCCTGTACATTGTTTTGTCCGCGAAGAGGGTTCATACCTGAAGAGGGTTTCCCTAAATGACCGGTCATCAGTACCAGATTGGCCAGTGCATACACATTATCTGTTCCGTGTGAGTGCTCGGTTATTCCCAGGGTATAGTAAATTCCCGCTTTTTCCGTCGTCGCATAACGCCGGGCAGTCCAGCGAATATCCTCCGCTGATACGCCGGTAATGGCTTCCGCCTTCTCTGGTGTATAGGCTGCCACCGCCTGTTTCACCGACTCGAAGTTTTCGGTTTGTTGATTGATAAATTGATGATCGATCAGATCTTCGTCAACAATAACGTGTGCCATGGCATTCAACAGCCAGACATCGGTGCCCGGTTTTAACTGCATATGCTTCTCCGCGATGGAGGTCATCCAGATTGCGCGAGGGTCTGCTACGACAAGAGTCGCACCACGTCGTACCGCCTGCTTCATTTCCATCGCGATAATCGGATGTGCTTCACTGGTATTGCTTCCGATAACAAAAAGAAAATCTGCATCGCGAATCTCACCAATTGAATTCGTCATTGCACCTGCTCCAAACGTGTTGACCAGACCGGCCACAGTAGGAGCGTGTCATGTGGCGGCGCATTGATGCACATTGTTGGTGCGGAAGACTCCCCGGGACAGCTTTTGCACCAGATAATTTTCTTCTACCGTGCAGCGTGAAGAGCTGACAAACGCCAGCGCGTCCGGGCCGTGACGTTTTGCAACCTGTTGCAATCCGTCTGCGGCCGTTTGTAGGGCCTCGTCCCAGGTGGCAGGGTGCAATTCTCCATCTTCTCTGCGAATCAGTGGTTGGGTAAGGCGGTCTTTATGATGAATAAAGTCGTAAGCAAAACGTCCTTTTACGCAGAGATTCCCGTCGTTTGTAGTGGTGCCGGGAGGAGGACTGGACACTTTAACGATCTGCCCATTACCATTGTTTGCCGTCGGGTCAACATTCAAATCGAGTTGACAGCCCACGCCGCAAAAATTGCAGGTGGAGCGGACCTTTTGTAGCTCGCGCTCCGGCTTTGCGCTCCGGGTTAACGGTAGTTTCTCCGTCATTGCTCCGGTGGGACAGACATCAATACATCCGCCGCACTTTTCGCAAGTTGTTTCCAGCAGCGACAGATCATCAACGGTAGAGATGGTTGTTTTGGATCCCCGGTTGGCCAAAGTAATGGCAGAGACTGCTTCAATCTCCTCGCAATAGCGCACACAGCGGGCGCAGGCAATGCAGGTTTCGGCATTAAAATGGATATAGGGATTATGATCGTGATCGCGGTGATCGCGCTGCGATTCCATCTGTCCCCAGCTGGTGGGGGCCTGAAATTGTTCAACCATATCGAGCAGCTGATTTGGAGATCCTATTTCGGCAAGTGCACGATCGTGCGGGTGATCGGTCATATACAGAGCAAGCAGCGACTTGCGATGTCTGTCTATACGTTGGCTTTCGGTGCTTACCACCATGCCATCTGTTGCTTTTTGAGCGCAAGAGGGAACCAGTCGGCGTGATCCCTCTACTTCAACCAGACAGGTGCGGCAGGCTCCTGCGGGGTCCAGACGCGGATCGTGGCAAAGTGTGGGGATTTTCCAGCCATTTCGGTCAGCGATACTCAGGATAGTTTCGCCTTCGGTAAAGGAGATCGCTTTACCGTTTATGATCATCTGCATATTTTCTTTTTTCATATAAAATCCTCGGGGAAGTATTTCCTGGCGGTGGTAAGCGGTAGAGCGGCAATTTGCCCCAATCCGCAAATAGAACCTTCATTCATTTGCCATGCTACCTCGTCTGCAACTTCAAGGTTCGGTGTGTCGGGGCTTTCCGTTCCTTCAATAGAGGCGTCTATTGCCTCTCGCAGGTAACGGGTGCCGATCCGGCAGGGGGCACATTGGCCACAACTCTCGTCTTCAAAAAAGCGCAGTTGGTGTCCGGCCGCCCACTTCATATTAACCGTATTGTTGAGAACAATAATTCCGGCGGAACCGAGCATGGAACCAACCTTGGCCAAGCCTTTAAAATCGAGTGGCAGGTTGCTCATCGTGGCCGGCAGAAACCCGGAGCTGGCACCACCGGGACAAAAGGCTTTTAGCGTACCGACGTACCCACCGGCTTCTGCAACCAGCTCGTCCAGCGTTACGCCAAGTGGTAATTCGTAGGTTCCGGGATTTTGCACATGTCCGCTGATGCAATACAGCTTCGTCCCGGGCTCGGTGCGTCCAAGGTCTTTAAACCATTCTCCTCCGTGCAGCATAACCGGCGGCACACAGGCAATCGTTTCAACATTGTGAATCAGGGTTGGTTTGCCCCACAGTCCGTTTTCTACCGGAAAAGGGGGCTTCAACCGGGGCATTCCCCGTTTACCTTCGAGGGCTTCCAGAAGCGCGGTTTCCTCACCGCAAATATACGCTCCCTGTCCATCGTGAAAGTGAAAATTCAGATCATCGAGTAACCCCTGCTCACTGAATTTTTCCAATGCTGTCGCCATCGCTATTTTGGGAAAGGTAAATTCGCCACGCAGGTAGAGATAAATGTCTGTTGCACCTACGGTTCGAGCGGCTATTGCCAGCCCCTCGATTATCAGATCCGGACGGCGCATCATAATCTCGCCGTCCTTAAAGGTGCCGGGTTCACCTTCATCTGCGTTCAATACCAGATAGCGCTGCGGCTCTTGTTGCTCCCGCACCGCCCTCCATTTGATATGGGCCGGAAATCCCGCTCCCCCGCGTCCCTGCAGCCCGGAGTCTTCCACTAGCTGAATTACGTCATCCGGATCCATGGCACTTGCTTTTTTAAGAGCTGCCCCGGACCAGTCGAGTTGCCCGAGCAGGTTGAAAACCTGCTTTTCGGAATCGTCCCGGTCAGGACCTACGGCCCCGGACCATGCGTAGCCACCAGAAGCAATTTCAGGCTTTAACTGTTTCCAATCGCCGCCCGTCTGTTCGATATCCGATAACTGAATCTGCGTTATCACGTCGCGATCGCGCAAAACCACCGGAGGTTGATCACAGGCGGCCAGGCAGGAACAGCCTTCCACCGGAAGACCTGCGGCTTTGGCGGCCTCAAGAATCTTATTTGCGCCGGCAAGTTGGCAGGAGAGGCCGGTGCACACTCGTACCTTAGTGTCGGGGTTTGAAAGAAGATGAAAAAAACTGCCGACGCCATAAATCATGGCCTCCGGAGCACCGGTTTCCCGGGAGACTTCCCTGGAAACGCCGCTTTTCAGCCCGCCTTTATCTTGCAGCAGCTCTGGTATTTTTGCTTTTTTGTTATCCAAAACAGCACCTTTCTAAAGAAGCAGCATGATTGGACATTAACTGTAGGCAGATATTAGAATGTCTTATACTACGATAATGATTTTCTGGTTTCCATACAACTCTCAAATGCCTGTTGGATTAAAAATTTTGATGGGGAAGGTCGTTAATCGTTCAATGGAGTTTCGGCAACTCATTGAGTAGATAAGGGATTGGGTTATCCGGGAGGATAACCCAATCCCTTTGTGACATTGAACGAACCTTTCAATGGGAGCATCTCTTACCGTGTAGCAAAGACTATCTGCTGCCTGTTGGCAAATTTTTCTTCCAATAGTCATCTATTACGCGGCGCAAGTGTAGCGAGGTATTCTCTCGTTCCCGGATACTGTGCGAACGCATTGGATAAGACATCATGCTGAAGAGTTTATCGTGCTTGATTAATCTATCCACCAGCATTTCGAAACTCTGATAATGCACATTGTCATCGGCAGTACCATGAATGATCATCAGATTGCCGTCCAGCTTATGGGCGTGGTTTATCGGTGAGCCATCGTGATAACCAGCTGCGTTATCGTCAGGCAGGCCCATGTAGCGCTCCTGGTAGATGGTGTCGTATAGGCGCTGGTCGGCAACAAAGGCCAGTGCAACGCCGGTTTTGTAAATCTCAGGGTAGCGGAACATGCAGTTCATGGTCATCTGGCCACCACCGCTCCAGCCCCACATGCCGACACGATCAGTATCGATAAATGGATATTGCTCGAAGATCTTGCGAGCCGCTTTCGCCTGGTCGTGAGCCGCCAATATGCCGACCTGCCGGTAAATCGACTTGCGCCAGTCGCGACCGCGCGGAACCTTGGTGCCGCGATTGTCTACGCTCATTACAATGTAGCCCTGCTGCGCTAAATACTGATGCCACAATGCCCTGCTCGTCCAGCGATCCTGAACGGTTGAGCCGGCCGGTTCGCCATAAACAAAGAAGATTATCGGATATTTTTTGGAGGCATCGAACCCTGCCGGCTTTATCATCCACGCGTCGAAAACAACCTCACCGATATCTACCTTTAGAAACTCTTTTGGATTTAAGTTCAGGGCATCGTACTTCGCCTTAAGTTCAGAATTTCCTTCAAGCAGCTTTACTTCCTTGTGCCTGGGAAGGCTGACAACGGAAATCCTGTGCGGCGTCTCGGCATTATTGTATGTAGCAATAGCCCATTTTGAGTTGGCTGACATCTGATAGGAAAATTGCCCGGTTTTGTTTTTCGGGCTAATGCGCTCAGCTTTTCCCTTGCCGTCAATACGGCTGCGATACAGATAGCGCTGTGTAAAGTTAGTTGGCGAGGCGATATAGTACACATAGCCGCTTCTTTCATCGATGTTATTGATTCGCACCACGTCAAAGTCGCCCTTGGTGATCAACTCCATCTTTTTGCCGTCCCTGGATACCTTGTATAAATGCATCCAGCCGTCTTTTTCGCTGGTCCAGGTAAAAGACTTCTCGTTGTCGAGCCACTGAATGTTATCGTGGATATCCAGCCAGGCATCGTCTTTATCGGTTAAAATATTGTCTATCTTCATAGACTTGATGTCTGCTATCCAAACCGTATTGGTATTCTGGAGTCGGTTTAGCTGCTGAATCATCAACTCATTAGACTTTGGGATGAATTCCATTCTTGCCAAATAGTTATTTCTCGGATCTCCCGGAATATCAAACCAGCGGGTATCGCCACCGGTAGCGGCTACAACGCCAACCTTAACCGCAGAGTTTGCTGTGCCGACTTTGGGATATGGAAATGGAATGGGCTGAGAATATATCGAATCAAGATTGTTGATCAGATAAAATACGCCGGTTCCTTCAGTGTCTGAATGCCAATAGGCAATGGTTTTGCTATCGGGACTCCAGCGGAATCCATCGCGACAGGAGAGTTCTTCCTCATAAACCCAGTCAAATGTACCATTAATAAAACGAGTTGAACCGTCTTTCGTTAGCTGAGTGACCCTGGCGCTCTTCAGATCTTCCACATAAATATTATTCTCAACGACATAGCCGACGCTCTTGCCATCGGGCGAGAACTTAGCGAACATCATTGTCGATGGTTTTGCAAATTTCCCCAGCTGAGAGAGCTTACCCGAAGAGAGGTTTAAAAGCCAGTAATCCCCTCTGGTTTCATATCGCCAGACCTTTACGGTATTTGTGAAGATCAACAGCATCTTGCCATCAGCCGACCAGTGATAGTTAGAGATTGGTAGTGGGCTTTCAGCATCTGCCGGAACCAATTTACTTGCATTGACCAAAATAGATCGCTTACCGGATTTCGGACTGTATTTAATAATTTCTCTGGCCTTGGGGAATTGCTCTGCCTTTTCAAGCGTGGTGTAACCGGAGCCATCTTCCAGCCACCGGGCCGGTCCAAAGCGATTTAAGCGGAATTCATTGTCTTTGTAAAGTCCTTCGAGCGTTAGGGTGTTTCCTTTTGTTTGTGCTGTGGCAAATGCCGGAATGAGCAAAGCTCCCAAAACCAGCATGATAAGTAGTTTTGCCTTGATCTTCATAGGAATTCCTTCGGTTTCTGAATATTCAGCGCATTACAAAACTCAGGCTTGTTAATGACTGGCAAGCTGAATGGACGAATGATATAAAATAGGTTGTTGGGACTAATTTTCTTTAATCTACAAGAAGGGCTATGAATGTGTCAACCGTTTTTCTACCTCCGCAAGACGTGATAAAAACTTACAGATTAGCACAAGATTAATTTAGTAATATGCCTTTTTAGAGAACGGGGTCAATTTTTATCGCGCCGATCGGAATCGAGGCACCAGCACACTATTTTGTTGCCAGTCGCTGGAAATTTTCAATATCTGTTCGCATCCTTTGATCCTATTCACCTCTATATATCGAGAATCGAATTGCGAGGTCTCGGTCAAATGCCTCTGTGTCAAACCAAATGTCCTTATCTGCATAGTATTTTTTAACCGCGTTGGCAAGCCTGATTAATCCGGCAACGCTGCCTTTTTCTGCACTGCCGTAATCCGGAACCATATCATCCATTTTTATATAGCCCCAGGCGGCGGCAGGCGTTCGCGGATCGGCAAAGCTATCGACGAGGTATTGCCGAACATTCTCGGGCTCGTGAGCGCTAAGGTCGGGTGGCAGAAAAGACTCTCGAATAGAGGGCTTGTTCACATAAACCGTTTTGCCTACGTGCTTGCCGCCACCCGGAACTTTTTCGCTGGTGAGCGGGTCATCAGAGATCAAAACCCGGTATCCAACGGGGCGGCTGTCATCGAGTAGACGTGATACAATTGTCGGGTCATCCGGGTCAGCTGCATTGCCATCAATGGGGTTAAACCGACTGGAAAAGAACTCGGATTCCAGCCCGGTTTCGGTTAATAATTTTGCCCACTCCTCATCACCAACACGCGGTGCGCTATAAGTAATAAGCTTAATTTGTTGCCACGGCCAGCTGGTCAGAGTTGCAGGCATTGCATCCCCTGAGGCCTTTGGGCCATATAGATTCCCCAATAGGATGGCGCTGACAAAATGCTGTCCGAGGGCGCCTCCAAGGCTATGTCCGGTAACATAAATATTGTCTGGTTTAGCACCTTGCCTGATGTCGGCAACTTTTTTAAGACAGTTAAACACCTGCGGAAGAATGGACTTGATGCTACGCGCCATACCTCGGCTAACGGCACTGATGGTTGTTACATGTTCTGCGCCTTCGCCGGGAACAACTCGATCGTAACCCATGTCCGTAATCCAATCGGGGTTGCCGCCCGCATTGTCGTCACTAAATGCCTGACGCATTGCTCTGGCTCCGGAACCACTCCTGCTGCCACGAAAGGCAATGTGAATATCGTAATGCTCGTTCGGCTTTGTTCGCAGCAGTACGAATCCCATAAGGCTTTGTGATGCTGGCTGGTTTACTTCGCCTTTATCGCCGGTTCCACCTTCGAAGGCCAGTAGAACGTCTTTGGCATCAGGCGTACTATCGTTGCGTTTCGGGACAATGCGGTCGAGAGAAAGCGTTCCCATTAAGCTGCCGGCTTTTCTATAGGAAACGTATACGTCTTTAATCTTTCCTGTAAGCTCTGTTGGCGTCAAGTACTCTGTCCATCGCCCCAGCGCATTTGTAATACTGCTGCCCCACGGATGGATGCGTGCATAGTTATAGAGAATCGGATCGTGCCGTGCGTTATTCTCAAACCCGTTTAGTACGCCGGGACCGCGATAGGAATCCAGAACTGGTGCTTTGTCATCTTGCTCAGAACCTTTTTGTTTTGCCCAGGCTTTGACTTTCTTGATGAACTCGCTGCGATCTTTTTTCATCTCCTCGTAGTATGGATCGAATGGCCAGACCAGCGATTGGCTATATAATTGATAGGTTAGGATGGAGAGGTCCAGATGATAAACGAGCGGATGATATGGAAAACTGCCCAGATCTTGCTCAGCCCATGTTAGAGAGGGAGCCTGGCTTTTCTTGGCCGTGTGGGCACAACCAGACATCAACAGAAAACTCAGGATTATTCCAAAGAGTAATATTCTGTACATAGCATTCATATATGTTGCTCCGGAAAAGGGACGGCTGGTTTATCGGGTGTCGATTTGCTGGCGAGTATTAGAAGATCAAAAAATGTGTTACTAGAACATGGTAATAAAAAAAGTGTTTAGATCATAACACTTACAGTCTTATTAACAGAATGATTAGCAGCGTGGATGTTACTATCGCAAAGATTGTTCGAATAGCATTCCAGCGCACCCAACGAGGTTCAAACTGTTTTCTTGCCACCTGTAGTTCCGATTCGTTCATTGATGAAAGACTCTGTGCCTGCAGCTGGTTGTTTAACGGCACATTAACAATAACGGTCGGCAATTGTACTGCGAAGAAATAGATCGCTGCAGCGCCGATTATCAGCAGACGGTTTACGCCTTCCAAGTGCCAAATAGAGAGCACCGCTGTAATTGCCAACAGGATCACCGAGCCAGCCCAAACCAATATGAAGATCGGCTGATTATTTTGAATTACGCGATCCATCACTTTGAAGGCCTGTAGAAAGTCGTGGTCATTTAATGCGCCTATTCCCGGCATAGCCACGATTACGAAAGCAAATAGAAATCCTGCAACTAACGAACACAGCAAAGTTGATAAAGCAAGGGCAATTTGAAACAGATCCATGAGGTGTCCTTTTGAGACTTAATTACGTATCGGTTAGCGCCTAAGCGCTTACCGATATGGTTTCGTTTTGGTTAAAATAATGTATAGCGAGCAAGCAGACCCCGCCAATTAGTAGCTCGACCACCGTTGCCGCAATTAAAGGAGAAGATGGTACCCCATCCAGTAACATACTTATCAGCCGCGACATACCAAATAATCCGTATGCCGTTGCAGATAGCATTAAGGCGAAGTGCAGGTTGCGGTATCTGAAAGTGCTGAGCAGTATCGCAATGCCGCAGCCAATTAGCAGCCCGCCTGGTGCCCGAACCTCCGATAGAAGATTTGGATCGTCTCCGAGCGCGATGCCATTAGATGCAAATAGAGCATGCGGCTGAAAAAGAATGGTAAAACCGATTCCCAGCGCGATTAATCCCGAGACCGCCAGTAAACTTCGTACGATGGAATTTTTCATATCGCGGCCTTCCATGCTCCTGAAGTCGCAACGGTGCTAGCATAATCCGAGAAGTCTTTTGGCTCACGTCCCAGCGCTCGCTGAATGCCGTCTGTGAGATAGGCATTTCGACCATCCAGTACGGTTGAGAAGAGATAGTCCAACATCCAGGTTACCTCTTTGGGGGCACCGGATGCCGTTGCCCCATCGATAAAGGCCTGATGAGGTATTTGAATAAAGCTGATCTCGCGGCCGGTTGCCTCTGATAGTTCTGCTGCAACGTCGCTGAATGTCATCAATCGTGGGCCGGTTACTTCGTAAAGTTCTCCAACATGCCCGGGTTCCGTGAGTGCCGCAACAGCAACATCTGCAATATCATCCACATCTACAAAAGGTTCGGGAATGTTACCGACCGGTAGCGTAATCTGCCCTGAATGAATCATGTCTACAAAGGCACCCTCCGAGAAGTTTTGGTTAAACCAACTGGCACGAATGATTGTCCATTCTACACCACTTTCCTGCACAATCTTTTCGCAGGCTTGTGCTTCTGCTTCGCCGCGACCGGAGAGCAGCACCATTCGCTTAACGCCAGCAGTTTTCGCCTTATTTACAAAAGCCTGAATGGAATCAGTGGCCCCGGGGATTGCCAGATCAGGAGCGTAGTTGATGTAAACTGACTCCACATCCTGCAGACAGTCATTCCAACCGGCCTCATTATTCCAGTCAAAAGCCGGGGAAGCAGAACGTGAACCGATGCGTATCGGAAAGTTTTTGGCGCGTAGGCCGACGGCAATTCTTCTGCCGGTCTTTCCGGTGCCGCCAAGAATCAGGGTGAGCCCTGCTGATTGTTGATTTGAATTGAATGATTTTGTCATTACCTGCTCCTTTTGTTTTAGGTTGCAAGCATATGATATAGGAATTGTCTGCAAAAATCTTGACGGTCGATGCCAAAGTTTTGACCGATTGCGCCAAGGTGGTGAATTTTATTTTGGAGGTTGCGAGAAAATTCGGTAGGAGCGCGGTGTTTGCCCGGCCCAGCGTTTGAAGGCACGATTGAATGCACTCTGCTCCGAGAACCCGGTCATGAAGGCGACTTCTACCAGAGAAAAATCAGTTTGCGACAATAAACGCTTTGCAAGCTCCCGCCGGGATTCATCTACCAGGATTTGATAAGTATAGCCATGGTCTGCCAATCGACGTTGCAGGGTCCGCGCGCTCATGCCGAGTTGGCTGGCAACATCAGAAACCCTGGGAATGCCCTCGCTAAGAGATTGTGAAATTTGCATTCGCACTTGCTTATCCAGGGCACCTTCATCACTCAGTTTGGAAAGCTCAGAATCGAGATGGGTCTCAAAGAATTTCGAGACGCCGCTATCTCCCAGTTTATTGGGGACTAACAAGGTGTCTTTCGAGAGATAGAGGGCATCCTTGTCGGAGTTGAAATGAACAGGACAATCAAAATATGATTCATGGGCTGATATATCACTCGGTGCCATATGTTTGAAATACACTGCGACGGAATTAAACGGCTTGGTGGTAACCTCACGACTGATTGCAGCGATGCTGGCAATGCTAGCTTCATTAGATAGGCGCATGCCCAGACGTCGCTCTCCTTCACGATGCAGATGCATAAATGCCCCCTCACCGGAAATCTCTACCTGATATGCTGCAACGCTGGTTAGAACGAGAGCATAGCGCTCCGCGCGTTCATATGAACCCTGCAGGTTCAGCGCGGATTTCATGGCAAGTCCCAAAGCTCCGTAATCGTCGCAGCGCATGGTTGCACCAACGCGAAGCGGTAGCGTTGTGCCATCACCGTCGGCAATTGCTGCACGTTCCAGGAAATCATAATACTGTGCGTCCGAAATCATTTGTTTCGGGTCGACCGGACTGTTTGGCTCGATGTCTATAGAGCGCAGAAGCTCTGCTTTGTTGGCAGATCTATTTACTTCACCCAGAACTTTATGTACGAAAAGCGTGGTTATTTGTCCCATAGAATACAAATATGAATGGTCTGAGGTTGAAATTCAACGGAATTTTTCTCGATTGAGAAGCTACCGGATAAAATCATGGAATGTGTCTCTAAGGTGTCAAACGATGTCCGTAGACTGTTAGACGCAATGCCCATGTTTTGTTTAGTTTTCCTCCTGTATGCTTTAAAACAGGAGGCCACATGAAGAGCATCTCGCAGATTCTTTTTCTTCACATATTCTTCATCAACTTTTTATTCGCACAGTGGGAGTGGCAAAATCCGCTGCCGCAGGGCAACGCGCTCAATAATGTCTGTTCCATCGATCAAAACCGTATCGTTGCCGTGGGGCTTAGCGGCACAATTCAGCAAAGCGATGACGGTGGTTCGGCCTGGCAGGTTGAGCATTACTTTAATGGCCTTCGTTCTCTGAATGCTCTCCAGTTCATTGATTCTAACACCGGTTGGCTGGTTGGAGATTCAGAAAATATTTATAAGAGCATCGACGGGGGCGCAACCTGGAGCAGCAGCTTTGTCGACACGCTAAACAGCTTTTCTGCGCTTTGCTTTGTGGATGCATCTGTGGGCTATATGGGAAGCACCGAAAGTTCGGACATTTACAAAAGCTCTGATGGCGGAGCGACGTGGAGTATAATGCCGACGGGGTTTAGTGGCAGCCTTTCCTCTATTCAGTTTACTACAGCAGATTCTGGTTGGGCTTGCGGTTTTTCCAGCTCCATTATTTACACTACAGATGGTGGAAGTAGCTGGTCATCGGCCATTGCACCCGGCGTAGGTTCACCCAATGATCTTTCCTTTGCCAACTCATCGGTTGGTTGGGCGGTTGGCGGTTTTGGCAGTATTCATAAGACATCCGATGGCGGCGTAACGTGGAGTGCGCAAAGTAGTGGCGTGACGGATAATCTATTCGCGGTCGATTTCAAAGACCAGAATATTGGTATTGCGGTGGGTGCGCTGGGGACCGTGCTTCGTACATCTGACGGCGGAGCAAACTGGGAACAGAAATACAGCGACGCGACGATTTCGCTATTGGACGTCCGTTTTGGGCAAAATGAGTTGGCTTGGGCAGTTGGAAGCGGAGGAGTTGTGTTATTCTCTGCGGATGCTGGAGAAACCTGGGTTGAGCAGGGGAGTGCGATAACGCGTTCAAATATTGGCAAAGTGCAGTTTTTAGACGCCTCAAATGGCTGGGCAGTTGCCGGTGGCGAGATATATAAAACGAATGACGGTGGGAATACCTGGCTATTGTCGGATAGCAGTGGAAGTGCAATCAGCACGTTTCAAGTCTTCGATTCGCAAACAGGTATCTTTGTCGAATCGCAGTCCGGGATAATTCGTCGCACCAGTGATGGCGGCGCAACCTGGCAAACATCAAGCTTTTCGGCAGGGTTGGCACCTTATAGACATATCTCTTTTATTGACGCTACTACGGGCTGGGCAATGGATGCCACTCGTGATATTCTCTACACCACTGATGGCGGTGCCACTTGGACGTACTACAATATTTCCGGTGGTTCATTTTTTGGTAATGATCTGGTTTTTACTGACGCCAATACCGGCTGGATGGTTGGAAATCTGGGACTTGAAAAAAGCATCGATGCTGGTCAGACATGGAATTCTGTGAATACGCCAGTTACAGGGAGCATGTCGGAACTCGAGTTTTTTGATGCCACTAACGGTTGGGTACTTGGCGCACAGCTTCAGGGGACTACGGACGGTGGGCAAACCTGGAACTTGTTGAGCAATGCGAATACGCCACAATTAGCCCGTCTTTCAGCCGTTAGCGCAACGTCGCTATGGGGAATTGCATCGACGACGACTGCGCAGGGCATTTTTTATAGCGTTTATCATTCCATGGACGGCGGCTTAAGCTGGGCGGAAAAGCAGCCTCCGGGGAGTGTGAACTCATACCTTTTTTTCCTAAATGACGACCTTGGCTGGTTCTGTGGAAGTGCCGGGCAAATTCTTAAATGGGAGAATAGCTCCCTGCCAATCGGCCCGTCCGGTTCTGAACAGGTGTCTGAAACGATGCAGCTGCTTCAGAATTATCCCAACCCATTTAACCCAACAACGCAAATTAGCTATCGCCTGTTGCGAACAGAAGACGTCGACTTGGCAGTCTACTCATTGCTCGGACAAAAGGTGGCACAATTATCCAGTGGGGTCCAGCCAGCTGGTAGCTATCAGGTTTCTTGGGATGGACGCAATACTGCGGGGAAAACAGTTTCAAGTGGTATCTATTTGTATCGACTGAGATCCGGTAAAAATCAGCTTAGCCGTCGTATGCTATTACTTCGATAGAGCTGAGCCAAGAATTTTAAGGTGAAAATAATGATTCGACAAGCGTCAAAATGTGCCATCGCAGTGTTTTGCTGGTTTCTGCTGTCTTTCACAGCAGAAGCACAGCAAATAAGCGGTCCGGATTCCATCTTCTTTCCAACTGCACAGGTTGGTCAAACGCGTAGTGCTTCGCTTATTTATTCTAATATCGGGACTGAGACGTTATCTATAGACAGCGTTGTTTTTGCCGGGCCTGATGCCGCTGAGTTCTCTCTGCAGTTTAACGATCCGTTTCAATTACCGCCGAATGGTCAGCACGTGAATCTAGCTTTCTTCGAGCCTCAGGTTGCGGGAGAAAAAGATGCCAGGATCCTGATTTTTAGTAATAATGTTGGTGTCAATCCATACCCAATCGAGCTTGTTGCTACCGCAGTGCCTGCACCTGTTCCGGATATTCAGCTAAACACTGATACCTTGAGCTTCTCAACAATCGAAGTCGGCGATAGCACCAGCCTTATCTTTTCAATATCCAATAACGGTGGCGCAGCCTTAACGATAGACAGCACAGTTATCAGCGGGCCGGGTAGTGCCAGCTTTTTTCGCGATAATTTTCCGGGTTCGTTTAGCGTTCCTGCCGGTGGCTTCGTGTCGTTACTAATGGGTTTTTCTCCTCAAATGGCGGGTGTGCTTGAAGGCCAAGTGGATTTCTACAGCAATGATCCCGATGAAAGTCCAGTTGGAATAACGCTTCTGGGAGAAGGCTTGTCTCTTGGCCCACCGGAAATAGAGGTGTCTCCACTGGTTTTGGATATGGACTCTGTGGAAGTTGGTCTCTTTAATAATCTTTCGCTGCTTATTTCGAATGTTGGTCAAAGCACTCTTGTAGTTGACACGCTCGTCATTGTCGGGCCAGATAGTGGTGAATTTAATTTGTCTGCGCTTTCGGGCGATCGTGGGCCTTTTTCTCTCCCCGGTGGTGCAAGCCGTGGAGCGACCGTGTTTTTTGAACCTCTATCTGCAGGGAATAAAAGTGCGATACTTGAAATCTACAATAGCGATGGAGATGAAAATCCGGTTTTGGTCAGCCTGTCTGGAATCGCCTATGCTGCCCCGAATATTGTTACCGATCCAGTTGATTTTAACTTTGGTGAAGTGCTGCTGGGTGATACGGTAAGTCAGCAATTGAATATTTACAATACCGGAAGTGCTGAGCTGGTTATTACGGAGACTCGAATCAGCAGTGGAGAGCCGATTCAGTATTCCATTCTTTCGGGAGGAGGAATGATGACCATTGCTCCCGGCGATAGCGCACAGTTGACAGTAGGCTTTCATCCGGTTGAGTTAAACGATATCAGTGCCGGATTGGTCATCGAAAGCAACGATCCAAATCTGTCTCCGCTGGTGCTGAACCTCTTTGGAACCGGAGTCGATATCGAACCGATTCCTGATATTATTATCTCGCCGGATAGCTTGAATTTTGCAGGGATTGCCGTTGGTGATTCTGTGGATAAAATACTAACGCTATCAAATGTGGGTAGCGGGACGTTGACAATTAGCAGCACCAGTATTGCGGAGCCAGATAGTAGTCATTTTCGCATCGCCGCCGGCAATGCACCGCATGTGCTACAGCCCGGTTTTAGTACGACGATGACACTACGATTTAGTCCGACGTCAATTGGTGAAAAATCCGTTCAGCTACTTATTGAAAATGATGATCCTGATGAAGTCCTGCTAGAAGTGCCATTGGTCGGAGTTGGTTTGCCTTCACCACAAATCGAGGTCTCACCTGACACACTGAATTTTGGTGAATTAGCCGTTGGCGGTTCTGCTGCAAAGCAGGTAATCGTTTATAATGTAGGGACTACAGATCTTACTGTTCAACAGATTACAATCGTCGGAACAGACTCTTTAGCATTTCAACTTCAGCCTCTCGCTTTGCCACAAATTATTTATCCTCAAGACAGCATTTTGATAGATATTCAGTTTTTTCCGCAGAGTGTGGGTATCAAAGAGGTGGCTTTGCAGGTTACCAGTAATGATCAGGAGATTGGTCTACAAGAAGTTCTCTTGCACGGACTGGCCCTGCCAGTGCCACAGATTGTCGTAATGCCAGACACGCTGGATTATGGTGAACTGCCGATTGGCGATTTGCAATCCGACTCAATTCGCATTTTAAACCTTGGGATGACGGATCTCAAGATACAGAATATCGAGATTGTTGGTGCGGATGCCGGGTTGTTTATTCTCCCTTCGGATTCGTTACCATATCTTGTATCTCCTCAAGATAGTATTCATCTTTCCATAAGCTTTTTACCGACAAATGTAGGAGAAAAGACAGCGCGCTTGCGGATAGCAAGTGACGACTTGACGAATGATACTCTCTATGTGGAATTGCTCGGTAGTGGCATTGAAGAACAGCAGCCACCGGCACTCTTCTTTCTGGGGCAAAACTATCCCAATCCATTCTTACTTTGCACCGAAGTTGAGTATGGGGTTGCAGACGGCTCTGGCCTGGTAAAGCTGAAAATTTATGATGCACGCGGAGCGTTGATAAAAATGCTGGTCGAAGGAAACCATGATCCCGGCAGCTATACAGTGAAGTGGGACGGTAGAAACAGTCTCGGTGAGCGCGTGGCCAGCGGGCTGTATTTTTATCAGCTGAATCATGTCGGACAGACGATCACCAAAAAGATGTTATTGTTGCGCTAAGACTGAATTAAGTTGCATTCCCTTATTCTTACGCATATTATTTAATTACCTCCCTAACACAAACTACTTCACAAAACGGGTTCTGATGTTCCGACTATTCCTCTATTTTGTAGGGTTATTAACCTCACAACTCTTTGCTCAGGAGCTGATTGTAAATGAATATGCTTCGCCGGCAGAATATCACCGTCAGCTGGCTGATGTTGATGTATCGAAAAAGTACATATTTCAAATGAAAATTTCAAAGTTTGAGTCCGATCTATTGTTCTTTGATGAAAGTGGGCAACTGATTAAGACTTTACCCGTTCGAGGAATTGGAACGGATAATCCTTTTAAACAACGAGCTCAGTTATTTGAGAACCGCGCTCTGATTATCACCCAGGACTTTTCTGAAGAATTGGAGGGAGGTTCACCGGTAAAAATTATCTCACAAATTTATTCGAGAATGGGTGAAGAGCTTGGTCGGGTAGAAGATAAGATGCAGTCTCTGCGATACTTTTCAGACTCTACGTTTATTCTGGCAGATAATGGTTATGAGCAGCAGCGTGAAACTTGTGCCTTTTATGCTCAAAATGGCACCTTAATAAGAGAAATGCCCGAGCTTACACACTATAGCTATATGGCCGAGCGAGACGGACTGTATTTATGCTATGCAAATAACAAGCTGATCGCTTTGAATAAAAATGCTGAAGTGCTATGGGAGGCCTCAGGTGGTTCTCTTCAACGAAATACCTTATCGGTTTCGCGTAATAAGCGCATTTGCTTTACTGGAGTAAACAATGTGTATGTGCTGGATAGTTTGGGTCAACAAATAGTCAAACTGAATGTTTCTGATAAGCTCGGTTCAACCAGAGCCGTGATAAGTGAGGACGGCCGATTTGTTTTTTGGGCATCTACAAGAGCCACACGGGCTACTCTGGTGAAAGAACGGCTTAAGAACTGGCATGTGGGAATATTAGGCATGACGGATATTATTCTCGGCAGGCACGTTTGGACGAAGAGTGCTAATGAGGAGGAGATGGGTAACGATGTGTGGGGATCAGATAATATGGGTTTTCTTGTCGGAACAGAATATCTTTATCACCGAACCAGAAAGCCTGCGAGATTGGATTTTTATTCAAAAGACGGGAAAAAAGTATTGGATGTTCCAATGCCGAGTTTTCTTGATGACAAGGTATTTTATTTAGATGATCAGCTTTTGTTGTATAATCGAAAAAGCGGGCTTGTTCGTACAATTGAGGCAGTTGCGCCTAAATGATTAAGATCATCTCTCCTGCCTGTGCAAGGGTTGTAATTATATCATTTAAAATCCGACGAAATGGAATCGCGGTTAAAACAGAAAAGGTGGCTGCAAACCCAACGCAGCCACCTTTTTGATAATACAGTTTTTGTATAGCAGAAGATTACTGTAGCAGCGTCATTTTTTTGCTCAACACTTGATTCTCCACGCGTAGCTGATAAACATAGGTGCCGGAAGCAACTGCTGCCCCGGAATTGTCCAATCCATTCCAATCTATGGAATAGTCGCCTGCTGCCTGCTGCTTGCTCACAAGAGATCTCACTTCCTGTCCCAGAGTGTTGAAAACCTTCAAGCTAACGGTATTGGCACTTTCTAAACTATAGCGAATGGTTGTGCTCGGGTTAAACGGATTCGGGAAGTTCTGCTCCAGCTGAAAGCCTTCTGCCACTCCCGACTCACCTTCTTGTCCGATTCCGGTAAGTGGCGAGAGATCCATTTTATACATTGACCGACCGTATGTTCCAGCTACCAGGAAATGCTCATTCGGGTGAATCTTCATATCAAAGACCGTTACCAACGGCATTCCTGTTCCAAGCACTTCCCAGTTGCCACCTGCATCAAAACTCACGTAAGCACCGACATCCGTACCAATATATACGGCGTCCTGCACAATCGGATCAATTGCAATCGCATTAATTGGCGCGCTGGGCAGGTTGCTGCTGATATCCGTCCAATTTGCACCAAGGTCACTGGTTCTAAAGATGTGCGGTTCGGGGTCGCGCCACTTTAGCCCGGAGAAGGCGACATAGGCTACATTCTCATCAGTCGGGTCAACCGCCACGCGCGTTACCCAGCGATAGGGCATGGCCGGGGCAGTTACTTCATTCCAGGAAAGACCAAAATCTGTGCTGAGCCAGACATGGCTATCATCGGTTCCAGCATAGATGATGTCGGTATTAGTTGGCGCAACAGCGATGGTGGTGATCGTTCCGAGACGCGGTCCGCCATCGGTTAAGTCGGGACTAATAGCATTCCAGTTCGAGGCACCATTCTCTGTGCGATACACGCGGTTTGTGCCGTAATACAGTCGCTGCGAGTTATTCGGATCCATAATAACCGGTGTAGACCAGTTTGTTGGTTCCGAACCGTTGATGCCATTTGTAACCGGAGAATTAAATGAGGCGCCACCATTTGTAGACTTACCCAGGAAACCAAATTGAGCTTCTGCGTAGATGACGTTGGGATTAGTCGGGTCAACGATGACATAGAAGCCATCTCCACCAAAAAGAATATCCCAATCATCCAGCTGACCGGTAAGCGTGCGCGGGGTGCTGTTGTCCTGCGTGCCGCCGTATAGTCGCTGTGGATTGCTCGCATCGAGTCCAATCTCATAAAATTGCGTTACCGGTAGACCGGGGATTTCACTCCAGCTATTCCCGCCATTGGTTGAGATATCGATACCGCCATCACCACCGAGAAGAATGTGATCGGAATTCTGTGGATTAAACGCCAGTGCATGAAAGTCTACGTGAAATGGCACATCAATGCTCCAGCTATTCCCGCCATTGGTTGTTTTTGCCATCCGCACATCCAGCACATACACAATATCCGGGTCGGTTGGATGAACGCGAATTTGTCCCATATTCCAGCTAAATGTTCCGAAAGCGGCACTAAGCTGATTGTTCGGATCCGCATCGGTCCAGGTGGCTCCCTGATCGATTGATTTATAGATACCGATTAAGGTTCGGCCATCATTATAGAGAGCATAGATAATGTTGGGATCGCTCTGACTTATCGCTAAGCCAATTCGTCCAACATTCCTGGCGGTCGGATCGGGAAGACCCGCAGAAACCGGATCGATCAAATTCCAGGTATCTCCACCGTCGGTGCTTGTATAGATGCCGCCGGTTGGCCCAAATAGATGCGACGATTGTGGACGGCGAACGCGTTCCCACATTGCTGCCATAAGGAAGTTGGGATTGGTGGGATCCATGATCAAATCAATCGCGCCGGTAGAGTCGCTCACAAATAGAACATTGTCCCAGCTGGCTCCGCCATCGCTGCTGCGATACACGCCGCGCTCCGGGTTGGGCGCAAAGTAAGAACCGATTGCTGCTACGAAGACTCGCTGCGTGTTTACCGGATCGACTAAGACGCGTCCAATCGAAACGGTGTTTTCCAGCCCTATGAGCTGCCAGGTGTCGCCTGCATCGGTTGACTTATACATGCCCGCTCCCGGAAAATTACGCGATCCGCCATTCGGGTCACCAGTTCCAACATACAATGTGGTTGGGGTGATCGGGTCAATGGCAATGTCTCCGGTGGTTAGGATAGACTGCTCATCAAAAACAGGAATCCAGGATGTGCCGGAGTCGGTCGATTTAAATACGCCACCGGTGTTGGGTAGCGTATAAATAATATTTGGATTGATGGGATCGAATTCAATATCATTGACGCGACCCTGCACATTGGTTGGTCCTGCGAATTCCCATGTGAGTTCATTACCTTTCTGCGAACGCTTCTCGGCATGCATTTGCTGAGCTTGCTGAAGCATTTCCAGATGTGCACCCTTTGCTACGTCACCATGTGGGAATGTACGACGTTCCCAAAGCCACTCAGATGGTCGTTGATCTGGGCCCGGCTCGGACTTCTCAAGTTTCTGCTGCCAGATTTCGGCATCCAACGATGTATTGTCGGTCATCATAAACAAACTGACACCGATTCCGCAACAAAGCAGAGCGGTCAAAATATATAGACGTGATTTCATGTACCAAACTCCCATAGGATAAGTGTGATGATAAAATAAAAGAGAGGAAAGGCAATATAACCATAAGGCTTATTACAAAATAGCATTAAAGAAGAGCTTGCTTTAGCTCTTTATAGCGATGACGGCCGATGGGCAACGTTTCGCCATTTCTCATTTTGGCTTCGTATTTACTCCCGGGATACGACTTTAGCTTTTCTATAGAGTTCAGGTTTGCAATAAACGACTTGTGAATGCGACGAAAGTGTATAGGTAATAACCGCTCCAGTTTCTCCAGCGATTTATCGTGTAATACAGATTTACCTGTATCGACATGAAGTTCTGAGTAATGACCGGCCGCTTTTATGAAATCGACACGCTCCAGCGGTAGCATTTTTATTTCACCAGCCCGTTTAACGGCCAATAACTGCATTTCATGTTCAGGGCCGCGGGTACCGAAATAACGATCTAACCCCTGTTTCAAGCGACTTGCCATTAGTGGTTTGGGAATAAAGTCCAGCACGCCATGTTCGAAGGCTTCAATTGCCTTATCGGTATAGGCCGAGCAGATGATCGTCTGAAATGACTCAGCAACGGTATTTTTTAATACATCAAATCCGCTCTCTCCGTTTAAGTTTAAATCAAGCAGCAGCAGATCGATCTCGTTATCTTTCAGCCAGGCAATTCCTTCATGAATATCCTGATGATGCGTTATGGAAAATTCTTCGGGAAAATGTTCTTCCAGTAGCCGCATCATCCGCTTAGCTGCGCGCATTTCATCCTCAACGAGTAAAATTCGTGTCATTTTACCGAGCCTCCGTCATAGATATCGATGAGGCACTCGTAGCCATCTTCGCGATAATGGCTCTCCAGCTTCCAGTCTTGCCCATAACTTTCTTCCAGTCGAGATTTTATGTAACGCATTCCGGTTCCGTCTGGTTTGTTCTTCTTATTGCCAATTCCTTCACCTGAATTAAAGATGCTATAACTTCTTCCATTAGGCAATTGCTTACGATCGATTTTAAAATCGACTCCGCTTCCATTTGTCCCACCATACTTAACGCCATTTTCAATAAGCGTATGAAAAATTGCGGGCGGAATTTTTTCTTCAGCAAGGATATTTGAGGTTGCTAATGAATACTTTATTTCTTTACGGCAAGACATGATTTTAAGATGCGCTTCACAAATTTTTATCTCTTCAGCGACGCTTATTTCCTTCTTGTGCGAGATTCTGCTCAATACCTGAAACTCTTCCGCCAGCGCACCCAGAAATTCGATACCCTTGTCAGGTTCGGTTTCAATCCAGTCCATTACCGCATTCATTGAATTAAGCACGTAGTGCGGCTGAATGCTTTTCCGCAATAGCTGCGCTTCCAGCCGTGCCGATCGCAGTAGCGAGGCCTGATGATCTCGGCGCCTTTGGCGAATTTGTTTTAATAAAACAATATTGATGATGACAATGAAGAACAGGAAGCCAAAGTCCATAAAGTTATTTTCAAACACTCCGTCTATCAGGCTACCGAGAAAACAGACCAGCATACCGATAAACAAGGGCAGTGAATTTTCTTTCTTCTTCACCAATGCCCAGACCGATACCGCAAAACCTGCGAAAACTCCTGCCAACAGCGAAAGTCCGCTTGGTTGTAACGCTTCTAAAACGAAAACAACCAAAGCGTAGGGAATCAGGTGCCATTTCTTGGGATACGAGAAAAGAAGCATTAAGAAAGCGGGGATAAAAATGCCAATCGAAAACATAATAGTCAGGTCAAAAATATAAAACGGAACGAGCTGATCGGCCTGGATTGGCAGATAGTGAAGTAGAAAATCGTTTATGCTGGTAATGGATGCCAACAAAAGTAATGCAATAAAAACACGTGAGGCAAATTGTGTCTCACCGCTTGCCCAGAAAAATATGTAAAAGGCTGCAATAACAAAGTAGATGATGCCGAGAATTAACTCACCAAGTTCACGATAGCGCATCGAACTGCTGAGTTCGCTATAGTTTCCCAACTCTAATTCTACCACTCCTGTGAGATGGGTCTTTTTATACATGCGAACGGCAAGCAAATTTCCATCGTCGTTTTTATCGACCTTTGGAAATTTTAGTGTTGTAAAAACAAGCGCGCTGTCGCTTTCTACCGGAGCACCGGCAAAGGTGTTGCTGCCAATAAATTTACCATTCCAGTAAAAATCTGACGGTGCCAGGATGCCGATCCATAGCCCGGGATTGTCTTCAGAAACATCTTCCAGCTCTTGGGGTGAGATATGCCAACGTATCCAAAAATAGTCCCCGGATTGCTCCGGATCCTCACCCTGCCTCTGCCAGTGACTGTCGTCGTATTCGAGACTTGCCCAGGTCAGACTGTCGCCGCTGTTAAAGCGAACATTGTCTTTAAAATCGTCATCGTCACAACCAATGAGTAACATCAAACAGAGCATAAAGCCTGTAAGAAGGAGCTGTTGCAGCACTTCATGCGTCTGTTTGAGCCGTTGATGCACTGTTTTCATTCTCCATGAGACAATATGCGTTATTTAGCCTACAGTGAACAGGATAGCGTTGAGAATCGGAATGTCTATACCTGTTTCGCTGCAGGTTCAAAGTAAACAGTGAAAACGATCATTTGCAACATAATGGAGATTGAAAATGAAAATTGTAAAGTCTTGTGCTCTGCCACTTTTGGTAGCAGTTCTATTAACTTTGGTTTGGTCTAATCGCCTTACCGCCCAAACGAGTTCTCGTGAAAGTATTTACATAACCATGCCGGATAGCGTAAAGGTAGCCGTTGACGTTTTCTTACCGCAGATAACGGCTGGACAACAAATTCCGGCCGTTATACGTTCAACCCGTTATTGGCGAGCATTCGATATTATCAATCCACAATTCATCGACGATGATACCGCTTTGGAAGGTGAATTCTGGAATACATTTGGCTATGCTTTTGTCGTAGTCGATGCTCGTGGCTCCGGAGCTTCTTTTGGCAGTAGAACATCGCCTTGGTCTGGTGATGAAATCAATGATCTCGGTGAGGTTAGCGACTGGATAGCGGCACAAAACTGGAGCAATTCTAAAATCGGCTCTTTTGGCGTCTCATATGATGGAAACACTGCGGAGTTTACCGGTTCGGTTGGACGGAGCGAGGTAAAAGTGATTGCACCACATTTCTCGGATTTTGATCCGTATTTAGATCTGGCTATTCCCGGTGGTGTTAAGAACGTAACGTTTGTTCAGGCTTGGTCAGAATTTAATGAATTGCTGGATGCCAATGATATTTGTGGGGTCGTTGGTGCAGACCCCGGTGATTGTCCGTCTATAAAAGAGTTTATCGTTTCCGGCGTTCGTCCGGTTGATGCAGATCCGGATAGAACCATGTTGGATGAAGCAATCTTACAACACGCAAACAATTTGGTTGTTGGCGATGCGATTCAATCCGTTGTGTATAAAGACGATCTTTTTGGCAGTGTTGAAATGAAAGACTTTAGCCCATACGCCTTTCGACAGGACATCGAGCAAAGTGGCGTCGCTTATTTTGCACAAGCCGGCTGGTTTGATGCCGGTACGGCTAATGGCGTGTTGACGCGTTTCCATACTTTCTCTAATCCACAGTTCACTGTAATTGGTCCCTGGGGGCATGGTTCGGAAGATGCACTCGACCCATTTCATCCTGGCGGTATAGACAGTGTCTCGGTGGAAGAACAATATGTTCAGCTCGAGGCCTTCATGGCACCGTATTTAAAAGAGACCACGCCGCCACAGGCTCAAAATCAAATTCTATACTATACGTTGAATGAAGGTGCCTGGAAAACGACAGACGTTTGGCCTCCGGCAGATGTTGTTAACGAAACGCTCTTTTTTAGTGCTGACGGCAAACTTGCTGAGAATCCTTCACAAAGTAGCGATGCGTTCGACAGTTATACCGTGGACTTTACTGCTACAACCGGTGTCGGCGGTCGTTGGCTGCAGGATAATGATAAGCTAATTACCGATCGTCAGTTTGAAGATCAGAAGCTGTTGACCTATACCTCTGAGCCTCTCACGGAGAATCTGGAGATTACCGGACATCCACAAGTGAAGTTGTTTGTGCGGTCTTCCGAGAGTGATGGCACCTTTATCGCCTACCTGGAAGACGTTGCTCCGGATGGTCGCGTTACGTATATCACCGAAGGAATACTCAGAGCGCTACACCGTCAGGTAAGCAATGGTACACCGCCATATCATCAGTTTGGACCTTATCATAGTTACCTGGCAGCTGATGGTGCTCCTATTCCGGCAAATGAGATTGTGGAACTACATTTTACTTTGCAACCGACATCAGTAATGCTGGAGCCGGGCCATCGCATTCGCGTGGCCATCGCCGGACATGATGCGGACACTTTTGAACGCATTCCAACAAGCGGAACACCGGTTCTTGACATGCAGCGCAGTGCCGCATTTCCTTCGCAGATTATTCTTCCCATTGTAACAGGAACACCGCTGGGGTTTGGTGATGAAAATACAGCATTACCGGAGAACTTTTCTCTGAAGCAGAATTATCCCAATCCATTTAATCCTTCAACAACGATCAGTTTTGGTATGGCTATTCCGGGGCAGGTTACGGTGAAGGTGTTTGATTTACAGGGAAGGCAGGTTGCAACGGTAGTGGATGGAAACCTGACTTCAGGAGAGCATCAGTTTACGTTTAATGCTGCTGAATTGGCATCCGGTACGTATTTCTATCAGCTTCAGGCTGGTAATTTTACAACGTCGCGTAAGATGGTATTGATGAAGTAAGATGTTCCCCCAGCGAACGACCAGCAAGAGCGACTGACTATAATGGGCAGTCGCTCTTTGCATTGGAGGGGGAGGGAATAATTGTTCTAGGGATTAATTTGACGCGAGTTGTTATTCTCGAATACATTGCTGCCGTTTGCATCAACATAATCATCGTTGAAGAAGCGGATGCGATTGCGTACGAAGTAATTGTTCGTAGATTCAGCGCTTGCAGAGATGCCAACACCAAAGCGAACCAGGTTATTGCCGCGAACAACATCATCATGCGGTCCAGCCGGATCACCGCCGGGAGCCGGGTTATAGCAGATTGCCAACAATCCATTATCACCGGCACGAGCCGTATTATTGAGAATGCGATTTTCAAAGCTGTTGCCACCGCGGACGAAGATACCGAGGTTTACTTTGCGGTAGGTGTTCCACAAGATATAGTTTCGGTAACTGTTGATCAACATAATACCAATTTGGGGTGCGACACCATTTGGCGGATCGGCAAACTCATCGCCACCAACGGTTTTAATCCCTTTTACCGCGGAACGGATTGTGCCATCCATAACCACGCCTATACCAAATGTTTTCAATCGTCCATTTGCTACGAGTACATTCCGAACATTATCAAGCACGATACCACGACCGTCTTTGTTACCCGGGCCTTTTATTGTATGTCCGCCAAGAGAAAGAAAAACATTGTCAGACTGAATAACGATCGCATCTGCTCCGGCTTCAGTAACACTAAAGTTTTTTGTAACGCGATAAAATCCCGGCTCGGTAATTACGGTTGGGCCATCAATACGATTGATAAATTTTGCGGTAAACGTAATGTCTTCGCTCTCGGAAGCAATCTCTGCTTCGAGCTGTGAATTAAATGCAGACTGCTCAACAGTAATATCATCCTGACTACTGGAACTGCTTTCGGTAATCGGGCTGTCTGAAGACAGAATCGAGTCTTCATTAGAACATCCCCAAAATGCAAATAGCGAGACAAAGCTTAATAACAGAATCTTCTTCAACATGAGATACATCCTTTCAAAACGGTTAAACTAATGGGTTGGTTTATTTGAAAATCTGTTCCAAATGTGTGAAAAGAAGATCACGAGGATGTCACGGAGATCTTGAACAATTTGGAAAATGAACTATTTTCTACCGATTGCTTTGAAGCTCTTCAAAAGCCCGAAAAAGTCTCTATTGACTATTTTATCACGAAAGTGTCACAGGATATTGGCGGTCTTCTTAAAAAAAATCAATTTAGAAAAAACAGCTAAAGTTTTGATGCTAAAGCATAGCGTTCAGGGGGAGGTCTGTTGTGTTGAGCGGCTGTTTGGAAACAGCTTGGCAGGCTGGCGGTTAAAAGGGGCTTAATAAATTATTTCTTTTAGCAATTGAGTTTTAAGTCCTCATTCGCTATAATTCATCTCGTCACTATGTGGCGAATCCCTTTTAAGTGCCTGACTGTGGCGGTCAGGCACTTTTTTTATGCCTAAAACCAGTCTTTTTGTAACCATCATAAAATTTCTCCGTAAGCAAGATTACGCCACAGTAACTTTATTTATAAACTATCTTAAAAGGGATTCGCCATGAAAAACCGCCGTACTATCTTGTTGGCACTCGCTGCCATATTTATAACGCTAAGCTTCCATTCACTACATGCCGGAGAAGATCGCTGGAAGATCTTCAGTGATAATGTTGTTCTTGCATTAAAATCTGAAAAGCCTGGTTTACAGCAATCCGCCATGCAGTTGGTTATTCGGTATGATGGAAAACTTGATGTTAGAGAAGCCGTCTTTGATGTAATGCGCGTCTTTCGTAATCATGAAGATACGCAGGTTCGACGCCTTGCTTTGGTTGCACTGACTAAAATGAATAACCAATGGGCTCTGGGCTTTTTAGAGCGTCAGCATCGGTTCGAAGACAACGCAACGATTCGGGAACATCTTCAACACATAGATTTTGACGCGTTGAGGGCTCCCCGAGACAAGAACAAGTTAACGGTTGAAATCGATGAAGATGAATTCAATTCCATTTACGAAAATGTGCTTGTATACAGAAAGTAGGCTCATCTTTTTGAACTAGCCCCGTAGTGACTGCGGGGTTTTGTTCTTTTTCAACATCATTCTTTTTCAACAACATTCTTTTGCATCCATCGCCTAAAACGTTTTTATTACATACCTGACTGCATCAACCACTCATACTAATTCCGCAGAGCTCAATATTCCTGGAGGATTAACTTTATGCGCAAACACCTGATACTAATTATGCTTTTTTGGATACCTGCTATCGGACAAGAGGCAACTGACATTCCTCCACGCTATCAGAATGCTATAGCAAAGTTGGAAGCGCTTATTCAAGCGGATATTTTAGAAAATCAACTGGTTGGGGTAACAGTTGCCTTTTCGCAAGGAGAAGTTCACTGGTCTCGGGGATATGGTTTCTCTGATCTTGAAAATAAAACCCCGGCTTCAGAAAAGTCTTCTTATCGTATGGCCTCTGTTTCAAAGCCGATGACTGCTGTGGGCATATTAGAATTGGTAGAACAGGGCAAGATCGATTTGGATGCTGAAGTGCAAACTTATCTCCCAAACTTTCCGCGGAAACAGTGGCCACTGACAGTCCGACAGCTGTTAGGACATCTTGGTGGCGTTAGCCACTATCGCAATTATTCTGCTGAAGCACTCACCGTGAATGATATGACTACCGAAGAAGCCCTTCAGATATTTCAGGATTGGGAGTTGCTGGCGGAACCTGGAACAGAGTATAACTACACAACTTATGGTTATAACGTGTTGTGGGCAATTATTGAAAGTGCCTCAGGTATGAGTTTTCAGGATTTTATGACAAGTGAGGTTTGGCAGCCGTTGGAAATGAACAATACATCAGTAGACTACCTTTATCAGCTTATTCCGGATCGTGTTCAGGGCTATCGAATTCGCAACGACCGGGTCGAAAATTCGGTTCCGGTTAGTACAAGTTTAAAAATCGGGGGTGGCGGGACGCGTGCGACTGCAACAGATATGGTGCGTTTTGCAAAAGGCCTTAGCGCAGGCAAGGTGCTGGAAAAAGCTACCCGCAATGAGATGTGGACCTCAATGTCAACTAAAGACGGACGAATAACCTACTATGCGATGGGATGGGGCGTTGACGGGCTATCTGGGCGATATCTGGTTGCGCATGGTGGTGCACAGGAGGGGACGCGAACAGACCTGGCACACTTTCCGGGAATAGATTTGACGATCGCCGTTGCCAGTAATTTAGAAAACTCATCACCGCGCAAATATTCGCGCTTTTTGGCCTATGAAATGTTGGGATTAAATCGAAATTTACCCAATCCCTACTTCTCTAATGAGGGAGACAAACAGCTACACTCAGCTCTTCGAAAATGCCTTGATCAAGGCGTGGCCTACTACGATTGGCAGAAAAAAGCCAGTAACTCAAATGAAGCTCGGGTGGCCGAGGCATTTGCACTTTTGAACAATGATAATTTGACGTCTGACCTCGTTAACGCCGGGTCTAATGCCATTGGTAAGCGAGCCTGGCAAACAGCAGGTTCGTATATGGCTATGCAAATTGCCCGGTTGGCGCCGAAGAAATTACCTTTGATCTACGACCAGGCGCCTCTGGAAATGGCTGTTGCCTATCATGCTGCGGTTGCAGGAAGAGCCGATGTACCGACAAGCCATCAATTTAAACCATCAGTTGCCGCGAAGTTGAAGGCATGGAATGCAAATTGGAAATCCTTGCAAAATTCCGGTGGTCTCGAGATAAAAGCAAACTCTGATGTGAAGATGCTGGAAAGCCAGTACAAAAATAAATATGGAAACTCCGCCTTAGTGCCGGATTACTCAGGGCAGATATGGCAAATGGTCCAGGAGGCTTTTGTCGTGAACCCCAAGCAGGCCTATGCCCTGGCAAAACTTGGAGCTGAGCAGTATCCCAATTCGGCGACAGCTCTTGGCGCTTATGGAATAGTGGATGTATTACTGGGGAGTAGAGAATCTGGCGCGAAGAATATGAGAAAGTCAGTTGAGCTCGATTCACGAGGCCCTGCCAATCAGAACAACCTAAATAACCTTGCCTATCGTGTTGGTGGACTTGGCCAGCCCGCTGCTGCGGTTAAGTTGCTGAGTGTGGCGGTTGAATTGAATCCGGAGGTGGCAAATCTTCGAGATAGTCTTGGAGAGTTTTATCTGGCAACCGGAGAAAAAGAAAAGGCCATTGCTTCGTATAAAAAGGCTATCGAGTTGGATCCAGACTTTCAAAATCCAAAAGATATGTTAAAGCAGATTGCCGAAATGAAATAAGAGTTTGAAATCTTTAGATAAAAAAAGGGCGTTCGATAAAATCGAACGCCCTTTTTTGTTGCAAATGTATCCTGCTTACTTCATCAACAGCATTTTGATGATTTGCTGCTGACGTTTTGCCTGAAGGCGTAGCAGATAGGTTCCGGAAGCCAGGTCAGCACCGGTATCTGTTTTTGCATCCCACTTTAGCTCGTAGGTGCCGGCAGATAAAGGGCCATCCTGCAGAGTGCGAACCTTACGACCAAGCATATCGTAGACAACCAATGTTACATTCTCGCCGCCAAGTGAAGCAGGCAGATCGAAGCGAACGGTCGTTTCCGGGTTGAACGGATTCGGATAATTCTGATCCATTTTAAACTCGCTTGGAATTATGTTGTTCTGCACGGTTTCAACTCCAAGAACTGTGTCGTCTGTATCGGTCGCTATTACAGAGCTGTATTGAAGAAAGTTGTCTGCAAGAAATTGTTGCCCCTGCATTAAAGACCCTTCAAAACTGAGTCCGGAAAGCCATGCTCGATTTTCGACTTCTATATCAATGAAGAATAAACCAGTAGGAGTTTCAGGTACCTCATTGGCAAGAGAGGTGTTCGATTCGAAGTCGTACGCTGCGGTGATACAAACCCGGTTTGTACCATGATCAACTATGTTTTGAATAGAGTATAACTCTGTTCCGCCACTGTTGCCGCCAAGTAACGTTGTTCTTCCGCTGCTTAGCTTGCCTCTTGCGGCGATTGAATCTCCGAAAGCAAGGCTGTTATAATTAATATATACTTGTGTGTCTCCGAGTTTTGTGCCGGGCGTATCGGCATTAATAAATACGAATACTCGGTATTTATAAGGCCCGGTACCTGTCAATTGACCGTTCGCAAATGTAAATGTTAATCCTTGAGCAAAGATTGTTGAAGTGGCGAGACAACCAAAAACAATCGCAAAGAGTAATGATTTTATATGTTTCATGTGTATTCCCTGTAATGGATTTGATTATTTCGTTTTTTAAGGAAGTTGAGAACTCTTACCACGTGCTGCTTTCCAGACAAAGTTTTTATCCGTATTCTGGATTTGACCATTCATATTAAAATCAGTTAGTTTGTAACCTGATAGCCCAACTTCACTTTTCCAGCCAACGGTAAGGTCAGTTAAATCGATAGCCGCATTTGCGTCAGCGTTTCCACCCGGTAAGGCAAATACTCCGGAAGAAACTTCAACCATTGCATCAGTGCCAAAAGCCTGACCTTGGCCGGTGCTAAAATTATATAGACCTGCAGTCTCGCTTAGCGAAACAGCGTTAGCACTCATTATCGGCAAATGATTGCGATGGTATACTGCCAGGTAATAATTCCCTGCTGATCCAGGTAGACAAATTGCCGAGACGCCGTCCAATTCTACAATACTTCCATCCTTTTTCAGGAAGGCAGCACGACGAACCAGAACGTCAGTGGTGCTGGTGCGAATCTCAAAGAGAACCCAGTCTACCACATCTGTAGGAACAGTCGTGACCTGCTCAGCACCGTCGTAGTTCCACGGAGCAGTATTGTATGGTTGCGTCACCGGGACTAAACCCTGATCGCGCAGAGAGGTAGACATCTGTCCGCCACCGATGTATGCGCCCTGCAGATAGGCTTTCATATTTACGGAAATCTTACTGTCGTTAATGGTAGTAAGCAACAGCTTGTCGGACTGATATTCGACAGCGAATATCGGAATATCACCAAAGCTTGGCGTATTGATTGTCTGAAATGTATCACTGCGCGTATTGTAATTAAGAACCTCAAACGTTTGTCCAAGAGATGGAAAGAATCCATTAATAAAAGAGATGTTTAGCGTTCCATCGAGAGACATCGCTGATGCTTCAATCTGATCATAGCCTGTTCCCGGATCAGTTCCACCAATTTCGATGTTTAAACGGCCGCTCGCGTTCTGCGAGTACTCGTTGTCGAAAATGATTTTACCGGGTGAGCTTCCCGGGCTAACAACACCATCATTGTCGAAGCCGGAATTTACCAGGTCCAGAAATCCGCTGCCAGCTATAATCCCATTTGTTTTGTTATTTAGCTGACGTGTAAACGACAGGGTATCGGCGACAATATTCAGAACGGAGGAGTTGTCAAAAATGACGTCGATAAATCCTGCTGCGTTAGCGTTAAACGTTCCCTGATTATCGATTGTACCGCCACCTGGTGCGCGATAACCAAAGGTTGTAGAGAGATTAAGATTGAACTCTGCGTTTGGTGAGTTTATAACTAAGCCACCGTTATCCATACGCATATCGCCACTATCGAAATTCAGTGTACCATTATTTACAATGGTTTTTCCGTCGATGACCTTACGATTTTCAGAATAAAAACTGCCGCCGCTGTTCATTGTCAGTATGCCACTACCGGAAACAAACCCACGACCCCAGTTGAATGGTGTATCGAATACAACTGGTCCGATTCCACTAATTTCAGTGTCAGAGCCGTCCATAAAGAAATCGACTCCGCTGTTAACCTGCATACCGCCGACATCTACATTGACAACAACTTCAGTAAGAAAGTTGACGGTTCCATTACCGTCGAAGGTAACGCCTGAGAATCCGAAGGTACCATTAATAAAGTCAACAGTTGTTCCGGATGAGGTAATGATTGTGCCGCTGCTATGATCGCCAGGGACACCTCTTTCGAAGCGCATTGAACCTGTATTGACGCTCAAGGTTCCACTATTTAGAAATCCCGGCTGGAAAACAGTTGCTCCGGTGCCGCCACTCTTAATCATTGTGCCTTTGTTAACAAAACTTGCTAAACCGCTATTGTTAAATAGTTCGAGTGGCACATCTGATAGAATTTCAAAGGTCGAGTTTGTGCCATTGGTAATTCGAGCCTGGTTGTCCATGCGCGGGGTGCCGTCACCATCAAGACTTCCGCCACCGTTTATAAAAATTTGCTGCTGAACAAAAGACTTCGTACTACTACCGTAGATGTTAAATTCACCGTTGGAAATAATCGTTCCAACACCTGAAATGGTTCCCTTGATAACGTCAAAGACACCATTGTTGGTAATGGTCGTATTGTTGTTGAGTTCTCCGTTACCCATTATGAACAGACCGGTCTGATCTATGGTCAGGCTGCTACCACTTGTGGTGATATTATCTCCACTCAGCTGAAAGTTTCCGTCTTCCTTAACAACTCCTCCATTGAAGGAAAAGGTTCCGGTTCTCATCTCTGTCGTTGCGCCGGAATAAGTGGTATATGTACCGTTAACACAATCGCCACCATCTTCGAGCAGTAAGCGTCCACTGGAGACTTCTACCAGGCCCTGATTGTTGAGTGGAACTTCCAGAGTCGTTGTATTTCCACCGGATGATTTGGCAAAAGTTCCTTTGACCAGAATTTGACCGCCACCGGGTTCAGTATAAAAGATCTCTTCATTATTCTCGATATTGAAGAACCCGTTCTCACCGATTTCTAACGTAGAGCCACCGGTTAAGCGAATATCCTTTGTGCCTGACCAAAGAGCTGTTCCGTTAACTGTTAACGTTCGCCCGTCAAGAATGCGTGTTCCACCGTCAATTAAATCTATATTACCAAGCACATTGGTATTGCCTGTTCCGGTGATTATACCACGCTGCCAGTCAAGATTTCCAGCGACCACAATTGGGCCATCACCATCAAGAGTAGCATTAACATTTACCATCGACAGTTCCGTATTTTCAGCAATGATAACGCCAGCAATACCGGTGGCAAACAACGTCGCTTCAAGAACCTTTAACTCACCACCGCCACCAACTATCGCATTATTAAACGGGAATGTAGCCGCGTCTAACTTAAGCACCGCCCCCGGATTAATCGTTATGCTACCGGTAACAGGAATTACGGATGACCGTGTCAGCAGAAATTCCCCGGCTTGAATACTGAGTTCTCCTGTAGTAACCAACACAGCATCAATTACAGATGTACCGCCACCGCTTAGTTTTTTAATTGTTCCCCGATTCACTATGAAACCGTTGTTTGTGCTGTCAGCATATGCAATCGACCCATTTCCCAAAAATTCAATGGTACCCAGGGTGTCATTTCTTAGGAACCCGTCGTTCATTAACATAATCTCAGCATTATTTCCAGAAAGCGTAATCGTTCCTGAATTTAGTATTGTGCTGTTGTCTACATTTCTAGCGTTTCCACCTGTAAGCGATAACGACCCATTTGTTGTAATCATAACAGAATCGTCAATTGCAAAAGTGCCACCAGTCCAGCTTAGAGCTCCATTAACCACAAAACGATTGGGACCTTCCAGGCGCCCACCGCTAAATACTCCCCCAACAATGGTGTAAAATCCATCGAGGGTAATCGTTCCACTGCTAATTTCCACGAAGTCGCTCGGCCCTGGAACCGTAGCAGGATTCCATTTCGTTGCGTCACTCCAGTTGCCATCCGTTCCGTCCCAGACATGGGTGATGCCCTGAGCCATCACCGTTTGCCCTGAAAATACTACTAAAAGCAATAGTAGGGGCACAGTTAAGATCATGCGTAAATTGACCATTAAATATTCCTTTCCGGGGTCGCTTCCTTGCTCTCCAACAAATACGGAGCGATTAATCCCTTACCTTTGTTTAACTACCATCATTAATACCAATCGAAAATATTATTATTAATCGCCGCAGCTCTGGTAACACCAGTGCCGGACTATAGTAAAATTCTGGAAATGTGAGGTCGATCGCGTGCAAAGTAAGCGTAGTAGTAGGGGCTTTAGAGCTTCTAAAGCCTGACCTCATATAAGTGATCACACGAACTGATCAGGTCGGAGGGCGCACCACCCTGTGTGAACTGACTCCAATGTCAATGTGCCGAAGCACAATAGGAAATCTAGAACAAAAATCGATGCTATCGATGATGCGAATCAAAAAAACGATTCTCGTGGAAATAATAATCTCATTCTCACTCTCCACTAATAGAGAGCGTAGCAAGTCTTACTTGGTCACTGGTTTTTGAAAAAGACAGATATTTCCCAGCCTTTGGCAAATTCAAAGGGGGCGAAAATCGTATCTTAACAACGATGCAAATATACTAATTAGTGTTTTCAGAGCATTTTTTGCGCATTGCCATCGCCTAATCCCACTCAGATTAGGTCCATTACTGTGAGCACTATGAAAAAACGACGAATTGTATCGATAAACTTTTCACTGTGTCAAATATCGCAACGCAGCGCATGCTGCGATATTTGATGGACGTGAATCTTTAGTCTGTATGTAATGTTTTGATGCTGCGGGAAGATTGTGGGAAAGAAGATTTTGCTATCGTGTGCAGTGGATCATTTTAAGAAATTCTTTAATTCGTATACTCTTAACAGCTTTTTAAGGTAAACCTCTGCTCTAAAAGCCTGAATTCTCTTCTTTTTGGGAATATATACAGTTGTCTTCAGGCAATATGTTTTCTTATTATATATAACCGATCTATGTTCCGGTCATCTGCTCCTATGACCTCTTAACTGGAACTGCGAAAGTTCCACAGACGCAAACGTGAGTTGCGATGAAGCGAAACGGTAAAATAAAGAAAAGTGTCTCCTCCAAACCAATCAATGACGTCCCGCGTCTAAAATTGGCACTTTCTGCTATCGAAGGGTTTGCTTTGCATATTGTTATATGTGATGCTGCCTCGGTTCGTAAAAAGCTGTTGAAAGACCTGCAAAAAGAAGTCAAACTCAATATCATCGATTTTAAGGGCGCCAAAGATGTGGTACAGCATCTTATATCCGGTGTCTTCTTCTCAAAAGAAAAAGAAATTACTGTTATCAGTCAGCTGGACAAGTTTTTTACCGGTGGGCCCGGAAGTAAGGATAATCAGGTTTTCCAGGCTTTTAATGCCCGTTTCGAGGAAATTCGTGGTTCGCGTCGCGCGGTTGTTTTGATTATTACAGCGGAAATGCTACAGCTGCTTATTAAGCAGGCTCCCGATGTATGGAAAAGTCGTGATGGCTTCTTTTTGTTGGAAGACTTTTTAATCGATCGCTATCGAACCGGAATGTTCTTGGTCGACCATTTTGCAAATGGTGGAGAATACAATTCTCATGATGATAAACAGAATCTGCTTCGGGTATATCAACAGCTTTGGAAAGAATATCAGGCTATAGAAACGAAAGAGCAGGTACTTTATCAATACGACTTGACGGGACGCCTGGCAAGATTGCTGTATCGATTGGGCAGCTATAAACGCGCCTTAAGCTGTTTACAGCAACAAATGCGTCTGGCGCGCGTTTTGGGGAATGATAAGCTGTTCCCGGAGATCATGAATAACATCGGGTTGGTGAACCTGGCTCGTGGTGATCACGAAGATGCTCTTGAAACGTTAATGAGTGCGCGCGAGCTTGGTGAGCAGGTCTTTCGTGGCGATAGTCATCCTTCCAAAGCTGTTATTATGGCAAACCTTGGAGAAATTTTTTATGCGCTTGGGAGCTATAGTGAGGCGTTCACTCATTGTCGCCAGGCAATGCGAATGGCAGAATACAAGCTTGGTACACGCAGCGTTCACCTTATTCCTCTTCTCGTAAAGCTTGCCACGGCCTATGCCGGTAAGGGAGAATACGAAGATGGTCTGGACTGTCATCGTCGAGCACTGCAAATTGTCGAACGTAAGCTGGCGCTCGATCATCCTTATGTTGCCGCTATTTTACAAAAAATTGGCATGATCTATTATGAGCAGCAAAAACCTGAACTCGCGCAGCGCTATGTCTTTCGAAATATGGAAATTATTGAGCGCACTCTCGGTGCAGAACATCCCTATGTTGGACGTCAATTGGCAAATATCGGACTTACCAATCTACAGGGCGGCGATGAGAATCGGGCGCTGCAGTATTTATTCTGGGCAATCGAAGTGCGCCAGAAAGTGCTGGGAGCGGAAGATCCACTTATCGGCTCTATCTATATGAACCTGGCACAGATCTACGTTAATCGAAATGAGGTCAGTGATGCACGTGCCTGTCTGTATCATGCTGTTCAAATTTATCAAATTAAGCTGCCGTCCGGTCATCCGGATCTGGTTCATGCGCAACATGAGCTGGAGGAGCTTGAAAGTGCGCTGGCTGGCAACCCGCATGTTGATTTATAGAATTACCACGCTAAATTCTCACTTCTGCCGCCTTGGCAATAATCTACCTAAATCGTATATTTCTCTCTCAAGCTGATTTCAACATGAGTCGGAGAACTATGCTCGAACGCAAAGAGTTGCTAAAAAATCTCGCCATCGGTTTTCTTCCGCTGCTGGTTTTTATTGTTGCTGATGCCTTGTTTGGACTTACTATAGGACTCATTGTAGCTATTTCGCTCGGCCTGGTCGAGATCCTCTACATTTATGTTCGCGAAAATCGTATCGACCGTTTTGTTTTGTTCGATGTTGGATTAATTGTGACCCTCGGCTTGATTTCCCTGCTGCTGCAAAATGATATTTTCTTTAAGCTAAAGCCTGCCCTCATTGAGGGTATTCTGGTTGTGTTGCTTGGCATAACGACCTTTTCCCGTACGCCGATCTTGCTTAACATGATGGGGCGCTATACTCGTGGTGTAGAGTTCTCCGAAGAGCAGTTTACCGAAATGCGGCGCATGATGCGCAGCATGTTTTATTTATTACTTATACACGTAGTGCTAATTATTTATTCAGCGTTTTATATGAGTAATGAGGCGTGGGGATTTATCAGTGGCGGGCTTTTTTATATTGCGATGGGGATTTTGATGCTCTATGAATTTTGGCAAATAAGAAGCCGCAGGAGGGCAATTGCAGAAGAAGAGTGGTTCGACCTTGTTTCCGCCGATGGGAAGATCATAGGTCGTGCGCCACGAAGCCAGGTACACGGCAATCCGAACCTACTGCATCCGGTTGTGCATCTTCACATTATTAACTCTGCAGGTGATGTTTTTCTACAAAAGCGTGCTGAGACAAAAGATTTGTTGCCAGGCTATTGGGATACTGCTGTCGGAGGACATGTGCATAGTGGAGAGGCAATTGAGGCGGCACTGTATCGTGAAGCAGAGGAAGAACTCGGAATCGTTGGAAAACGTTTTCAAGCTTTGTTTCGCTACATCAATCGGACCGAGCTAGAGAGCGAGTTGGTTCATGCCTTTCTATTGCGCGATCAGGGCCCTTTTAGAATTAATCCACAGGAACTGGAGGATGGGCGCTTCTGGAAACAGGCTGAAATTGAGCAGCAGATAGGTAAGGGAGTGTTGACACCAAACTTTGAACATGAATATGCTTTACTAAAAAAACATGCCTTGATAACTTCGTCAAGAAGAGAGCGCAGGCGTAAGAAGAAGGGAAGTTAATGGCTGAATAAAGCGGACTTTATCGTTCTGTAATCTTTTTGAGTTCAATTTGTAAAAAAGTTTGGTTTTTTCTTAATTTCCGGTATATTTGTAAGCATTGCTCCATAAATGTAGTCTGAATTACGGCTTAAGTGTATTTTATACTACGCCTTAACATCATTAATAATCATATCATCGTGTATAATTTTGCCTCAAAAATTAATGATAACCGATTGCACAATACCTAAAAAGTTGATGAAATAATTCTATTACTTGGGAATAGGAACTTTGGTCTTTGGAGGCCTCCTGCTGAAAAGGGACTTTGCTGGCATCTTGTTATTTATCTCCTCTATTTGAAATCAGTTTTTACAGCGCTTTCACGCTGTGCAATAATTCATGCCGTTAATCAGTGCGGAAATGACTGGAAAATTAAGGTTTATTTTTACCCCAATATCATTATTGGTTTACATCCACCTAACACAAGGAGCGATTACTATGAGTATGAGATGCGGTACTGCTTTCATGGTAATTTTATGCTCACTTATCTTTATGAGCGGATTTGTGCTTGCCAAGGACGAGTTGTCCTATGCACAAAAACTCGCAATAAAGCAGAGTGAGTCTGATTCGTATGTACAGAAACAAAAGCCGATTCGATCTATTTCGAAATCTGCTCAACTTTCTGAAGATTTTGAAAGTGGTACATGGCCGCCAGCTGGCTGGACAGAGTACCACACAGGTGTTGATACACTTGTATTAACAACCCTGCGAGCTAACTCCCCGGTTAACTCAGCAAACTTTGCTGACGCTGACCTCACGGATAGTAGCTGGTTGGTAACGCCTCAGATTACTGCTCTTGAAGCCGGATCCGGCGTAATTTTCTATGAAAATATAAACTTTTCCTCTTTCTATGAGTATCACGGCCTTTGGGTTTCTACCGGGAGTGGTAACCCTGCTGATGGCGACTTTGTAGAAGTTGATAGTCTTGGTGCTTCCACTGAAGATGTTTGGGAACAGCGAGTTGTTGATCTGTCTGCTTATGATGGACAAGATGTTTATATCGCCTGGCTCTATACCGGTGACTTCGTAGATGAGTGGTATATTGACGATGTATCGGTTGAAATTCCTCCTGTTGTTCTCGACTATCCCTTCAGCGAAGATATGGAAAGTGGCGTTTGGCCACCAGCCGGCTGGACGGAGTATCACACAGGTGTTGATACCCTTGTTTTGACGACGCTTCGTGCGAACTCTCCGATCTACTCAGCGAATTTTGCTGATGCGGATCTAACCGACAGTAGCTGGTTTGTGTCCCCGCTGATTAACAATGTGGGCGCCGGTGCTGAGCTGGTGTTCTTCGAGAACATTAACTTTTCTTCCTTCTATGAGAAACACGCACTGTATGTGTCCACCGGTAGCGGTAACCCTGCTGATGGTGACTTTGTAGAAGTCGACAGCCTGGCTGCTTCCACAGAAGACGTGTGGGAAGCCAATGTGCGCGACTTTTCAGCTTATGAAGGTCAGAATATTTACATCGCCTGGGTGTATATTGGTGACTTTGTAGATGAGTGGTATATCGATGATATCTCACTTGATGCACCGTCTCAGGTAGAGAACAACCCGCCGATCGGCTTTGTTGCTGAAGCAGCTGGTTTTACAGCTGATCTGTCCTGGAATGCACCACTTCCTGAGCCGTTTCTTGGTTATGATGATGGTACCAGTGAAGGTACGCTAAGTATCGGTGGTGGAAATGACGGTGAGTTGGCGGTTCGTTTTACTCCGCAAATTTATCCGACAACGATTCTGGAAGCCCAGATGTTGTTTGGAGGCGTTCCTGCCGGTAGCGATACGATGCAGTCCACGGAAGTTCGTATTTATGACGGTGATACAGCGGGTCCTGGCACTCAGCTTTTCAGCGGGAACTATCCGATTGTAAATCGCAACGTCGATTTTGATAATTTTGATCTGTCCGCCGGTGCGGTAACCATCAGCGCAGGTGACTTCTTTGTGTCTGTTGTTGAACCGGTTGATTCTGCCATTGGTTTGGGTTCGGATATTGACAGTCGTGACAACCTTCGTTCATGGGTGCAGTCGACAACTCTGGGTATTGCCTGGGATGTGATTGCCAATGTGAATGCCGGTCTTGCACGTAACAACATCCTGCGCGTGGTTGTTCAGGAAGGATCTGGCCCGAATGCTCGCATTCGCGTGCTGTATTCTGATGGCACCTCCTCCAAGCTTAGCGATGTGAAGGAGCGCAACCTTACTGGTCTTGCGACTGCTTCCTTGGATGTGGCGACGTTTGCCAATCCGACTGAACTGGAGAAGATCGAGCACCTGCTTGGTGGTGTTTCTCACAGTAAAGCCGGTCTGCCAACACCACGCACCTCCGCCCTTACCGGTTACAATGTATATCGTAGTGAAGATGGCGTAACCTTTTCTCAGATCGCTATGACACCTGACAGCGTGTTGAGCTATACAGATGCCAATCCACCGACCAACACAACAGTGACTTACTATGCAGCCGCACAGTATACACTCAATGAAGGTCTGGCATCCAATACCGATTCGATCTTTATCGGAGCAGCCGCACCGTTCCCATTCACCGAATCCTGGCCTGATTCAGGCGTTATCGATCCGGCGAAGTGGGGTGCCTCTGCTAATATTGCAGTGATCGATACCAATGGTGTTTCGTTTAACACCTTCCCATTCCCGGTTCCGTCTGCACCGTATTTCGTTTCTGTAAACGGTTCGGATCAGACGCTGTCAACCAACCCGATTGACCTAAGCGCTCAGAGTAGCGTGACGCTGTCGATGCAGGAATCCGAGCACGATCTTGAAATTGGTGAGAGTGTGTTCCTTGAATACACCGACGCTGGTGGCAACTGGTTGCTCTTAAATGAGTTTATCGGAACCGATAATGGCTTTGGCTTGTTCGAGCCGTTTGAGCTGGTCAGCTTTTCACTACCTGCAGATGCCTATCATGCTGCCTTCCAGTTCCGCTTCCGTAGTGGTGCAACGAATGCGACAACAGATGAGTGGTTCTTTGATGACATTAGCTTAGATGTTGGCAGCAGCAGTGATGAAACGG
>JBOEGD010000011.1:0-592851 GCA_050633245.1 Calditrichia bacterium | reverse complement strand
GCTTTTCGGAAGTAAAACGCCCTGAACGCTATCTCGGTTTAAAGGAAGGGCACTATGCACGTAGCGGTAAGTTGCTCAAAACAACAGAGATTAGGGATATGAAGAAGGTTGATCATCACTGGGTGGTTACGCACGTCATCTTCAACGATATGCTAAAAAAGGGCAAGGGCACCGAGTTTTTGATTGAAGACATCGAGTTTGACGTCGAAATTCCCGGACACGTGTTTTCCAAGGCGGCGTTGCGGCGATGACATGGATGGCAAGGATGAACTCCAATATCAACATGGGGGATTTGGATTAATCGGATGAAAAAATTAAAGGGAAACGAAGATAAAAGAGGCTTAACACCCTCTGGTAATCCCCCCCCCCCCCGAAAACAGTGCTGTCGAAAAAATGCTTTTGACAGCTAGGGGAGAGGACATGTCTACAAAACGCGTTAGTAACTGTACAGTTACTAACGCGTTTTGTTAAACAGGGTACTAATTGATTTACAAAAGAATTATGAATAATGGACAAGTTATTTCAACATAGACCAGTGAAGGTCTATGTTAATTAAATTATTTCATAAATAGTCAGAGGCATTTCAAGAGTTTTTCTTAGTACGTCAATATTTTCACCCGCACAATATTCTTTATAATCTTTAACAGCCTTTTTAATATCTCCGCCGCTAACTTTCTTGATAAATTGAGTTGTCCCTACTATTATATAGTAACCATCTGAAGAACAAAGAATAGCAAAAGACTGATTCTCAGTAGTTAATAGAAATTTGAATCCACCACAGTTGCGAATAAAAACTTCCAATCCCTCCAGAGAGTTTTCAATTCTGTAAGAGCCATGCACATTTATTGAATTCACTGCCTCTAGTGCTATTGCAATAAATGAATGAATCTTTAGAGATTTTAGTCCCTCAAGCAGGCTTACAATATCATCGGTTGTATTCCAGATACTTTCTGTAGGTATTACAGTAAATTTTTTGCTCCTAATCCAATTGGGTTTGACAACATTTTTGTCTTCAAGAATTGCTTCAGTAAGTTTTTCATTTCTTGCCACTATAGTAGAATCGTTATTGGGGACTAACATATTTTCCACTTAATCCTCGCTTTTTAAGTAGCTGACTTTATCTATAGTCCGACCATTCCTTTGTACTTCTAAAGTCGGAGGCCCAAGATCATCTTTGCCACTGTAAGGTCTTACAGCGTCGCCTTCACATGCGTTCGCAGTGCCTGAGTGGCACGCTGCCGATCGCTGATTGGGCGTTTGAGCCAATTATAATAGCCGCTTCGTGATACACATAGATTGCGGCACAGTCTTTTCACAGTAAATGCGAAGCGATGCGTATGAATGAATTCATACTTCATTTGCTGTTTTTTGAAAAGAAGGCCAGAGCTTTTTTTAGTATTTCGCGATCCTCCTTGACAGATGCCAGCTCCTTCTTTAACCGCCGATTCTCTTCCTCAACCGACAATCGGTTACCATTGTCGGGAAACACCTCGCTGCGGTTGGTATCATACAGACGAATCCCGTTGCTAATTGTATTGGCATCAACACCTATTTCACGGGAGACTTCCGCCTGGCTGCGTCCTTTGCAAGAATTTGCAAAACGACTTCTTCTTTGAATTCTTTGGTGAATTTCCGTCGGGTTTTCTTCTCTGTCATTAGACACCTCTCATAAGCATTTGAGTAAATATAACGCTTAACTATCGTGTCCACAAAATCGGGGGAAGTTCAGACTTTCGTTAATGATTTGTCTTCACTTTTTCGCATTTCGTCTGACATACAAAGCTTTCATGAAACACTTCTCTCTAATGGTTGAACGGATATGACGCTTAATTATGCACCCAGAAAGTCGGAAGAAGTTCACACTATTACTTGTCTGTTCCATCATAGTTTTTATGCTCTTTGATATCTTTAAACATTTCTTCAACAAAACCAAGGAATGAAGAGGTTACGATGTCAGGTAATTCCTCAGCGGTATATTCAAAATCATGTTGCCAAAAAATCACATTACAATAGTCCCCGTTGTCATAAAGACTTTTTAAGTCCAAACAATAATGATTGCCGAATCCATCGGGAGAAATCGGTAATAAGTGTGGTAAAATAGGATTGTCTGACTCTTCCAGTTCCCATAAATAATTGGAGTATAAATCTAGGCCAGGTTTATTCTTATATATTCCGTAAATACTCTCGGAAAACATTTCTAACCCATTAATTCGTTTTAGAAAGGATTTAAAATCAGTAGGTAAAGATTGCCCTAACTTAGATTCTAAACTTAAGATTTCACCTTCACTAACTTCTGAATCTAATGTTATAGCATTATCATATTTAAAGATTTCTTTAATAACATTCTCAAGTCGATTCATAATTTTACCTATATTGAAATAGACGATTAAAAATGTATTGCGAAGTATCTAGTAACATTTTAAGAGCATTTAGATTACTTGTTTGATAACAAATAAATTTGTTCACAAAAAACTAATATAACAAATATGCCTTTCATATGGCTGAGACTTCTAAACAGCCAAGAATGGACACGTCTGCCACTAAAGAGATACATTCCTTTAGTTTCCCGGAGATATAGTCTATTTAGTCCATCAGACCACATACTCACTTAATAGCTGTACTTCATAAGCGAATACTGTTTTTGAACACCGTGCGAGGGAAAGTAAGCCGGATAAGCACCAAAACATTGTTCCTGATCCATATGAACACGATACTATAAAGACAAGGAGAACCATACTAATCCTCGAATACAAAGGCCTTGTCTTTTAATACCCGTCTAAGTCGTGTTGACAATTAGCAAATGTCAGAGAAATAAAGCTCATTACGCCGCCCCGCTGGGGCTTATGTAACTATTTTATCTACTTAGCTATAAATATATTGCCGCTCTGCGACTAAAAATGAGTTGCTTAGATAAAGATGGCTTAAAAAGCATCAGAGGTGCTTTATGTGTATAGTAGAATACACCATAAGATTACAGAAACCCAGAGGAGTGAGGTAAAAGCATCGACCAAATCTTATTTTCAACTCGAGTTAGATACTATTTTACGAATTTATCTACTAAATTACTAATAAAGCTTACATAGCGAGTCATGGATAACTTAGTCACTGAGGTCTTTCTTCAATACTATAGTCCGCTTATTAAAAGTAACAGGATTACGCTGACAGCGGTGCCGATTTCTTTATGGGTTTGCCCGTCTGGTTTTGGCGATGAAAAACTGTCCGAACTTTGTGATTGTTCGTGTGCAGGGCAAGGCCGTTGGCGGTGGTGTTGGCGTTATTTGCGCTGCTGATTATGCTATTGCCACTGAACGTGCTGCAACCAAGCTTAGCGAAATGGCACTGGGCTCTGGTCCATTTGTAATCGGACCGGTAGTAGAACGGCGGATAGGTCCGGGGCCATTTGCCGCAATGACGGTAGATACCGACTGGCGTGACGCCGCTTGGGCAGAACGCCACGGCATGTATAGCACAGTTGTTTCCGATATCTCCGGGCTCGATGAAGCGGTAGATACTTTGGCAAAACGTCTTGCAGCCAGCAACCCGGATGCAATGGCCAGACTAAAGAAAGTATTTTGGCAGGGCACCGAACATTGGGACGACCTACTCGCTGAGCGCGCCAGAATGAGTGGTGAACTGGTGCTTTCCGAGTTTGCCAGCACGGCAATCGGTGCTTTTCGGAAGTAAAACGCCCCTGCTAGAGAGTGAAAGATGGCCTTGCGAAACCCAGCATATCTGATGTCCGCGATATCGACATTGAGCGCAAGCGTATTCCGGTAAAAGGGAGAGGTGGTAAGACACACATTGTACGGTTATTAAGGGTAAGTTTTTGCGCGATCTATTGTTTAACGCGCTTACCAACCGTGTCCTAATTATCAATATTGAGGTTATATTTAGTTAATATTAGTTTTTTTTCTGCATTAAACTTCGAGCTTCCTCGTAGTTTTTAAATACTTCCGCTATATAAGCACTACTAAGTTCCCCTTTAATTATCATGTTGAAAGTGTCATTTGAGGAAATACCCATAATGGAAAACAGTTCTTTTGTCAGTTCTACAGCCTTATCAACATCGGCAATAAAGTTAGCATCTACAAATTGGGAAATTTCGTTCCCATCGGCTTTATGAATCTGAACATCTTCAAATTTATTTTTTAGAGTTTCTTCAATCATAGAATAAAAAGGCTCAGACCATGTTGTCTTCGGATAACTGGTGTGAAGATATTGTTCGGTTCGCCCTATTCGAAAATGCATAAATTGAACAAAGTGTTTGGTTTTTCGATGTTCAATAATAAGTATACTTTCATCACTTAATTTGTTAATAAAATCCGCAAAAATTGGCTGAAAGTTATCCAAAGTTTTTATTCTCTTTTTCGCATTTATTGAATCAGCAAGCAGTGCTTTTGCAACTAAAAAAGTCAGGAACAGAAGTAATAAGAATACAATTGACCAAAACATTGGTAAGTTCTCTTTTTATAAGTTTTAACATCAAAAGATAAGCTTATTAAATTTAAAGACGCAAAACATTAGGCAGATAATAATCTAGATCTGTTAACAATAATAATGTGCTAGGTCGATGTAAGCCTTCAAATTAATGAGAGTAATACTAAGCCACTCTTCAGTCAACTAAAGTTTAAAGGTAAATTTCTGCAAATTAAGTGCTTGCCAATATTCATTAACAGTATCTCACAACTAACTTGATCAGGCTGAGCACCTCGATCGCGCTCGGCATAGACTCCGTCGGAGCCCTATTGAGAGCCTACCAGCCTCTCGATCTCGTCTGTCTGGAGCATAGCCGAGAGGCTCGAGGTGACAACAAAACCCAAATGTAAAACAATCTGTCCATCCATTTATAACGAAAGTTCCTACCACTTATTACCGAAGAGCTCGGATTGATGCCGCTCAGGCCGACATAACAGGCAATTTTTGCATAAATCATGTTTCATGAACGCCCCTTAATTATTTCAGTATTGAAAAATAGCTTGAGAACATAACATTCTGCTTCATGATACTGCGTTTTGAACTAAAAAAGCTCCTTTTTTACGGGCCTTTTTTATTTGAGGCATCAAAATGGTTTTTTGATACCTCCATTATTTGTCTTATTCTTTATCATTACTCGCCGAACGAGTGAGTCGCGTAATTCATATACCAGATTATTAGTACTTCAGCGAATTAGAGCTGCACGTCATAGGAGGATAAGAGCGATGATATTTAGAATGATTTTGTATTTGTTAACTGTGATGATGTCTCAGAGTCTCTTCGCTCAATCTCCAATCAAAACACCGCAAAAGCCTCCCAATATTATCCTTCTAATAGGCGATGATCATGGTTATCCATACTTTGGTTTTATGGGATCAAAAGATGTCTATACACCCAATATGGATTTGCTGGCCTCTGAAGGCACGGTTTTCACTGAGGCGCATGTTAGTCAGAATCACTGCCGTCCGTCTCTGCAAACGCTGGTAACAGGGCTTCATCCCGTTGCTTATCAGCAGCAGGTACAGGCCGAAATGGAAAAGGCACGCACCAGTGAAGATTACGTTCGTCTTGATGCCGATGGCCGCAAAGACTGGGAACGCAACTTTGATTTTCATGCTATGAAATATTTTAATACGCTGCCTAAGCGCTTGGCAGAAAAAGGATATGCCAGTTTTCAGGGTGGCAAATGGTGGGAATATAATTATCAGAATGGACACTTTACCGATGGCATGACAACCGGCTGGACCAAAGAAGAACGGAAAGATGGTTCCAAATGGTTTAAGCGATTTATGGGCGGTGACGGACTAGCTTTATCTCGTAAAACCATGCAGCCTGTTTACGACTTTATAGATGAAAATGCCGATAAACCGTTTTTCATATGGTATGGTCCTGAACTGCCGCATGTGCCGCATAATGCTCCTTATCGCTACCTGAAATATTACCAGAATAAAAACCTCTCCGAATCAGCAAAGCAGTATTATGCCATGTGTACCTGGTTTGATGATGGTGTTGGCTCATTGATGGATTATGTTCATAGCAAGGGTTTGTCTGGGAATACGATTTTTGTCTACGTTAATGATAACGGTTGGGAGCAACCGCCGAATGTCGATTACACGGAAGATAATCTTCTAAAATCCAATGGTGGGGACAAGGGTAAACTTTCCATGTACGATATGTCTTATCGAACGCCACTGGTCTTTTATTGGCCGGACAAGATTGCTGCCGGAGTTATTCGCAAGGATTTGGTCAGCACCGTCGATTTTATGCCAACCATGCTCGATTATCTTGGAATGGACTATTCGGATCTTCCTGGTCATTCGCTTAGGCCGGTTATTGACAAAGGTGAACGTGGTAAGCGCGACTATCTCGTTGGAAAAGCAAATCAGTTCCGCAGTCGTGACGATATGATGGGCAAGAAATCGCTGGCTTATTATTATCGGGATGCCGATTGGCATTTTATGTGGTTTATTGACGAGAAGCGGGTTGAGTTATACGACATGCTTCAAGACCCGAACAACAATAATAACGTTGCTGCCGATTACTCCGAGCTGATTGAAAACCTTAAGGTTAAAATATCGGATTGGCGACGCGAAATGAAGGATCTTTAAACTGGAAAAAAATAGTAAGCAACATACGTCTGAGCCTAAGATGCTCCCCTATGGCACATGGCCATCGAATTTCTCACCGGAAAGTATCGCTGCCGGAGGCAAGCGGTTTGGGGATATTCGCACCGATGATGAGACAGTCTATTGGTTGGAAAGCCGACCCCTGGAAAAAGGCCGCAATACGCTTATGCGTCTTCAGGATGGAGAAATACGTGAGCTCTTGCCCGAACCTTATAATGTACGAAGTAATGTGCATGAATATGGCGGCGCCGCATTTACTGTTCACAAAGGCACTGTCTATTTTGTAAATCACCTCGACAAGGAGATTTACCGGCTAACGCCAACTTCTAAAGCTCCGCAGCGCCTCACCGAAGAACCGAATATTCGCTATGCCGACCTATGCGTAGATGAACATAGAAAACGCCTGATTTTTGTGCGTGAAGATCACTCCACAGATTCTAGGGAGCCAATAAATACGCTAGCTACCCTTTCTCTGGAATCAGGGGAAAATACGTCTGAGCTATTAGTTTCAGGAGCGGACTTTTACAGCTCCCCGACTATTCGTAATGATGGGACGGAAATGGCCTGGTTATGCTGGAATCACCCGCAGTTACCATGGGATGGCACTGAGCTACAGGTCGCGGCATTTAACAGTGAGGGGAGGATTGAGTCCGTCCAAACGATTGCAGGTAGTGCTTCAGAGTCTGTATTCCAGCCGATGTGGTCATCAAAAGGAGAGCTGTATTTCTCTTCAGATCGCAACGGCTGGTGGAATATTCATTGCTGTCGGAACGAAAAAGTAGAAGCTGTTGTTGAAATGGAAGCAGAATTCGCCTGGCCGCAGTGGGTTTTTGGGATGTCCACAAACGCAATTGTCACAGACCGGTTTCTCGCATGCGCTTATACCCGCGCTGGATTGTGGAGGCTTGGGATTATTGATTTGCAAACGAAAAGACTCACTCAAATTGAATTGCCATATAGCTGGATTGATCAACTTAGAGCAACCTCCAAGAAACTGTTTTTTTACGCCGCTTCACCGAGCCGTGGAAAGGAACTCGTTGCCCTGTCTCTTGCGAATGAAAAGCTGCAGGTTATTGCCAAAGCCGCAGAAAAAGAGCCCGATCCCAGGGAGATATCTGTTGCTGAATTACTTACTTTTGGATCGGATGGTGTAGAGGTTCAGGCATTTTTCTATTCGCCTAAAAATCCGTATGTTAACCCGAGCGAAAATGAAAAACCTCCGCTGATTGTTTTGGGGCATAGCGGCCCAACTGCTGCAACGGATAATGCGTATAATCCGAAAATTCAATATTGGACGAGTCGTGGCTTTGCTGTGTTGGATGTCAATTACCGGGGCAGTACCAGCTTTGGCCGTAATTACCGTGAAATGCTGAACGGTCAGTGGGGTGTTGCCGATGTGGCTGACTGTGTGAACGGCGCCCGTTTTGTAGCTGAAACAGGACGCGTCGATCCAGAGCGATTAATAATCCGTGGAAGTAGTGCGGGTGGGTTTACGGCATTGGCTGCATTGACGTTTCATGCTGTTTTCTCCGCCGGAGCAGTAATTTACGGCATCGGCGATCTTGAAGCATTGACCAAAGAAACACACAAGTTTGAAGCGCGATACAACGATACTCTTGTTGCGCCTTATCCTGAGGGGAAGGCGATTTATAAACAACGGTCGCCACTGTTTCAGGCAGATCAAATTTCTGTGCCCGTGATTTTCTTTCAGGGACTCGACGATAAAGTGGTGTTACCTGAACAGTCAGAATCTATGGTAGAGGCACTGAAGCAGCAGGGAATTGAGGTGACTCTTGTTACGTATGAAGGAGAAGGACACGGCTTTCGCAAACCGCAAACAATAGTGGACTCGTTAGAAAAAGAACTCGCCTTCTATGAAAAGATATTTGGCTTTCAGCCTTCTTGAACACATAAAACGCGAACATTGAAAACCGAGGAATATAAGTGGAACAGACTGAAGATGGACAGCTAATGGACAAAGTCGGTGAACTGATAGTCGCTTTTGCCGATGCTGCATGGGGACCATGGTTGCTTGTGCTACTGCTTGGCGGGGGAATATATTTTCTGATCATGTCTCGCTTTATGCCGTTTTTTTATATCCGGCATGGTATAAATATTCTGCGTGGTAAATATGACTCGGATGAAGATGAAGGCGATATTACTCATTTTCAGGCGCTGTCGAGTGCTTTGGCCGGAACCATCGGTATGGGGAACATCGGCGGTGTGGCTATTGCCATTACCGTTGGAGGCCCGGGGGCCGTTTTCTGGATGTGGGTGAGTGCGATTCTCGGCGTAGCTACTAAGTTTTTTACCTGTACATTGGCAGTTATGTATCGCGGAAGAGATAGTGCGGGACACCTGCAGGGTGGACCGATGTATGTGGTGCGTGAAGGCTTAGGCGAAAAATGGTGGCCGTTGGCGGCATTCTTTTCCCTCGCCGGCTTGGTCGGCGCGCTGCCGGCTTTTCAGGTGAATCAGTTAACGCAGGTTGTGCGCGATATTATTATGATTCCGAATGGCTTTATTGGTGAAGATCCGTTTATGTTTAATTTTGTTTTTGGGATATTTGTTACCATCCTGGTTGCTTCAGTTATCTTTGGTGGGATTAAAAGAATCGGACTTGTTACCGCACGAATCGTTCCTGCAATGGTTGTGCTGTATATGCTTGCCACAATTTATATTCTCTTTGTTAATGCATCGGCAATTCCTGAGACCCTGGCATTTATTGTAAGGGATGCTTTTACAGGCGAGGCTGTCGGTGGTGGAGCTTTAGGAGCCGTGATTATTACTGGTATCAGAAGAGCAGCTTTTTCAAATGAAGCAGGAATCGGAACCGAAGCCATGGCGCATGGAGCAGCAAAAACGAAAGAGCCCGTGCGTGAAGGTCTTGTTGCCATGCTTGGGCCACTTATTGACACTATGATTGTTTGTACCTGCACGGCTTTAGTAATCCTAATGACCGGTGTTTGGAAAACAGGTGATGCTGATGGCGTAACGTTAACGGCAAATGCTTTTAATGCTGCTATGCCGGGGATAGGCGGCTACATTTTGATTACCTGCGTTATCTTTTTTAGCACCAGCACCATGTTTACCTATTCTTATTATGGAACGAAATGTCTTGGCTTTCTATTGGGTGCCGAGCGTCAGCACTATTACAACTATTTCTACTGCGGGATAATTGTTATTGCTGCGATAGTATCCCTTGACGTTGCGGTTAGTTTAATCGACGGAATGTATGCTCTGATGGCCATTCCTACGATGGTTTCCGCGATTCTGCTTGCACCAAAAGTAATGGCCGCAGCGCGAACGTACTTCGCCAAGGTCGACGCAGAATAAACAGTAGATGACGTGATGCTTCGCGTCTCCGGAGTGATAAAACAGTGAGGCAGTGAGACGCGATTAGAAACGGTGAGTTTGAAGGGCAAATCCTGTGTGATTTGCCTGAATTTAGGTCAGAAAAGCCAGGGCGGAAAAGGCTGTTTATGAAATATAGTCCAAGATACAGAAACATTGTTACGATGGTTTTGATGATCCTTATTGGCGCGCTTGCATCTTGTGGAAAGCAGGACGCTAAATCTATTGCGTCACCAATTTCAGACAAAACGGATCAGTTAATACTTGTCGTTGCCGAGAGCATGGATTCAGCTGGTGCTCAACTGTTTCGTTTCGAGCGTAGACAGGGAAATGGCTGGCAATCGATGGCAGAATCTGTTCCTGCGATGATTGGTAAAAATGGTTTGGGCTGGGGAATTGGCGAACATCCTGAGGCTCTCGGTGAAATCAGAAAAGTAGAAGGCGATGGAAAAGCGCCTGCCGGAGCGTTTTTCTTGGACAGTGTATTTGGTTTTATACCTGCAGATAGTGTCGCATTAAAGATGCCCTATTTACATGTTACTGAAGCACTGGAATGCGTCGATGATGCAAAATCTCGTTTCTACAATCGTATCGTGTCCAAAGACACGATTGCAGAGGTCGATTGGAAGAGCTCAGAAAAAATGCGGGAGATTGGAACGCAGTACCACCTGGGAATTACCGTTCGCCACAATGATGCACAGCTGGCCGGCTCGGGCAGCTGCATTTTCCTACACATTTGGGGTGGGCCGGGTGATTCGACCATCGGCTGCACTGCTATGGATAAAGATGTTTTGCAGCGTATTGTGAATTGGCTGGATATGTCTGCCACGCCAATGCTGATTCAACTAACCCAAGTTCAGTACAAAACCTTAAGAGATTCCTGGCAACTTCCAGCGATTATTGTGGAGTAGTATTATGATACGTCCAGCAAGCCGCACAGACGCGCTGAGCGTAGCGGCAATCCAACTATGCAGCTCTCAGGCTGCTTACGGTGAATCTACGAGCTATCTGACGATAGAGCGTATGGAGCACCGCTTAAAGGTCTGGTCCGAATCCATTGCCAGAGAGGGAGTGTGGATAGACCTTTTCGAACTCGAGCAAGTTCCGGTAGCTTACGTCTCTTACCAGAACTTTTACCCGCAGCCTGAGACCGGGGAAATTACTTCTGTCTTTGTGCTTCCTTCCTATTGGTCTAAAGGCATCGGTAAACAGCTGATGCAACATGCGGAGACAATCCTTGGTAATAATTCAGTGAAGCGCATTGCACTGTGGGTGTTGGAGTCTAACCTCCCTACAATCGCGTTTTACAAAAAACTTGGCTATACAAAAACCGGAAATAAAAAACCCTTCGGTGAAGCTGACTTTAGCATTGAAATGAGCCGGACTTTGACATAAAGAGACCTGTCTTTCTGTATTTATTTGTTCCCGCTCACTATTCTTTTGAGAGAATCTTCGTTTATTATCCCTCGTAGTTATTGCTTTACGAATTGTCTTTAATCAGTAGGCCTTTCCTGATGTTGTTGTAAAAATGGGATGCTTTATCATGCAAAAATGGATTTTGATTGCCCAACTAATGTTGTTGCCCGCCATACTATTCGCTGAGGATGATGTAAAACAGGTCAACTTTCAGAAGGAATGGAATGAGACGGCTCGCGAAATAATCCTGAATGAAGTAGCAGATGATTTCTACGACGTGCTTCTGTTGACGGAAGAGAAACAAGATATCTTTCGTGCAGACTTACCACGCACTTCTTTTTTTGTTGTACCAGCTGCCGACGGCAATGAACTTTTTTCGGTTGTGAAAGCAGGACTGGATGATTGGTTAAAGCTGCCCGTTGGCCCATCTTTTAAAAAGGCCGGGCTAAAAGGCAAGATTCGCCCCGAACGTTCTTCGATGGTCATGGTGCAAGAAGAGCCGATTCTTGTGCTCAATAGCTATCAATCAATTCACTACTTTGTTCGCGAACGGGTAAGCTATTTTAGTCTGGCCGCTGATACGCTGCGTTTTTTAGGATCACTTGATCTTCGTAAGGTAGAAAACGATGAGTTTATGGGATTGTATGATGGGGACGGAATTACCCGGAAGTTGAGTTTGACTTCAGACAGCCTGGAACAGATTTATATTCTAACCAACCTCGACGAACAAAGTTTTTCTTCTTTTAATATTGTAAATGCGCGTTATCAAGAACGTTACCTGCTAAGTCATAATGGACTAACGCTCATCAGTACCGCATCTGAGAAAGAAGCTTTTGCTGTTGAACCACAAGCACAGTCGATAATGCAAACCATTAAGGAACTCTACAATACCGATACCTGGTTAGACGATGGTAGTTCTGGTGGCAAAGAGCGTCAGCGTGCCCAGTATTTCTTACAAAGCTTCGATAATCTCAGTCGATTATTACCGACTTTTGCACCAGCACATTTTCAGCTTGCAAAAATGCATGCCATACTTGGCGATCAAAGACGTGCTGCTGAAAGCCTTCAGGAAGCACTACGCCTCGATCAAAAATTGCGCAGTAAGGCTCAGCGCGATGCCTACCTGAGTAAGATCAAAATTGAAGAGCCGGTTCCTGTGGTAATTGAAAAACGGGAAGCGCCTGAAAATGCAACTGCTGTAAATCGAGAGTCCTAAAAAGCGCTGCCCTCGACTCGCTCAGGCAGCAAACTTTATTCATCACTCATCAATTAGGCTGGTTCCGTCATGGACATCGGATCCAGAACTTTTGCAAGTTCCTCATCAGACATCAGTCCTTTTTCGCGAGCAACGTCTCTTACCGTTCGACCAGTTTTGTAGGCCTCCTTGGCAATCGCTGCTGCATTGTCATACCCGATAATCGGTGCAAGCGAGGTGCACATTGCCAGGCTCTTTTCGACCATCTCGCTATTTCGTTCTTCGTCTGCCCTCAGACCAACAATACACTTTTCACTGAAGACCTGACTTGACGTGCTGAGAAGATGGATTGACTGAAGCATGTTGTGAGCCATCATTGGCATCATCACGTTGAGTTCAAAATTGCCGGACATACCACCAACGGTAATGGCGGCATCATTGCCAATCACCTGTGCACATACCATTGTTAATGCCTCGGCAATTACCGGATTTACCTTTCCGGGCATGATGGATGATCCCGGCTGAACTTCCGGAAGTAGCAACTCGCCGATCCCACAGCGTGGGCCCGATCCCAACCAGCGAACATCATTGCCAATTTTCATCAGGCTGACCGCTATTGTTTTTAGCGCACCGGACGCCTCTACATAAGCATCTTTAGAAGCTTGTGCTTCAAAGTGATTTTCCGCTTCCCTGAACTTTAGTCCCGTCATTTCGCATAGCTTTTTTGCGACACGAGAGCCAAACTCGGGATGCGTGTTAATACCGGTTCCAACAGCTGTTCCACCGATTGCCAGCTCACCAAGGTGATTCGTTACATTTTCCAGGCGCTTAATACCATGAGAAATCATGCTTGCATATCCGCTGAATTCTTGCCCGAGGCGAATAGGTGTAGCATCCTGAAGATGAGTCCGGCCAATCTTGATTATTTTGTCGAACTCTTTGGCTTTTGCGTCGAGTGCGGCGTGCAAAACACGTAATGCCGGCATTAGATCCTGATCAATCGCCTCCATTGCGGATACGTGCATAGATGTCGGAATAGTGTCGTTACTCGACTGCCCCATATTTACATGGTCATTCGGATGAATGGGACTTTTGTCGCCAATTGATCCGCCCATTATCTCATTGGCACGATTGGCGATTACTTCATTCGAATTCATATTGGAAGATGTTCCAGAGCCGGTCTGATAGATGTCGACTACAAAGTGCTCATCGAGCTTTCCGGCAATCACCTCATCAGCAGCAGCGGCAATGCCACTTGCCAACTTTTCATCCAAACGTCCCAAAGCAGCATTTGTTAACGCCGCAGATTTCTTAAGCATGCCCATCGCGCGGATAAAGCGGCGCGGAAAACGAATACCACTAATTGGGAAGTTCTCGACCGCTCGCTGGGTTTGTGCGCCCCAATATGCAGAATTTGGGACCTGCATTTCTCCCATAGAGTCTTTTTCAATTCGATGTCCGTCTTTAGCCATAGTGCCAATGCTCCTGTCTTAAAAATTTATATGTTTTTGTCGTATGTTTTCTATCCGAAAATTAGCTATCACAAAACGGGTTTAAAAGTAAAAATGTTAATCTTTTCAGTATTATGGCAGAATATTTTGCATTTTGTTTTTGTCACCTCGAGCAGAGTCGAGAGGCTGGTAAGCTCTCAAGAAGGCTTCGACTCTGCTCAGCCGGTTGCAAGATAGTGTCAAATAATATTGTATTAGCACTCACTTACCCTGCTTCTCTTGCAGAATTTGTTATATAGACTCCCGTTACCACCAAAACGGTGCCGATTAGCAACGAGGTGGTTATAGTTTCACCTAACAGCAACCAGCCCATTGTTACTGCACTTATGGGCACCAGGTTAATAAACTGACCTGCCCTTACGGCTCCTATCTTCTCAATTCCTTGATAATACCACAGCAACCCCAATACGGTACCGAATAGGCCAAGAAAAAGCACACTGCCCCAATCTACTATCGTGAAACCCGTATAGATACTTGCCAGATTTTCACTAAGGGCGAGTGGTAAGAGCGCGACAGATCCGATTATGGAGGAGTAAGTGACCGCTAAAAGAGGAGAAAGGCTGCCGACCATAGACTTTCCAATAAGAGATGCGCTGACCCACGTAGCAACACAACCAAAGATAAATAGTTCACCAAGACCAATCCCGCCCTGCCAAAGTTGCGAGAGCTCTCCACCTGTAATTACTACGAGCGCTCCGATAACGGACATGGCGATTCCCATGAGGCGCGTTGAGCCTAGAGGTTCCCGAAATATGAGCGCTGCAGCGAGTGCTATAAATACCGGGTTATTTGCAATGATAAGAGATGCGCGACCCGCATTTATCAATTCCAATCCCTTAAAGAAGAATATGTTGTAGAGAAAAACACCTGTTAAGCCCAAGAGAGAAGCCTGCAACAGTTGGCTACGATTCAGGCGCGGTAACTTCCCATACCTGTGATAAACAACAAAAATGAGGGCGATAGCGGCCGTGGCAAATCTCAAAAATGCAGCGGAGTATGGCGGAACACTTCCTGCTATGGCGCGACCGGCAATAAAAGTACCACCCCAAAATACGCCCATAGCAATAAGTTTAAGGTAAATTAACTGTAGTGATTTGTCTTTGGAGTTCATGCTAACCTCAAGTGTGGCCTGAGTATAGCAAATAGTTAGCCTTTGTGGAAGTGAAAAAACGTCGTAAGAGATTTCGCCGCGCCCGGCGAAACCGCCTTACGTTGTCGGGGAGTAAAAACTAGTTAAGTGAAGAAAGTTTATTCAGCGCATCCTGAGCTTCAATACTTGTGGGATCGACAATGAGCATCTTGCGACAAATGTCTTCAGCTTCGCTATAACGCTTTGCTTCCATAGCGTCCGCCACGTGGCGGCTGTAAATATTCTGAATCATGGTTTGAATATTTCTCGCGTCAATATTTTGAGGGTCAAGTGCTAATACCCGACGGGTATAGATGACCACATTGTCTGTCTCAGGGGTAACGTAACGTTGTTTCTCAAAGGCGGCAAGAGCCTTGGTTAGCAAGCTGTCTACCTCTATTTTGCGTGAAGGAGCAAAATGCTGATTGATCTCAGCAATCTTACTTTCTGCAAGTTTTGCCAGCGGACTTTCAGGAGCGGCAGCAATAAACTGTTCGTAATACTTTTGAGCCGCCAGGTAATTCTTTTCACTGTATAGTTGCTCTGCCTCTGCAAAATAAACGTCTGATGCTGATTCTACGGGTGCCTTTCCTTCGGGCATAATTAGAAATCCGGCTATTGAAAGTAATCCAAGTGCGATAATACCGATTGCTATTGGCAGATAGCGAACGCCAGTATCAATAGCTGCAGGTGGTCGTCTGGATTGCGAGACGTCTGGAATTAGCTCATCCTCTTCGAGTGGATTCTCCGGATAGAGTACCGTTGGATCTTCGGCAGGTGAAAGGGGATGATCCGGCATATCCTGAATAGGTGGGTTCTCCGGCCTGGTTTTGTAGTCGACCGGACGCTGCTGGCGGGCAAAAACCAGCTGGCAACGCGTACAAACCAGATTGTCGTCAGGATTTCCTGCTCCACAGTTGGGGCAAATCATTGGCAGCCTCCATTTTGATGGATAGACATAAAATGTTCTAATTTGTATCGAAATACGCGATTCTGTGCATGTTTGGAATGCGGTAATGCGACAAAATACGTCATTGTTAGAATGTTATGTATTTCTTCCTCACAATTATCGTCAATAATCTAATAGACTTTAGTTTATTATGGTAAAATTATTTTCGAATTTCTTTGGTGCAATTTATCATCGGTGTTAACTTTATGGGCAAACCATGGAGGATTGCACTATATGAAAAAAGTAATTGCCGAAGCCCTTACATTCGATGATGTATTGTTGCTCCCGGGGCATTCTGTTTTCCTACCCAATGAGGCGAACTTAACAACACGTCTTACCAATAAAATTTTACTAAATACTCCAGTCCTTTCTGCTGCAATGGATACCGTTACGGAATACGAAATGGCTATTGCAATGGCGCGAGCCGGCGGTCTAGGAATACTTCATAAAAACTTGAGTATTGAGGACCAGGCCGATCAGGTAGATCGCGTGAAACGCTCGGAAAGTGGAATGATTGTCGATCCGATTACGCTTGAGCCAGGTCATTCCATCCGCGAAGCGCTGGCGATGATGAATCGATTTCACATCTCCGGGATTCCAATTGTAAAGGACAATGAGCTAGTTGGAATTATTACTAATCGCGATTTGCGTTTTGAGGAAAACCTCGATCAGCCAATAGAGAATCTGATGACGCACTCCAATTTGATAACCGCGCCGGTTGGAACGACATTGGAAGAGGCGAAGCAGATACTACAAAAACATCGTATTGAAAAGTTGTTGATCGTGGATGAACAGCATCGTCTAAAAGGATTGATAACCGTTAAGGATATCCAAAAGAAGGAAACATATCCCTTCGCCTGTAAGGACGATCTTGGGCGTCTACGTTGTGGTGCGGCAATTGGTGTCGGAGAGGATGGTTTGTCCCGTGCCGAGGCCCTTATCGCAAGCGGTGTAGATATTGTTATTGTGGATACCGCTCACGGGCATTCTCAAAAAGTAATTGATACGGTTGGAGAATTCAAAAAACGTTATCCGGATATGCAGTTGATCGCCGGAAATATTGCAACGTATGATGCTGCGAAAGCCCTGATTAAGCAAGGGGTAGATGCGGTTAAGGTTGGAATCGGCCCGGGATCAATTTGTACAACTCGAATAGTTACAGGTGTGGGCGTACCGCAAATTACAGCGATAATGGAAGTCGCTCGTGCCTGTAAAGATGCGAATATCCCACTTATCGCCGATGGCGGTATCAAACATACCGGCGATATTCCAAAGGCCATTGTGGCAGGGGCAGATTGCGTTATGATTGGGAGTATGTTTGCCGGAGCCGGTGAGAGCCCGGGTGAAACCATTCTCTATGATGGACGTCAATATAAGCAGGTGCGTGGCATGGGTTCACTTGGCGCGATGAAACGCGGCAGCAAAGACCGCTACTTTCAGGCTGATGTTGAAGATGCAAAAAAACTGGTGCCTGAGGGAATTGAAGGGCGTGTTCCTTATAGTGGACCGGTTAGTGAAACCATATTCCAGATGGCAGGCGGATTGCGCTCGGCAATGGGGTATACCGGCTGTGAAAGTATCTCTGCACTGCAGGAGCGCGCTCAATTTGTAAAGATTACGGCGGCCGGAATGCATGAGAGCCATCCGCACAATGTGGATATTACCAAAGAATCTCCGAATTACAAGCTTCGCTAGGAGGCAATGTGCTTAACAAAATAGATCATGTAGGAGTGGCTGTCCATTCCCTGGATGCTGTAAAAGAGATGTATAAAAATGTGTTTGGGCTCGACCCGGTATTTGAAGAAGAAGTGGAAGAGCAGAAAGTTCGAGTAGTCGGATTCAGGGTAGGGGAGTCTAATATTGAATATCTTGAGCCCACCTCTCCGGAGTCGCCCATTGCAAAGTATTTGGATAAGCGCGGTGAAGGCATGCATCATATTGCCTATGGAGTGGATGATGTTCAGTCCGTTTTGGATAATATGAAGGAAAATGGTATTCGCTTAATTGATGAGTCTCCAAGAATTGGTGCCGAAGGCAAGTTAATTGCTTTCGCTCATCCCAAATCGCTTAATGGGATGCTGGTTGAGCTATCGCAGGAAAATGATAAGCATTCAGATTAATATCTTTACCCTGATGGCTATGCGTTTCCGCAATTTTTTTCTTGCCGGTTGTTGGTAAGTAGTAATGCGAAGGGCATTAGAAATAACGCAATAATTATTCAAGATAAATACACCTCATGAACAGACTGCTTCGAATTATGATGCACGCCTGGATGGCATTGTTTTGTGTAGCCGGTGGTTTCGTCGGCTATACAATGATCTCCGTACCGGATGTGGATTACTTGAAACACGTGACTCCCGATACCACGGCTTTCATGCAGTACCGCCTTTTGCAGGCAGATATTGATGGAAAATCTCTGGTGATCAAACATCAACTTGTTTCGCTCGACGACGTACCAAAGGTGTTGCGGCGAGCGGTTGTTGTTGCAGAGGATGCCTCTTTTTGGGTTCATGAAGGTGTCGATTGGCATGAAATCGAAGAGGCTATTCAGAAAAACCGGGAAGAAGGCAAGCAGCTTCGCGGTGCCAGTACCATTACTCAGCAAACAGCAAAAAACCTGTTTCTCTCACCTAAACGAAGCCTTTTGCGCAAGGCTCGCGAATACCTGATTACCAAAGAACTGGAATATACCCTCAGTAAAAGTCGCATTCTTGAGCTTTATCTCAACTCGATAGAATTTGGCGAAGGTATTTTTGGTATTCGCGCAGCAAGTATGCATAATTTCAACAAGGAGCCGGCAGACATGTCTTTATTTGAGATGGCCAGGCTTGTTGCAATCATACCAAAGCCCTTATCTCTTTCTGCTACTGAGCCTTCTCGTGAACTGCGTTGGCGCAGCCGCATCGTGTTGCGGAGATTGCATAAATACGACTTCATCAGCAATAAAAATTACTATGCTGCTTTAGAAGAGTTTGCAGAGTTTTTTAAAGAGATTTAGATCTACTATTTTTGATTGGATGATCCTTTTTCCCTTTACATCCCTGGAGTTATGCACATGCTGGAGTAGATACCGAAACACAGTTCTTTAGGCATATTGTTATTCTTTCGCCTAGTCTCCAATTCACCTCGTCTTCCATTCCGGCACTCTTTTCCCCATAAGCGACGCGCCCGATAATTCTACAATTTGATATTTATATGCAGTATCTGTATTATTACTTATAAACCAAATTGGGAGGTTTTATGTATCGCACGTTTTTTTGTTTAGCTCTCTTGGTCATACTGCTATGTTCATGCGTTTCTGAAAAGGAGAAGATCTCTAAAGATGTAGTAGATCCTGCTTCTGAGACAGATCTTACGCATACGGCAAAGCGATTGATAAATGAGTGCCTGAATCCGCAAAATGCCGATATGATATCAACATTTTATAATGATGACATCGTTTTTCATGCTGGTGTAAATCAAACGGCTAAGGGGCATGAGGCAATTGCTGAAGTATTTAAATTTTATCAGTCAAACTTTCCGAATATGCGCTATACGGTGGAAGATCTCTTTCAGTCTGGCAACAAGGTTGTCGTCCGCTGGATATCTAATCTTGATCCATCTGATGAGAAGTCTTTAAACATACCGGGGATTTCTATTCTGGAATACCGGAATGGCAAGGTTCAGGAGGTCTGGCAGGAATGGGATAAGAGCCTTCAGCAGAAGCAATCCTCAGAGATGGAGTAACCAGTATACCTTCTTTTATACAAAAAGCCCTCTTGCTCATTCGAACAAGAGGGCTTCCTTATTGACGATGTATTGCATTATGCCTTCGGCATTGGGATAATTCCGGTTACTCGCCTACTCCATTCATCCACGTTACCAGGCCGAGTTCTCCGAGCTGGCGATGCTTTTTGTGAAATGGAATCATGCGCACTGTGTAGCGATATTTGCCGCTATTGCTTGGGCGAATCGTTGCTTCGTATAGCCAGTTTCCGTCTCCGAGATCTTTCTTCTTAACCATATCTACCAGCTCATATGGATTGTTACCAAGAGAATCGATACGATCTTCGACCATATACACCTGTACTCGCACGTCTGATGGTGAGATGTCTTTCATGTAAGCACGAACGCTGAGCTTAAATGGCTCGTTGTAATGCAGCGAATCATTGGTCTGCATATCGCCTTCTTCCATGTAGAGATGCGCATGTGACCAGTTTTGTTCCATCTGCTCGCGCCAATCGGAGTACTGTTTTGACGTGCTGAATTCGTTCTTACTAAAGTCTTCACCAAGTTTTAGCGCCGGTATGTAAAGGTTTTCCACATAATCTTGCACCATTCGATGAGTGTTGAACATCGATGACACTGTTTCCATAGAGTGTTTCATCATCTTGATCCACTCGCTCGGCAATCCGGTTTCATCTTTTCCATAATACAGCGGAATGATGTCGTTCTCCAGGATGTCATAAATGGCGTCGCTATCCCACGAGTCCAGCTCTTCAAGTGAGGAGTAGTCTTCACGGTCGCCAAAAGCCCAGCCGTTTTTGCCATTAAAACCTTCCACCCACCAGCCGTCGAGTACGGAAAAGTTGATCCCGCCATTCATTCCGACTTTCTGACCACTGGTGCCGGAAGCTTCCTGCGGGCGACGTGGATTGTTTAACCAAACATCTACTCCGGAAACCAGGTCGCGAGCAAGACTCATGTCGTAGTTCTCGATGAAGAAGATGCGACCGTGGAGGCCGTCCATGCGAGCAAATTCATTAATCTGACGAATGAGCTCCTGACCACCTTTGTCTTTCGGGTGAGCCTTTCCTGCGAAGACAATCTGTACCTCACGTCCCGGTTGATTTACAATGCGACGCAGTCTTTCGAGGTCGCGAAAAATCAAGGTGCCGCGTTTATATGTTGCGAAACGACGTGCAAAACCAATCGTAAGGACATTCGGATCTAGCATGTCTTGCAGTCGGCTAATTTGCAGCGTACCAATTTTGTTGCGTAGCATCTGGTCGTGCAGACGCTCCTTCATGTGATTAAGCATTTTTTGCTTTATTTCCAGCTTGGTATCCCACAGTTCCTTGTTCGGAATATTGTGGACCTTTGCCCAGAACATCGGCTCGCACAGGTGCTCTTGCCAATCTGGTCCGAGATACTTTTCATAGAGTTTACGAAGCCTGTAGACCGTCCAGGTATGTGTGTGAACGCCATTGGTGATGTGCGTAATCGGTACTTCGTCCTGCGGCAGGTTTTGCCAAACATCCTTCCAAAGCCCGCGCGAGACCTCTCCGTGCAGCTGACTAACACCGTTGCGGAATTTGGAAAGCTTGAGAGAGAGAATGGTGAGATTGAAAATTTCATAACCTTCCGGCTGAACCTGTGAACCCAGCTCCATAAACTGGTAACGGCGCATACCGATAGACTCCCAGTAACTTTGGAAGTATTTATCCACAAAGTGCAGTGGGAAGGCATCATTGCCCGCGGGAACAGGTGTGTGCGTTGTAAACACGGTGTTTGACGAAACAGCTTCCATCGCTTGATAAAAACTCAGATCCTGCTCTTTTACCAGTTGTCGAATGCGTTCGAGAGCCAAAAATACGGAGTGGCCTTCGTTCATGTGCCACATTCCCGGCTTGATACCCATCAGTTTCAGTGCGATTACGCCACCCATTCCAAGAATGATTTCCTGTGAGATGCGCATTTCTTCTTCGCCACCATACAGACGGGAGGTAATCAAACGTGCTTCAGGAGTGTTTTCTTCAAGATCGGTGCTCAGCAAGAATGCGGTAATGCGGCCAACTTGTGCTTTATAAACACCAACCGTTACGCTGTTTTGACCAACCTGGACCGGGAACTTAAGTAGGTCTCCCTTTTCCGTCAGCACAGGCAGAACCGGTAGGGCTTCGGGGGTTACCGGGATGTAAAGCGCAATTTGATTGCCACCCGCATCGATTTGCTGTGTGAAGTAGGTCTGATGGTAAAGCAGGCTTACGCCAACCAGGGGAAGGCCGAGGTCACTGGCAGACTTCAAGTGGTCACCGGCAAGAACTCCTAAACCTCCAGAGTAAATCGGTAGTGACTCGTGAATCCCAAACTCTGCACTGAAGTAGGCAATAGCCTTATCTTTCTGCGACGCATGGTGTTTGTTGAACCAGGTGTCTTTTTGCTGCATGTATTGATCGAACTCGACCATGATCTTCTTAAATTGCGAAAGATAGATTGGATCATTGGCGACGCGCTCCAGTTCTTTCTGCTGAACCTCATTCAGAAACTTAATAGGATTATGGTTCAGACGGGTCCAAAGTTCTGGATCTATCAGGCGAAAAAGCTGCCGCGCTTCAGGTGTCCACGAAAAATAGAGATTATAGGCCAGATCTTTTAGGCGTTTAAGTTCTTCAGGTAACTCAGGGATTACCTTGATTGTGCCCAAGAATTGCATGAAGCCTCTCCTTCAGGGTTTTATGGCTAATTGTCGACTCAGATTTGTATTACTAATTTTAGGCGCAGAAAAAATAACACATAAAAAAGACTTTGACAACAGCGGAAACATTTTTATTCACAATTTCCGCCGTTGATACCAGGAGGAAGGGGAGGGGGCGATTAAAAGAACGGCATAAACTGCAAATGTCCGAAAACTTTTGGCTCATGGAAGTGTTCTAATGTCTCAGCCCAGCTGCTTCGCTCGAGCATCCTCGAGTAGCGCTGCCGGTTTAGATTAAAGCCCCAGCGTTCACCCGGCTGTGGTGCTGGAATACCCATTTCTGCAAAAGGTATTGCCAGCTCTACAATCCATCCCTTTTTAACGACTGACGTTGCAACTTGCCAGTTTGGGTTCCATTCAAGAAAGCCAGCGTACCCGATTGCATCGTACTTAGTCCCCAAGGTATTTGTAATTAGATGATAATACGTTTTATGATCGTGGTTGACATCCATATATACTTCTACACAATCGTCTCGCCATATCGGACCATCGTGTGTCGTGATGTTTTGGCGCATGGCGTAGGGGCGTTTGTCTTGGCAGAAAAAAGCAAAGTACAGATTCTCACTGTCATATGCCGCCATAACCTCTGTTTGCTCTATGGCCTTGCCCTTCGCATTCAATCTCCAGAAGCCGCTTGCACGTTCTGCAGCAAGCCAGGTGTCCTCTTCAATCCCTCCATCAATATCAGGCTTAGACTTAATAAATTTACACCGCAAGACCAGTGGATTTTCATACTGGTCTTCGGGTGGATTAATGGCAGCTAAGCCGAGCAGCGCCAGAAAGACTATGAGTAAAAGTTTCATATTACTATCCCATTACCGTTTGATGTCCTAAAACAAGTTGCGATCACATACATGCACAGTTATATTCAGTCGCGCTGTGACCGTGATTTTAAGCGTCGAAACAGCCCGAAAATATTTTCGGATGTTCTAATCATTGGGACGCCGGAATATAGAAAAAGTCACTTTCCTGTCATAGCAGAAAGGAAAAATTATTGCATGGGGACTCCCGTATATAGTATGACCGGTTTCGCTTCCCGAAAAGCCCTCGTTAAAACGACAGAGCTGAGCTCTGAAATACGTTCCTTAAATTCCAGATATCTTGAAATGTATGTTAAGCTTCCTACTATCTTTCGTGACCAGGAAGATGCCGTGAAGGAACTGATTCGCCAAAAAGTAGACCGCGGTAAAATTAACTGCACCATCATTATCCAGGCAAAAGAGGAAGCTCTTGATGCCTTAGAAGTAAATGAGGGGGCGGTGAAGAACTATGCCAAATTGTTAAATGGTGTGCGAGAATCGGCTGGAATTGAAAAAAAAATAGAGCTCTCTGACCTTCTGCAGTTTAAAGATGTTTTTGTTGCCAAAGAAGACGATGCACTTTCTGAGCTTTTAAAAAAGCACTTGATGAATCTTGTTTCTGATACGCTGGATGGTCTTAATGAAACACGCATGCGCGAGGGTGATAACCTGCGCAACGATTTACTTCAGCGACTTGCTTCCATTACGAGTTTGAATGATGAGATCTTTGAACTCGGAAAAAATAACGCGAGAACCGAATTCGATAAGCTCAACAAGCGCTTGCTCTCGATGATCGATGAGAAGAAGATAGACCGCAATAGATTGGAAATGGAGCTGGCGTTGATTTCCGATCGTGTCGATATAAGTGAAGAGGTTGTTCGCATGCGCAGTCATCTGCAACAGTTTCAGGCGAACTTGGACAAGGGATCTCCGATTGGTAAGAAACTGAATTTTATCCTACAGGAAATGCATCGTGAAGCAAATACTATTTCCAGCAAAAGTAGCTTAATTGAAATCAGCAAGCGAATTGTTACTGTTAAAGAGGAAATTGAACGCATGCGTGAGCAGGTACAGAACATTGAGTAGAGAGGGACAAAATAAAGGTGCGAGACTTGTCGCCTTTTCAGCTCCGTCCGGATCAGGCAAGTCGACAATATGTCGCTTGCTTTTAGATCGAAATCCGCGATTTCGACTTTCCATATCTGCTACAACACGCTCACCAAGACATAATGAAGAAAATGGCGTTCATTATTTTTTTCTAAGTATGGAAGATTTTAAGGCAAAAGTAGAGGCTGGCGAATTCCTTGAGTACGAAGAAGTATTTGGGCGCTGCTATGGCACGCTGAAGTCAACTGTCGATTCGCTTCTGGAACAGCGGCAAGTCGTTTTGTTTGATATTGATGTAAAAGGTGCTCTGAACGTGCGTAAGGCTTACCCTGATGCCCTGCTTGTTTTTATTAAGCCACCTTCTTTGGAAGAACTGAAACGTCGTCTGATAGGTCGCAATACCGACAAAATGGATGAGATTGAGCGACGTTTAAAACGCATCGATCTGGAATATGAAGTCGCGAAGCACTTTGACCATGTGATAATAAATGATGATCTTGATAGCGCCGTGTCAATGATCGAAGATATCATCGCAAAACATCCAATAACATCCAATGTTTCCAACTAGTCAATTAAAGAATAAGCGCATTACACTCGGAATAACCGGTTGTATCGCCGCCTATAAAACGTGCTACCTAATTCGCTATCTTGTTACTCAAGGTGCCGAGGTTCGGGTGATTCTTACTAATGGTGGGGAACAATTTGTCACCCGCCTTACGCTTGAAACGCTCACCAACCATCCTGTTTATACCGACATGTTTCCTGAGAATAAGTTTGCTGCCACTCACCATATTGAACTGGCAGATTGGAGTGAAGCCGCGATGATTGTTCCGGCAACGGCAAATAGCCTCGCTAAAGCCGCGAACGGTATTTGCGACGATTTTTTGTCTACCGTGATTGCCGCTCTGCACTGTCCTGTCGTTTTCGCTCCGGCCATGAATACGCACATGTGGTATAACGCGGCCACACAACGCAACCTCGCTACACTGAGATCTGATGGGCGATTGATCTGCGAACCAGAGGAAGGCTTCCTTGCTGAAGGATACAGTGGAGTCGGACGTTTAGCCGCTCAGGATTATCTTGAACATTATGCATATATCGCAACCCACTCAGAGCAAGCTAGTCTGAAGGGAAAGAAGGTGCTGATAACTGCGGGGGCAACGCGTGAATATCTCGATCCTGCTCGTCTCCTGACAAACCCTTCGACTGGTAAAATGGGTTTTGCACTCGCGCTTGATGCACTCGCGCGTGGTGCTGAGGTAACTCTGATCCATGGCAAAACAGAACTATTGCCTCCGCGCGAGGTGGACAGTATTGAAGTTCAAAGCGCTGGAGAAATGTTCAACATGGTAGATAAGCATTTTGCCAACTCAGATATTCTGATTGGTGCTGCAGCCGTATCAGACTTTACACCGGAGTCTTATTCCAAGGGGAAGATGAAGAAAACCGATGACGGCATTAGTCTGAGATTCGACCGGACAAAAGATATCATAAAAACAATGGCTGCGCGAAAGAATGTTAAACAATGCGTGATCGGGTTTGCGGTAGAAACCAATTCACCGATTGACAATGCTCGCAAAAAAATGAGCTCTAAAAGTTTGGATATGATTGTTTTGAATAATCCGAATGATGCCGGAGCCGGTTTTGCTGTAGATACGAATAAGGTGCATATTCTCAGTCCTGATGGCGGCGAAACGGTCAGTAGTGGATATAAGCTTGATGTTGCGCGGGCCATTCTACAAGAGATTATCGAGTTAACTAATGAGTAATTCTATCTACGATAATGTTAAAGCCTTTTTTGAATGGTATCAGCAGCTGTACGGTGGCGAATTTTATATCGATGAAACGCCAGAGCAGGTAACTGACTTGCCGCAAGTCGCAACAGATGTAAAGGTTGATGCTAAACCTGAACCAGCTGAAGGATATACGCCTCTTCAGGCCTATCGACGCGAAATAGAGAATTGTCCAAAGTGCTCACTTTGTGAAACGAGAACCAATTTTGTGTTTGGCGTAGGAAATGAATCTGCCGACATCATGTTTGTTGGAGAAGCGCCGGGAAGAGATGAAGACCTTCAAGGATTGCCTTTTGTTGGACGTGCTGGAAAATTGCTGAACCAGCTTATTGGCAAAGTGGGCTTGAAGCGGGAGGATGTGTATATTGCAAATATACTAAAATGTCGACCGCCAAATAACCGCGATCCGCTTCCTGCGGAAGTCGCGGAATGCCTGCCGTATTTACACAGGCAGATTGAAATGGTTAAACCGAAGATGTTGGTTGCGTTGGGACGTATTGCCGGGCAAAATCTGCTTGGTCGTGCCGACTCGTTAACAAAAATGAGACGAAAACTCTGGATATACCAAAATACACCACTGATCGTCACATTTCATCCCGCCTATATCCTCAGGAATGCCAATATGATGGATGAGGCTGTGGCAGAAATGCAAATGGTCGTGACAGAGTACCAGAAACTCCTTGCTGAATGAGTATGGTGGGAGTAATTTGACTGAGTCGTGTATTGGCAGTAAGGCAGCAAGGCAGCTGTAAAGATGCGATGCTTCGCGTCTCAGCTATCAGCCTATACAAGGCAAATCAAAGTAACGTGGGTCTTGACCCACGAAGACACGGGCGAATCCTGTAAAAATAATCACTCATAATAGATTGCGTGCATGTCTGATAAACCAAAAAGAAGTCGCAAGCCGAAGTCGGATGAAGCGATGGGGCAAGTAGGCCGTGTCCCGCCTCAGGCTACCGATGTAGAACGCTATATTCTTGGTGCCATTCTACTCGATAAAGAAGCTGTGGGAACAGCTCTTGAAGAAATCGATGAGACCGATTTTTATCGCGATGCTCATCGTAAGATATTTGAGGCTATGCTGTCTCTCTACAAACGCAATGAAGCGATTGATGTAATTACACTGACCGAGGAGCTGAGAAGGCTTAACTCACTCGAGGCCATCGGTGGCGCGTATTACCTTGCTGAACTAACGTCACTTGTGCCATCCGCTGCGAACATCGATTATCACCTGAGCATTGTTAAACAAAAGGCCATTCTGCGTAAGTTGATACATTCCTGTACCGATATTCTGAAGCAGGCCTATGAAGGTCAGGCCGATGTGGAAGGCGTGCTCAGTATGGCACAGCAGGAAATATTTGACATTATTAAAGATCAGAAGACCAAGAACTATTCGGATATCCGTTCTGTACTTACTCTGACTGTTGAAGAAGCTGAACGCGTTCACCACATGGATTATTCGGGCATTATTGGCGTGCCATCGGGGTTTACAGATCTGGATAAAATGACCGCCGGGTTCCAAAAGGGTGATCTGGTAATCTTGGCTGGACGACCATCTATGGGGAAAACGGCACTTGCGCTGAACCTTGCTCGTAATGCCTCGCTTGATGGAAAATGCGGAGTCGGTATTTTTAGCCTGGAGATGGGAGATACTCAGCTGGTGCAGCGACTTATTTGTACCGAGGGTGAAATTGATGCTCAGCGTCTGCGCACCGGCCAGCTCGGAGATAAGTTTGGCAAAGTTATTCAGGCAGCCGGTCGGCTTGCGGAAGCGCCAATTTACATCGATGACACGGCTGGATTGGATATTGTTAAACTAAGCGCACGTGCTCGTCGTATGGCGTTGGAAAAAGATATCGGTATGTTAGTTGTAGATTATATGCAGCTTATGGAAGCACCGCGTGGATTTGACAACCGCCAACAGGAAATATCTTACATTTCACGTTCGATGAAGTTGCTTGCGAAACAGTTAAATGTGCCAATTATATGTCTATCGCAGCTTTCACGTGCCGTGGAACAACGCCCCGATAAACGGCCAATGCTGTCAGACCTTCGCGAGTCTGGTGCTATCGAGCAGGACGCCGATATTGTTATGTTTGTTTATCGTGAAGAGTTCTATATAAAAGATCAGGATGACCCACGTTTCGCAGAAGTTGAAAACCGCGCAGAAATTATAGTCGGTAAGCATCGAAATGGCCCGGTTGGAATTGTTAATCTGGCATTTGCCAAAAACTTTGCAAAGTTTGATAACCTTAGTCATCGAGACGACGCAGAGCATTTCGATGATTCGACTCCATTTTAAAGTAAGTTGACCATGAGCCCCGTGATCGATTTTGACACACAATTGCAAAGCCTGCTTCGTCTTGTAGAAGATGAAAGCCCGGAAATGCAGCGTATTGTCAGTGATGCCATTCTTGAGCATTCCGTTCCTCTAATCCTGAATCGGGTAAATTATCGCAGCTCTTTGCCAGCAGAACTCTGCGGCATCTTCAGTGACTTAATGCGCGATATGCATCCTGAGCTTGTTGAAGAAGCGCTAAAACACCTCAGTAATGTCGAAGGCGATATCGATCTCGAACAGGTTATGTTGGTTTTATCGTATTGGCATGCGCCAGAGATTCCGGCGAAGCGACTGATAGAACAGCTAGACCATATCGCCAATCAGGTACAGGAATTTTATCCCAGGCAAGGTTCTGCTCTTCAGAAGGTACAGCATATTAACCATGAGCTGTTTGAAAAGGGCCATTTCTCAGGAAATTCAAGCGACTATTATAATCCCGATAATTCGTTTCTTCATAAGCTGTTGGAAACCGGATTGGGATTGCCGATCACGCTCTCTGTCTTGTTTATTCTTATTGCAAAACGCTTAGGCGCCCCCATTCAGGGTGTCTCCATGCCGTCACATTTTATCCTGAAATATCACGATCCAGCTGCTGAATTATTCTTCGATCCGTTTAATAAGGGACGCATATATTCGCGTGAAGAATGTCTGGGCTTTCTGGACCAGTTTGATGTATCAGATAAAAAAGCGGTAATTAATGGGTGTAGCAGACGCGATATTGTGTTGCGTATATTGAATAATCTAAGCGTTGCATATTCGACACATACGAAAGAAGCCGATCGCGCTGACGCACTTGAACGCTTTAAGTCTGCACTGGACAAGTGAGTATGAATTGGAGTATTGAGAGCTGGCAGGATCTACTGCAACGCTTAAATTTATCTGCAGATGAAATATTTTTCCATGAGTTGGACGGCCGCTATCGTTCACCAAATCGCTACTATCACAACACAACGCATATCGAGAATTGCCTTAGCCTGCTGAATGAGTTTGCACATCTCGCCGATCGCAAGCTTTTAGTAGAGGCTGCTATTTGGCTTCACGATGCCATCTATCAATCTTTTTCGTCAAAAAATGAGTTGAAGAGCGCAGAGCTTGCCGCAAAGATGTTTGGTGAGCTTGGCATGAATGAAGAAGATGCGCAGGTGATTTACGATTTGATTCTGATTACAGCGCATCGTGAGAAGCCTGAAGGGAATGATGCCAGACTTTTGGTTGATATCGATTTGTCCATTTTGGGTGCAGATGCTGCTGCGTATGATGTTTATGAACGGGCAATTCGCAAAGAATATCGCTTTGTGCCAAAACGATTTTATCAACCGGGACGAAAGAAGCTTCTGACATCTTTTATCGAACGACCACAACTCTATTGTATCCCTGAACTACGAGATCGATTCGAAAAGCAAGCACGCGAAAACCTAAAACGTGCTATTGAAAGGCTGTAGTTTTTGCCAACAACCACGAGCTGAGTTTCCCCAACCCGCAGTAACTGAAAACCTAAATAATTGCTTCTTGAGCCGATGTTTTCTTGCGTGCAAAAAACTCCCTTAAATCTTCCAGTATCATATACAGCGTCGGAACCAGAATCAGCGTAATTGATGTTGCGAAGAGCACGCCGAAAGCTAAAGATATTGCCATTGGAATCAGGAATTGCGCCTGTAGACTTCGTTCGAGGAGCAATGGTGTTAGTCCGGCAAAAGTCGTTACCGATGTCAATAAAATCGGTCGGAATCGTGCAACGCCAGCTTCTTTCACAGCATCAACAATAGCATCGTGCCCTCGCTCTCTGGCTCGATTTATAAAGTCTACCATTACCAAGCTGTCATTCACTACAACGCCTGTTAACGCTACGATTCCAAAAAACGACAAAATGGTCAAATTCATACCGAGAAGCAAATGACCACCAATAGCTCCGATCAATCCAAATGGAATCGCGCTCATTACAATTAATGGCTGTACGTACGAGCGAAATGGAATCGCCAACAGTACATAAATAATCAATAGAGCGAAGATAAAACCTCGTTGAATACCACCAATTGTTTCGGCCTGCTCGGCCTGTTCACCCTCAAGGGAAAAGTTGATTCCCGGATAGGTTCTTATTAGCGCAGGGAGAACATCAGCTTTGATGGCAGCAACGATTTCACTTGAATTGCCAACACTCATGTCCACATCAGATGTAACATTTACCGTACGTTTCCTATTGGCTCGGTTGATTGCTGAAAAGCCACGACCTTCTTCGACTGCTGCGACGACGCCAAATGGTACTTCAAGACCACCGGGTGTGCGAATGCGCATGCTCTCGAGGTCGCCACGCGATCTGCGTGCGCTCTCAGGATAACGAATCATTACCTTAACTTCATCACGTCCGCGAATAATGCGCTGCGCTTCTTCTCCATAAAAAGCCTGCCGTACTTGACGAGCGAGATCCGCAAGAGTTAAACCGAGCGTCTCGGCCTCCGGCTTTAGAGAAAGCTTCATCTCTCGCTTACCGTCTTGAAAAGAGTCTGTTATATCGAACGTGCCTGGATAATCGGCCAGCTTAAGCTTTAGTGCATCAGCTGCTGCTGTTAGCTGCGTATAGTCGTTGCCGGCCAGCTCAAAGTTAATTGCTGCACCAATTCCGAATAAAGAAGAGTTAAAGCTCAAGCTCTCTATACCTGGTATCGTTCCGGTGAGTTCGCGCCAGCGTCGGGCAATCTGCGGACTGGTGGCAGAGCGCTCTTCTGCCGGTAATAGCTGTAGATTTACTTCCGCAAGATGGGAACCACCATTGAACGACTTGTTTCCGCCTGGTCCGGCAGCATTTGAAATAAAGGGCTGATCCCCAATTGTGCTAAGCATGTGCTCGACGACGGCACCTGATTCTTCCTCAAACTCTTTTTGAACCTGATTCGCGGCATTTTCAAGCCTTTTTACAACTGCAGCTGTTGCATCAACAGACGTGCCTTGCGGCATTTCAATAAATGCAACAACATTGTCTGCCTCAACGTCCGGCATAAACGTAAATTTTACCCATCCCATGCCGACGAGGCTGATGGTTACAATTAGTATCCCCAGCGCTCCTGCGACTACATTTGCGCGATGTGAAAGGGCAACAGCAAGAGTTTTGCGATATTGATTGTTGGCAAAGCGTTTCATTGCGCTCGAAAAACGATCTTGAATACGAGACCACCAGCTCTGAAGTCCGTTTCGGGTGGTTGTCTGGCTCGTGTTTTTAACGTGAGACAGGTGTGAGGGCAAAACAAAAAGGGACTCAATTAAGGAAAAGAGCAATGTCGAAATGGCGATTATTGGAATCACCTTCAAAAATTTACCGGTATTTCCAGGAATTGTTAGCAAAGGGGTGAAGGCGGCCACCGTTGTCAGCACTGCGAAAACGACTGGAACGCCTACACGTTGTGCGCCACGAATAGCTGAATCAACACCGCCACCGTCATTCTCAATATGTGTATAGATGTTTTCACCGACGACAATTGCATCGTCCACGACAATTCCCAATACCAGAATAAAAGCAAATAACGATAACAAATTGATGGTTACGTCGAAATAGGGCATCATCCAAAATGCACCAAAGAAGGAAATAAGCATTCCGATTACAACCCAGATTGCCAACTTTAGCTTCAGAAATAATGCCAGTGCAATGAATACCAACATAAAACCGACAATGCCATTATTTAGCAGCAGATTTAATCGTGCCAGCAGCACGCGTGAGTCATCTTGCCAGGTAGTGAGTGATATACCCTCAGGCATTTCATCATTTTTTTTGGCAACGTAATTTCTAACCGTTTCCGCTATTACAAGAGCGCTCTCATTTCCAACTCGGAAAATCTGCACTAAAACGGTGCGCTTATTATCAAATCTGGATTGCTGGTCGGTATCTTCAAAACCATCCACAACCGTAGCTACATCTCCCAGCTTTAGAAGTGCGCCGTCGGTGCTACTTCGCAAGGTGATGTCCTCAAATTCCTGTTCGCGATAAGCCTGTCCCTTCGTGCGCAATAGAATTTGGCCATTGCCTGTCTCTAGCGAGCCGCCGGGTAAGTCCAGCGATGTATTGCGCACCGCGCGAACGACTTCATCAAAGGTGAGTCCGTATCTATCGAGATCGTATTCTGAAACCTCGATAGAAATTTCATAGGGCCGTGCGGCACTTAACTCAACCTGGCTTATTTCAGGATACCCAGATAAGTCGTCGCGAATTGATTCGGCAATATTCTTTAGTGTTTTCTCGTCTGAGTCTCCCGCGACGGCAACATTAATTACCTGACGTCGGCGAAGCTTCTCTTGAATGATGGGCTTTTCGGCCTCCTCCGGAAAAACCGATATTCCATCGACACGCGACTTTACGTCGTCTAACATCTGCCTGGGATCGTATCCGGCTTTTACTTCAACGATTACTGTTCCGGAATTTTCTACAGCACTGGATGTCAGTTTTTTGATGCCTTCGAGATCTTGAATTGCTTCTTCTATGCGAACACAGATTGCCTCTTCAACTTCTGCCGGCGCTGCGCCAGGATAGGGAACAGATACTGAAATTGTGTCTGAGCTGGTCTCCGGAAATACCTCCATCGTAATGTTGCTGAGGGATAAGTAGCCGGCAACAACAATGAGAACCATTAGCAGGTTTGCTGCAACACTGTTTTTAGTAAACCATGCAATAATACTATTCATTGGTTCCCTCCTTGCCAGCCAGGTCTGTAGAACCTGCAACTTCAACCTGCATTCCATTTGTTGCCACTGTCAGAGGGGTAATGCATAACCGCTCACCGTTCTCAACGCCACTGCCAATAAATGCTGTGTCTCCGGATTCACGAACGACGTCTATTTCACGCATACTCAGCTTGTTTTCTGAGTTGACAATTAAAACTTGATTTCCGTTGCGTAAAGCGGCCCGAGGAATTCTTACTAAATCTTCTATACTGCGACCAACAATATCTGCTTCAACAAACAGTCCTGCCATCAACGCATGTTGATTGCTGTTGTTGCTCATATTGTAGGGGTCAACAACTTCTGCGACCAAATAGATCATTCGGCTTTTTGCATCAATTTCGCCTTCCATGCGAACGATTCTGCCACTCCACTCACGAAGCTTTCCGGCAAATGGCGCACGGAGAATCACCTCTGGTCCTTTGAATTTTGATGTCTTAAATCCGTTCTGAGGAATCTGAAGGAAGGCAAGTGCTTCGTCGGGTACTGGTAGTCGAACTTCAGCAATATCAACGGAATAGATCATTCCAAGTGGCGTCCCAGGCGTTACATATTGACCCACATCTGTGCTGGTCGTACGAACTCTTCCCGTAAACGGTGCGCGAATTGAAGCGCGAGAAAGATCGAGATTGGCTCGTTGTAAATTTGCCTTCGCAGCCTCGAGTGCAGCTCGCGTCTGTGCCAATTGGGGCTCTCTGGCCACGAGTGGTGAAATAGGCGTTGAGTTTATTGAGCTCCATTCCTCCTTTGCAATTGAAGCCTGTTGCTCTTCCAGTTGAAGCGCAAGTTCTGCCTGAGCAACCTGAGATTTTGCCTGAGTCACGCCAAGCCGATAGTCACTTGCTTCTACTGATAGCAGCACATCGCCTTTGCGAAAAAATCCACCTGCTTCGAAATCTCCTGACTTGCTCACGATTCGACCAGCGACCTGCGATACCAATGTGCTTTGAGTACCGGGAATAACTGTTCCCTGAGAGCGGATCGTCATTTTCGTTGGTTCTTTTTTTATCTCCAAGACTTCCACTTTTTTAAGCGGAATTTTTACGGGTTTGGTCTCTACCTGTGGCCGGAGAAAGTATAACAGGCTAAGTAGCACTGCTGTTCCTCCAATGATGTAGAGTAGAATTCTCCATTTAAAATTATTCATGATCTCTCCGACTCTATTGGTTTTGGGTCTTAAATTCATTTTCAAATCCACCGCCAAGCGCGACGTGTAAATCTATGCGAGCATTCAGACGTTCGCGACGAACACTGATCAGCCTGCTTTCCGTATCATATGCAGAACGCTGGGTATCGAGTAAGCTTAGATAGTCAATAACTCCGCGGGAGTATTGGGTTTCTGCAAGTTCACTGGCGGCAATTGCTTGTTCTGTAGCCTCGAGGAGTGCTGCTTCACGCTCACGTAAAAAGCCTTCGTTTGCCAGTGCCGATTCTACCTCGGCAAATGCGGTTAAGGCAGCACGTAAGTATGTAGCTTGTTGTGCCGCTTCCCGACTTCCGGCGAGTTTTACATTCGCTCGCAGACGTCCGCCTTGAAAAATTGGTTGCAAAATATTTCCGGCCAGACTCCAAACGCTGAAATCACCTTTTAGAAGGTTTTTTAACTCATCGGTTGATGTCCCGGTGCTGCCCGTAAGACTGATTCTGGGAAGCAAGGCGCGCTTTGCACTGCTGGTGGTTGCCTTAGCAGCCAAGAGGCGCTGCTCTGCGGCTTGTAGATCGGGTCTTCGCGTGACTAGATCTGCAGGTAATCCCGAAGGAACTGAGTGTTCTAAGCGGGGTAGGGAGGCTGCTGTTTTTAGTATGGCCGCAGGATAGCGTCCTAACAGGGTCTCCAGTTGTCTTACCATAATGTCATATTGCGCGCGACGTTGATTTAGCGTTGCCTCTGCCAGCGCCAGGTTAGACATTGATCGGCGTAAATCCAGAGAGGATATTAAACCTGCTTCATAGCGTTGTTTTGTACGCAAATATGAGTTGTTGAACGCTTCTTTGCTCGCCAGAGCCAGACCCACTTGACGCTTCGCTTCAACCGTTGCAAACCAGCTTTTGCAAACCTGAGCCATTAGTGAGAGCTGGGCGCCCCGATAATCTGCCTCCGCAGCCTGGAAGGATGCGGTACCTGCACTGCGCTGTTTCCAAAGTCTACCCCACAGGTCGATTTCCCATGACGCGGACAGATTGACGCCAAATGTATTGGTGAGGTTTGTTGCGACGCTTCCATCCGGCGCTCCGGGAATCGGGAAACCGATAAAGTTTTGCTTTCGTCTTGTTGCTGAACCACCGGCGCTTATATGCGGGAATAGATCAGCGCCCTGTATGGTTGCCTGGGCAGCCGCAGCTTTTAGATTTGCGGCGGCAATCTGAAGATCGTAATTGTTCCTGAAAGCCTCGCTTAACAGGCTGTCCAGACTGCTGCTTTGAAACTCGTTCCACCAGTTAATGTCAGACTCAGAGAGTTGTTGGCTGGTCCAGGTTGGTGGAATAAGCAGCTTGTCTATAGCCTCTTCAGATGGTTTGTTGGACGCGCAACCTGAAGTAAACAAGATTACGACGACCCATAGGAAAAGCCATCTCATTAAGTGTCTCCTTGATTTGGTTTTGGGGCGGCTTTAGCACGGAAGCCTGCAGCAGCAAAAGAAATTAGTGTGGCTGGTAGTTGCTCTGAGTCCAGCTTATGTTCGTCCGAATTTGCAAGCCTGGAGAGTTCAGGGAGCTCCATTGCAAGCGTCATAAGAATTCCCATACTGCACTTCATTCGCAAAAAGATTTCTGAAACAGTGTGTTCAGGGAGCGTTTTTTGAAACGCTTCAACGAAGCGCATTAATACATCCGAGAACGAGTTAAGGATTTTCATGCGAAGTTCCGGAGTCTCGGTGTGGATACGTGAGAAAAGTTGAAGGTTGTGTGCACGTTCGGTGGGGTCTTTGAGCTTTCCTTCAAACACCGGCATCATAAAGGCATCCAGCAGCTTTTCCAGAGCTACGGGCTGGCCATCTGAATCATCTTCCAGAAGATCCAGGCGCCGGATTCGTTCATTGTTAACCGGTGTGAAGTGCTGTTCATACACAGCCACCATCAGGTCGTCTTTGCTGCCGAAGTGATAGTTTACAGCTGCTATATTGGCACCAGCTTCTTTCACAATTTGCCGAAGGGAGGTTTTGCCGATGCCATTTTGTGCAATAAGCTTTTCTGCAACCTGAAGTAATTTTTCTCTCGTCGATTCAGTCATGTTTTCCTCGGTTGAAACACTTGTTTGAAACAAACGTTTGATTTTATGAATGGTTTCAAATAAAATCAAGAAGAAAAATTGTTTTATACAATTGGACATGAGCTTATTTTAGATTCTTTAATACGAAAAGAATCTGTAGGGAATTTGTAGGGCGATTTTTGACCGATGCACGTTCTATAAGAAGGGGAGCGGTATGGAAAGAAAAATAGTTCGTTTTCACAAGGATGAAGCTGGGGATTGGATTGTCGATCTGGATTGCGGTCATTCGCGCCATATGCGGCACGATCCACCGTGGAGTAATATGAACTGGATTTATTCCAGTGAATCGCGCTATGATAAAATGGGCGAAATTGTCGATTGTCGCGATTGTGATAGCGGCCTGGAGAGCCCGGAAAATGAGCAAAAATCAAGTGAGCCGAAGGTCGCAAAGCAAAGCATTGAAGATTCGCGTGACCTGCGGGTAGCCGCAACGGTAAAATCGGCCTGTTTGAAAGCCGTTATTGAAATTTATCAGGAGGCGCTCGCAGATAAGCTGACGCTTGTGCAAGCCGCAGAGCAAACGCAAAACACCATCGCTGCGCTCGATATCTCAAAATTAATTGACGATCTGCCTAAATAAATCAGGCAATAGGGGAGTGTTGACATGATTGCAATATTGTCTTTGTTGAGAGGCGTAAATGTTAGTGGACAGAAGATTATTAAGATGGCAGATTTGAAAGTACTTTATGAGTCACTTGGCTTAGAAAGCGTAAAAACCTATATCCAAAGTGGAAATGTCGTATTTGCCTGTGAAGAGAGCCGAGAAAAAACGATTGCCGCTGAGATCAGTGCCGCAATTAAGAAATCGTATGGATTTGATGTTCCTGTTCAAACCTTCACGCTTCCTGAGTGGCGGTCAATTGCGACGGAACATCCGCTGATGAATGTGGATCCTGTCGAAGAGAAGATGAAATATGTAACCTTGCTGGGGCGGATGCCGGAAAAAGAAAAGCTCGCTGCATTGGCCGTTCCTGATGGAGATAATGGAACGATTAAAGTGGTGGGTAAAACAATCTACTTAAGTTGCCCGTCCGGTTACGGGCGTACCAAGCTGTCCAACAACTTCTTTGAGTCGAAACTAAAGGTTCAGGCGACATCCCGCAATTGGCGTAGCACGCAAAAATTGTTGAACCTTTTACAGGACGTGCCGGTTTAGACCGGCTTTCCCGAAGGCAATTCCCCTGCGAATCACCTCCGGGATACCTCCCAAGCTACTTTAGCTTAAAATTGAAGGGTATGCATACCCGGCTTTTTATGGGTTTTCCATTATGTTCTGCCGGAATAAACTTAAACTGTTTTGCTGCATTTGCTGCAGCTTTGTCCAGACCCGCAACAGATTTCATTATATCTGTCTTTTCAACATTCCCTTCCAAATCTATCAGAGCCTTAACCACGACAACTCCGCTGATACCCGCCTTCTTTGCTTCCTCAGGATAAACAGGCGTTACGCGATGAATTTCCTGCGGTTTAGAACTATTGATGAGAAGCGGACAGAATAGTATTTTTTCATCAGCAAAATCATTATCGAATTTTGAAGTTAAATGGGATAGAGACCCAGACCTTTACCAGACGATTGCGCTGCTTGCCCGGCGAAAAACGGAATTGTTTTGCTGCATCGAGTGCGGCCTTGTCCAATAGCGTAATGGATTTTAAAATCAGAGCCTCTTCAACCTCTCCTTTTGTATTTACCAGAACCTTTATTACAACAGTTCCTTCAATTTCTGCCTTTCTTGCCAGCTCCGGGTAGACAGGATTAACACGATGAATTTCCTTTGGCTGTTTAGACAATGCATGAAACGGAACAATGGGATCTTCCTCTTCCGGTGGAGGCGGTAATTCCTCTGTGAACATGTTCGCGTCTGTGTTGTCGAATTCCAGTGGTATGTCTTCCGGGAAATCATCGTCATCCGAGGCGATTGGTTCATAGACGGGTTTCGGTGGCTGTGGAGGTGGTTGATATTGCGTTGTCGGGGGAATATGGGTGATATCGATAGGGGCATCAATTTTCTTAACGATAGTCACTTCGTTTTCAAATTTTTGAAATGCAAAAAACAACGATGTTGCAAAACTAAGGGCGAGTAATAAACACCACTCAATCCAGCGTTTCGATTTCTTGTCCATATCTGCTTCGGGATTTTTGTGTACTGCTGCATATCGTGACATGAGCTCTCCAGTGATGATTGGTGATTGATGAATTATGATTTAACTACAGGTGCCAGGAGACAGGAGACAGGAGACAGGAGACAGGTGTCAGTAATAATCTCACTGACTCTGTCGTTTCTCACTAAATAGCCTAGAGGTGCGAAGCATCGCTTCATCTGCTGCCTACTGCCTTTCAAAGCTTTTTGCTCACGCTAATTTTTTTTGCCCCTGCCAGCTTTAATTGGTCTAGCACGCCTAAAAATGTTCCCTGTGGGGTCTCTTTCCAGCGCTTGACATGAAAAATGATATCAGGTATTTTAATTAGATCTGCTTTAATCAGCCCTTCCAGCTCTTTTAATTCTACCGGTGTAGTGTCATAAAGAATATCGCCATTTTTGCATACTGTAATCTCTACCAGCACCGAGTCGTTTGTAGTCTTCATGGCGAATTCTACACTTGTCAGAATAACGAGCAAGAGCAGGGATAATAGAATGATAAGCCTTGTCTTCAGATTGTTAGTTTGCATATTACCTCCATTGGTTAACTATAGGTGTAACTACAGAAGTCAGAAGTGAAGGGGCAGGTGAAAAATTGCCGTCTTTACGCTGCCGCCTGTTATTTTTCGATTCCCGATTCCCGATTCCCGATTCCCGATTCCCGATTCCCGATTCCCGATTCCCGATTCCCGATTCTTTAGATGTCATCTGGATCGGCAATCGATATTCGTTTTGCCCGCGCTTCTTTTAGCGCGTCCACAACGTCGATGTAGATTTGGTAGGGAGTGCCACGAGAAGTTTTGACCGAAAAAATAACGTTGTCGTTCGTTGCCTGTTCTTCCTGTGCAAGCGTAATAAGTGATCTTGAATCAGCTGGTTTGCCCTTGAACATTACATCACCTTTTGCGTTGACCAGAATATTGCAAATGTTCTTGGGGCGAACGGGACTTCATTCATTCCCGGTAAGATCATCTGTAATCCGCTTTCAGTGTTAATTGTTGTGCAGACCAGAAAAAATATGAGCAGCAAAAAAGCGATGTCTGCCAACGATGAGGATGGAATCTCAACTCTGCCTCGCCTGTGTCTTTTAGTTCGTGCCATAGAAACCTCTGAGTTCTGAATTAGTACGCATCAAGTCTTTCCATTAACGAAAGAGCAGCTTCCTCCATATCGGTAAGAATTTTATCCAGCTTTGCCGAGGTGAGGTTGTGAAAAAAATGAACGATCATTGCAACAAGTAACCCGAAAAGCGTTGTTAGTAGGGCCTGAGATATGCCGCCAGCGACAATCGCCGGACTCACATCATCGACTAAGCTGATTTGCTCGAAGGCTACGACCATTCCCCAAACCGTTCCTGTAAAGCCCAATAATGGGGCAACCACGATAATGAAATTTAGCCAGGAAAGGCCTCGCTCCAGGAAGGAGTATTCTATGTCGCCAACTGCACTCATCGTGCTGGACATGCCGGCGCCACCTTTTTGATAGCGGATTAAACCTGCATGCAGAACGGATGCTATCGGTCCGGGTGTCTTTTCACACTTGCCAAGTGCTGCATCAAGAGTGTCTTTCTTAAGAACTGTTCCAATTCCATTCAAAAGAGTTCTGGATTTGCCTCGGACAATCAGCAATTGCAAGAGCTTAAAAATGCCCAGGGCAATCCCCATGATTAACAGCAGCAGGATGGGGTGCATAAAAGCACCGCCCATTAGATAAAGTTCAACCACCTTGTTACCTCCATTTGTTTGCCGGAAGTAATTCAAGAAGGATGCCATAATCCTTGTGCTGTTCTTTAGTTGTTTAAAAACAATAGTTTAAGGCTTTTCGCTGGGGAGGTGCGAAGCTGTAGTTGTTATTGCAAAATGCAGTACAAATTTTAATTGAGAGATAAAAGGGAGAGTTAAACCAAGCAGATTATATAGTTAAAGCTGTCTTGCAAAATGCACGATTAAAGGTTGTATTTTTTCCGCTTGCGCCACAGCGTGGCCGGATCAATACCTAAAATGCGGGCGGCATCTGCCAGGTCTGATGCTGAACTTAAGACGTTCTTAATATGCAACTTTTCAGTCTCTTCCAAAGAAAGCAGCCTTCCTGCATCTGAATTAATGATATGTAAGTCTGCCGGAATATCGGCCGCACGAATTTTTGAATTCGGATGAAGAGCCGAAAGGCGCATAACAATATTCTCTAGTTCTCTTACGTTGCCCGGCCAGCTATGTTTGCAAAGTAATTGCAAGGCTTCCTGCGAGAAATTAGGCCTGCTCGTCTCATTCTTTAGAAAATGCCTGATTAAAAGCGGAATGTCTTCCCGACGTTCACGAAGCGGTGGCAGACTCAGGCGCACGGTATTCAGTCGATAGAACAGATCCTCGCGAAATCTTTTTTCGGCGATGGCTGATTCCAGATGTACATGGGTTGCCGAGAGAATGCGAACATCAATTTTTATTGTTTTATTGCTGCCAACGCGCTCGATTTCACTCTCTTGTAAAACACGTAGAAGCTTGGCTTGAAGAGCAGGGGAGAGCTCACCAATCTCATCCAGAAAGATTGTCCCTTTGTTTGCACTCTCAAAGCGTCCGACTCGATCCTTTATTGCCCCGGTAAAACTGCCCTTGGTGTGACCAAAAAGCTCGCTTTCAAGCAATGATTCAGAAAGTGCAGCACAGTTTACTGCAACAAACGGTTGCTCTGCGCGTGAGCTCTGCTTGTGAATCAGCTGTGCAATAACTTCTTTTCCCGTACCGCTTTCTCCTTCAATCAAAACGCTTAAATCGGTTTTGGCAACACGCCTCGCCAGTCGCAGAGTCTGTTCTGTTGGTGCGTTGCATGTGATAAAGCCTGGAAAACCTTCGCTGGTATCCATGCTCTCATCTGAGCTGTCCTGCTGAAAGCGATGATATTCGAGTAGGCTGCTGGTAAATGCCTGTAGTTCATCGAAGTCAAACGGCTTCTGAAGGTAATCGTGCGCACCTTGTTTTATTGCAGCTATGGCGCTGGAGATGTCTCCATGAGCAGTAATAATAACAACCAGTGTATTCGGAGAGATGTCGCTTAGTTTTTGCAACACCTGAAGCCCGTTTAGTGGCTTCATTTTCAGATCTACAAATGCAATGTCAAACCTTTTAGCGCCAGCGAGCTCCACCGCTTCAGAGGGGTTCGTGGTTTTTGTTACTTTTAGCCCCATGTCTTCCAGGCAGATGCAGACTGTCTTTAGAATTGTCGGTTCGTCATCTACGAGCAAAACCGATGCACTATGCACTGTAACTGTTTCAGAGATCATTCAATATCCCGATTTAATTGTCTACCTGTTGAATAGGGATTTCAAAAAAGAAGCGACTTCCTTCTCCCAATTCGCTTGTTACCCATATACTTCCTGCATGTGCTCTAATAACCTCGCGTGCTATTGCAAGTCCGAGACCGATATTGCCTGTCTCGCTATCTCCAAAGCTCTTCACTTGAATAAATTTGTCAAATATTAAATCGACGGCTTCTTCGGGGATGCCAGCTCCGCTATCATTGATTTGAAAAACGCCGGTTTCGTCTGTCTGAGTAACGGTAACCCCGATACTGGAATCGTTTGGTGAATGTTCAATGGCATTTTCTACTAAATTTAGCAATGCACGTGCCAGATGATGTCGGTCGACGCTCATTGGAAGCAGGTGCTTTCCGATCATTATGTTAAGGGAGATTTTACGTTGTTCTAAAACGAACCTGAGTGGGAGCACTGCTTGCTCAATAAACTCAGACATGTCTGTTTGCTCAAATGACATACCAAGACTGCCACTTTCGAGTTTGGAGAGATCCAGCAGATCTTTTACAAGTGTTTTTAAACGCTCCGAATCGCTACGCGCATCAGATAGGAGCTCTTGTTGCGCATTATTTATTGCACCCTTTACCTCACGAAGTAGGATGTCCAGAGCCAGGTGAATCGACGTAAGCGGTGTGCGGATTTCATGTGAGATGACTGCCATAAACTCAGATTTTAAACGGTCCAGGTTCTTAAAGCTGGTCACATCCTGCAGCAGGGTAACGGTTCCAATTAAGCTGCTGGTTTCAGGGTCATCAATTTGGATTCTGCGTAGCCAGAGGTGGAGCTCTTCCGGCTCTCTTTGCAGTGTCACCAGCTGTTTGTTACCCTGTGCTTGAAGAGATGAGTCATGTTTTTTCAATAGATCGAGCAAGGCAGGTTCATTTATTATCTGTCCTATCTGCTTGCCCTGCCAATTGCCTTCTATTTCCAATAGCTGCTGCGCGCGTAAATTCATGTGCGATAGCTGATTGTGTTCGTCCGTTACGAAAATAGCTACCGGGATTTCAGAGACAATTGCTTCAGACTTTTTCTTCTCCAGAAGAACGCGATTGATATTCATCCGTTCATATGTTTCAAGCCGCTCGGTCATTTTATTGAATTCACGTCCCAGTTCACCGATTTCATCATTAGTTGAAATTGCGACTTTCGTGTTCAGGTTGCCCTGTCCAATTTGTCGAACAGTTTCGGTTGTTTCCCGAATAGGTTTGAGAATAGACTGCATGAACTGCATACTGATTAAAATACTTGCGACGATGGCAAAGAGAGCGACGGAGATAATGAAGGTTGTTGCACGATTGGATATTTGATCAGATCGCGTATCTGCCTGCTCGATGGCCTGCTCGTTTACCCTCTGCAGATTATTACACAATTGCTCGATGCGAGTCACCAGCGGAAATATGGAGTCTTCCTGCAATAATATTATTGCCGATGGCGGCTCGCTTTCTTGAAGCTTCTGTTGCAATAATCTCGACTTAATCAAATAGAGAGCATATACATTCTTAATACTGTCCAGCAATGCGGGCTCACGCGGCAATGCAATTGCTTCGATTGCTCGTTGGTGCCAGTTGTGAAATTCATTTTGGAAAGTGATAAAACGCTCGATGCCTGAGGAATCGAAACCACTCTCAACCATATCATATTGTGCCAGCTCCTGTTTCTTTAATGCTTCACGCATATTGCTGGGCGCGTTTACGTTGCGATAGTTTTCGCGTAAGATTGTATCGACCGGGCTGCCCAGCTGGTTGATATAGTAGACAGCGAAGATCGCCAGAACCAGATTAATGGCAATGATTATCGCGTAACCGAGACCGATTTTAAATCCAAGACTTTTCATGTTGATAAATAATAAGACGGAAACGGCGCAGTTCAAAGGGCAAGATTGCTGAACGGTGAACAAGTGATCGAAGAAGTGAAGTCGCCCTCAGACTGACCATGTCTCAAGGACGACTTCTTTATGCGGTACTGCAAGGGGTTCTTATTTAAGTAGAATCATTTTTTTACCAGATGAGATCTGCGTATCAATTATCAACTGATAATAGTAGACACCGCCAGCAACGGTGAATCCGTTTGCATCACTGCCGCTCCATTGGAATCGATAGCTGCCGGGAGCAAGATTGCCTGAATGGAGTGTGACTACTTTTTGGCCTAGCACATTAAACACGCTCAACTCAATATCGACGGCTCTATTTATTTCCACCGGTATTGTCGTCGATGGATTAAATGGATTCGGATAATTCTGCCTTAGAAGAAACGCATCAATGAGTGGCTCTTCATTCGGTTTAACGCCCGTTGGACTACCACTGTTGCGCTGGATTTGTATGGCCGTTGGCTGGCTCGTATTATCTGCCCACAAGGTTACGTTTGACCCAACTGCGATGTCGCTTATTGTTATCGGCTGATAAAATTCATTTAATACGATAACGGACGGGCTGATAACGAACTCCGGTTGGTTCACACGAATATTGCTGCCTGAAATATCAGTTACATTACCGCTAATTCTGGAGAAATTGGGACTGTCTTCTACCTTGATTTTAATCGCAAGAAGGTTGTTGGTCGTTTGGAAAACTCCTCTAATCTCTACCAGTAATCCAACCGTAAGATCGGAAAAGCTTATTGGGTGGTTGAAGTTGTCGAGAACGAGAGTATTTCCATTCACAGTGAACTCACGGCCACCAGCTTGAATAGTATTGGTGCTAAGAGCGTCTATTAAGGCCCGTACTTCAAAGTCATTGTTATTATCGTCTTCAATCTTAATACGCGTTGCGAGCCAGTTGCCGTTTGCCTGTAAATCTGCCCGTACTTCAACAATAAGTCCTGTTGACAAGTCTGAAAAAGCGATCAGGTTATTGTCGTCATCCAGCACAATCGTGTTTGTGGAAACGTCGAAGCGATTATCAAGGACGTAGAGAAAATCTATTCCAAGGCTGTCTATCATTCCTTTTATTTCAAACTCATCATTGAAGAAGCCCTCAATTTCAATCTCTTTGGCGCGAATTGTTCCATCTTGCTTCACGTAGCCTTCAATTTCAACCAGCATGCCGATTTGCAGATCGGAAAAACTGATCGGATTATCGTCATCATCTTCTATGCGGGTATTTGCGTCGATGAAAAATGTAATTCCACCAACTATCAGACTGTCACCGAAGATGTCTTCGATTTGCGCGGTGATCTCAATTTCGGTTGAGTTATTGTCATCATCGAGATCTATTCGTGTAGCCAATAGCGTGCTGTCTGCTTGTCGTTCGGCGCGAACTTTTGCATCATCTCCAATCATCAAATCTGCGAAATCCAGTGGATTTTCGTTTTCATCGCGGATTCGTGTGTTGTTGTCTACGAAGAACATCGTTCCGGAAATACTTAGGTAATTGCTGCCAAGATCCGAAATTAATCCTTCTATGCGAACTTCATTACCTGAATTATTATGTTCGAGTTCTATTTCAGTAGCAAGGTAGGTGCTGTCTGCTTGGATATCACCTTCGACCTCAACAAAATTGCCAACATGAATGTCGCTGAGTGCAATCGGATCGCCGTCATCATTTTCTATTTCTGTATTGGCATCGACATAAAAAACGATTCCTTGCACTGTTAAATTATCTGATTCAACAGCCTGCACAATCCCCTCAACTTCAATATCGTCACTTGCAAATACATTTGATGGCATGGTTAGAAAACTCAGAATAGTGAATAAAACCAGAAGGAGTTTAATGCGCAGAATATTTTGTCTCATGTTCATGTTTTAGTGCTCCTGTTTGAATGATCTGTTTGTCTACAAATAAGACAAAGCGCATGCCAAATCAACGGTGTCTTTCTTATGTTCTTTGAAAACAGGGAGATACGTATATCTCTCTTACATAACACTCTTATGTTGAAGAAGATCTTGTTTGCACGCAGGTGCAGAATATGCATTTGTTCGAAAGGGGAAATACCAAGTTGAAATAACTGTCGTAAGATGGCGACACTTACTGTAACATTATCACGTTTGACGATATTTTTCTTGCCTTTTTTAATATTATTACGCATATAAGGTGGTGACTCACTACATGATGCGTTGGCCAAAAAGAGAGTTTTTCTCTTCGTAATACATTGCCATCAGACAGCAATTCAGATTAAACGTATCCTACTTTTTCGCATATTTATCGATTATACCCCGCTGGCCGGTGCTGGTGCCATTGTAAAATTCACAGATTATCTGTGTTATAATACATCCAATTATTTATTTTTTAGGAGGTACTTGTATGTTAAGACGAGTGACTATTAGCTCTGTGTTGCTGATTATGATGGCTCTGCAGTTTTCATTCGCGCAGGATAAGGCTGCGGTGGAAATTGATGAGCGAATCTGGAGTCAGCAATACTGGCAAGAGCTGGGGGAGCGGGGGCTTGTTCCACTAAATCCAGAAGTTGAAGTTCCGGAAGCGATTGAATCAATGCAATCCGGATTGTCGTCGATGGCGATTGGCGATAACAATCCTGATGTAGCAGTTACCAGTGCCAGTAATACCACCCAGAGTGAAAACTCTATCTTCGTCAATCCCAATGACAATACGAAAGTTCTGAATTCGAACAACTCGACCAACAACCCGGTCTCCACGGTTTTCGGAACCAGTGGATTTATGAGCTCGAACGGTGCTTCAAGTTTTACCGGCTCTATTCAGGGAACCGGTGGTGGAAACTCGGGAGACCCTGCCGCAGCGATCAATCTCGCCGGGCGCTACTTCGTTGGCTACATTGCAGCGAATGGCGGGCAAGGTGTTGCCTACTCAGACAATGAGGGCAGCAGTTGGACTGATGTTCAAATCGGCCCAAACCCGGGAAGTTTAGCAGACAAGAACCACTTTTGGGTAGATAATAGCCCGGGCAGTCCTTATCAGGGGCGTCTGTATTCTGCATGGACCGACTTTGGCGGGGCCTTCGATGGAAACATTGTAATTTCCAGGTCAACAAACAATGGTACCTCCTGGACAACACGCCAGAATATCTCTAATAATCTTGGACCCTATCAGCAGGGTGTGCATGTGCAGACCGGCCCAAATGGCGAAGTATATGCTTTCTATACCAACTATACCAGCGGTGGTGTGCAGGATGAACCAGCCTATGGTCTTAGTCGGTCTTTTGATGGTGGTGTAACGTGGACTGCCGCAAATATTATTACCGGAACGCGTGGTATTCGCGTAACCGGAACCGGCAAAAACATGCGAACGAATTCATTCCCGGTTTCAGCTGTGGATATCAGCGGGGGAGCGAACAATGGTAATCTTTATATGGTTTGGACGAATGTCGGTGTGCCGGGAGTAAATACTGGCAATGATAAAGACGTTTACATTATTCGTTCCACAAACCAGGGAGCCAGCTGGAGTAGCCCGATTCGCGTAAATCAGGATCCCACCGGACAGGGTAATGAGCACTTTTCACCATGGATTACTTGTGATCCCGTTACCGGTGATCTGTCTGTAATCTATTATGATGATAGAAATGTCGGTAACACGCAATGCCAGGTTTATGTCTCGGTATCTCAGGACGCGGGTAATAGTTGGGTCGATTTTCAAGTGAGCGATGTTACCTTTACTCCTTCACCTATTCCAGGCTTGGCCGGCGGGTACTTTGGTGACTATTTGGCAATTGCTGCCAACGGTGGAAATGTGTATCCGGCATGGACAGACAACCGGACGGGCGCAGCACTGACATATGTTTCTCCGTTTACCATAGGTGGAACAGGTAATCAGGCTCCGGTCGCAGAAGCCAATGGACCCTATAGCGGCGCAGCTGGTGCCTCTGTCAGTTTTAGCAGTGCGGGTTCTTTTGACAGTGACGGAACGATTGTTAGTTATCTATGGAATTTTGGCGATGGAGGAACATCGACAGCGGCGAATCCTTCACATACCTACGCAACAGGTGGTACCTATAACGTAACACTGCAGGTTACTGATGATGGCGGTTTCAGCGGTAGTGATAATGCAACTGCAAACATCTCATTTCCTGGTGGAAATTATGCGTCACTGCCATATTCAACAGGTTTTGAAAGTGGAGCTACCGATCAGTTCTGGACACTCATTGCCGGTGGTTCAGAAGGACGTATTCTGGTTACCTCTGCAAATACGCCGAGAACCGGTAGTTTTCATTTAACCATGGATGATAATCTAAACGGTGGCTCCTTTTCACAAAATGAAGCGTGGCTCCGCCTCGACCTTTCCGGAGAGTCTCAGGTTGAGCTCGATTTCTGGTGGAAAGACTTCAGCGATGAGAATCATGTTCAGGACGGCGTGTTCTTGTCTGATAATGATGGTGCCAGTTTTACAAAGGTGCAGGATTTAAACGGACAGAGCTTTACGAATAATGTCTGGAGCAATTTTAACCTCGATATAGATCAACTAGCCTCTGCTAATGGTCTGAGCCTGAGCAGCACATTTGTGATTAAGTTTCAGCAATATGACAACTATTCGATTGCTATAGATGGGCATGCCTGGGACGATATTTCGGTTACGGGTGGAGCAGCGAATGTCGCACCAACGGCCGATGCCAATGGACCTTACTCCGGCGACACCGGTGTAGCAGTAAGTTTTAGCAGCGCAGGGTCTAATGATAGTGATGGCACAATCACCGGATATCTCTGGAATTTTGGTGATGGTGGAACCTCAACTGCTGCAAATCCAAGCCATACCTATGCAACTGCAGGAACGTATAATGTGTCTCTAACGGTTACGGATAATGGTGGCCTGCAGGATACGGATAATACCACAGCAACAATTTCTGATCCTCCGACAGGTGATTGGGATATTCTTGCATTCGATGATTTCGAAGCAGGCTGGGGTAATTACTTTGATGGTGGCTCCGACTGTCGCCGCAGTTCAAGAGATGCCAATTATGCTGCCCAGGGAACCTTCTGTGTTCGTATTCGAGACAATACCAGCACATCTGTTTTTACGTCAACCAATGGTTTTAACGTTGCTGGTTATGATGAAGGACGAATTCAGTTCTCATTCTACTCACGCAGCATGGAGTTGAATGAAGACTTTTGGGTACAGATTTCAAATAATGGCAGTAACTGGACTACCATTGCCACTTTTGCACGTGGAGTCGACTTCAATAACAATACGTTTTATAACGTAACGGGTCTGGAATTTGATCTTGCTGCAAATGGTATTGGCAATACTCTGTATGTGCGTTTCCGAAATGATGCCAGTGGCAATAGCGATTGGATATATGTGGATGAGGTAGAAGTTGCCGGTCGCACTAATACCAATATTGCTCAGCAGCAAGAGCAGCAAAGCCTTTTAGGTGCACCAGCTGCCTTTGCACTAGATCAGAACTATCCGAACCCATTTAATCCGAGCACAACAATTTCGTTTGCTCTGGCGAAAGATAGTAATGTGTCGTTGAAAGTTTACGACATTACGGGAAGTCTTGTACGTGAACTGATAGGCGAGCGTCGTTCCGCAGGCCGCTATTCAGTACAGTGGCATGGTGATGATGCGAAGGGTGCCAAGGTAGCAAGTGGTATCTATATTTATCGGATTGTCGCTGGAGATTTTGTTCAAACGAAACGCCTTATTTATTTGAAATAAGAAACCTTTCAACTCTCCTTCAAAAGCGTGCTCGCCATCGTGCGACGCGCTTTTGTTCTTAGAAATACTGACCAATTCCAAAAACGACGCCGTGTTGTCCATCAGTCGTAAGACTAACGCCATAGTCTGCTCGGATGATAAGATTGTTAAACCTCTTCAGGTAAAGTCTTCCGCCAATACCGGCAAGCGTTACATTGTTTTCACGATTGAACATGCTCTTCACCGTCCCGGCTGCAGGACGCCAGGCAGAGGCATCTAGAAATATGACGGCTTGGATGGCGCCGGACTTGCGCTCGAAAACGGAGTGCCTGTATTCGGTGTTTATGGTGAACTCGGCTGTTCCACGCGAACTGCGATTCCCGCTTCCACGTGCTGTTAAATAGCTGTCTAGCACAAAAGGGACAAACGGAGATTGCTTGTTGGTTGATAAACCAAGTCTTATTCGTGAGGCCCAATTGCCTTTCTTCTTAATTCGCTTAAAGAACTTCGAGATGTTGAGTACTTTCCAAAATCCACCCTCTTCGTCTTCAGTGCGCACCGTCTCCAGAAAGATCTCATTTGAGTATCCATTGAGATAGTGATAGAAGTAGTCGATAGATTCTTGCATGGCGCTTAGTTTTATTAGCCACTTGGTAAAGGACTGTTCGTCCGGGCCGGGTGAATTCATGCCCGATCGCTCCAGGTTCTTTAGATAATTTTCCTCAAGCAGGCCGCCACCCAACTCTATTCTACTATTTGTGCCAAGATTGTAACGAATACTTGCCAAATAAGCCTGATTGTCAACATCATATTCTGCGATTCCTTCGGAAAAAAATGCAGGCTCAATTGTGGAAATGTGAGAGATGCTGGTTGTTATGCCCCAGCGCTGACCAATCAGCCTTGGAATCTCCAAAAAGGCTGCAAAAGAATGGCGATCGTAGTAGCGATAATAACCACCCAACGTATTGCCTCGTCCAAGCCAGTTTATATCCATTGCACCCAGTTGATACCAAAAATTATCGCTCAGACCACCCAGGTTTATTATAGGCAGCAGGGTAATAAGCTCTGTGCAGTTGAAGGTGATGTAATATCCGTCCGGACTTTCTTTTATTGATAATGTTACTTCTGTAAACAAGCCAATATTGCGAAGGTTTTGAGCATCACGTTCCACAGTTTTCTGATTGTATTCACCGCCTTCAGTCGACACTATATACTGGCGTATATAGTCAGGCTTAGTTTTGCTCAGTCCGGTAAATGAAACTTCTGCAATCGTGTCGTTTGCGGCTAGCGTAAAAAAGGCTCCGCTTGTAATTACAAACAGAGCCGTAAGTAGATTCTTCAACATTTATTATGCACTCTCTATTCGAATAGCCTTATTTTAATCGTCTCAAAATACAATAGAGAATGCCCTTTTCCAACAAGATGAACCAGAATTTAGGTTGTTCCGGCAAAGATTGAATTTACAATTAGCTAATCTTCAAATCTTTAATTACACCTGATACCTGTTTTGGCTATCGAATAAATCGAAACCCAAGATTAAATGTCTGTCCAGCTCCCTGATTCTTTCCAAGTGAGAAGTCAGTAAACAAACCTTCGATTTCCAAATTGCTGGTTAGCTGATATTTTGCACCAAGCCCGAACTGGGCATAGTAACCATTTACAGATCCTTCCTGCCAAAAGGAAGTGAATTCAGTCGGTAAATACAGCGTAACTTTATCTGATGGAAAATAATTAAAGATAGCCTTTAGCGGGGTAAAGAAATCTTCAAACTCCGAATCGAAGCGCACGAAGAATCCACCTTCAAAGTAGATCAGCGTGTTGTCTGAGAGTGAACGATCATAGAAGATTTGATTAAACCACTGAATGCCGTCGAAATCCAGAAAGGGTTGCGACTGACTCGCATCAGCTCCATCGAGATTCGACGGCAGAGCAAAGAGTGCTGTGGTCTGAAACGTTAGACTTGGCAGGTTGCTAAATGGGGTTACTTTGACTTTCGGGCCGATTTGAGTTAACGCGGTACGCGAATTTTGATCCGAGTCAAATTTGAACAAGGCGAATGGTGAGCTTCCATCATCGTCGTTGCGAACCGAGCGGACATAGACATCCATTCCAATATTAATGCGTGGCGTAAGACCGTAAAAAATAGTCGTAATTCCACTGAAAAAACTGGAGCGACTGTTTTGATCGGTTTCGTTTCTGTCTCCATCAAAAAAGGATGTTTGCGTATAAAGGTTATTGAAAACCTTTACTTCCAGTTGACCAGGACGTAGTAGGGTAGAGGGAGTGTAAGCTTGCAGGCTCACATCTGTAGCGCCGGTTGCTTCCTTCTTCATCGATAAATTATTCAATGCCCAGTTGTAGGTTTTATAGCTAACGGAATAATCTGCCGGTATAGTTTTGTTGCGGAACAAGTTTACATAGTCCAGAATGCTTTTGCCATCGGTCGTAAAGTCCTGCTTATACCATTTAAAAAGCTCCGAGACCTTTACCTCTTTTGCGGCAGCATCGACCTCGACATGCAGCGGATCGTTCAACGCCTGTCGCGTTTGCCTTTCGAGCTGCTTGTCGAGAGTCTCAGGTCGATAGGCCTCCGGGATCAAGATAGGGCAGCCCTTTGCTGCGCAAACCAATACAAAGTGGATACGGGCATCGCCATACGGCTCACGAATTTTTTTGTTCTCGAGATCATTTAAGGTGAGTTGTTCTCCGGCAACGCTGTATTTATGTCGGTCGAAGAATCCACCTACATCCTGAGGAGAGTTGATTGGCATATTTGCCACAATACCGCTTAGAGTAAGAATGTTATAGGCATTTATAAGAAAGGCCTTACGCACATTGGCATTGGCTAGCTCGGACTCGGGCATTGTTGAAATTTGGTTTGCCAAAGAGTTAAGCTGCGGTTTTAGCATGCTGTTTAGCTTGTCGTAGTCAACAAGTCCATCGCTTACAATCTGCGTTAGCAGTGCATCTGTTTCGTTAAGGAACCTCGCATTTTTCTCTCCAGCTACAAGTAATAGCGGAATCATGAGAAGTAGCGTAAAGAAAGTTAAAAATCGCATGTCTGTCTCCGTTCTCAGTTTAGAAGTCGCAAACATATTACGTGTTATTTCTCATGAAAGTATCACAGGCGCATAGTTAGATTATCATAAAAGAGTTGAATAGAAAGACCTGAGATGCCATCTTTAGACAAAAAATATGTGGATGTTAAATATGTTGTTTGATGAAAACGATCATTCCGGTGCGCCGCAGCTTGCCTTAGCTGTGAAGTTGTTGTGGGGATCCGTGGCGTTAACCCTCTTGAATGTTGTTTTTAACCAGCAGATTGTTGAAGGTTTGTTCAACAACTGGTTGCTTGTATCGTTCTTCGTGTTTTTTCTCTTCTGGAACATTGTTTTGATTCGCAATATCGCCATTGGAAAAAAATGGGCCTTGTATACCTTTATCGGCTTTTTTGTTCTTGGAGCGCCAGCTTACATAAAGTCTCTTTTGCTGGTATATCATGAAATTTCCATCAACTCTGCACTAAGCACCACTATCGTGGTTCTCCAGCTTGTCGCTATTCTTCTCATGCTTGGTCCTCCCGGCTCACACCAGTTCGAGAAAGCAAACGATATGCGCTCTATTTCCGATTAATTGAATTATAGAAAGCAGCCACGCACTTGATTTCGCAGCGGCTTTTATCTATCTTAAAGTTTATCAAACCCTTAACTGAACCCTGAAATGAATTTGCCAGAATCCAAAATATCCGACGAAGAACTGTTGTCGAAGATTGCTAAAAACGATCAAGAAGCGTTTCAAGTGATCTATTCGAGGCACTCTGCTCGTTTATTTGGTATATGCCTCGCCGTCTTGCGCGAAAATCGTGTTGCTCAAGATGCTTTGCAAGAGGCTTTTCTTGCAATTTGGCGCGGTGCAGGGAGTTTTACAGCGACAAAAGGGCGCGCTTCAACATGGATGAACTACCTGTGTCGCAATCGCTGTATCGACATGTTGCGATCCAGGCGGTATCAGGCATTAGAAACAGATGAAAAGCTCGACCAGCGTTTTGCCGAGGCAGCAAGCTTGCCAGACAGTAATACGCATGCGTTGCAAATTAGTGCGAAGCTAAAGTCCGCCTTGGAAAGTTTGCCAAAGGAACAAAAAGAGTTGCTGGAGTTGGCCTACTTTGCCGGACTGACGCACTCAGAAATTGCCGAAGAAAGTGGATTACCACTTGGCACTATAAAAAGTAGATTGCGATTGGGAATGGAAAAGTTACGCCAATCTGTAATTAACGACCTGAAACAAGAAGTTTGAACCTCTATGAAGCGTAAGAACCTTTCACTTGATGAAATTCGCGATATGCTTGCCGCATACGCGATGCGTTCTCTCGATTCTTCCGAAGAAGATGAATTGAAGAGTGCCTTGAATAAGCTGAACCCAAATGAACTGCTGCTTCTGGAAGACTATGAGGAGTTGATCGGTCTCCTCGGGGAGTTTGTGTCACCCCAGGTGCCGCCTCCGTCTATTAAGCTTTCCCTGATGGCAAAAATAGAAGCTGAATTGGCAGCTGAGAAGTTAAAGGAGTCGTTTCATCATCGACCGGGAACCGAGGAAGACTGGCAACCCGTTTTTCCGGGAATCCGAATGCGAGTACTTAGTGAGAACCGGATTCAAAAGACACGCACCGTTTTGCTCGATTTTCGTGCCGGCAGTACGCTTCCTCAGCACGTGCATAAGGGACGAGAGGAAGTCTTTGTTTTGTACGGCACCTGCACGCTTAACAATCAATATCTGCAACAGGGTGACTATCTTGTAGCTGAGCCGGGCAGCGTCCACCAAAGCGTTACCTTTGATGTCGACTGCCGCATTCTTGCAATTATTCCGGAAATCGAATTCGCGGCCTGAGCCTTAATTAGATTGATAGCATATTCGTTCGTCGTTTTTCGTTCATCGTTCACCGCTCTCCATATTTTCACCTCCAAGCCATGTATATTGCAGAACCTTTACCAAATTTAATTCATGAACAGCTTGCGCCCTATCAATTCATCTTATCCTAAAACTGATACCTTTTCAGTCGAATCTACTTGTATACATTCTGGAGAAGCTATGATGCGCTTAATATATGTTGTGTTTATTCTTGTTGGGTTGGTAGCCTGTAGCAGTAGCTCAGGTGGAGATGGTGATGATGATGGTCCCAAGATTGGCTTAGGGCCTGGTGAAGGCAATGCCCATTTTGAAGCCGAGCGACAAAAGTCGGGCGTTGTCGGCAGCGTCAGCTGGCGTTCACAATCTGATATCGACAGGGATGCGCACGGTAGTAATGACCCCGGAGATCCGGCATATCCTCAATACGATTCGTCTACTGATGCAGCGAAATTGCCGATTCTCGATGATGAACCACTGACGCAATTGCGCTACGAATTTCCTTTTACGACAGGCTCAGTGTATACGCAGCACGAGATTATGCTCGACCCGGTGCTGTTTACCGGTCCGTATGATGACTATGGTATGAAGTTGTGGCGCTGGGAAGATGATAGTAAGCAAGAGTGCACCGATGAGCGACGCCTTACCATGAACGTAGGTTTCGACGAGGCGCCACACGTCTATCATCGTGATGGTTGTCCGATTCCTGATGGTGAGGTGCGTGTTCAAACACCTGATGGATATGATGAACAGCCCGGCGGCGATACCAGTTGTATTTGGAATGAAAACGCACCACATGGAACCTGTTTCCGTTGGGCACCGGGCGTTTGGATTCGCCTGACGTATCATTTCGACTTTGCCGGAAAAAAGCTGCACATCTGGGCGCGGCGTTTTGATGAAGAAGCGGTGTATAAAATTGTTGAGTTTGACGTGCCTGACTGGAATGCAAACTATGGTTTCAAAACGGCCGGGGCATGGCTTCACTCTACTTCGCGTACGCATGGCAATTGGGCGTCCGGATTGCCTCCTGCTTATATTTATGCGCGTAATATGATTATTTCCACGCAGCCTATCGCATTATAATACAGATAAGAGGCCAAATGCTTTATATGATAATTGAACACTTTCGGGGTGGTAATGCCGTTCCGGTTTATCGTCGCTTTCGTGAGAGAGGGCGGCTTGCACCAGATGGCCTAAACTACGTGAACAGCTGGGTTACCAAAGACCTGTCGAAGTGTTACCAGGTAATGGAGTGCGCAGATGAAAGCCTTCTGCATGAGTGGATTGCAAACTGGGAGGATCTGGTTTCGTTTGAAGTCGTTCCGGTAATAACCTCAGCCCAGGCGGCGTCTGGCATTTCAAGAAACGCCTGAGCAATACACCACTTTGCCATTTTTGGCAAATTTCCTTCTTGTATAGTTTTTTAGGTCGTATTATTATGTGTCGACCCTAAATCCACTTCAATCTATTATTTGCAACCTCTGATAGAAGGATTCCGCTATGCTGACACGATACGTGTTTCTTCTTTGTCTTTCCTCTTTCATTGCATTCCCGCTTCTCTCACAGTCATGGACAGCCACCGAGCGCCTACAAGGCTATCAGGCAACGGATGATGCTGTAACGTTTATATTTGACCCGCTATTATATGGTGTTAAAGCCCAGAAGGTAACCGTAACCGGAAGCTTCCGCAATTGGGATCAGCGTATGGATGATGAGACCTGGGCACTAATGCCATCTGGAAACGTGTGGACGCTAACGGTACCCAATAAGGATTACGGCACCGTTTATTTACGCAATGAATTCAAATTTCGCATTAACGATGGTCAGTGGCTTAGCCCGCCAGCTGGTGCGACAAATGAGCAAGGCGGTAATCTGGTCTTTATGAAGGAGGCCGTTTTACAGACGTTAAAAGCTGAAATGCGTGGTCCACGAGCTATTTGGGCTGAGATAGCCGGAGATCGACCACTGGACTCAAAAAAGTATCGCCTGACTGATGCCAATGGCAAGATTATACCAATCGCCGGGGTGCTGCCAAATACGGCAACAGAAACGCTGATAACCCCAGCTGAAGATCTGGATATACGTCGCGTCTACTTTCTTGAGATTCCGGAGAGCAAGCTGAAAACAAATTGCTCATTTGATGGCTGGTTTCGCGAACTGCACTCTACAAAAGAACTAGGTGCAAACATTCATGGAGAGGAAACTACTGTCAGACTATTTGCCCCACGTGCAGAAATGGTAAAGCTCTATCTCTACAAGGGAAAGAATGATGAAAATGCTTATCGAACCATTGAGATGAAGACAGATGATGATGGCGTTTGGGAGGCCTTTTTTGACAAAAGCCTACAGGGTGTTTATTACGATTTTACAATTCATGGCGCAACCGACCCCGGCAATCATTTTTATGAGACCAATGCCGTTCATGTTACCGATCCCTATGCACGTGTTAGCGACAATACATGGGGAAAAGCACGGATATGGGAAGCCACCAAGCCTGCATCACCACTAAAAAATGGTATTCCCGCTTTAGAGGATGTTATTGCCTATGAGGTTCATGTTCAGGACTTTACCGACCAGCTACCTGTGGACGAGTCTTTGCAGGGAACCATGAAGGCTATGACGATTCCGGGGTTGAAGAACTCTCGTGGCGAAAAGATCGGCTTCGATTATCTGGTTGATCTTGGTATCAATACGTTGCATCTGCTTCCGGTTCAGGAATATTTACACCACAAGGATGATGATTGGAAGGAATCCTTCGAAAACGATCCGTACATGATTAGCCAGGGAATCAGCGAAGAGAATTATCAGTGGGGATACCGGACGTCCCACTGTTTTGCTGTAGAGTCCAAGTTCAGGACCAAAGGAAAAGAGCCGGGCGCAGAACGCAATGAGTTTCGCGATCTGGTTCAGGCATTTCACAACAAAGGAATTGCCGTGATTATCGATATTGTGCCAAACCATACCGCCGAGAACATGGACGGCAATGAGTGGTATTTCAATTTTAACGGCATCGACAAGCAATATTACTATCGCACCAAAGACTTTCAGCATATTGGTGCTTATGGTAATGAGGTGAAGACGGAGAATCGCCCAATGGTGCAGCGCTGGCTGATAGACCAGTGTAAGCACTTCATAGAAGAATTTGGTATCGATGGTTTTCGTATTGACCTCGCCGGTCAAATTGATGAACAAACGCTTATAGCACTGCGCAAAGAGATTGGACATGATAAGATTGTCTACGGAGAGCCCTGGATTGCTTCCAACGATCCGGAATATGAGGCAAATCCGGATTGGGATTGGTATAAGGAAGACTCTCCGATTACGTTCTTTCAGGACGAATCGCGCAATGCTTACAAAGGGCCGGTCTTCGAATTGAATGACAAAAAGAAAGATCGTGGCTGGGCAGGGGGTAATTTCTCGGAGCGCGCAAATGTGATGCTCGGTTTGGAAAACAGTTTCCTCGATGACAAAACTCCACTCAGTGGCATAAGCTATCTCGATATTCACGACAATTTTGCTCTGGCCGATCAGTTTGGGTCAAAGGACTTCGACGGTCGTCTTGAGGTAGATCAGGATGCTTACAAGCTGGCGGTTACACTCCTTTATACAACAGCCGGGCCCATTGTTACCCACGGCGGTTCCGAGATCATGCGAAGTAAGGCTGCCGCTCCGTTGAAAGAGGTTGTAAAAACGACCAATGCCGGAATTAAAGTATATCTGCATGGAAAGCGTGATACCTATAATCATCGTTTTGCAAATCAATTTCTTTGGGAAACCGTCGGGGCAAGTCCGGATGGGGCCAATAAGAATGATTACAAAAACATGTTTGCTTTTTGGAAGGGAATGAATGAATTGCGCATGAGCAAATACGGACAGGTTTTTCGCCAGGCAGAGAAATTACCTCAGGGATATTATCACTTTATCTCGCCACCGGAAGAAAGCTTGCTGGGTTATATCGTAAATAACTCAGTTCTCGTATTAATGAATGCCGGGGATAAACCGTTCGAGTTTAAACGTCTGGAAATTCCGGTGGGAAACTGGCGCTTGGTTGCGACAAATGAAGCCGTGAACCATCAGAAGGGCGTTAAGAGTAGCACATTGCCCCAAAAATTAACGGGTAAGCGCAAGTATTCCATTAAAGTGGACAAACGCAGTTTGGCAATATGGGTAAAGAAGTGACGGAACCAGTAAAGTGTTTGAATTGTAGCTCGATTTTAGGCGGTTCCTTTTGTGGCTCTTGCGGCCAAAAGGCCGGGACTGGCAGACTGAGCCTAAAGAGCTTGGTTAGTGGTGTGGCTCGTGATGTTGCAGGGCTCGATTACTCAGTGATTAGAACGACGATGGCGCTTATAAAAAATCCGGGTCAGTTTGTTCTTGACTATAAGAATGGCAAGCGTGCCGGATATTGGAATCCATTTCGTTTTTTCCTTTTTAGTATTGCACTGAATATTGCATCGGCTTTTGTGCTGGGAGAACCGGCTGTAACCCCGGTTCGAGCTAGTGCCGACACCTGGATTGGAAGTCTCTCACAAACCCTTCAGTATGGGATTGTATTGAGCTTGTTGCTATTGCCAATTGCAGCAATGCTTGGATTCTTGTTTCGAAAGCAGAATTATAATACCACCGAAGCCTATTGTTTTCTGATGTATATAACGTCCAAAATGATTTTATACGTAATTGTTTTAAAGCTGTTCATAAGCTTGTTCAGCACAACCTCGCCTTTAATGAATGATGATTTGATTGTCGAGGGCCTGGTGGTCGTAGGTATTCTCAGCTTTTTGACACTGTGGGGAGCATATCACTTTTTTCCAAAACCCTACCCAAAGACACTAATGAAGCTGATCGCCTCTGTTGCTTTTGCATTGCTTTTGTTGCAGGGGGTAGCCGGAATTATCTTATGGGTAATGGAAACTCTGGTAACTTAATAAGGCGGGCATTCTGGCATCTTTACCATTAGATATTAAAACAAACGAAAAACCTTCGCTGCTGCCAATTCTTGCCGTGAATTTTGTCGGCTCGCTCGGTTTCAGTATCGTTCTGCCATTCCTGATCTTTTTGGTCACCGGGTTCGGCGGAAATGCCGTAGTCTATGGCATACTTGGCGCGACATATTCTGCATTTCAGCTGATTGGCGCACCGATTCTGGGCCGCTGGTCTGATACCCATGGACGTCGAAAAATTTTGTTGCTTAGTCAGTTAGGTACCTTGCTGTCATGGCTTATTTTTCTTGGAGCAATGTTTCTGCCGGTTCAAACAATTACGAATGTCAGCTCTGACTTAATTGGCACGTTTACGTTGACCTTGCCATTGATCGCGTTGTTCTTTGCCCGTGCGTTGGATGGTATTACCGGTGGAAATGTTTCTGTTGCTTACGCCTATCTCAGCGATATTACAGATGCTGATCATCGTAGTGAAAACTTTGGCCGGATGGCTGTTGCTGCAAACCTTGGCTTCATCTTTGGACCTGCGATAGCCGGATTACTGGGAGCGACGCAATATGCTGAAAAACTACCGATTCTTGCCACCATCGGTATTTCTGTAGCTGCGGTATTCATTATTGCGCTTTTGCTTCCAGAATCGAAACCTGAACCTGTCGTTGCAATAGAGGCAGAAGGTGACAGCGTCAGACGTATTTTAGGTCAAGAGCTGAAAGATTGCTATGAAATTGACTGTGAAGAGAAATTGACTTTTAGTGGCGTTTTGAAGATAAAGCACGTGCCATTAATGCTCACGCTTTATTTTTTGGTGTTCCTGGGCTTTAATCTGTTCTATGTGACCTTTCCTGTGCATGCTATTCGCGGATTGAATTGGCAGCTAACCGACACTGGGACATTCTTTTCCTTCCTCGGAATCCTTATGGTCGTTGTTCAGGGGCCTGTGCTGAGATTCCTTTCCGGTAAGTTCGCTGAAGCTACGTTGGCAATTGCCGGTAGCTTTCTTCTAATATGGTGTTTTCTACTTTATTATTTTTCTTCAGATACCGCTGTGTATATTGCGGCCGTATTTTTTGCGCTGGGCAATGGGATTATGTGGCCATCAATTTTGGCACTTCTCTCAAACGCTTCGAGCTCCAGAAATCAGGGGGCCGTTCAAGGTGTTGCCAGCAGTTGTGGAAGTATGGCTAGTATCATTGGTTTGCTGATCGGCGGAATCCTCTATGAATATGCTGGTGAAGTGACATTTTTGATCTCGGCTGTCATATTTTCCGGGGTCTTTTTTCTCTCATTCAAACTATTGAGTTTTTCAAAGGAGGAAGATGTGCAAGAACCCTGTCGACATATGCAGAGTTTGAAAATGGTAACGCCGCAAACCAGTGGTTGCGAGGAGTGCCTGCAAAGCGGCGATCGCTGGGTACATCTGCGAATTTGTGTGGAGTGTGGACATGTTGGCTGCTGCGATTCGTCTAAAAATAAACATGCGACGAAACATTATCATGGAACGAAGCATGCGGTTGTGCAATCCTTTGAACCAAACGAAACCTGGTTATGGTGCTATATGGATCAGCAGATGATGCAAATCGACAAAAAAATGTATGAAGGGTAGCGTCTATGCGAAACTTCAGGAAAGATCTCGCATTACCACCGCGCCAGACATCACTTGCTGTGAAACTGACGATGTTGTTTGGTGGATTTAATAATCAATTCGGCTGGATATTTACAACGGTAGGATTTCTTGGTGTTGGAATCTTCTCCCAGGTTGTAATGGAGGAACCCGTTGGTCGACTTGAGCGTCTCCTTATCTCAGGAATTCCGCTGATATTTCTCTTCATTGGAGTCTACTTTTTACGGCAGGGACTTAATAAAGGACTTCACGCCCTTTACCTGCTTAAAAATGGTGAACTGACTTTCGGAAAAATCACTAAGAAAGAAGCGACGAACACTCGTATCAACAATCGCACTGTCTTTGCCTATACAATAGAGTATGAAGCGGACAGCATGACGCATCAGATTCTAGAACGAACACATCTCGCAGAGAAACTGGAAGATGATGCAGAGGAACCGATTGTGTACGATCCGCGCGATACGCAGTATGCTCTGGCGCTGGACAACCTACCTGCCTCTTTGGATGTCAATCGACAGGGCAGCTTTCATTTTGCCGGTAAGATGGGGATTCTAAAGACTCTCTTTTCGATCATTATTCCGCTAGCTTGTATTAGCATGATCCTGGTTTATTTAGCTTGGGAAACCGGTTTTTTATTTCCCGTAGATGACGGCGTTGAGCAGTATTTTAATAGTAGATAAATCGTTGCGACAAGCGTTTGAAGAATAAGATCATATATCTGGATCGTTGGAGCGTCTTGACAATGACCTCTGAGTCGCGTATTTTGCGTTACTCACCCCACTCAAGGACTTGTTATGCGCAAAAAAACGTTTTTGTTTTGCGTCGCCGTCTTATTAGCGACCACCCAATCTCTCTTTGCTCAAAGTCAGCCACCAACTGTAAGCGGCGTTTCCGCCGTTGTAGACACCCTTCAATCCATCGTTAGTTTTACATTTGATTTACAGGACGTAGAATCCGATTCGATGGAAGTAAGCCTACGTCTTTCAAGCGATAATGGTGAAACCTATCTATTAAACCCGGACTCACTTAGCGGTGATGCTGGTTTCCCGGTTTTCGCTGGATCGGGAAAAACGATTCTTTGGCATTATGAACAATCGACATTCAATCTGAATCAACAAAGTCTGGTGGCTAAGGTCATCGCTGATGACCGCAAGCCAGTGGACATCCAGAACATTGTATCGCAAGTGGATAGTATGCGATTGCGTAACGATTTAACGTTCCTTGCCAAAACACGTCACCGCACTGCAGGTCCTGTCCATTTGGAAGCGGTAAAAGACACGCTTGAAAATCGCTTTAGTGCGGTTGGATTGCAGTCGTATCGTCAGGAGTGGCAGCTCGGAAGTTATCAGGCTGCCAACATCATTGGACGCCTTCCGGGGCGGCCCGATGAAGCGACCACTTTTATTATTGATGCACACTTTGATTCTCAAACGAACACCCCTGGCGCAGACGATAATGCGTCCGGTGTTGCCGGTGTGTTGGAAGCTGCACGTATTTTAAGCGCTTATTCTTTTCGGAGAAGCATTCGCTTTATCGGATTTGATCTGGAAGAAGCCGGGCTGATAGGTGCAGGGAATTATGTGGCAAACGGTATCCCGTCTTATGAGGAGACGGCCGGCGTATTCAATTTTGAAATGATTGGCTTTTATTGCGATATACCCGGATGTCAGTCATTGCCAAATGGCTTCGATATTCTTTTCCCGGCGGCGGCGGATAGCGTTGCTGCAAATGATTTTAGAGGCGACTTCATTACCAATGTTGCAAACGAAGCTTCTAACTCTTTGCGCTTCGCATTTGATAGTCTGGCAGCAGAGTATGTACCCGAATTACGCGTCATTTCTCTGGCGGTTCCGGGTAATGGACAAATTGCACCGGATCTGCGACGCAGTGACCACGCGCAGTTTTGGGACGCTGGCTATAAAGCGCTGATGCTGACGGATGGCTCGGAATTTCGAAACCCAAATTATCATCAACCCGGAGATTCCATCGCGACGCTGGACTTAAGGTTTATGACAAATGTCGTTAAAGCCACGATTGCAACAGTTGCCGATCTTGCAGGCTTGCAAAATAGCGGAACAGGGATAAGTAATTCGTTTGAAGTCCCGATCACTGGCATTAACCATGTTGATCAGCAAGAAATAAGCGGATTTGAACTATTGCAAAATTACCCCAATCCATTTAACCCGACAACAACTATTCGCTACGAATTGCTGCGACAAGGACTGGTGACGTTGGAGGTGCAAAATACGTTGGGTGAGAGAGTGAGGTTGCTCTTAAATAGTGAACAGGTCGCAGGTGAATACACTGCACAGTGGAATGGATTATCAGACGCTGGATTGCCGGTTAGCTCAGGCCTCTATTTTTACCGGCTGACCCTGAACGGTGAATCACATACCAGTAGCAAAAGTAGCAAAATGCTGCTAATCCGTTAAACGGTCATTGCGAAGGTTGAGAGAACGGGATTTAACTCGGTTGCTTCACCAGATTGATTGTATGCGCTGGTAAGGCTCTTTTGATTCTCGGCGTTTATTTGTTGCTGTGCTTCCATCTCCATTTGCTTTGCTTCAGCTGCAACTTTGCGATCCTGTGGGGATGGATCCTGTGGAGCAAGCGCAGCTCGTTGAATCCGTTTGGCTTTTTCCAAAGTTGCCTTCGGGTCACCCGGAACCTTTTCCGTATCAATCGCAACAGATCCCGCAACTGCGTAGCGTCTGCCATCCGGACCAACCTCATATTCGTAGGTGGCTCCACCCATTGCAAGACTTCCGGCAGCAGCAAGATGAGCCTGCTCGTGTGCGCGCACTTCCTGATCACGCTTCTTCATCTCCGCAACTTTTTGCTGCTCCTCTTCTGTTAACTCACCGGGACGACTGGAGGAGGTCTCAGTCTGTGTAATAAATGTAGGTTGCACCGCAGCGCTAAAATCAAACTCAATCATGGCAATCTCCCTTGTTGAAAAAATTATCGTCCATTTAAAACGAGGCTTTACCACGATTAGGGCTAATTCCAGGAAAAAATATTATTTCAGCGTAATCGGTTCATCCGTTAATCCTCCACCGCGCACGCCTGCACCGAGCACAAGCGCAGCACCAATTAATACCAGGTTCTTTATGATGTATTGACCTTCCATTGTTAAGCCAAATGGAAAGACGTTCCATACTACATCCGGAAGTAAAACGAGTGGCAATGCTGTTCCCGGCATTTGTAAAAACAATAGCAGCAGCGTTGTTCGCATGAACTTGCCAAATATTAAACCTAATCCGATCAGGCATTCCCAGGCCGCTAAAATGGGGATAAACCAATTCGGATCTACAAAATACACGGTATTGCGTACCAGGCTCTCTGCGGGACTTAGTCCCGGAAAGAATTTTAGCGCGCCGAACCAAAAGAAAATTATACCCAAACCTATGCGAAGTATTGGCAGACTGTGCTTTGCCAGCCAGTGTGTGATACGTTTGTCAATTGCATCTATCATTGTTGGCATCTCATGCTTGTTCATAAAATTCTCCAGGTAAATGATTTAATTCCATAACTCTGGAAAGCTATCGAAATAAAGCTAAAGAATTCTCCTCTTTTTTCAGAAAATGACAATCGTGGTTCGAATTAATTGATGATAACTTTTCAAGCGTGTTTAACCTCCCGGGAGTTCATTATGAAATGTTTTTCGATAATGTGCGTAATGCTTTTTGCGTTAAACCTTAACCTTTCTGCGCAAATTCAAGATCAATGGGTTAGTAAACTTCGTGGGCTTAATACAGATTGTATCGCTCTTAACCCGATCGATCACTCTGTTGTCTATACTTTGAAGGGTGATACTTTTATGGTGAGTAAAGATTCGGGTGAGAACTGGCAGAATCGCGGTATTCTACCATTCGGAAGGCGAAAAAGTATGTCCGTTTCTCCGGCGGATACCAGTATAATTCTCCTGCATTCGAATGAACTTTATCGTTCCGCGGATGGTGGCTATACTTGGACGCAGGTTTTGCAGCAAATAAGCATGAATGGAGAAACGTTAGCTTTTGATCCGATAAATCCACAAATCGCATATATCGCAGAATTCTTAACCGGAGATTTTTATGTAAGTGAGGATGCCGGAGAAACCTGGGCAGTTCGTTCAAACCTCGGAACACCGATTGCCTGTTCAATTGCCCCACATCCCACAATATCGGGATTAATAATTGCGGGCGCAGGATCTGGAAGGATCACGCGAACAATCGATGGTGGCTTTACCTGGACTATGGCTCGCCAAGAAGATGGCTATACCTTAGAAACGCCTAAGGTTGAGTGGGATCCGGCAAACCCAGCTCTTGGTTATGCATCGACTTTCTCGGGAGTTTATTCCTGCTTTCGTACGGTAGATTTCGGCGAAACCTGGATAAATGCCGGGCCACTTGATATCGGAATGTGGGGTATGCAACCAAATCCTGTTAACGGTAATGTGTATATTGGAACATTGGCTGCATCTTCTAATGAACAAGGTCTCTGGGCATCATATGATCACGGGATGAGCTTTCAGCAAGTTGGTGCAGGAGGGTTGCCGGCTTTTGTTTATGTGAAAATGATTAAAGTAGCTAAAGATAGCTCGGTCTATGTTCTGAATGATAACACGCTCTATCGGGTTGACCAGCAGCCTTATGGAACTATTGCCGGTTCTGTGCTGGATAGCTCAGGCGTTAGGCCATTGTTGCTTGCGGAAATTCGAGTAAATCTAACCGGAGACGTCTTATCAGTTAACAATACGACCGGTAGTTATGAAATGCATCTTCCTGCCGGTACATATACTCTAAACGTGGAGACCCCCGGCGCCAGCGTTGTTCAAGTAACGAATGTCCAGGTGATAGAAGGACAAACAACTTCTCTTGATGTGATAATGCCGATTAATCGAAGGTTAGTCAGTTTGCAGGGCAGTGTGTCCACAGATGTACCGTTTCCGCTTGTTGGAGATGCAAGGATCTACTACAAAAATGAAGTCGGCTTTCGAATTAATGAAAATGTTTCACTTGGTGTCTCAGGTGCTTTTCAATTTGATAGTTTGTCTTCTCTTAATCAGTTCGATTCACTGGTTATAACACCTGAAACGTTGCCATTGTTGCCATATGTTGTTCAGAATGTATCGGTAGACAGTAATTATGCTATTGCGTTGGAGCGTGCCGATGTGCTGGTATCAGCGATTAATAAATCAAGTGCCGGAAGCGCCATTGCAAATCTTAAAAGAAATAACATTCAATCGCGGTTTCAGCAGCGTGAAGGGGATACGCGTTCATATTCACCTGAAATATTAGAGTATACAAAAACAAATAGTTTGATTTGGATAGGTGCAAATGATGACTCCAGCATGACTTCCGCCGTACTCGATAGTTTGGAGAAAAGTGTTCAAAAAGGGCATCATTTGCTTTTCAGTGGTCAGGATGTTGTAGAAAATAATTTCGACGCTCCATTTTTTAACTCGACACTGCAAATCATATATGATGGAGATTATGTCGGAACGAATCCGCTTGTCAGGGGTTTTCAGAATAATCCACTTACCTCAGATCTCATATTTGCTGTTAGTGCAGCACAGCAACCTTCAAAAGATCGGATGCGGTCTACACATCCTGAATCAAGCTACCTGTTTTCCTATGGGAACGTCCCTGATGATACATTGGAGGTTGGAGGGATAAATTTTGATGATAGCGGATTTGGTGGTAGAGTTGTAATAGTCGGATATGAATTACAAGCATCTCCGGATAATATTGCAGATAGCCTCTTCGGGCGTTTTTCATCATATCTTCAGTCTGGACCGGTTGGAATATATTCCCCTAGTGAGCATGTGGTGTCTGAATCTATGCACTTAGATCAAAACTATCCAAACCCGTTTAACCCTTCCACTAAGATTGATTTTTTTCTCCCATCTGCAGCCCAAGTTGATTTGACTGTATACGATATGCTTGGTCGGCAGGTGCGCTCTATCGTAAATGGTGTTCAACAGGCAGGTCAGAATTCAGTCGTGTGGGACGGCCGAAGCGATTTTGGTGAATTGGTAGCCAGCGGTATATATTTCTATCGGCTTCATACAGTGCCGCGAGCGTCTTCCGAGCAGCTTCTCAGTCGAAAAATGTTGTTGCTCCGATAAACTCTTGATTCTATTCTCGGGACTTGGTATTGTTCAGCGGAACTAAAAGGTGAGATGAACATGAAAACCAGAGCTCTGGGAAAACGATTGCGCGTTACAGAAATAGGACTCGGCTGCTGGCAGTTTGGCGGTGACTTTGGCCCGATGGAAGAGCAGACAGCTCATGACATTATGCTGGCTTCTACGGAAGCTGGCGCTACATTTTTCGATACGGCAGATGTGTATGGAGCCGGACGTAGCGAGACATTGATTGGTAGCTACCTCCCGGGTTTTACAGGTAAGCTGACTGTCGCTACTAAATTTGGCAGGGACGGCAGTGTTTTCCCAGACAATTATACGCAAGCTGAACTTCGCACTGCCGTGAACGCTGCCTGTCGCAGACTGGCGGTTGAATCCCTCGATCTTTTGCAGCTGCACTGCATTCCAAAGCGCGTTCTTGAAGATGGTTCTGTCTTTAACTGGTTACGCGAGCTGCAAAGCGAGGGAACGATTCGTAGTTTTGGTGCAAGTGTCGAGACGATAGAAGAAGGCCTGCTTTGTATGCAGCAACCAGGGATTGAATCTCTACAAATCATATTTAATATCTTCCGGCAGAAGCCAGCCGACCACTTACTTCAAATTGCGAAACAGAAGAACGTTGGTATTATCGTGCGCCTACCTCTCGCAAGCGGGCTTCTCGCTGGAAAGTTCTCCGCCAACACAACGTTTCCGGAAACTGATCACCGAAATTACAATAAAGACGGTCAGTACTTCAATGTCGGCGAAACCTTTGCCGGTTTGCCCTTTGCAAAAGGCGTTGAGTTTGCCGAGCAAATAAAGCCACTCGTTCCGGAAGGCTTTACAATGGCCCAAATGGCGCTGCGCTGGATACTGGACCATGATTCAGTCTCCTGTGTCATTCCCGGGGCAAGTAGTGTCGAACAAGCTCAGATGAATGCCGCCGTTTCAGAACTACCACAACTTTCCTTAAAACTTCATAAACAGCTACGCCAATTCTATGAAGAGCAGGTTACTGCACATATTCGTGGCCCATATTAGCAGTACTAGTGAAAATCTATCTTTACAATGATCGCTACGCTTCTTATGATTTGTTTGTACCGTAAACTTAATGAGTCGTAGTCGCGATGTTTTACTTATTCAGTGGAGACCTTATGAAATTATTGCGCCCATTAGCTATACTTGTGTTGCTGTTAAGCTTAGCTGTATCTCAAACGTCCAAGCCCGACGTTTCTATCTATAAAACCAAGTCGGCGTTTTTACCGGTCGATCAACCCTTTACTTCATACTGGTTCCCTAACGAGCTCTTGGCATGGACACCGGGTAGCGACGCTGATGCCCCCTACAACCGGGCGAACACGCGCCTGAGAGATCGTGCAGCGTATAATATTAGTACGCAGGTCAATTCCAACGCTCGCCCCAATGAAGCGGAGGTGAACAATCTACCAATCTTTTGGGCAACCAGTGGAAATCCTTCGCAGGGTGGACTGGACGTTAATTACTATTCTTACAATTATTGGCAGTATCTCGATGTGCTGGTGTTTTGGGGAGGGTCTGCCGGAGAGGGGCTTATTCTTGCCCCAAATCCAGGCATTGTCGATGCTGCCCACCGTAATGGTGTGCCGGTGTTGGGAACAATATTTTTTCCACCCGTTGTTTTTGGTGGACAAATACAGTGGGTGCAGGATCTGTTGCAACGTTCCGGAAACACCTTTCCCGTGGCGGATAAATTGATTGAGGTGGCAGAATATTATGGTTTCGACGGCTGGTTTATCAATCAGGAAACCACTGGTGGAAATGCCATTCTTGCTGCTGATATGCGTGAGTTCATGCTTTACTTTCAACGAAACTCAAACTTGCAGCTTCAGTGGTATGATGCCATGACAGAAAGTGGTGCTATTTCCTGGCAGGAGCAGCTGAATAGCAATAACGACATGTTTTTCCAATACAGCGACACGGTGGTTTCTGAATACATGTTTCTGGACTTTGGCTGGACGGCAAGTGATCTGACAACGACACGTACAAATGCTAACAATCTTAATCGCAGTGAATTTGATTTATATGCCGGAATTGATGTTCAGGCAAACGGCTACAATACCGGAGTGAACTGGGCCAGTCTGTTTCCGGCGGGGCAGGCGCAGCGAACCTCAGTCGGATTTTATGTGCCTTCATGGACGTATTCAAGTGCTTCAAATGTAGCCGATTTTTATACACGCGACAATCGCTTCTGGGTTGGCGCAAATCGTGACCCGTCAAATACCACAACTACCAGCAATTGGAAAGGCTTAGCCAACTACATTCCGGCCAAATCTGCCGCTACTGAACTACCTTTTGTTACGAACTTCAATACCGGGCATGGATTCGATTACTATATCGACGGTGAGAAGGGTAGCCCGGATTCATGGTCTACTACTGGCTGGAACAATATTTCTTTACAGGATATTCTGCCAACCTGGCGCTGGGTAATTACATCTACTGGAACTCCGCTTTATCCTGAGATGGACTGGACAGATGCTTATTATGGTGGAAACAGCATCAAAATTTCAGGTGACTTGCAGTCTGAAAATAATCTTCGCTTATACAAAACAGAGCTTGACCTAACTGCAGACTCTCGTCTCGACATTGCATATAAAACAGCCGCCGGACCCACGGCTTTAAGTATTGGATTACGTTTTGAAGATCTTCCCCTGTTTGAAGAATTTATTGCATTGGGAAGTGCAACAACGTCTGACTGGGAAATGCAAACGCTGGATTTGTCTGGGCAAGCCGGCAGAAAATTGATCGAAATTTCCCTGCGTTTTGATGCGGCTGGCATCAACTCTTACGATATGCGGCTGGGTCGACTTGCAGTTTATGATGTAAACGCTTCGGCTCCTGCTCCTGCAAGCATGGTTTCTGTGGAGCGCAAAGTTGAAGAATCTCCATCTGAAGCGACACTGCGCCTGCGCTGGACGGGTTCATCAGATGAGGTGTATTATTACAACATCTTCCGAGTAAATCCAGACAACTCACGAACCTTTCTCGGCGGAACTGCGAATACGGCATATTTTGTCCCCTCCGTTGAGCGTGTTGGTGATGAAAGTACTGTGACACTGGAGGTTATTGCCGTTGGACTCGATTTTCAGAATGCGACACCTGCAACAACTACCTTTACATGGGATGTCTCGCAGCAACCGACGGTCGCTACCAATCCGATCCCTGGTGATGGTGAAACGGATGTGACTACCGGGATAGATTTAAACTGGACCGCAGGAATGGGAGCGCTTACACATGACGTCTATTTAGGCACAACAAATCCGCCGCCCTTTGTCTCTAATGAGGCAACGACTATGTACGACCCGGGTGTGCTAATGCCGGGAACAGTATATTACTGGCGTATCGATGAGGTGAACACTGTCGGAACGGCTACCGGAACCGTTTGGAGCTTTACTACAGACAATATGGTTGTGGATACCACAGGAAATGCTCTCTTCTTTGATAATGACTATCTGGATTTAGGCAACGATGCTTCATTGCAGATCACCGGCCAGGGGATAACTTTGGAAGCATGGATAAAAGCATCATCCTGGCAGCCGAATGTCTGGCAGGGTTCAATTATGAATAAAGAACAGCAAGGACCGGGCAATGACAGCGGTTATATGTTACGGGCCGGTAATAATGGACAGTTAAACTTTAATCTTGGCTCCGGGAGTTGGAATGAGTTGAACTCGGCTGTGGGGCTTATGCAAACAGAAGTATGGTATCATGTGGCCGGCAGTTACAATGGAAGCGAGATGAAGATTTTTATCAATGGTGCGGAAGTTGGGTCTACAAATGCAGGCTTTAACTTACGCAACTCTACCTTCGACCTGCAGGTTGGTAGCTCTGAGGTAAGCGCCGATCGAAATTTCCTCGGTACGATCGATGAAGTACGGGTTTGGAATGTCGGGCGAACTCAGGAGCAGATTCAGAGAACCATGTCTGGTCAGCTCGATCCCGTCTATTATACAACAGCAGACAGTGGCCTGGTCGGATACTGGCAGTTTAATGAAGGATCAGGACAAATCACTTCAGATCTCTCTGTGTACGGTAATGACGGCACGCTTGGGAGTACGCCCGGGGTAGATGCTAAAGATCCAATGTGGGTCGATCCTGCACCTCTGGTGGGTATTGAGGATGGTCTGTCGATTCCGAGTGGCTATGTGCTGGAGCAGAATTATCCGAACCCATTTAACCCAGCTACCACCATTGCTTACTCCTTGCCGCAGAATGGTCAGGTAACCATAGCCGTTTATAATCTTCTTGGCCAACGGGTAAGGCTGCTAGTTGATTTAAAGCAAACTGCCGGAAGCTATCAGGTAGTGTGGGATGGCAGGAATGACGCAGGCGTTTCGCAGAGTTCAGGTATATATCTCTATCGTCTAAGTGGGGAAAACACGCAGCAAACGCAAAAGATGATACTGATGAAGTGAAAATCTATTTTTAATAAGAAAAGTTGCCCCTTTCGATCTCTTTGTAAATCGAAAGAGGCAACTTTATTGCCTTGCTTTGCGAATATTTAATCTGGAGCATGTCGTGTCACGGAAGAAGCTAAAGCCGCATAAAATACTGGATCAGTATTTTGTCTTGGATAATTTCCCTGCAATCGCTCGGGCTGCTGCACAATACATCAAAGAGAACCCCCGCGCGAATAAGCAGGAGCTTCTCGATTGGGCAGAAGAATGCTATGGTAAGGCGGTTTTTATGAAGCCTCGCTTAAATGCTGCTCCGTTCAAGGTTTTTGGGGAGGTCAATGAGCATATTCCCATGAATGCCGTCGATCAGATGTATAATGTCATGCGCTTGCCGGTGGCTACCCGGGGTGCGATGATGCCCGATGCCCATTTGGGATATGCGATGCCAATTGGAGGCGTCGTAGAGTTGGAAAATGCTGTTTCGCCATCGTTTATCGGTTATGATATCTCCTGTATGATGCAACTTACAATTTTGGATCTGCCTGAAGCTGAGTTTATTGCTAAGCGTCCGCACTTTGCCCAACGTCTTCGTGATGTGACGGCATTTGGAATGGGCTCAGACTTTGCTGATGGTGCTCGTGAACATAAGGTGATGGATAGTCCGGTATGGAGCGAGATTAAATTTCTGAAACAGAAACGAGAACTCGCACAGAGGCAGCTTGGCTCATCAGGTGGAGGGAATCACTTTGCCGATCTTGTAACGATTGAATTTATTAAGGATACGCCTACCTTTAAAAAGGGCTGGAAAGGTGTCGCACTGATGACGCATAGCGGCAGTCGTGGTGTTGGACATAAAACGGCAACAAATTATCTCCAACATGCGAAGAAGTGGACCAGTCAGGTTGCTCGTAAGATTCGATCCGGATATGAATGGCTTAGTATGGATCATGATCTTGGTCGTGAATATTGGATGGCCATGCAGCTTATGGGAGAATACGCCAAGGCTAATCATGATCTTATCCATCAACACTTTTGCAAGGCTGCTAATCTCGCAGCTGTTGAAACAATCTGGAATCGCCACAACTTTGCCTGGGAAGACAAGGGCAATAAAACTGTGATTCACCGGAAGGGGGCAACTCCGGCCGAGAAAGGGGTAATGGGTATTATTCCCGGCTCAAGCGGAACGCCGTCTTACCTGGTGCGTGGATTGGGTAATGAAGAAAGTTTGAGTTCATCCTCGCATGGTGCCGGACGCTGGCATTCGCGTACGCAGGCTAAGAAGCTACATGATGAGGCCTCTTTTCAAAAACACATGGCAAAGCTTGATATTCTGCACTTCGGGCTGGAAAAAGACGAGACCTTTCAAGCCTATAAAGACATCGAGATGGTCATTGGGTTACAAGATGGTGTTCTTATCGAGCCCGTTGCGCGCATGTTGCCAAAAGTTGTACTCATGGGCGGTACAGCCGATGATGGAGACTAATAATTGACCATCCGCCATTGTTCATTGGTCATTGATGTGAGTTACATGTTGAAACATGGGCCCTACTTTGGAGACGGAAATGTCATGCTGGCTCCTCGGCTACGCTCGGTATTAACTCCATCAAAGTGCACATTTTTGTTAAATTATGCTGTTAAATTATTTGTCTAAGTGCCTCGATTCCACTCGGCGCGACAAAAATATTGATATAGATTTCAATCCGTAGTTCACACCATGATCAATTGCCATTGAGTATTTGCCATTGACCATGGTGTGAATCTGAATACACGCTTATTCCTTGCGTAGTTTTCTCTTACTGTCATTGTCCAATGGTCAATGATCAATTGTCAATAATTTGGTTGTTCTTTCCTTCACAAATTTGTATTCTTAGTGCGTAGTGCTTCCCATATTTCAACTCCAAATCTCAGAGGTCCCCTATGAGTTTTCGCTTCAAACCGATAAAGACGCTGCTTGTTGTATGTATGTTGCAGCTTCTGCTTGTCTCATCAAATTTATATTCTCAACCAGCGCCTATTGCTGAAAGCCTGAAGAGCTATATGTGGCATTCCGGTGTGCATGATGGTGCAGATAATTCAGCAATAACTGAAATGGTATATAGTAGCCTTGTTCGCGTTGATGGCGTGCCGTGGATTCGCCTTCAATTCTCTGCGTCCTATCTTGGAAATGGCAGCTTTTTGCGAGTGACCTCTCAGCTTGATGGTTATCAACAAATCTTAGATGCCAGAGCAATTGCACAGTGGCGAAACTCCAGCGCCTACTTTAATGGCGATGCGTTATTGCTGGAACTGTTTGTTGCGCAAGAAGATGATAATGTGTTCTTACAAATAGATAATGTAGTCGTCGGAGAATGGGGGACCGACCCCATTTTTCTAAGCCAGTGTGGCCCGGTTGATGACCGTATTCAGGATACTGAGCCATGGTCAGGCAGAATTATGCCAATTGGCTGTACCGGTTGGATCGTTGCTGATGGCAAGCATATTACTGCTGGTCATTGTATCAGTTCTAACTCACAGGTTTTGCAATTCAACGTGCCACCATCACTACCAGGCGGAACAACACAAAATCCACCTCCTGAAGATCAATTCCCAATTATTCAATCCAGTTTTGTGGGCACGGGTAGCGGCGTGGGTAACGATTGGGCAGTATTTGACTGTAACCCGAACAGTCTTACCGGTGAATTGCCAATCGACCGTCAGGGTGGCGGGTTCATTCTGGTTCAGGATCATGACCCGGATAGTATCCGTATTACCGGATATGGTGTAGATACGGGAGTGGATAATCAAACGCTACAAACTCATATTGGACCAAACGCGGGCTCAAGCGGTAATGTGATGCGTTATGTAACCGATACCGAAGGCGGTAATTCCGGTAGCCCGGTTATTGATGGAGCGACACATTTCGCGGTTGGCGTGCATACTCACGGTGGTTGTAACACAGGTGGTGGCGGAAATAATAATGGCACTAGCTTTTTCCACCCTGCCTTTTGGGCAGCAGTCGATTTTCAGCCGTTCTTGCCGGAAGTGCCGCTCAATGCTGTCGCCTATAGCGACTACACGACTCCTGATGCCATGACGTTGACGTGGGAAGATCCGACGCGGTTGGTTACAGGTGATATGCTTGAAGCCAGTGAATTTACTGTTATGGTTACTCGTGACGATGTGCTTGTTGACTCCATTGCGGGCGGTGTGGAAACATTTACCGATACCGGGTTAAATGACGGCCAGGAATATCTCTATTCAATCGTTGCCCGTCACGATAGCAGCGGATTTAACAGCGATCCAATTACAACCATTTGGACTGCCGGTGGTGCTGCGACACCAGACGCGCCAACAGCACTGTCTGTCTCTGGAAATCAGAGTGAGGTAAGCATTACCTGGACGAACCCTGCTACTAATATTGACAATACACCAATGGATGATCTGGCTGGAATTAATCTGTATCAGAACGGTGTATTGGTAACCACATTTGCGCAGACGTCCGGCGATACGGCAGGAACGATGACGGAAACTTATTCACCGCAAGTTCCTGCTTATTATGATTGGCAGGTGAGCGCTGTGGACGATGAGGCAGCAGAGAACGAAAGCGAACTGACTGAAGCGGTTGGCACGCCCTTAGGACTCCCGATAGCCGATCAGTTCGATGTGCCTGGTATTCCGAATCCTGGTGTGTGGGAAAACAGTGGCGGTGAAGTCGATGATCGTGCTCAAAACGCACCGAGCGGGCCTTATTCTCTGAATTTGAACGGTCGCCCTTCTGGTGAGGATATTGTCGATATGAAACCGGTTGATACAAGTGGACTGGAAAGTGTTGGACTAAGGTTTAATTTTAATTATCAACCCCAGGGCACCGGTAATGCACCCGAGGAAAACGATACGCTTCGTGTAATGTTCAAGAATGATCTGGGGGAGTGGATTACGGTTTGGTCCAAAAGCGGTTCGACTGTTGTTCCGTTTGAGCCCGTTTCACTGGACATTACCAGCGCGCCTAATGGTGGTGGAACCTATTTCCATGGCCAGTTTCAGGTTAGATTGCAGGCAAATGGCGGAGCAAGTAGTTTCCCAAATGACGATTGGTTTGTCGATGATGTCGAACTACTCAATCCGCTGGTTGGTATTGGCGAAGAAAGTCAGATTCCGCAAACATTTTCCGTTAGTCAGAACTACCCCAATCCATTTAATCCCAGCACAGCAATATCTTTTCAGATACCTCAGCGTCAGGACGTGCGTCTGGTTGTATACAATTCGCTCGGCCAGCAGGTTCGAGAATTGTTGAACAATGAGATGAATGCCGGCCAACATCAAGTGAAGTGGAATGGTATGGATGACGCCGGCAAGCCGGTGGCAAGCGGTGTGTTCGTCTATCGCTTTAATGCCGGTGAATTTCGCCATACCGGTAAAATGACTCTGTTGAAATAAATATTTGGTAGGGGCGCAATGCATGGCGCCCCTACCAACTTCCGGAAAGAACATGATAAATCTCGTTGAAAAAATTTTTGTCGGTAATCTTCATTTGCGAATGCTGGACATCCCTGATGCGCCCGCACTTCAGCATTTGATGTCCAGCAATAAAGAATATTATATGCCCTGGCTTCCGAAAGCCGTTGCGGAGCCACAGCGTGTTGAGCAAAAGCGTGAGCAGATTCGTGAATGGAAAGGTGCCTGGTTTTCAGACCAAAGCTATACTTATGGCATCTTTGATGATTCTGCACTAATTGGCATCATGTACCTTTTTCGCAGGCAGGGAGCCGGGACGCTCGAAATCGGCTATAATATCGATCAACACCAAGCCGGAAAAGGTTATGCTTCGGTATGCACATACGCCCTTACAAAGCTTGGGGTGGAGCATCTTAATGTCGAAAAACTTTATATAATCTGCGATCCATTAAACGTTCCGAGTGCGCGTATTCCCGAGAAGCTGGGGTATCAGCTTGAAGTGATTGAACGCAGACCGCAAAAAGATGCTGATGGAAAGCGAATCGAAGATATGAAGTGGATTCTCTTTCGAGAAGACTTTCAGCGATTTGACAAATACGAGCCAATCAAATTTAAACTTGAACAAGGGTGGTAGGCTTAAACATCTATCGAAACACCTTGCTTTCCTTTTGCCTTCCTTCTTAGATTTTGTCAAAAAAATCCGTTAATAAACATGAGGCATAAAAGTGGTCCCCGATCAAAATTTCCTGACTAAATTGCGTCGTCTTGGGATTGTTGAAGGCATCTCCACTCTAATTCTATTTGGCATTGCCATGCCGCTAAAATATATGGCTGATATGCCAACAGCTGTTTCAATTGTTGGTTCACTACATGGCTTTCTATTCGTTGCGCTCTGTGTAATGTTTGCAATAGCCGTCAACCGTGTTCCAATACCCCAAAAACTTGCTGTCTGGGGTGTGCTGGGAGCTGTTGTGCCCTTTGGTCCATTTGTTATAGATCGCTGGCTAAAGAAATATGAAACAAACGATTAAATTGCGTCAATCATGTATAGATATTGCGTTCTGATGACCGATCACCGAATTTCACTTAAAAGGGGCCCCAAATGACAAGAATGTTAACGGTCTTTCTAATATGTCTTACTGCATCTGTTTCCGCTCAACATCCAACCTGCGATGGAAATCGCTATCTGAATGAAGTGTTTAGTAATTTCGATCTTACCAGTGCCGTTCAGTATGGTCAGAACACGACCATCGGTGGTGCACAGAAGAACCTGCTTATGGATATTTATGAGCCAACAGGCGATGTTGCTACTGCCCGACCGGCTATTGTCTTAGTTCACGGTGGCGGATTTGTAAATGGTCAACGTGGCGACATGGCCTTTCTTTGCCAGAGCTTCGCGCGACGTGGGTTTGTCACAGCAACAATTGATTATCGCTTAATAGATGGATTGGTTACGGACTCTATCGGCTTCGCTGACGTCGTGATAAAGGCAATTGGTGACTTTCGTGCAGCAGTTCGCTATTTACGCGAGGATGCCGCCACGCAAAATACGTATCGTATCGACCCGGATTATATCTTTGGAGGCGGTATTTCAGCTGGTGGTGTTACCAGTTCTAACTCCGCTTTTCTGGATGCAAATGACATTATTCCGTCCTATATACTAAACGCTATTAACAACAATGGCGGTTTTGAAGGAAACAGCAGCGCTAACACACAGTATAGCTCTGAAGTGCAGGGATTGTTAAATTACTCGGGCTCTCTTACCCGCGCCCATTGGATTGGGACTGACTCACCTCCATTTTATAGCGCGCATGATGAGTTCGATCCGATTGTTCCCTATGGCTATGGTGATTCTAATGCATTTCCCTTTCCCTTACTGTCTTATGGCAGCGGTGAGATGAGTCTTGCCGGGGATGCAGCTGGCGTGACGAACGAGTTGTTTACGGTTTTTAACAGCCCGCTTCACGTGAGCTATTTTATTGGAGGAAGTCGTGATCTTGTAATTCAGGAATCGGCAGATATGTTAACTGACATCCTTTGTCTTGGCCCGACCACCGGTATAGAGCATACCGCTGTGAATGTTGTGGCAGAGCAATCGGTTACTGTATTTCCGAATCCAACGAACTCGGATGTCAATCTGTTCTTCAGTAATTTAAGTGGACGATATGATGTAGCCATTTACAATGTGCTGGGCATGAAAGTGTATGAGGGCAGGGGAGAGAGCGAGCGCTATCGTATAAATACCAATTCCTTTGCTTCCGGGATATATTTTGTGCAGGTTCAGTTTGAAAATATTCGAACACAAGTCCTGCGACAGAAATTATTTATACAGAAATAAAAAATGTGATGATCAAATTGTTCTAGCAATGTACTGTAAACTCATGGAATAAGTTCATGAGTGGTTTAAATAAAGCTGTTGATCGTTGTCTTATACTGCAAATCGTTCCTTGCCTATTGATATTGCTGGCGCTACTACCTTCTTGTACGAAGTCACATACTATTCATGTAGATCATGTAAACACAGATCAAAAAATGGTAGCTGAATTTCCTCAAGGAAAGTATGTTGAAGTGGCCGGTCAATCAATACAGAGTATCAGTCTTTTACTGGAAAAACAATAATCTTACTTTGCAGATGTTTGGTCGATATCCGGCTGAAAGTTCTGCTGTCTTGGCCATCATATGAAAGTTTATACAACTTCTCGCGGAGCCTTTTGGGGCGGTATGCAGGCTTTTCTGCCAATCATTCCCGGTGCAATTCCTTTCGGGTTGATGTATGGCGTCGCGGCTGCCGAAGTGGGAATCGACCCGATTCTCGGCACGGCGATGTCCATTTTTTTACTAGCTGGTGCTGCTCAATTGGTGACAGTCGCTTTGCTTAAGGTCGATGCCGCTGCTTGGGTAATTATCTTGTCTGCGACCATTGTGAATATTCGCTTCGTTATTTACAGCGCCTCATTAAGTTCGCATTTTAAGCAGTTTTCGACCACATGGAAGGTGCTCTTGGGATACTTTGTTACTGATCAACCATATGTTCTGTCTATTGCATATTTTAATGAATATCCCGATTCACCGTTTAAAAACTGGTATCATTTCGGACATGGTGCCGCCCTTTGGTTAGTCTGGGTTTCAACAAGTGCTGTCGGACTGGTAGTAGGGGCAATTATTCCAGCAAACTGGCAACTGGGCTTTGCAATTCCACTTATGTTTATTGGTCTGTTAGTGCCAATGATTAAAAGTGCGCGCCTGTTATTCGCAGGCACTGTTGCTGCGATTGTGGCACTGTTAGCAGCAGGATTGCCCCATAATCTTGGTTTGTTGGTTGCTGTTGCTTTAGGGATTATTGCTGCAATGCTTTACCGTGGAGAAGAAGAATGAACTGGTGGCTACTGTTTTTTTTAATTGGACTTTTTACAATGCTGGAAAGACTGTCCTTTATTCTGTTCTTGCAGAATTGGGAGATGCCCGATTGGCTAAAAAAGGCTCTTACTTACGTGCCGGTAGTCATTTTGTCTGCACTTGCAGCACCCGCTATTTTTTTAATAAACGGTGAGCTGGTTGGGAATGTGTTTGAGCCCAAAGTGCTTGCGGGTATTACAGGGATTATAGCTGCCTATTTTACCCGCAACATGGTGATTACCATTGTGTCTGGAATGGTTGTTCTTTGGACTGCCGGTGCACTAGTCGGCTGAGGCGTAGTTCGTTTGAACGATATCAGGCCGGTGGGGCGGCTCTGCTATCGCCGTGAATAGCGTGAGTGTGCCATCCTTTATCTTAATATACCATGACATGATTGCCATTCCTGCGATCATTGCAAACAAGCCAAGTAGTCCTGCCTCTGGTCCAAAAGACCCACCCGTCCAAAGATCAGGGCCACCTTGACTTATTTCTAAAAACTTGGCCGACTTAAATGGCATTCCGCTAACCGGAAATCCAAAAATAATGCCCTCGCTAAAATTCCAGGTAATGTGTAGTCCTATGGACATTCCCAGTCTACCGGTCAGGATATAGGGCAGGCCAAGCATCACACCGGCTAGTGCGATATTCGTTGTGCTGACAAGGCTGGCTTCCGGGTTACCCATATGCGCAATGCCAAAAATGGCTGACGTTAGAATAAGTGCAACCCAGATGGCGGTTTTAGCATTAAGATATTTGCCCTTTATGCCCTCGGCGACATTCAGAAATAAATAACCGCGAAAGACCAACTCTTCCATGAAGCCAACAGATATATAAAGCGCAACGGGCATTATAAGCGCAAGCCAGAAATTCGCTCCAGCTACTTTGGTGACCATTGTATCTGTAATAGTTACCCAGCCTACATTATATTGTATTGTGAATATGGCTGCAAGCAGAGCAAAACCCAGGAACATTCCAAACCAGAACTCTTGCCACCAGCGACTGGTGGAAGACATTCCAGTGTCCGAAAACAAGCGTCTATCCACCCAGTTTGCTGCTAACCAAACACCGATGATGCATGCAATGTTGACAATGAAGTGGTTTAGCGACTGGCTCTCCTGCATACCCATTAGAGCCAATGGAACAATAAGAGCTGCGCCGGCAGCAACAAAAATGATAGTTGTGATAATGAGTCGCCAGAGTGAGCGTAGGCGATTTTCTTCGTAATTCTTGAATAAGTTAATAAATGCGTTTTTCTGTGGTTCACTTTGATGATCCATAAATCCCCCGGATGTGTTTGAGGAATATAACGGAATATCTCCAATTATTGTTGCATTGGATGTTTCGAGCTGCTTTGGCTGGATGAGAGCGCTCACCGGCCACATGCGTGGGGTGAGCGCTGTGGACAAGTAAAAACGCGATGAATCGCGGCTTTACACTTGCCTTCTGCCTACTTATAGCTTCGCCTTAAACCCCAACCACCACTGAGCAATACGAAAGTCCGTGCCGTCATAGCCATTGCTAAATTGTGGATCGAGCAATAGATTGATACTTAGCTTGTCTGACAGTGCTGCTTCGATACTGGTGATGAAGTCGGTGCTCTGCTCCGAGATACGTTCGCGGGGGTTAATATAGCGCTCAGCAAAATTCTCCTCGTTTGTCGTGTTACCATTCTCGGTGCGAGTGCGTTGTTTAAAGGTGGCCAGCGTTTGCTCGTTGATCTCCCAATGCTCCAGAATACGATTTATTCCAACCATCCACTGCCAACGCTTGTTGATTTGGAAGTTTACTACAATCGGGATTTGAATAGACCAATAATCCGAGTCATATGTCCACTCCAGAGACTTGTCTTCAAATTGACTCCGATCTCTGGTTGTTGTGTCCGGACCGGAATAATTCCGCACGCTGCGATAGAATGAGCTGCGATCACTGATGACCGTTTCCTGAGTGTTCAGATCGGTGTTACGACGTAGATAGGTAATTGCTCCGGTAATTGTGGTTTTAGGAGAAAGCTGCCATTGATTGATGGCCTGTAGCAAATGCTCAGTGCGTGTTCGCTCACCGCTGCCGCTGCGATTATCTATTAATTTATAGCGACTTTCGTATTCACTAAATTCGCTGCCGTTCTGCCAGCGCGAATCGTAAAAACTGCTGTCGTATATACTGCTGCTGTTTAACAAATCCTGATTGCTCTGCTGTAGCCGATACTGCAGGCTAAAGCGGTTTTTCGGGTTTAACATCGTGGCAAAGTGCAGGCGGCCATAGCGACTGTTGCCATCACGTTCCCAGCCCTGAGCCGTATTGCTCCCGTAATTGTTCAGGCTCCAATTCTCACCAACCTGCGGCTCGCCAAAAGCGTAAAAGGAAGTGTCGTTTGAACTAAATGTCTGTTCTGCAATGCCATCCAGATAACCCAATTTAATACCTGCTGAGCTGGTCTTGTTTAGCTTGAAATGGAGTCCTCCGGCCAGGTCCCAGTGTGAATAGGTTTGTTCTCGCTCGCGCAGGTTCTCGCTGAATTGTTGCCACTCACTGCTGTTGCTATACTCGTCTCTCCAAAAATCTCCATACAAACCATCCAGATCCTGGTTGACGCCGTTTAGATGAATACCGGCGCTTAAGCGCTCACTGAGATTTGCTGCCAAAAATCCACTGTAGAAATGACCTGTAGTAAATAGTTCATCGCTTCCGCCACCAATGTCTGTTATTGGCACATTGCTTAAATCTGCAAACTGACCTCCAAGCTCGTCATAGCCAAAGCGGGAGTAATAAATCCAGTTTGGGACCTGATAAAATGGCTCTTCGCGGTGAACCAATTGATAAGTTCCGCCGATTAGCAGCTTTTTATTTTCTGCCAATTCGAGGTTGCGCAACATGCCGAGTGAAAACACCGGTTCCGGTTCCTCGCGAGTAGAAGAATACCAACGTGGATCGAAATAGGAAGATGCAGTAAGTGACAAATCTTCATAAGCCAATGGTTCGGCATAGCTGTCAGCTAGGAATGAGCGCGTGCGATCGCCTCGAAAATCAAGGTAGATGTAGCTGTTTGTGCTGTCGAATTGCGGAATGTTTGCGGGGTTTTGCTGCAGGTTCAAAAACGGATTATCGATAAACCCCACCGCGACGTTTTTAAAACTCTCAACGCCAAATGGATTCAGGAAGTGGCTCTGAAAAAAAATGTTCGATGTTTCAAAACTCTTTTCTGTAACCGTTTCGTTGTTGTATTGGGCAAGAAGCAGCCCGGGAATTAGCATCATCCACACAACGATCGAATATCTGACTTTTGCTTCGCACATACAATCCTCTCCTTTGAATTTTTCAAGAAGCTATTACAAAGCAGGTGCCAGAAAAGAGGATAGGTTGCAAGTGTGGTCTTAAGTCATTGTTTATATGTAGTTAAAGGTGATTCATCTTAGTCGTAAATAGAATTGAATGTTTTTCAGCTTTTTGAATAGTCTTCGGAAACTTGATAGTCAGACAGAGGGCAGAGAGCGAAATAAAGCCGGAGCAATCTTCAAGATTACTCCGGCTTGGCATTTAATTATGTATATCCGTTTGTCTAGCGGGTATAAACCATCTTTTGAACACGTCTGAATTGATCTTGTTCAGTAGTAAATACCATCAGGTAGATTCCGGCTGCAACCGTACGACCGTTCTGATTCTTCGCATCCCAATTAAACTCCGAGTAAACGCCCGGTTCAAAGTAGCGGTTTTCAAAGATCGTATTTACTTTTTGCCCCAACAGATTATAGATCTCCAGGCTGGCTGTAGTCGCTTTGGCAATGGAGAACTTAAACTGAGTGCTCGGATTAAACGGATTTGGATAGTTCTGAGCAATCTCGAATTCCTTTGGTGGTGGCACAACTTTCACCGAAGCAATTGTATTATGCGTGTGAATTGTGCCGTCAAAGTCTTGTGAAATTAACTTGTAGTAGTACGTAACTCCAAATTCAATGTTCTCATCAACAAACTCGTAACTTGAACCGCTGCTGGAATTTCCGAGCCCCGGCACAATCTGCTGATTCAGCGTTTGTAAAAATGGTCCCTCTTCGGCTTCGGCCCGATAAAGGAAGAATCCCTCGTTATTGATCTCGCTGGTGGTTTTCCAGGAAATGATAACCTTATCATAGTCAGGCTGTGCACTAAAGGTGTTGAATGTAACCGGTAGTGAGATGTCTGATGAGGTGGTATATGAACCTGAGCCTATTGAAGAGACGTTGCCGACACCGTCAAATGTGCGGATTGCAAAGTATTTGTAATCCGTATTGCCATTTGACATGTCTATCGACCAGGTTCCTACACTAAAAGCGGGTTGTCCACCCGTGCCAACCGAAATAGCACTATCCCATTCACCCTCTGTGTCGATAGGACCGTTTGTATCTGGTGTCCAACGAATCTCATAGCTGGTTGGGGTTCCGGTTCCACCATTATCGCCGGAACTGGAGCCGCTCCATGTTGCAATAACAAAGGTGCTGTCACCATCATTTGTTGTAATATTAAAGCTGGTTACCGTTTCGCCATCGTCATCATCAATGTTTATCGTTCCAGTCGCATCAGACTGACCGTTGTCTACTGTAATTGTTCCGGAGTGTGTCGAGCCACTCGCGATACTGGCAGTGAAGGTATTATCCACCGCGCTAGCAGAGGTCAATACACCTGCTGAAGATAGATCGCCTGTTAGTCCCCAAGATCCGGAAGCGTCACTTAGCAAATTGCCGAAAGCATCGTAACGTACTCCAAATAATGAAATTGAAGCATCTGGACTGGCCTGTGTTGCCCCTTGCAGCGTTGATGTGGTAAAAATGTTGTTACCATAATCGCCGTCCGAGCTCTCATCTGCTGTTTTTATTCTGGTCTCAGCATGACTGGAGGTAGAGACGGTGATTCCAGCCCCGGCGCCCTGCTGCGATGTTGTGGTAACAGATCCATCGGTTACAGTGATGGTCGGAGTCTCGCTCGCATCGTAGAGAGTGCCGCCGTTAGATATCGTCAAGCTACCAGATGAAAATGTGTAGCTGGCATCAGACGGAATTGAGGGTGAAGTGCCATCAGGTGAAGCAGTAGCTGTCGTCGACCAGTTCAAAGACATCGAGCCGGTATAGCCGGTTGCGACAGATGAGTCTGCTTTGCGAGCTGTTACCGTAATGTCAAAATCCGTCCCTGCGGTTTCGGCTTGGCTGTTTGCCGTTGTAATTCTGAAATGATTTGCATCCGACGCATTAATGGTGATTTGCTGACTGTCGCTGTTGTCATCAAGATTACTAGCTGCTTCTGTAACTGTGATGGTTGGTGTTGTTCCGTCATCCGTATCTGAATACCAGAAGACTGTATCCGAATCGGCTGAATTAATTATGACACTGGTAATAGCGCTGCCGCCACTGGCTGCATCATAAAATGTTCCGGTACCCTGATCTGTTGTCAAATTGTTGAACAGGTTAGAAGGAAAGGTGACTGCATCAGAATAGTTGTTTTGGATTTCAATCGTGAATTGGCCACGGATGCCGGCATCCTGCGCAGCTGGAAAAGCTGTAATTTCAACGCGATAGGCATCTGTTAATAGAGACGTTGCACTCGAAACGGTCTGATTGCCGGCATCATCAGTTGCGATAACACGATAGTAAGAATATTTTGTCCCAAATGTATAAGTGGCTGAATATACTGCATCACCTGTGTCGGTATCCGTCTCGAGAGTTGTCCAGCTCGATCCGTTATTGCTGCCTTGTAACGCAACTGAAACCATAGAAGCATCTGTTGCTGCTGCATCGGCTGTCGCAGTAAAAATAATGCTTGCACCATCCATAATAGTTGTTGACGATGGACTGGTTAGAGTAGGCGTTGCCGGGTCGATCATGTCAGACGCTGTTGCATTTGATAAATTTGTAACCTCGTTGCCAGCCGGATCTTCAAGAGAATTGGAACCGGCATTTGCTGTATACGTGACCACCACGCCGTCAGGATCGCGATCACTTAAATTGCCGTCCAAAGTTAAATTCCATACTGAAGTAGGCTCGCTTCCACTTGCAGTCATTGATGATACGCTTAGTCCCGAACCGTCACCGGCAAGGCTGAAGCGACCCGTGGCATCACCATCCTCGGCTACCGCCTCATCAAAGGTTATTTGGATCGTATTTAAGGATGTAGCTACTGCTGTGCTGATATCAGGTGGATCACTGTCCGGAATTAACATTGAGTCTGAATCAGCAACCTGAAAAGCATCGTCTACTACTCGCACGCGCACGGTTACTGTACTCGCATCAAAACTGGCAGGGACTGTGGTGTAACCGGAAATAGACCCTGCAGCAAGTGAAGCATTGGCGCTGGAAACCGTTGTTGATTGAATAAATGTTGATGCCGCGATATTGGAGTATTCACGTTGCGCCAGTCCCAAAAGGCCTGTGCTACCTGTCCAGCCGCTACCACTCAAATCGAGATCTTCACTCGTTTCGGCGAAGCCGTTACTATTACCAGAGCCTCCACCCGAGCCGTCATCAGTAATAAGTGCCGTTCCGGCAGCAAGCAGCAATGCCGGTGGCTCCTGTAGTTCAGGTATGCTGCTTCCCACAACCCGAACGAATGGACTTCCTTTTACATTAGAGTAGCTGGCAAAGACATTCACTTCTAAATGACTTGCTTCAGCAGGTAGGCCAGTGATAAGAGCGCTACCCGACAACCTGCCATTGGCATCGATAGATAGACTGTAATCTGTTGGAAACTTATTCTGGATAATCTGATAGTCAGCATCGAGAACAATAAAACTCACTGCTTTAACCTGGTCATTTGCGACAAATCCACGACCCGTTATAAACAGGTGGTCTCCATTTGTGTAAGTTAGGTTCTCCGACTGCACCTGAATCGTTGCAATTTGTGATTGTTCAGCGCTTGTAAGCGTGGTGAGCAAGAAAGTAAATATCAAAAGTATTAGACAGTAGTCTTTAACTTTCATCTGATGTCTCCCAACATTAGTTAAAAATAAAAGAATAGATTGTATGGTCCATTCTAAGAGTATGTTCAGTTGATAGTCTGGGCGCCTTCGTCATTCGCAACTCTCAAAATCGTTACCGGATAAATTTTTTGACATTGCGAGTAATAGACTCATGTGCTGGCTGATGCCGACAATTATTTACTAAGGGCAATATTAAATTTTTCTAGTGATCTATAGTCTCTGGCGCTCCACCTCAATAAGCCCAAAAAGTCAAAAGCATTTATTAGGGACTTAAAAATTTTGTTTTCCGTAATAATCGAACAGAAGGCGCAAATCATTAGCTATAATTTGATTGCTATAAAATTGAGTTGATTAAGGCTGTTTGGTTCGAATTGCAGATGTAAAGAAAGTGGGATAAGCAGGAGGCGGTAATATTCTAGCGAGGGAGGTGGTGGCATTCGTTTTGAACTGGCATTAATGCTTAGAACGTTGTTGTAAAAATCCACCCATCTCAAATAGCTTCAGAATTCCATCACGCGCATATTGATGGCCCTCGGGAGTCCAATGGGAACCATAGGAAGGATAGTAGTGTTTGTTTTGAAGGTTGATGAACGACAAGCCAATCTTTTTGCAGTGCTCCTGCATTGCCGGATCGAGATAGTTGAAGCCTATGAGTAGTTGGATATCTTGTTTTGAAAGGTAGTCTTTCGCAGCATCCAGTATCGCATGGCTGGGGTCCGGAATGGTTTTAACCGGGTGTTTATACTGTAACCAGGCCGCCAAAACTGCACGGAATAAATAGCTTCTTGCTGCCATCGGATAACGGTTGAAATAGTGCGAGACGCCCAAAGGAACCGGTTTCCCTGCGAAGGAAAGGCTATCATTTATTAGCGAACTATAAGGCTTGTAAAAACCTCCATAGCGCTGATTTGTTGAGTTGTCTTGCCTGTCATTCTTGCTGATTAACCAAAAGACCACTTTGGGCTTATAAAACTCCAACTGCTCCTTTAAAAGGAGAAAGGCCTGATCCATACCATAACCGCTTACCCCCAGATTTATCATTTGCCAATTGGGGAGTGAGTCCTGCAGCAAATTTGTGAATCGCTCTTCACTATTGGCATCGTACCCCCAGACAAAAGAGTCTCCCAAAAATAGAATTTTAGGCCTTTTGGTAAGCTTTTCGTAGTCTCGAAAGCCGCGACTGTTGTGCCTTACTTGAATCTCGCGACTTGCTGTAAGACCAATGTGAATATTCGATCTTGGGCGCCATCCGAGCTCTGCATCGTATTGAAAAGCAATATCCCGCTCACTTTTGTAGGTGTTTAAGCGCTCACCAAGTATATATCTGGTAAGTAGCTCGCCGGCAGATAAGACCAGCAAAAGCATTAAAAAAGAGAGCGTCGCGATAAAGACTAGTTTTTTTGCCATACTTTATTGTAGGTTTGAAGACAGTAAGATACTTAATGAAGTTAAAAGCTATCGCATGAGGTTGCATTCACATGTGATACATTTTGGGAAACGTAAAATGATGAATTCACTATTTGTATTTATCTTTGTGCTAATACTACCCTCGTTGACGATGGCACAAGATGATCACGCTAAAATTAAGCCTCTTCAACACGCTGCTCTTGCATCAGATGAGTTCGCTGGTAATTGGCGATGGATACGTCAGGACACTTCATTGTGGCATATTTCAGAAGATGATCTGCAGATCATGACAAATGGTTCACTTTGGAATAGCGAAAATACTCAAAAGAATATTCTTCTAATAAAAAGATCAGATAGCTTAGAAAGCGGGTTTGTTGTTGAGGTTCATGTCGACGGACATAATGCGATGACCGGTCGCTATGAACATGTTGGGCTCATTTTCTACGCCGATGATGATAATTGGATCACGTTGACGTTGTTAAATCATGTGCAGGATAAGGCGCAGAAAATCATGCTGGTACCTGAAGAGCAGGGCAGGGGACGAGCAGATAAATCCAGTGCTGTTGTTTATACCGAGAGCTCAGTTGTTTTGCGCATGATTTATAATGGGAGTTCCGTTTCTGCCTATTATAGATCGCCACGAGCTGTGGAGTGGAGATTTCTCGGAAGTCTAGCGGTTGACGATAAAAAAAGGAATTTTTCGCCAGGACTTGTGGCAGGTTACAACTCTGAAGGAACAGGGCATTGGGTAAGTTTCAAAACGTTTGCTTTTCGTCGTCTTGATTAACGACTTGCTATAGATCTTGTCGCCGTCTTCCTCAGAGCTGAATTGAAGTAGAGAAAAACGGCGAATTTGCTGTGTTTAATTCGTTGCGCCATGAAGTTTCAGAAAATTTCTAATCTCAGCCGTTTTTGCCTGATTGAGCGGACTGCGAAAACCGTTGTCTGTTTGTCCGCCCAAATTTGCATTTGCTCCCTCATCGATCAGAAACTTTACCATGTCCAGATGTCCTTCTCTGGCAGCATTGATAAGCGCTGTTTCGTCGCCTTTAACCCAGCTGTCTATGTTTGCCCCGGATTTAAGTAGCTTCTTGGCAATACCCAGCTGGTTGTACGCTGCTGCGGCAATTAACGGGTTCCCGTCACCCTCACATTTCAAATTTACGTCTGCCCCGTTTTCTATCAGAAAGTTGACAAGCTCGTATGAACCACTTCGGATAGCAAAAATAAGCAATGTTCCATCACCAGTGAATTTGGTGTTTACATCAAATCCTGCCTCGACCATTCCTTTAATAAGATGGTGATTGCCTTCTGCTACGGCATCCTTCACTATTTCACCACTCAATGAAGTTTGTAAAAATGGAGATGCTGCAATTACGGGTAAAATACCAAGTGATATGACACTTAGCATTACTATTGTAAGGAAGTTTCGAGTGTTTTGCCTTTTCACTATACTGGTTAATTTCGTCATGATAATTCTCCTTATATCGTGTTTGTAGTCGTTTCGTTGCCCTTTTGACGGTAGCATTTACCTGAAGGTTTACAATTATTTTACATAATGACAAAAAAACTCTTGATTAAGTTATACAAGATTTATAATATGTCATACAAATATACAGGGAACAGAGTGGACACTATATTCAATCAAATTGGTAGTCAGCGCACGCTTGGACAGGAAATAGTCCGTCAAATAGAAAAAAGCATTCGCGAAAAGAAATTACAGGCCGGGCAGAAACTGCCAACCGAAAAAGAGCTTTGTGCGATGTTCGGCGTAAGCAGAACAGCTCTTCGCGAAGCACTTCAGATTTTGAGTGCGCGTGGCCTTATTACGATTCGCAAGGGCAGTGGGATGTTTGTTAATGACTTTACTACCGACCATGCCAGTAAGCCAATGAGCCTTTATCTTGAGCTGAACTTCGATTCAAGTTATGTCTTACACATTACCGATCTGCGTCAAATTATGGAGCCGGAGGCTGCTCGACTGGCGGCCCTAAATCACTCAGAGGCAGATATTGTTTACTTGCGAAAAAATCTTCAAGATTATTTAGACAATCAGGACGATGTTGAAAAACGTGCTTTGTTGGATTTACAGTTTCACACTAGAATTATGGAAGCTAGTGGAAACCCCTTGTTGCCATTGATGATGGAGCCAATTTATAGCCAGATGCCGCGGATTAAAACGTTGGTAGTTAGTAAGGTGCCTCATGATCCAGGTCAGGATGCGTTCGATTATCATAGTGGCATCGTTGATTGCATCGAAGCAAGGAATCCGAAAAAGGCCCACAAAGCAATGGTTGAGCACATGCAGATGGCACGTGACGACGTGTTGAAGTTGATTGAGATTCTACGGGCAGAAGAAGTACTTGAAGCAAACCAAACCAATCAGACTGCACTGTAATAAAGAGTGAATCCTATGTAGTCACTACTTTGCGAGTGACTATTTTTTTAGACAATTAATTTGTATGACATCTGACATGATACGTGGGATGTCCGCCTTAAAACACACATTACTGATTGCAAACAATGAAATATATCTCCATACCAGATGCCGTTCGTTATAAGGATCTGCACTCGCAGGACCTTCGCGACAATTTCTTGCTCGACACACTTATGCAGCCGGGAAAAGTTCAACTTGCTTATGTGGATATGGAAAGAACGGTCATTGGTGGAATTATTCCACTTGCCGACCCCTTACTCCTCCCCAATCCAGAGCTGCTACGCGCATCCAGCTTTACTGAACGTCGCGAATTTGCCATAATGAATGTTGGTGGAAACGGGACAGTCGTTGTAGATGATGAACGTTTTGTCATGAGCACACGCGATGCACTATATGTGGGAAAGGGAGATCACAGCGTTTCATTCGAAAGTGAGTCTTTGAATAATCCCGCATGCTATTATCTGGTTAGTTATCCTGCGCATGCAGCTTATCCAACACGACACGCACGTATTAGCGACGCCGAACCTCTACATCTCGGTAGTGCTGAGGAATCGAATAAGCGAACCATTTATAAATACATTTTCAATGGTGGTATAGAAAGCTCCCAACTGGTTCTGGGGTTTACCGAGATGCATGCCGGAAGCGTTTGGAACACCATGCCTGCACATTATCACTCTCGTCGTTCTGAAATTTACTTTTACTTCGGCTTACCGGAAGAGAGCGTGGTGTTCCATCTGATGGGAGAACCCGAGGAAACACGTCATTTAGTAGTTAGAAATCATCAGGCTGCAATTTCGCCACCGTGGTCTATTCATTCCGGCGCGGCCACGTCGAACTATAGCTTTATTTGGGCAATGGGTGGGGAAAATCAGGATTATACGGATATGATTCCTGTTGATATGAAACGAATTCGCTAGAGATTTTAACGCGTACCGGAGCATAGAACGTATGTTTTTTCGTTATTGTATTGTTGGGTTTTTATTGACTCTTGGCTCTTTTGCCGTTTTGGCGGATGAACACCCGTCAATTTTCATTACTGCGGCTGAGGCAACTGAAATTCGCAGTAATTTGTCCAACTATCCGGTTTTACAAAAATCTTTTGATCTTGCGATGGCCGAAGTTGAGAAGGCAATGCAGCATGATCTGGAGATTCCTCCACCTGGTGAAGCCGGTGGCTATGAGCATGAGAAACACAAGCAAAATTACCGTGAAATGCGCAATGCCGGCCTGCTGTTTACAATTACAGGCGACGAAAAATATGCACTATTCGTTAAAAATATGCTGCGCAGTTATGCAGATATTTATCCCGATCTTGGCCCACACCCTCTTTCTTATAAGCAATCACCTGGCAAAATTTTCCACCAAACGCTAAACGAAGCAGTTTGGCTGGTTTATGCAAGTATTGCATACGACTGTATTTACGACTGGCTGGATAAGTCTGATCGCGAATACATGGAAAAGCGTCTGTTTTATCCTATGGCAAACTGGTTCTCAGAGCGCAATGCTGCTCAGTTTAACCGCATTCACAATCACGGTACGTGGACCTGCGCATCTGTTGGTATGATCGGATATGTGATGGGTGATCAGGAACTGGTGGATCGCGCAATTTACGGTACGGAACGCAATGAAACGGGGGGCTTTCTAAAGCAGCTCGATCTCCTGTTCTCGCCAGATGGCTATTACATGGAGGGGCCCTACTATATTCGATATGCGCTCCGTCCATTCTTCCTCTTTGCCGACGCTATTCAGCGCAAGCAACCTGAGCTCGGTATTTATAAACATCGAAATGGAATTTTGAAAAAGGTGCTCCTTGGAGCGGTTCAAACGAGTTATCCCAATGGAATCTTTCCACCGATTAACGATGCGTCACGCACCATGGATGTAAGGGCGCCCGGCGTATTGTTTGCAACAGATTTAGCGTATCGGCATTATGGCAGCGACGAGAACTTGCTGGCAATCGCATCTATTCAGGATCAAGTGATCTTGAATGGTGCAGGGCTAAAAGTTGCATCCGCGTTGACCCAAAATCGTCCTGAACTTAGCTGGCCAAGCGTGGAATTCCGCGACGGTAGTGACGGGCTTCGTGGTGGGTTGGGCATTTTGCGCACCGGGTCTGGCGAAAAACAGTCCATGTTGCTTATGAAATATGGCGTTCATGGTTTGGGGCATGGGCATTTTGATAAGCTGCAGCTGATGTTCTTTGATCAGGGAAATGAAGTTCTACCGGACTATGGCTTTGCCCGTTGGATAAATATGGAGCCGAAGTTTGGTGGCCGTTACCTTCCCGAGAACAATAGTTATGCCAAACAAACCATCGCTCACAATACGGTTGTCGTTAACGGAATCTCTCAGAACAAAGGTAAAAGAAAAGCTGCCGATGCCGTTTGGGCAGAGCGTCATTTCTTTTCGATAGAAGACCCTGACGTTCAGGTAATGAGTGCTCGTGCTAATTTGCAATATGAAGATACTGAAATGCAGCGCACTGTTTTTTTATTGAACAATTCTGCTTTTGAACATCCGATTGTTATTGATCTGTTTCGCTTAAAATCCGCGAAAATGCAGCAATACGATTATCCTGTTCATTATCGTGGTCAGATTATAACAACGTCCAAGGTTAAAGCGGCCAGAGAGAAAATTGTCTCATTGGGCGATGTTCATGGGTATCAGCACATTTGGAAAACCGGTGAAGCAAAAACGGATAGTCTGGTGCAGTTAACCTGGCTACTGGGAAATCGCTACTACTCCGTGTCTACTGCCGCTTCTCCTGGTACTCAGGTGTTAACCGGACGGGTTGGTGCCAATGATCCGGACTTTAATCTACGTTCAGAGCCAATGATACTTATTCGCCGCAATGCCAAGTCTCACCTGTTTGCAAGCGTCATAGAACCTCATGGTTTCTTTAACGAAGCTGGCGAAAAATCGCGTAATGCCAGAAGCAGCATCTTCGATGTGCGGGTTGTTGGGCATAGTGATGCGGCCAGCGTTGTGGAAGTCGTAAAAAAGGATGGGAATGGATTGCGTGTGCTGCTGTCGAATAAAGGCACCGGAAACCATTCTGTTGATTTTAATGGCAAAACCTATCGCTGGAACGGCCAGTACTCTATTGAGAAGTTAATCAAAACAACAAAATAAATATCGAAAATCGGGGCGGTATGAGAATGAAAAGTTTAGCTGGAAAGATTGCTGTAGTTACTGGTGGTGGGCGTGATATTGGACGCCATATTTGTCTGAAATTAGCTGAGGAAGGCGCTTCTGTTGTTGTGAATTATAACTCCAGTGCCGCTGGTGCAGAAGAAACTGTTAGCCAAATTGTTGCTATGGATGGTAAGGCTGTGGCTGTTCAGGCGGATGTGACCAAATGGACCGAAGCACAAAAACTACCCGCGGCTGCAAAAGAGCATTTCGGCGGAAACGTTGACGTTCTTGTTAATAATGCCGGTGGTTTAATGGCGCGCAAGCGTATGCATGAAATGGATGAGGCCTTCTGGGACTTAGTTATGGACGTGAACATGAAAAGCATGTTTTTGGTAACGAAGGCATGTCTTGAAAATATGAATGATGGCGGTGCTATTGTAAATCTGGCTTCACTTGCCGGTCGCGATGGCGGCGGCGGTGGCGCAATTGCCTATTCCACATCTAAAGGTGCTGCTTTGACCTTTACTCGTGGACTTGCTAAAGAGTTAAAGCCACGAAAAATCCGTGTAAATGCTGTTTCCCCTGGTTTAATAGCCACTACTTTTCATGACACCTTTACTCCTGATGACGTTCGCAAGATGGTAGCATCTAAAACTCTTGCAGAAAGAGAAGGACAGCCGGAAGATGTTGCAAACGCAGTCCTCTTTTTGGCTACAGACAAGTCGTCGTATATCAATGGTGAGTCTATTGAAATAAATAGTGGCCTCTACTTTATCTAAACGGAACATATCGGAACTCAAATCAACCCTGGAGGCAGTGTGGTCGCGTCTGAAGTGTTTGTGAAAGCAAAAGAAATAAAAGTTGAAGACCTAGGTGGAGGAATCACCCGTCAGATTCTCGGATATGGTGACGATATAATGCTGGTTCGTGTTCTGTTTAAAAAAGGTGCGGTGGGCGTTTTGCATCGTCACGATCATCGGCAGGTCTCTTACGTCGAGTCTGGCAGCTTTGAAGTTGAGATTGATGGAGAGAAATCAGTTTTGAATCATGGTGACTGCTTTTATGTACCTAAAAATTTACTGCATGGCTGTGTTTGTCTGGAGGATGGTGTTCTAATTGATGTATTTACTCCTCACCGTGAAGAGTTCTTGAATGGAAAGTAATATGAAACGATTTGTTACGCATTTTTGTTCCTCCGTTCTGTTTCTGTTTTTCCTGGGCTCCTGTGCAGAGGAAAAACAGGAGGTCTTGCTGCGAGTTGGACATGTGTTGGATGTGAACTCAACCGTGCATAAAAGCATGGAGTTTATGGGGACGCGTCTGGCTGAGTTGTCTGATGGAACAATACGCATTGAAGTCTACCCAAGTAGCCAGCTTGGAAATGAGCGCGAGAGTCTTGAGCTGTTACAGCTTGGCTCATTGGACATGACAAAGGTGTCTGCGGGCGTGCTCGAGAATTTCGTACCGGCTATGGGGGTTTATAGTCTACCTTATTTATTTCGGGATGATGACCACTACTGGCAGGTTTTTAAAGGCGATATCGGAAGAGATATTCTACTGCAGGGCGAGCCATATTTTCTGCGTGGACTCTGTTACTATGATGCTGGTTTTCGCAGTTTCTTTCTGGCACAGCAAAAGGTTGAAGAACCGGAAGATCTTGCCGGCCTCAAAATTCGCGTTATGCGCAGCAATCTATCCATACGTACAATCAATCTACTTGGCGGTAATGCAACACCACTGGCTTACAGTGAACTATATTCTGCTTTGCAGCAGGGAGTCGTTGATGGTGCCGAGAATAACCCACCCAACTTCTATCAAAAAAAGTTTTACGAGCTCTGCGACTATTTTGTGTTGGATGAGCACTCTGCGCCACCCGATGTGCTGGTGATGAGTACGCATACTTGGAACAAGCTATCTGCAGAGCAGCAAGGATGGATTGATCAGAGCGTGCGAGAATCACTTGATTTACAGCGCAAGCTTTGGGGCGATATGACAAACCAGGCATTGAAAGCAGTTGAAGAAGCTGGTGTTAAAGTGATTCGTCCTGACAAATCCAAGTTTCAGGATATCGTCGATCCGATTTATGCCGATCTCGAAGGTTCTGAACTTGGCAATTGGGCCTCCAAAATTAAGGCTTTGCTTCCCGAAACACCGGTAGAAAACGATTCTATGGAGGTGCAGCCATGAAATCTGCTGTCGCAATAATCGATCAAGTTTTAGAAAAGCTGCTCGTTTTTATCATGGGCCTTATGGTTGTGGTAGTAACCTGGCAGGTAGTTACGCGATATGTGTTAAACGATCCAAGTTCCTATACTGCGGAGCTGGCCACGTATTTGTTGATATGGGTCAGTATGTTGGGTGCTGCTTATGCGCTAAGGTTGCGTGCACACCTGGGTATCGACATTGTAACTGTAAAGCTCACCGGATCGGCCAAGAAGTTCTCTGAGATTTTTATCTATTCGATGATCATACTTTTTTCGGCGTTGTTCTTTGTCTATGGCGGCAGCTATCTGGTATACGTCACGTTGACGGTTAAGCAACTCTCAGCTGCTTTCCAACTTCCGGTTGGCTATATCTATTTGGTACTACCCATTAGCGGTCTGCTGATGATCTTCTACTCAATTGCTGCACTTACCGGACAACTGGAAGAAAAGTCGTCTATGTTAAGCGCACCAAACCCAGGAGGACAGGCATGAGCGCTGATATCGCCATCTTACTGATTAGCTTTACTGTTCTGGTTTTTATGAACGTTCCGATTGCTTATTGTATTGCGTTGGCAACCGGATTTACCATGATGCTGAATATGGATATAACGCCAGCTGTTGGAACCGTGACGCAACGAATTGCAACCGGTTTGGATAGTTTTACATTGCTGGCAATTCCATTCTTTATACTCTCCGGAAACCTTATGGCGCGCGGCGGGCTGGCAAGGAGGCTTATCGAATTTGCAAAGTCTTTGGTTGGAAGCTTCCCGGGTGGACTTGCTTTCGTAAATATAGTTTCAGCAATGTTGTTCGGAGCAATCTCCGGTTCAGCTATTGCTTCTGCGGCTGCGATTGGTTCTTTTATGCACCCGCGAATGGTAGAAAATGGCTACGATCCTTCTTTCAGTGCAGCGGTTAATGTTTCGTCTGCAACCACCGGATTGATTATTCCCCCCAGTAATGTTCTGATTATTTATTCGCTTGCAAGTGGTGGTGTCTCTATTGCTGCCCTCTTCGTAGCGGGATATTTACCTGGTCTTTTACTAGGGCTTGCTCTTATGGCCGTTGCCGGAGTTGTGGCAGCGAAAAAAGGCTATGGCCGTGCCGAGCGGGTTACTATTGGTGAAGCCGTTCGCAGGCTTGCTGATGCCGCACTAAGTCTAACACTAATCATTATTGTAATCGGCGGAATTGTAGCGGGAATCTTTACGGCGACCGAGGCTGCTGCCATTGCGGTAGTGTATGCGCTCGTCTTGTCAATGCTGGTCTATAAAGAAGTCAGCTTTTCCGACTTAAAACAGATCCTGTTGGATTCCAGCGTAACCACATCGGTAGTAATGCTGCTGATTGGTACGTCGATGGGACTTTCATGGCTTTTGGCTTATGAAAGTATTCCGCAGACGATAACGGCTTCGTTATTGGCACTGAGCGATAATCCGATTGTTATTCTGCTGATCATGAATCTGATTTTATTGATGGTTGGCACCTTTATGGATATGACGCCGGCAATACTAATCTTCACGCCGGTCTTTTTACCGATTGCTATTAGCATGGGGATCGACCCACTGCACTTCGGAATTATGATGATTTTTAACCTTTGCATCGGTCTGTGCACACCGCCTGTTGGCACCGTGCTTTTTGTGGGCTGTGGTGTTGCCAAAGTTTCTATTGCCAGCATTATACGCCCACTGCTTCCGATGTACATTGCCATGGTATTGGCACTGTTGATAATTACCTATGTACCCGAAATAACCATGTTCCTGCCAAGATTGCTTGGCTTATAAGATGAGTCAACTAAAACTAGTTGTAATGAACAAAGTAACCGAGGTTGTTATGAGTCACACAAAAACCACGTTATCCTTAAGCCTGAGCTGCTTGCTGATACTGCTGTTTTCTCTCAGCGGATACGCTGGAGAAACTGGTAAGATCGCCGGTAAGGTGTCAGACAAGTCTAATGGCGATGTTTTGATTGGTGCAAATATTGTTATTACGGCCAAATGGGTCGACGGTCTGGAAGTTCCTCTGGAAACAGCTTATGGTGCATCTACTGATGTGGATGGTTTTTATTTTATTCTGAACGTCCCTCCGGGCATTTATACTGTTTCTACCAATTATATTGGTTATTCCAGCCAAAAGGTAACCGGCGTAAAAGTTCAGATTGATAAAACAACCGAGCTGAACTTTGAAGTAGAAGCCCAGGTGATTGAAGGACAAGAAGTTGAAGTGCTTGCTTTTGTGCCCCAAAAGGTAGAGAAGGATGTCACAGCGACCAAGGTCAGCTACAGTCTGGATGATTTGGAAAATTTGCCGGGAATTAATTCTGTCGGAGATATTTTGAACCTGCAGGCCGATGTTAATGACGGACACTTTCGTGGCGGACGAACGGGTGAGTCTCTTTATCTGGTCAACGGTGCTTCCATTGTGAATCCGCTAAATAGCGGCCGGTCATTTGATCCCATTGCAATAGGTTTAAAAGAGGTGGAAGTTTACACCTCAGGATTCAGTGCGGAATATGGTAATGTGCAGTCTGGCGTTATCAATTTGATAGCCAAAGAGGGGTCAAGTCTTGAGTGGAAAACCAATGTCGATGTGTCTTCAACAAACTCGTATTACAAAACGCATGGTGGAAGTGTCTTCGGCGAAGACTACAATGAGTATTTTGAGACGCTAAATAACCCGGAAGAGTGGGCCTTTGGAACAGACCCGATTTCCGGAGTTTTATTGTGGTCGCATTTCGGTTTGGGTTTTGACCGCTATTTACCACCGGCGCCGATCGTTTTCCCTCCGCAGCCAATTAGTCGTGCCGATTCTGTGCGAACTGCTGAACTGATTCGTGTGCTTTGGCTGCAGTCTGTTCGCGCTATCGGTATGGAATACGATGCCCCGGATTATCGTGTTGATTTCTCAACTGGCGGTCCTATTTCTGATGAGGCAACGTTCTTTGTCGCTGCACAACAGCAAATTGTGCAGCCGTTTTTGCCAACGGGACGCCCGGATGTCTCCCGTCAAATTGCCTCGAACGTTACGTTTAAGCCAAACGATAGTAACAAGTTCCAAATCCTTTATAACTTCAATAACGGCTATGAAAACGCAATTACCAGCAATTATTTCCGCTGGTTTGAAAATATTCTAAACGTTGCAAAGGAAACGAATACGACGCATCAATTTGGTTTTAACTGGAATCATTTATGGAGCACGTCAACTTTTATTGATGTAAAGTTTAGCCGTCTTTCTACTTTTGAAGATCGTAATGTGGAATTATTAGGTGACAGCACGTTATCTGATTTGTATGGGAACTCTATAAATTGGCGCGACTACACGGCACCAACCGGTTATCAGGTTGGTAAACTGGAGACCACAACAGGAACAGAAGCGACAAAAACGTATGCGCTGAACACAAGCGTTACCAGCCAAATTGACAAGTACAACCTTCTGAAGGCCGGTTTTCAGCTCAATTATTACGATATCGATGTGAGTTATCTTCGCAGCCGAACGAACCTGGCTTCTTTACGCCTGGAGAACTACAAGAATAATCCATACGAAGGTGCTCTTTACGTTCAGGATAAGCTGGAGTTTGAAGGTATTATTGCAAATCTTGGTGCACGTTTAGATTTCTACGACTTTAATACGGATTACTTTACGGATAAATTCTCACCTTATCGCAATCCTAATTTTGATCCGAATGATCCGACACAAGGGTCGTTCTACGATGAAGAGCTGGCAGATAAAGAAGACACTTCTTTCGAGATTTTTGCTCAACCGAGAATTGGTATCTCATTTCCGGTTTCTGAAAAAGCGGTTATGCACCTGAATTATGGTGTGTTTACTCAGCGTCCTGCTTTCGAGCGCGTTTTGGTCGATCGTTTGAAAGCAGATGAGTCTCCGAATTACGAACGTCTTGGCAATCCGCGATTAGAGCCGGAACGAACAATCTCTTATGATGTTGGCCTGGTTTACAGTTTGCCGCTGGGTTTTTATCTCGACGTCAGTTCCTATCTGAAAGATGTAACGAACCTTCTGCAGTTTGCTGATTATGTAGATAACAACGCGGTCCGTTACTTCACATTCGACAATCGCGAATATGCAAACATCAAAGGGTTTCAGGTAAACCTGGAGCGTAATCGCGGGATGTTTGGCGGATCGATTCGCTACAACTGGGAATCCGCTAAAGGTAAAAGTGGTAGCGCTACCGGAAGTGGAACACGCTCGACATTTGACGAACGTGGTATTGAAACCGAGCTTGCCAGCCCGGAAGACGTCTTTCTCGATTACGATCGAACCCACAAGCTTGTTGTCAATTCAAGTATGAACACCAACGACAAGTCCGGCCCGGAAGTTTTTGGTTTTCGCCCATTTGCCAAGACTTCCATTACAGGAACCTATCGCATGCTCTCAGGGCGTCCATACACCTGGGATCCTTCAGGACAGGGACTGCAGTTTAATCGCAGAACGCCTACTGAGCACAATCTAAAGGTACGCTTGAACAAGGGACTGCGTTTTAACAAAACGGATATGCGGTTCTACTTCGAGGCGTTTAATCTACTGAACGATAAGGTGTTTAATTACACTCGTACTTTTGAAGATCCTGCTGGGATACAGAATTTATTTAAAGAGAAGTATGAGACAGATCGCGAGAACCTGTTGACTCAAGACCAATTCGCACCACTGGTTACCAGTCTTGAGGGCTTTCTCTACGGGAATCAACCCAGACATTATCGCTTTGGTCTTGAACTGAAGTTCTAAATGAAAATGTTTTGTTAAAAGTAAATACAATAGCTTTCAATAAATGGAGCATGATGTATGAAGCCCACAAACTGCTTAAAAATACTGATGATTATGCTGATGTCGTTTTCACTGACGGAGCTTTCTGCTCAGGTAAGGGATTTTAAAATACACGACCGCGGCATGATTCACCAAACGGTGTACAATACCGGAACAATTGCTCGTCCCTGGATTGTCTATGCCGAGACAAATTTACCGTTAATGGAATGGCCGCCGCGGTCGCGCACGGTTATTGAAAACATCGAATACGATGGCTTTAATAACTGCTGGGGAGCAGGCGTCTATGTTTCTGCGAACGAAGAAGGTCTTACCGGAAATGACAATCGCATTTTCGCATTTTGTGGAGGCACCGGAACCAGAACTACGACGGAGTTGCCCTTCGATCGTTGGAGCTTCCCATTGTCTCTCGAAGAGATCGAGAACTTTCCGTTGCTACCGGACGGTGAGCTGAACCCCGCTTATGACCCCGATGAAGCAGAGGAAATTATTATTGCAAAGTGGGCCACTTTGGTGGGTATAACCATAACTCGTACGTCACGCGTTTGGAGCTATCCAGACTACGATGATATGATTATCTATGAATATGAACTGGAGTATACCGGTAACACAGACGGTGATCCTTCAACGATTGAGCGCACAGCAAATCTAAAAGACGTGCTTTTTCACGTAAACTACGGCCTTGGACCGTCTCAACTGGCTTATGGTCGCCATTATGGCACGCCGTGGTTTTATGGCGATACCGGAGGTATTTATCGCACCGACCAACATTACTCGATGGATCCGGATTACTGGTTGATCTGGCAAACTGCAACGCGCACCGGAACCGCAGATGTGAATGAACTCCTGGCTGCAAAGCCGGAACCAAATCCAGAGTTGTTTATGGAATTTGCTACCACTGGTAAAAATGGTGGCGGACTTCTTGGCGCAGCCTGCCCGGGCTATGCCATGTTGTATTGGGACACTAATAATCTGGCCATTGTTGACCCGCTCGATGCTTCACGCAACGAATCTGACTACGCCAGCTTTATGTTGCGCGATGGCAGTAATAGTTACTTTGAAACGGATGCGAACGGTTACATTAAGCAGCCGTGGAATATAAAAACCGGAACGCCGAATACACGTTCGCCAAAGATGATTGATCGCGCAGCAACGCTCGATGAGCGCTGGTGGACAGTGTATGGTGAGGTTGGTGTGCCATCCGGTCAGCCGTCAGACGGTAATCGCTATGTCTTACCAGGTGGCCGCAACTGGAAAGGCCGCGCTCGCTTTGAGTGGGATGAAAGCTACAATGGTGGAATGGCCATATCGGGTTTTGGTCCTTACAATATGTCTATTGGTGACAAACTGGAATTTGCCTATGCCGAGGTTGTCGGCTATGGTGGTACTGCCGGAAAGCGTACGCTTGGTGGACAGCGAAGTAGTCAATTCTTTCAGGTAAGAGACTGGAATCGCCGCATTGAACTTGACGGCCAGGTAATGACTGAAAACTATATTGATGACTTCGGTTATCCCGATCATGTGAACTCAGACGTGATTACAGTGCAGCAGGTAGCTCACAAGGCGCATGAGGCCTATCAGGGAATGGATATTCCGATGGATAGTGACGGCTATGGTCCGCTACATCAGGAACCATTTCCAACTGGTTTGATATTTCCGGAAGATCAGCCGCGTCCGTCTGCAAATACCAATAAATATAAGATTCCGGTTCCATTTCCAGCTCCCGTTATTGAAGTAGCCAATACGCCTAACTCTTCGGTTTTGATAAACTGGAAACGCTCTGTTGAGAATTTCACGCATCCTCGTCTACAGGGAGCTTTGTCGAAGTTCTATATCTTTCGATCCGATCTGTCTGCCGGTCCTTTTGTGTTAATCGACTCTGTAGACGTTGGACAGGTAAATGCAGACAATCTGTATGAATTTGAAGATACCGATCAGAGCTTTAGGGTAGGGGAGACTAAATTCTACGCTGTTACATCTGTGGATATAAATGGTGGACAAAGTGGTCGAACCAACTTCACTGAGCACAAGAAAAATATTGCACCGGTAGACCAACTGAGCGATGTGATTGCTGTTCCGAATCCATTTGTCGTGAACTCCGGGTTTGAAGGCAATAATGAAGCAAATTCGATCCGCTTTTATGGACTTACGCCGCGTGCTACGATTCGAATTTATAGCTTTAGCGGGCAGCTGATTGAGACGATCGAACACGATAATCCGCAGGCTGGTCAGGCTGCGACATTCCAGGTTTCCAGAAACAATCAGGACATGGCTTCCGGTGTGTATTTTTATCACGTTAGTAATCCGGCAGGCGAAACCTATTTCGGTAAACTGATAATCGTAAAATAATGGCTCATGCCAACGTAGATAGAGGAATAACATGAAACGTTTATTCAACACAACGCTGTTACTCTTTGCCACTCTTTGGGCGGGATCAGCCGGTGCACAAGTAAGGGGATTCGACCAGGTCGGTACGACGTCTTTTCAGTTCCTGACAGTCATTCCCAATGCGCGGGCCTCTGCCATGGGTGGAGTTGCCTCAACAACGATTAACACCTCTGAGGCGGTCTTTTTTAATCCTGCCGCGCTCAGTCGAACCTCTCGTCTAGAGGCTGGTGTGGCGTATCTGGATTACTTCTCAGATGTTACCGTGAGCAGCTTTTCCGGTTCGTATACAATAGGCAATTTCGGAACATTTGCTGTTCAGGCTCAGGTCTTGGACTACGGCGAAATACAGGAAACTCGCGCAGATCAGCTCTTCCGTGATCCTGCAACCGGCATTTTCAACCTTGGTTTTACCGGTTCGAACGTTGCTCCGAGCGCCATGTTGTTTGGAATCTCTTATGCCCGACGCCTTACCACACAATTTTCATTTGGCCTGACGGCAAAGTATGCATATGAAGACCTGATCGTGGAAAGTTCCGGAAGCGTAATATTTGATGGTGGAATATTGTTTAAAACCGGCCTTAGATCGCTGGACTTCGGTATGATGCTACGCAATTTTGGCCCGGAAGTAAAATATGTAGATGAAGGATACCCGCTACCGCAGATCTTTGCAATTGGCCTGTCCGGCATGTTGCTTGGAGACGAGGGTGATGCTTTTCTAATGCCTTCAGAAGATCATAATGTATTGTTTGCTTACGATCTGGCGCAAACTCGTGATCATAGTCAGCAGCAGCACCTGGGAGTGGAATATTCTTATCGCAGTCTGATTTCGTTACGCAGTGGCTATAAAGTGAATTTTGATGAAGAGAGCTGGACAGCGGGATTTGGTATTAACGTCAACCGTTTTAAGCTGGATTATTCATATAACGACTTTGGTGAATTTCTTGGCAATGTGCAGCGCTTCACCTTCAATTTCGAGCTTCAATAAACAGATCTGGAGTTAATAATGATGTCAGTGAAAAAACATAACCTGAGAATTAGCACGGCAATCTTGCTGCTGACGATTTTGACCAGCTTGGGGCTTAGTCAGCATCGCGGAGATAATCTGCGATTTCAAGGGCTGGATCTGGTGAATCGTAGCGGTGTAAAAGCTGTTGCGATGGGTGGGGCTTTTACCGCCGTTCACAGTGAGTTAGATGCTCACTATTGGAATCCGGCAGGGTTGATCGGGCTTGATAAACTGAGCTTTAGCGCCAACTTTAATTCGAATGAAAACAAGTGGCGTGAAGCTCAGGACTATCGTCCGAATCGCCAATTGGTAACGATGTCGTTTATTCTGGATGGGCTATATACACCTAATCCGGAGTTTGATGGTTGGATTGATAATGAGGCCTTCTTTGAGGATTCGACTTATATCGTAAACGATCCGCTTTTGGGAGCCGATACCTACTCTGAAGAAGCTGCGGATTGGCAAAAAGCGTTAGATGATGCAGGGCTTACCAACTTGACTGCTGCATTTCCTTTCAAAATATCTGAACGCCCTATGGTTGTATCACTGGGCTACAATGCAAACATGAATATTAATGATTACGACCGCAACATTACGCACTTAACGCCTCATCCGGCGTTCGACGGATATGGTGATTTACCTGCTCGTGTCGTTTCTGCTCAGGACAGCGTCTTTATCAACTGGTCTGACTTCGAGCGTGAACGTACCGGGCCACTGCGTAGCTATAGTGGAGCCCTTGCTTTTGGCTGGAACGAGAATATTCGTTTCGGACTAGGTTTTGAGAGCATTAGTGGTGAAACAGAGGAATACCAATCTCTAAATCGAATAGGGATTTTTGAGCTTGTTGATGGTATCCAAATCTTTCGCTTCAGCTATGATACATTGGATGTGCGCTTGGAAGGAACATCTGATTTTTCTGCTACAAAGCTCAATCTGGGCACTGCCATATCGCTGGGTCGACTAACCGTTGGCGCAAACCTGCGACCCGCATATACGCTTACTCGTGAATGGAATTATACCAGCAGTGTTTCAACTGCTGATAGTTCGTCTACCGGTTCAATCTCCGGTGAAGATAAGTTGGAAATTCCATTCTCATTTACTTTTGGCTTAGGTATACAGCCGACAGACAAATTTCAAATCGCTTTGGATATCGAACACAATCCTTATGCTGACGCGAACTTTGTATTAGCAAGCTCCGATGCGACGCTACGTGAGTGGGTAGATCAAACCACGTTCCGTGTTGGTGTCGAGTTTAAGCCAATAGAAAATGTATCTCTGATGGGCGGTTATCGCAATCTACCCCAGGTGTTTGCACCAGATGGCGCCGCTCAGCCTGATCGTGGCCCGGAAGCTCATCTGTATACGCTTGGCGCAAGTGTAAAGGCCTATTTTGCGCAGGTGGATTTCGCCTATGAGTTCGGTTCATTGAAATACTATGACACCTATTTTAGCAATACAAATTTTTCCTATCAGCAGTCTAATAATGTGCTGGTCGGGGTGACTTTCAGTTATTAAACGTTACGGCAAACTAATTTGCATCACATTAACTATCAGCCCAGTGCTGAAAATCTAGTTACTAAACCAGGAGGTTCTATGAATTCCTTCAAGACAATTCTTTTTACCCTTGCTGCAGCATTTTTTTGCAGCGGTGCTTTTGCACAAACTGTTATTCAGGTGGACGTGGCATCTGGCCTGAATAATGCAATTGACTTTGCTAACGCGAACCCGGGTTCGGCCGACATTCTTGAGTTGACTGATGCTGGGGGTGAGTATAATCTGCTCCCGGTTGCTATCGATGTTCCGATGACGATTCGCGGAACCGACCCGGCAAACCCACCTGTTATCAAGGCCGATCCCAGTATTGCTCAAAACGACTTTATTACAATCAATAACGACCTCTCACTCGATGGGATCATCATTGACGGGCAAGCTATTAACGGGACTTATGCTCAGTTTAAGTTCATGTTGAAAATTAACAACGTTCCCGGAACGGTTGCCAACGACGCACCTGAGTTAATCGTGACTAACTGTGTTCTCCGTAATGTGTACCAAAACGGTGATCCGGCAACTGCATCGGATGGGACAATCTTTGACATCAGTCGCACATCTTATGCAGACAAAGTTCATTTTGAGAATACAACCCTCATGAACACTGGTGACGAAGGTGTACGTTCTATTAATGCTCACAAAGATCCGGTTCATCCTCAGGGAACTGCAATTGGTTCACTTGTTATTCGCAACTGTACTTTCAACAATATTCGCGGTAGCGCGGTTAAAGTTGAGAGCGACGGCGACTCCACCACGTATGATGGTGAGCTGTTGATTGAAAACGTAACCTTCTATGGTTGTCAGCGTCGTGTGATTTGGGAGCGTGACTATGCGAATTCTATCATGCGTAATATTATCATCGCCGGTAGTATCCTTGGTAATGATAATTTCGCTGATACCAACTCGCTAATCTCAATTGAGCGTGAGGGTTCAATTGTTGCTCATGTCGATACATTTGATATCGCCGGTATTAAAGCAGATGGTGATACGGTTACCATAGGGCCACGTGCCTTTATTCTACAACCAGGACAGTGGTCAGGTGCTTCCGGTGAAGGTGATGTAGAGTGGACAACTATTTATGAATACGATCCGATGTTTGCCGATCCGGCAAATGGTGACTTTACATTGATGGCTGGTTCTCCATGCTATCGCTTGGGCGCTGGAGGCACACCGATTGGTGACCTGCGTTGGGCAACCAATCCTCCTCCGGCACTTACAACGATTAGTATTTCGCCATCAGATGGTTTAGGTGCTGCTATCGATTTTGCTAATGCCAATCCTGGCGCAGCTGACATTATTGAGCTAAATACAGCGGGTGGCGTTTATGAACTTGCACCCACCACAATCGATGTGCCTTTGACCATCATTGGTGCAGACCCAAGCAATCCACCTATCATTAAAGCTGCCGCCGGTATCGCGCAGAATGACTATATCACGATTAATGCGGACTTTACATTGCGCAATGTAGTTGTTGACGGTCAAACTGTTAGCGGCGATTACGCTCAGTTTAAGTATATGTTGAAAGTAAACAACGTTCCGACCGCTGGTCTTGGAACTGCGCCACGTATCCGTGTAGTAAATGCTGAACTTCGTAATGTATATCAGTCCGGAGATCCGGCAACCTCTACCGATGGTAGCATCTTTGATATTAGCCGCACCTCATGGGTTGGTTCCCTGCACTTTGAAAAAGTAACCTTCCGCAACACTGGTGACGAAGGAATTCGTTCTATTAATGCTCACAAAGATCCGGTTCACCCGCGCAATGGTGCTTATGGTGCTATGATCGTTCGTGACTGTACATTTGATAATATTAAGGGAAGTGCGATTAAAATTGAGAGCGATGGCGACTCACTGACTGCTGATGCCCCTACTTTGATCGAACAGTCTACATTCTACAATTGTGCATCCCGCGTTATCTGGGAGCGTGATTTCCAGTATACTCAGATTCGCGATCTTATCATTTCTGATGCTCAGCTGGGTAATGACGTTTTCTCTGGAACGAACTCATTGATCTCTATAGAGCGCTTCGGCTCTGTAGTATCTCATATTGACACTTTCAATATTGCTGGTATTAAGGCAAATGGTGATACTGTCACAATTGGCGAGCCCTGGATTAATGAAGGTGGTCAGTGGTCCGGATCTTCTGATCTTGGTATTATCAGAGAAGGCACCATGAGAAACTTTGATGCTCAGTATGTTGATGCACCGAATGGTAACTTTCAGCCGCAAAATGCTGCACTTAACACCATCTCAAGTAAGGGTGGTTTGATTGGTGATCGTCACTTTGGTATGATTACTACCGGAATTGTGGATGATACACGAATCTCTGCTCTGCCGCAGTCTTTTGAGCTGGCTCAGAATTTCCCGAATCCGTTTAACCCGGTCACAACTATTCAGTACTCTCTGCAGTCTCGTGGTAAGGTGACTCTTGAAGTATATAACCTGCTTGGTCAGGTTGTTGCAACACTGGTTGATGAAGTTCGTCCTGCCGGTGAGTATTCACTCACTTGGGATGCACTAAATCAGGCTTCCGGCGTATATTTCTACCGTTTACAGCACGGTGGTAATGTCCAGGTGCGTCAGATGATGTTGCTGAAGTAACTTCCAGAGCAGGGTAATCTGCTCCTTGTTTGCCCGGGCGATCCCGCATGGTCGCCTGGGTGTTTTAACCTACAAAAATTTGTAATTTATAAACTAAGGATAAGCATGACCCGCTCAATAATGGCTTTAAAAAGCTTGCTCCTTTGTAGTGCCTTTCTTTTAACCTCACCAGTAGCAGAAGCAACCGAGTTCTTCGTTTCTTCGGTTGCAGAAATTAATACTGCAATGGCTTCGGCACAACCGGGCGATACGCTTACCATGACAAATGGTCGGTGGACGAATGCAAATATCGATTTGCGTGCTGATGGTGCTTCGGGCAACCCTATTTTAATACGTGCTGAAACTCCGGGACTGGTAATCCTCGACGGGACTTCGCGATTGAGTATTGGTGGAGATTGGTTGGTTGTAGATGGATTGTTATTCCTTGGCGGCAGCTTAAGCGGCGACCATATTGTGCGTTTTCGCAGTGGCAATGGTAATGCGAATAACTCTCGCTTAACCAATACCGTTATCGATAGCTACAATCCTCCCAATATCAATACGCGATACTTCTGGGTGTCTCTTTACGGACGAAACAATCGCGTGGATCATTGCTATTTTACGAATCAAAATCACTCCGGTGTCACGGTTGTTGCATGGCTCGATGGCGTCGAAACAAATCATCGTATAGATAACAATTATTTCGGTAATCGTCCCACAGGCCCGGATAATGGCTGGGAAACCATTCGAATTGGTACCAGCAGCGAGTCTGGAACGAATGCCAAAGTAATTGTGGAAAATAACTATTTCTATAAATGCGATGGTGAGATTGAAATTATTTCCAGTAAATCGAACGAGAATGTTTATCGTAACAACACCTTCGAAGAATGTAATGGGCAATTGACACTTCGCCACGGTAAACGCAATGTAATCGAGGGCAATTTTTTCCTTGGAAATGGGGTGTCCGGCTCAAGCGGAGTACGCATTATTGATCGCGACCATATTGTACGTAATAACTATTTCGAGGGCCTGAACGGAACCGGATTTCGTTCTGCCCTTTCGATTACCAATGGTGTACCGAACTCTCCGCTAAATCGCTATTTTCAGGTAATTAACGCAGAAGTGTCGTTTAATACCTTTGTTGATTGTGTCAGACCAATAGAATTCGGATCAGGCGCAGACGGCGAACTGTCGCTTCCTCCGCTTGATTGTATCGTAGCAAATAATTTGGTCTACAGTAATCAAGGAAATTTGATTGTCTACAACGATACACCGCAAAATACCCTCTATGAAGGCAATATTATGTTTGGCTCGCCACTTGGTATTCCATCCGAATCTGGAATTACCGAGATCGATCCCCTGGTTGTACTCGGTATTGACAGTCTGTTTCGCCCTGCATCCAACAGCCCGGCGATTGATGCCGCGGTTGGAAGTTATCCAATGGTTACAGCTGACGTTGATGGTCAAATGCGTGATGCCAATAAAGACATTGGAGCAGATGAAGCCTCGACTTTGCCAATTACTAATAGACCTTTAACGGCCGCCGACGTTGGTCCAGCCTGGTATCCTGTTGAGCGCAATGTTGTACAAGTTCCCCCCGGATTGAATACGCTCATTGACTCTATTGCTACAGCTGGTCCGTTTGATGAATTTGAACTGATGCCCGGTGTTTTTGAGTTTGACCAGACCATTTTTATTACTCAGACAATAAGAATTAAAGCTGCCAATCCTAATCAGCGCCCCATCCTACGTAATATTGATGCGGCAACGACCACGCGGGTCCTGATCGAAATTCAAAACGGCGGAAGACTATATCTGGATGGCATTGAATTGGATGGTATGGCAGGAACGGCTACCAATGCCAAATACTTGATCCGCACAGACGACAATCCTTTCACAACGCCATATATTCTCCGGGCGAATGACTGTTATTTCCATGATGTAGTCTCCGGCTCGGACGGGAATTTCTTTCGTGCGTATGCCGGTACTTTTGCCGACTCACTAGTGTTTACAAATTGTCTTTTTGAAAATAGCGGCAAAGAAGGAATTCGGGCGAAGGATGAGGCCGATGATAGCGGCGAATATAATGTTGAAATACTTGAGGTCGTGAACTGCACGTTCTGGAATACAAACAAAGAAGCTATCTATGTTTATGCAGGAGATGCTGCACCATTTACCGACGGACCCAAGATTTTAATCGATCATGCAACATTTGATGCCTGTGGCGATGATGCATCCCGAATTCTCTACCTGCGCGAGTGTGACCTGGCAATCGTAAAAAACAGCCTGTTTACAAATAGTCCTGATAATACGGAGTCAATTATTATGGCAGGCTTCGGAACAGTGCTTTCTTACAGTGATACACTTAATGTTGGACCAGTATCACTTTCCAGAAGCGGTAATCTCGGAGCCGGTATGGTTAGTCTCGATCCACTTTATCTCAACCGACTAGGTGGAGATTTTACGCTTGCAGCAGGCTCCCCGGTTAATGGACTTGGTGATGATGGCCTTCCGTTGGGTGATCAACGTTGGGTAGGAAATTTGGTTGGAATCGATCCTGTTGAGCAAACTACCGCGCTACCAGATGGTTTCTCGCTTTCACAAAACTATCCTAATCCTTTTAACCCAACTACCACCATTATGTTCTCCTTGTCTGAACGATCGACTGTAGCTCTGACAATCTACAACATAAACGGCAAGCATGTTGAAACGCTGGTTCAGCAGACAATGGAGTCTGGCTCTCACTCTGTGAAGTGGCAGTCAAGCGACCACGCATCCGGTGTATATTTTTATACGTTGACAGTCGGCGGACGCAGCCTGACAAGAAAAATGATGTTATTGAAATAGAAATGGGGTTTTATTTTGGGCTCACTGTTCGACCTATCGGGAAAAGTTGCTGTTGTTACCGGTGCAAGTACCGGCTTAGGTGCTGGTATGACGCTAGGCCTCGCCAATGCCGGCGCAGATATTGTGCTGGTAGATCATCGTGAGCGAGATACCGTTGCTAAGCAGGTGCGTGACGCTGGTCGAAAGGCACTATGTGTGACTGGTGATCTGACGAGCTCGGATTTTATCGCAACCGTAGTGCAGGAAGCAAAGCAGGCATTCGGCAAAATAGACATTCTCGTAAACAATGCCGGAACTATTCGTCGAAGCCCTGCAACTGAATTCTCGGAGCAGGACTGGGATGACGTGATGAATCTGAATTCGAAGAGCGTCTTTCTGTTAAGCCAAGCAGTTGCAAGGGATATGGTTTCATGTGGCAACGGAAAAATAATCAATATTGCTTCGCTCTTAAGCTTTTCCGGAGGCATTACCGTGCCATCTTATGCGGCGAGTAAGGGAGCAGTGGCTCAATTGACCAAGGCACTTGCCAATGAATGGGCACAGCATGGAGTATGCGTGAATGCTATTGCTCCAGGCTATATGGTTACGGAGAATACACGCGCGCTACGCGAAAACGCTGAACGCAACGCAGCTATTCTTTCACGGATCCCCAGTGCACGTTGGGGAGAAGCAACCGATATGCAGGGCGCTGTCGTCTTTTTGGCTTCCGCTGCCTCTGACTATGTGAACGGTCATATTCTAACCGTCGATGGCGGCTGGATGGCACGATAAAATAAGGTGTTTTTTAGATGATGAATGTTGCGCTCGCACGATTGATCTTTCTCCTTGTCGTTTTGAACGTCTGCATATTCGCTCAGACTCCCTGGCAGTCTCAACTGGTATTCTATGATGCCCAGGGCAAGTTGCAGTATGCAAAAGATGCTACCGGCAATCGCATTCCGGACTTCAGCTATGCAGGCTACCGAAATAGCAATGAGCCAATTCCTGATGTTCCGGTGGTCATGACTATTTCTCCGATCGCTGGAGACAACACACAACATATTCAAAACGCAATTATTGCAATGAACTCTGTCCCGCTGGATAGCAGTGGGTTTCGTGGAGCGGTGTTGCTAACGGCCGGAGAGTATGAAGTAAGTGGCATCATTCGCCTGAATGTGTCTGGCGTGGTGCTGCGGGGCGAAGGAGACGGTGAAGATCCTGTGACCAATACCGTTGTTAATGCAACCGGCAATTCGCCTGCCCAGCGTGATGTGCTCATAGCCGGTGGAGGCGTTGCAAACAGCTGGGGCGATTCTCTGAGTGGTAGTCAGCGTAGCATTGTGACTGACTCGGTTATGCTGGGAGATACGCAGTTTGAAGTCAGCGATGCGTCTCCGTATAGCGTTGGTGACAATATTATTATTACCCATCCTTGCACGCCAGCTTGGCTTGCTGCTATCGATTCCGGCGGAACCTTTTCTGATGAACCGGGCGCTACCGGGAGCGATATTCCGTGGCAACCGGATAGTCAGCCGATTGTTTATAATCGCTATATCAAAGAGGTCAATGGCAACCAGATTACGATTGATGCTCCGCTTTTTGCTAATTTGATTCGCAGTCTTTCCCAAGCGTATGTCTATATAGAGAGGAGCTTTAGTCTTCGGAAAAATATTGGTATTGAAAATCTGCGAATTGATATCGATGCCGCAAGCGGAACGGACGAAAACCACGCCTGGAATGGAATTTACTTAATACAAGTGGAGGATGCCTGGGTGCGTAACTGCACGGTGCTGCACTTCGGGTTGTCCGGCATCTATACTAACACTGCCTCGCGTATAACTATTGAAAAGTGTCAGGCACTGGATCCGGCCTCAATTATTGAAGGCGGTAAGCGCTATAACTTCAACGCGTATACGGCTTCTCAGCAAATCCTCTTTAAGCAATGTCACGCCACGAATGGACGGCATAGCTATATGTCCAACGGTACCAGCTATACTTCAGGAATTGTCTTCCTGGACTGCACTGCATCGGGGTCTTATGCCGGAAGTGAGGGGCACCGCCGCTGGAGCCAGGGATTGCTTTATGATAATCATAAAGAGCTCGATGGTCCGCGTTCTGGTGTAAACCCACGGTTGATTGGTCTTTACAACCGCGGTTATTTTGGAACAAGTCATGGCTGGTCTGCTGCGCATTCAGTAGCGTGGGCTTGCGATGTAAATAATGGTGAAATACATGTTCAGCAGCCGCCGACTTCGCAAAATTACGCTATTGGTTGTTTTGGAACCATAACCGGAGATCGTCCACCGTGTTCGTTTGACGTCCCAGCCGGATATATAGAAGGAAGTAATACTGAGGGATTAAACCCGCGCTCACTTTTTCTGGCTCAGCTGGAAGATCGCGGCATACTAGTCGGCCTTTCTGAACCGTCTGTCGTAAACGGAAATGTTCCTGAATTCTTCGAACTTCAGCAGAATTTCCCTAACCCCTTTAACCCGACAACAACGTTTCGATTCTCAATTCAGAAGTCTGCGATTGCCTTTCTAAAGATTGTTAATAATCGTGGACAGGTTGTTCTGAAAACACAGTCAAAAAAGCTTGCTGCCGGGCAACACAATTTTCTCTGGCAGGCAGATCAGCTACCTTCAGGAATATATTTTTACAGTCTTTGGGTTGATGGTATTCGGACAGCAACGCGAAAAGCCCTTCTGATAAAATGACATCTCTATATATAATTCACCTCCAGTTTAAAAGACCGGGTTCAATGCGCACATTAAGATTTATCTCAGTTCTGATTTGCTCTATTTGCCTAATCTGTACGGCAAGTGCACAGGAGCGCTCGAAGACAGACACGGTGCCCAGAGATCGTTTGGTTACCGACAGCGAGCTTTTTTCACTCTTTGATTTTTCTGAAGATGCAATGCAGCAGGTTAAAGCTGTTCTGGCCAAACGCGACACCACCGCGGCGCTAAAGGCTTTAAATGCCTATTTGCTTGCTGAATCCCGTCCGAACTATTTTTTCGCCTCCAGAGACATTCGCAAGAGGGCAAAGGCGTTTAAGAATGCTTATCCGGATGAGACAAGGGCTATTCTCGCGCGGGCGGATGAGTTTGTTGCTACGTACGGTAAAGATGTGGATTGGCTTCAGCCCGGGAAAGATTTGCAGGGGCGCCCCCATACGCCGAACACCGTTCGCTATCTGGCTCGTCAGGCCAGAGCGACCGATTTTGCATTGAGCTATTTTCTAAAAAAAGACGATGTCTATCTTGATGTTTTGCAGGGGCAAATGAAAGATTTTGTCCAGGATTACCAGGCGGGGAAGACAGAGCGCGGTCGAAATAGCGTATTTGAACGCTTTTATGCAGGCCATCGCTTGCGCAACTGGCTGTTTGCCGATCAGCTACTGATGCATAACAGCAAAGAGATCAAGAACAAGCGTGTCTATATGCTGCGCGTTTTTCTCATGCACGGAGCACGTCTAATTGATGACTGTATTAAGTTTCATTGGGGAAACCACCAGCTACACGGTTTAGCCGGGCTTTATGAAATGTCCACAATGTATCCTGAGTTGCCGGTCATGCGCTATTGGAATAAGGAAGCATTGCGCGTTATCATGGAGCACATATCCACTGAAATAAAACCGGATGGTTTTCAATTCGAGCGCGCATCGCATTATTTCAAGCTGGACATTTTGAACTATTTTCGAATTTATCAGATTTCCAAGGTGAACGGCATAAAGCTTCCCGACCTATTTGTGCAGCGATTCCGCAGCATGTTCGATGCGATTGTTGCACTGGCCCGGCCAGACTTTAAGCTCCCGGTAATGCAGGATGCTCAAGCACCTGCGTCTGTACTGAATGGCTTGCAAAAACTGAAGCCTCGGAATAGTGGGCAAGACGGTGCAGAACTTACCGATAAAGGTGTGCAGCAGTTTATTAGCCTTGGCGCGGTGGTGTTCAAGAGCTCAGAATATCGTTTTTTTAGTGAACCGGAGCTGCCAGCTGAATATGCCTGGTATTTTGACGAAGCGGTTATCGCGGACTATGCAAATCAAAAAGTAGCGAAGCCTCCCACGAGCTCATCGGCACTCGATTCTTCAGCATACTACGTGATGAGGAGCGGACGCGATAAAGGTGATCTCTATATGCTGATTGACGCCGGATTGGCAAAGTATAAGCCCGATCATACGCATGGCGGTATCCTTGGCGTTACCGGCTTTTCGTTTGGTGAGGAAATCCTGCCAAGTTATGCAGTTCGCTACAACGATCCATCGTATCGTACGATGAAGAATTCTTTGGTTAAAAGCATTGCTCTGGTAGATGATGTGCTGCAGGGCGGAAATTGGATTAGTAACCATGCGCGAACTGGCTTTGGCATTTGGGACAAGCTACCGAAGCCTGAAGTTCTCGATTGGCAAAGCGGATCGAACTTCGACTTCTTTGCCGGTAGCCACAATGCTTATGATTCGCTAAATGTCCGGTACCAGCGAAAAATTCTATTTTTTAAACCCTTTTGCTGGCTTTTCCTGGACGAGTTTCAAGCGGATGCAACACATCGATATCAGCAAATTTGGCAAGGCAATTTTCAACTGGACGAGCTTTACAATCGAGCTTGGTTAACGACTAAAAACCAGCGACTTCATATTTTACAGGCCGATCCCTCTGATATGGAATTAACGAAGCGACAGAATTTCTGGACGCATTCGATGCAGTTCGAGAAAGCGGGAGTTGAAGACTATCGATTTCAGACAGTTGTTTATCCCCAGGCTGCGACAGATTCGATTGTTCCGGATATAAGATTGTTTGAGCGCAAGCCGTACCGTCAAGTGGTTATCTTTGCCGGAGCCTATCGACACACGCTTTATGTTAAAAAACAACCCTCTTTTACCCTCGGTGAAATAGAAACTGATGCTGAAATGGTTGCTATAAGCTACAAGGACGATGAACCTTATGCTGTCTTCTTTCACAATGGCACAGACTTAGACTTACGCTTTCTTGAGTTGAACAGTCCTGCAAAAACCAGCGTTGAGTTAAAGAAAATCGCATCAGGAAGCTGGGAAGTTCTGCCACTTAATACTGAAACCGATAACAAATTGATAAAAAAAATACGTTTGAACATCAGGTAATACTTTGGTGGCTGTAACTAACAGTCGTCTTTAAGGAGGAGTTTTGAAAACTGATTCACTTTTTTCTAAAATGACATATTTGGCAAGCTCAGCATTGCTGTTTTTTCTGGTTCTCGGCTGTGCCGAAAGTGGCACATCAGGAACAATAGCTAATGTTTCTGCACTTGAGTCGGCAATCGCAAACGCCGCACCTGGCGATACTCTTGTTTTGGCAAATGGCAGCTGGATGGATGCCGATGTATTATTTGAGGGAACCGGCACGGCAGATCAGCCAATCGTCTTAATGGCTGAAGAGCCGGGTAAAGTTGTCTTTAGCGGCGCCTCCAGATTGCGTCTTGCCGGTGAACATCTGGTTGTGAGCGGACTAGCCTTTATTGATGGACATACGCCACGTGGAGCCGTTATTGAATTTCGCAAAGATAGAAAAACACTTGCCAATAATTGCCGGGTTACGAATTGTGTTATTGATAATTATAATCCGGAAGATCGCTTTAAGCAAGATTCCTGGGTATATATGCATGGCAAAAATAATCGTTTCGATCATAATTACCTCGCAAACAAAAAGAACAGCGGTGTTGCACTTGTTGTAAGGCTTAATGATCCGCGAAGTCAGCAAAACTTTCACCGCATCGATCATAACTTCTTCGGTTATCGGCCTAGACTAGGTTCGAATGGTGGTGAAACGCTGCGGGTAGGTGTGTCCACATATTCTCTTAGCTCCTCCAATACTATTATTGAAGACAACTACTTTTATCGCTGCAATGGAGAGACGGAGATCGCTTCCATTAAATCGTCTGATAATATAGTTCGCCGCAATACTTTTTATGAGTGTGAAGGTAGTTTAGTGATGCGCCATGGCGATCGCAATATCGTATCCGAGAACTTTTTCATCGGAAATGACAAGCCGGAAACGGGGGGGATTCGCGTTATCAATAACGGTCACAAAATTTTCAATAACTACTTATATGGGCTTAAAGGTGGTCGTTTTCGCGCAGCATTAGCGGTGATGAATGGTGTACCGAACTCACTGCTTAATCGCTATCATAAGGCGAAAGACTGTGTCATTTCGAACAACACCTTTATCAACTGCGATAATATTGAGCTTGCTGTCGGGAGCGATTTTGAGCGCACCGATGTACCGGAAAACATTCTCATCGCTAATAACATTATGCTACACGAGAGGAACAGTAAAATCTATACCGTTCTGGATGATATCAAAGGAATTACCTTTAAAACAAATGTCGCTTATACCAAGGCCGGTCCGTTTCGCTCCCGTGGTTTCATTGGAATTGACCCGGCATTTAAAAAATCGGGTTCCGGGCTGTATGTTCCTACATCGGCATCTGTTGCAGGATTTGGAATGCAGGACTTTGATTTTCTTAAAACCGATATTACTGGTAAGCCACGCACAACAGCGACGGCCGGGGCACTGCAGCTGGATAATGCCTCTGAATTTAAGCCTTACGCAACACCGGAAAACACCGGTGTTAAGTGGTATAAGCCGGAAGCCAAGTCTGCCGCATTCGGTAGTGGAAAAACGATTGCCGCCGGGTCTGGTAACGCATTGATTGAAGCCGTTTCGAATTCCGAGCCGGGAGATATTATTGAATTGACGAGCGCCGAAGAGTATGAACTGACCGAGTCGCTGACGATTGTTCATCCATTAACTATTCGCGCAAAAAGCGGTCTGGACAAACGTCCCTTGCTGCTACATGTTGGACGAAGCCGTCCGTACTCCTTTATTGCAATCGAGAATGGTGGTAGCCTTCAGCTAAGCGGTGTTGCATTCGATGGTAATTCTGAACGTGGCGGGGTTGCTGAAAGCGCGATTCGAACCAGCCGTGATCCAATGATTGAGCACTATTCGCTTTTTGTGGATAATTGTCGTTTTTTTGATTTTCAGGAATCCAGACATAATGCCTTCAAAGCTTTTAAAAGCACCTTCGGCGATACGGTTTCATTTACCAACTGCGTTTTTAATAAGATCTCTGGTACGGCTTTGAGTATGTCGTGGGAAAAAGAAGACCGCGGTAAGTATAGCGCGGAATATGTTTTCCTAACTAATAATGTCTTTCAAAATGTTATGGGCGAGGCGCTAAACTTATATCGCGGCGGGAATGACGAAAGCACCTTCGGACCATTTTTGACGGTTGACCACTGCGTGTTCGACAATGTGAACAACAAGGAGCAAGGCTCGGTGCTGCGTCTTATCGGTGTTCAAAATGCGTTAATTAAAAACAGCATCTTTTTGAATAGCGGCCGCGGTGGTCGTTCTGTGAAGTTTGAGGAAAGCCGCTGGAATACGGTGCGCGTCAAAAATTGCAACATATATAAATCCGGGCGGGTTGAGTCTTACTATGACAATGTGCTCGCCGGTGGCATGCTTTCCGTTAAGCCCGATTTTGTTAATCCTGAAGCTTTTGATTATCGCCTGGAAAAAGGATCCGGTCTGATCGGCAAGGCCACTGATGGCGCATCTATAGGATTGAAATAATAATCGAAGGAAGGTATTCTAGTCAATGCAATTTCTATTGAAAAATCTGATATATGCTTTTGCGATTATCTCCTTTGCATTTCAGTTCGCTGCTGCATCTACCATTGTCGTTAACACAGTTGAACAGTTGGAAGATGCTGTTGCTGCGGCTCAGCCAGGTGATAGTATTGAAGTGGCTGATGGTGTATACGATACGGAGGGTTCGATTACCGTCTATGCAAGTGGAACTGAGCAAGAGCCTATTGTAATTCGCGCGCAAAATGTTGGAATGGCCGAGCTTACCGGTGAATCATATTTTGATTTTCGTCAATGTGCATGGATTGTTCTAGAAGGATTTCTTTTTACAAGCACCGACCAGACAGTCGTAAAGCTACAGGCCTGTAATAACGTTAGGATTACCCGCAACACGTTCAGGCTTCAGGAAACAAGCTCATTGAAGTGGGTGATTATTCAAGGAATTTGGAACGACCCCAATGCACTTAGCCACCACAATCGCATCGACCACAACCTGTTCGAGAATAAGTTGGAAACCGGAAACTGCATCACGGTAGATGGCACGCCAGACCCGACATATATTTCTTCGCAATACGATCGAATTGATCGCAACCATTTTCGCAATGTCGGGCCACGTGCAACGAATGAGAAAGAAGCGATTCGTGTAGGATGGAGCGAATTGTCGATGTCCAGCGGCTACACCGTGGTAGAATACAATCTCTTTGAGGACTGTGATGGTGATCCTGAAATTGTCTCGGTGAAAACCAGTGATGATACGGTTCGCTATAATACGTTTCGCAGAAGTCAGGGGACACTGTCACTGCGGCATGGAAATCGCACCACTGTCGATGGCAACTTTTTCCTTGGCGAGAACAAAGCCGGAACAGGCGGTATTCGTGTCTACGGAGATGACCATGTCATAATCAATAATTATTTTGAGGGTCTAACCGGTAATACCTGGGATGCACCAATTGCGCTCACGAATGGAGATTATGATGGCGGCGGTAGTTTAAGTCGGCACTTTCGTATAAATCGCGCGATCGTTGCACACAATACCTTAGTCGACAATTTGCATCATATTGAAATAGGCTTTACTAATAATGGGAATTACTCAAAGCCGCCAAGAGACGTTAAAGTGTGGAACAATCTTGTTGTAGGACAGCAGAACGAGCTCGTAAAGCTGTTTACACAGCCAACAAATATGGCCTGGCTGGGCAACCTCATGCACGCTGATGGGAATGCAACGCCGGGAATAAGCCTGAGTGACTCTGAGATTCGGTATGCCGATCCATTGCTCGAACGCATTAATAACATGTGGAAACTGAGCGCCACAAGTCCGGCAATAGATTCGGCAGCCGTAATCTCTTATTCACTGATTGATGACATAGACGGGCAGCTTCGCGGAGCGGCCATGGATATAGGTGCAGATGAATTCAGTACTGAGCGGGTGCTGCGGCAACCCTTGACAGCTGCTGATGTCGGGCCATTTGCAAACGATCTCATCACCGGAATTTCTCCAAATGGTGAGACTTCTATTGTGCCCACTGGTGTTAAGCTGCTTCAAAATTACCCTAATCCTTTCAATCCGTCTACGACTTTGCGATTCAAAATAGATAGAGCCTCGTTTGTAGTACTACAGATCTTTGATGTAGACGGAAGACGGATCAAAACGTTGACCAGAGAACGCTACGCTGCCGGAGAATATCGCCAAACGTGGAACGCCGCCAATATACCATCCGGTGTCTATATTGTTCGCCTGCAAACGGCTTTTGGTGAGCGGTCTCAGAAAATACTCCTGTTGAAGTAAAATAAATCTCGTTGCTGAAGGGAAACACTGGCTTTGCAAGTAAAACCGAGACAACTACAATCGACGATTGTCTGCCTGCTCTTATTTTACCTTGGCTGTGCAGAAAAATCTGCTGTGTCCGACAGCTGGCAGCCTGAAGTGTTAGCCAAGGCAGAGGCGGGTGAAATTTATTTGCCAGACTTTTCATATGCCGGTTATCGCAGTGGTGAAAAAAAACCGACTATCACGGGTGATGTTTTGCGGGTGATCGACTTTGGTGCCGTGCCGGATGATGCCAAAGATGATACCCGGGCACTGAAAGAGGCCCTGGCGAAAGCTGAGCATATGACCGGCAATGTTGTGATCGAATTTCCAGCGGGCAAACTCCTTCTTTCAGACTATGTCTATTTACAACGCGGGCAATTGGTCTTGCGTGGTAGCGGAAGCGGTTCTGAAGGAACTGTTTTGCAGTTTACAAAACCACTCTCAGAATTGCCTCTTCCCGAGCATATGCAGGAGCTACAGGAGTATCTTGTCAGTAATAACAAGCGTGTTAAGAAATCGCAAAAGCTGTTCTCACCGTTTTCGTGGACCGGCGGATATATTTGGATTCGCAATAAAGACAGTCGTGGCCTGGCTTATCTGAATAGATACGATATGAACTCGCTTCCGGCTTCAACGTTGTCAATCTCGTCGGCAAAGCGTGGTAAAAAGCATCTGGTCTTAACTCCTGATAGTAATACCGAGCCTTTAACTGACTTTGTTGGCAAGACGCTCAAAATAAACTGGTTCAATAAAGACGGCGAAGGCAGTGATCTGCTAAAACATATTTATCAGTCTGATGTCAAGATAGGTGAGAGGCACTGGAAGAACAGTCATCGACCTCTTTTGAGTCAGTATGTAAATCTTGAAGAAGTTGAAGGACGTCAACTTCTGGTTAAGGAGCCTTTATTACACGATGTACGTTCTGGTTGGACAGCTGAAGTTGAGTTGTTCGAGCCGCTTAGTGAAATTGGTATTGAGGGCTTTTCTATCGAATTCCCGGAATCTGATTATATGGGACATCATTTAGAAGCCGGATATAATGCCATCTATTTAACCGATGTTGTGCACTCTTGGATTAAGGACGTCAGCTTTACAAATGTTGATAATGCTATTCTTAGTGATAATGCAGCATTTGTAACAATCGAGGATGTTGTTGTAGATGGCCGACTTGGACATTATGCTGTTCATCTGGGAAAAACAAACCACATGTTGGTCAAAGGACTACGGGTAGATGCTGAGCAAATGCACTCTATCAGCTTCAATACCGGATGCAAGGCAGGCGTGTTTTCGGATGTGTTAATAACCAAGCGCCCAACCCTCGATCAACACTGCGGTATAAATCATCAGAATTTGTTCGATAATATTCGGCTTCGTGGTTTGAGTGAGAAGGCAGACCTTTTTCAACATGGTGGCGCCGGTTATTGGAAACCCACGCATGGCGCATACAATACCTTCTGGAATATTGATGTTAAAATTGATCTTCCGGATGAAACTTCTGCAAGCGATGTGCTCGCGATTGGTGGCATCTCCGACGGTCCGCAGGCAAGATTTATCGGGTTTAATTCAAATAGGATATTGCAGTTGGATTATGGACCTGACGCGTATATCGAAGGGGTGAATCAGCAAGGTTTAAGCATAGCTTCGCTTTATAACTATCAACTTAATAAACGACTAAAAAATTGATTGCACAGGGAACGGAAGTATGAATAGACAAGAAATTGTAGCATCCATCGAGCAGCGAGGTGCTGTGGCTGTAGTTCGCATGAACGACAGTTCGCAGCTTCTGGCCGTTGCAGAGGCAATTTGTGAAGGTGGAGTTTCTGTTTTGGAAATTACTATGACGACGCCTAATGCCCTACAGGTAATTGAGCAATTGGCGACGAGAAAAACTTCCGATTTTATTGTTGGAGTAGGATCCGTTTTGAACCCAAATACGGCCAAGGCGGCTATTGATGCTGGTGCGCAGTTTGTGGTTAGTCCGATATTTAAACCGGAAGTCGTTCGAATATGTGATCGGATGAATACGCCGGTTATGCCGGGTGCGTTTACGCCCACAGAAATTCAAATCGCTCATGAAGAAGGTGCTGATGTGGTAAAAGTTTTCCCTGCGAATATTGTTGGGATGGCCTTTTTTAAAGGGGTGCTTGCCCCAATGCCACATTTAAAGCTAATGCCAACCGGAGGAGTAACTCTAGATAATGCGGGAGATTGGTTGAAAGCCGGTGCATGTGCAGTTGGTGTTGGAAGTGCATTGATGGATAAGAAGGCGATTGATAGTGGTGATTACGAGAAGTTAAAAGATAATGCCCGGCGAATTGTGAAAAGTATTCAGACCGCTCGTTAAATATGGAACGTATAAAAAGGAGTTGTAAAGTGAAAATTGTTACATTTGGAGAAATAATGCTGCGCTTATCCACACCGGGATTCACTCGCTTTGTGCAGGCCCAGCAATTTGATGTAACCTATGGTGGTGGTGAAGCGAATGTTGCCGCTGCGCTCGCAGGATATGGGCTAAATAGCTACTTTGTCTGTAAACTGCCAAAACATGAAATTGGGCAATCTGCGGTGAATCACCTGCGTCGCTATGGAGTACAAACAGACTACATTGTTCGTGGAGGAGACCGCGTCGGGATTTACTTTCTGGAAACCGGTGCCAGCCAGCGCGCATCTAAAGTTGTCTATGATCGGGCGAATTCTGCTGTGTCTGCAATGGCGTCGAATGAAGTAAACTGGAGCGAGGTTTTTGCTGGTGCGTCCTGGTTCCACTGGACCGGTATTACCCCGGCACTTGGCGATACCGCTCAAGAGGCACTCGAGAATGCTTGTAAGGCCGCGAAAGCTGCCGGAGTACGCATTAGTTGCGATTTGAATTTCCGCAAGAAGTTATGGACGACTACCGAGGCGCAAAATGTGATGCAGCCACTGATGAAATACGTCGACGTATGTATTGCAAATGAAGAAGATGCTGAAAAGAGTCTTGGAATGGAAGCTGGCGAAACAAATGTTGAGGCCGCAGAGCTTGACGAGTCCGGATATTTTGATCTGGCAAAGCGATTGAAAGCAACGTATGATTTTGACACGGTTGCGATTACACTTCGCGAAAGTTTCTCCGCTTCTCGTAACGGATGGAGCGCCATGCTGCTTGATGAAAAAGAGTGCAGTAAAGCAAGACGCTCAAAGATCTATGAAATTCAATTGGTAGACCGTGTAGGCGGAGGAGATTCATTTGCCAGTGGACTCATCTACGGATTACTTATGAAATCTTCGACTGCCGATGCGCTTGAATTTGCCGTTGCTGCTTCTTGTCTGAAGCAAACCATTCCAGGTGACTTTAATTTGGTCTCTGTAGAGGAAGTAGACAAGGTTGCCTCCGGTGACGGCTCCGGCCGAGTGGAGCGCTAAACTTAAGTATAAATAAAGATGAGGTCTAAAATGAAAAATCTCGTTTTAAGATATATAGTGTTCTCGATAGCGACTGTGTTTGTTTGTGTACAGGTTGCAATTGCACAGGTGAATGACCCCGTACCAGCGCCAATTGAATTTGGCACAATCTCTGTAGAACTAGAAGATGTGGCAACAATTCCTTCTAGTAGCACGAGTAGACCGCTGGCCCGCATTAATATTTTAAAAACATCGAAGGATAATTCCAATAGGCACTTCTTGAATGACTTGCGTGGCAAGCTTTATGTCATCAATGGTGGCGTACCTTCTGTCTATCTTGATCTCGATGCGCAACGTCCAGACTTTGTTGACTCACCCGGACTTGGAACCGGCTTCGGTATGTTTGAGTTTCATCCTGAATTTCAAAACAATGGCATTTTCTATACAACTCATGCTGAGCAGGCTAACTCAGGAACACCTGACTTTACACCTCCCATTACGGTTTCAATCTCCCTGCAGTGGGTGCTTACCGAATGGACGGCAACTGATCCCACAGCTAACGTGTTTAGTGGCAGCAGTCGTGAAATGATGCGTGTTGATTTTCCAGGAACCATTCATGGAATGCAGGATATGTCGTTTAATCCAACAGCTGTTTCCGGTGAATCTGATTATGGTATGCTCTATCTATGTCTTGGAGATGCCGGCGTTACACTTGGTGGCTCTCCGGGGAATACTCAAAAGTTCAACTCCATTCTTGGTAATATTGTGCGAATTGATCCACTTGGAAATAATAGTGGAAACGGCCAGTATGGCATCCCTGTTGACAACCCCTACGCAACAGCGCAAGGAGACACAATACGAGAAATTTGGACGCGTGGCTTCCGCAACCCGCACAGAATCAGTTGGGACACTGGTGGCGATAATAAGATGCTGATCGGGGATATTGGCGAGAGAAACCTGGAAGAAATTAATTTAGGTGCGCCTGGCTTGAACTATGGCTGGAACAAGCGAGAGGGTACGTTTCTTTTCGAGTATCAAACTAGGGATTTTGTTTATCCGCTGCCGGCGAATGACTCTACCTTTAACTATACCTATCCGGTTGCGCAATACGATCATGATGAAGGATTTGGCATTGTAGGTGGTTTCGTCTATCGCGGCACGAATGTGCCTGCTTTAATTGGCAAGTATGTCTTCGGCGATATTGTAAGAGGACGAATCTTTTACGTTGAGGTAGACAGTCTTGTGCAGGGACGTCAGGCAGAAGATATCAAGGAGCTCCGTCTTTTTCAGAATGGTAACGAAGTGACATTATTGCAGCTAGTGGGCAATACCCGAGCCGATCTGCGATTTGGCGTTGATGATCAGCAGGAAATGTATGTGCTAACCAAACAAGATGCTGTTGTTCGTATGATGAAGCCAAGTTCTGCAACTGGAATTGGTGGCTTGGACAATGCCGTTCCACAGGAATTTGCATTACTGCAAAACTATCCGAATCCGTTTAATCCAACGACGTCAATTCCTTTTGTCTTAAAACGTACGGCGAGCGTTGAGCTGCAAGTCTTTAATGCCGCCGGTCAGCTGGTCGATCAGAAAAGCACGTCTGTGTTACCGATTGGCGAGCATACGTTAGAGTGGGGGAGTGGTGATTTATCTAGCGGTGTGTACTTGTATCGGGTTACGGCAAACGGACAGTCGCAAATGCGAAAGATGCTGTTGCTAAAATAAAGCTAGCCCATCATTTCTCGGATCGATTTAGCACCTGCTTTGCTTGTCTCTACTTCTGTTCCGTCTTTTAGCTTTAGTAAAAAACGACCGCTGCTCCAGGGGTGAATCTCTTGGACGGCGTCTAGATTGACGATAGTGGAACGATGAACTCTTAAAAAGCGTTCTGGTAATCGATCTGCTAAGTCACCGATTCTCCGCAATACCAAATGCTTCTCTTTTGGCGTATGTAGCTTCACATAATCTTCCATTGCCTCAACCCAAAGAATCTCTGCGGTGTTTACCATCTTCAGGTGATCTCCCTTGCGAACAATCAATCGTTCTAATGGACCACCCTGATTCTTATCCAACTTTTCGATCAGGTGCTGCCACTGTGTTGTTGTTGCGTCTGTTAGCTGCTGACGAAGGCGCTGTAGCGTTTTATTAAAACGGGCTTTGTCGAAGGGTTTAAGCAGGTAATCTATTGCATTCTCTTCAAAGGCGGCAATAGCATACTCGTCATAGGCGGTGCAAAAAACCACTGCCGGCGGTGACTCCAATTGCCGAAGCAGATCGAAACCATTCATGCCCGGCATTTGGATATCTAAAAAAAGCACGTCCGGTTTATGCTGCAATATTAACTCGAGAGCTTCATCTGGATTGCCGGGGGAAGCGATAATCTTAATATCGTCTACATCTTCGAGAAACTCGGCAATGAGTTGGCGAGCCAAAGGCTCATCATCAATTATCATGCAGCGATATGTCATGTGTTTTCACCCTGCTTAAATAGTTGGGGTGGAACAAAAAAGGAGACTTCGAAGATGGAGCCTGCCACATCATCTCGAATATCCAGATTCGCAAGATCTCCATAGAGTAGCTGGAGTCGCTGTGCGAGGTTGTTTAAACCTGTAGCTGAGGTACCGTCTGCGCGTGTTGCGCGTGAGCGAGGCTCCCCAATACTATTTCGTACCTGTCCGGAAATTCCACCAGCCTGACTTTTAAGAGAAAGCTCAACCCAACCACCACCACTAACCGGACTAATTCCGTGCTTTATAGCATTTTCGATGAGAGGTTGTAATAGCATTACAGGAATTTGCTCCGCTGCTAATCCATCTGCAACCATTAAGCGAAAATCCAGTCTTTCCTCTAAACGTATTTTCTCTAATTGCACGTAGTGCTGCACAAATTCAAGTTCTTTTTCCAGAGCAATTGTGTGTGTTGGGTTTTCAGTCAGAACTTTGCGTAATAAACCCGAAAGCTTTACCAGCATTTCTCGCGCTTTATGTGGGTCGCCTGTAATCAATGCATTAACAGAGTTTAACGCATTGAAGAGGAAGTGTGGGTTGATTTGGGCCTTCAGGGCTTTCCATTCAGATTCACGCAAGGATAGCAGTAGCTTCGATTCTCTTAACTCACGCTCTTTCACCTCATAATAAAAAAGCAGGGTATAGTAAATGCCGGCAACCATCATGTAGATCAGTAAGCCCTGAGGGTATTGCCATCCGGCAATAACTTTCACATCCATGGTGGTATGAATTCGCTCTCCCATAGCAAGATAAAGCCCACCAAAGTTGATGACCTGCCAAAGAATGGTATAGATATTCGCCAATACAAAGTGAAGCAGACCGGTAAACCAGGGAGACATCTTTCGCCAGTCCAGCCACTTACACAGTGGCCAAACCAAAAGGCTAAGCAAAAATAGAGGGAGCACATTTGTCAAGGAATTGAATATGGCAATGCCATAATTTGCTATTTGTGGCACCTGGATTTGCACAATTGCTGCATATAGAAATAACCAACCGCTCCAAAACAGCGCATTGATTTTTGCTACCTGACGAAATGACACCATTTTATTCATACCTTATAATAATATAAGTTGTGCCCGTGATCCAGCGAAGAATTCAGGCCGTTATTCCTCTGCCGCTGCAAGTGTTTCCAGCTCTTCCAGTTCCGGCATTAGGCCTCGCTTAACCCATAAGTTTTCCGGATCGGCTTTAAGGACTTCTTCCAGCAGGCCTCTTGCTGCCGAGAGATTCTCCTCCTTCATCTCAATTTGCGCCAGCCAAATCTTTGGTTCCAGTGATCCCCAATTCGGATATGTTGGTGCCGGGGAGACGTAAACTGAGAACAGGCTGTCCGCTAAACGAAATGATTTTCGGGCAACTTTGTTGCCACCGCCAAACAGAGAGGGTGTGTTCATCTTTCCAATCCCGTCTATTAGATGAACCCGCGGGTTGTTGGGCGCAAGTTTTTTGGCCTCGTTTATTCTTGAACCCGACTTTGGTCCATAATACATCGATTTAATTGGTGCAAGGCCGATCTTCATGCCATAGCAACCACTGAGCAAAGCATGAGTCTCAGCAAATTTGTTGTTCCCTTGCTTCGATAAATCGAGCTGCTTTATTGCCCGGTCCAGAACCTTGCCAGCCTTGTCTTTTTCACCCTTGCTAAAGTGAATAATTACCAGATTATAATCCATCCAGCCAATATAATGTTGAATCAGCCAGGCCTGATCCGACATTGTCACAAGACGTTCCAGCTTTGCTCTTGTCTCTAACAAGCCCTTCTCGTTGCGTTCAGCCATGGCTTCAATAGCGCTCTGCCTTAGCTCGATGAGTAGCGAATCTGTTTTAACTACTTGGGGTTCGTCTGCTGCTACGCTCCCGGTTAAACAAAGTGCTGATATAAGAATAAATGTGAGTAATTTCTTCATGATGACTCCTAATTATGTTATAAGCTAAAACTCATCCCGAAATAAACATTGCGCCTCATAGTGGAAGTGACCGCCACACGCTGTGAATAGTCGGGTGAATAGGAATAGTCAAAGATGTTGTTGCGATTGAATACATTGGCAACCGCTGCATAAAAAACGGTAAGATTGCCCGGAAAAAAGCTGCGAAGATAGTTTATAGAGAGGTCGCCCTTGTGATAGGCCGCTACTCTGCTATCGTGGTATGTTGTTGCAGAAGAAGTAAATGGCCTGCCGGTTGCAAAGCGATAGGAAAAAGCTACATTCCAGCGTAACGAAAGAGCAGCCTTGCCCACAATTGTCAGCTGATTGGTAATGTCGAAGCGGGTAGGGGAGAGTGTCGGTGCATCCAGCCATTCTCTACGCGATTGTAGATAGCTATAGGAGATCCAGCCGCTATAACGTGCATGATTCCGTTTTAAAAACAGATCGACCCCACGCGAATAGCCATTGCCGTTACTTGTGAGTTGTGCTCCTGATTCTTGAACCAATTGTCGATAGCGTTTGTAATATGCTTCTGCACGAAAATGCCAAGCCTCATTCTCGAAAGAAACTCCGCCGACCGAATGCCAGGCCTTCTGTGGCTGTAGAGTTGCGCTGCCAATCTCTGCATCGAAGTAATCGAGGTCTGGAAGCTGGTGATATTGTCCGCCGGAAAATACCAGCGTGAAGTCTTTGGACATTCGATAGCTTAAGGAGGCCCGCGGGTCAATAGTCGTGGTGTTCGCAATAGAATGATGCTCTGCTCTCCAACCAATAGCGTAATTCAACTTGCCGGCTGAGGCCTTAAGTTTCTGAAAAACAGTTGGCTGATTGTTCCTGTGGTTTGTCGAAATGCGGTAACTGGTCGGTGCACCCGGCGAAGGATCTTCTATTGGTACTATGCCGTCATAGCGGATCGTATTTCTGAAGAAGCTAATTCCGGATAGCAAGGAATTACCAGACGCGAACAGATATTCTGCGCTGGAGCTCAATTGCCCGAATTGCTCTTCAATATTCAGATCCAAGAATCGGAGATTTTGCTCCCGCACAAAATTTGACTGTGCTATATTTACTTTTACAACCAGCGACGTGCCAAGCGCCTGTTTAAGCTGAATATTCCCCAGCTGTGTTGTGCCATTCCCCTCAAAGAATGCTGTTTGACCGGGCTCAGGGATTTCTATTCCGGTGCGGTTTCCTTCCTGAAATAGAAACAATTTTACCTGGCCGGTTGCAGTGTATTTGTAAACGCTATTGACGTTTAGATCGTATGACCTGGGATAACTGGAGATTTTGCGTTGATGGTTATTTAATTTGAAGAGTGCCTCTGTGTCGGAAAAATTTCCTGAAAGCGAAACTCCAAACTTCTCTTCGGAAACTGGTAGCTCTGCCAATAAAGAAAAAGCCGCGAGTCCTGCGCCTACTGTTATTTTTCTCTGCAGTGGAATATCTCTGCTCTGCATGCTTAAGACACCAGACAGTGCATTGCCGTGTTGTGCACCAAATCCGCCGCTTGAAAAGCTTGTGCCCTTAACAAGAAACGGGGAGATCGTGCCAAAGAACCCGCCGGTAGGGGACTCATAGCGATAGGGCCTTTTTAGATAGGCCCCATCAATAATAATTGCTGTCTCAGAAACATCACCTCCGCGAACAAATAGCCCTGCACCGTCATCAACTTGTTGGAGACCGGGAAAACTCTGGATCGCTCTAAATATGTCTGCTGCCGCCCCGGGTATCGTCAGAACTTCAAGCGGAGTAAGCGTCACTCCTTTTTCGCTGCCGCTGCTAAAGTTGCTTGCGGTAACGGTTACCGTCTCTCCACGAAGCTCTTGCGAAATCAGTTGAACGGCCAGTTGCGTAGAAGAGTTGCTTTGCAGGTGAAGAGCTATTTTGCTTATCGCATAGCCTAAGTAACTGCAAACCAAAAGTTGAGAATCTTTTGCTGTCGTTTTAAAACTAAAACGACCATTAGCATCACTTACCGCCCCGTCCAGCGTCCCATCGATATAAATGTTCGCGCCCTGTAGGGGAATACCCTTAATATCACTTACCGTGCCGAAAACTGTCTGCTCCGATGCGCTGATTGTCAAACTAATTAGCAGCAGCGCAATACAAATGCTTTTCATGGATTTCCTCCGCGTTATGTTATAGATACGCAGAGGCAGGGGCAAATTGTTTAAAGGAATCGATGAGTGGGCAGCATCGCCCATGAATGGCGGTTACTGCCCGCGTGCGGGAGGCAATGCCTCCGCAAATAGATTATAACGTCAGGGCATATTGGAAGGAAATCTTGCGATTGGGTTCAATCTTCAATGGGCGTGTTGCATATGCTTTGTTAAATATGTTCTTCGCGATAATCGAAACCTGATGCCGCTGGCTAATTTTATAGCCAATGCGCTGGTCAATTACCCAGTTGCCGCCATCGTTCTCTGCACGCCAGTCGTTTAGACCGGTTCGTAGTAGACCGGTATCATCAAGATCGAGAAAGACCCGGTCGATATTGTTCATAAAACTATTGAAACGCGCACTTGTGCCGAATAATAAGCCATTGTATTCAAGATCGATGTCTGCTCTCAGTAAATGCTGCATGCGGTATTTGAGGATATTATCTGTTGTGTCAGAGCTGGTGCTCAGGTAAGTGACGCCATTACTGTATTCAAAATCTGGTGTCAACGAAACGGGTCTTGTATAGGTGTAGCCAGATAGAATGCGAATCTCCAAATCATTTATGCGGCCACCACCCGATAGAGAAAGATCGACTCCATTAACTCTTGCTTCTCCGGTATTCAATGATCGAAATCCCAATCCAAACAGCGGATCTGCAGGTGTGCCCCAAGTGCCGAACGTGAACTCAACGAAGTTTTTGTATTCCTGATGAAAATAGGCCAAATCAAGCGTACCGCCGAACCTGCTGATACGAAAGTTCTGACGCAGGCCAACTTCGAAATTCCAGCTTTCCTCGGACTGCAAGTCCAGATTAGGATAAATTGGAAGACCGCCAACTATTGTACGGATAAATTTTTCTGAAATGGTTGGTATGCGAAATCCCTGTCCAAAAGACATTCGTGCATAGGTCTCTTTCGCAAGTTGAACATTCATGCCGGAGCGAAAAATTGTGCGAGATTCCGACTCTTGGTTGATCTTGTAATTTTCAAAGCGGACGCCCCCCGAAAGTTTCACTCGCTTCGCCAATGATTTGTTGAGCTGAATATATGCAGCAAGGTTGGTCGCAGTATTGCTTCCACTGCTGTCCTCATTTGCTGCAAAAAGATCGGCATCGCCACTGCTGCGCTGACCAACCAAACCTGCCGCGATATCCAAATTGCCAAAGCCTGTTATGTTTTCAAATTGTTGGCTGATCTGGTATTCGCTGTAAAAGACATTTGAACTGTTGCTTTGATCGTTCGTATTGTCGTTGGTTAACTTGAAAAAACGCCCCCGCAGGTTTTGATGAGTGCCGCGTTTGCTAAGGTGATTTACAGAAAGATCGGTAGTGAAGATCTCCTGCTTCGTAAGCGTGTTTGAACCAGCCAGTGGTCGATAAAGTCCAGAGTCAACACCGGCCCAGAGAAAGTTGTTGTAGCCTTCTCCTTTTTGATAGCTGGCGTTCACGCCAATATTCATTTCCGGAATAGCAGACGGACGATATCGTAGCTTGGTATTCAAGCGGGTTCGCTGACTTTCTTCTCCGCGATCGGAGGAATCTTCGATTGGACCGACATGGCCGTCGTCGGAGTTGAAGTTCCCGCCAACAATCATATCCACACTGCCAATAATGCGCGAGTGCAGGAAGTTTACGTTGGTAAAGGTTGGTGTGCCGTCCCAATACTTGTTGGCGGCATCCTTGGGGTCACTGTAGAAACCGCCGTTAAAAGCAATCTTGGTGGTAGGCTTTACATCTGGAAAGGCCGTACGGAGATTGATAACGCCATTCAATGCTGAGGAACCATAGAGCACAGATGCTGCACCTTTGATGACCTCGATTTGATTGACATTCTCGATGGGCATAAAGCCCCAGGTAGGTCTTCCGGCATCTCCCGAAAGAATAGGCATATCGTCTATTAAAATCATAACTCGACTGCCGGCTCCGAAGCTGAATCCACTGCCGCTGCGTATTTGGGGTTCATTGTCGACAATCGCGACGCCGGGGGTTTGTTCTATTACTTCACTGAGAGACTGCGCATGCTTACCCTGGATGATGTAAGGCTTTACTACCTCGACAGAGACGGTTACATCTTCAACTTTTTGCAGGAACTTACTTGCGGAGACAATCATGGTTTCCAGCTGAATTGCTGATTCCTGAAGCAGCATGTCCAGTGTAATCGTTTCTCCTGCGGCTATTGAGATTGTTTTCTCAACCTGCAAATAGCCAACCATATCATAGTAAACCGTATGGCTTCCGGCTGGCAATTCGAGCGTATAATCACCTTCAATACCGCTGCTTGATCCTGCTACTTGCGGCACGAATATATTAACGCCAATTAACGGCTTTGTAGTGCCGGAATCCGAAACTGTGCCCTGTAGCGTTCCGGTTTGTCCCAAACAGAACGATGTAAAAAACAGCAGAGCAACGATGCGTGTCAAAGTTAGGCTTTTCATAAGACCTCTTAATTCCCAATGATCAAATAATACTTGAGGCAAAATATAATGAAATTCCTGCGAATACAAAATTGATGTTCGTTTCAAACTTCTATTTTACAATTTCAATTTTTTAGAGGCTCTTTTTGCTTAGACATGAGTTTCGTATCTTTTGACAGAGCACAGAAAGTGAGAAACGGGGAGAAACAGGCAGAGACAGTGAGAAATTACCTGATTCACTATTTCAACGCGAAAATTTGTTGCCTTGTTGCCTTGTTCGCTGTACTCTTTATTAACAGAACTCTGAACTCTGAAAAGAGGAACCATGTCGATAGATGCTGATGTGATAATTGTAGGCGCTGGTCTTGCCGGGCTTGTTGCCGCTGCTGAGTTGGGCGATCTTGGAAAACACGTGATTATTGTTGAACAGGAGGGTGAAAACTCTATTGGCGGACAGGCATTCTGGTCACTAGGTGGTTTGTTCTTTGTTGATAGCCCAGAGCAGCGACGCATGGGAATTAAAGACAGTAAAGAGTTGGCCCTACAGGATTGGCTTGGTTCAGCACAATTCGATCGTCCGGAAGATCATTGGCCTCGTAAATGTGCGGAAGCTTATATCGACTTTGCTGCAGGTGAGATGAGGCCTTGGCTGCATGCTCAGGGAATGCGTTGGATACCAATTGTTGGATGGGCAGAGCGGGGCGGTGGTCTTGCTCATGAACACGGTAACTCAGTGCCGCGATTTCATCTGACATGGGGAACCGGGCCGGGCGTTGTTGAGCCCTTCGAACGCAGAGTTCGCGAGCATGTCAAAAAAGGACGTATCGAATTTAAGTTCCGTCATCAGGTAAGCGCAATTATAAAGACAGGAAGTGCCGTTACGGGAATATCGGGAGAGATTCTTGAACCGTCTATGGTAGAACGTGGAGAAAAATCCAATCGAAAAGTAACTGCAGAGTTCGAGCTTAGTGCTTCAGCAGTCATCGTTGCAGCGGGAGGGATAGGTGGCAATCACGATCTGGTGCGTAAAAACTGGCCGGTAGATCGCCTTGGCGCGGCGCCGGTAAATATGATTTCAGGTGTGCCGCACCATGTGGATGGCCGCATGCTTGGGATAGCAGCAGAATCCGGTGGTGCAATTATCAACAATGACCGCATGTGGCATTACTGTGAAGGCGTACGGAACTGGAATTCCATATGGCCTAAACATGGCATTCGTATTCTGCCAGGGCCATCGTCAATTTGGTTGGATGCGGAAGGCAATCGCATGTCTGCACCGTATCTTCCGGGATTCGATACGTTAGGGACATTGAAGCGTATTCTTTCTACCGGACATGAATATTCCTGGTTCATTCTAACGCAGAAGATTATCGAAAAAGAGTTCGCTCTGTCTGGTTCTGAGCAGAATCCTGATTTTACCGATAAAAGTATTCCCGGATTGATTAAGAGCCGGATTGGTGGGGGCGCACCTAAGCCGGTTGAGGCTTTCAAACAGCATGGTGAAGACTTTATTGTCCGCGATAATTTGCCGGATTTGGTGGCGGAAATGAATAAACTGGTAAGTGATGACTTGCTAAACTTTGAGCATATTCACAATCAAATCGCGGCACGAGATAGGGAAGTGGATAACCCATTTAGCAAGGATGTGCAGATTCACGCCATTAAAGATGCACGAAACTACCGGGGAGACAAGCTGATACGTACCGCTAAGCTTCACAAAATTCTGGACCCGGCCAATGGGCCATTGATTGCTGTAAAGCTGAATGTGCTTACTCGCAAAACTCTGGGTGGTCTTCATACCAATCTGAACTCGCAAGTGCTTGATAGCAAGGGAGATCCGATAGCAGGGCTTTATGCTGCCGGAGAGGTCGCTGGCTTTGGTGGCGGAGGGTATCATGGATATAATGCTTTGGAAGGGACATTCCTCGGCGGTTGTATCTTCTCGGGAAGACACGCAGGACGGCATGCCGCGAAGAATGTTTAATCCGATGCAGCCAGGAAAGAGTACTCTGGCTGCACCTTCAAAATACGAAGATTAGCTCAATCCAAAAGGAACTTCCCTTTAGCAATCTCCACGTTCTTGCCTGCAATTAGCTTATAAAAGTATACACCTCTTACAAGATTGTCAGTTGTGATATCTACAGACTGAAACTGGCTCCCGCTGAATGACCTTACGCTTCGCCCAAGAATGTCGTAAACGGTTAAGGAGAAGTTCTCGTTGATCTGGTTCTTTATAGCGATTGTGATTATGCTGGTTGCCGGGTTAGGATAGCTTTTGATTGACTGTGGAGCCAAGGCTGTTGTCGTACGGCTCTCAAGTCCGGTTGGCGGAGCAATGTCTACACGTCCGCTGCGCACCTTGTCTTTGCGAAACATCGGCCATTCGGGTCCGCCTATACTTCCAGTGGAAATTGCATAAACACGTCCATAGTTTGCTGTGGTGGGAGGTGTTACGCCATAACCACCAGCGATAAAAACATCCAGTATATCATCCCCGTCAAAATCTGCAATAACCGGTCCGTGGTCGAGCATGAAATTACTTGCACCATAATGCTCGCGTAGGTTTACACTCCATAGCTCAGTAGCACTGCTGCCGTTAAAGGCGTACAGTCGACCATTGTCCGAACCCAATACAAGGTCAAGCGTACCGTCATTATTCACATCGCTAATAGCGGATGCACGGAAAGACTGTCCTATCTCCGGTAATGAATATGACCACTGTAGCACGCCGGTATGGCTTACAACAGCAAGATTGTTGAAATCCATGTAGGTGATTTCATATTCGCCGTCATTATCCAGGTCCGCTATTGATGTGGGGCCAGGGATGTAGACTGAATTTGGTAATTTGTAGCTCCAATGAAGATTTCCACTTTCTGCTTCTAATACATAGAGTGATCCATCATAGCAGCCGAATGCCAACTCCATCGTGCCATCCTTGTCTAAATCTGCAACAGAGGCTCCGTGATACGTGTTTTCTGTTGGAATGCTATTTTCCCAAAGCAGCTGCTGGTCGACGCCTCGATAACACAAATATTTGTTGGAATTTCCGAAACTCCAGTTTGCTACAACAAAATCCAGCTGTCCATCCATATCTGCATCAAGGACAGTCGGTGCTGATTGCACGACTCCATTTGGATCGATAATCAAATCCCATTCAATGTCTCCGGTTGCTGCATCTAAACAAATTACGGAACCATCAAACGTGCCATGCAAAATTTCCATTTCACCATCCTGGTCGATGTCCGCGATTGTCGGGGAAGAATCGCTACCAGCTGTTTCAGTTGACCAAAGCACCGAGCCGTTTCGACCATCAAAGCAAAACGTTTTGAGAATACATGAGCTGGGAAGAATAACGTCCTTGAACCCATCGCCATTGACATCATGAATAAGTGGAGCAACATCGTTGCATCCACCAATCACGTACTCCCAAAGAAGAGAACCATCTTCGGCATTGAGCGCATAAACCTTTCCATCGTTGAAATAAGTGCTAAAAACGATCTCCGGTTTGCCATCATTGTCAATATCATCCAATGCAGCACTGCCATAGGCTGCATCGTTAAGATCGAACCACCACTTAATCTCTGCGGTTTGAGCCAGCCCTGGCGCTGATAAAATAAATATAAAAAGTAGTAATGAACGAATCATCCGTATCCTCCTCAAGATTTGGAAAATTTGTTGGGCGTGTTTAATAATCTAGCTTTATGAGGGGGATCTGGCAGTATGCTGGACTACATGGGCTAGAAAACCTCTCTGTCTATCTTTATACCGTTTGATTGACAGAGAAGCTAAGTTACTTGAGATGCAGTTTCCTGGCAAGGCAGTGTAGCTCGTCCTTTGCCGATGTCGAGGATCGCTTGCTAATTAACAGAAAAGGAATGAACCAAATGGCAATGAGCAGGTATGTAACGGTATCAGAAAAGCCCAGCCATGCACTTGCCAGCATTGCTCCGGCAAAAAATAGTGCTGTAATAATTTGTTGAAACGCTGGATTGCGATAGTTCATAAAACTTCTCTCTTTGTGGATATTGTTTAATTCGTTTTTTAGCTCTGCTATATTTCCAATCCTTTCAACTGCAGTTTGGTATGCTTCTTCTTCAGTCGACCCGTGTTCAACAAGATCTTCAACGGTGCTTAAGAGATGATCCTTGATTTCATCTGCAGACATATTGGCTGAACAGCTGGCGATCTGACTTGTGAGGTTGTCTATTGCCTTGTCTAGTTGGAACATGTCTATTTGCTCTCCATATTTAGTAAGATCTCGTGCAGGCGTTTCCAGTTGGCGAGCTGAACACCTAATTCTGTACTTCCGGCTTGCTCAAGCTTGTAATACTTTCTTTTTCTCCCGCTGTTAGACTGTCCCCAGTAGGAGCTGATTAAGCCCTTTTTCTCTAACCGATGCAATACTGGATAAAGCATGCCATCAGACCATTCCAGCTCACCGCCGGATATCTCTCTTACATTTTGAATAATCGCGTAGCCATAGCTGTCACCATGCTCCAGAATAGACAGGATGATGGGCACCGATGACGCAGCAATAAAGTCTTTTGAAAAAGGCATTTTCGTTTTTCCTGTCTTGATGCATAGATTCTCTAGGTATTATACATAGAACTTCAAGGTATGTCAATAAAAATTGTCAATTTCATTCAGAAGTTGTTCGAAAGAGGACAATAAGTACTTGCAATGCTCTGGAAGTTTTGTCGTTATTTAATGAAACTCACGCAATTGTTGTTTGAACTATTCTCACTAATGGCCAGGGTAGGGGAGATACATGGTGAAAAAGCATGCCGAACTAATTGGAGTAATTTGTCTTTCTGTTTTGCTGAGCTTTACGCTACTTTATTTTAGAGTGTATTTGTCAGGTACCAGAACCTTTCTGTTTTTCGTATGGAACCTTTTTCTCGCAGCAATTCCACTGCTTTTTAGCAGCATGCTTATTGCTCTGGAGTCTAAGACGCGTTCCAGGATTATTCTAGGTGGATTATTTGTCGGATGGCTACTTTTCTTCCCAAATGCACCATACATCCTGACTGATTTGTTTCACTTGCGTAAGCGTGTTAATATTCCGTTATGGTATGATCTTATTCTGATTACCTCCTTTGCCTGGAACGGTCTGTTCCTGGGATTTCTTTCTTTAAAGCAGATACAAATATTTGTGCAAAAGCGAATTGGTGTTATTACAGGGTGGATTTGCGTCATAGGTTCTTTGGGACTGAGTAGCTTTGGGATATATCTCGGTCGCTATTTACGTTGGAACAGCTGGGACGTTTTGTCGCAGCCAGAGGGCTTATTCTTCGATATCGCAGACCGTTTGTTAAACCCCGGAGCGCATCCAAAGACCTTTGGTGTTACGATATTGTTTACTGCATTTCTACTTATTGTTTATTTAACATTTAATGTTTTAATGAAACCTGACCGAGAGGACGGGGTTCAGCGAGGTTGATAAAGGTTATGGAGAATCGTTGAGCTTTTCAAAATAAATAGAGAGTTGAGTAACGGAGGAAGAATGAAATACTTTAATATTGTTATGCTTTTGGTAGTAATTGTATTTGCTGCTTGTGAAGGTCCGATAGGACCACAAGGCGCTGCGGGGGAAAATGGTGCCAATGGCGAGGTTGGAGCTCAGGGGGATCCGGGCCCTCAAGGGGATCCGGGCAGTAGCGATCGACAAATTCGCTTGGAGTTTGATTTCTTTGGCGGGAGTTCAACAAACAGCACGTCGGATCGAATTTTGGGGCCAAACCGATATATTGTTAACTTTGACATTCGTAATTATGTAGATGTCGATTCTGTTGTCGTTGTTACCCTTCTTGATTCCAACAATCCGGCCGTACAGGCAATATCAAGTCTCTATAATGCAACCGATACATTAAAAATTGCCGGATCAGATATGATCTCAAGTGCCGGAACCAGTGAATGGGTACAGAGCGGTAATATTCTATCATCATTGCCGCAGCGGGAGGTCGATTTGACACTGTCAATTCGAACGACTAATAGCAGTGAATTTGTTGCAGTGAGCAGAGGTGTTTTGCTTATCTATCGAAGTGGAGAATAGTTGAAATTACTGAAAAATTTAAAATGGAGAGTTAATAATGCCTGAGCATGAAAATCTTGACTATGTAGAATTTGCTACAAAAGATGTTGCTGCATCGAAATCGTTTTTTACGACGGCTTTCGATTGGAAATTTACCGATTATGGGCCGGATTACACTGCTTTCGCCCGAAGTGATGCCGGTCTTGATGGTGGTTTTTTTAAGTCTGATAAGGCAGCCTCGACAGAGCTGGGGAGTGCACTGGTTATTTTTTATAGCTCCGATCTCGAGTCTACACTGGCAAAAGTAGAAGATGCCGGCGGGACGGTCGTCAAGCCGACCTTCTCTTTTCCAGGCGGACGTCGTTTTGAGTTTGTGGAGCCGGGTGGTAATCAGCTCGCTGTGTGGTCGGATCAAGGATTGGAATGATTTTAGCTTTTTGGAAGCGGAGGCAAAAAAGGAACTCGATATGAGCTCTAAAAACTGAGCGCTAATATTGAGTGATAAGAACCTGCCCGACAAGTTTTCGGGAAAAGATGGAGAATCGATGAAAAGCTCACGACAATTTTGGTGTTCAGTGCAGACCTATTTGTTTCTTACCAGTATCATTGTGCTACCAGTTCTGGCGCAATTTACAATTACCGAGCTCCCTCCAACAAATCCCCAGCAGTCCGCCGGTTTTGGTCGTTCAATTGCCGCCATTGGAGACGTAAACGGTGATGGCTCTGCAGATTTGCTGGTTGGCGCTTCCTCGGAAAATGTCGGTGGAACGAATTTCGTTGGACGTGTTTATATAATAAGTGGGCAGGATGGTAGTGAAATTTATGCGTTGGATACACCAAACCCTCAGCTTTTCGGCACCTTTGGTTTTACGTTGGCGGCTGCAGATTTGACTAATGACGGTGTAGCCGATCTCCTCATAGGAAGCCAGGAGGATGTGAACGGCTTCTCTGGCGCCGGTCGGGTTTATGCTTTTAACGGAACGAATGGTGCTTTCTTATATGACATAGAATCCCCTGCTCCGGAGGAATTCGCTTGGTTTAGCCGAACGCTCAGCGGTCTTAGTGATATCAACAACGACGGATATGATGATTTTGCCGTTGGTAGTAGTGAATCAGCGGGAGCGCCTGCATCCGGACGCGTCTATGTGTTTAGCGGTTTCGATGGCGCATTTATCTATTCTATCAATTCAGCAACCCCAAATGAAAACGGCTTGTTTAGCATCGCAATGGAATCAATCCGTGATGTGAACTCAGATGGTATTAGTGATTTGCTTATAGGCGCCGACGAGGCATCTGATACGCTCTCTCGTGCTGGTCGAGTCTATGTTCACAGCGGGTTGAACGGGACGCTGATTTATGCATTGGAAAGCACTAATCCGGCGGTCAATGGACAGTTTGGCTGGTCGGTTACTGATGCTGGTGATATCGACAATGATGGCACACCGGACATCGCTGTTGGCAGTGAAGAAGCATCTGGTGGTGTTGCACAGTCTGGCAGGGCTTATGTCTTCAGTGGTGTCAGTGGCAATTTGCTCTATGAGATTAACCCACCAACACCCGATTTTGTGGACTGGTTTAGCCGCTCAATTTCATCTGTTGGAGATATTACCGGAGATAATAAGAATGACCTGTTGATTGGGGCCCCGTTCGATGACGTTGGTGCAACTGTCAATGCTGGTATGGCATTCCTGATAAACGGAGCCGACGGTTCAATACTGGACTCTCTGGCCTCACCAAATCCACAGTTCGAAGGTCTGTTTGGCTTTGGTCTTAGCGGCGATTGGAATCCTGGACATGCAGGTGACTTTGATATAATTATTAGTGCTTACCGGGAGCATGTAGGAAACGTTCTTAACGCTGGAAAGCTATACCGCTTTCACCCAATGGATGTATCGATTGATCCGCAGAGGCAACGAATTCCGGCTAGCGCACTGCTTGAACAGAATTATCCCAACCCGTTTAATCCGACGACAACGATTCGTTGGGAGGTTTCTTTTACGAACACAAACAACTTGATACGCGTTGCAATATACGATGTCCTTGGAAAGCCGGTGCGAGACTTGGTGAATCAAATACAAAGTGCGGGAAGCTATGAAATAGAATGGGATAGCAAGAACAACGCAGGAGCTTTAATGCCGAGTGGGGTGTATATCTATCGATTAATTATTGGAAATCACTTTGATCAGAGCAGAAAAATGTTGCTTATCCGTTGATGCAACAAAGGAATTGACTAATGCCCGGATACTCCGGAACACCGCTATATAAAAAACTTGGTATAAAGCCCGGCTTCAAGATATATGTAAAGAACGCACCGGACAATTATACCGAGCTTATTTCACCAATTCCAGACGGCGTTATGCAGCTACAGCGTGTTGGAAGAGAGCTCGATATGATTCACTTCTTTACAAAAAAGCGATCCGAGATGGAGAAAAATCTACCAATATATATGCAGAAAATTAAGCAGGATGCCATGATCTGGCTGTCTTGGCCAAAGAAAGCATCGAACGTTCAAACTGATATATATGAGGATACCATTCGCGCGATCGCTTTGCCAATGGGGCTCGTAGATATAAAAGTTTGTGCGGTGGATGAAACATGGTCAGGACTGAAGCTGGTAATACGCAAAGAGTTGCGTTCGAAAATGACCTAAAAGTAAGAATTTAAAAGCGGGGGAGGATGATGTATTATCGCTTTGTTTTACTAATTTGCTTGATTACTTGTGGACTGTATGGGCAGTCCCAAAACAGTTTTTCTGTTTTAGCAGGAGGTGAATTTCCGTTTGGGCAATTTGCCGATGAGGATGTATTCGAGGGTGGTGGCAATGCCGGTAAAGGATTTAGTGTTCAGGTTGAGTTGGCTCGGCGCTTTACTCCCGAATCCGGTTTCGGTGTAAAGCTGGGCTACTATAGACTCTCTCAAAAGGAAATGATCTCAAATCGTAATTTTTCAGTCGCATTCATTCCATTGGGTTTTAGCTACACGCACTATATTCGACCGGGGGCGCGTGCAGTGCCGTTCATTTCTGCGGGGTTGGGTGCAAATTTTGTTCGCATTACCCGCGACCAACAAGACGAGGACATTACAGCGTCTAAAGCACTTGTTGGGTTTAATGCCGCCGCTGGCACGGATATTGAACTTTCCAAAACAGCTGCACTTGTATTGTTCTTGCAATGGAATCTGATTCTTACAAATAGTGAGCGGTTCGAATTTGGGGAAGGTTTTTTTGATTTAGAGCCAGCCTTTAATGCAACATTTTTCAGTCTTGGTGTTGGCTACAAATTTTCATTCGGCGCGAAGTGAGAATAGGGCAGGGGAGATACTCTACAGGTTGCCGCCAACTTTGTATTCCTCAAAAAGTTGCAATAGTCCCGGTATCCAGTCTTCATTGAAGCTATGTCTGCGCAGCATGTCAGCTATCGCTTCATGGCTAGGTTCTGTTATGCTCTCACTGAGCAGAAAATGAAATGCTGAATTGTAAGTGCGCTTGTCAAAAATATTATAGGCAAGTGGCGGCCGATCGATGACGGCCAGCATCAGCGCAAAATCATTCAGTGCAGCTTTATTGATTGCTGTTTCTTTTTCTCTGTTCATAATGAAGGAATCCTCTAAGCAATGTTTGATCAGAAACTAAATACGCTTTGGCGAAAAGTGTCCATCTTGTAGGCTCAACTTTAAATATACCAATGAGGGAAGCTTTCGCAAGGGCCGACATAATAATTGTGGTCAGAGATTGCATACTATGGAATATTCTGACGGCACGTGAAGTCGTTAGCATTTACACGATGGACAAAAGTAGTTAACTGTAGAGACACATTGCTGAAAAACACTTGAATAACGTTAAAAATATCTCATTATGGAGCAGGTTATGGATGTGTTGCAATATGACGACTATAATGAAGAGTAGGGGAGCGCTTATATTTTCTCACTCAGAACATGGTCACGGTCACGTTGGATCCGAGCTTTATGTGTAAGTTGTCGCATCAGGTCTAAAATACGCCAAAAAAATGTAGGTAAAAATTATTAGACATCGCTGAACTCACCCATCACCTGGAGTTTTGATATGCAGTATGATCCAAAAACACCCGAAGAATATATGAACATGGTTGAAGAAGATTGGAAACGCGAGAAGATTGAGCAGTTAAGAAGAATAATCTTATCTAATGGTACGTATCTGGACGAAATCATAAATCATAAGATGTTGGGCTATAAAGATGAACGAGGTGTTGTCTTTCATCTGAATGCTCAGCAGGATTATGTCAGTCTGTATGTCGGTGATCTAAGTAAGATCGATCCTGAAGGGCGCTGGACTGAGGGACTCGATACCGGTAAGGTTTGTATTAGATTTAAGAAAACTCTTTCGGTGTTCGACACGGAAATTGATCGGCTTATCCAAAGGGTGCTTGAGATGTGGAAAAATGGTGAGGAGTTTGATTGCTAAATGGGAATTAAATCAAAGATTATTGCAGTGCAAAATTTGCACTGCCTAATTGGTCGCATTTAACAAAACCATTACTAAGCTTTTTGGGGCGAATTTTTGCTGTAATTCCTTTGTATATTACGCCCTTGTGTTTGGAGATAGAAACCATCCACGAGCAAGCGGATAAATCTCTTGTAAACCTAGTATCGAACATTTAGCTAAACTTTGACTGTTGTCGACAATCGGAGTTATAGCGGCGAAATTTGCAAACAAATTTGTGCGTTAGGAGAGAGTAATAAAATTTAGGCATACTTAGATGTATGCTAAAATAATTTTAACGCAGCCTGGTGGACAAAATAAGTTGTTGATGTGTAAGAAGGCATTGCAACATTGCTTAAATAAAGGCGCGAAAGTTTGTGGAGCTATAAAGAATCGATCGCGTAATGAAGTCGTTCACAATTGTCACTGTATAAGCAATATATGGTCAGAATAAGAGCCGGAAGTGGTAAAAACGAAGAAAAGCCTGCAAAGCGCCTAAAAACGTGCCCACTAAATTATTAATATAATATATATTATGTAAAGTTACGTATTTGATTTACTTCCCCCTTCTTCATTAGGCCTGCATTCCCAAATTTCATGCCACCGAGTATATCCCCTCATTCTGGCTCTCGTTAGTTCCCTTGTCCTTAGCTACAATCGTTTTCGACGTACTGCGAGGGTTGCTCTCAAGTAAATAAATACCTTTATCAGAAGGAGGGATTAGTGTGAAAATTTGAAGGCTCAGTTTGGTTGTTAATAAAAAGTGGCCGATTACCATTCAAAACTTTTCAACCACTCCCCTCTTATTGTTGCCTTAACAATCTTTTAATGTGTTTTTATTTTTCGCCACAACATTTTATTTTACGCCGTTCGATAATTCTATTGGACACTCCTATATGAAACAAACCTGGAGAACATACATGAAAAAAGTCAACAATATTCTTGATGCTATCGGCAACACTCCGTTAGTTCGTTTAAACAGCGTTACAGCTGATGTAAAGCCCAACATTTACGCCAAGTGCGAGTTTTTAAACCCTTCTGGCAGCACAAAAGATCGTATGGCCAAGTTTATCATTGAAGATGCGGAAAAACGTGGCTTGTTGAAGCCGGACGGGACAATCGTTGAAAATTCTTCCGGAAATACCGGCACCGCAATGTCTATGATTGCTGCTATTAAGGGCTATGACTGCATTATTACTATGCCGGATAAAATGTCTGATGAAAAACAGGATTTGATGCGTGCATTTGGTACCAAGGTTGTTGTAACACGTACGGACGTACCGGCTGAATCCCCGGAGAGTTACTACAGCACCGCAAGGCGTATTGCAGGCGAAACGCCAGACTCCTTCTACCCCGACCAGTATAATAACCCGATGAACATAGAAGCACATTACCGCACTACTGCGCCTGAAATTTGGGAGCAAATGGACGGAGAAATTGATATGTTTGTTGCCGGAATCGGTACTGGAGGCACATTAAGCGGCGTTGCGCGGTTCCTGAAAGAGAAAAATCCCAACATTAAGGTTGTTGCCATCGATCCCATTGGTTCTGTCTTTTATGACTATTTCAAGAGTGGAAAACTACCTGAACCACATACTTATAAGGTCGAGGGAATTGGTGAAGATTATCTGGTAAAGGCAGTTGATTTTGACGTAATCGACGATATTATACAGGTTAACGACGAAGTTTCCTTTGCAATGGCGCGACGTTTATGCAATGAAGAAGGCCTGTTTGCCGGAGGATCCTCCGGAAGTGCTGTCTGGGGGGCTATTCAGGTTGCTGCAGACTTACCAAAAGATAAAAACATTGTTGTTGTTCTTCCCGATTCAGGTGGTCGCTATTTGAGCAAAGTGTTTAATAATGCCTGGATGGATGAAAATAATTTTCCATTAAAATAGTCTAAATCACAAAATAAGGCGATTTGGATCGCTTGGAGAACTTTATGTCGAAATCTATGAAATTTGAAACTCGCGCAATTCACGCTGGTGAAAAGCCAAACTTAAAAGACGGCGGATCAGGCGATGTCTCTGTTCCAATTCATTTGTCCTCGACTTTTGCACGAAAAGATATTGATGTGCCGACAGCAGGCTATGAATATTCTCGATCCGGCAATCCGACCCGAGACGCAGTCGAGAAACGTCTTGCTGCATTGGAGAATGCAAAATACGGCCTGGCTTTCGCCTGTGGACTCGCTTCTGAGACGACCGTTATCTTGGCACTGCTAAAAGCGGGGGATCATGTGGTTGCATTTGATGATCTCTATGGTGGATCACGAAGGCTTTTCTCACGCGTTTTTGAAGAGCGATTCGATGTCAGCTTTAGTTTTGTCGATGCACGCGAGCCTCTTCTCGTTGAAGAGGCTATTCAAGACAATACCAAGCTTATCTGGCTGGAAACACCAACCAACCCCCTGCTAAAACTTTGTGATATTGCAGCTATCTCTGAGATTGCGCATAAGCGCGATGTTCTGGTCGCAGTAGACAATACATTTATGAGTGCCTATTTTCAGCGTCCACTTGAGCTGGGTGCAGACATTGTTATGCACAGTACGACTAAATATATGAACGGACATAGTGATAGCGTTGGTGGTGCACTCATGACCTCCACTGAAGATCTGTATGAGAAGCTGAAGTTTACGCAGAACGCTGCGGGAACAATGCTTTCTCCTTTTGACAGCTATTTGCTTTCACGTGGTACAAAAACGCTTGCGGTTCGTATGAGGCAGCACGAATCGAACGCGATGCAAATTGCCCGCTATCTGGAAGATCATGCTCAGGTAAATCGCGTTATTTATCCGGGGCTGGAAAGTCATCCTCAGCATAAGTTGGCAAAAGAGCAAATGCATGGCTTTGGTGGAATGGTTTCCTTCGAACTGGATGCAGACCTTGATGGGGCCAAGCGTTTCACTGAGGCAACGGAATATTTTGCTCTCGCTGAAAGTCTGGGTGGCGTTGAGTCTCTTATCGAATTACCTGCTTTAATGACACATGCATCGGTTCCTGTTGAAGAACGTGAGCGCATTGGTCTTGCCGATGGATTAATTCGATTGTCGGTAGGGATTGAAAATGTGGATGATCTGCTTCAGGATCTTGAGCAGGCGTTTAAGGTTATTCGGGCTCGTGAGTCAGTGCTTCAATAAGTGTCGCGTGATCGGGGAAACGTTTTAAAAGTTTACCCCTCTCCCCCATTTCGAAATCTTTAAAGTCAAATCCTGGTGATACAGTACAGCCGGCGAGTGTAAAGCCGCCGGTTTGTATAACCTTTGCACCAAACCAATGATTATGTGGAATGACGGCCTGCAAGTTCTGATTGTTGAGCGGATCATTTCCTAAAAACACTTCACTATGTACACCGGCTGCCGAAAGAATACTGATTTTTAATGGACTCCCGGCGTAGAAATGCCAGGTCTCATCCGATCGCAAGCGATGGAGAGCCGAAAATTCTTCAGATTTTAGCAAGTAATAAATCGAGGTACAGAATGAGCGACGCCCTCGCATTCCATAGCGCTTCGGTAATGCAGACATCTCAACGCCACCATCAGAGCGATAGACTTCCTTAAAATATCCACCTTCAGGATGCTTAGACAGTCTCAACAAATTGATCCACTCGTCTGCAGTTCTTTCCATTTCTAGTCCACCGTTAGTACAATTTTGCCTTTGTTCTTGTTCTCTTCCATGTAAATATGTGCGTTGCGAACTTCCGTCCAGTTATAAACAGAGTCCACTACCGGCTTATATAGGCCATCTGCAAAGCCCGGTAGAATATTGCGCACAAATGCAGAGGTCAGGTCTATCTTATACTCACGGCTACGCGCACGTAAAGTGGTTCCGAGCAGATGGATTCTCTTCCGAAGAATATTGAGCAGATCAAAGTCATCAATCTTGGCTCCCCCCATTGTCGCAATTAGAACAACTCGACCATCAACGGCAATCGACTCCATATTCTTTTCCCAGTAAGATGCACCAACACAGTCCAAGATCAGATTAACGCCCAGCCCGTTTGTGGTATCGAGAACCTTTTCCGGAAATTCTTCATTGCGATAGTTAATGGCCACGCTTGCACCGAGGTCACGACAAAACTGCAATTTTTCATCTGACCCGGCAGTAACAATTGCCATCGACCCGCTGTTGCGAACCAGCTGAATTGCGGCCGTTCCCACACCACTTGCACCGGCGTGAATCAATACGTGCTCATCTCGTTTCAGTTTCCCCAACCAGAATAATGCCTGATATGCAGTTAAAAACACCTCGGGAATGGCTGCGGCATCTTCAAAACTAAAGTTCTCCGGAACCGGGATGGCCATGCGTGCCGGCACAGTAACATATTGAGCATAACCGCCTCCAGGCAGTAGAGCGCAAACGCGGTCTCCTTTGTGCCAACCGGAGCACTTGGGACCAACCTGTTCGACGATGCCAGCCATTTCGAGACCTAGAATAGGGCTTGCGCCCTGCGGTGGGCTGTAGCGTCCTTCACGTTGGAGAATATCTGCCCGGTTCAAGGCGGTTGCTTTTACGCGAACAAGCAGCTCGTCGCTACCGGGCTCTGGCGTCGGAAAATCTCGCATAACGAGTTCTTCTGCTGTGCCCGGTTCTTTAACTAAAATAGCTCTCATAGTGGTTCCTTTGCTGATCCGAAAGAGATGTAGTTAAGGAGGAATGATGGCTGATGCAAGTGAATTTTTTGCATACAAAAAGCCGCCACCCGATAAGACGAGCAGGCGGCTTTCAAATAAAATCTAATATATCATGTGTTTCTAGTTCTTAGCCTTGCCACAGAAGGTCATATTTCCACTTTCCAGGCGCTTTTTTTCTGCGTCTATAGCATTCTGACAGTCCTGACAAATCCCTTCAAACTGAATCCGATAGCTTTGAGCTGTAAACCCCTCTTGCTCAGGCAGTGGAATCTTATTTAAGGACGGATCATGAATGTCGCTAACACCACGACATTCAAGACATACAAGGTGATGATGCGGCTCGGTATCTCCGTCGTAACGAGCTAAATCATGCAGCGGTGTTACCTTGCCAATCAGCTTATTCTCAGCTAGCGTCTCGAGTGTTTTATAAACGGTCGCAAGCGAAATTGAAGGATATTCGAGCTTTACATCTGAATAGATTTCCTCTGCCGTTGGATGGCTCCGCGTTTTGATCAGTGATTTGTAGATCAAAATCCGCTGATACGTTACGTTTAAACCAATTTCTCTGCATGTATCAATAAAGTCCGTTACGGACAACATAATGGCTCCTTGTGTTTCCATTCACAAAGTAAGATAATGGAAAGGGTCGCTATTTTCAAGCCTCAACTAAGAATTAAGACTGAATCTCCTTGATGAGTGCGTCGACATATTCATCTGTATTGGCCGTTCCACCCAAATCAGGAGTAACAGATGTTCCTTCGCCTATTACCGTATTAACGGCATTGCGTACTCTGTCCGCTGCATCTGTTTCGCCGAGGTGCTTCAGCATTAATGAAGCGGAGATCGTAAGCGCGGTAGGATTAGCAATTCCCTTACCGGCGATATCCGGTGCACTACCGTGAACAGCTTCAAATACCGCATAATCGGTTCCGATATTTGCACTGGGCGCAACACCAAGTCCACCGATAAGACCACTGGTAAGATCTGAGATAATGTCACCAAACAGGTTTTCCATAACCATTACGTCGAATTGTGAAGGATCCTGAACCAACTTCATAGCAGTTGCATCAACAATTGCTTCATCGTATTCAATATCCGGGTATTTCTTTGCTACTTCTCTTGCTACATTTAGAAACAGACCGTCACTAAGTTTAAGAATATTCGCCTTATGAACAGCAGTTACCTTCTTGCGATTCAGATTTGTAGCAACGCGAAACGCTGCATCGACAATGCGCTCGGAATTGACCTGCGTAATAATCCGCTGGCTTTCCACAACGCCGGGAACAACTTCGTGTTCCAGACCGCTATACAGACCTTCTGTGTTTTCGCGAATCACGATAAGATCCACATTTTGATAGCGGCACTTAATGCCTTTCACGGATAGGGCCGGGCGAAAATTGGCGAACAAATCAAGCTGCTTACGCAGTTCAACGTTCACAGAACGAAAGCCTGTACCGATCGGCGTAGCCACCGGACCTTTAAGGCCGATTTTATATTTGCGAATGGCATCTACCGTTTCGTCTGGCAAAGGTTTGCCATGAGACTCGATACAGGCTGCGCCGGCAGGGTACTCATGCCAGTTTATATTAACTCCGGTTGCATCGACTACCCGGCGAGTAGCATTTGAAACTTCCGGTCCGATACCATCACCGGGAATTGAAACAACATCATAAGCCATTGCAGATCTCTCCTTAAAAAATTCTTTTATTATATTATCGTATTGTTATAGTTGATCATTAAGAGCTTTGGTTATATCCGGAAAGCTGAAGTTGAAACCGGCAGTCAGAAGCCTGGTTGGTTGGATGCGTTGACTAATCAGCGCGGTTTCTTCTGCCATTTGCTGTAGGGCAAGCTTTAGCGCAAAAGCTGGAACCGGCATCCATGAAGGTCTCCCCAGTGCTGCACCAAAAGCTTTACAAAATTCGTTCATGCGTACCGGATTCGGAGCTGTAAGATTATAGTATCCCGCTGTTGAGGATGTTTTTGCCAGGAAGCGAATGGCGTTTACCACATCTGTGATGTGAATCCAGGAAATCCACTGTTTACCGCTCCCCGGAGGCCCACCGACAAATAGCTGAAACGGCAGCTTCATTTTCTCAACAATGCCGCCTTCTTTTCCTACTACCACTCCAATGCGTGGAAATACAATGCGAACGGGCTCATTTTCTAACGCAGCGATAGACTTTTCCCACTTGTCCACAACCTCAGCCAGAAACGTATCTCCCAGTGTAGAGGACTCATCGAGAACTTCGTCATTGCGGTGGCCATAATATCCCGTGGCTGAAGCCTGAATTAAGAAATCCGGCTTAGCCTTAGCCATCAGTATTGCTTCACTTATTGCATTACCGGCATTTACCCTGCTGTCAATAATACGTTTCTTGTAGCTTTCCGTCCAGCGCGCACCTGCAATGTTCTCTCCAGCAAGATTGATAACGCCGGTTGCGCCATCAACTGCAGATGCCCACTCCCCTACTCTTTTTCCGTCCCATTCAAGACAGGTTACATCTGATCCCAGCTTCCGCTGAGCACTTGATGCACTGCGCGAAAGAGCGACGATCTCATAGCCATCTTTCAGAAGAGCAGCACAGAGCGGACGTCCCAACATCCCCGTGGCTCCGGATATAACAATTTTCATATTTTCACTACAGTTCTTTATGCTGCTCAAGACTAACTGTTTGAGACAGAGTTGATTTTACGATTCGTCAAGAGCTTGAAATAGGTTGCCGGATTCAGAAGAGCTTTTTTGGTATGTCGTCCTGCCATCATATCGGAGATCCAAAGTGAAACATCAGGGCTCTTTGCTGCTTTACCTACTACCAGATTAACAAGCGACTTGTGTTTGCCCACTCGCTGCAAATTGTAGGACAGAGTCATTTCGGCGCCAAGTCTCTTCCAGATTCGATCCTGATATTCACTCAGGGTCTTTTCAGTATAGTCACTACCCTTGCAGACTTCTGTCAGAACTTCTGCAGCAATCTTGCCAGAACACATGGCATTGCCGATACCTTCACCGGTAAACGGATCGATCAGACCGGCGGCATCACCGATTAGAAGGAAACCATCTCCATACGCCTTACGACGTGTGCTGCCTACCGGCAGGTTCCAGGCAACAATATCGCCAACCAGCTCGGCATCCTTAAAGCGATGCTTAAATGCATCACTTTCAGTCGCGGCAACGTGAGCAGTGCGAAGATCTACATTGCGCTGCTTCAAATATTTGTGAACCATGCCGATCCCCACGTTCACATAGCCATTTTCGAGCGGGAAAATCCAGAAGTAACCGGGAATGACTTCTTCGACATAATGCAACTCAATAGAGTCTTTCATTTCATGCACATTGCGATAGTATGCGCGGGTTGCGACCAATAAATGTCTGGGATCGTGCTTGTACAGACCGGTTTTCCTGGCAACCATCGAGCTAAAACCATCAGCGCCGATTACCACCTTGGCGGTAAACTGAAGCTCTTTACCATCTTTGCTGGTTCCACGGATCCCCATTACCTGGTCACCCTTTTTTATGAGGTCTTTTACCGTAAAGTCCTCAATTGTATCAACTTTCTTTTTAGCGGCCTGAAATAGAAGATTATCAAACACAGTACGACGACACACATAGCCCGGTGCTTTAGCCTTGTTGTTAGGGTCGAATGGAATATCGATTGCTTTGTGGTTGGGAGCTGAGAAAATAACGCCGTGGACCGGAACCTGATCATTTTTCTCTAATTCTTCAATCAAGCCCAGCTCGCGCAAATAAACTACTGCCTTACCAGACAGCGCGTCACCACAAATTTTGTCTCTCGGGAAGGACTTCTTGTCTACAACAAGACATTTTAGCCCCATTTGCTCGGCATACAATGCAGTTGTTGCACCGCCCGGTCCGCCACCAACTATTACTACATCATAATCATATATACTCATGGAAAATTTCTCCTATTCAATGTTACCGTGTTAAGGGTCGGTCGGAATATACTGGAAAAGTCACTATAATTGCAACTGGCATAGGAATTATAATCTCAGGCAAAATACCATTACAAACCCCATAAATACGCGGTTTAACAAAAAAAGTTAAAAATATTCATTTTTTTCCTAAAGTATTTTATATACCCGGCGATGATGTAGTTAGTCTATTGGAAACGAAAGTTTCCTCCCACATAGGCCTCCTCCAATGACATTGACCCTTCAGACTTGCGGTGAGTTTGAAGGGTCATTTTTTTTAGCCCCTTGTTTGCAGCAAACTATAGATTATCTTTATTCAATATTGTTAGTTGAGACGTCCTGTTCAACACATCTTAATATCCTGGAGCATCACTTATGACCCTTAAGCACACAGCCTTTTATGATTTACACGTTAAGCACGGTGGTAAAATGGTTTCCTTCGCCGGATACGAAATGCCCATTCAATATTCCAGTATACTTGAAGAACACAAACGGGTTCGCTCAACCGTTGGAGTATTCGATGTCTCGCATATGGGGGAAGTGTTGGCCAGAGGTGCTAATGCTATAGATGTTGTAAACAATCTTGTCACCAATAACGTGGCAAAAACGGTAATCGGGCAGGCACAGTATAACGCAATGTGTCTTGAGAATGGTGGCATCATAGATGATCTAATCGTTTATAACCGCAAGGAAGGCGAGCTTTTGCTGGTAATTAATGCCTCGAATATCGAAAAAGACGTGGCCTGGATGAAACAGCACGCCAAAGACGGTGTTGAGTTTGTCGATATTAGCGATGACATCAGTCAGCTGGCAGTGCAGGGTAAAGATGCAACGGCAACGCTTCAAAAGTTGACAGATATCGATTTATCTGAAATAAAGTTCTACCGCTTTGTAGAAGGCAAGCTTGCAGGTGTTGAAATGATTATTTCCTGCACCGGCTATACCGGAGAGCCGGGATTTGAACTCTACTTTCCACGTGAGGAATCCGAAGCCGTTTGGGAAAAGATCTTTGAGGCTGGAGCCGAGTTTGATATTGCTCCGATCGGCTTGGGCGCACGCGATTCATTAAGACTCGAGAAAAAATACTGCTTATATGGCAATGACATTGATGAAACAACCAATACCTATGAGGCCGGACTTGGCTGGATCACCAAGCTGAAAAAAGGCGATTTTATTGGCCGTGAGGCGCTTCAGGCAGTTAAAGAGGCGGGTATTACCCGCAAGCTGGCTGGTTTTGTTATTGATGGTCGCATGATTCCACGAACAGGATACAATGTGCTTCACAATGGTGAGGTGGTTGGACAGGTAACCAGCGGCTGTTTTTCTCCAATTCTTGAGCAGAATATCGGCTTGGCTTACGTTCCCAAAGAGTTGGCTGCTGAAGACACCGCCATTAAGATAGAAGCACGTGGCAGAACAGCACCGGCAACAATCGTAAAAACTCCCTTTGTTGAATAAATGAATAGGAAATTTCAACGATTATTCTGTATTCTTCTTGTGATTGATTTTACGGGTATTGCGTTGGCAAGGCCGATTCACAATACCGGATACTTCTGGGAAATCCTGTCTGTGATTTTGCTTATAGCACTTGTTCTTGGTTTCTTTATTGGAAGTGCCTTTGGCTTAATCAGCGTTTCGCTCCTTGGCTTAAAGAATGCTTCCGGTGAGGTGCCACAGAAAAAGGCGATCTGGATCGGCGGGGTTTCAGGCTCTGTCCTTCTAACGCTTATTGCGGTTTATCTGGTGGTGTTCTAAATATCGGGACATTCTATGCGCTTCTTAAAATCTCTACTCTTTTCTGCCGCTTTGTTGGGGCTCGGTGCCGGCTGCTCTGCTCCAAAGTCACTGCTCTGGGAAATATCCCATGAAAAGCTTGAACAGCCTTCCTATCTCTTTGGCACGGTTCACATGATTGGTGAATCGAAGTTTATTCTAAAAGAAAATGCTGAAGCAGCGCTTGCTGCTTCAGATCAGCTGGTTCTTGAACTGAACCCTCAAAGCCCGGCTGTGCAGCAGGCAGCGATGGCCTCCATGCTGCTTACGGACGATAAAACGCTGCAATCTTTACTCGGGGATGATTTTAGCTCCGTTGCAAAGGTTTTTTCTGATAGCTTTAGCATTGATCTGAACCAGATGAATCGGATCAAGCCGTTCTTTGTTGTGATGTCTGTTTTGCCCAAGCTCGTTGGCGAACCGGTTAAGAGTTATGAAATGGTCTTTCTTGAAAGAGCCAACAAGAGAGGCATTGATGTTCTTGAGCTTGAGACGGCTGCACAGCAGTTTGCTGCACTGGAAGAGCTAACGCAGGAAAAATACGCCGAGTTGATGACCGAATTTGCGATGGACCTGAACGATCAACGACGTCAATTCGCGAATTTAGTGCGCCTCTATCTTGCTGGGGATCTAAACGGCTTGCGAAAAGCCTCTATCGAAGAAGAAGATATGGCTGAATTCAATGAAGCCATTTTAGTAAAGCGCAATCGCAATTGGATCCCGCTCATCGAAAACTTTATTGCAGAAGAGTCAAGCTTTATTGCCGTTGGTGCAGGGCATTTGCCGGGAAAAACCGGTGTGATCAAACTTCTGCAAAAAGCCGGCTATTCCGTAAAGCCTCTCCCCTCTTCCCGGTAAAAATAAAAGCTACAACTCTTATTAAACAGCATATCCTTTCATTGGTCAAACACATTTCATATATTAAAACAATTTCCTAAAAATAGTTGTATAAATTCCTCAAATAATTTAGACACGTTTGAAACTGGCGTTGTTGGATGTAGATTTTGGTTGACTGAACGTCGAGTCAATGCAAAATCACCATATCCTATACATACATTTTCAACGCCGATTCTAGCTCTAATTATATTAGGATATAGCCGGAGATTAGTTTGTCGAATGGTTCAATCCAACTGTGTGTTTTGTGAACCCAATAACTGTTTAAGTATCAAATACATAGAATTTAAGACTGGAGAGCAGTGAAATGTCAGAACATAATGTGAATGGAGTTGTAGTTACACAAATCGATTCAAATTCTGAGGCTGAAACTGTTGGTTTAAAGATTGGCGACATTATTTTAACTTATGATGGGCTTTTCCTGAATGGCGACGTTGGATACTTGAAGACATTATTTGAAAACAACAAAGACAGAGCTGAAATTAACCTCACGATTATCCGGGATTCTGAGCAAATCAACTTGAGTGTCAAAGGTGGTGATCTCGGGATAAATGGAGTTGGTTCCGAATCAAGTCATTCTTTTGAGACACCACTCCCGGAAAACGGTAGTGAGGAAGTAAATGCTGAAGAAGGAATGACCTCGGATGAGTGGGTCTGTTCTTTTTTCTGTGTGCCTTATGGTATTTATAAATATTTCGATTGGCAAAAAAGTTATCCAAAAAAAGCAAGCCAGGTTTGCACATTTTATATCGTGTTGTTCGTAATAAATATTCTTATTCGGCTGCTAATGCTCCGATGAGTACGTAAAGACATATACTTAATTGTCTTGTCTAAATATAATTCAATATTGTGATGTCTTTTTACTATAGTCTATAATAAATGTGTCTCAATTATAAGATTTTAGGTAAATCGCGTAATGAATAAGAACATAAAATCATTTGGAAAGAGTTTAATGTTAACCTCTTGTCATCGATTACCCGAACGATCATTCTTCTTCCGAGGAAAGCAACTACCATTATGCGCACGCTGCTCAGGGCTATTAGTCGGTTGTTTGACTTATCCATTTTTTATTTTCGATATTTTAACCCTGCCACTTTCAGTTCTCCTTTTTCTGCATTTACCGTTGGTAATTGATGGGACCACTCAGGCCCTTGGCAAACGCTTGAGTACAAACGGAATGCGACTTATAACGGGAATTATGGCGGGTGTCTCGCAAGTTGGAGTTTGCAATTTGTTAGCACTGAAGGTTGCATTTTTTTTCAATCAATTCATTTAATGCCAGGCGAATCACGTAAAACCGCACAACTTTTGCACTATTATGATATTTGTTTTCCAGCTTTCAAGTCATGCTCTTTCTGTAGTCTTCTGCCCCGTATAAAATAAATGTTGACTTCTTTTAAACTTTAACAATATATTGGCGTCAACTATATGACTTGCAGTCAGTAGTATCGAAAAAGGAAAAAATGTGGGCATAAATGAGCGCAGAGAGCGCGAAAAAGAATATCGCAGAAATATGATCGTGGATGCCGCAGAAAAAGTCTTCTTTAGCAAGGGCTTTGACCATGCAACCATGGATGACGTCGCGGAAACATCCGAGCTTAGTAAAGGCACGCTCTATCTCTACTTTAAGAATAAGGATGATCTTTGGCATGCCATCCAGCTTCGCGGCATGAAAATTCTGCATGAAGAATTTCAAAAGGCGCTTACCATTGGAGGCAATGGAATGTGCAAAGTGCGAAAGATCGGCGAAACCTATTACAATTACGCTCAGAGCTATCCCAACTACTTTCACGCAATGATGACCAGCGATTATGCAAAAATCGATATGGATGATAAGCAATCATATGGGTTTCAGTGCCACGCGTGTTCAGAGAACGTTATGGATACCGTTGCTTCTGCCCTGCAGGAAGGTATCGATGATTCCAGCATACGCCCCAATGTGCACCCTATGAAAACGGCGTATCTCCTTTGGGGACAAATGACCGGCGTGATTCAGGTGGTTGCCATGGGGAAAAAAGGCAATCATATGAAGTCTCACCATAACGTTGACCCGGACGAGCTACTTCCCGAGGTATTTGACTTTGTTGCACATGCATTACAGAATAAATAACAGGCGAAACGACGTTGTTTCGTTTTTTTTGTGCCAAATTATGACTGATAGTCACAAACTCAACAATCGTTAAGGAGATTGATGATGTTACAAAAAACTGGTGTGATCTTATTCACACTGATACTAAGCACGCTGAGCTTTGCGCAATCTCTGGAGGATTATGTAAGTGAAGGCATTAAGGCCAACCTTGCTCTACAAAAGGAAAATTTTATTCTTCAGCAAAGTATGGCCGCTCTTGATGAGGCCCGCGGGCTCTTCCTGCCTTCAATCGGCATCGAAGCTCGATATTCCCGAGCAGGAGGCGGCCGGAATATTGAGTTCCCTACCGGCGACTTGCTAAACGATGCGTATTCAACCCTGAATCAGCTAACGGGCACGCAACAATTTCCCCAGCTGGAGAATACCTCAATCCCTTTTCTTCGTGAAAAGGAACATGATACCAAACTCCAGTTGATACAGCCTTTATTTCAGCCTCAGATTTATCACAACTATCGCGCGAAGAAAAATCTTGCCGCAGCACAAGCGAGCAAACGCAATGCCTTCAAGCGTCAATTAACCGTAGATATCAAGACTGCCTACTTCAACTATCAAAAATCTTTGCAGGTCGAAAATCTGCTGAATTCAACAATTGAGGTATTACAGGAGAATCTGCGTGTCAGTAATAGTCTTTTTAAGAACGATAAAGTTACGCAGGAAGTTGTTTTTCGCTCGGAAGCTGAGCTTGCGGATCTCAATCAACAAATTGCAGAGGCTGGGAAAAATCGAACGCTGGCGGCCAACTATTTCAACTTCCTGCTTAATCGTCCATTAAAATCGGCAATTAGCGAGTTGGATGACGATGCGCTTGCATTTATCACGCCACTAACCACAGAGGATGCAACCTCACTTGCTTTGAAGCAGCGCGATGAGTTACATCAGCTTCGTTACGCGGTTGGGGCGGCCGGCAATGGCGTAGGTGCAGCAAAAAGTCGTTTTTTGCCGGCAATTACTCTGGTTGCAGACTATGGCTTCCAGGGCGAAGACTATAATTTTACCTCCAAAGATGATTACTGGATGGGTTCAGTAGTGCTGAGCTGGAATCTGTTTAACGGTGGGCAAGACAAGGCCAAGGTCCAACAGGCCCAACTTGAGAAAAAACGAATAATTGCGTCTCAAAAAGAACTCGATTTGCAGATTCAACTTCAGGTAGAAGATGCGCATCAAAACCTGCTTGTAGCCAAGAGTGCTATAGAAGCAGCCCAACAACGCGTTGTAAGTAATCGCAAAAGCTTTCGCATTATCGAAAAGAAATACGCAAGCGGCATTGCTCCACAAATCGAATACCTGGACGTCCGAAATAGCCTGACGCAGTCTGAAATCTCACATATACTCGCGCGCTACGACTATCAAATTCGCTACGCTGAATACGAACGCGTTGTAGCCATCAATAAACAAAACGACAAAGAATAACAATGATAAAGGTGAATCATGAATATGAAAAGAAATTCCATTCTGCTGATATGTGCGACAATCGTCGCTATGCTTTTAGCTGGCTGCGGCGCAGATGATTCAACAGTAGAGTCAATTGCAGAGAAGGCTACGCCGGTGCGTGTTGTTACCGTACAAAAAGTAAGCCTCTCCCCTGCTATTCGCACGGCTGGTGTTTTGGCAACTAAGGCTGAAAGTCGGCTTTCTTTTAAAATAGGCGGCATTTTGCAGCGACTGGCTGTTGATGAAGGTGCTGAAGTAAAGAAGGGACAGCTTCTGGCTCATTTGGATAGACGAGAAATTAACGCTCAGGTTGTTGCAGCTCAAAGTGGCTATGACAAGGCCGAGCGTGATTTAAAACGGGTGACGGCTTTGTATTCAGATAGTGTTATAACCCTGGAGCAGCTGCAGAACAGTAAGACTGCTCTGGCTGTTGCCGGGTCTCAGCTGGAGATTACAAAGTTCAATCAGCGACATGCAGCTATTTACGCACCGGCTAATGGAAAGATGCTCAAGCGTTTTGTCGAACGAGATGAGCTTGTTGGCCCCGGAACTCCCATCTTTACATTTAGCTCATCCAGCGATTCATGGATTGTTCGTTGTGGAGTTTCGGATCGCGACCTTGTTGCATTGAAAATGGGTGACAAAGCAAGCGTTACATTTGATCCTTATCCGGGAGAAACTTTCAGCGGTGAGGTTGTAGAGATTGCTTCAGCCGTAGATTCCCGTAGCGGTACGTATGAAGTGGAGATCCGTCTGGACAAGACACCCTTACGCCTCATCTCCGGATTTGTCGCGAGCGTCGAGCTTACACCTTCCAAGGGTACCTCATTGTCTCTAATCCCATCAGAGGCCCTGGTTGAAGGCGATGGTCAACGAGGAAAAATTTTTCTGGCAGATGGCAATACCGCAAGACGAACCCAAATAGACATCGCTCATATTCTGGCAGATAATATCGCCGTCTCCACACCACTTCAACCTGGCGCAGCGGTTATTACCGATGGCTCGGCCTATGTCCGCGATGGCCAAACAATTGATATTGTTCAGTAACTGAACTTGTAAAAACAGGAATATATGAACTATGAGATTACCAAAGCTTGCCATAGAAAACCATCAGTTTACGCTGATTATGATGGCGCTGCTGGGATTGTTCGGACTAACTTCATTTCTAAATATGCCGCGTAGCGAGGATCCGCAATTTACGCTGCCGATTACCGGTGTTGTAGTAGTATATCCCGGTGCAGACCCGACAGATCTGGAAAAGCTGGTTGCTGACCCCATTGAAGAAGCAATCAACGAAATTGAAGATATCAAAAAATTCGACACCACAATTGAAGACGGCCTGGTGGTAATGCAGGTCGAATTTTATGTAGATACCGACCCGGACGAAAAAGAAGATGAAGTAAATGATAAGATAAACAGTATTCGTGGCACTCTCCCTGACGGAATTGTTCTAATCGACGTTCTGCAATTTTCACCTTCAAACGTCAATATTATGCAGGTTGCTCTGCAATCCGAAACAGCCAGCTATCGCGACTTAGACAAGCAGGCGGAAACCCTAAAGAAAAAGCTGGAGCGGATTGCCGGTATTAAAAAGGTTGAGACCTGGGCTTTCCCGGAATCTGAAGTTCGCATTTCGATTGACATGGAAAAAATGGCTGCCATGAACATTCCGCTTCAGCAGGTTGCGGGGGCAATTCAAAGTGAGAACGCCAATATACCGGGAGGAAATATTGACATTGGCGGCAAGAAATTTAACCTGGAAACCAGCGGCAACTATGAAACGATAGACGACATTGGAAGAACAATTGTTCGCGCTACGCCCGGCTCGATTGTGTACCTTCGCGATATTGCAGACATTTCTTTCGAAACAGCAGATGAAACGCATTATGGTCGACTTAACGGTAAACGTGCGATTTTTGTGACTGCTATTCAAAAAGCCAGCACCAACATCTTTACCGTTATGGAAGGCGTAAACGAACAGATTACTCAGTTTGAGAACACCCTACCCGAAACAATTGCCCTAAAGATAAACTTCAATCAATCCATTAGTGTCGATAACCGATTGGGTGGCTTCTTTACCAACCTAATGCAGGGAATTATTCTGGTGGGAATCGTGATGATCTTGGCATTGGGACTTCGTGCCTCCGCGATTGTTATGTTGGCCATTCCTCTCTCAATTTTAATCGCTATTGGTTTCGTTGATCTGAATGGATATGGCATTCAACAAATGACCATCGTTGGGTTGGTAATTGCGCTTGGCCTGCTGGTAGACAACGCGACCGTTGTTACGGAGAATGTCAGTCGCTTTATGCAAATGGGCCATAAAAATGGTGAAGCAGCAGTTTTGGGAACGGGGCAAATTGGCTGGCCGATTGTTAGTTCAACCATAACCACAGTACTGGCATTTGTGCCGATGGTTGCATTACAGAGCACGACCGGAAGTTTTATCAGAAGCATGCCCGTTACGGTGATTTACACACTGTTGGCATCCCTGATTGTTTCACTGACGCTCACTCCATTCCTTTCCAGTCGTTGGTTAAAGCCGGCGAAATCAAAAAAACTATTTCTTCAGCGTTTCCTGAATATGGTTGTCGAAAAATATTATCGTCCTTCTCTAAAGTGGGGATTGCAGCATCCGTCCCGCGTCTTGCTGATCACCTTCGCAATTTTTTTCGGTAGCCTGCTTTTATTTCCACTTGTTGGTGTAAGCCTTTTCCCAAAAGCAGATAAGGCGCAGTTCATTGTAGATATCGATATGCCTGAGGGAACCAGTCTGGATAAGACGAACTCTGTCGCGCGTTTTGTCGAGTCTGAACTTGCGAAAATTGATGAAGTTGAACAATACACCGCAAATATTGGCCGAAGTAATCCACGTGTCTATTACAACATGCGTATTCAAAATGAGAAGAGCACGCACGCTCAAATTTTAGTGGGTTTGGCTGCCGAACATGAGAGGGATCGTGCACGCATTGTAGACACGCTGCGCGCACGGATAGCCGGCTTTCCCGGAGCGCGAATTCAGGTGAAGGAATTCGAGCAGGGACCGCCCATTCTGGCGCCGGTCGAAATTAAGGTGATTGGTGAAGAGCTGAAGATGCTTGGGACAATGGCCGAAAAAGTGGCTGAAGTTATCGAGTCTAGCGATGGCACGCTGGATGTTTATAATCCACTGCAAACCTCAAAGACCAATCTACATCTGGATATTAATCGTGAAAAAGCCAGCATGCTTGGTGTGCGGTTGGTGGAAATTGATCGAACGATTCGCGCTGCCGTTGCCGGGCTGCCGGTTTCGACATTTAAGGACAAAGAGGGGGAGGAATACAATATCGTCTTACGGCTCCCGGTAGTGAATAAAACGACTATCGATGATTTACAGCAGGTTTATGTTTCCTCTGTCAGTGGCGCTCAGATTCCGCTTAAGCAACTATCGACAATTGAGTTTAAATCCAGTCCACCACTAATTAATCACTTCAATCTGGAACGCATGGTCAGTATAACATCAAATGTGCAGCGTGGCTATTCGACCGAGCTGGTAACGGCTGACGTTGTTGAAAAGCTGGACACTATTGAGTGGCCTGATGGCTTTCGCTATTCAATCGGTGGCGAGGTGGCTACGCGTCAAGATGCTTTTGGCGGAATGATTGCCGCCATACTTGTAGCCATGGTTGGAATTATGGGTGTACTGGTTCTGCAGTTCCGGTCTTATGTCCAGCCGATTATCGTTTTCTCTGCGATCCCGGTAGCGCTGACAGGCTCAATTTTCGCGCTCTTTCTTACCGGCTACTCATTCTCGTTTACGGCATTTGTTGGCTTAACCAGTTTGGTTGGGATCGTAGTAAACAATTCCATTATTCTGGTCGATTATACAAATCAATTACGGGATGAAGGGAAGGAATTATTAAGCGCGATTACTCTTGCTGGTGAAACGCGTTTGACACCAATTGTTCTGACAACGGCTACTACGGTTGGCGGATTGCTTCCGCTAACGCTGGCAGGTGGAACGCTTTGGGCACCGATGGGCTGGACGATTATCGGTGGACTGTTGGTGTCTACTTTTCTGACGTTGCTAGTTGTGCCGGTGTTATACAAGTTACTCGCGAGGGAAGTGGTGCAAGTGAAAGCAGAGCCGGTTTAATATATTCTTAAGGGCGGCAATGAAACCAAAAATGTTATAGTTTCGTTATAAATAGCAAATGCCTCTGTGAAGGGCGTTTGCTATGTTCCTTAAAAACGGCACAGTTATTGTTCTTGAATTTACTAAAAAGCCCAACGACATGAAACGCCTCCTGGCTACCATCTTGTTTCTAACATTCGCTATTGCAGCTCATGCGAACGCGGAATCTGCAAACGTGGACGAGCTGCAAAAAGCGATCGCTCTTTATACCGCTGGCGATACACTAACAGCAGTGACTCTTCTGGAAAAATTTTGCACAGCCTACCCGGATAATTCTGCAGGTTTCTACTATCTGGGACGTATTGCATATGATAGAGAGAAGAACGAACAGGCCGAAAAGCATTTCGAGAGGGCCGTAGACCTCGCGCCAGACAGTTCGATGTATGTGCTCTGGCTTGGTCGCAGCTACGTAAAGACAGCTTTAAACTCGAATATCATCAAAAAGACCTTATACGCCCGAAAAATAAAGCGCTGTTTTATGCAAGCGGTAGAACTGGATTCGCTAAATACGCTGGCTCGACATGACTTAATCCAGTTTTACGTTCTGGTCCCCGCTATTGCCGGTGGCAGTGATAGTAAGGCAATCGAGCACGCTACAATTCTGGAACAGCAAAATTCATGGGAAGGTTTCAAGGCATTTGGAACAATCTACTCATTGCAAAAAGATTATGAGAAGGCCGAGAATATTTACCTGACTGCCCTCTCAATCTATCCGCGCGAAATTCAGTTTTACAATTATCTCGCCTCAGTGTATGAAAAGGCTATGGCCTATGAAAAGCTAATGTCTCTCTACGAAGAAGCAAGTAACCGCTTACCAGAGCTTCGTTCGGAGATTCTGCTAAAACAAGCTGGTATCTGTCTTGCTCTCAATGAAGACGCCAAAGCCCACGATTTTCTTATTGCTGCCCTGGAGGACAACACCGAACATGCAGAGGCGCATCAGATGCTTGCTGCTCTCTATCGCAAAAACGGTGACTTTCAGCTTGCAAAATATCATGAGAAAAAGGCGGGTATATCGGCACCCGTGGTTGATTAAGCTGACCTGTGCAGGCAACTTCCAGGTAGTTCACTTCCAAATTCCCTAAAAAAAGATTAAATCTATGAAGATTAATGACGTAAGTAGTATGATAAAACGATTTTGCATTTTCATTTTGTCAGTGTGCTTAACAGGGATAGAGACATACATAATCTTTAATCGAACGCACCATTTATCGCAATCAATCTTATTGTCAATCGACCCGTTTCCGCGCTCTCAAAATAACTTCATTGCGAATTGACTTTAAGTCACTTACAGCTTAATTTTTAGCCTTATCATTTGGGTGAACTACGACCACGCAATATAACGGCTAAAAATCTATCGAGGGATTATGGACAAGTTATCCTATCTGAGCAATGCCCACCCTGAATTCATTGAGCAACTTTACAAAGACTACAAGAACAACCCTGAATCTGTTGATGTGACCTGGCGAAAGTTTTTCGAAGGATTCGAATTCGCTCAGTCTTTGAACGGCCACGCAGATGCTTCATCTGTGTCTGCCGATCCGCCAGCTGCCCTAAAAGAAATCTATGTATTAAACCTCATAAATGAGTATCGCACGCGCGGGCACTTGTTTACGAAAACGAACCCGGTTCGAGACCGTCGAAGTTATGAGCCCAAAATCACGCTCGAACGCTTTGGATTATCTGACGCAGATATGGATACGGTCTTTCAGTCCAGCACTGAACTTGGAATCGGCCCGCAGAAGCTCCGAGTTATTGTTGACCATTTAACGGAAACCTATTGTGATGCAATTGGTGCAGAATTCCGCTTTATGCGCAGCCCAGAAAGAATTGACTGGCTGCAAAAGAAGATGGAGACTTCCAAGAATACACCGAACTTCAATATAGAAGAAAAAAAACATATTCTCGAAAAGCTGATGTCTTCTGTGGTCTTTGAGAATTACCTGCATTCCAAGTACGTCGGCCAAAAACGCTTTGCTCTTTCCGGTGGTGAGACGCTCATTCCCGCTCTTGACGCAATTATTACTAAGGGCGCAAATCTTGGCGTTAAAGAATTTGTGATTGGGATGGCGCACCGCGGTCGTTTAAATGTTCTGGCTAATATCATGGGAAAATCCCTGGACGATATTTTTGTGGAATTTGAAGGTGGCGAATATCTGGATACAGAATTTGAAGCGGACGTGAAATACCATCTTGGATATTCAAGCAATGTTATTACAGCAAACAATAAAGAAGTTCACCTGAATCTCGTACCAAACCCATCTCACTTGGAAGCGGTGGCTCCGGTCGTGAACGGCGTGGTCCGTGCGAAGGTGGATAAACGCTACGACGGGGATTATGATAAGTGCGTTCCGATTATTATTCACGGGGATGCCGCTATTGCCGGACAGGGAATTGCGTATGAAGTCGTTCAGATGGCGCACCTCGATGGCTACAAAAACGGCGGCTCAATCCACTTGGTCGTCAACAACCAAATAGGCTTTACAACCAACTATCTTGACGCCCGATCATCAACATATTGTACCGATGTTGCCAAGGTAACGCGCTCTCCGGTTTTTCACGTGAATGCGGACGACGTTGAAGCTGTTATGTTTACCATTCTAATGGCGATGGAATATCGCAATGAGTTCAATGGCGATGTATTTATTGATTTATTAGGCTACCGCAAATACGGTCATAATGAATCTGATGAACCACGTTTTACGCAACCCAAGCTCTATAAAGCAATCGCAGCACATAAAGATTCATTAAAGATATATATGGCTCAGCTTGAGAAAGAAGGCCAAATCAGCTCTGCTGTGGTTCAGGGAATGGAAGATCAATACCGCGCGACTCTGCAGAAGTCTCAGGAACGCGCAAAGAAGAATATGGTTGTGAGCGAAATTTCTACCTTTAAAAGTGACTGGAAGGGAATCCGCAAAGCAAAGGACGACGACTTTCTCGAATCCCCGAAAACAGGGATAACCAAGAAAGACCTGATGCGAATCAGCGAGAAAATCTTTACTGTTCCAGACGATATAAAGGCCTTCAGAAAAATTCGCAAGGTATACGAAGATCGCATGAAGCGATTGGTTGAGAAGGAGCAGTTCGATTGGGCAATGGGCGAAACACTCGCCTATGCTTCGCTGCTGGATTCAGGCACACCAGTACGCCTATCTGGCCAGGATGTTGAACGCGGGACATTTTCACACCGCCATGCCGTATTGATAAATGAAGAAACCGAAGACGAATACATTCCATTAAATAATATTTCGGACAAGCAGGCTCAATTTCGCGCCTATAACTCGCTGCTTTCTGAATACGGCGTGCTGGGCTTCGAATACGGCTACGCTTCTGCTTATCCAAATGGACTAACGATTTGGGAAGCGCAGTTTGGCGACTTTGCCAACGGCGCTCAGATCATAATTGATCAGTTCATTTCATCTTCAGATGCGAAATGGCGTCGATACAATGGCCTGGTTATGTTGCTCCCTCATGGTTATGAAGGTCAGGGACCGGAACACTCGTCGGCTCGCATGGAGCGCTTTCTTAACTTATGCGCCTATAAAAACATGCAGGTTCTAAACTGCACTACGCCAGCCAGCTTGTATCATGCTATGCGCAGACAAATCGTTTATCCATTCCGAATTCCTATGGTAATCTTCACGCCAAAGAGCTTGTTAAGGCATCCGCTATGCGTTAGCCCGGTAAGTGATTTTATCGGAAACTCAAAGTTTGAGCAGGTCATAGATGATCCGATTGCCGACCCGAAAAAAGTAAAGCGCGTTCTGTTTTGCACGGGTAAAGTTTATTACGACTTACTGGAGAAGCAGACAAGAGAAGGACGTGAGGATGTTGCCATTGCTCGTCTCGAGCAAATCTATCCTATTGCATATGATCCGATTGCAACAACAATGAAACGTTATCCGAACGCAAAAGCGACCTGCTGGATTCAGGAAGAACCGGAGAACATGGGAGCGTGGGGATTCTTACATCGCAAGCTGCGCTTAAACAATATGACGCTCGTTTCTCGTCTTGGCAGTGCCAGCCCGGCAACGGGAGTCTCTAAGCATCACAAGGCTGAACAGGAAGCTCTTGTGCAGTTGGCATTCGGTGATAAATGCAAGAACAACAGAAAAGTAATCAACGTGACGCTATAATTCGAATTCCGCAACAAGTGGAATTGAAAGGACCTGAGAATGTACGATATCAAGATCCCGACTGTCGGTGAATCGATAACTGAAGTAACAATTGCCCAGTGGTTGAAGAACGACGGTGACTTCGTAAACGAAGGTGATCTGATTTGTGAAATTGAATCTGACAAAGCTTCCTTTGAATTACCTGCTGAAGCAACCGGTATTCTACGCGTAAATGCTGCAGAAGGCGACGTTCTGGCCATAGGTGCCAGCGTTGGTAGCATTGAAGAAGGCGGCAGCAAGCCTGCACCTAAAAAGGAAGAGAAAATTGCTGCTCCAGCTGTAGCCAAGTCAGCTGATCCGCCTCCGCAATCAAAAGCAAAAACAACTCAATCCGTTGGAGCTCCGCTGGCTATCACGGTGCCAACCGTTGGGGAATCTATTACTGAAGTAACGATCGCTCAATGGCTGAAAAAAGACGGTGAAGCTGTGGCCGAAGGTGATCTGATCTGCGAGATTGAATCAGATAAAGCGTCTTTTGAACTCCCTGCTGAAGTAGCCGGCGTTCTTAAACAGCAAGCCGCCGAGGGTGATGTGGTGGAAATCGGCGATACTATAGCGGAAATCACTCCGGGTGGCAGTGTCTCGACATCTGCTCCACTGGCAACACAACCTGTCGTGAATGCACCTGCATCAAATGGCACTGCGGCTGATGCAGGACATGCAAAGGTCACACCGGTTGCGGCAAACATTCTTGCCGAAGCCGGGATAGATCCTGATAAGGTTGCCGGCTCTGGCCCGGGTGGTAAAATTCTAAAGGAAGACGCCATCAAGGCACGTGACTCCAAATCCAGTGCTCCGGCTGCTCCCCCAGCTGCACAGAGCTCCTCCCCTACTCCGCCGGTAGCGCCTGCTGCTGAAATTGTCGGTGAGCGATCTGAAAAACGAGAGCGGATGTCTTCATTGCGTAAAACGATTGCGCGACGACTGGTCGAAGTGAAGAACCAAACTGCTATGCTTACCACGTTCAATGAAATAGATATGACCGGAATTATGGAGACCCGCGCAAAGTATAAAGAGATGTTTAAAGAGAAGTATGGTATAAAACTCGGCTTCATGTCTTTATTTACGCGGGCCGTTTGTATCGCTGCCAGCGAGTGGCCAAGCGTTAATGGACGCATCGAAGATAACCATATTATTTATCACAATTACTGCGATGTTTCGATTGCTGTATCCAGTCCGCGAGGTCTTGTAGTGCCGGTTGTAAGAAATGCAGACAAACTTTCTCTTGCCGACATCGAAAAGACCATTATGGATTTGGCAATAAAAGCGCGTGATGGCAAGCTAAGTATCGAGGAAATGACCGGTGGAACGTTTACCATTACGAATGGTGGTATATTTGGTTCGCTAATGTCTACACCGATCATTAATGCTCCTCAATCCGCCATTCTCGGAATGCACAAGATTGAACAACGACCGGTTGTTGTGAATGGTGAAATCGTTGCCAGGCCCATGATGTATCTGGCCCTCTCCTATGATCACAGAATAGTTGACGGTAAAGAATCCGTCAGCTTTTTAGTGCGCGTGAAGGAGCTACTGGAAGATCCGGCAAGAATGCTGCTTGAAGTCTAAAAAACAGTGCGATAATGAGTGTAACTGCTGTCTTTGAAACCTATCGGCCACCACGTTTTCTGTGGAATGGACACATGCAAACGATCTACCCGAATCTTAGACGTCGGGTAGATGGTATCGCTTATCGACGTGAGCGTATTGATACACCTGATGGCGATTTCGTCGACTTGGATTGGTCGCGAGTCGGCAGTGACTCATTGCTGCTGGTTTCGCATGGCCTTGAAGGAAACGCCGAACGTGAGTATGTCCTTGGAATTGCCAAGGCTTTTAACAAACGTGGCATTGATGCCGCCGGTCTGAATTGCCGAGGATGCAGTGGCGAACCCAATCGCCTGTTGCGCTATTACAACAGTGGTTCCAGCGACGATCTGCATACCGTTATTCAACACATTGTAAAAACCTGCTCTTATCGCTCTATTGTCCTGGCTGGTTTTAGTATGGGTGGCAACATCACACTTAAGTACCTTGGTGAACAAGGAACAACTCTTCCTGCTCAAGTTCGTGGCGGTGCAGTTTTTTCAGTTCCCTGCGACCTTAGTGCATCCTGTAAACAGCTTCAGCTTCCCACAAACTACATCTATCGTAAACGATTCTTGCTAAAACTTCGTGAAAAAGTTCGTATTAAGATGAAGCTGATGCCCGGACAAATAAATGATTACCACTACGCCAGCATTAAATCTTTAGCCGATTTCGATGATCGATATACTGCACCGCTGCATGGCTACAAAGATGCAGAGGACTATTATTCTAAATGCAGCAGTAAACAATTTATCCCCGATATTGCTGTGCCAACACTGATCGTAAATGCCCAAAACGATCCCTTTCTCCCCCAAGCTTGCTATCCCATTGTTGAAGCTGAAGCAAATCCACATGTGTCTCTTGAGATACCGGAGCATGGTGGACACGTCGGCTTTGTTCAGCTGAATTCGGAAAATGAATATTGGTCGGAAACCAGGGCGGCTGTTTTTTTGGAGGACCTCCTGGCTACCTGATCTGTTTGACCTCCCAAAGGAGATGTATGCCTCAAACAGTAAATCTGGTCCCAGACAAACGCAAGATTCTTAATAAGGGTATTGAATTTCCCCTTAGAAATCGTGGAGATAAGCGCCGGTTTGTTCTTTTTATGTTCATATTGCCGGTGCTTCTCACAACGCTGTTGAGCTATAGCTTCAGTCGTTTTCTGTTCACCTACGGACTTCCGCAGCATCAGCTTTCTGTTGCATTGCTACACGCCTTACTCTTATTGTCTTTTCAGATCCTTCTATGGGTTCCCAACTTTTTGGCGATTATTTACGAATCTGAACGCATTGAAAATGGCATTATGTATGTTCGGAATATCCTTCTTATTGGAATGGTCTTTTTGTTTTTCCCGCATCATCTCGCAACAACGTTCTTGAGTGAACATTCGCCTGTTATGGATTTATCGCAATTCTATTGGGGGCTGTTAATCTCGGTTTCGATTATCTATTTGGTACTTGCCGGATTTAATCTTAAGCGGACCGCATCACGTGATATACGAGCCGGGACCTCCCCCCAGGCGCGCAAATATTCTGAGCGTTGGCTTTGGTTCGATTCACTCTCACTATTTATGGTATTACTCGGCGTTCTGGTTATAGAGCTCTGGGTGTTAGCCTCCGCCGGTCAGGATATGTTTTCCATGCAACCCTCGCGGATGTTTAGTCAGGCAGATAAACCTCTTCAGCTCCAAATGGAGATGCTTACCTGGTTTTGCTGTTCCCTGTTCTCTGCGTTGCTGTTTTTCCTTTGGGCTTGCCTGGGCCATCGTTTGATGAGCAGCGTTTTAATCTCGGTCACCTTTCATGAAAGAGATGTTCACGGCGTGATCTTTCGATCGCATCGTTATTTATGGCACTTTGCTATTGCCATGCTTTTGCGCAACCCGGTGCTGCTACCCGGCGGGTTAATTCTTTCATCTGTGTTCTTTATGACACCCATATTTTTTGTGGCGGCAAAACAATACGAGTTGCTCAACGTTATTGTTCAGGCCGATCAGGTTGTACTGGCGCTGGGGGTTTTCTTTGCATGGTTCAGTCCACTCACAAAGGCAGCAGTGTTACCAGATTCGACGTTTGGGGAATACTTCCACAGGCGAGTAGAAAATTTGCTTCTACTAATTCAAGGGCATACGGTTGTTGTCGGTTTGGGGAGTCTTGGTCGTCGTATTCTGCGCCGAGAAGCAAGACAATTACTCAACACAGACGCCGAGAAGCATCTGATGGAAGTGGTTACACCAGACGTCCGACTTGAACAATTATGTAGCCAGCTCGTTGTTGTAGAACGTAATCCCAATGATATGATCTATTCTGCCGACTCCGAATTACTCGGCCAGTTTGGCGTTGTAAGCACACTTGAAGAAATGTATATCAGTAAGGATCCTACTGGAGCACTTATTCACCCTGAGAAGCGAATTTTAGTACCGTTCATCCTTGGTGAAGCCAGCAAACCGGTAATAAGCAGCCGCGTAAATTTTGAGCGAGCAAAGCTGGCCATTTGCACGGTGCCGGATGAAGCAAGCGTACAGGAAATTTTTGATCGTGCCAGCAGAGCAAATGTTCGTGCGATAATCTGCGTTAGCCGCAGCGACCAAATTTCGTATCTAACCTATCGGGCCAGACATCGTCAAATTGTATTGGTATATCCGAAGCATAGCCAGGGTAATACGCTTGGCTATCGCCTCTGGGCTGCCATGCAAAAAGTGCGTGCTGTTAAACGTTTAGACAAGTGGCCCAAGGTATTGGTTGTTGGCAATAACAAGAGTAACCACTACATGCTTGAAACCATTTATGCCTACTTCCCCGGAGATCACCTGACAAAGTCTCAGACAATCGAGCGCAACTTCGCTTTCATTCTGCTGGATACAGGTGTTTCTGTATATCCAACTTTAAGAGAAAAGGCCAATGGGGCCTTTACACATGTATGGGCGGAAGGATTCGTAACCGGTGGCCGCTTCTCTGCTTCCATAGATAAAACCCGGGAAAATAGTTATCCGCAACTAAAGACGCGCATTCTAAATGATGGTGACAATGCTGCGATTGAAGCATGCATATTAGATCAAAAACCTGATATCTTAATAATCAATCATGAAGACAACGCAGCCCCGATGATTCTTTCCCGCTGCATACGAAGCCTGGAAAGGTTGAAGAGTTCGGAGAATTTACCACTGCCTCTTCTTTTGCTGGCGACGACTGAAGGCGACAAGCATGAAAAACATCGTTTGGGCGATTATTCACGCTACTATGATTCATTATCGGGTTTATATAGCGAACCGCTTGCTATGTCGCCGTTCTATCCAACACATGCCAGATATTCACATTTTACTGGAGAGTTAAAAGGCGGCTCTATTGTAGACTCTATGGCCGATACGGAGGAAATTGTCGGCAGTGCGAGACGAAGCCTGCTTTCGAAATATGATGAGGATGCTGCTCCGGAATACGGTCGATTTCTTGAACTTAATAGTTGTTTGCCAAACAGACCCGGTGCATTGGCGGATTACCTGGCCAAGCTGGCTAATTTGCGTTTTGGAAAAACAAAAATCCCGGAAAATGTTGCCGGAGAGCCAGCCTTTATGCTGCCCTCTTTTCAATATCTGCGAAATATCATCGATGATCTGGACAGCAGTAATTTCTATCTAACCGGCTATGCGACTCTTTCTACTGTTGACAAGGCAATAATATCAAAGACGTCCGAGAATGGTCAGGCAGCGGTTTCTCGATTATATGTTAACGATGGCAAGAATTACGTAGATCCTGCGCCTTTAGAAACACCCCTGTCAGACAATCCGCTGGGTAGACACATCCAAGGTCATTTGGAAGCAATAAACGATCCTGTAGGCATTGGTGTGAATGAAGTGATAGATCGCCTGACCGTTCGCGAAGCGGGAAAGGCCAATACCGTTGCAGAGTTCAAGGGAATGTTATTCGACAAAGTGATAAATGAAGCAGAGGATGGCGGTAAAGGAAAGCTCGCCTGTCCCGGAATGAATCTATGCCGTATCGCCTCTTATCAGGACTATATTATCGCGAACAACTCCGATGTCTTAAAGAATGGCGAAGCTCCTGTTGATACAGATAGAACCACGCCGCTTCGACATGCGCGTAACTATCAATGTTGCTCTAGTGTGCCGGTAAGCTCTTCCAATACACTGTCTGTTGACAAACAGCCATTAGCGCGCATTTTCTGCTGTTCACAGGGAGGCAATGGGCCGGGACAACTGGCGATAATCTTGAATAGCTTACTACTCCGTAAGGACTTTCAGAAATCGGACAACAGTGAAAATCTGGATTGGGCAATTAATATTCATTATTTCAAGGGGATTTCCTGTCAAAATACCATGTTCAGCATGAATAGAATTTTTGGAGTGATGGAAGAATCTCAGGATTTGGAGCAGCATGAATTCCCGGTTAAGCTGATACGCTTTTTACCAATAGGAGGCTTAGAATCTATTAAACATTGGTGGAGTTATTCGAAACTGCTGAGCGCCTTTTTAAAGAATAAGATGCACAATGATTATGCGTTGTTTTGGCAAGACGGTAATGGCATTGAGCACAGTGGTAATGAAGAGCCCGACTGGACGGGTTCGGAGATGGGAATGCCGGCAACAATAATAATTCGTCGGGAAAACCTAGCACCAACAGATATTTCCTGTTGTCCGGAATGTGGCAAAAAGGGCTTTGGAAATCACTGCCGCAGATTAAACGTATGGTCTTGAATACCATTCAGGGAAGCTGAGGCTGCTTCAGGCAGAAGTCCCAATTCTCGTGGTGTTTTACTCGCATCGAGCATAAGCTGATTCTGGTCGCGAAAAAATGCACAGAGTTCAAATTGTGGATTGTTCTCAAGAGCTTTGTCGAAAGCGTTTTGACTCTTTTCAAAATTGCTGTCGAGATTGTTTATAATTCCACTGCAAAAGTAAGTAAAGGCATCCTTGTCTATACGAGCCTGAAAGAACGGCTCACCTTCTGAATGAGCAATAAAAGTGCGAAGATCGGCAACCACATCCTGCCTGATTACAGCAAGCCCACCATCCAGCGGAGCCAGGTAGGTTTTTGCTGTTGGTAATCCTTCCTTATTGAGATTCCAATAGGCAACATCCAGAACGATCTGGCGATCGTCTACGATATTGTAATTACATTTTACCAGCGTGGCGCTTGAAAAGACCTCTCCCATAATAGAGAGCGGTTTTTCTCTTAAATCCGAATCGGATTGTGCCTGGATAATGGAAGAAGTGAGTTCAACCTCAAAATGATCGGCGACAGTTACTGCATTCAATTTGCCAAGTGCATGTGTGAACAATGCAGTTATTCCAGTTGAAAGACTCTCATATTTGCTCTTTTTGCCATGATACGTTACCGGCGCCACAACGATACTCTGGTTGCTAAGTGATGTTTCTTCAATCTTTACTTCTTCTATGCGAGACCGTAGGATTCCGTGAGCCTGCTGTCTTTTCAGGATTTTCTGTCTTCCCAACAACCAATTCCCATAGGGTGAACTCTGTAGAACGGGAGCGGTATACAAATCCAGTGCTTTGTCAGTCATATTCAGTGCTTCGTAGGTTAATCCCAGATACGAACGACAGCGGAGATCGTCCGATGTGTTTGTCAATACCTTCTGTAGCAGGGCCCGAGATTTTTGAAATTCACCAGCCTCATAATACAATATGCCCAACTCGCGAACAGCGTTGGTATTGCCGGGGTTGGCAAGCACCGCCTTCTGTGCAGATTTTATTGCGTTTTCTCGTTGGGCGTTAACGCCACTTCCACAAGATAGAAATAATATCGCACTCAGCACGAGCAATAGGCTGCCTCTTACGAACCAGCCGCTACAACACAACAATTGATTTCCCCTCATTCGCAGCTTTCTCTCACAAACTAGCCTTCATCTTCGCCGATGGACAGTAGCAAATCGTCTTTCTCTACTGCCTGACCGGCTTCAATTTTAATCGCGGTAACGACTCCCATAGTTTCCGCTTTTATCTCGTTCTCCATCTTCATTGCTTCCATTACCAATATCGGTTGTCCCGCCTCAACTTTATCACCTTCAAGAACCTCGACGCGAAGAATCATGCCAGGCATCGGAGCTCTTACCTCTCCCCTGCCGACGTTTTCGTTTGAATCGCCAAATAGTTCTGCTTCAAGCTTCTGGCGTTCGTTTAAAAGCCTTAATTCTGTTCGAATATGATTCGTAATCAGCGCTTTCTGTTGGGTATGCAGCTCGGAATATAAAACATGGGATTTTCCGTTAACCAGCGCAGAGTATCGATTACCTGATATGTGGCGAACATCGACATCCATCTTCTGATTGTCGATAATAACGGTATAGCCGTTACCATTTTCGCTAAGCTCTATTGGAAGAAATTCTTCTTCTCGGCGCAGGTAGTATCTCATTGGTTTCTCCAACCTGGAGTTGCTCGCATTTGCCACCGGGATGCTTGTGCACCGCTGGTTTTACTAGATGTAAACTGTGTAGAGGAATCGGACTTTTTCTGGGTCAACACAGTGGCAATAGCAATTTCATCGTTACTGGAAGGTGCCTGCTGCTGCATATCTTCCCAATAGGTCTCAATAAATTTTGTAGTAAAATTTCCACCGACGAACTCTGGATGTGCAAGGGTGCGCAGGCAAAATGGCACGGTCGTCTCGATGCCGGAAATGCTGAACTCCTGGAGAGCACGAAGCATTCTGGCAATTGCATCATCGCGATTGCCTGCATAAACGATCATTTTTGCGATCATTGGATCGTAGAAGGGGGTCACTTCAGAGTGCTGATCTACACCGCTATCCACACGTATTCCCGGACCGTTTGGCAAGGATAGATGCGAAATCTTTCCGGTAGACGGGACAAAATTTTGAAAAACATTTTCAGCGTTTATTCGACACTCAATAGCATGACCGCGCGGAGAGAGCTCATCCTGTTTAAAAGGTAACACGCCTCCTGCGGCAACCTCCAACTGTAGTCTGACAAGATCTACACCCATCACCATTTCAGTTACCGGATGCTCTACCTGCAGGCGCGTATTCATTTCAAGGAAATAGAAATTTTCTTTACCGTCATAAATAAACTCAACGGTACCGGCATTTATATAATCACAGGCTTTTGCAGCTTGCACTGCTATGTTTCCAAGGTGTTGTCGTTGGCTATCACTAAGGGTCGGGGAAGGACATTCTTCAATGACCTTCTGATGTCTACGTTGAATAGAGCAATCGCGTTCCCACAGATGAACGACATTGCCATGGGTGTCTGCTATAACTTGTATTTCGATATGTTTTGGAGCTTGAAGATATTTCTCGACGTAAACGGTATCATCGCCAAAAGCTTTCGCAGCTTCCCCGCGTGCAGCCTGAAGTGCTCTTTCGAGCTCTTCCTCGGCATGTACAATGCGCATTCCCTTACCACCACCTCCGGCAGCAGCTTTAATAAGTGCCGGATATCCACCAATTGAGGCGACAACCTCTTTTGCCTCATCCAGTGAATCGACGGCTCCCTTTGCACCGGGAACAACAGGAACACCGGCAGCAATCATCATTTTGCGGGATTCTGTTTTGCTCCCCATCGCCGAAATCGTATGGGGGCGTGGGCCGACAAATATAAGATTCGCGTCGCTTACGGCCTTTGAGAACGCTGCGTTTTCTGAAAGAAAGCCATAACCGGGATGAATCGCATCTGCGCCACATAATTTGGCACAGTCGATTAGCTTATCCATTCTTAAATAACTTTCCGAAGCAGCGGCAGGTCCTATACAATAGGCCTCGTCAGCAAAAAGAACATGCGGGGAAAGGCGATCGGGTTCTGAAAACACTGCAACTGTAGCAATTCCCATTTCACGGCATGTGCGCATGATTCTAAGCGCTATCTCACCACGATTCGCTATCAGAATTTTGGAAATCTTCATCGGTCTCACCATTGCTGTTTACTGACGGAAATACGGTAAATGAAAATCGACTCTCCGGATGGGGCTGCTCAGAGGGCAGAACTTCGAAGAGGAGCGAGCGTTTTGTATTGTCTAATTTAACGGATTTAATTTCATATTCAAGACCTTTGTCCTCGCCAAAAAGAGTTTGTTTTTGGCGCGAACGGCTAAAAACGTGGAGTCTATTTTCAGCCATGCTTACATCTAATGCCCAGCGATCCATATAGGCTAATTGTAATACCTCGCGTGAGAGAAAGTTTTGAATCACGATGGGGATAAGGCGTTTTGAATTGAGAATCACCTTGTGCGAAGCTCCAATTGGATGCTCTCTTTTTACAGGCCGATTTGATACGGGCTCTTCTTTTTTCTTTTTTTTGAATAGCGACATTTACTATATCCTTTGTCTCAGTGCCGGTAACGGTGTTTGCTTAATCATTTTTTGCGATATATGGTCGCAGGATTTTGGCTAATGCATTAATCTGCCCCTCCATCTTTCTGGAAAAGCATGGCGGATAAGATGCGATACATGTTTCGTTTAAACAGGCCTCGATCGGTTCACGACAATCTTGTTTGTGATAGTAATTCGGGACCGGGCCAATCGCCTCTTTCAAGTCTTGTATAACAAGTTTTTTCCTGTCTTGTTTGGAAGAATAATATAAGATTTGTTGTTCAAAATAGTCTCTCAGTTGCTGCATTTCTACCGCAGAAAGCCCCTTGGTATAATGTGAGGTATTCTCTCCCAATAGCAACGAATTACTCAACTTGGCCTTTTGTAAAAAACCTAACTTTTGTTTGGAAACCTTTAGCAGCATACGTTGTGGACTCCGTCTTGAAAATGACATGATTTTTTGCATCTTTATGTGATTGCGACGCGTAGTGTTTTTTTAGCATAATATCTATAGGTCACACCGAAAATTTTGTTAAAACTGTCCTATATAATGGAAAGTAAAGTAGGCGTTGGAGGTGATTCCTGCTACATTTCCAGAATATTTAAACATAAGTTGTTCAGGTAAAATAACCCAGTACTAATGGTTGCAAACAGCAGCCTTCATAATTATTTTAATGCTCTGAATTTGCATCACGTATTAAGATTGTTACAGGAGAATTTCTTACATGAGACGCAGTCTGGAAGCCCCATCATCTGAACTCAGACATGAACTAAACTCAATATTCAAAGATGTAAAACAGCACAAAAGCAGTAAAGCTTTCGGCAAGTCTGAAGTATTTAAAGAACATGGTGACGAAATTAAGCGCGTTACATCAGGAATAGAGTTTTCGAATACTTATGTAAACAAGAAAAATGATGGTGAGCTACGCATAGCGGCATGGAATATTGAACGTGGTCGTGAGCTTGATGGCATCATTTCTTTTCTTGCGAATGACCTCATTTTACAAGATGCCGATGTCCTGTTGATTACAGAAGCTGATATTGGAATGGGTCGAAGTGGTAATAGAAATGTTCCCAAAGAAATGGCGGAAGCACTGGGCTACAACTATTGCTATGGCAATTCATTTCTGGTGCTCGCCAAAGGAGACGAAGGGGAGCAGGACCATGATGAAGACAACACTCTGGCACTGCACGGCTCCGCAATTCTAACGCGTTATCCGATTCGCAGCGTCGAAACGCCGATATTGCCAAGCTTGCGCGATTACATGCGAAGCTCTGAACAGCGACTTGGCCAAAGACGCGGTTTGATTTGTAGTGTTGAAATCGGAGGTAAACTGATTGATTTTGCAACTGCTCATCTTGAGCTTAAAACATCCCCACTGCAACGTGCGCAGCAACTGGCGGCGATGCTTCGGCCAATGCTTGCATCCGGTTCCTCTGCTCAGGTTTTCGGTGGCGATCTGAACACGCACACCTATAACTTGCACAATAAATTCTGGCTGCTAATGAGCTTTCTTTACAAGTTACTTTATGTTGGCGTTCCGGAAACAATTGTACAGTATATGCAACCGGATCGATATTTTGAACGACCGGTTTTCGAGGTGTTTCGTCAATATGGCTTTAACGTCGCAGATTTTAACGATCGTCGCTTTGGCACGTTGTATTACAATCTTGGTGAGGCTGCAGCAAGCATTAAAACGCGGAAGTGGGCTCCGAGTTTTATCCATAATTGGCTTCGCGAAATTCTGGAACCTTATGGCGGCGAGGTACCTTTTAGATTGGATTGGTTGGCAGGCCGGGGATTTTCGTCGTCAACGGCAGGTCGAGTGGTAAAACCGATAGGCATTGAAAAGCCAATGTGGAACAACAAGCGGCTTTCTGACCATGATCCGATTGTTGTAGACCTAAAGTTGGGGTAATGGTTTACTGCGGGCGAGGTGCATTGCCAGCAAAGTAGCGCTGCCCCGTACCAGAGGAGAGAACTTCAAGTGCCTTAATAATGTTGAGAAGACGCGACTTTTCGCCTTCAGGCAAAACTCGATCGGAACTTTCTTCCCCGCCAATATAACGAACGGCAGCTCGGTTTGCTGTCATGGCTGCTTTGAGAACCTCAAGGTCTTTAGTGTGAACCTGCATGTCGAACCACTCCCATGCACCACCTGGCCCACTCCCTTTCTCAAGCGTTCCATACTTCGTTTTTATGGGATAAATTCGGTCATCAGCATAGATCTCATAACCTTGTATATTCAATGGTTTCTCGCCGGAATAGTAAATACGCATTCTTAGCCAGACATTGCCATTATCACTCTGACCGATATAGCTCTCGAGACTGTTTTTATAAACGAAATGTGAGATGTGTTTATTGTAATACCAGGTTATTCCCTGATCCTCATCACGAACAATCCGCATTTTCTTAAGTGCCAATAGTCGCTGGGCATCCTTAAGAGCTTCCGACTGCGGAGGTTTGCTGCTTCTCGTTCTAGTCGAAGTGTTAGCGACTCGTCGCTTTTGCGCAGGCTTGGTGCTGGTGGAAGATTGTTTGCTTTTTAGTGAGTTCGAGGCTTGAGCACTTCCCTCATTGTTTCGAAAATTGCCGGATTGACGACTCTCAATATCAGCGACAAGACGCTTGGCATCTCTGGCTGCATCCGAGTCCGGGTAGCTTTCGCTGAGCATTCTGGTAAGACGCTTGACTTCTTTATAGTCGCGCCGTTCGTATGCTTCGATAACCATTGCATGGAGTGTTGTGTCCGGCTTTAGCATTTCACGTGCATTCACCGACTCGGAGACGCTATTGCTTTGAGTACTGGAAAGGTAGATGTACCCGAGTGCACATAGATAGCCAACAAAAATAATCACGATTAGCAGAAGTGATGGTCTGAAGCGCATAAACCCGTCCTGGATTGTCTCGTGCAGCCAAGTTATGGCTGCAAGCCTTATTCACTACAATTGAACTGCTATAAGATAGCCTCTGTGCTATTCCTGCACAACCATAATTTTGCCTGAGGTTTGTTGCCCGCCATCGGTGGTAATTAAATAAAGATAGACACCCGATGCAACGACTCTGCCTTCTTCATTCCGACCGTTCCAGATCGCCGAATTTCCCTGAATTTCGCTAAAATCAGTTCTATCTAACGTGCGAATAAGCTGTCCGTTTACCGATAGAATGCGCACTTCGCTGCCCGGAGCCAGATTATAAAAGCTAAGGGCTCGGTTTTCAGCTCCATCGATCAGGAATGGATTTGGTCCTACTCGAGTAAGGTCAAAATTTTCGAAAGGTGAAGAAAATGGGTTACTGCGAAGGATTGCAATTCCGGCGTCTGTACCTATATAGATATCACCCGTTTTTTCATTAAGCGTTACGCTGTGAACATTTTCTGACGGCAGGTTTTCTATAAACAAATTCTTGCGACTGGAAATAATATCCGCGTCAACACTACTGTTCTTGGGAATTATATGAATCCAACTATCCTCAGAGAATGGCGAGCCCGAACCTTTAAGTATGCTAATACCACGATCTGTTGCAAACCACTTGTTGTTCTCGGTATCAACAAAGACATCATTGATTTGAAACCCGAGAGGCTGATAGGTGTCTCGAAAGTCGAAGACATTGCCACCAAGAATTGCGCTTAATCCAGATCGTGTACCTACCCAAACATAACCATCTCCATCAGAGGCAATTGAAGATGTTGCATTGCTTTTCAGGTTATCTGCGCTTTCGGTGTATGATGCTGTTTGGAACAGATTGTTCTCGCCCAGCCTGGCTTGAGCTACGCCGATACTCCCATCATCGTAGGAAGAGGCAATCCAGAAGTCACCAAAAACATCGACAGTCATTTCAAACCACTCGCGAATGCCAAATGGATTAGAATAAGATTCCCAGTTGGCAGCATTAAAAGCATCCTGACTAAACTCAGTGCCGCGATATCTCACCAGCGAACGGTTACTTCCGGCCGCAGAATTCATGATCCAGACAGACTCTGTGTTGGAATCGAGTAGAATATCAGTAACAACCGTATAGTACGGGTTAACAGAGACCGGTGATAATAGCGAACGTAATTCAGTCGGCGTAGAAACAGCAACCGAATCATCGCCTGTTGCAGAGCGAATCCAAACTATTCCCGGATCGATAAGAGTATTTAGAATGGTGAAGTCTTCATTTTCGCCGAAGACAACAATGCCGCCGCCCCATGCCCCACTCCAGACATTTCCGCCGGCATCTTCCATCAATGCTAAGGAAGAATTTAAATGTATGTAGCGATTATCCGTTCCACCGCTGAATACAAAGTTTTTCCATTCTTCCCCGGTATTCACAAATATTCCCTGTCGACGCTCGTCCTTTGGTAGACCGGTTGTACACCAAATACGCTCGGAAGAGTCGATTAATATTTCACCTATATAATTATCAAGGGGGCCATCAATGTATATCTTTTCACCGGAGGTAAGATTGCGAATACCTCTTTTTTGTGTGCCAATCCAAACATTATTGTCTCCGTCGATTACGATATCCGAGATATCTGCCCAGCCTATAGAATTTCTTCTGGTTAACTGCGAGCCATCGAATTCAAAAACTTCACGTCTCGTTGTAACATAGGTGCCTGAGGAAGACTGTGTGATATGGCGATAGTCTCCGGCAACAACCGTTTGAAATCCATTTCCATCGAACAACACTAATCCACCTGGTGTTGCCAGAATAAGATTATTGTTATATATATTGATGTCATAAACCTGGTTCGAGGGCAGACCATCGACCTGTGTCAACACTTGCCAGTTACCGCCGGAATACAGGTTCACTTCAAGAAAATTTGCCGATGCACTAATTAACCCGACATCGCTGCCCAGCCAAATGCGGTTGTTCTGGTATTCCAGGCTGCTAAACCGGCCTATTGTTGTGTTAAATTGCTGGTAAGATTCGCGAAACTGGAAACGTTGAAGCGACTCGCTAAACAGATAAACTGACACAAACTGGGTTGTCAAAACCCAAAGCGTGTCCTGAACCATCTCGAAATCAACGATTTCATTGTCGAGAAGGTTCTGGTCGTTGAAGACTGAACCATCATTGCGATCTATAAAGGATATATTGCCGAATGGCGACCCCACCGCAACAATATTCCGTTCACTAATATCAATGGCTGCCAAACGATGGTCGTAGAGATCGTTCGTCACGTTGTATATCTCTTCACTGCCATCGGCATTGCGAATTAGAAGTCCTCCGCTTGTGGCGGCATAGAACGTATTGTCTTTAACCAGCAACTCATTTGCGGTATTCATATGGGTAATTACATCTATTTGAAAGCGGATATCCTGAGCTTGCAAACTGCTTAATAAAAGCATGCCGGATAAAATAGCAACAACAAAGCGATTCATGTGTGTTCCTGATTTTGTTTCACATCCTGTAAACAGCAGTTTATTAATGCGTTTACAGCTGTTTTATTAGATTCACCATCTCTATTGCACTTAACGCTGCATCCCATCCCTTGTTCCCTGCTTTTGTACCGGAGCGCTCAATTGCTTGTTCAATGGTGTCGGTTGTAATAATACCATTTGCAACCGGAATTGACAAATCCAAAGAAATATTAGCGACACCACTTGCAGAGGTTCCGGCAACGTAGTCAAAGTGAGGCGTAGAACCACGAATTACCGCTCCAAGACAAATGATCGCATCCGGTTTTCGTCTTTGCGCAATCACTTTTGCTGCAAGAGGAATTTCGAATGCGCCGGGCACCCAAGTCACCAGCTGTTCACTTCGGTTGGCACCATGTCTTTCCAGACAATCCAGTGCCCCTTCAAGCAGGCTTTTGCAGACAAATTGATTAAATCGGCCAACAATAATTGCGCTCTTTATTCCTTCCGCTTGCAAGTTCCCCTGAAGCAAGGTAGTCATTCTTCCTCCTGACAGCAGTATAGTTTTATTTGATATACAATTCCAGCTACTAATTTGGTAGCATGAACATGCTAGCTCGAACGAGTTTTTGTTGCCAACCCATTTAATAGATGTCCCATACGCGATTGTTTCGTTCGCAAATACTCGACGTTGTTCATACCTGCTTCAACAAGACTTGGAACACGCGAAGCAACGTGAATGTGCTGCTTTTCAAGCTGATTAATTTTTTCGGGATTATTTGTGATCAGATCGACCGATCGAACTCCCAAATGACGCAGGATTTGTACAGCAAACCAGTATTCGCGAGCATCAGCGGCAAAACCCAATTTTAAATTCGCATCGACTGTATCGATGCCCTGCTCCTGTAGTGCATAGGCCTTGAGCTTCTCGGCAAGACCAATTCCACGGCCTTCCTGGTGCATGTAGAGAATAATGCCGGAGCCATTGTCATGGATGGCCTTCATTGCCGTTTCCAGCTGCTGACCACAGTCGCACCTCCCGGAGCCAAAAACATCACCGGTAAGGCATTCGGAATGAATTCGCGTTAGAACACTGTCACTTTCCTTCCATCCATCCTTTAGTAAGGCCAAATGTGTTTCGTCCGGATCGACCAGGCTGCGGAATAAGAGCAGCTCGAAATTCCCGTGCTTTGTTGGAAGATCAACACGTGATTCCAGCTCAATCAACTTTTCATTTGACTGACGATAGCTGATTATGTCTTTAATATGTCCGATCTTGAGACCGTGCTTTTGGGCAATGCGATGCAGTTCGGGCAATCTCGCCATCGTACCATCCTCAGACAAAATCTCGCACAAAACGCCTGATGGATTCAGGTTGGAGAGCTTGGCAAGATCGACAACAGCCTCGGTATGTCCGGGCCGAGCCAAAACCCCATTCGAATCTGCCACCAGCGGAAATACATGTCCGGGCCGGGCCAACTCAGTTGGCGAGGTGTCCGCAGCAATCATTTTTGAAATTGTTATCGCGCGATCAAATGCAGAAATTCCGGTAGTCGTATTTTCAATAGCATCGACGCTCATTGTAAAAGGCGTTCCCAGCAAGGCCGTATTTTCCTGCGACATTGGGCTAAGATCCAGCGCTGCTGCACGTTTTTCAGTGATACTGACACAGATTAGCCCTCTGCCCTCTTTTGCCATAAAATTTATCGCTTCCGGTGTCGCATGTTCCGAAGCAACAATAAAATCGCCTTCATTTTCTCGATCTTCATCGTCAACGAGGATAAGAACTTCTCCTCTTTTATATGCTTCAATCAGCTCAGCCACAGACGAGAATTCATCGTATTGCGGCGTATGGGTGTTCGATACCATCGTTAGTGTTTACTCCCGCTCTCGGTTAGATTATTTGAATACTTGATCATGTTTTCGATGTATTTTGCTATCATATCGACTTCGATGTTTACCGTTTCGCCGATGTTCCGTTTTGCAAGATTCGTATGTTGAGCCGTATGCGGTATAATATTCACACCGACCAGGTTTTGCTGAAGATCGGCAATTGTCAGGCTAATTCCATCTATTGTTATTGATCCTTCGGGAATGGTATAGGGCCGTAGCTCTACAGGTAACTCAACCTGCAGAAACCAATTGTCACCTCTGGCAAACCATTGAGTGATGGTTCCGGTGCAGTTGACATGCCCCTGCACGAAGTGCCCGCCGAGCCTTGATGACATGGTTAATGGCCGTTCCAGGTTCACCGTTTGTTCTACAGTCAATTGCCCCAGGTTCGTCTTTGTAAGCGTCTCCCCCACTGCTTCAACGGTAAAAGATGTGTCGGTTTGAGAGATAACCGTTTGGCAGGCGCCATTTACATTTATTGAATCACCCTGTTTGGTATCTTCCAATACTGCCGAGGCTTCAATCGTAATACGAATTCCACCATCGATAGCGGTGATACCGGTTACTTTTCCAACTTCTTCTACAATTCCTGTAAACATGTCGCCTCCCTGGAAGGAATCTTCCAGACAACTTCTTTATTGCGGTAAGCGGTTAGCAGGATTTGTTCATTGATTTGCTGATAGTTGACGTTGGACAAACGCAATGCCTCAGATACATCGGTAATTCCCAATTCACCTACGGCCTCAATCCCTTTTCCGATGATTAGAGGAGCCACAAAGCAGCTTAGCTTGTCGAACAAATTCTCGCGTAGGAAACTGGTGTGAATCTCGCTGCCACCTTCTACCAACAATGAACTTAATTTCATTTGTCCCAGTCTCTCTAAAAGAAAAGACAGGCTGATTTTTCCTATTGTTAACGGCGCAACTTCGATTTGGACTCCCCGTTTGCGCAATCGAGCTACTTTACCAGGATCTGCATGTTTGCCGATAAAAAGGATCGTCTTATCCCGATGCTCATCGGAAAACACATTGTTGCTTTCATCAAGTCGCAACCCGCTATCCAGAATAATTCGTTTAGGGTTTTTACCAGTAACCTCCCTAACGGTCAGTTTTGGGTCATCTGTCTCTACGGTGTGGCGTCCAACTAGAACGGCGGCGTGTTCATGGCGCATCTGATGTACATGTCTTCGCGCGCTGAGATCAGTAATCCACTTTGAGTGTTGCGTTGATGTGGCGATCCGACCATCGAGAGACATTGCCATCTTTAAATGAACGAACGGAACCTGGAATTGGATGTAATGGCAATAGGCTTCGTTGAGTTGCTCTGCCTCATGCCGTAATAATCCAACGTCGACCCTTATCCCGGAATCACGCAAAATATCAATACCTTTGCCGCTGACATGTGGATTGGGATCAGGCATGGCAATTACGATACGAGAGAACTTTTCTTCCAACAATCGCTTCGTGCACGGCGGTGTTATTTTATCTGAAATGGAATGACAACAAGGCTCGAGAGTGCAATACATTGTTGCGCCGACAATTGGTTCGCTTGCGCTGTTAATCGCCATAATTTCAGCATGAGCCTCACCATAGCGCTCATGAAACCCCTCTCCGATTACCCGGCCATCCTTCACAATAATGGCGCCGACCATGGGGTTCGGTGAAGTGTGTCCCGAGCCTTTTACCGCCAGCTCCAGAGCACGCTGCATAAATTTGCGATCTTGATCCATAAATAACATCCAAGTTTTTTAACGGATTTTTTTTCGGATCGTCGAGGCGGGTACAAAAAAAGATAGGGCGAAAAAAAGCACGTAATATGCCTTTATCGCTTTGGATGAAAATGATCTTCTCCCATCCGGACTATACCGTCGGTATCGGAATTGCACCGATTCAATCCACAGGTTTTATGTGGAGTCGCGGACTTTTACCGCCGGTCAGGAATTTCCCTTTCAGGATCACCATGCCCCGAAGATCTGCCATGAATTTAGGCGGATGCGCGGGAAGAGTCAAGACGATAAAAAGGTTTAGTCAAAGTGGGATGGAACCTTCATCAGTGCTGGGAAAATGAGCGCACTTTCTTTAAGAAATAGCGGTGCACGGTAGGATCATCTGTCAGCTCAGGGTGAAACGTTGCAGCGAGCACGCGCTCATTCTCGACCATAATAATATCACCATTATGCGTGCCAAGGACGGCAACATCAGGACCGGTGGAAATAAACTTCGGTGCACGGATAAATACCGCAGAGGACTGCACGGTTTTTTCCCCGAGCTTGAGTTCAACTATCTGATCGAACGAGTCGACCTGGCGTCCATAGGCATTACGCGAGATAACTGTATTCAGTAAGTTTAATGGTTTAACCGGGTGATTTTGAACTTCCCTGCTCACCAGAATTGCCCCCGCACAGGTGCCAAAAACGGGTCGTTCTTTATTGAACTCAACAATCGCCTCACCGAGGCTTACTTCATCGAGTAGCTTAACAAGGGTTGTAGACTCGCCGCCGGGAAGGATTAAGCCATCACATTCGCGCAGCTGCTCAGGTTTCTTTATATAAACAGCCTGAACATCCAGCTCTTCAAGCCGGTCCGCATGAAGCGAGAAGTTGCCCTGAAGAGCTAAAACACCAATTTTCATCAATTGTACCAAGTCAATATCAATAAAAAGCAGTGGGAGGAACTCTCCCACTACGAAACTAATTACCAGCCGCGGTCCTGCATAATTTCATTGTCGGGAATAGAAGATATTTCCAGACCGGGCATGGCATCTTTTAATCCTTCAGAAACCTTGGCGATCAAATCAAAATCTGTGTAGTGGGTCGTTGCGGAAACGATGGCGCGTGCGCGTGCCGGTGGATCCTCAGACTTATAGATTCCACTTCCAACAAATACGGTTTCAGCACCAAGCTGCATCATTAGTGACGCGTCGGCCGGAGTTGCAATACCGCCAGCTGCAAAGTTTGGAACCGGCAGTTTTCCATGCTCATTGATGTAACGAACAATCTCGACCGGTGCGCCGATTGTCTTGGCGAACGTTACCAACTCTTCCTGCCCCATAACCGTTACTTCGCGAATCTCCTTTTGCACGGAGCGCATGTGACGGACAGCCTCGACAATATTTCCGGTTCCCGGCTCCCCTTTGGTACGAATTAAGGCAGCCCCCTCGGAAATACGTCGTAACGCCTCACCAAGATTGCGGCAACCGCATACAAACGGCACTTTGTACGGGTGCTTATCAATATGAAACTCTTCATCAGCCGGAGTAAGCACTTCGCTTTCATCGATAAAGTCTACTTTCAGACTTTCCAGAATCTGTGCTTCAGCTATATGGCCAATTCGGCACTTTGCCATTACCGGTATGGATACCGCATCCTGGATTTCACGAACAAGCTTGGGATCACTCATGCGAGCAACGCCACCATGTGCACGAATATCAGCAGGAATGCGCTCAAGGGCCATCACTGCAACGGCGCCCGCATCTTCAGCAATCTTTGCTTGCTCAACATTGGTAACATCCATAATAACGCCACCCTTGAGCATCTCAGCCAATCCCACTTTTATCTTATATTGTTTGTCATTTATCATATTACTTCTCCTCTATTGATAGCTGTATAAGAGAGCAATCTCTCTACTTGTTTACCACATTCCTGGCCTGTTTACCAGCAAAAAACTCAACGAACTGCTCGGCAACCATGGCCGCGACGTTTTCCTGAGACTCTTTTGATGCTGCTCCAATATGGGGCGTAGCAATAACTTTTTCATGTTGAATCAACGTGAAGTCTACAGGCGGTTCGGTTGAGAACACATCAAGAGCTGCACCTGCCAAAGTGTTATTGTCAAGCGCGGAGATCAATGCACTTTCATTGACAATCCCGCCACGAGCATAATTGAGTAAAAAACAGCCTTTCTTTATTTTAGCAAATTCGGCATCGGCCAGAAAGTTAAGCGTATTATCCCGCTTGCTAAGATGCACCGAGAGGAAATCAGATTGGCCTAATACATCATCAAGGTTTCCTCGAATTGAAATGCCGTCGCTATCCAGAATATCTTTGCTGATTTTTGGATCGTTGCATAGAACAACCATCCCCAGAGCCATACATTTTTTAGCAAGCAATCTGCTAACTCGTCCATACCCAAGGATTCCCACTGTCTTTCCCATTATTTCACCGCCGGAGAATGACTTTTTCTCCCACCGCTCACTCTTCAAAGAACTACAGGCCTGGTAAAGCGAACGGGTTAACCCCAGCATTTGCGCCAGCACAATCTCGGCCACTGCGTTCGAGTTTCCTCCCGGTGTATTCATTACCAGAATATCTCTTGAACGTGCTGCTTCCAAATCGATATTGTCGACTCCGGTGCCAGCACGCCCAATGACGCGCAGGTTATTAGCTGCCTCTAACAGATCGGCAGTAACTGTGGTAGCACTTCGCACCACAAGTCCATGATAATCGCCGATTATAGATTTCAGCTCCTCTGGTGACAGACCAGTTCGAACATCCACTGAATGTCCGCCCTGCTCCAGTATTTCGCCACAAATTGCGGACGATTTATCTGATATTAATATTTTCATGCGGTGAACTCCATTGACTTAATTGATCGTCTTGAGAACGCTTTCAATGCGCTCAAGCGCCCAGTGAATACCAGCTTCATCAATTACCAATGGAGGTGCAAAACGAATGATATCGCCATGTGTCGGCTTTGCCAGAAGGCCTTCCTTAGCGAGTGCCTCACAGACGTCCCAAGCCGTTTTGCCACTTTCGGTCGGGCGAATAACTATCGCGTTTAACAGACCTTTACCACGGACAGTCGTTACCAAATCATTGTTTTTGGCAATCGCGGTCATTTCCTTGCGGAACAGTTCACCGAGTTTTAGTGCATTGTCTGCAAGATTCTCTTCTTCCAGAACTTCCAGTGCTGCAATCGCAACCTTACAGGCTAGCGGATTTCCACCATAGGTAGAACCGTGCTCACCCGGCTTTATCGATAGCATAATTTCGTCGTTTGCTAAAACAGCAGAAACAGGCAACACACCGCCAGAAAGAGCCTTACCGAGAATAACGATATCGGGTTTAATATTATCGTAATCGGAAGCAAGGCGCTTACCGGTTCTTGCCAGACCCGTTTGAACTTCATCGCAGATCAGCAAGACATTTTTAGCACGGCACATTTCGTAAGCTTTTTTGAGGTAGCCCTCTTGTGGCACAACAACGCCTGCCTCACCTTGAATCGGCTCGACCATAAAGCCGGCAACGTTTGGATCTTCAAACGCTTTTTCCAGTGCATCAAGATCATTGTAAGGCACAACTTCATAACCCGGCATATACGGCCCAAAACCTTCATAACAATCGGGGTCGGTTGAAGAAGAGATTGCTCCGAGCGTTCTGCCCCAGAAATTGCCAGCTGCAAAAACAAGCTTTGCTTTATTTGCCGGAATTCCTTTAACGGTATAGCCCCATTTTCGAGCCAGCTTCACTGCCGTTTCTCCGCCTTCGACGCCGGTGTTCATCGGAAGAACTTTGTCGTAGCCAAAAAGCGTCGTGATGTATTTTTCGTACTCACCAAGAACGTCATTGTAGAATGCTCTTGAGGTTAGTGTTAACACGTCGGCTTGTTCTTTGAGTGCTCCAACAATTTTCGGGTGACAATGGCCTTGGTTTACTGCAGAATAGGCAGACAAAAAGTCCATATACTTTTTACCTTCGGCATCCCAAACCCAAATGCCTTCGCCTCTTGAAATAACAACACCCAACGGGTGGTAATTGTGAGCTCCATACTTATCTTCCAGATCCATGTAATACTGCGAGTTTTTCATTTCACCACCTCATTGATCGTGTTAATGTTACGTGATAAAGCTGTGCAGAATTCAATTAAAGCGCTGAAAAATACATTATGAAAGATTGGAAGGCAATACAGGAAAAAAACTAATGAAGGAGAATCGGTGGCAGGAAAAAAGTTAAGGTCGTTTCACCAACGACCTTAACTTTGGTTGAAAATACTCTATAGATTAATTTCCTTCATAAGGCCTTTAACTGCATTAGCAGAATTCTCGAGCATTGCCTTTTCTTCATCACTGAGTTTGAGGTCATAAATGTGTTCAACACCGTTGCGACCAAGCTTTATCGGAACACCCATAAACATGTCGTTATAACCAAACTGTCCGGTAAGGTATGCCGCTCCCGGAAGAATACGCTTCTTGTCTTTAACGATAGATTCGAGCATTTCACAGACGGCAGAGGACGTCGCATAGTAGGCGCTGCCTGTTTTTAGCAGACCAACTATTTCACCACCACCTTTACGAGTGCGTTCAACAATGGCATCTATGCGTTCCTGAGAAACCAGTTCTGTCAGCGGGATACCGCCAACCATGGTGTAGCGGGGCAGCGGAACCATTGTGTCTCCATGTCCACCAAGAACCAAAGCTTGAATGTCGCGAACCGAGACGTCGAGTTCCAGTGCAATAAAGGAACGATAGCGAGCCGTGTCAAGAACACCGGCCATACCTATAACGCGCTCTTTCGGAAACCCGGAAACCTTATAGGCGGTGTAGACCATAGCATCGAGAGGATTCGATACAATAACCAGAATACAGTTCGGCGAGAATTTTACTACCTGCTCGGTAACACTCTTTACGATTGCTACATTTTTAGTCAGCAGATCGTCACGGGACATTCCAGGTCGACGGGCAAGCCCTGCCGTAATCACAACAATGTCAGAATCTTTAGTTGCTTCATACGTATTGGATCCTGTTATACGACAATCACTGCCTTCTACCGGAGTTGATTCCCACATATCCAGTGCTTTGCCTTGAGGAAGACCTTCAAGGATATCTACCAGAACACATTCGTTAGCCAGTTCTTTATCAACAATTCGCTGGGCAGTTGTCGCACCAACATTTCCCGCACCTACAACCGTAATTTTCATTGCAAATCCTCTTTTAGATAGTTGAAGTCATTTGCTATAAATTAAGCCTATATTTTTTTGTGTTCAATGATTTTGTAAATGATTTCTTCAGATAGTTGATTTTGATAGAGTTGAAATGGTAGATTGGGCAATAAGGCAATTGCTATCGCGGCAGACTGAGCGGAGTCGAAGTCAGAGCGATCTTGATAAGTAAGTGAGAAACAGTCAGAAACAGGTAGTTGATTGCGAGCTGCTTCGCGTGTCTGAGGGAGTAAGTGAGAAACAGTCAGAAATAGCGAGAAGGAATTGACAACTGACCCTTGACACCTGTTGTTAAATCATAATTCATGAACCATAATTCATCAATGGAGATCATATGCCAAAGGCAACTTGGAACGGTGTGGTATTAGCACAATCAGAAGATGGCGTCGTCGTCGAAGGAAATTATTACTTCCCGAAAGAATCACTCAACATGGACTATTTTAAGTCGAACGAGAATACCAGTGTTTGTCCCTGGAAAGGCACGGCGAGTTATTATGATATTGTCGTTGGCGAAGCCACGAATGCCGGTGCAGCATGGTATTATCCGGCACCAAAAGAAGCGGCAAGCGAGATCAAAGATCACGTAGCTTTTTGGCGGGGCGTTGAGGTTGAATAAAATCAGGTGTCAGGAAATAATTCTTGTGTTCTACATGCAAGATATATTCTTCACCGCTCACCGAGTAATGGCGTAGACGCAACGATCATTCCATCTTCATCGGCGTAAAGAGACATGCCGGGCGAAAAGTCAACACCAGCAAAGCGGACAGGTATGTCAATACTGCCCTCCCCTTTCTTTATGCTGCGCCTTGGGTGTGTATTTAATGCTCGAATGCCAATCGCAATATCATAGATCTCCAATGAATCGCGAATACAGCCATTTATAACAATACCTGCCCAACCATTCTCCACCGCCATTGAAGCCAGGCGATCTCCAACTAATGCATAGCGCAAAGAAGCACCGCCGTCAACCACCAAAACATGCCCGTCTCCGGATTGAGACAGGTAATTCTTCACCAGCACATTATCTTCAAATACTTTTACTGTTTTTATCGGACCGTAAAACTGCGCTTTGCCGCCGTAATGCTTAAACAGCGGCTCGGCATACTGAAGGTGTTGTTCGTGTTCGTCAGATATATCTGCACATGAGAACATTGTTATGTCTCCCATCGAATTAAACCGCAGTTACGTTGAGTGATGATTTTATTTGCATGGTGGTGTAGTGCGTCATGGCTTGTATGGACACCATTGGGTTCGCACCACTGCATTCCGGAAATGCACTGGCATCTCCAATGTACAAATTTCGAACGCCTCTAAAGCTACCATCAGGAGCCACAGGGTGAGTTCGCTCATTCCCACCCATTCGACACGTACCCATTTGATGTGCAGTAAAGAGTGGAAATTGATTTGCCTTCCAGCTGAGGTTTGGAATAGTAGCAAGAAACTGTTCCAACTTGTCTACGCCCTGATCGGCTTTAAATATCGGCCGCTTGTTATGCGGAACCAATACTTCCTCCGCACCTGCAGCAAGGTGAATACGCACCGATTCTTCAATGCCACGAAGAACATGCTTTTTGTCGAACGCACTCAACTTATAGTGCAGCACCGGCTTACGCGATTTACTTAATGAGACGCTTCCACCATCCCGGTCTCGGGTAAGAACAATAAAATTAGCTCGTCTTTGGGCCTTCAACATGCCTTCTTTGTGCTCACGTCCGCTTGTCCATGGCATGGCGAGTCCAATCGTGCCGCTATGAACGGGAGGCGTTTCCAACTTGAATCCATAGTTGCCGTTGAGCTGTGTAAATTCATCGGATACGGCTGACATCATTTGTCCCCACCAGGAATTGACGACATGCTTATACGTCGCGCTCACAGCTACCGTAGGATGGAAATACAAATGTTTACCTAAATGCGGGTGTTCCAGACCGCTGCGCATCAGTACAGCAGGCGTGTGAATCGATCCGGCAGCCAAGACAACCTTTTCGGCGTGAATGGTAATTCGCTGGCGATGTCCTTCGCCATTAATGACAACGCCTTCAGCACCGATAGCTGCGCAATCGCGAATGAGAATGCGATCGATCTCACATCCGGTGATAAAGCGAGCACCTGCATCGGAGGCGCGCTGCAGGAATGTTTTTAAGGTGCCCTTTTTTGCGCCACGCTGACAACCGAAACCACAATAGCCGCAGCTCTGACAGTCATCTTTGCTACAGCCGTCGGAGTTTCGAGCAATCAGCTTTTTGTCGTAGCCGAGCTTCTCGCAGCCATCCCATAACGCCTGATTTTGTGGGTTGTGTGGAGACTCATTCAAGTTAATCGATGTGGCTTTCTCAATAGCTTCGAAACTTTGCTTATATTCTTCTGACAAAAAATGTGGCGCCTGATGATTGTCTGCCCAGGATTGCAAAATATAATCAGGCGTTCTGAAGGCACCTGCCCAATTTACAGTGGTGCCCCCACCAAGACAGCTTCCGGCAAACACCGTTACACCTCCATCGCTGGTTACCAGCGCACCGTTTGAGTCGTAAAGTTTAAGAACCATCTCCTGTTCACGCTGCGTAAAATCTGTCTCGGAATAATTGCCGCCTTTTTCAACAACGATAACGTCCTGACCTGCCTCGGCTAATTCTCCAGCTGCCACTCCCCCACCTGCTCCGCTACCAATGACTAGAACTTCGCAATTAAATCGTCCGTCAGTGGGAATTGCGGTTGTTGCAATACGTGTATCGGATTGTGTCGGAGGTTCGGAAAGTGGACCGGGATAACCTATGGCTTGCCAGTTTGGATTATCCTGATTGTCACTATACCCGTAAAAAATAAAGCAGCTGAGTTTTTTAAGTGTTTGAAAGGCTTTACGCAAATCAGATAGTTTGCTATTGCACCAACTTTGCATCAGCTTCTCGCGTTGCTCATTTGATAAAGCAAGAATTCCCTTTGGAGGCCCAAACCAGGTTGCTCCTAAAAGCGGAGATCCCAGCAGGAAGAGCAGCTGTTTAAATTCTTTTTGATCTTCCGGTTTGAGTCCGGAAATGGTTCGCGCAATTTCGGTGGCGACGGGCAAATCGGACGCCTTACGTTTCAAAAATGCTTCATTCTCTCCCGGTATATCGATAGAAGGGATTATCGCATCACATGCTGCAGACAATACTTTGATCTCTTTTGGTGAAAGCTGCATTAAAACTCCTTATAGCATTGAACGCTGTTCAGGTTCTATTAATACTTAGCAAACTTGCAGCACTTGTTCAATAGAAATCTTTATGATCTAAAAATTACTGATTATCCGTTAGGTTGCCTTCCCCCGAAGAAGTGTGATCATGCACGACCTTCCAACCATCAGTGCCCTTTTCAAAAAGCAGTGTAAACAGTCCCCATGGATGATCATTTGCGCGTTTTAGCTGCCAGCGGCCAAACACAATGGCTACTTCATCACTTACAGGACGAATATCCAGCTTGTCAAACGACAGTTCGCCCATCGAAGCTTTGCTCCCATAGCGTTTTTTATAGCGCTCGGTAACTGCACGGTGTCCATAGTTAATAGTGCCACCGGAAGCAAAGCGTAGTGAATCAGATGCCATATAGCCCGCCATATAGCCGTCAATGTCTCCAAGATTCCAGTTCTCTTCCTGTTGCTTTAGAACCTGGGCAATTTGTTCTGTTGCCGGTGTTTGTGCCACGCGATTCAAATGTTCTTCGCCGCAGCCGACAATGAATAGAATAAATACTATGAGTAATGGTAAACGCATATGTCTTCCCTTCGTGTGAATTCAGTCTGTAATCAGTTTAATCCGATGAAAGAAATAATCAAAATGGCTTGCTTGAAGTGAATTAACGAGCGTAGATTTTACGCGATTAACTGACAGCCAGCCGAAGCGTTGGAAGAACTCATGCAAAATTACGAGGTTCGTGAAATGAATCAGAAAAAATTACAGCGTGCAGCCAATATTGTCCGTGGACTTTCAATGGACGGTGTGCAGCAGGCAAATTCCGGACACCCCGGGATGCCGATGGGAATGGCAGATTGCGCCACGCTATTATGGAAATACATTATGCGGCATAATCCAAGCGATCCTCAGTGGGCAAATCGCGATCGTTTCGTTCTTTCAGCCGGTCATGGAAGTATGTTGATCTATAGCTTACTGCACCTTTCCGGCTACGACTTACCACTGAACGAGTTGAAGGCTTTCCGACAGCTACACAGCAAAACACCCGGACACCCGGAATTTGGTCATACTGATGGCGTGGAGACAACCACCGGTCCTCTGGGACAAGGAATATCCAATGCTGTTGGAATGGCCTTAGGCGAGCGATTGATGGCAGGTCGTTTTAATACAAACGATTTTGCAATCGTCGATCATTTTACTTATGCAATTGCCAGCGACGGCGACCTGATGGAAGGCGTCTCGCATGAAGCAGCCTCTTTCGCCGGTCATCTCGGACTCGGTAAGCTGATCGTACTTTACGATGACAACAGTATCAGTATCGATGGTTCAACCGAATTATCCTTCTCTGAAGATGTGCCCACTCGTTTTGGTTCCTATGGGTGGCACACAATTACTGTTGATGGACATGATATTTCAGCTGTTGCAGACGCTATTAAGCAGGCTCAGTCGGAAACAGGTAAACCGACATTAATTTCCTGCAAAACAACTATTGGTTTTGGCAGCCCGAATCGTGCCGGAACATCAAAGGCACACGGTGAACCGCTTGGAGATGAAGAGCGTGCACTGAGCAAAACCAGTCTCGGACTTCCGACAGACAAGACATTTTTTATTGATGATGATACACTCTCATTTATGCGCGGCATCGTTGATGATGGAAAAGCTTCTCAGGCGGAGTGGGAGAGGATGTTCAGCTCCTATGGCGAGGCCCATCCGGACAAAGCTGCATCATTCAAGATGTATCAGTCAGGTGACTTACCACAAAATTGGGATGCTGACCTGCCGAGCTTTCCAGTTGACAAGTCTCTTGCTACACGCAAAGCATCCGGAGCTGTTCTGAATGCAATCGCACCGGGTTTAAATAATCTAATTGGTGGTTCAGCGGATCTTACGCCATCCAATAACACTTTCGCCAAGGGCGCAAAAGAAGTAAGCTCTGAGGATTTTAGCGGCACCTACATTCATTATGGTGTTCGCGAGCACGGTATGGGCGCTGTCATGAATGGCATGACGCTTCATACTCCCGGACTGATTCCCTATTCCGGCACCTTTCTTATTTTCTCTGACTATATGAGACCAAGCATTCGTCTGGCTGCCCTAATGAATCAACAGTCAATTTATGTGTTTACGCATGACTCCATTGGTTTGGGTGAAGATGGTCCAACGCACCAGCCAATTGAGCAGCTTAGCAGCCTGCGCCTGATTCCAAATTTAACTGTTCTTCGTCCGGCAGATGCCAATGAAACAGCCTATGCCTGGAAGGCAGCGATTGAGAATCGCACGGGTCCAACGGCCTTACTCTTTACAAGACAGGGGCTGCCGATTTTTGAAAATTCTTCGGTAACGGCAGGAACGCTTAAAGGTGCCTACGTAATAGTAGACAATCCCGATGCGCAAGTGATATTGATGGGAAGCGGCTCGGAAGTGCATATTGCAGTTGAGGCGGCAGAACTGCTTGCAAAGGACGGTATTTCAGCACGCGTTGTTTCTGTGCCGAGTATGGAGCTATTCGAGAAGCAAAGTGATTCTTATAAGGAGAGCGTTCTACCATCGGCCATTAAAGTGCGAGTTGCTATCGAGGCGGGCGTCGACGCGACATGGCATAAGTATCTTACAGGCGGAGAGTTCGTTGGCTTGTCTGGCTTCGGTGCTTCTGCCCCCCACAAAGAGCTGTACGATCATTTTGGACTGACAGCGGAAGCGGTAGTTGCGGCAGCGAAGAAGCAGCTGTAAACAATATCATATTTTTATCAAAAAAGGCCGTCCCGATATTCGGGACGGCCTTTTTTTAAATACTTTTTCACTACATCTATTCAAGGAAGAATCTATCACTTACCAATCGTTTTAATCAGCGTATTTGGAGCAAGTACATCAGTAAGCTGCATGCCGTTAATAAGAGCCAATTCGTCCAGCTTATCATCCGGAGTGCCGTGAGTCTTAAGCGCTGCTTTAAGTGGTGTAGAACGTGTAATACGCTTAATGCGAATACGATCCGGCTTTACATTCATGCGGGCGGTGTCAGTCAATTTGCGGAAGCCCTTCATTGTAGACTCGAATGTAGATGCCTGCTGACCAAATGCCTGTGCAGAAGTGTATCCGTGAAATACGTAGGTATTGCTACCATACGTGATAAAATAGGAAAGGATTTTCAACGCGCCATTCTGAGTATTCAGTGTTGCAACGGTGCGATAAGCGTTGAGTCCATTCACAGTTGTAGCGCCCTGCGATTCTACTGTAGCCTGAGATTCTGTCAAAAAAGTATTTGCAGCGGCGGCAGGCGTACCCTTTCCAAGCTGCATAATCATTGCGGCATCGCCGGCTTCGTTCTGCATTTGCACGGCAGAAGGCGTATTCATATGCTTCCAGCCACCTGGTATTGGAAATTGGAACTTCAGAGTTGGATGAAAAAACATATTATCTGCTACGTAACCTTGCTGCGGATCATCGCCGTAAACCAACCCTTCAAGGCGATTCAAAAAGTCATTACGACCAATTTTCAGATTGCTATTTGGCACCCTGCTCTGCCATTCAGCAGCCAATTTCTGAATATTTCCGACACGCTCAGCGGGGTTCGGATGTGTTGAAAGAAAGTCTGGAAGTCCGCCACCATCGGCAGGGCGCATTCTATTCAGCGTATTAAAAAAGTTTGCCATCTCTCGAGCATCGTATCCAACCTTGGTTGAGTATTCAACACCAAGCTGATCAGACTCACGTTCGGCATCGCGACCGTTTTTCAGGAACAAAAGCTGCATTCCCTGTGAGGCAAGACCGGCAAACTGAGCAAAGGTTTGAGAAAGCACCGAGCCGAGCCCGAGCCCGAGTTGCGCCACCTGTGAACGGCTATAGGACTTTGCTGAGTGACGTGCGGTTACATGACCAATTTCATGTCCCATCACGCCGGCAAACTCGGCATCGCTATTTAGATAGGCCATAATTCCACGCGTGATATACACATATCCACCGGGAACGGCAAATGCGTTAATAACGGGAGTATCCATTAGCTTAAAGTCGAACTTTATATTGCTGCGATGAGAAACCGCAACCATATCGTTGCCTACCGTAGTAATAAAATTCTCGATGCGGGGGTTTTCATGAACGCCATACATCTGAACAATTTGCGGATCAGATTGAGCACCCATCGCGATTTCGTCCGCTTCGCTTAGCAGCATGAACTCGCGTTTGCCGGTAACCGGATTGACCGCACAGGCGAGGATCCAGAGAAAGGATATTCCCAGTGCAATATTTCTGAACCATTTAGTAATAAGGGGGGTATTCATTTTTGCCTCCAAAATTTCGGTTTCCCGTTTGTTGTATCTGCAGTCGAGGGGGCTTCTACTGAAGACGAACTTTTTCTTTTGCTATTTTATAGACCTGAATTTACTCACTTTGTAACATATCTACTCAAACTGCTTTTTAAATTGCTCCAGCGTTTCAGTTAATTTCTTAACCTGCTCTTCCAATATTTCAATCCGCGCCTCCAGCTTCGCGCTGTTAGACACTCTCACAGTAACGGACTGTGCCGACTGATCAATTTGTTCCTGGGTAATCTCTCCGGCCAGCAGCTGCGCGTAACGATGATCTTTTTGCCCGGGCATACGCTCAAGACGACGTACAAGCTGTAGAGGTTGTCTGTCCAGTCGCATTAGATCGTGCAGTGTTTCTTCAACCTCTTCCAGGCTTTCAAATTGTACCATGCGTTCTGTTCTACCGCGCAGTTCTCCAACAGTTTGGAATCCGCGCAGCATTAAAACACTCATTAACGCCAGTTCTTTGCGGCTGAGGTGCAGTGCATCTTTAAGGCGGTGTTCATATTTGCGCGTGCGGCTGCCGTGCGTGCTTACTATATAAATAAGCTGTCTGCCACGCAATTTGTCCAGGGTGGCAATTACCGTTGCATCATCGAAGGCTACAACGGGATCACGATTGGATTTTTGATTACAGGCGTTACGCAGAGCGTTTGGCGTCATCGGATAATATTCAGGCGTGGTCATCTGCTTTTCCATCAGCGCGCCCAAAACGCGGATTTCATTATCTGTAAAATGCCAATTTTGTTCCATATTTCCTCTGTGACGTTACAGGTGTAGTAAAGTTGAGAAAATATAGGAAATTTATCCTTCGAGCGAAACAAAATTAGCGTCTAAAAAACTAGTTTTGCCACTCATTGACTGCTGCTACGGCACTATTGATAAATTGAGGTAAAATAGAGCTGCGTGTTTTGCGAATGGTGTCTGGCCTGTCTAACAGCGCAATCATCTTGTTATAGCGTTCTTCGCCATATTCTTCAACAACCTGCTGCCGTCGCTCGGCCTTGCGAAAATGGTGGTTCATACTATCGGGATCTGCCTCAGGATGGTATTGTGTGGCAAACATGGTATCAGAGAGGCGAATCGTCATCATTGCCTTCGGCTGAGTTGGATCAATCCGCTCAAACTCTTTTGACAACAATGAGGCATCGAGCTGCTTAAATTGGGCTTCGCGCGGGTCAACTACTTCGTATTGACGAAAGTCTGCGGCAAAATACGGCTCGGGCAAGGTCGTTAGAAGCGGATCATTCATTCCCTTATCTGTTTTCGCTACGGGGATAATTCCGAACGAACGGAATTGACGCTCCTGAATATCGGCAAGCTCGAAAAAACGACACATCATCTGGAAGGAATGGCAGATAAAAAACACGTGTTTTTTATTCTCATGCGTCTGATTGTGGTTCCAGATATGATCAATCAAATTAAAATAATGAGACTCCCAGCGTTTCCCTTCACCGTCGAAAGGGCTTCCCGGACCGCCTGAAGAGATATAGATATCATTGTTTAATGTGGGGATGTCATCTTTATAGCGAGTTTCATACACGCTGTAGTCAATCTTCTGATCCGGTAGCGAATCGCTGCAATTCTCAACAATCTCTTGAATACAGCGCATTCCTTCATTGGGCTCATTATCATATAAATCTATTATGGCTAGCTTTATATCCTTTTTAGCGGGCGTTATCATAATTTCTCCTGTCAGCATCCGGTGAACATCTCGTACAGAGTTAAGATACATGTTAAATCGCGAAAAAAAACAAAAATTATCATTGCTGCACGATAAAGGTAATCTTATTGTCGGTATTTTTCAATTGATGATCAACTCAGATCACGAACGGACAGCAACGCTGTTAAACAGTTTGGAACTCATGGAAAAGATTACTAATTTTTGAAAAAGTGTGAGGGGAAAATGAAGTTCGCAACGTTTATAGCTGAGTTAAAAGAAGACTATTCTGCACAAATCCCGAGAGAGGTCTGCGAGCGCTTAAAGCTACAGCCGGGTGATCGAATTGAGATTTCGGTTAAGCGCATTAAGTCGCGGAAAATAGATATCTTTCTGGCAGAGAATCCACTATACAGGCTCATTAGCGACGGATTGGAAGAGAAATGAGGCTATTTGTAGACGAAACAGCCTGGTATGCTCTTGCCGTTAGCAAATCACCAGAGCATAGTGCAATGAAGCAGGTGTTTGAGGAGACTCTGAATCAGAATACACGCATGCTAACGCACAACATTGCTATAGCCAATGCGATTAGTGCAGTCCGCCGAGAGGTCGGAACCATTGAAGCGAATCGCTTTACCGAAATTATTGAAGAAGCACATGCCGGAGCTCATCTGAGCGTGAGCTGGATTGGACGTCGGACTCAGCGCGAGGCATTGCGTCTGTTTAAAAAGCATGCTGATGTGTCGTTGTCCGTTTTTGATTTTGCAAGCTATGCCATTATTTCAAGACGAAGAATACACACAATTCTAACTACCCGCCGGGATTTCGAGAAACTCGGTTTGAAGGTGCTGCCGGAACAGGATGACATTGAATAAGGAACGTAGTTATGGGAATTGCCCGGCAGATACTGTTACAACCAAACACCAAAACGATACTTTTTTTCGGAGATAAAACGCGCCTGCGTTTAATTCGCCGATTGGCGCTCGACCTTGAGAAGAACTCCAGCAAGGTTGTTTTGTTATCCTGTGCTGATAGCTTACTACCGCCGAGTGGCCAACTGGTTGTTGGCAGCACATCGCATGTTATATCCGATCAAATCCAGCGAGCATTTGTAAAAAACAATCTGGTGTATGCAGCCTCTTCCCTATTTGGTTCTCATGCAAAAGGATTTGCGCCGGCCGACATTCACAATCTTGTTGAGCTGCTGCCGGACAGTTATTTTCTGGTTGACGCAGGAGATGCCATTTTTGAGACTCCCCTTTTTGAACAGTACTGTATATGTCTGGATGCAGATCGCTTCCGGTCTGATTTTGCAAGCGAAAATATCCCAAGCTTAGTGAAAACGCTTTCAGTAGTGCCTGCAAAAAAGGCGCTATTGTTTGTGGATGCCGTTCGCACATTGGAACGCGAGAATCGTTTGCTATCCCTCTCCCGCGAGTGGCTGGCTAATGGTGTCGAGCACGTTGTGCTCGCAGATCTGAATCGGGATTTTCTTAGATCCGTCGAACATGCCTAAAAACAACAGGCCGCTTTCGAAAATTCGAAGCGACCTGTATAAAAGCTAAAAATTATGTCTAAATGCTCTATCCTAGCGAACTTCAATCAGCTCAACGGTAAATAGCAGCGTTGCACCAGAAGGGATCTTTCCGCGACTCTGTGAGCCATAAGCCAGATCTTGCGGGATATACAATTCCCACTTGCTGCCTTCTTTCATCAGCTGCAGTGCTTCAGTCCAACCTTTGATTACGCGGTTAACCGGAAATTCGCTCGGCTGTCCACGATCATAGGAGCTATCGAACTGAGTGCCGTCCAAAAGCGTTCCCTTGTAATGTGCTAGCACTTTGTCAGTTGCCTTCGGTGATTTTCCTGTGCCCTTGGTGATAACCTTATACTGTAACCCGGACGGCAGAGCAACAACACCCTCTTTTTCCTTATTGGCCGCGAGATATGCAGTACCTTCGGTGAGGTTCTTGTCCATCTGCACCTTCATTTCGTTGTTCTGACGCTCCTGCATGGTACGCTGAAAGCGATTCGTATGGTCAGCAAGCTGCTTGTCTGTCAATGCAATCGGATCTTCATCTACACCATCATGAAGACCACGCATAAGCGCAGACAGGTTAATATCGTCTTTCGTTGACTTGATGGTTTCGCCCATGCGGACGCCAAGAGCATAGCTCAGGCTGTCTTTTGCAGTGGAAATCGGCGTGTTCTTGGGCGATGCCCCATTCTGGCATCCGGCAAAAGCAAGTAGCCCTGCAAAGAGTACGGCTAAAAATTTCATTGTTTCCTTTCCCGGGACATTTGTCCCTTAGTGTGTATTCTGATCGGTAGTCAGTTCATTTTCAAATCGCGCCAAATATATAGAAATTATCCGGCTTTTACAAGCTTCAAGGCTTAACGATTCTGCACGTGCGTTAAGCAGGCCTGATAAAATGACTCGAGATGGCGTTTTGTACCGCCGTCAAGCCGAAAACCTTTGGTTTCTAAATCGCCCTTCATGCGAATAAATCGTGAATCGATAAACATGCGTAAGTCGTCGAGCTTAACGGTAATATTAAAGCTTTCATAGACAGCATCGCTGGTTGTCTCGGAAGCATAGTTCTGTAAATCGGAGTAATAAAGCGGTAGTTCTTCAACCACTATAGAAACGCTGTTGAACTTATGAGGTTTCTTACCTTTATGATCAAAATAGAGAACGATTAACTGGTCTATCTCATTATCACGCATTTCCGGAACCAGTGTTACCCCGACATCATAGCCACCCTGTCTTAATGCCAGTGGACTACCTTCAAGAACCTTTACACCAAAGTCGTCGGTCCGCTCGGAAATCGTAAACTGCCGGGCACTGCTGCAGGAAGCGATGATTAGGAATAAGGCGAGAAGTAAGACGCAAGAAGTAAGACGCGAGAAGCAAGATGCAAGACGTGAATCGGCAGTCGTGAATCGGCAGTCGTGAATCGGCGACCGTGAACTGTAGCGTCGCGATGCTTCGCGGCGCATCAATGGAAACACAAAGGACGTGTGATGTGAATGATTCGTTTTCATAGTGATTTTCCAGATGGGCCGGTTGGTATAGTGGATCTGATATGTTTTAAATTTCAGCGAATAAAATAGTTCTTGAACGAGCTTTTTCCTATAAGAAAGTAGAAAACACAACCAGCTACTACAGTGTTTCTGCGAACTCATGAAGCAGCAAAACAATATCATCTTTCCTTGCCAGCTGGTCAATCCAGTGTTTTGGAACATCATCGAGGCCAAAATAGATGCCCGCCAAGCCACCGGCAACCGCAGCGGTAGTATCAGTGTCTTCACCAAGATTGACCGCCTTAAGCACACATTCTTTGTAAGATGAGCTGGTAAGCAAACACCAGATCGCTGCTTCCAAAGTATGCATTACATAGCCTGTGGAACGAACTTTGTGCCTCGGGAACGTTGAGATGTCCAGTTCAGTCAAATTGTAAAAGAGTAGCAGTTCATCAAAATCCGTTACCGTCTCCTTTATACCAGCGATCATGCGTCTATGCGCCTCTCGCAGATTCTTTTTCTCCAGCAATGCAATTGCAAATTCATTGTAGCCAGCGCAGGCGCCAATTCCCCGGATGTGCCCATGCGTTAAAGACGCTACATCCGACACCACTTGAATGCGTTCTTGCATCGTCATTTTTTGCGTATAAAAAGCCAGCGGCAGGATGCGCATCAGCGATCCGTTGCCATTCCCCTGATCATCTTTTCGACCACAATCTTGGGGCGCTTTCTCTTGCTTGTACAGCTCATACATCGCCTGTCTTGTGGTAGTTCCGATGTCAAATACCACACCATGCGGTGTCCACAAGTTCTCGCGATGCCAGCGTACAAAGGTATTGCCAATATCGCGCAGGTCATAACCTCGGATTAAACTGTCGATTAGGCAAAGCGTGAGGGATGTATCATCAGACCAGGTTCCCGAAGGCTGATTGTAAGTGCCATATCCGATCATATCGGTTACAGGATTCCTATCCAAAAGACGTCTGTTCTGAAACTCCACCGGGACACCAAGAGCATCTCCTATACAGAGGCCGAGAATTGCAGATTGAAGTAAGTCAGCATTACTATTCAACAATATTCCTCTTAGGATCGAGACGACCTAATTGCTCTTCTCCACTGCCTGTATGGTATTTCACCATAACCTGATTAAAGTAAAAATTATAGCCCTCACCACGGTATCCGGGTTCAACAATTAGTTGCTGAACAGATAGTACGCCAAACGGTTGCCAACCCAGGGAAATCATTTTTGTCACCTCAGTAGAAAGTTCTGCTGCGCTATCCCAGCCGACAATTAGATATTCAACAATATTCATTTCTTCTACCCTCCGATGCTTAGAGACTCGGTTACCTCAGAAAGGCATCAACTCAAAAACAGATTCTGAGAAATCTTGACAAACATAGTTTAGATAGGGAGTTTTTTAATTAAGCAGGAAACAAATAGGTATGCAACACATAGATTGTTGTTGAGAAAGCACAGCCTTAAAACATATTTCTAAGTTTAGATGCTAAGTTCCCCAGCTCGTGCGTCGATGAATAAAGATAACGAACTCAAGGATGAGGGAACAAGCATGGATGCCATAACAAACACACCGGAAGTTACTGAACACTATAATATTTTGCTTATTGAGGATAATCCCGGCGACGCACTGTTGCTTCAGGAGATATTTAGAGACCGAGGACTGTTTCAAATCGTACATGTCGATCGCTTAAGTGCCGGGATAGACTATCTTGCCAGGCATCAACAGGTAGATCTTATTCTTCTTGATGTGCACCTTCCCGACGGAAGTGGCATGGAAAACATTGTAAAAGTAAGATCGGTTTGCGCGAGTACCCCCATAATTATTCTTACCGGATTAGATGATGAAATGATGGCCATCGAAATGGTTAAGGAGGGTGTGCAGGATTACCTTGTGAAGGGAAGCTTTAATGAAAAGAGGCTTGTGCGCTCCATCCGCTATGCTATTGAGCGACATCGGGCGGTAAGCGAGCTGGAAAAGTCCCGCCTTGAAGTTGAGCATGACGCCTATCATGACCATCTTACCGGATTGCCGAACCGAAAACTTTTTATGGATCGCCTCGATAACGCAATACAGCAAGGACTACGCTATAAAAGAGTTCTCGGAGTGATATTCGTGGATCTTGACGGCTTCAAAGAAATTAACGATACGCTTGGCCATGATGTTGGCGACTTAATGCTAAAGCACGTTACCCAGCAGCTGACCTCCACTGTGCGCGCAAGCGATACGGTCGCGCGTTTTGGTGGAGATGAATTCATAATAATCGTCAATCAGCTATGTGAAGAAAAGTTTCTGAATCGCATCATTGAGCAACTGCAGGCCAAGCTGGCCAGGCCGGTTGAGCTCGATGGACATACCTGTTCAGTCTCAGCGAGTATTGGAATCAGTATTTATCCATTTGACGGGGCCGAGTCCGAAGAATTGATAAAAAATGCCGATACCGCAATGTATCACGCCAAGAACTCTGGTAAAAATACGTTCCGCCGCTACAATATTTCTATGGATGAACAGGCCTACGATACGCTACAAATTGAGAAAAATTTATTGCGGGCAATTCAAGAAGACGAATTGACGCTTCACTATCAGCCATTGATTGATATTGCCACGGGTGAGATGACCTCTGTTGAGGCACTGGTTCGCTGGGAAGACTCCGAGTCTTCTACAATGATTTACCCCGACCAGTTTATTGATATTGCCGAAAGGTCTAATCTAATGGTCCCTCTCGGTGAATGGATAATGGATCGTGCCTGTGCAGATATTAAAGCACTACAGGATTTTGGCCATTCGCCCTTCTCGGTGGCAGTCAACCTTTCACCGCGGCAGTTTAACGACAAGGGTCTGCATCGCAAAATTATTAACAGCCTGGACAGCCATCATTTGGATGCGGAGTTGTTAAGTGTGGAAATCACCGAAAGTAATGCGATGAACGATGTGGACTATGCTATTAAAATGTTGGGTCTGCTGAAGGATATTGGTGTTAAAGTAGCCGTGGATGACTTTGGAACAGGCTACTCGTCCTTGAGTTATCTTAAACAGCTGCCGGCCAATGCCTTAAAGATCGATCGGTCATTTATTACGGGGCTGCCATCGAACGGTGATGACAAATCCATTACATCCGCAATAATAGCTATGGCGCACCGGCTGAAGCTTGAAGTGGTTGCAGAGGGTGTTGAAACAAGTGGTCAGCTTGAATTTTTGAAATCCCTTGGTTGCAATAAAGCCCAAGGCTATTACTTTGCAAAACCGCTTAATTTTAATGCGCTATCAGAATTTTTAGTTGAGAGATCACATGTGGTAGTCTGAGTAAACGTCGGTTATATTTAAAGTGAGCAGCAAAACGATTAAAATGTTGCCTGCTTTTAGCTTTTGACAGCTTATCAAACAAGAACAGTCTCCCACTCCTCCATTGGCGGATCAGCGTTATAGTCTGCAAGGGTCATCTGCTTAAACATCTCCAGCGCTCGTTGTAGAGCATGAGATTTATTTACCAGGTTATTATTGTTATCCACCTTCAAATTGTTCATCAAAACCAAATAGATTATTTCGAGGTCACTGCCGTATTCCAGCACCGGCTCCAGGGAACAACTGGACTCGGCGATCAATCCGGAAAATTCGATAACGGCAAGCTTCCAGTCTGCAAGGTCTTCGGTCTTAAGCTCCTTCTCTCCCAGGTCCAGCTCCAATGAATAAGTAATATCAACCAGTGACCGCAGCCAACGTTTAACGCGCAATTCTTTGTCTGGCAAATCAAAGTCTTGTAGAAACAATGTAAAAAGTGTCACCAGCAGATCAGATTTCGCAATCAGCTCTTTGCGATAGTCAGGTAAGTCGTCATCGATTAACGCTGTGCCATTGCCAACAAAAAGGGCAAAAAAAGCGCACGTCGGAGCGAATATGGTCTGGTAGCTGTTTCATAGGCACTCTGTTTTTAAGGGCTAAATCAAGGATCCTGACCCTATTTATTCAACATGTGTGGTAATAGAAGGAAGGGAAAAAAACTTGCGCACCCGGAGGGACTCGAACCCCCAACCCCCAGGTTCGAAGCCTGGTGCTCTATCCGGTTGAGCTACAGGTGCATGTGCTCGTAATAGCGTAAAAACGCGGACTCAATGATAGTTTAATAAGTCTTCGAAATCAACTCATTTTTCTACTTTTTTGCGCATATTTGCGAGGAAGTGAAAAAAGATGACACAAGAATAACACAAGTAAGGAGTCACGAAAGTTCGTGCGAATATATACGCAAGAAAGCACTCGAAGGTACATCAAACCAAGAGTGCCCTAAAATACAGCAGTTGGATTTGCGGGCGTATTTGAACCACAAATTTAGTTTGTTTCTCGAGCTTTTTCTAATGCGCTTTTGAGTAGACTGACAGTCTTTCTCTCTTCCAGCGCCTCAACAATTTGTATCGTTTCGCCCTGATGTTTCCGGACCAATTCTCGGTACTGCTCCAGAGTCCAATCCTGGGTTTGGGAATTGCTACCCGGTATGGATTGCTTTGCCGAACTGAATCGGCAAGCACCAGGAGCAAAAAATATTACTGACCAATCCCGTGATTTTAACTTCTCGATGAAGTCAGCATCGTTGGTGGTAGGAACGTATTCCGGATTTCCAACAAGTGGAGGTATGGTTTTTGAAGCCTCTAAAGAAGCAAATGGATCGCATCCGCGAGCAAGTATGCTCTTTCTGGTATTGTCTGCTGAACCTATATACTCATGATTAGTTTTATTCATAAAATGTTTGTCTCCGTAAGCTTTTCAGGGTTGATTCATTGCAACAGATTAGAGAATGAATTCTTTACTTAAAGATTGAAGTCAACATGTGTTTCAATGCCCAAAGATCTTCTTTGTATCCGCTTATTGGGTTCTGCTTTGCCAAAGATGAATTTACCTTTCTTAATTGATTTCTCATTTCTTTGGCGGCGTAAATCCCACCGATGATGTTACTTGCAGAAAGCCCGACAAAGATATCCAAAACTCCGAACATGGAGCCAAAAAGGGTCAGTGGCACAGTAAAAACAAGGCATTTGACCAGCACAATTTTCAATGAATTGACTGGTAATTGAAGACCGTTGAAAATTGAGGAGGTAATGATATACAAACCGTAAAACACGTATGAGATACTAACAGCATAGAAATACAGTGATGTATAGTCAATTACTTGTTGACTATCGCTAAAAATTGAGGCTGTCGGTTTAATGAAGAGCATCAGTAAAATAAATAACAATATTCCCAAATAGAAGGATGCCTTACCACCAAACACAATTGCCTCGTCGATCCTCAGATGTTTCTCTGCGCCTAAGTTTTGGGCGATAAAAGGAGTCGCAGCTATGCTTACACCGAGAATGCCAATAAGAAGCAGGGTTTCTATCCGGCCGGCCACGCCGTATGCTGCGACAGCCGTTGCAGCCTGTTGTGCCAGCAAGTAAGTAATATACATGAGAGTAGCCGGTCCAATTAATTGAGTTAGCATAGAGGGAGGCCCCAGTATATAGATATCCTTGAGAATCTCCACGTTTTGAATACGTTCTTTTAAAAATGAGAGATTTAGTAAGCGGCTTTTGAATGTCATGAACAGAATAGCGACAATAACAAAAGACCAGGAAAGAACAGTCGCAAGCGCTGCTCCTTTAATTCCCATCGCAGGAAAGGGGCCTTTGCCGAAAATCAATAGATAATCCAGGATCAGGTTGATTACTCCGCCAATCCCCATAAAAATTTCAGGAGGTTTCACAACACCGGTGGCCCTTAATGCACCACCACCCATCAGACTGATCATCAGTAGTGGCATTCCACAATACAGTGTAAACATGTATTCTCTGATAAAGGGCAGTATGTTTTCATCGGCGCCGAGAAGTCTAAAAAATGATTCTATTGTGAAGATACCGCTTACTGAAAGCAAAGATGATAGTACTAGAGTTAGCAAAAGTGATAGAGCTGTAGTACTTTTAACCTTGTCCATATTGTTTGCGCCAAAAGCGTTACCAATGATGATGGCAACGGCAGTCGTTAAACCAATGAACAAGCCAACCAACAAAAAATAGACCGTTGAAGCAAAACTCAGTGCTGCTAATTGATTCGCACCAAGCTGGCCGACAAAATATGTGTCAATTACCTGGAAGAGAAAGGTAGAGAGCATGCCGATACTAATCGGCACCGACATCGATAAAAGTGCCTTATTGGTTGACCCGTTCAGGAAATTCTGTGCCATTGTGTTACATGCTTTTTGTGTTTTGATTGTAAGTATGCATCAACTAATCGTCGAGAAAATGCACAATACCTGATTAAGTCTATTTTAGTACTTCCCGGCAAATGGGTAAAAATGTTGTTTCATAATTTCAACAAATCCACCTTTAATATCTTCATCAGTAAAGGCCTTTGGATTTGTATAAGAACGTAACATTTCAGCTCCAGCCCCTTCCCAAGTAAATGGAATTGCTCCTGCTTGTATCATTCTATCAATAGCTGTATTGTGAGCCATTGTCGTAGCATCTCCCATTAAATCTACCAGGATATAAACTTCATATTCATCCTTTAGCGCATCTAATGTCGTATATGTAGGGCACCCTGAAGTCCAAAGCCCGGTAATTAAAATTTTCGTTCTTCCTGTTTTCCTTACTGCTGCTACAAGTGCCTTATTTTGCCACGCATTTAAAGAAACCCTGTCAATATTTTCAACATCTCTATTGATAAGAGTTTTCACAGATTCAACAGTTGGTGTGCTACCAGCCATTTTTACACCGATTGTAGTTTCGATGACAGGAACATTGAATAAATTAGCCGTTTTAACCATAGCCTGAATGTTATTCATCATTACATCCTGGTCTATATTTTGTACTACGTTTATCAAGTCCTGCTGCCAATCAATAACCAATAAGACAGTATTGTCACCGGTTAATAGATTGTCTGTCTTTGAATTCTTAGGAACAAAGTTAGCGTCTGGATTTTGCGCAAAGGCGCTTACTGTAAATACTATTGTGAATAGCGCCGTAAAAAACAATTTCATCATTCTTGTTGTTTTCATTGTCTCATCTCCTAAATGATTATGGATTCTTGTAAATGTATTGGATGCCAAACAGCATAAGGCCATTGGTCTTTTTGATGCTTGCAACCGTTTTGTTGTTAAAAATCACTGTATGACCAAGGTTAAGTGACATGTTCTTGATGACCATGTAGTGAATTATTATCCGGTTATTAAACCCCCAATATTCAGCATCCAAGCCCGGATTATAGGTCTGAAAATCCCACGCTATATTCATACGCTTGCTAATTGAAAAAGCGGACTGAGAAATTGTTCCTATAGCGGCTGTGGAATGTGGATCTTTACTCTCAAACTTAATGTTCATGTATCCGGCAAATACTTGTACACGGAGAAAATCTCCGGGCGAATTATTGTACAAATTGATCCCAACTCCTGGACCAATCAAAAACGAGTGATCTATTTTATAAGATTTAGCAAAACCATAGTTGGTAGCCAACATGGGAAATAGAGTCCGATTAGGACGATGCCTGAGGATTCCCATTGTCCAGAAGTCACTTATGGCAACAAACCCATTAACTCGCAGATATTGATAACTGGCCTGAACCTCAGAACTAAAAGCAGCTTTCGAGAGTACGAGACTGGCGTCGGGATTAATAGCCAATTGATTTAAGTTGCCTGTTTGCCAACGGCCTTTCAGGCCAATCTCGACGGCTATACTTAAGCTGTCAGGCTGCGAATAAGCATTTGGTGTCAGAAGAAGACTGGCAAGTGCTACCTGGAGAATAATCTGATTCTTTTTCAATTAACGGACCTCACCGAATAATCCATTCTGAAAATCGTTTTTTGCTTGCTGTATTTTTTCTACAGTGTTCATTACAAAGGGTCCGCCAAGGACTACCGGCTCAGTAAGTGGTTTGCCCACCAGGTGCCAATTGACGCCTGGCGGGCAACTATGAATGAGCAGTAAAAAAGGATCTGATCTTTTGAATTCAGGCATTGGAAACAATCTTTGACCGCGTACACCTGGAATTAGACCGTCGATATTTGAATAACCCTCGATGCTTTTTATCGTTTGTTGTTTCATATCTGATTATCACCAACACAATAATTACACATGTGGTTGTCTGTTTACAGAAACTTGACATCTGTTCTTAAACAGCTACATTCTTAAGTATGACTAAAATAGTGGTGTCGGCGATGAATGAAAAGGTTAGAACTGGTAGCCTGATGGTAAAAATTAACCGCCAGTTTTAAAAGAGAGGGGCGTGTATCCAGTATGCTTTTTGAAATATTTTACAAGATTAGTAGGTTCATCAAAACCCAGGTCGTAAGCGATTTCTTTAACGGGTTTGTCACTTGCTCGCAATAGTCGCTTTATTTCAAGAATCCGCCTTTCATCAATAACGGCCTTGGGTGAAAGTTTATAACGCTCTTTTGTAATACGATAGAGGACTCTCGTGGTCAAATTGAGCTGCTCGACGTAATAATTTACCTTGAACTCTTTTCTGAAATTCTTTTCCAACAACTTATTAAACTGAATTACGATTTTTGTGTCTCCATCGATAGCAGCCGGTTGCGTATTGGTCTGTTTTTCCTGTAAAGTTTCGCAATAAATCAGGAAAATGCAGAGCCAATGATAAAAAGCATTTTCCCTCACTGACCCGGACCACTCATGGTAAACCATGTTCATATCGCTGGAAAGACTCTTAAGAAAATCGGCCTCAGGTTGTTTTAGTTTTAATATCTGATGACCTTCAATTTGGCTGGAAATGTTGAAGTTGAACAAGTGTTGAAGATCATTATCACTACGGTAAATGAAATCGTTTTTAAAGATGATTGATTGAATTTCCCAATTGCCGGCAGGTGGCTCCAAATAATGGTATTGGTCTTTAGAAATCAATGTGATGGTGTTGGGCTTGAATTGATATTCCTTGAAATCAATAAAGTATTTCCCAATTCCTTTTTTGAACCAGAGAATTACGTGAAAATCCCGCAAAGATGGCCGATATAGGTCATCAGCACGAAAACCCTCTTCTATGCTTGAGAAAATGCCAAAGGGCAACCCGCCTCGTTTGTTACTTAGTTCATAAAACTTTATGTCTTCCATTCAATACCCATCTCATGATTTTTTCAATTTCCCGCATTTTCCCTGGAACCAATTCACTTTCTTCCAGAGCGATTATAACAAATCACCCATTGTTTTCAGAAGTTAGTAGCAGCAAAACTTAGGGTTATTAAGGCATCGACTGCCGTAGCGCTTTTTGTATTGCTTAAATGGCTTTTTCACATGCGTTCGCAGTGTCTGTTCGTGATACAGACAGATTGCGGTACATTCTTCTCACTGTAAATGCGCGGCGATATTCATTTGCTGTTTTTCGTAAAGAAGGCCAGAGCTTTTTTCGTAGTTCGCGATCCTCCTTGACAGCTGTTGGTATCATACTGAAAAATCCAGTTGGTAATTGTATTGGATGGACACCTATTTCACGGGAGACTTTCGCTTGGCTGCGTAATTCTGCAAGGATTTGCAAAACGACTTATTCTTTGAATTCTTTGGTGAATTTCTGTTGGGTATTCTTCTCTCTCATTAGACACCTCTCTTAAGCATTTGAGTAAATATAACGCTTAACTATCGTGTCTGCAAAATCGGGGGCGGTTCATCTATTTCTTATTCATTTCGATTTTCTTTTTTTACCCCTATTTCTTTTATCCTTTTTCAATCCATTCAATCTTCAATTCTTTTGTTCCTTTTCTCCGTGTTTAGTTAAGTTTAGGCACCGACAAAAACTTCTCAAGCACTTCCAGCAGCTGAGTCTTCTTGAACGGCTTGCTAATGAAGTCATTCATTCCGGCCGCGATACATTTTTCCCGATCGCCTTTCATCGCATTGGCGGTTAGGGCAATAACCGGGATGCTTGAGTTCTGCACGCCACTTTCAGGGTCGCGAATTTGTTGCGTAGCCGTTATGCCATCCATTACCGGCATCTGCACGTCCATGAGCACCAGATCGTAATGGTTCTGACGTAAGGCAGTGATGGCTTGCTGACCGTCCTGAGCAAGATCTACATGCAAACCCAGCTTTTCGAGGACGCGTATAGCAACTTTTTGATTCACTTTATTATCTTCAGCCAACAGTATTTTGAACGTTTTACCTGTCTCTTCAAAGGCGTTTTGAGTTGTGCTACTCACTTCTGAGGAAATTGGCATTGTGGATTGCTTACCGGTAACGTTCAGTAGCGTTTCAAAGAGTCGCTTCTGCTTAATCGGCTTTAGCAAGTAGGAATCATAGCCACTCAGAAGAACTTCTTTTACCTCGGCAATATTGATCGAAGCGGTCACCAGGATCAACTTTAAGGCACTTAACTCCGGATGCCGTTTTATTTTTCTGGCAACAGCCTCACCATTCATTCCCGGCATATAATAATCAATTATTCCAATGGTGAAGGGACTATCGTTAGCGTGCGCATCTTTAATTTTCTCGATCGCTTCAAAACCGTCACTAGCCGTCTGGATCTCACACTCTAATTGTGACAGCTGTTCACGAAGAATTTTCAAGCTGACAGGATGGTCATCGGCAATAAGAATGCGTTGCCCGGCAAGCATAGATAGTGAATGAGACATCTCTACTGCCGGAGCCTTCTGCTTTTTCAATTTTGCAGTGAACCAAAATTCAGATCCCTCCCCTACTGAACTATTTACACCGATTTCTCCACCCATTAATTCGGACAGCTGTTTTGAAATGGCCAGGCCCAATCCGGTTCCGCCAAACTTGCGGGTGGTTGAGGCATCTACCTGAGAGAAACTTTGAAAGAGGCGATTCATCCGGGACGGAGGGATTCCAATACCGGTATCTTTTACTGAAAAGCGCAGCGTAACAGAATCATTTGATTCCGCATCTTTGCTGACTGACAACGTAACACTACCGTGGCGAGTGAATTTAACTGCATTGTTAATAAGATTGATTACAATTTGTCTTAACCTTATCGGGTCGCCAACAAAATGAGTAATTAATGTCGGCGATATGTCGAGGCAGAACTCCAAATCTTTTTCGAATACCCGCGGCGAAAGAATATCAGAAGCATCTTCAAGCATGTTTCGCAGGTCAAAGTTGATGTTTTCCAACTCGATTTTACCCGCTTCGATCTTGCTAAAATCCAGAATGTCATTTATAATCTTTAGCAGTGAATCCGCACTTTGCTTTACAGTGTTTGCAAAATCCTTTTGCTCAAGGTTTAATGGCGATTCCAGCAAGAGATCCGTCATTCCGATGATCCCATTCATCGGCGTGCGTATTTCATGACTCATATTGGCCAGGAATTCACTTTTAGATCGATTGGCAGAATCAGCAACTTCTTTAGCCTGCCGTATCCCCTTGTATAGGTGAGCATTTTCTATGGCAACTGCAATATGAGAACTTAATATTTCCATTGCTGTTATATCGGACTCATCAAACGTCGCCAATTCATCACTTTGAATATCGAGAATACCAAGAACTCTTTCGCCGCTTTTGATCGGCACAGCAAGCTCAGATTTTGTAATTTCTCCGGATAAACGAACAAAATGCGCATCAGTGCTAACATCTGAACTTCGTTGGGTAAGTCCTGTTGCTGCAGCTCGACCAACAAGCCCCTCTCCAAAGTTAATAGAAAGCCCCGTTTCCATTCCTTCAGAATCTACCCCGGTAATTGCTTCAAGAGTTAGTGTCGTTTCATTTTCGTCGCTTATCAGAAGAAGTACCCCATAATAATCGAAGGCATCTCGAACGGCATGGACTATTTCATTCAGAACAGACTGCAAGTCCAGCTTGCTGCTAATTCGTTGCCCTACCTGATAAACAAGCGCGGCCTGGGCCGCCCTGCGTTTTAAAAGTGCAGTTCGTTTTTCAACGCCCTCTTCTAAAAGCCTGTTCTTGCGACTCATCGACCGAGTTCTTAGTTGAAGAATTCCCAGTAATGTGACGATGGTAAAAAATGCGGTCAGGCCTCTAAACCACCAGGTCTGCCAAAATGGAGGAAGAATTGTTATTGAGAGACTTGTTCCATCATTGTTCCAGAGCCCGTCGTCGTTTGAAGCTTTTACTCTAAAAACATAGTTACCATGAGACAAGTTTGTAAATGTGGCACGTGGGTTCGAATTATCGGTTTCAATCCATTCCTCATTAAACCCTTCCATCATATAGGCGTAACGATTCTTTTCTGGCTGGCGGTAATTTAATGCAGCGAACTCGAAGGAAAAGATGAAGTCGGTATAATTTAAAACGACTTCCTGAGTTCTGCTTATGTGGTGCTGAAGCTGAAACCCTTCCACAGACAACCCATCTCGTGCAATACTTACCGGCTTGTTGAATAGAAGAAAATCAGTTATTACGACCGGTGGTAAAAAAGAGTTCACTTCGACATCTGCAGGGTGGAATTCTGTCAATCCATTAATTCCACCAAAATACAGTCTTCCTGAGTCATCCTTATAAGAGGCTCCGGAATTAAACTCATTGTCCTGCAGTCCATCACGTTTGTCGAAGTTGTTGAACGTCTCTAAAATGGGATCGAATTGACTAATTCCATTGTTTGTACTCATCCACAAGTTCCCGTTATCATCTTCCAAAATGCCGTAGACGACGGAATTTGGCAATCCATCCTTTACCCTATAATGGCTTGCAGTGTTTCTCTTTGTGTTAAACTTATTAATACCACCGTCGGTGCCGATCCACAATGTGTTGCTCGAGGAAGCGTGAATAGCTAAGATGTAATTATGGCTTAGTGATGATGGATCATCCTGCCGATGCCGATAGGCTACAAAAGTGTCGGTATCTCGATTGTATTTATTTAAGCCACTGCTGGTTCCTATCCACATTTGCCCTTGTTTATCTTCTGCAATCGAAACGATTGCATCACTACTGATGCTACCTACATCTTCCGGGTCGTGCTTGTATACCTTGAAGGTACCGGTATCACGCTGAAATTTATTTAATCCGCTAAATGTCCCAATCCAAATTTCACCCATGCTGTTTTCAATTATCTTTAAGGGTGAATCCTGGCTCAAGCTGGAGGGGGCATTCGGACGATGAGCATAGCGTTTAAACAGTCCCGTTGAAGGATTAAATACGCTTATGCCACCTTCACGAACTCCAATCCAGAGCATGCCTTCTCGGTCTTCAATAATTGAATATATTGTGTTCCCGCTAATGCTTTGCAAATTCCCCGGCTGGTGCAGATAGGTCGTAAACTCTTTTGAGACCTTATCATACTTGTTTAGTCCGCGTTCCGTGCCAATCCACAGGTTGTCTTTTGAGTCTCGATAAACACACCATACGGCGCTGTTGCTGAGAGACTTGCGTGCGTCATTCCTGTCATGATAATGATGGAAGTTTTCTGCCATGCGATTTAACAGATTTAAACCACCGGATTCCGTGCCGATCCACAAGTTGCCTTCTATATCTTCAAAGACCAGCCTTACTTCATTGTGGCTCAGGCTGTAAGGGTTGTGTGTTTGATTTTGAAGATGAGTAAAGTTTGCTGTTTCAGGATCAAATCTGCTAAAACCAGTCTCCGTAGCATGCCATAAAATGCCCTCTTTATCTTCGAACATATAGTAGAAGCTATTTGATGCAGTCTCGGACTGATCCGGGGCATGCCGGTAATGGCTAAAAGTAGCGTTACTTAGGTCAAATTTATTCAGACCATCCCTTGTCCCAATCCATAGGCGATTCTTTTCGTCTTTAATAATTGAAAGGACGGAGTCATTACTAATCGATTTGGAGTTGCCGGATTGATGCAAGTAATGGACAAAAGAGTCATTTTCCGGATCGTATTTATTCAATCCACCTTCCGAGCCGATCCATAGTCCGGTCTCAGGGTCATCAAGTATCGAAGTAATGTAATTATTACTTATTGAGCCGGGATTGTCTCCCTGATGCAAATAATGAATAAACGAGTCATTTTCCGGATCAAACTTATTAAGCCCATCATTTGTTCCAATCCAAATATGACCATGTTTATCTTCTTCGAAAGAGGTTATGCTGTTGGCGCTGATTGAATTCTTAATATTCGGTTGATGCAAGTAGCGCGTAAAACTTTTCTGCTTGGTATCGAACCGACATAGTCCGTTTTCACTCCCAAGCCATAAGTGTCCATTTCGATCTTCGTCTATTGACTGAACCGGTGGATTGCTATGAATCGCAACTTCTCTTAAGTCAGGCGTGTATGAAGTAAAGGTTTCTGTTTCAAAGTCGAATTTGCTCAAATCACCATTAAACGTTCCCAACCACAAGTTTTCATTTGAATCTAAAAACAAGTCTAATATATAGTTGTCGCTCAGGCTCGTTGAATCGTCCGGATTATGGCGATAGATTGTAATTTTATTACCATCATATTTGTTTAACCCATCTTCAGTGGCAATCCAAAGGAACCCTTGAGAATCCTGAGCCATTCCGGTAATAGATGTCTGGGACAACCCCTGGTCCAGCGAAATTGTAGTAAATCTTAAATTATCCGGTTGTCCATGCATACTCATCGTAAGAAACAGGAAAAAAGTGGAGATTAAAGTGCAAACTTTGTGATTCAATTTAGAAGATCTCATAAGTGCAGCCGCTCAATAAGCGAAGGTGAATGTATAACGGATCTATTTAACCCGTTTGTTGTGTAGAAATAATCGGCATTTTCTTGAAAATATTGAGTGGTTATGAGACAGAAGGGATTCGGAACTTAGCGAAGCTTTTTTATACGTGTTTCTAATACCTTAACGCAGCAAAAGCAATTTCCGGGTATCGGTAAAAACAACGTTCCCATTGCGCATACATTGGATTCTATAAACGTAAATTCCGCTGGACACCTGATTACCGGCGTCCGTCTCACCATTCCATTCGGCCGAATGAAATCCACTGTCGTAGCTTCGACGTATTACATGACGCAAACGCCGCCCAAGCAGGTCATAGACAGTTATGGTAACGTTTGAGGCCTCAGGCAACGCAAAAGGTATGGTTGTGGTAGGATTAAATGGATTAGGAAAATTTTGATCTAATGCAAAAAGAACTGGCAACAGCGGCTTCGGCTCGGGACTTTGAATGGTGTTTTGAGACAACAGAGAAAAGTCGTCCAGACCTGCTTCAACCAATGTCCCGGCGCCCTCATCGCTGGCAATAAAACGAAATTGCAGGCTATCCTGCACATCCAAAAAGTCACTTATGCGCAGCGTGACCTTTTCCCAGCCGCTCGACGAGAAAGACGTATTTTCCACATCAACCCAGGCAACACCATCAACGCTCGCGCGCACGACCCAGGATTCGCTCCCCGGTGTTGCACCAAGATCATTAGAATACCACTTGTAATAAGTAACGATCGGATCGGTCATCTTACTGATATCAAATACAGGCGACTGAAGTGTTGTTGCTCCACCATCAACATCAAACTGACCACTTACGGTTCCGGATGCTGCACCCGTAATGAAACAAAGCTCTCCGTTTTCAGAATGATCATCTTCTGGCTGACTGCCGATCGATGTGCCTTCCGGATCTGCAAGCTCCCATAATCCGGTAGTTGCATTGTCGCTGGCGATTCCGGTCAACCAACCACTCCCCTCCTCCATGTTATCGAAAACTTTTTCTTCATAACCTACAAGAAAGGCATAGCTGCCATTGTCTGACGGGAAACGTAATTTTATGTTGGACGCCCCATCTTTCGCAGATAAATAATAGTGAACAATAGAACCGGAGGTCTGGGCAGGTAAATCAACCTCAAATCCTGCAACGCCGTCATGCTGCATTAAGACCTCTTGTTCAGACAAAAAATTATCAACCGAGTAGATCAGCAATAACGAGTCAATTTCGATAAAGGCCGAATTTGGCAGTGACACCTCTGCGCGATAAGCATTTAGAGTATCCAGGGTGTTCGCGAGAGGTTCATGTCGAAGATTCAGCGTAATAAAGAGCTGCGTCCCGATTCCATGTTTGTTAAAAGCCTGAATAATTGCATCGGAATTAGGAGTGCCGTTTGCAAGATCACCATCATCGTCATCAGCGATAAGCACTTCTACAAACCATTCACTGTAACAGACTCCCAGGTTAACATCGTCGGGTAGACCGTATTTGCTAAAATGTGCCAATTCTCGTGCTTTCTCCAGACCAACCAGAAGACGCAAATCCCAAAATGCACCACCAAGTATTAGCCCGTCACTGTGAATTGCTCCAGTTACATCGTTGGGGTAGCTCCTAAAATTCGCGAGATCGCGAAGTAGTGTATTCGGCCCGGTAAAACCACGACCGACGCGATTTTCATCTTCTATCATCGCAGAATTTACATCAGCAGTTCCTTCGTTTGCAGCATCGTTTATCATACCGCGACTGGAGCCATTTTCCTGATAGAGATATTGATTCACGCCATGCCCATACTCATGATAAACTACCGACGGCATCTGCCCGGTATTCGCGCAGCCTCCCCCGGCGGAAAGAAAAGACATTCCATTGCCATTCCAAACCGCATTGCAATTACCATCATTATTTACCTGGCAGGGCATTTCATAATCCAGCGCGACAAACTGAGGGTCAAGCATTTTTAAATAGCCATGTGCGCGGTTCGTATGGTAAAACACGTTGCGTTCTGCAGGGTGAGAATTGAAATCATTCCAAATGATAATCATTGAATCGCCTTGAACAATCAGCGAATCTACTCGGGCATTTGGAGCATCCTGGCGAAAAACTCGCGCATAGCTTCCGCGCAGCGTAGCGGTAACGGGCGCATTAAAAACCACATCGGTTGTCAACTGCCCCAGGCTATCCGTTGTAAGCTGTACTCCGTTGACAGTTACATATTGTTGGCCATTACCTCTTAATTGATATGGTTCTGTCGGGGTTTCTTCTCGAATTGCGCTCTGTACGGTAATATCCGTATCAATTGTCAGAACTAAATTTTTCCGCCATAGCAATTCACCATTGTGAGCATTTACATAGGCAAAATAGTTGCCGGACAGGTCGCTGAGTTTAACAACTGTTTCATACACCAAATGATAAGAGATTGAGTTGTCCTGTCGTATTGGAAGGATATACAGCTGTTTAGAGTCTTCAACAGAGTCTTTTTGATGGTCAAATTTCAATCCGAATACAGACGCTTGCTCAATCTGCCCGGAGGATAATGTCGGAGTTGTGGAAATATTCTCAATTGAATAGACTGATATGCCAAATGCGCTCACGTTGCCACTATCGTGTATGCGAAGTTCAACCTCTGATAACAACACCTCGATACCGGCATATTCCTGACGATAGCCGACATACCAATAGTTTCCGCGCTTTACTGCTCGAATGAGTTTTAGATGTTCTAATTGTACCCCAAAAACACGCAGCTCATCTTCAATAAAAAGCCGAGCTGCATCTTCAATATTATCTTGAGTAATTGCAGCAAACCCGGTTAGTGGAATACCGCGGCCAAATGCGCGATGTGGTGTGCCGGTGGCTTCATTCCACTGAATGCTCCAGCTCGGATGGCGTTTTTGAAAGGAACGTCCTGCGCTAGTTCGGTTGAGCGCGATCTGTTTTGCAGAGTTTATATAAGTGGATATACCGCCGGGAAGCCGCATGCTACCATCAGCCTGTAGAGGTTCTTGAGCAAGCGAAAACGAAGAAAACAGAACAATCAAAAAACAGTAGATTGTTTTTTTGATCAATTTTCCAGCCATGCATCCCTCGCTTTGGTTCTTGGCATGCAAAATTGTGATTTTCAATTAAGATTAGTGTGAGCGATCTTACGTGCCTGCGAAAATTCTGTTTTTGCGGCCAGAATGGAGCATTCTCATAATGGAGCAGTCTGAATTTAGTACCACCACTATGTTATTCTTAAAATAGAAGAGTTCTTTGGACATTTTTTTCTCGATTAGAAAACCTTCAACAGCTTCAGAATCATAATAACGATCGCGAGAATTAATACATATCGAACCACCTTGTCGCCAATTTTTACCGCAAACTTCGCAGCCCACCAAGCACCAAAAGCATTTCCGGCAGCTAAACTTAAACCAAATCCCCAATCAACTTTGTCGCTATAAATAAAGATTGCCAGCGCAGGAATAGTATAAATCAGTACGATAAGCACTTTATGCATGTTCACATATACCAGTGAGGTGCGAAGTAAATGGAACAGACTGGCCATTAACAAAAATCCAACTCCCACTTGAATGAATCCACCGTAGAAGCCTATACCAAACATGGCCGGGTAAATTAACCAATTCGGTTTCCCATCCAGGTTGGCAGTAAGGTTTTGCTTACCCGCTGGTGAGAAGAACATCGATATTATTACGCCTATCAGAACGATGGCCAGAATTGTCTGGAACCACTCGTCACTGATTCGAACGGCCATAATGGCACCAATAATCGCACCAGGCAAAGTCCAAAGAGCAAGCTTAACGCTAAGGTTGAAGTTGCTGACCTGCTGCTTGCGGAATGATGCAGTAGCGAAGATGTTCTGCATTATTATGGCTACTCGGTTCGTGCCATTTGCCAAGGCACTATCCAGCCCTAAGAAAATCAGGGCTGGGAGCGTCAGCGAAGACCCACCGCCAGCCAAAACGTTGATCATGCCGGCCATTGAGCCGACACCAAACAGTAAAGCGACTTGCCAAAGTTCCATACGTTTTCCGATAGAGTTCCAGGTTCAGGGATCCGGATTCTGTGTTTCACACTTCGCGAGATATACGCTTCGTTATACTTGAGTTCTATAAGTATAAGTAAAAGTTGAAAGGTGAAAAGGCAATTTTCTTCTTGTTTCCTGCTCACCCGAGCAATCTCTGTCTGTATTCGGTGTTCTGCTCTTAAATTATGTTCTTTATTCGATCCTGCAAAGACTGGTGAAGTTCAACGTTCTCTTGCTGATCGGTTTTTATTTCAATGAGGACGTGTTTATTCAGATCCAGCGCCTGGCGGTAAATCCTGCGAAAATCTCCACAAGCTGTGGGGCTGAAATAAGGAATATCAAACAGCTCGGCTGCCTTTTTAAATTCAATCTCATGTGGCGTTGAGAACCAGGGATTAAAGACTTCCTTATCGCTGGCAATAGGCAGAAACGAGAATATTCCACCTCCACCATTATTAACTACAACTATTGTTATTGGCGGAATATTATCGTTCAGGAGATGCAGTGAGTTTAAATCGTGAAGGCTTGCCAGATCACCAATCACCAATGTTGTTTGTCTATTCATTCCTTCTGCATATCCACAGGCTGATGCAATCGTACCGTCAATGCCACTGGCACCACGGTTAGCGCTACAAGGAATGTGTTTATTGGCAAAAGCGGCGTACATATTCATATCTCGAATCGGCATGCTCGCTGCCAGAAAAAGCGCATGCTCTTCCTGAATTTCTTCAGAAACAATTCGCGCGACTGCTATCTCATTAATAGGCTCATCATCTGCAGCAACACTGGAAATCTCACTGTCAATTTGTCGCGTCAACTCATCAAACTCCAGATGCTCTGCTCTTCGGTTTACAGCACGTGCCAGACTCTTGCACGTTTCGATAATGCTTCCCATAAAACGATGAGCGGTTTGATGGTCAGGGTCTTGACGGTCGAATGAAGACTGGACGCAAATCTTTGTCGCGTTGGAAGTCTTGGCAAAGGCGTGCCAGCGCTTAGAGACCGGAGGAGCGCCAATTTGCAAAATAACATCAACTTTCATTTCCGCAATCCGCTTACTCAACAGCATTTGGTCGAAATACGGCAACATCTTTGCCCTCGACGCAGTTCCCAAGCGCAGACCACTACAAATGTCTGGAACAATCGGCCAGTTTAAGGCCTCGGCCAGTTCTTCTACTGCAGCCTGCTCATGAGCAGATTTCAATCGGCCAACTGACAGCACACCATTTTTAGAGCTTATTAACTCAGAGAATTCTCTCAGCTGCGTTTTTGCAGGTTTTGTAATCGGAGTATAAATCTTCGTATACGGAGATGTGCGTGCCAGATAGCACTTTAATTCATTTGCGACTGCTCCATTATCGGAAACTGTAAATGGCTCGCGAAACATGCAGTTTAAATGCACCGGTCCCGGAGTTGGGAATTGGGACTTTGCCACCAGCTGTGCGACTGTTGTCAAAACAAATTCGTTTGATATTGCTAAGCTTGGACAGGGTAAGTCGAATTGCCAGCGCGTATAGTTGCCGTACAGTGGCATTTGTTGGATGGTTTGGTTGGCAGAGGTTTCGCGTAATTCCGGTGGACGATCAGCCGTTAAAACGATCATTGGGATTTGATCGACAGAGGCCTCAATTAATGCGGGGAAATAATTTGCTCCGGCGGTCCCGGAAGAGCAAATAAGAACTACAGGTTTACCGCTGGCTCTGGCAAAACCCAAAGCCTGGAACGCAGCTGCCCGCTCATCCAGACAAAGCGTTGCTGTTGCCGCTTTGGAAATGGCAACAGCGCTGGTCAATGGTGTTGAGCGTGATCCCGGGGAGATAAAAAATCGGCAAGCCTTATGTCGGATTAATTCTTCAACAAGAAGGCGGCCCCATACAGCATTTAGGTCTCCCGTATGCGCGACCATGCAACTAGGCTCCGGCGCTTACTTCTGCCGGCTCCTCTATAAAAGACATGAAGTTGCCGAGCTTGTTTTCAATCTCATCCCACTCAAGATTCGGCTCTGATCCGGGAACAATGCCAGCGCCGGCATAAAGGTGGAGCTTGTTTAGGTCTACTAATCCCGAACGAATGGCAACGGCAAACTCAGACCACTGTCTGCCAACCCAGCCAACCGGGCCTGCATACCAACCGCGATCGAAAGGTTCGAGCTCTACAATCTTTTCAAGAGCAGCTTTCTTGGGCAATCCACCAACAGCAGGCGTCGGATGCAAATCATCAATGATATGGCCATCATTAATCTCCGTTTTCAGCTGCCCCTTGACAGTCGCGTAAAGGTGTTGTAACCTTGCCAACTTTAGCACGCGGATGCGTTCATCGACTTCCGTTTCAGAACAAAGTCTCTTCATACGCTTAGCGATATCTTCAAGCACAATGCGATGTTCTCTTACATCTTTATCACTATTGAGCAACTCAGAGGCGAGCTGTTTATCTTCCAGATTCGTCTCGCCTCTTTTACGAGTTCCCGCAATGGCATCACTAAATACGGCTCCGTTTTGTCGTCGGTACAGCAGTTCAGGCGTACGCCCGAGGAATGCGAGGTTATCAGTGGGTTGGAAATAAAACTGAAACGCCCCCGGGCCATCGCTTCGCAGCTTATTAAACACCGACAACGGATTTAACGGCGAATCGTATTCGAGAGTCGTTTTACGTGCCATTACAATTTTCTTCAACTGCTTTGTCGAGAATAGCTTTAACGAGGTAACGACATTCTCTCGCCACCCGCTGAAGTCAGGAAAATCCCGACGGCTGAGCAGTTTCTTGAGCTTAGGCAAACGACTGCTGGGGCGAAAGGATAATTTTTCAAGCGCAGCAAGAAGCTGCTGAAAAAGTAGCTCGTGATGCTTAGTTGAATAAAGAAAGTTGCAAGCCAGGAGCGTTTTGCCATCTTCGATACTCAGTTCAAACTGCGGAACGGTAAATCGATAGCAGCCAAAAGCCTTCCATTCTTCATCTTCGGAAGATCTCTTAGCGAAACGCATGCCGCCATAGTAGCGCAGTCGCGGAGCGATCCGAGTATCAGGCAAGTAGGCCATCATCCGTTCGAACAAACGCGAGGCATCTGGTTTGGCATCCCCGATAATTGTATGTGCTTCGCCGATACCGGCGGTTTCAAATGTCTGCTTACGATCTCGCCAGTAAAACTTTACCGGAAAGCGCTGATTGCTCAACCATGCGAATGGATCCAGCCATGGAATTTGCAGTTCGAGACGAACAAATTGCTCGTCGCGATCTTTTAGCTTACTGCTTTCAATAGCAAAGAAAGCATGCAGCTTTTCACGCATATCATGCGTTATGTCAGCTCGGTCTATTGATTTCATATCTCAATCCCTGCGTTTGGAATATATGTCAACGTCCTATCGACGATCTCCCTGATAAATAGTAGCAATACCAAAGGTTAGCGGCGTGGCAACAACATTATCAAAGCCTGCATCTGTCATTAACTTGCAAAACTCACGTCCATAGGGAAACGTTTCTACAGTCTGGTTTAAGTAGCGATACGCATAGCCGTCACCAGAAATCAAAGAGCCCAGACGGGGCAGTATATGACGGAAATAAAATAAATAGCCATGACGAACAATGGCATTTCCAGGAAGAGAAAATTCGAGGATAATAGCTCGCCCATCCTGACGCAAAACGCGATGCATCTCTTCAAGTGATGTGGAGACATTGCTTACATTACGGATACCAAATGATATCGTCACTGCATCGAAAGACTTATCGGAGAAGGGAATTTTTACCGCATTACCTGTTTGCAACGTCAGGCGATCATTCAAATTTCGTTTCGTTAACTTCTCACGGCCCACTTCCAACATTTTCTCGGCCATGTCAATTCCGACACCACTCTTCACATTTTTGCTGTGCTTGAAAATGGAAATAAGTAAATCACCGGTTCCAGTGGCCAAATCCAAAACACGCTGATCGGAACGAGACGACAAATGTCGCGACACGCGTTTGCGCCAGACAACATCCTGGCCAAACGAAAGCAATCTATTTAGCAGATCATAGCGACCGGCAATACGATCGAACATTTTCCACACTTCCCTTCGGGAAGGCTCCTCGCTTTGCGAAACGGGAGCAGCTACTCTATTTTCTGTCATTATTTCTCTATTCTTTTTATGCTTGTGACTAATTTCATTAACTCATTTTCTAATTTAGCGTATTGAGGAAACTTCTTCAACAGGATTTATAATCTATTTTGAAAGATCGCGCTATCTCCGTATTGTAATTTCAACACAGACTACTCAGATAGCGCCTTGTGAGTGTGAATTCAAAGAATATTGGTTTCATGGACGCATATTTTGATGGTAAGTTTGTTGCAGAAGATTTGAGAAGTTTGAACTGCTACACAATATTTGTTCACTTTATTTGACATATACAAACTCGATTTCATTGATGAATATTTTTTGGAGGACCTTATGAGGACCATTTTCACCGCTTTTATGTGTTTATTCTTTACCTTCACTTCTAGTATTATCGCCGAAGAGAAGGTCGATTTAGAGGTGGTAAATAAAATTCGCTATGAAGGACTAAAAAACTCTCAGGTTATGGATATTGCTTTTTATCTTACTGATGTGCACGGTCCAAGATTAACAGGTTCTCCAAACTTGCGTAGTGCAGCAGAATGGGCGCGCGACACCATGACAGAGTGGGGACTAGCAAATTCGCATCTGGAAGAGTGGGGATATTTTGGGCGAGGCTGGACCACCGAAGGATATTCTCTGGAGATGACCTCCCCGCAATACATGAATTTAATAGCCCACCCCAAGGCATGGACACCTGGAACGGACACTACCGTGCAAGGCACTCCGGTTCACGTTGTGATTGAAAAGGAAGAAGATTTAGAACAATATCGCGGGAAGCTTGCCGGAAAGATCGTTTTACTTGGCAAGGAATTTGAAATTGAGCAAGGATTTGAGGCGGAAGCCACGCGTCGTACCGACGAGGAATTGTCCGAGTTGATGATGGCGCAGGATCCGGGACGAAGTAGCGCTCGTAGTCGCAGGCAGAGTTTCATTCAACGCAGAGCAATGTTTCGTAAACGCAGCCAGTTGATGACAGAGGAAAAAGCTGCCCTCACTATCGAACCGAGCCGCATTAAACACGGAACGCTGCGAGTTACACGTGGTGGAAGTCCAAAGGCAAGTGCAACACCAGCCGTTCCAGCGCTGGTTGTTGCACCAGAACAATACAATCGAATGGTGCGTCTTCTGGACAAAAATATGGATGTGCAGATTAAAGGAAATGTGCAAAACTCATTTCACCTTGCAGATTCGATCGGCTTTAATGTAATTGCCGAAATCCCGGGCAAAGGCAAGCTAAAGAATGAAATTGTTATGCTGGGAGCCCATCTGGATTCTTGGCACGCAGGAACCGGAGCAACCGACAATGCCGCCGGAAGCGCTGTAATGATGGAGGCCATCCGTATTCTGAAAGCCATCGACGTGCAGCCGAAACGTACTATTCGCCTTGCACTATGGACAGGCGAAGAACAGGGCTTGCTGGGTTCTAAGGGATATGCAAAAAAGCACTTTGGTGATGCTGAAACAATGAAGTTAAAGTCGGATCATAAGAATTTATCCGCTTACTATAATTTAGATAATGGAACCGGCAAAATTCGCGGCATCTATTTACAGGAGCACGATGCCATGCGACCAATTTTCGAAGCGTATTTTAAACCATTCCATGATTTAGGCGCATCAACACTTACTATTCGAAATACATCAGGCACCGATCACCTGACATTCAACGCCTTGGGTCTTCCCGGATTCCAATTCATCCAGGATCCGGTGTCATATTTTACTCGCACCTGGCATACCAACATGGACACCTATGATCATCTTCAAGCGAACGATTTAATGAGCTCGGCTGTTATCGTAGCCTCAATCGTTTATCATACGGCCATGCGCGATGACAGAATGCCACGCAAGCCGCTCAAGAACAAATAGGAGACGGAATGATAAAGGTGCTGGATCTGAAGTTTCAGGGCTTAGACAAATCTATAGCAGCATTTCTGATAGACACGAGTGCGGGGCCAATCCTCATCGAAACCGGCCCACATTCCTGCTTGCCACAACTGGAGTCAGAGCTTGAAAAGGCCGGTGTAAAGAAGGAAGATATTAGCCATGTCTTCCTCACTCATATTCACCTCGATCATGCGGGTGCAGCGTGGGCATTTGCTGAAGCAGGAGCAATGATTCACCTTCACCCGTTCGGCTCACGACACATGGCAGATCCTTCAAAGTTAATGGTATCTGCCCGTCGCATATATCAAGACAGAATGGACACACTATGGGGAGAGATGCGTGCTATTCCCGAGAAACAGCTGTTAACAGCTGAAGACAATGAGGTTGTGTCTGTTGGCAATACCCGGGTTACTGCACTTCATACACCCGGTCATGCAGTGCATCATATTGCCTGGCAAATAGATGACGTGTTATTTGCCGGCGATGTGGCCGGAGTAAAAATTGCCGATGGCCCGGCAGTACCGCCCTGTCCCCCACCGGATATTTACCTGGAATACTGGATTGCTTCAATCAATAGAATACGAACATTAGATCTGCGGAGCATGTATCTCACTCATTACGGTGAAGTAAAGGGTAACGAGATTCCGGAGCATCTGCAGACCCTGGAGGAAATGCTGTGGGATTGGGCAAATTGGATAAAACCATACTATGAAAAAAATGCTGATCCTGCAGCAGTGGCGCCTGTATTTCAGGCCTATGCCGATCAGCAACTGCGTGATGCGGGCCTATCTGAATCAACCATTCGTCAATACGATGCTGCGAACCCGGCATGGATGAGCGTGGCGGGCTTAATGCGTTACTGGCGCAAGCGATCGAGCCAGTAAAATAGCTAAAGAAGAAATAAAAAAGCCCCCACTTCANNTGAAGTGGGGGCTTTTTTATTTACCAGATCTTTACCCGAAGGTCATCCGGGCGAAACAGCCCATCACCTTCTTTTACCTCAAATGCTTCGTAAAACTCAGGCATATTTGCCAGCACGCCATTAACGCGATATTCACTAGGTGAATGCGAGTCCGTTATTAAGCGTTGACGCAGTTCATTGTCGCGGTATTTGCGGCTCCACATTTGTGCATAGCCCAGAAAGAAGCGCTCTGAACCACTATATCCATCGATAACCGGTGCCTCTTTGCCATCCAGCGAAATATTGTAAGCCTTATACGCGATGGTTAAACCACCCAAATCAGCAATATTTTCTCCCAGCGTCAGACTTCCATTTACTTTAAGTGTATCGATTGGATTAAACTGATTGTATTGATCCACCATAATGTCGGCACGCGAGGTGAACTCATCCTGATCAGACTTACTCCACCAGTCACGAAGGTTGCCATCACCATCAGATTTACGTCCCTGATCGTCGAAACCATGGCTTATCTCGTGTCCGATTACCGTTCCAATAGCACCATAATTTACCGCATCATCCGCACTTAAATTAAAGAAAGGCGGCTGAAGAATAGCGGCAGGAAAAACCACTTCATTCATCGGTGGGTTGTAATAAGCGTTCACCGTCTGAGGCGACATGAACCATTCATCGCGATCAATCGGTCCACCAAGTTTTTCGATTTCGCGCTGATGGTCTAGAAGTCGCGCACGCTTTATGTTGCCCCAAAGATCATCCTTCTCGATGGCAAGGGCAGAATAATCTTTCCACTTGTCCGGATAGCCGATCTTCGTATTAAAGCTGGCGAGCTTCTTCAAGGCTTCCTTCTTGGTATCTTCGCTCATCCACTCAAGCTCATTGATGCCTATTTCGAAAGAAGCCATCAGGTTCTTAACCAGAGCATCCATGCGGGCTTTTGCTTCCGGCTTGAAGTGCTTTTCAACATAAACCTTACCAACTACTTCTCCGAGCGTGCGATTTACGGTGCGCACACCACGCTTCCAGCGAGGACTATTTTCTTCGCGTCCTCTTAGAACTTTGCCGTAGAATTCGAACTGTGTATCAACAAATTCCTGATTTAGATAGCCGGAGCTGGTGCTTAACGCTTTTGCCTTAAGATAGGTTTTCCAGTCTTCAAGTGTAAAGCTGGCCATCAGCTCGCCAAGGCTTTCCAGGTAAGTATTCTGCCGAACGATGATGCTATCAAGCGCGGGAATGTCTGCTGCCGTTATGAACAACTTCCAATCAAATCCGGGAACAATGGTAGACAGATCAGACATTGCGACTTTGGTATATGTCTTGTCGCGATCACGATTGTCTTTGCGACTCCAATGCTTCTCGGCAATCGCTTTTTCCATGGTCATAATACGACCGGCCTTTGCTTGAACGTCTGTTTCGCCTCCCAAAGTCAACATCTTCTCGAGATACTCAATGTATTTCGCACGATATTCGATAAACTTCTCTGAGTCTGTGAGATAATATGCCCGATCCGGCAGCCCCAGCCCGCTTTGAGTAAGATAAAGCGCGTATTCAGTTGATTTTTTCAGGTCTTGATTAATAAAAAAGCCAAATGGCTTGGATACACCAAATTTTTCCAAATAGCCCATCAGATGGGCAAGTCCGCTACGATTATTCACCTTTGCAATACGATCGAGGTCTTCTTTAAGCGGCGTTAATCCAAGCTTTTCTAAACGAGTTGTATCCATATAGCTAAGGAACAGATCGCCAACTTTTTGCTCGTCGCTACCTTCGGCCTTTTCGGCATCTGCTGCAGATCCCTCGATAATTGCCCGGAGGTTTACCTCTGCCTCATCGGCGAGTTTAGAGAAAGAACCATAATTCGATTTATCTGCTGGAATTTCGAAGCTTTCCAACCACTTTCCGTTCACATGACGATAGAAATCGTCCTGAGGCCGAACGTCCTTATCCATATTGGAAAGATCTATTCCGGAATCAAGCTTGGGTTGGCTACAGCCTAGCAGTGCAAAAATAGCGATGAGCACTGCGGAAATTAGAATGCGCATAAGAGTATCTCCAATTCTATGTACTAGATTTAAATACGTAAAAGTCTGAAAAATTAGCTTTTTCTTCCTTTATATGCAATAAGAGACAATAATTGCTACCATTTAAATGGTATACGGTGGAAACAATGTAAACTCTATTTTAGAAGATGAACCTCCTCATACCAAAGATCGTTCTCAAAAGCAGTTACCAGGAACAACGTAATTGGCAGTTTAAAACGCCTCGGCCCGGCGCTGCCGGGATTAAAGAACCAGACGCCATTTCGTTTTTCAGCCAGCGGCATATGGGAATGTCCATAAACAACCGCGTGAAAACCTGCGGCCTCAGGACGAATATCGAGATCAGCGATATCGTGAACGACATAAAAGAGAAGTTCTCCTATCTCGACCACTTCAGTTTGCGGAAGAGAAACTCCGAAATCACCGTAATCGGTATTACCACGGACAACGCTAAGCGGGGCAATCTTTCGCAGAGCGGATAGAATGTTTTCACCACCGACATCCCCGGCGTGAATTATATGGTCAACACCTGACAGAGCGTCAATTGCTTCAGGCCTGAGAAGACCATGCGTATCTGAAATAAGGCCCAACTTTATGGGTGCATTCACGAATACTCCCGGTTATTTAAGTTTTCTTATCTATGGCCGAAACATACTATATGCCACAAAATATTACCCTCTCTTTTTTCTAAAGTTAACGCTAAAAACTTCCGATCAGGAATCTATACCCTGGATGGGTTTGAGTGAAATTGATTTATTTTATATAAAATCTGAAGTAGCCTAACAAGGAGGTTGGCGAATCATGGTTGGCAAATTGATATTGCGTTTCAGCATCACATTTTTAACAACAGCACTATTATTACTGGTGGCCTGTGGCGAGCATGTAGCTGATCCTGTTACAGGTGGAAACGGCTCAGATAATCTGGAGGCACCTGACGACTTTGATTTTAGTACTACCCAGAACATCGAGCTTTCGATCAACACCCTTGCACCAGACAACTCACCACTTACCGGAATTCGCATAGACATCTATAGTGCAGCCCCTGATGCTCAAGGCAATCTCGGTGCAATCTTGTTTACTGGCGCAACGAACAGCAGCGGGCTGCTTGAATCTACTATCAGCATCGCGAAAACATACGACAGCCTTTATGTTGAAGCCCAGTCTGTCGGTTTTGTTAATCAGGTGACACTTGTAATTGAGTCTGGTTCCTTAACGCACACCTTCGGTGGACAGCAACCACTAAAAGCCAGTTTTACTGGTCCGGTTGTGACACCAAACAGCTCATCGAAAAGCCGAGAATATGTGTTTATCGGGGAATGGGACAATAATGGTGTTCCAAACTACCTTACCGAAGATCGGGATGTTGTGGACTCAAATTTTCTGCGCGACATAAATGCCTCTCTGCCTGAACGTAAACCTGTTCCAACGTATCACCCCGAGTATATTGCGGAGGGTACTGAGAGTAATATTGTTACAACTGACAGTGTGGAGCTCTGGATCACTTTTGTTCACGAGGGTGCCGGCTATAAAAATGGTGTTGGCTACTACACATACGATGTTGGCAATCCGCCGGAGAATGTCTCTGATATATCTGAGTTGATTGCTGTATTTCCAAATTTTTCTTACAAAGGTGGTGGAGGTGGTCTCTACAGCGGCGACAAAATTTATATGGGCAAATTTCCACCAAACAAGGAAATCGGCTGGTTTATTGTCGCGAACGGATGGAACAAAAATGCTCGTACACTAAAGGATGGCAACGCAATTTATTTTTCAGACCCGGATTTGAACCCGGAAAGCGATCCGGCAAAGCGCCCACACAATGTACTGCTCTATGATGAATTTCGAGAAATTCTACTTATCGGCTTTGAGGATCTAAATCGCAACGGTGGTGATAATGATTTTAACGATGCAGTTTTTTATGTAACCGCAAGCGAAATCGAAAACATCAAAGTGGACGAATTACCTCCGGTTGATACACCGGACGATTGCGATAACGATGGTATTGATAACACGCAGGATGATTATCCATGTGATGCCAATAAAGCTTTCAATGTTCCCGCAACAGCTGGTACGATCGGCTTTGAAGATGAATGGCCTTCCTATGGTGACTTTGACTATAACGATCTGGTTATTGGGCATCATTTTACTATGGTTACAAATTCTGACAATCTCATTAAAGCGATGTTTGCAGACTTTGTTATTCGCGCAATGGGAACAGATAACCGCAATGGTTTTGGATTTCAGTTACCAATCAGTTCTGATGCCATAGCAACTGTAACCGGTAGCTCTCTAACAAGTGGCTATATCAACATCGATGCAAAAGGATTGGAAAGTAATCAGACTCTACCTACAATCATTGTCTTCGACGATGGCTATGACCTGCTTACGCCCTTCGCAGCAGGAGATCTTGTAAATACTCAGGCAGCTACTCGCCCTGTTGATTATGACACTGTTACCATCAATATAGAATTCGGCTCAGTACAGACATATGCCGATATTGGGGACCCGCCATTTAATTCATTCATCATAATCGACGGAGAGCGTGGAAAAGAATTGCATGCCAAAGGCGCTGCCCCAACCGACCTTGTAGATGACAGCTATTTTGGCACAGAGGATGATAAAAGCAACGCAAACTCTGGCAAGTATTATTACATGCAGAACAATCTTAGCTGGAGTTTTGATGTGCCTGGAGTATGGGACTATCCCTATGAAGGCATCGATGTTGATCTCACCTACTATTACTGGACACCTTGGATAAATAGTAGCGGGACTGCTCATACGGACTGGTACACTGATGCAAGTGGCAATCGAGATGAGGACAATATCTACTATCCATTTGGAATTGGGAAACGCTAGAAAATATTTTAAGATCAGATGTACAAAGATGACGGTCAAATGATCGTCATCTTTGATTATAGGTCTTCTGCCAACTGTGTTTGCTCTGTTAGAAGTTCAGTTAGCGTCTGTTTGCGAGCCTTTTCCAGCCGATTCATGCGATGGGAAAACTGGCTCATGGCAAAATCAAGAAAATCTTCCAGTTTCAACCCAAAGGGTAATGTCTCATATCGATCAAAAATTTCATTAATTGTTCCCAAGGCGACCTCTAAAAGGCGATTCATCTGATCTTCTAAAACTCTCCAGAGCTCCGGATTTGCAGAAACCAGTCGAGACAGAAGAAAAATACCGTAGGCAATATGTCGAGATTCGTCTCGTTTTAGGTAAAGAATCCCTTCCTGCATTCCGGGCATCAGATTGTTCTCTTTTAGCATTTTGAAATATGCCTGATAGCCGGTTTCGGCTAACGTTCCTTCAACAACCATATTATAGGTCGCTGAAGCCCTGATTTGCGCGGCTGCACCGGCATCGGTTAACAAGGCATTCATCGCAGTGGGTAATTCTTCATAAAACAGTTTACGATAACTGGGGCTGTGAAAACGAGATAGGTCGCTGCTATCTATGGCGACTTCATCGAGGAATCGTCGAAAAAATTCAGTATGTTTTGCCTCTTCCCAAAGAAATGTACTAAGATACATTTCCTCTTCAATTCGACCTTCTCGGGCAATGGCAAGCATAAGAGGCAATAGGTCTAGTGTAACAGACTCTTCGCCCGCCTGGAATAAGGCTGTAAGATGTAGCAACACTTCTTTCTCGAGCGAATCGAGTATTTGCCAGTCTCTCTGGTCTTGCTCCATCGAGATCGATCTGGGATCCCAAATTCCCCAGCGCTTGGCTTTTTGGAACAACTGCATAGGCAGACTTTGATGATCCAATCCGGCTGGAGAGGTCGTTTTAAAACTGCTGTGGAAGCCGTTGCCGCTCGCATCTGATATTGGGAGATTTTCAGGTTCTCCATTCTGTCGCGGCGCGGTAGCAGCATCTTTACCCGGGAATGTTGTCTCTATCTGCTGAGCAGATAGCACCAGCTGCTTGGCTGCACTCCCATACTTGGCAAGTGTAAACAGCTTACCACGTTGAAGCTTTAACTTACCACGCATAAGCGAGCTGATGGGATCGAGTTCACCATTCAACAACTTCTGCCAGATTTGCATATTCGCCGAAATTATGTAGGGCGCGTTACTCATGTTCTCTGTAGAAGCAATATTAGCGTTGCGGCAATGGCCTTCAAATAGATCGAGGTAAACCGAGCGGGTATCGCCGTCCGGCATCTCGTCCATAGTAAGAATCATTGGCCATTTCCACGTCGCGCCGGCTGAGCGATAGGCCTCGCTTGCATTTATGGAGCGGACCCATTCTACTAACCAGTCTGCGGTAAAAGCTTCAAAAGCCATTCATTCTCCTCAGCCTATTTGCGAGTAGTAAAAGAACTGCTCTAAACTTCAAGTATCAACTTACCATCATTACGGCCATCAAACAACATCATCAGTCGATCTGGAAAGGTTTCAATTCCCTCGACAATATGCTCTTTCGATTTTAGCTTTCCGGAAGCCATCCATCCGGCCATTTCCATTGCTGCCTGACGGTATTGCGCGGCATAGTCGAAAACAACAAATCCTTCCATGCGAGCACGATTTACCAATAGTGAGAGGTAGTTAGACGGACCTTGAATAGGCGTCGTATTGTTATATTGCGAGATGGCACCACAGATTCCAATTCGCGCACCGCGTCTTATCACCGTAAGTACTGCATCTAAAATTTCACCTCCAACGTTGTCAAAATAAACATCGACGCCTTTAGAAGCATGCTTATGCAATGCCTTTCGCACGTGTTCCGACTTATAATCAATAGCCGCATCATAGCGATATTCATCTAAAAGTTGCTGGCACTTTGCAGGGCCACCGGCTATTCCGATGGTATGGCAACCCTTTATCTTGGCTATTTGCCCCACGATTGAGCCAACTGCACCGGCTGCACCTGAAACAACTACGACATCGCCTTCTTTTGGTTCACACACGTTCAGCAGGCCAAAGTATGCCGTCATACCGGTTAAACCCAATACGCTTAGATAGAGCGGAGCGGGAGCAATAGATGTATCAATTGGATAAAGCCCCTTTCCATCGGAAACAGCATATTCCTGCACGCCAAGCATTCCGGAAACCATGTCGCCTTTTTTGAACTTTGGATTATCTGATTCCAACACTTCGCTGATGGTACCGGCTCGCATAACCTCGCCCAGCTCAATCGGTGCAATATAAGAGCGTGCTGCGTTCATCCAGCCACGCATGGCGGGATCGAGAGAAATATAACGATTGCGAAGAAGTATTTCACCAGCGCCGGCATTTGGTATATTCTCTTCGGCATAGTCCCACACATCTGCTGTTGGGATACCCGTTGGTCGTTTAGCAAGTGTAAAACGTTTATTTTTCTGCGTCATAATAATCACCTCAAATTTGTAGTGTCGGGATAAATTTTATTCGACGGAATTATTTTGTTCGTTCTTTTTTTGAAGCGCTTTCATTGCTGCTTGAAGACCTCCCAGCGAAAGCGGAAACATGCGATAGCCAAGCAATTCCTGAATTCCCTCAACGGTCGGTGAATAGCGCCAATAGTCCGGGGGCAGTGGATTTAACCAAACAACATTTTCGAAGTGTTCACAAATGCGCTCGAGCCAAACAGCGCCGGGTTCTTCATTCATATGTTCTATACTGCCACCGGCATAAAACAACTCATATGGAGACATGGAGGCGTCCCCAACAAAGATCACCTTATAATCCTTATTGTATGTATTCAGCATACGATAGGTAGATGTTTTATCAAAACGGCGACGACTGTTGTCTTTCCAGAGGCTCTCATAGACGCAATTATGGAAATAGTAGAACTCCAGATGCTTAAACTGATGTCTGGCAGCAGAAAAAAGCTGTTCGCAAGTCTCAATATGTTCATCCATTGATCCACCAACATCAAAAAAGAGCAATACCTTTACATTGTTCCGGCGTGTTGGCATCATCTCGATTTCCAGCAAACCAGCATTGTCTGAGGTCTTTCGGATGGAGCGATCAATATCCAGCTCCTCCTCCCTACCCTCGCGCGTTAATACACGCAGACGTTTTAGAACCATCTTCATATTTCGGGTGTTCAACGAAATCGAATCATCCAAGTTTCGATAATCTCGCTGCTGCCACATCTTAACTGCACGACCGTTTCCCTTGCCATCATTTTGCAGTCGATAGCCTTCAGGGTTATAGCCATTTGAGCCAAATGGTGATGTGCCGCCGGTGCCAATCCATTTGTTGCCGCCTTCATGTCGCTTTTTCTGCTCGTCCATGAGTTCCTTAAAGCGCTTCATCAATTCTTCGGGGCCACCAAGCGCTTTAATGGCGTCCTTTTCCTCATCCGTCAGATGGCGCATTAACTTGCGCTTAAGCCAGTCTTCCGGGATTGAAAAATTACTTTTCTCGGAATCTGTGTTATCTAAACCGGCGAAGAAGCGTCCAAATAGGACGTCAAAACGATCGAGGTGTTGCTCATGCTTAACAAATATGGATCGAGCAAGATAGTAGAAGTCATCAACATTTTTGTCAATAACATCTTCATTCAACGCTTCAAGAAAGGTTAGCAATTCTTTCATGCTAACCGGCAAACCATCTTCTTTTAGAAGCAAAAAGAACTTCAGAAACACAGAATTCTCCTAGCCACGATATTTGCGCAGACGATTAAGAAATTCATAATCTTGCTCATTTTTCAGAAGAGCTCCGGTTAGAGGCGGCAAGCCTTCAGTCAGCTTAACCTCATCGAGCTCCTCATTCCCTATATCACCAGCTACAAGCAATGCCAGCCAATCCAACAGTTCGCTTGTCGATGGCTTTTTTCGAATGCCACGGGTGTCGCGCAACTCGTAGAACAAGCGCATCGCGCTATTAATCAGCTTCTTCTCAAGTTTCGGGAAATGCACATCTATAATGTCTAACATGGTTTGATTATCTGGGAAAGAAATGTAGTGGAAAAAGCAGCGACGCAAGAAAGCGTCCGGTAGCTCTTTTTCATTATTGGAGGTGATTACTACAATGGGACGATGTTTTGCGGTAATTGTCTTATCAAGCTCATAGCAATAAAAGGCCATCTGATCTAATTCCTGCAGCAGGTCGTTGGGGAATTCTATGTCGGCCTTGTCAATTTCATCAATAAGCAAAACAAGCTGTTCATCTGCCTCAAACGCCTCCCAGAGCTTGCCCTTTTTGATGTAGGTGGCGATATCGTTCACATCTTTTTCGCCAAGCTGAGAGTCGCGCAATCGCGATACGGCATCGTACTCGTAGATGCCCTGCTGTGCTGTAGTGGTAGATTTTATATGCCAGGTAATAAGAGGCTTATCCAAAGCCCGTGCAATTTCATAGGCCAGCAACGTTTTACCTGTTCCCGGCTCCCCCTTTATAAGAAGCGGCTTTTGCAATGAAATCGCCGCGTTTACAGCAACCGTAAGATCGCGAGTAGCGATATAGCGATCCGTTCCTTTAAATTTCATAATGACATCCCGGTGTTATTTGATGCTCCAAATAAAGACACCGAGATCAGGAATACAAGAACTTTATTCGTCTGGAATGGTATAGATTCGCTTTCTCTTTCGATTAATGCTGCGCTGCTCCTCCTTGGCAGTTGATGATGTACTTTTCCCTGGTGCGACGTTATATGTATCATGATCGACAATTTTGTAATTATCAGGGCTACCAGAAAAAGCACCAATCAATAAGCCAACCAGCCCACCGCCAAACGCTCCACCAATTGCGGGCTGAAGCAGCGGCGTATCCTCTGCTTCTTCTCCGGCATTTTGCGATTGAGTTACCAATAGAGTTAACACGCCACCTGCCGCAGCACCAGCCAACAGACCATTTTGTAAGCCACGCGCACGATTAAAAATCGTTACAATATTGACGTGCTTTAAATGAGCCACGCAAAAATCACCTGTTGCCGGGTCATCCCAATACAGCGAGTCGCCTATTAACTCAATTGCCAGCGCATCCAAAGGCTCGTCCAGTATTCTGCGATCGAGAGTTACTTGCCCCTTCTGCCGGGATGATGTAAACTGCAGTGGCTGTTTTTCCTGCATCAATACGCGCCTCGAAACCTGCTGAGTATTTGTGCATGACGCAATAAATAATGAAGTCAGCAGCAAAAAGATGAGAGTATTGAAGCGAATTTTTACTCTGATTATTGTTCCCATTGCTCATTTCTCCGGTTTGAAAGAAACAATACAAATGGCAAGCCAAACAAAAGTTTGCATCGTATACACCTGTTATTATTGACCTTAAGCATTCTTTATGTCTCAGGTGAAATCTAGGTCTTAGTCCTCATTAGTAAACAACTGTCTGCAATTGTAGACCCAATGCGCGAAATTCTACAGAATTGCAATAATGGCGAAGGAGTGTTATCATTACTGCTATGATTTTAAGACACAAAAACATATAACTTGATTTTTTATTAATCGGAAATAAGGAGATCGCAATGCAAAGAATTGGAATGATGCTATTTGTCGCATTGTTTTTAATTGGAGGAGCCATGAGCGCACAAGATGTAATGACTCCGGATGACATTATAAAAACTCGTCGGGTGACAAGCGCGGTTATGAGCCCGGATGGAGCGCATATTGCCTACACGCTCAGTATTCCAAGGGAAGCAACCGAAGCAGCGGGTGGGGCCTATGCCGAACTGCATGTCGTATCTTCTAAATCTGGAAAGTCCCGATCATTTTTAAGCGGTGCTGTCAATGTCAGCGGTGTCAAGTGGAATCCAGATGGCAGCGCACTATCGTTTCTCATGAAACGTGGAGAAAATAGCAAGCGCCAGGTATGGAGCATTGCTGTTGATGGTGGTGAAGCAAGCCAGTTAACCAAATCGGCCACCACAGTTGCCGCATATCAATGGCACCCTTCTGGTAAAAAGATTGGTTATATAGCTCAGGAAGCCCCTTCCGCTAAAGAAAAGGCTCTTAAAACCAAGGGCTACAACTTCATTTATTATGAAGAGAATCTGAAGCATCGCAATCTTTATCTACACGACCTTGCTACCGGTGAAGCCGAGCAGTTGAGTAAAGACATGACGGTATGGGATTTTAAATTCTCTGCCGATGGAAGTAAAATTGCCGCGGGAATGAGTAAGGTAAATTTAATCGATCACCGTTATGCCTTTCACAAAGTATATCTGATAGATATTGCCACCAAAAGCAGCAGCCTGTTAATCGACAACCCCGGCAAGCTGGGCAACTACGCTTTTAGCCCCGATGGCAAGAGTATCGCTTATACCGCTGCTGCAGCACAGTCGGATCATGCAGTAAGTAGCGTCTACGTTCAGTCTCTTTCTGCAAAGAAGTCAACAGATTTGACTATTGCTAATTTTCGCGGTCATGCTCAATGGGTAGACTGGCAGAACAAAAACACCATCATCTATAAATCCAACGAAGGTGTTGCCACTACGTTGAGCACCGTTTCGGCATCTGGCGGAAAACGCAAGGTTGTTCTGAACTCTGAGAAAACCGGAGTTGTTTTTACAAATCCGACGCTATCAGCAAATAAGAAGCAGATGGCTGCGGTTGGTTCATCGGGCAGCATTCCTGGTGATGTGTATGTTATTAGTGGCAGTAAGATGAAGCGATTAACGAACGTGAACCCCTGGTTGGCCAATAAAACTCTCGGCAAGCAGGCACCACTAAGTTATCCTGCAAGAGACGGTCAGGAAATCGAAGGTTTGATGATTTATCCTGTGAATTATGATAAAGCCAAAGCCTATCCGCTGCTGATCATGGTGCATGGCGGACCGGAATCAAACTACTCAAACGGGTGGCTCAATCGCTACGCAAATCCCGGGCAGGCACTGGCTGGCAAGGGATACCTGGTTTTCTATCCGAACTATCGTTCCAGCACAGGCTATGGACAGAAGTTTGCCAAAACCGGATACAATGATGCGGCCGGAGTTGAGTTTGATGATATCGCGGATGCGATTGATTATCTGACCAAAGAAGGTATTGCCGATAAAAAACGCGTTGGACTTGGTGGTGGATCGTATGGTGGATTTGCATCAGCATGGTTTGCAACGCGCTATACCAATTATGTACGCGCCGTTTGCATGTTTGTTGGAATAAGTGATTTAATCAGCAAGCGTGGTACAACGGATATTCCTTATGAAGAACTATTTGTTCATTCTGGCAAAAAGCTGGAAGAAATGTGGGAACAAAGCCTGGAGCGAAGCCCGATTTTCTATGCACATCAAAGTAAGACTGCAACGTTGATCTATGGCGGTGCTGCGGATACCCGGGTTCACCCGTCCCAAAGTCTTGAATTATTTCGCCGAATGAAGATGAATGATCATCCTGCCGTGCGCTTGGTTCAATATCCCGGAGAAGGTCATGGCAATCGCAAGCAGGTGGGGCAAATTGACGTGGTTCACCGTATAATTGACTGGTATGATTGGTATGTGAAAGACCTGAAGCCGCTCGACGGCCCAATGCCTCCGCTGGACATCAGCGATAAATATGGCATTGAACTTCCGAAGTAGTCCCAAGAATGCGGTTGCAAAATTTGCGGCCGCATTCTCTCTGACCTTGAAGAAACATGCCAAAACTCAATGACGCAGTTGGTTTGGTAACAACAACTGAATCTTAAAAACATCGCGGAAATATATCAAAAAGGCTGCTCTGTAGGCAGCCTTTTTGATAGTGCAAAACAAATTTTCAATATCGACGTTAGTCTGCTTTATGCTGATAAACATGCACATCGCGCTGTGGGAACGGAATTGACAAGCCTTCCGCATCCAAACGCTTCTTAACGGACTCCATCAGCTCGAAATAGACATCCCAATAATGAGCAGGGTCGCAATAAGGACGTGCGGCGAAATTAACGCTGCTGTCAGCAAGCTCGACGAGACCAACAAATGGCGCAGGGTCACTCATCGTCTTTGGATGTTTGGTAAGCTCATCCAGAATAACCGTCTTGGTTTTATCAATGTCATCAGTATATCCAACGCCAAATGTAAGGTCAACGCGAATTTTACCGGCTGTTGTATAATTGGTAATATTGTCTGCCGTCATCTTCGAGTTTGGCACAATAACAGTCTTATTATCCACCGTAAGCAGAGTAGTTGTAAAGATCGAGATTTCTTTGATTACACCAAGTGCGCCACCCGCTTCAACCAGGTCGTCCACCTTAAAAGGACGAAACAAGATGAGCAGAACGCCTGAAGCAAAATTGGATAAGGATCCCTGAAGTGCAAGGCCAATAGCCAAACCGGCGGCACCAATAATGGCAACAAATGATGTCGTTTGAATCCCCAACTGACCAAGTGCAGCGAGAACGACTATTGTTAACAGCGCAAAATATACCAAATTTGACACGAAACGTACAAGCGTGGTGTCAATGTTGTTTTTCTCCATCAAGCGGGTAATGCCTTTACTCATCACTCTGGCAACCCATCGACCGATAATAAAAACTGCAACGGCAGTAACGAACTTAACGCCAAAATTGGTAACCAATTCCTGCGCCATTACCAAATACTGTTCCATAAAAACTCCTCTACATTAAATAATTAATAAGCACTGCTATTATTGGTTTGGGCGATTTTATATCACTATTACCGATATAGACCAGCAAGACTGGCCAATGTCACAATACAAATTGCAATACACATTGGTCTTGAATAAATGGAAACCAAACGATTTGCATTGGGCGAGATGATTTGTTCAGGGCGTGAAATCAGCTGACAACATAAGCACGAAGAACTGTAAGGAGCAAACAAAAAAAGGGTCGCACCGATATTCGATGCGACCCTTTAAGAAAAGAGGAAGTAAAAAAGACTTATTTTCTACCCAGGTTGGCAGGTAATTCCATTGGCTGGAGAGGTACCAGCGCCGAATAAAGAATTAAACTGTTATTGTCGAATAGCTTGATATCGAGTTGCGGCAAGGCATCCTCATTAGTCTCTTCAAACTCGACAGACATCATGCTCTGCACTTTGTTTTTCTTGCAAATATCCGACACCTTGTTTATGTCAAAGCTGGTAATCGGCTTGATGTAGATTTTATGATCGCGAAATTTCTGAGCCAGATGGCCAAGAAAACGATCCGCACGATGAGACTCAACCGCTTTTACATAAACGCCAACTGTTTTAACCTTCTTGGAACGCAATTCCAATGCAATCTCAGTTTCCCACATGTGGCGGATCAGCTTGCGATTATACAGGCGATTAAATGTTAGCGGGTCATGAACTTCTTCCTGAACGAATTCCGGATTGTTTATAACATACCCGAGATACGGGTAGTTGTCGATCAGGAATTCCACCTGTATCCATTTGGAATCTCCAACAACTTCGCTAATCAGACGCAGGTAGGCACCCTGCTTGGCTTTCGCAATAATATTACTGTTAACAGTCGTGGGATTCGTGCGAATATTCAGAATCGGCACAACGACCTTCAAATAGGCATCTTCATTATTTGCATTTAACGTCGACTCGAGAGTCTTAACCTTTTTGGATGTAGAACCAAAATCTGATTCCATGGACGCGATCTTCTTGTTCGCATTCGCGACCTGCTTATCCAACTTCTCGAGGCGGGTATTTATATCGTTGAGTTGTTTACGCACTCCCGAGCCACCAATACTGGCGCAGCTACTTGCAAATACCAGAAGTGCCAAAAGTGAAAAGGTGGCTTTGGATGCCGTAAATAATAACCTCATTTGTGCTTCTCCTTATAGATTCTTTCTTGAGTAAAATAATAAATACAGCAGGTCCTCAGTCCTTTTCCCTGACCTGCGAAAATTACCGAATATTTAATGCAAAGGCTCGGGAAGAAATCATCCCGATAAAAGTAAAGTGATCTGGTTTCTAATGAGGAAGCACGCAAAGTTTTCGAGAGATTCGAAAGAGAAGGCAGCGGGCCTCACATCCCAATGACGAACAGCTTAAAAATGCACAAAAACTAATGGTTTATGTTGCGTATAGTCACAACAACCCAAACGGAAACTTTCTTAGAAGAAACCTCAGTTTCCGGTTGTACTGACTAAGGAAGCGAACGGATCTTCACCCGGAATCAACTCTTCAATTGAGGTCGCTCCTTCCACATCTTTCAAATGAATTGTAAAAAGAGATGTTTCGTGTTGCGTCGCGATACGAACACCTGTTGAAAGCGTGACCCAATTGTCCCACGTTGCCTCAACACCACCTAACGGAATCTTTTCAGTCCACATTTTCCAGGCTTTCGGAAGTCCATCTGAATCGGTAAGCCACAAATAGGAATCTCCGGGTGAAAGACCTCCGGAGCGATAGGTAACCAGTAGGCCTTCAGCGCCTACAACAGGTACAACTCTTCGCGACGTGCCGGCATCAAACATCTTTGAGACAGGATTCAACCAGAAAGAATCATTAATCCAGAACGCCCATGCTTCTTCGAGCTTTTTTTTGGTATCATTGAAACCCATTCTTTTACCGGATTCCATTGCGATACCTCGTTTGTCAGACAGATTAATCAGGACTTCATATTCATCCCAGCTGACCTTGGCATAATTACGGTTTCTATCCCAGATGTGAAATCTCTGATTGTCAAAGTTCCAGCTAATAGCCCCGGTACGTTCCCAATTATCATGATAGACAGACATCATAATCTTTCGTGCAAGAAGATCTGCTGCGAGACCACTTTTGCCAGACGGAACGGGTTCATCATACTTATAGAAGACAAATGCGGCGATGCCCGCGAGAATAATACAAAGGAAAATAAATCGGCCTAACCAGGATGTTTTATAAGGTGATCCTGAGGTAATAGAAAATAATATCATCAAAGAGCCTCAATGCGCTTCATTGCAATTTCAGATTGGCAGCATAGGTTAATCTGTACCTCTGACAAGGCACGGAGAAAGATAATTCTTCTGAGGTGTTGCTATTTGATCAATGGGACGGATTCACAATACATTTTTTTAATGGCAAAAATACCCGAGCCTCTTCAATTTATCGCTTTTTCCTTGACATATTACTTCTGGAAAATACATATTTTTACATTATACTTCATTCAATTCCGCTTTTGTCGTGCCGAATAACCGCAATTTTTAACAAGCAGGTTCCCGTGCATCGTGATATTGCTACAAGCAAGCTCTCTTACTCAATCAAGCGTTTCCTCTTACTACTCATATTACATTCAGCTCTCGCATCGTCACTGTATTCCAGCGATTGGAAAACAACCATCTTGCCGATGCAGGATCGGCGCTCACCGAATTCAATCTTTTGCATTCTGCAGGATTCAAGGGGAATCCTCTGGATAGGTACGGATAACGGGCTCTATCGTTACAACGGTACCGGTTTTACGAACTACATTCACGACAGACGCAATTCATCTTCCATCGCCGACAATCTTGTGTTTTCTATTGCAGAAGACGCCACAGGCAGAATATGGATTGGCTCATCACGAGGGACAATCAGCTGTTTGTCACCACCTCAGGATCAGTTTCAGCGCGTTCACGTCGCAGCTACTTCGACTTCTCAGCTGGACACGCTCGCAATTACAGCTTTGCATTATGACCCACAAAATGGCCTGCTTGCCGGAACAAGCGGAGCAGGAATTTTTCAGAAAGACCGGGCAGGCAATTTTCAACCACATCCCCTTGTCACAGAGGGCCATATACGTTCAGTGCTCCTTGCAAGCAATAATGACCTTTGGATTGCAGTACAAAAGAAAGGTGTGCTTTGTCTTAAGCCATCTAACCTGAACAATTCCACTGAACAACACATTTTAAACCTTCCTTTGCCGACACCCACGAGCCTGCATGAAGATACGAATGGGTTGGTTTGGATTGGCACAACCGAAGGCTTGTTTCGCTATACTCCCGGGCAAGCGGAGAGCAGTATTGCCTCTCCCCTGCTTCCCAAGGAAATTATCACCGGCATCACTTCTCATAAAAATCATGGTCAAGAGCAGTCCGAGAATCTTTGGATTGCCACTCTAACGGGTCTTTACCAATTAGCGAAGAATGACGCCGGAAGCATCGTTCGATATTTATCTCAACAAAGGCTTCAGGCACTTGCCATCGATCGTTCCGGAAATATTTGGGCAGGACTACAACAAGAGGGGTTAGCGAAGCTAACACGACCTCGGAAGCGCTTCGCCTTTTACCAGTCTGGCCAACTCCATGCCGCATCTTCTGAGGCAGATGCTGTTCGATCGCTTTATGCGCATAAAGCGATGACTGGCAACTTTCTCTGGATTGGCACTATGCTGAATGGTTTGATCGGCTTAGACCGAGATACGGGAAAAACTGTTAGTCCACTGCAAAACGTCTTTTCCAATCAGGATCAACCTGCAATTACCGGCATTACGGCATACAACAAAAGTGAGTTTTGGGTAGCAACCTGGGGTGGAGGAGTTTTCCGAATCCGCTATCCAAATCTGAAAGTAAATACCGATAGACGAAACTGGGAATCGATACAGTATAAAGATCAACTGCGTTCGAAAGTTGTCCTGGATATACTGCCCGATTCAGTGAATAGTACGCGTGTAATGTGGCTGGGGACAGATCAGGGGCTTGAATGTATGAACCTGGCGGGAGATATTATTCTAACTGCCTCATACAGCGAGAAAGACAGCAGCTCACTCAGTGACAACCGCGTTCAATCAAATTCGATCTTACGAGATAAGCATGGCTATCTTTGGGTGGGAACATGGCATGGACTGAACCGTTCTACAACAAGGTTGTCTGAAGCTCCGACAACGCTGAATTTTAAGCGCTACCTCGCGAACTACGATAATCCAAACACAATTGGCGACAATCGCATTACGGCGCTGTATGAAGATCAAAGTAACTCAGATTATGTCATATGGATTGGCACGCATGGCGGCGGCTTAAATCGTATCATAATTGCTGAAGATGGTACATCTCAAATAACACACTTCACGCTTCAGGACGGCTTACCAGACAATGTGGTTTATGCAATTTGTGGGAGTGCCAATCAGCGGCTATGGATTAGCACGAATGACGGACTTTGTGAGTTCGACCCAAGAACAGAAACAGCACGTAATTACGATGAGCGAGACGGCTTGCCGGAAACTCGTTTTTTTTGGGGAGCCGGACACCAAAATGCCAACAAAGACCGTCTCTTCTTTGGAACGACAAACGGAGTTGTCGAGTTTGAGAGCTCAAAGAGCAATCAGTTTGATGCTCCTCCAGAGGTGGTCATCAGCAATTTTTCGATATTGAATGCATCTGATTCTCTAAATCAAAAAATGATAGAGAGCGTCTCGGATGCTATGCATAGCTCCTCTGCTCTTACCTTAGGTCCTAATCAAAACTCGTTTTCGGTGGAATTTGCTTTACCGGATTATCGTCTTCCTGCGAAAAATCAGTATGCTTATCAATTAGAGGGTTTTGACAGCGACTGGATTTTCAACCGAAATCGCCCCTTCGTAACGTACACGAACATAGATCCCGGAAGTTATCGCCTGAGAGTGAAGGGAAAAAACAGCGACGGCCTTTGGGTAAAAAATGAGACTATTCTACAGATAAACATAGCGCCTCCATTTTGGAAAAGCTGGTGGTTCATGACAATGTCCGTTTTGTTTATCGGTGGCTTAATTGCACTTGTTGTGTCTTATCATGTAAAGCAATTATTAAAAGTAGAGCGATTACGAACTAAGTTAGCCGCAGATCTGCATGATGACATCGGAGCTAACCTTACCGAGGTTGCAATTCTCAGCGAAGTAATCGCGAGGCGTCCCGGTCTGGACGCTAAAACAAGTAGCAGTCTACAGAGAATTAGCGATACCAGCCGTAACCTGATAGACAGCATGAGCGATATTGTCTGGCTGGTAAATCCTCGCCGCGATTCGCTGCACGATCTTATCTTACGGCTGCAAGATACCAATTCCGAGCTGCTGGGCCAATTGGACATCGCCTTTAGGGCAGAAAACCTACCCGATCTTCAGACAGTAAGCCTGCCAATGGAACACCGCCAACATCTGTTTCTGATCTTTAAAGAAGCCTTGAATAACGCCATAAAATACAGCCGCTGTAGCTTAATTCACCTGAAGGCCTCTGTGCGTAAAGGAGAACTCAAAATGAGCCTGAGCGACAATGGGGTCGGTTTCAATCCCAACTCCGGTGCCACTGGTAACGGATTATCTAATATGAAACAACGGGCTGACTTGATCGGAGGTGAGGTTGCAATTGAATCTTCGGGCGGAGGCGGAACAACCATAAGTTTTAGCGGTCTAATCTCTAAACGTTAGGGAATAAATATGATTCATGTAGCCATTGTAGAAGATCGGGAAATGATACGAGAAGGCCTGCAAATGCTGATCGATGGTACGGATGGATATGTCTGTAGCGCAGTGTATGAATGCTGCGAAGACATGCTCCTTGAAGTTGAAGGCCTAAAGCCCGACGTCATGTTAATGGATGTCGATTTGCCCGGAATGTCCGGAATTGATGGAATCCGTCTACTTCGGGAGAAGGAGCTGGACTGCGCTATTTTGATGTTGACGGTATATGAAGAAAATGACATGGTGTTTCGAGCACTCTGTGCCGGAGCAGTGGGTTATTTGGTAAAGAAAACGCCACCGGCTCAGCTTCTTGAAGCTATTCGTGATGCCGCAAACGGCGGTGCGCCGATGAGCTCGCATATTGCCCGCAAAGTTGTAGACTTTTTTCAGAAATCCAATTCTCCTGCAAAAAAGACAGATGATGAACCGCTTACGCCACGTGAATTCGAGGTTCTTCGTCGACTGGTAGATGGCGAAAGTTCAAAAGCTACAGCAACATCCATGGGTGTTAGCATCGAAACAGTGCGTTTTCACTTTCGCAATATATATCGCAAGCTACACGTGCATTCCAAGTCTGAAGCCGTTGCCAAAGCCCTTCGCACTGGAATGGTATAAAATCCACCCCTCCTACCCATTTGGGTAGGTTTTTCTCAGTAAAATCACATACTCTGCCAAAAACCCTGCATTTGGGGAGTTGCCTCTAATAAAGATATCTGGCTATACTCGTATAGTATTAACCCCTACAGGAGGAATTCATATGCAGCGTATAAGCACGATAATTCTGGCGACACTCATTACTGCGTGTTTTTCGTTTCCGGCACTTTCGCAGGATGATGCCATGATGCAGGCGTTTTACTGGGACGTTCCGGTAGATGCCACGACGAACAATGGCACATGGTGGGATAATCTCTCTTCAAAATCATCAGAATTAAAAAATGCAGGTATCACCGGTATTTGGGTGCCTTCCCCTTCCAAAGGAAATTTTGGCATTTACGATATGGGTTATGGCATCTGGGATCATTATGATCTTGGCAACTATAATCAAAAAGGCACAACGGAAACGCGGTTCGGTAGTCGGGCGGAGCTGGAAAGCATGATTTCAACCATGCATCAGAGCCCGAAAATAGAAGTGTATGCCGACATTGTTTTAAACCACCTTTATACCAGTGAAGATGAGCGTGAAGCGAATCCTGCGGTAAAGCAATATGTTTATGACCATGCCTATCGCAACGGCACACAATATCAATCGTATCCTACCAATGAAATCGTCTGGACTATTCCGAACGCCGGAACAGGCGACTACTATATTCAAATTAAGGGTTATCTGCTGGACTGGGTAGCTGCAAACACGGTGCGCGGCTACGACTTGCAGATCGACTGGACGGGTGCCGGTAGCAATGGCACACCTTCCTGGGAATCTGAACCCAACAACGGCGGTGGACAATTCAACAACTTCCCGGGCTCTGGCCAGACAGTTCGCGCGCACATTGAGAACGCTTCTGCAGTCGACGAATACAAAATCACTCTGTCCTCATCAAACGACATTGAAATTCGCCTTACCGCCCGCTTTGAAGACACCAGTAGCGGATCCTGGGAATGGGCCTGGGCGAGCCAGAACAATGGCTACTATCCAGCAGCTGTTTGGCACAATGGATCGAACCTGGCCAACTCTACGCTTGAGGCGCAAACCAACACCGGCATTAACTACGTAACGCATACCGGGACCGGCGAGGCCAACCACTCCTGGACGTATTCTGATTTTCACCCTGTAGACAATAGCGACTGGCTGGGTTATCCGGGCAGCGATGAGATAATCACCAACACCAAATTTTTTGGTAATGATATAAATACCTTTAGTACCACAGTGCAGAATCGCCTGAACGACTGGGGCTATTGGATGGCTGATGAAATCGGATTCGACGGATTTCGTTTGGACTTTGTCCGTGGTTTTCAGGAAAGCTACGTAGCGGATTGGGTAAACAATCTTCCGAAACTAAATGGCAGCCAGCGCTTTATTGTCGGTGAATATTGGGGAGCTGACTATCGAATCCGCGATTGGGTGAATGCTGTGGCAACAAACAATGCTGATGTCGACGGCTTCGATTTCCCATTAAAGTTTACGCTGACCGGGATGACGAACGGCAATCAAAGCTCGTTTGATATGAAGAACCTAAATAATGCAGGAATGGTTCGCAACAATCAGGGCAACGGCCTGCCGGGGACATCAATTGTTACTTTCGTGGATAATCACGACACTGGAAAAGAACACGATAAATGGGTTACAAAGGATTGGGACATGGCCTATGCCTACACAGTAACGCATGAAGGGCGCCCCTGTATCTTTTATTCGCACTTTTATGGTGTAACACAGGTAGATGCACACAACAGCAGCTATACGGTCACTCCGCCAAGTAGCTTGAAGGATGATCTCAAAAAACTCATTCACGTTCGCAAGAACTACCTGGGTGGTGGACTCACCGTTTTGAGCGACGTTGGCAATCCCTGGCCCTCCGGCGACACGTATCATGTCTATGCTGCACGTCGCGCAGGCAATGGCACACGTGATGGAGCGATTGTGGTTATCAACAACCACGATAGCCAGACTAAAGGTCTTTGGGTGGACAGTTCTCCTTCCGGTTGGGGTAACTGGGCCAATACCACTCTGGTAAATGCCTTTGACAATACACAGACGACACAGGTGTATGGCGATGGCCGCGTTTATGTCTCTGCACCGGCACGTGGATATGCAGTATATGTTAAACAGTCCGATTACCTCGCTTATAGTAAAGTGGGTAGCATCGCAGATAACGGAGGTGTTGTAACGGCAGTTCCGGCGGAATTCTCATTACTAAGCAACTATCCGAATCCTTTTAATCCGCAAACAACGATTCGTTATCAGTTGCCGTCTGAAGGTCGAGTGAAGGTTGATGTGTTTAACGCACTCGGCCAGCATGTTATACGCTTGGTCGATGAAGATGCACAGGCTGGTAGCCACTCGATGCAGTGGGATGCCCGCGAGCAGCCAAGCGGCGTTTATTTCCTCAGCGTTCAATGGCAGGGCGTTGTGTATACACAAAAAATGATGTTAATGAAATAGAACCCTGAGTAAATCCATGTGCCTCGCAAAGAACCCGCTGCAGAATTCTGTAGCGGGTTCTTTGTTTGCAGTCTTTGAAAGAAAGATTGGAGCAGTTTTAATGTGTTAAGCAATCGTAATAGAATCGTCGGAGAACACGTCCTGAATTGCATTGAGAATCTCAACACCATCCTTCATCGGACGCTGGAAGGCCTTACGACCGGAAATCAGTCCCATGCCACCGGCACGCTTATTGATAACAGCAGTACGCACGGCCTGAGCCATATCGCTATCGCCACCGGAAGCACCACCGGAATTGATTAAACCGGCACGTCCCATATAGCAGTTCGCAACCTGATAGCGCGTTAGGTCAATCGGGTGATCGGATGACAGTTCGCTGTACACCTTCGGGTGCGTCTTGCCAAAATTGTCGAGCGAATTGTAGCCACCGTTGTTCTCCGGCTGCTTCTGCTTTACAATATCTGCACCAATTGTCGCAGCAAGATGATTTGCCTGACCGGTCAGATCAGCAGAAACGTGATAGTCTTTATCAGATTTAAATGCTGAGTTACGAGTATACGCCCAAAGGATAGTTACCAAACCAAGACTGTGCGCATATTCAAATGCTTCTGAAACTTCTTGAATCTGACGATCACTGTCTTCAGAACCAAAGTAAATGGTTGCCCCAACAGCCAGTGCGCCCATTTCATAGGCCTGATCGATACTCGCAAACATAATCTGATCATGCGTATTCGGATAGCTCAGAAGCTCATTATGATTGATCTTCATAATAAATGGAATTTTGTGGGCATATTTTCGTGCAACCATTGACAGAACGCCATATGTTGAGGCAACTGCATTACAGCCGCCCTCAATTGCCAGCCTTACAATATTCTCCGGATCGAAGTAGATCGGATTCGGCGCAAACGATGCACCGGCGGAGTGCTCAATTCCCTGATCAACCGGCAGAATGGAAATATAGCCGGTATTGGCTAAACGTCCGTGATTGTAGATCGTCTGTAGGTTGCGCATAACGTTTATAGAGCGATCGCTGTCCGCAAATACACGGTCTACAAAATCTGAACCCGGAAGATGAAGATGTTTTTTGTCAATTGTTTTACACTCGTGTCCCAGTAGTGATTCTGCTTCTTTTCCGAGCAGTTCGGCTGTCTTGCTCATATTAGATACCTCCGAAATTTTAACAGCTGCGGCGTGCCAAAAAGGCATCGTCCACCTGGTGACAAGTCTTCGACAAGGCTGTTTTTAGTATAAGATTAGGTTGTTTTCAAGTCCCAAATATAGTCAATTAGAATGAATCTTTCCAACAGGAAAAGCGAAAATCCAATCTTAGACCAATGCACTCTCATGACCTGAATCTTTTACAAAAAGGCAGGATGAATTTGTTTTGTTCACCACGCCCCGCATAAAGTCGAATGACGGTTTTTCGCCTAGCCCAAATATATTAACGTCAGCTTTTGGCGCCGCCTCAATTGTTTCTTGAAAATTTCCTATCACAACATGAAAATTTGTCATGGAAGGCAATCGTGCCGTGTCACTAAGCCGCTCAAGGAATTCGTGAATACGCTGACTATCTTCCTCGGTTTCGGCAGATGCTATCAGGTTGAGCTTACCACCCCAGTTTAGCTGTAGCTGCAGCCCCATCAAAACTGCTAAATGCCAATTCGGGCTTTTTTCACGCAGCCAAAGGTTAACATCCTTTTGCATTCCAAAGGAAACCCTGTCATGCTGATGAAGAATAAGCACGCCCATCTCGTCACCAGCTGCCTGCCCGACCATTTCCTCAACGCTCTGGTCATTCTTTTTGTCTTTCGACAGTGTCAAAAACAATGTGTTGGGTCTGAAGGTTCCGCCCTTTAGCGTTTGTATAACCAGCTTCGCACCATGGGTAAAGTTGACGTCTTCAACAACTGTTGAATTAACGGTAATTCCACCTGTTCGCAGCGGCGTTAATAGTTTATCCAATTGAGTTTGCACTTCAGCGCGCTTCTCGTCTTCAATCGAAAAGGCAAAAACGCTTCCAGAGGGGTGAGTAAGACTGCGAATAAACAGCAGTGGACCGGCCCATACATTGGGATCGTCAATCGGAAGCAGTAAGTCTGGTTTCCAACTAACAAAGTGACGTGGAAATTTTGCTGCGATTCGCGAAGCGCGCTCGGCCATAATCAGGAACATGCCACCGCGTACATCACCCCAGTCTGCCTGAAGCTCCTTTCGGGTAAGCCAAACATACAAGCTGATAATCACAACAATTGCAAAAATACTGAAGGCCGGGTTAATCAGAAACATCATAAAGATACAGCTACAGGCTCCGAAAAAGGAAACAAACCTCGGAATACGGAAGGTCGGCCGAAAACTAAGAATCTTCATGCTTTGCTGAATAAAGACTACCAGGTTTAGCATGCCATAGGTGATCATAAAAAACATTGTGATAATTGTAGCTAAAAAGTCCAGATCGCCCGGAATCAGAGCAACAACAATAATGATACCTGTAAAGACAATAGCATTACGTGGCTCATTCTTTTCGGTCCGTTGTGCAAAGAACGTTGGAAACGGCACCGTCTTTTGTTCGGCAAGCGCCTGAAGAATACGCGGTGAACCTAACATACTTCCCAAGGCAGAAGAAAAAGTCGCTGCCAGAATTCCGGCAATAATGGCATTGCCAAACGCGGCGCTGTCTACCATTGCCATCTGATTGTTCAACAGCTCCTCACGCGGAATATAGGTCGCAAGTGCCCAGGCCAGTACGATATAGATAACCGACGTTACTGCGATGGCAGCAAGTGTACCAACGGGAATAGCACGGCGCGGATCTTTCAAATCACCCGACATATTGGCTCCGGCCATAATCCCGGTTACCGCGGGAAAGAAGACGGCAAACACATACCAGAAGCCTCCTGAACTAAAATCTCCAACCATTTCACGCATGGTAACAGGTTCGTTCGGCGTCATTCCAAAGGAGATGAGCGAGAACACAATAATCGCCATAATCACATACTGAATCTTGATTGCGAACTCAGTACTTACGTACGAAATGGTCATTAATATAGCCCAGGTTATTAACCCTACTACTAACGCCGGGTGATCCGGAAAAAGATATTTCCAACCTTCGGTAAAACCAACAATGTATAACGCAGCAGATAGCGTTTGGGACACATAAAAGGGTATCCCAACACTCCCACCGGTTTCCAGCCCGAGCGATTTGCTGATAATTGAATACGCTCCACCGGCACCAATTTTAATATTGGTAGTAATTGATGCCATAGACAAAGCGGTACATAGAGTAATTAAATTGGCGAGAATAATGATAGCTATCGCACCAATCAATCCGGCATTTCCAACAACCCAGCCGAGACGCAGATACATAATAACGCCGAGAATTGTCAGCAGCGTCGGCGAAAAGACGCCGCCCATCATGCCAAACTTCCCGGTGCTGGAACTTTCGTCCTTATCGCGCCTTAGAAAATTTGTTAATGTTGAAACAGATTCAGATCGCTTCTTTTCAGTAGTCATAGTAAAATCCCCGTAATTCTATAGTCGGAAGAGTAGATGCAACGATGTTAGCCTAATTTTCAGCCTTGTAACGTGATCGTCATTATAATATGATAATCAAAAATAAAAATCCTGATTCAATCCAAATAGCGGCAATCAGTAATTGCTTTAGCAGGCTGTCCGATATAAATTTAGCCAGCTTATAATTTTGGAGAGAAATGGACACGTTCAAGCTTGTTTCGAAATATAAACCCATGGGTGATCAACCTGCAGCAATTTCAGAGCTAACTGAAGCACTGAGACGCGGTGAGCAATTTCAAACGCTGCTTGGTGTTACCGGAAGCGGCAAAACCTTTACGATGGCGAATATTATCGCCGAGCTAAACCGCCCTACTTTGATATTCTCGCACAACAAGACGCTGGCGGCTCAGCTTTACGGAGAATTCAAGCAGTACTTTCCTGAGAATGCCGTTGAGTTTTTTATCAGTTACTACGATTACTACCAACCGGAAGCCTATTTGCCTACCACTGATACATATATGGCAAAGGACAGCTCGGTCAATGAAGAGATAGATAGATTACGTCTAAAGGCGACTGCCTCAATAATGTCTCGAAGAGACGTTATTATTGTTGCCAGCGTAAGCTGTATTTATGGAATCGGATCACCCGACGACTTCAGCAAAATGATGGTTCTGCTCAAAAAAGGGCAGACGATAGAACGCTACGAAATTTTTGGAAGTCTGGTAGACATACAATATTCACGAAACGACATCAGTCGAGAGCGCGGTACCTTCCGCGTAATGGGCGACGTGATTGAGATATATCCCGCATACGAAAAGTATGCCGTGCGTCTGGACACGTTCGGAGATGAAATCGAGACGATTCAATATATTGATTCTGTAACCGGTGAAATTCTTGAGGAAGTTGAGCAGGTGCTAATTTTCCCCGCCAGTCATCACGTTACCAGCGAAGACAAACTTAAAGCCGCGATTGAACGCATTAAGTTAGAGTTGGAAGGTCAATTAGAGCGTTTTCGTGGTCAGGGCAAGTTACTTGAAGCCCAACGACTGGAGCAGCGCACCAATTATGATATCGAAATGATGCAGGAGATTGGCTTCTGCAGCGGCATTGAAAATTACTCACGTCATATTGGCGGACGTGCCGAGGGAGAACCGCCGTTTACGCTGCTGGACTTTTTCGGTGATGATTTTCTGCTCTTCGTAGATGAGTCGCACCAAACCCTGCCGCAAATTCGCGGTATGTTTGCCGGAGATCATGCCAGAAAAACAACGCTTGTGGATCACGGCTTTCGTTTGCCAAGCGCGCTTGACAATCGTCCTCTGAAATCCGAGGAATTCATGGAACGTATCAAGCAGACGATTTTTGTGTCCGCTACACCGGCTCCAAAGGAAATTGAATTATCTAAAGGGGTCGTTGTAGAACAGGTTATTCGTCCTACCGGCCTGCTCGATCCACTTATTGAGGTTCGCCCGACCAAAGGGCAAATCGACGATTTACTGGAGGAGATCAGATCCCGCGTGGAAAAAGGCGAGCGTGTTCTTGCGCTTACGCTAACCAAGCGTATGTCGGAAGATTTAACCGATTATCTTAAGGGCGTTGGCGTAAAGGTCGCTTATATTCACTCAGAGATTGATTCACTTGAGCGAGTCGATATTCTGCGTGACTTACGCTTGGCTGAACATGATGTGCTGGTCGGAATTAATCTTCTTCGTGAAGGTCTCGACTTGCCAGAAGTATCACTGGTTGCCATTCTCGATGCAGACAAAGAAGGTTTTTTGCGCTCGGAAGTTGCGCTCCTTCAAATTGCCGGACGAGCAGCACGCAATGCTAACGGCAAGGTGATATTTTATGCTGACAGAATTTCCAAAGCAATGGGCGTAACAATCGAAACGACGAAGCGCCGCCGTAAGGTTCAGGAAGAACATAACAAGGAAAACAATATTTCTCCGAAGACTGTTTATAAGACCGTAGACGAGATCATGAAATCGACATCCGTTGCGGATATGCGAAGTCGTTACAAGGAACCTGAAGAAGAAACTGAAGCGCTTGATTATACGGATGAACTTTCCCGGCTGAATTTGGTAGAACGACTTGAAGAACAAATGAAGGCTGCGGCTATGGAACTTGATTTTGAAAAGGCCGCTAAGCTTCGCGACAAGATACTTCGCCTCAAAGGACAATTAGACTAAATGCAGGACGCTAACTTTTACTTTATCACTCTCGTACGCAACCGCATAAGGCTTGCCGTCGCGTTATTCATTTTATTATTCTCTCCCCTCTCTGTAGTCTTCGGTCAAGCCGTGCTGCCCGCCAAGCTGGATTCGATGTTGCTAGATGGAAAAAATCACTTTTATAATTTGCGCATGGACGCTGCAGCCATTTCTTTCGATAAGATTCAATCTGAATATCCAGAATATCCTCACGGCTTTATCTATGAAGCATTTATGACGACAATTCGCTTTGCTATGGATAAGCAGACCGACTCTCTTGCGACAGCCCTCAATACTCAGGTCGATTATGCTGTTAAAATTGCAGAAAGCTATATCAAGCGTTCCGAGAATAAAGCTGATGGTCATTTTTATCTCGGTATTGCCAATGGACTTCGAGGAATCTATCATGTCGCGCAGTACAATTATGTTCGCGCATACTGGTATGGACGCAAGGCAAAAAACAACCTAAACGACACAATAAAGCATGATGCAGAGTATAATGATGCCTATGTTGGTCTTGGAATCTTTCATTACTATGCCGATCTGCTGCCTGGAGTTGTAAAGTTCCTTGCCGGTGTACTTGGTTTTCAAGGAGATAAAACACGAGGCATCAGGGAGATCGAGCGCACTCGAGACAATGGGAAGCACTTTAAGTTTGAAGCGGAGTTTGTTTATTACAGCATTCGGTATTTTCTGGAAGGAGACAAAGCCGCCTCAGTTCGTGGCTTTAAGAGTCTTTATAAGCGCTATGCCGATAACCACGGCTTTGCAATTATGCTTGCCTATCACTACAGGCGAACCGGCTTTATGCAGCGCTGTATTGAGTACTGTGAAAGCTTTGACAAAGATTATGTAGAGACACTCCCCTTATTAACCAATGCAAAATATTACAACATGGCCATTGCTAGTTATGATTTAAACAAGTTTCAATCTGCAGACTCTCTTCTTGATGTGCTTCTATCGTTGGAAACACGAAAGTCGTTGTATTATGAGGCGGCAATTAATTATTACAAGGGTCATTTGGCGGACCTGAGAATGGAGCGAACGACAGCACTGTCTTTCTATCGAAAAATTCGCAAAGAAAAGCAGGCTAAATATTGGTATTATGTATCGCAAATGCCGCAAAGACATCCAATGGATGATCTGACGAAGACCTGGCACGAGGCGCGCAACAATCTGTTTAGCCGCGAGTTCAAGAAAAGCGCAGAGCTCGCTGATGAACTGGCCGCACGAATTGCAGCAGGTGAACGTTCTAACAATCCGGATTTCGAGCTGTTAGTACAGGATCTAATTGCGCAGAATCATTACTATGGACGTCGCTACAGCAAGGCCGAGACTGTTTATGGGGCTATGCGTAAGAATATTGGTAAAATGAAGGATGAGTTTCGCCGATCCTGGATTTACATTAATTACAATCGCTGTCTCCGACAATTAAATGAATTTGAGTTGGCCAAAAAGATGCTCGACAATGCTCATAAGCTGGAAGAAGAATATACTCGAATAATTATTTCAAGAGAACGCTTTCTGCTAAAGAAAAAAGAAAAACGCACTAAAAAGGCATAGGAAAAAAGATGAATTTACTTGTTCTCGGAAGTGGTGGCAGAGAGCATGCTTTGGTCTGGAAAATGTCGCAAAGCAAGCATGCCGAGAAAATTTACTGTATACCGGGTAATGGCGGAATCGCCGATATGGCGGAGTGTCATTCACTGCCGCTGACTGATTTTGCCGGCCTGACAGACTTTGTGCGGAAAAACGAGATTGACATGACTATCGTTGGTCCAGAGCAACCGCTGGTGGAAGGCATTGTCGACTATTTCGAAGCCGAAGGGCTTGCAATATTTGGCCCCTCAAAGCAAGGTGCCCAGCTGGAAGGCAGTAAGACATTCGCAAAAGAATTTATGGCTAAACACAATATCCCGACGGCTGAATTTAGAGCGTTCGATCAGTCTTCCGACGCCCACGATTATCTCAACGATCTTTCAGAGCGTCCGGTTGTAGTAAAGGCGGACGGATTAGCAGCTGGCAAAGGAGTCATTGTCTGCCCAAATATAGAGACTGCAAACCAGGCTGTTGATGGCCTAATGACGCAAAAGATATTCAAGCAGGCTGGAAGCCGCGTTGTCATTGAAGAAATGATGACCGGTGAAGAAGTAAGTATTTTTGTTATTACCGATGGGAATGATTATATCACCCTCTCCCCTGCCCAGGATTTTAAGAGAGCCGACGAAAATGACAAGGGCAAAAACACCGGTGGAATGGGAAGTTATGCCCCGACGCCATTTTTGACAGATGACCTTCACAAACAGGTAGTTGATACAATTATCGAGCCGATGCTTGGCGCGCTTCGCGAAGACGGTATCTCTTACAAAGGTGTGCTTTATGTTGGATTGATGCTGACTGAAGCCGGACCAAAAGTTGTCGAATTCAATTGTCGTTTCGGAGATCCGGAAACGCAGGTTGTGCTCACCCTGCTGCAGTCAGACCTCGTACGCATCATCAAAGCCGTAGTTGACGGAAATCTTGGCGATATAGAAGTCACCATTTCAGATGAATATGCCGTTGCAGTTGTTCTCGCTTCGGGAGGGTACCCGGAATATTACGAAAAAGGCAAGGCCATTAGCGGGTTAAATGAATTGCCAGCTCAACTCACTGTCTTTCACGCCGGCACTAAGAAAGTGGACGACATCTATATGACCAATGGTGGTCGGGTAATGGCAGTTGTGTCTACATCGCGCATTCTGATTGAAGCAACAAACCGCATCTATGCTGCCATTTCCCGCATTCACTTCGACGGCATGCAATATCGTCGAGACATAGCAAGAAGAGCCTGGAACGCGCTCGGATAAAGCAGGATTTCTCTTCTACTTCACCTCATTTTTTTATATCTTTTAGCAACCGCATTCAGTGGGATTACTCCCGCTGAATTAACCACACTACAATCGTTGTCTCATTGCGAGGAATTATGTTTATTCGACTGATGCTCTTTGCCTTTCTGTCCAGTTCACTCATTGCCCAAAGCTTTGAAAGCATTTCCACTTCAAATCCTGCTTCATTCCGCAGTCAGGCCTTAGCCGGCGCAGTTAATGACGATCTTGATCTCGTTTATGACCCCATAGACCTTCGCTTTGTCGACAAAATCAGACTCTATACAAATCTGAGCAATTTAACCTCTTCAGAGGAAGAGGTCTTTAACGACTTCAGCGATAACGAGCTCTTGATTGGCGCCTCCTGGCAAAACTGGACAGTTTTCGACTGGTGGACATCAGTGCTCTTTCGCTATCGCAACAGCAAGAGCGGAAACGCATTGTTTATTGACCAGGATCTTAACGGTATACCCGACATTGGCGGATCCGGTGAGTTTCGCAATACCTATAATGCCTTTCTGGATACGAATGGCGATGGCCTTTTCGATATTCAGCGACTTATTGATCAGCGTAAAATCAGCGAAACAGCCAACAATGGCAATGCACTGCTCATTAACAACGCAATCGGATTTAAAAGCGGCGCTACGCTTGGCTTCCGCTATTCTCGCTTAAAACAAGAATCCGGATTTGGCGGAGCCGGCGGGTTTTACGGCACCGGGAACTCTGCATTGGTCGGTACTTTTCCCGGCGATCCGACATTTAATCTGGATCTTACGATAACTGACCTGTTGACAAACAATGTTATTCAAAAGCAGCAGGAAGATGGTGATTTCCTAAATACGGGAGAAGAATCGTCGAATCAGTTCAATCTATCTTTTATGACCCCCTTTAATATGCGTGGACTGAAACGCGTTGAACTAAGACTCGACGGTGGATTGCTAAATGAACGTTTTACGCAGTCACGCAGCGATAGCTATAAAGGAACACTGGATCTTTTTAACAACGCTATCCCTGATTTTGAAGACGTCTTTTCTGAAATTAGTACCGTAAAGTCCAAAATTGCCTATGACGGCTCAGGAGGCTCCTTAGGGGCAAGTCTACACAAAGTCTTCGATCGCGCGCGAGAACGCCGTAATGACGGCTTTTTTCGTATTTTTATCGATTGGCAGCGTCTCCTTTTAGATTACTCCGCAACTTCTGAGAATACACTCGCATTTCAAGACATACAGTTTGATGGGCTAGACACACTCGGGCTGGATTTTTCAAACAATGCACTAACACACTTCACAAGTTCTGACGAAGGCGAAGCCGTTTACAACCATTTTCGTATCGGTCTGCGAGTAAATGCGCCACTCGGTAACAAAGTTTATTTTGGAACAGGAGTCGTGCTCGATATTGGTGATTTAGATCAGAATAGTGAGCTGATGGAGTTACAGAACAACACAAGGGATTTTACGCTTCAGGATAATTCGCTGGCCAATGACTTCAGCAGTGTTACGATGCAAGAGACTGAAGCTGCTCGCACAGTTGAGGAACGTACTACAAAAGTTCAATTGCCGGTTGGGATAGAATATGCGTTTACTAAAAATGAAAAGTGGAAACTGCGCTTTGGAAGCTTATTTGAATATATAAAGTCCGAGAACATCGAGTCTTTTCGTATAGAGTTGGCTGACCCGCGAACGACTGTCACTCAGTTTGCTGACGGCAACATCGTAACCCAGGTCTTTGACAATGAATTCGATTCCAACAGAAGACGTCTGGAAACTATTCGCACCACGACCCGATTTTTCTATGGTCTTGGTTATCAACCCACCGACAATCTTCAAGTTGATCTCCTGGGTTTTCTTGGCAATAACGATTCAGACGAGATTATTGACGCCAATTTTTATCGTAGTCTCAGACTTTCTTTTTCAATAAAATTATAAAGGCAATGTGAAACGATGTGATACAGCTTAATAACCCGGGTAGATTCCAGATGCAAGTTTCTAATGACTAAAAGTGGTTCAATAGCGACCACTTTTATACCGCTCCCCCTTGTAGATAGTTTTGCGTGGCTGCCTCTAAATCATAGGCATTCAATGTCATTTTAGTGTTGAATAGTGATATCTTGTGCCCCACTTTTTGGGAGAAGAAGTATGGATTCTCGATCGTATTTACCTGGAGAGGTTATTTGTCCGGAATGTGGTATCGAAGTTTCGCTGGATAGCATGCAGCGGCGCAAAAGAGTTTTTTCCTGCCCGGGATGCCTGGAATTTATTTCTGCCGACAAGTATAAAATACATACCAGGCTTGGTTATACAATAGAGCCAAACAAAAAAAAAGGATCCTCCCCTGCCTCCGCGACTTAGAGCAATCCGCCACACCTCTTACAATGAACAGCATCATTATCATGCCCCTCTAATGTACAGGTTCTGCAGCAGCGGGTATTGGGCTTTCCATCCTGTTCACCACGTGACAACTCGCTGGTTACAATCCCGGTTGGAACCGCAATAATACCGTAGCCAAGAATCATTAAAATGACCGACAACATCTGACCGAGATTGGTGCTTGGTGTAATATCACCAAATCCAACCGTCGTTACCGTTACAATCGCCCAGTAAATTCCAACTGGTATACTCGTAAATCCATTCTCTTCGCCCTCAATGATATACATTAGAGAGCCTGCAATGATTGCCAGGATACATACGGTATAAATGAAGACAAATATCTTACGCCTGCTGGCTTTTAATGCACGTGAAAGCGTATCGGCCTCGTTTATATACTGGACCAGCTTTAGAACTCGAAAGACGCGTAAGATACGCAACGTGCGAATAACCAGGAGATACTGCGTACCAGGTACAAACAGGCTGAGATAGGTAGGAATAATAGAAATAACGTCAACCAGACCATAGAAGCTTTTTGCGTATGAAAGCGGTGAACGCACGCAAAGCAATCGAAGGACGTATTCAATTGTAAAAAGGATTGTAAACATCCATTCAAGCGCGCGGATTAACTCCCCGTGTTCCGCGCGAATAGAGGCAACGCTTTCCAACATAACGATAGCGACACTGCTGAGAATAGAGATGATAAGAGTAATGTCAAATGCTTTTCCAGCAGGAGTATCCGCTTCAAAGATAATTTCATGTAGTTTAGCGCGCCAACTGCCTAATCCGGCCTGTTCCGCTACTGCCATAATTAAGGCCTTTCAGTTATGTCCTGGTACGACGTGGTTTGTGTCCCGCCAGATTGGATAACATTACCAAAGTATTTTTGAGCAAGCGCAACGTATGCCTGCCTGATCGGACGCAGCAGCATACTTAACCCCATCAAATCTGTCAGAAACCCAGGCGTCAAAAGTGTAAATGCGCCAATCATTATGAACAAGCCATGCAACAGTTCCTGTGCTGGCACCCTACCGCTATTAAATGCCTGTTTAATATCCTGAATAGCCTGAAAACCCTCTTTTCTTGCTAGATAGGCTCCGGCAGTAGCGGTTATAAATATTATGGCTATCGTATTGAGCGCACCAATTCGCCCACCAACCTCAATGAGCAAATACAGCTCAATCAGCGGGATTACAGCGAAAATAGTCAGCAGACGAAAGAACATATAGAATCTCCAATAGGTTTATGCACCTCATTCCATGAGGGACACTAAAATATAAGACATTTTCCAGCGTGAAATGAATAGATTTTTGAATGCACAATATTCGAGCTAAGAAGTATGCCATTTATCATTGCCTGCGAAGCGCTGTAGCAGAAGCCAAGTGATTCCCATTAACAGCAGGCAAACTATGGCGGCATTTATGCCGGAGATAACGAAATAGCGGACAAAATAAGTAAAGCTGCGAAACGCAGAAGGATGAGCGAGTGCCCCTAAACCAAAGAACACCCCCGTTCCGCCCGAAACAAAAAGTAGTCCTTGTCTGAGACGACGTCTTAAGGAGTTTGCCCATTTCAGGGGTTCATTACCGGTCGAAATCCGGGAAGACAAATACTGTTTTGCGACGAAACCAATAACGAAAAAGCCAAATACCGTGCTTACATGCTGCAATATATTGTGAACTCTAAATGGGCGCCCAAACATGCTAAAAACCGGTTCATTCAGAAGGGGCAAATACGTTCCGGTGACGATGGAGCGATGGGTAAAAAGATCCCAGCCAATATGAGTAATCGCACCAACTAAAATAGCTATAGATATGTGCAGAATTTCCTTGAGGTGCCAGGTGCGATTTCGCAGCGCAACGTCCTGCAAAGGTATCCGCAAACTCGACGGCAACAAAAACCAGATGGGGCGTTTTAGGAAGACATGAAACACTATATAGACAGCTAGACCGACTGGCAGACAAAACCACAGTAAGGCGCCGGGAGAATGCGTGGCATGGCGACTAATGTGAAAGGGTAAGAAGTAGCTCATATCCGGAGCCATACTTCCAATGGTAAGTGCGGAAAGAGAGTTAAATATACGCCATCGTTTATAAAACGGAAAAATAACTGCCGGATGCGCAAAGGTAAAGGGCATATGATTCTCAACTCCGGAGAAATTAAGCCGGGAGAACAGAATTCTCCCGACGGGCAAAATAAGGTGTGAAAATCAAAATTAGTTCAGGCAAGCCTTGGCAGATTCTGAAACATGATTATCATAAATCCCATCTAACAACATCCACATGGCTTTAGCAGATTCCTCTGCTGCATTCAAGAGACGTTCTTCAGTTGATGAATCGGTAGCATAACGCAACAAAATTTCACGTTCTGCATCGCTATGTTCAATATCTGCTTCCTCATGCACACTAAAGTATGAAACTGTGCGATCGTCTTCGATACCATAAAATTCTTTCAGGCCTTCACGCTTTTTGCGAGCAACTTCCGGCACCTGAGATTCGTACGCATAAAGCGCTGCAATACCTTCTGCAAAGTTGTCGCTGCATGTAAGACGCTTCAGGGTATTGACGGACTGTATGGTTTCGGGCAGCACAGTTGCACTTTTTACAGCTTCACGTGTTCCACCGACACCTTCTGCAAAACGCAGCCACAACTCCGGGTGGTTTTCTTCTCCAAATTCCTCTTCAATCAAATTCTCAAGAATCAGTTGACGTGCAGATGTATCTTCACAGCGAGAATGAACGGCACTTAAATAAACCGGAAATGCTTCAACGTGGGCATAATATTGCTTGGCGTATTCAACAAGAGTTGGCTTGTCCAGCTCACCCATATTCCACAATTGATAAAAGGGATGTTTCAGCAAGCTATACGTTGCAATGGTTGCATCGAGCCTGGCAATAAATTCGTTGTTGTTCTTATTCATGTTCTCTCCTTGAGATTACTAAATATTCGGGGCATTTTATTTGACCGAGGCCGGAAGATATAGTCACTTCATGTACGATTCAAGATAAATTTGCTATAATTAAAAAATAGTGGGGGATGAAAATTCTAAAGGATTAGATAGTATTTGTTGTCTATATTTTGCCAAATAACAAAGGAGAAAAATGATGTCTACGCTAGATAGAGCAATTGAAATTGCTGCCGGGGCGCATGCCGGGCAAACAGATAGAGCAGGCAAGGCGTATATCCTGCATCCACTGCGCATTATGCTCAACATGAAGTCAAAAACCACACAAATAGCAGCAGTTCTTCACGACGTTGTTGAAGATACAGACTGGACAATCGAGCAGCTTAAAAATGAAGGCTTTGATGAAGCAGTCATCGAAGCCGTAAGTCTATTGACGCATGATGACGGTTCCGAATACACCAGCTATATTGAACGCATAAAAACATCACCAACCGCGGTCGAAGTGAAAATGGGAGATTTGCAAGACAATATGAATCTCTTTCGCCTGAACAGAATAAAGGATAAGGATTTAACCCGGATTCAAAAATATCACCATGCATATTCAGAACTACTTCAAACAACAAACCATCAAAACGGATAAGCATGTCGGTATTCCATAGAAAAGAGTGCCAAATTTTTGGTAGCACATGTTCATATTTAACTGCGGGGAATTCCGGCAGCCCCTTGCTCTTATTGCACGGTGGCGGCAGCGACTATTCAGAATTTTCCTGGCGAGATGTACTGAAAGAACTTGGTAAAGACCATCGTATTTATGCGCCGGACTTTCCGGGATATGGATACAGTCAGTGGCCAGCGATTGAAGATGTAAACGCAGGCAACCCCGAGCGGCTTCAACGCATATCATCACTAATCCAGTCGAACTCGCGTTTTACAAACGAGAATTCGACACTACTCACGCAGGTCAGTTTTTTATGTGCGTTTATCGAGCAGCATCAATTAGAGGGCGTTCACGTTGCTGGTTTTTCAATGGGTGGGGCAATTGCCATACTTGCTGCCTTAACAGATCCAAAAGCTTTTCATAAAGTTGCGGTTATCAATTCGTATGGAATAGCAGACGAGATCAAGCGGCAAAAATTAGCATATTTGACATCAAAAGTGCCCTTTATAAACAAGCTACTGCGCGCAATATTGGTCCGCTCATCGCTCGTTATGAAACTGGCTCTGGGAGAGTTAGTGGAAAAGCGTTCCTGTATATCCAGACAAATGGTGGAAGATGCCCGAGAATCCGTTAGGCTCGTAGGCCATCATCTCATTTGGAAACGCTTCGTTCAGGACGAAATCCGATTCAATTATTGTAATTTAAACTTGACTGGTGAGCTGCAAAAACTAAGCAAAAAACTTGCTGTTATTCAGACAGACAAAGATCGACTTTTCTTCCCGGAAAATGCGCGCAAGGCTGCGATATCGTCACGCTTTATCTTACTCCCCTCGGCGGGCCACATTCCAGCCAGGGAATGCCCGGAAGCTCTTGTAGCATCTCTGCAGCAATTTTTCGACCTGTCTAAAGATTTTTGACAATCCGATAAACCGAGACCTTTGGAAATTCGCTTAGCACGTCCTGTTTTTGAATCAAAAAGCCCTTTGCTTCAAGCTGTAGGAAGAACCCATTTGCAATCGGCCGATTTGGTTCGCTAAGCCAAATTTCTCCATCTTTTATTAAAAGAACATCCAGTGCATTGACCAATGCCGGAAATATTTCGATCTCGTAAGCTACATCGGCAGCAAGAATTATGTCATATTGCTCATCAGCTTTTGCCGGCCAACCGATTAGGTGATTCCAGTCTAACAGGCGAATTGATGGTTGAACTGCGCCATTATTGACAATCCAGTTCAATTCTGCCAACTTCAGTGCATCTGGCTCGCGGTCTGAGAGAGTAACGATGCCGCCTTCCTGGCCAAGGCTAACACCGGTAAATCCCAACCCACAGCCCAGCTCAAGTGCTCGTTTGTTCGTGAACGAAACATTGCCGCGCAACAAGGTTGTAGAAAGTGCCTTGGCAGATGGCCAAAACTCAGTCCAGTAAGGACTGCGATTATTTGGATTACCTGGATCGCGGAGCGACTCTTCCAAAGCAAGTTCGATATCTTTCACTTTGAAAACGCGAAATTTCCGACCATCCATTTCATATTCAATCTCACTCAGTCCATACTTACTGTTCAACCAGTGATACAGAGAGTCAAACCGTGATGCCAATACATCGTCAATCTCATTCATGATGGGAGTTTATCTTTTGGTAAGGTAATACGTAAGAAATTAAGGCTAAAAGATTAATAGAATGCAAACAGAAATGCCAATTGAAAATAAAAATAAGCGCAAGAGCCGCTAATTTGATCCGGCCACTTTTGAATTTGCTAGGAACTCAACATAAAACGTCGCGCCTTTGTCCTTCCCCCCGCTTTCCGCCCATACCCGACCACCATGAAGCTCTGTCAGCTGGCGAACCACCGAAAGACCCAAACCGGTTGAGACTTCACCACCCGTGGGCAGCGCAGACAAGCGCATAAAGCGTCCGAATAGCTTCTGCATATCGCTAGCGTTCAATCCGGGGCCTTGATCTCTCACACTAATGCAAACTTTATCGCTGGCCTTGGGGCTTTCAAATATTGAGACGAATATGTCTCGTTCATGGGGAGAAAACTTGACGGCATTGCTAATTAAATTTTCCAGTATTTCGTGCATCCGCGATTCATCGGCATAAACAACAGAATCAGACAAGGCATTAAAATGTATTGTTTGATCCTTTTTCTGAGCCAAGCCCCGCTGATCTTTTACGACACTCTCTGTTAATTTTGCCAGCTCAACATTTTGTTTCTTAAGCTGTAGCTTGCCGCTTTCAATAGCAGTGGTATCCAGCAACTGTTTAATGAGCTTCAACATGCGTTGAGTGGCCGCGGAGATACTTTCACAGTATTGCCAGGTGCGCTCGCCAGGCTCTGTATTATCCTGAATGATTTCGAGGTAGCCATGTATAACCTGAAGGGGGTTTTTCAAATCGTGTACAGCAATGGCGAGGAACTCAGATTTCAAACGATTGGCTTCATGAAGAGATTTATTCAATTTATCCAGCTGTTTATTCGCTGCGGAGATTTCATCGTTTTTTTTGCGAATGTATTCCTTTTCCTGAATCTCTTGCACCATGTAATTGAAGGCGCGTGCCAATCGCCCGATTTCATCCGCAGTTTGCACAGGTATCTGCACATCGAAGTTGCCTTGAGATATCTGGAGTGCGCCTTTTGAAACAGCCGTTATCGGCTTAGATAAATAGCGCCCAAAGAACAGAGCCAAAACCAGTGCTGCAAGCAAACCACAGGCAACAAACATCAGGATTTCCTTCTGTTCCTCTTCAAGGCTGAGCAGGTAAACGTTATTCTGAAAATCAACTTCAACCAGTCCGACAACAACCCCGGCGCTATTAAGTATCGGTGCATATGCAGAGACCCAGGCCCCATTCTCATCCTCATAAACCCCGGTGTACGAAGGCTTTCCCTGATCGAGCGTTAAACGCATTTCATCACGGACGGCATATAAGTTTCCAACATACTGTTTCTGGAGCATTGCCGTAAATTGTAAGGTGTCTTTATTTATTCTACGGAAGGTGTAAATATTATTACGCTCGAAGCCAAGATAACTGTTGACCATAAAACGTTCGAGGGTAGACATAACCTCATCAAACGCTTCAGACCCGATCGATTCTTTGCCGCGAAGCTCAGAGTAACGATCTCCATCGATAGAAAGGGAAATTGTATTTGCAGCCAGTTGAAGCTGTATTTGAAGGTTTTCGAGCACCCGTTGCTTATCTTTTTCGTAGAGCCAACCACCAACGGTAAGAATTGCAATTCCAATAATAACACTCAACAAAACCACAATTTTTGTGGCAAGACGAGTCTTAATAGAAGAGTCAAATGCATGTTTCGGATTGGCAGTCATGAAAGGGTTTCATTCTCCATGCAAAGATAAACTTGTTCATCATGCAAACCGGCCTCGATACACATTTGCTTTATTCTGTTCAGCAGCGACAAACGATGAGGCCTGCTATAGCGCACCTTGTTGTCGAAGCTGCTGACAAACTCCGCCGCCTGCATATCTGAGTTTGGGTAATTTCGCTTAAACTGACTATAAACATCTTTAGTGAAGCGAACAACACCTAGCGAGATATATTCGATTTGATCTGGTTTTACAGTTATGAGCAGATTGCTCAGAAGGTCTTGATATTCCGCCGCTAAATTCGGTGAATCAACGATGGGATCGAAATGTATGCCTATCCGGTAACCATGCTTGGCAATGCGGTGAAGTGCTTTTAGCCGGGCCGAAAAAGAGGGTGTTTTACGGTCATACTTTCGTGTCGCATCATCAGGAGACAATGAGAATGAAATCGTAACATTGTCTAAAGCTGGCAAATCGAGCAGCGCCTTAATATTTACAGATTTTGTTCTTAACTCAATTTTAGCCCGAGGCTGACTGCGCAAAAATTCCCAGTATACATCCCACTCGGCAGTTACATGACTCAATGCTAATGAATCACTAAATTCGCCCGCGTGAAACCAAATTCGTTTTGCTTCGGGATGTTCAGCACATGTCTGATGCATTTCCGAAACAATTTCATCATGATTTACAAAGAACACCAGGTCAGGGGAATTAAAATACCCCTGTAGATAACAGTATTCGCATTCGTAAATGCAGTTGTAGGCATGAATAAAATAGTAATGCGGTTCGTTTGCCAAACCGTATGCATCAGGCGCCTCTTTTACCAGATGGCCTTCTTTTCTACCAACAAAGATGTTTAGCCCGGTGCGTTTATGAAGATAGGGTTTCTTAACACGACCAAAGACATCCTCCACTTTACGAATATAGCGCACCGGCACATTGGGAAAGGCCTGCAGAATTTTTTGCGAATACGGATTGTAGCGCACTTGCTCTTCTACAAAAATAGTTTCAAAGCGCATCTCTTTTTTCTCCAGGCGTTTCCCCACGTAATAATGCGACAATCTGCCTATACGGTAGCTGTTGAAGTGACTTTGCGAGACGAGCAAGTTGAGATTCGTTTCGTACAGTGGCTTTAATTTCGATACGTTCATCTTCAAACTGCGGCTCAAACTTAACGTTCCAGCCCACTTCTTTCACAGCACGGATTTGCTCGTCTAATTCCCGTCGCAATTCAGCCTTGAATGGCGAAAGGCGGTCACTCAATGCCTGAAGTAACATCGCAGTCTTATCTTTCGGGCGCATCTTCTTGCCAAATTCAAGAGAAACGCCCATTTCCATCAAAATATCGTCGGGGTTCACTTTTTCTCTAATTGACAGCTGCTGTAAAAGAGATTTGAGTAAACGACGTTGCGACGTGGTAAAATAAAACTCCGAAGGTGTGTCAACTGGAGCGGCTTGAACAATTGGCTGCGCCGGATTATTTGCTATCATATGTCTATAGTGCGCAAGTAGTTGCTCACTGATCTCAGCAGTATCGGACACCAGGACGGCGCCATCAGCAAAGTCCGTGATGAGCTTATAAGAATAAAACGACAGCTTGAACATTTCCGCTACGCTGCCAACAGCCCATGCTTCCCGGTCGACAAGTGAGGCGAAGTTCGCGAGCTGATCGGCAAGCTCGCGGCTCTCTACTCGCCGGCTACACGAAATGCAATCAATTGTAGCCTGGGAATCTGAAGATGTATAGGATTTAAATAGCGGTTGCGGACCTTCAGAGCCATATGCCGTCCGAACAGCAACAACCTCACCAGTCTTCAATTCATTACGTAATGCACCACAGGTCCCGAGATTTACTACAATCTCCGGCAGTTTGAATGAGCAAACAGCGGAGAGTTTTTTTAAGACCTCATAAGTCCCTTCACCAGTGATTAAAAGCTGTTGGTTTTCAAAAACATAATGTCCCGGAATTCCACTTTCAGCTGCAGACCATTTATTCGCTTCAAGAAAGCTGCGCGCTTCACCTCGATGGGCAAAGACCAATAGCCTGGCTGGTGATTTTGGATCGCTCATAAACTTTATTTTCTTAGTTATATCAAGAGCTTATAATAGCGAAGGTGGGCTGGAAAATCAAAGGAATTCCCCAAAAACACGAGTGCCCGCTTCAGATGAAGCAGGCACTGAAAAGAGGGTAAAAAAACGAAGGTATAGCGGATTAACCGCCCAGCTTTTGAATAAGTTCAGCCTTCGTCATCGCTCCGGATTCATAATCGAGATTGATTACAAAGATATCAAAATTGCCATTGCGATCGGAATGAAATGCAACAGACTTTCCATCAGGAGAAAAAACCGGATTTGCATCCACACCGGAATTGTAGGTTAAGCGCTCAGGCTGTGATCCTTCTGTGGTCACACGGTAAATCTCGAAATTACCATCACGATCAGACATAAAGACAACATGATCTCCCTTTGGTGAAGCCGAAGGATTTACATCATTGCCCGGTGAATCGACAATGGTTAAAACCTGCTTACCAGATGTCTTCATGCTAAAAAGGTCATAAACGCCATTTTTGTTCGAATGGAAGAAAATCCGCTTATCATCAGCAGAGAAGCTGGCTCCGCCTTCATTTGCAGGTGAATCGGTAAGGCGATGCTGGAAATCTCCATCACGCTCCATTATAAAGATATCGCTTTGCTTATCAACATAAGAGACGCGTCGGAGATCGGATCGTTCGGAGACAAACAACAGCATTTCAGCATTATTGCTGTAGCGAGGTAACCAATCATCCGCAACTGACTGAGTAAGGTTTTGTGAAAAACGATCGCTGCGCTCCATTACGCGGATTTCGCGAACTTTAACTTTGTTTTCGATAGGACGCCTATCACTGGCAGTACTCGTATATACGAGCTGTTTTCCATCCGGAGAATATACGGGAGCTTCCTCATTTGCACTGGTCGCAGCCAGCGGTATTTCCTGGCGTGTTTCCAGATCGAACTCGACGATGTCCCAATCGTTGCCATTGAACTTCTGAAAGGCCATTTTTTTACCGTCAGGCGAGAAAGAAGGAAAACCTTCATCCAGTGCACCAGCCGTTACTGCCTGTACCAAAAAGTTGCCGGATACATAATTTGCAATACGGCTGGTATAAAAATCGCCGCTAACTGAATTCAACACGTTTAGAAATGCTCTATTCGCAGATGTTGTATTCCCCTGCTTATACTGCAGCTCTCCATACTCAAACTGAATGTCTACCTGGGTAGGGTCGATAATCAGAACCTCTTCCATAACATTCAATGCCTGTGGTGCCATGTCCAGATTCAGGTATTCCTTATACAGCTGCTTTTTAAGAACGATGTTCTCAGGATCTTTTTCAACCTGCGCAGTGAGGTAAGTAATCTTGTCACTTGGCGACATGGAAGAGTACTCAGACTGACTCACTTTTTTACTGCCCCCACAAGACGAAAGAAGAGCAGGAAGAAGCGCTAAAATTAAAAGAAGACCTATTTTGGTGCTTAAATTTCTCAGCGAGACGAAACGCATATGTCCCTCCGTAATAATTCGGCCAATAGCCGGTTAAAAGCAAAACAGGCAAACAACACCTGCAAAATCGATTTTAGAAATATTTTCGGGCCGCGGGTAAACCCATGAACTACATAAACATACGGCTCTGGTATATAATTTCGACAGATTACAATTATTATTCAGCAAAAATAGCAGTTTTATTCAGCAAATCATGTCGGATAAATCACTTAACATGCGGAATTAAATTCAATCTCAGTTTAACTTTCTGAGTTTGCTAATCAAGTTCCGTGCTTCGCGCTTAAGTTCAACCTGAATCCCCGGTCGCGATGTAATTTCTTCATACATCCGAATCGCATCCTGCGGTCGATTCAACTTCTCGTACGATTGCCCGGCAAAATACAGTGCACTGGCTTCCCACTGCAATTTGGTCTTTTGCGAAAGCAGCGGGATTTTCAAAAACTCATTTATTGCGCGATCATACTGCCCTGCATTGTATAGCGCTTCACCAATATAAAATTGCACTTCCGGCTCTTCCTGACTGCCAACCTCGTATTTTATTTTCTGCAAATAATCCAGTGCTTCACTGTATCGGTTCGCACGGGAGAGAAAAATCCCTATGGAAATTTTCTTACTCATGATATCAGACGCTTTGGGATAAAGGGCAATATACTCCCGCGTTTTCTGTAGCGCTCCATCCCACAACCCCATATTGTGATAGGTATTAACAAGCAAAGAGAGTGAGCTGCGTTTTACTGCCGGCGTCGATGCCAGTTCAACAGCTTTTTTTACAGCTGCTAATCCCAGATCTTCCTGCTCATCACGGAAATGGATTTCTGCACGGGTTAGATAGGCGTTACCCTGCAGCTCACTGTTGGGATAGTTTTTCTGGAATTGATCGAGGGTCTTCAGAGCATCTTTAGTGCGATTCATAGTGGTTTGAATACGTGCAATAAAGTAGTTGGCGTCATCGGCATAGTCGGACTTTTTATACTTTTTCAAAACATTTTTCTGACTATTTAAGGCGCGATCATAACTTTTTTCTGTAAAGGCTTTTCGTCCTTTTTCATATTCGAACGAAGCGAGATAATTGTTTAATCCCGCTTGTTTTTTATAGCTGGAATTGTATTTCTTAATTGCAGCAGATGCTTCCTTACTTCGCCCCAGTTGGATCAAGTTGCGAACCATCATCGCTTCAGCATCCATTCGCAGCGCTGGTTGAGAAAAGGCAGTCAGGCTCTGATAGCGACCAAGGCTTTCTTCGAAACGTCTATTATCATAGAGTAGCTTTGCGGCTTCAAGAGTTGCCTGCTGGTAATATGTCGCATCACCATCTTTATTCACAAGTTCGAAGTGAAGGAGAGCTGACTCAATGTCCTGCTCTTCAATCGCCATCATGCCAAGCAAATAAAGAGATTCATTCTGAAACTCCTGCTTTTGAGCTCGATTTAGATAGGCGAGCAATTCTCTGCGAGAACGGCCAAAGTTTTTTTGGCGCCAGGCAGATTTTCCGGCGTAAAAATAGTAGGCTGGTTCCGGTTGGGACAAGTAGCTTGCAGCAACAGGATCGTCTACCGATACCCCTCGTAGCTCATACTGAATTTTCTGTGCAGCTTTTTCATAATTGCCGTCTGCAATGTGGCTTGCAATAACGCCAACCGGCGCTTGAGCACCATACTCTGTATAATTGAATTCTTCGGCAAGGCGCTCCAAAAATGCTGCAGAGGTCTTTTTCTCGCCTGCGGTAAGACTAGACTGACTAAGAAGCCAATACGCTTCCGGGTGTCCCGGGTGACGTTTATTTTCCAGCAAGAAAGTCTTTAAAACAGATTCACCATTGGCACGATCGCCATTTTGGAGTAGTTCTTTTCCACGAAAGAGAGCTGCTGTACCGCCAAAATATCCACCTTTTGCAATTGCCTTGTCAAAATAGGTATTTGCGATTGACGCCTTAGCGGAAATGTTCGCCTTTCGAGCGATATGCAAGTAGGCCTCAGCGAGTAAGTTACTCTGCGGATAATTCTGTTCAAACACCGTCCAAAACTGAAGAAATTTATCTATTGGCGTATCCGCAGCCAAAGTTGTTTTTAGATAGCGAAACATCAGCGTATCCGGCTGTGGAGACTGATTTATGTAGACCATTGCTTTCTTAAGTTCGCTAGCTGCCTCGGCATAACTTTTTTCTGAGGGTGAACTTAGGAAGAGTTCTTTCTCGGCAAGCAGTAACTTGCTTTCGCTAAGATAATATAGCCGCTTTGCCGTTGTGGCAGAATCTTCCTTAGCCGTTTGCGGTTGAGAAAAGATATTCGCCGCTGCTTCAAAGTCTTTCAATCTGCTGATATAAACCTCACCCAGATCAAAGATGAGCTGCTCCTTCTTTTCCCCGGTAATCATTCTTCCCATTAGTTTAGCAAGCTCTTTAACTCCAGCCTGCTCACCAGTTTCTTCGTAGGTTTTGATATAGCGAATATACGCACGGCTGGAATCCCAAACCGCCGAGCCAGGATATTCGGCAAGCACCTGTTCAAAAAACAACAGGCTACGCTGATATTGTTCATTTTCGAAATAAGCCTTGCCGGCCAAATGAGTCAGATCGTCTCGCGAAGCAGAGGCCGGATATGCACCGCGATAGCGCTGCAGTTCATCAACGCCAACAGAAATCTGCTGTTGCTTAAAGGCCTTCTTGATCAATTCACGGTGAATGCTCTCATTGTCTGGTGAGCCCGGATGCTCTTCCTGAAGTTGGTGCACCAGCGGACGCGCTAAGGCAATCCGATTGTTGTCAAGATGTAGCGAAGACAAATTAATCAATATTGGTACCCGAAGCTCTTTTGTCTTAGCATCTGCGTCATTGAGCAGAGCCTCATAGAGCGGCTGAGCCTTATCATAACTTCCATCTTCCAAATAAGCACATGCCAGATAATATGTAGAGAGTGTCTTTTCTTTTACCGTTAGCGATGCTGACCCGACTATTGGTTCAAGCATCCTGACAGCTTGAGAGGGATTCTTTTGGAGAATAAGGCACTGCGACTCGAGCATGCTTATTGCAGTGGCCTGCTTGCCGCCGGAAAATGAGGAGGCGTGTTTACGTATAAGAGACAGTGCCTCGGTATACTCACGTTTATTCTGATGAATCCGCACCAGCTGTGTCAATGCCTCAGCCGCTGAACTGCTACGGATGTAATTTGAAAGTATCCCATTAAATGATTCTGTTGCCCGGCTGATTAGGCCAAGTCGATACATTGCTTGTCCTTTGCCAAGGAGGGCAGTCGAAAGAATTTCTTTGTCCTGAGTTAATGCCGGTACGCGTTCGAACTCCTTAATTGCGTGTTCAAGCTCTCCTTTTGCAAGAAGCACTGTGCCAAATTGAGCACGGCCCTGAGGGTATTCAGAGGATTCCACATACCGATCCAAAAACTCCTTTAGCGTTTGTTCAGCACGTAATGGCTCGCCACTTTCAAGGTACAACCGACCGGCATGAAGCAAGCCGCGTGGTGCCAATGGACTTGAAGAATATAAAATCTTGATCGTTTCAAAGGCTTTTGCAGCCTCCATAGGTTTGCCTAATTCTTCATAGCACTCCCCTACTCTCAACCAACCTTCAGCAGCACGCGGATGATCTGGGAAACCCACTGCAAGCCCCTGAAACTCAATGCGCGCATTGTCAATTTCGCCCAATTTATAATAAGAGTCGGCGTAGTAGTAACGCGCGTCGCCCATATTATCACTGGCAGGATAGCGATTAATAAACGTTGAAAACTGTTGAGCAGCAATATCGTAGAATCCTTCATTGTAAAGCTTCAGCGCGTAGGAAAAGTCGTTACTTTCGCTGTATTGTTGCGCAGAAAGCGGAGCAATACTCAGAAGGAAAAAACATAATGCGTAAAACATAGAACGGTGTTTCATGTATAAACCTCGAATGACATATCGTCTTATTACCAAAGTATTTTATGTATTCAAAACAGTTAAGTTCGCATATTCGGCAATGAGTTTCTTTAGCTGCTTCTTTTGAAATAGTACGGTTAGCTTGGTACCACTTCCGCTGCCTTCGACTCCCAAGACCTGCCCTTTCCCAAATGATTCATGCTGAACCCAATCACCAATTTTGTATTTGGAATCGGCACTGAGCATTTGTTCGGCAAAGTCCATGGCCGCGCGTGGACGCGTGTTTTTACGGGTTTGACTAAACGTTGCTCGTCCAACGGTTGGTTCATTTTTAAACGACGCTGGTATTTCCAACAGAAAGCGAGACGGTGTATTGCGGTGCATCATACCGGCTTTTTCCCCGGTAAAACGTCGACGTTGATTCGTCCAGAGCAAATAGAGGCTGTTCATTGCACGCGTCATTCCCACATAAAACAGACGTCGTTCCTCCTCCAAGTCCTCCGGATTATTCAGACTGCGAAAAAGCGGAAAAAGGCCGTCTTCCATGCCGCTAAGCACAACAACCGGAAACTCCAGTCCCTTTGCGCTATGCAACGTCATCAGTGTAATTGCCTGATGATCCGGATCCCAGCGATCTACATCTGTCAGTAACGCAACATCTTCAAGATATTTAGAAAGCGTTGCATCTTCCCCTTCCGTTTCAACAAAAGCGGCAATACTGTTCAGAAGTTCATTTATGTTCTCGAGTCGCGTTTCATCTTCCACCAAAGTAGACTTTTCGTAGTGTCGCTTCAAGCCAAATACCTGAGCAACCTCCTGGGCAAGCAGATAAGCGTTTTCGGTTTCCAGCTTTTCGCGCAGCTGCTGCAGAGACATACCAAACGCTTGAATTTTTGTCCGGACTCTGGCCGATAACGTACTAATGTTTGCTCCATCGACAACGGCCTGAAAAAGCGACTGCGCCTTCTCCGTAGCGTATTGTTCAATATGCTGTTGAGTTTTATCGCCTATTCCACGTGGTGGAAAATTTACTATTCTGCGCATGGCCACGCCATCAAGTGGATTCACCAAAACACGTAAATAGGCGAGAATGTCTTTTACTTCTTTTCGGTCATAGAACTTTGTGCCACCAACTATGGTGTAAGGAATATTGGCACGCCTCAGCCGATCTTCCATTGCACGGCTTTGTGCATTGGTGCGATAGAGAACAGCAAAGTCATTATAGTTGTAGTCGTGGCTACGTGCTTCACTGCGGATAATCTCCACAATTTGAGCAGCCTCTGAAGCTTCATCGGCGCAGCGGTTAATTGCGATTAAGCTGCCAGCTTCGCGCTTGGACCAAAGTTCCTTTCCCAAACGCCGCTCATTATTTGAGACTACCGCATTAGCTGCTTCCAGGATAGTAGTTGTTGAACGATAATTTTGTTCGAGTCTGACCGTCTTTGCTTCCGGGTAATCTTTACCGAAGTTCAAAATATTTTCGATATCTGCACCACGCCAGCGATAAATACTCTGATCCTCATCGCCAACGACACAAATATTGCGATGCATGGATGAAAGATGCTTAATAAAATAGTATTGCGCTTTATTGGTATCTTGATACTCATCGACCAGTATCTGGCGAAAGCGAGATTGATACTTGTGCAACACGTGCTCATGTTTGGTAAAAACATCGAGCGGCTTGATTAGCAGGTCATCAAAGTCGAAAGCATTATTACGACGCTTAGCTTTTTCGTAAGCATGATAGACCTGAGCGATGCGCTTGTCATTATAATCCATTGCCATCTTATCGAAACGCTCTGGCGTAATCATTTTATTTTTACTGTCACTAATACGATACTGCACCTGTCGAGGCTTCAGCGTTTGGGTGCTGATATTTAAGCCAGCCATCACGTTCTGAAGAAGACGAAGCTGATCGTCTACATCGTAAATAGTAAAATTGCTATCGTAGCCCAGCTCGTGAGCCTCCATCCGCAGAATGCGAGCGCAGATAGAGTGAAAGGTTCCAATCCACATCCCCCGTGCAGAGGATGAGATAAGACTCTCAATTCGCTTCTGCATCTCACGTGCAGCTTTATTGGTAAACGTTACTGCAAGAATTTCATGAGGGCGAGCCACGCCCTTTTGCAAAAGGTTCGCGATTCGATAGGTAAGCACGCGCGTTTTACCGCTACCAGCGCCGGCCAGCACCAAAATCGGACCTTCCAGATGTTCAACAGCATCTTTTTGCGAGGGGTTCAGAGTGGCAAGGATATCGGACATAAAAAGACGGCTCTCTTCCAGTTTGGTAACGGCGATAAATATAGCCAGAAATAGCGTTTAAGGAAAGTCTTTTTACGGTATGACGATGTGCTAATTTTGTTGTCGTCGCTGTTCACGACGGTAGCGTCGACGCACTTCATTAAACTTTGCGTGCCAATAGTTATGCTCGCGAAGCGTCTTGCTAAACTTGTGGCCACCATCTCCGGATGCGACCATATACAAATAAGGCGTGCTATCCGGATAGAGGGTAGCAAGAATTGAATTCTTACCCGGGTTATTCACCGGACCAGGCGGCAGTCCACCGTATTTATAGGTATTGTACGGTGAGTCGATTTTCAAATGCTTATTGAGCAGACGACGCGGCGGGCCGGGTAAAATAAATTGAATTGTGGGATCTGCCTGAAGAGGCCACTTCAAACGTAAGCGATTGTGATACAAAGAAGAGATTATTGGGCGTTCGGCATCTACCAACGCTTCCCCTTCCACGATGGATGCCAGCGTAAGAATTTCCAGCTGAGTCATATCCATTTCGGTTAGTCGCTTGCTGATGCTGTCGGGCGCAAAAATAGCCAGCGTTTGATTGACCAAAAATTTTACCAGCTCTTTTTCCGGTGTCTTCCATTGAAATAAATACGTTTCCGGTAACAGATAACCTTCCAACGACTTCGCACCCGGCACCAGCGTTTGTGCAAATGCTGTGTCGTGAACAAATTTCATAAACAGGCTTGAGTCCGCACCCAGCTTACGCTCAAAGGCAGCAGCCATACGGCTTGCGAGAATCCCCTCAGGAAGCGTCACCTTGATTTGCGACAACGGAGCATCATTCAAGTGCTGTACCAGGTCTTTTGTTGAAAGACCCGGTGGTATATCAAATCTCCCGGCACGCATTTTTTTATCAGCACCTGTCAAGCGACCGAGCAATAAAAACCAGCGTTTTTCGCCGAGCACTTCAGCGGCAACCAGAGAATCGGCAACCTGGTGGTAAGAGGCTCCCTTCGGCACAACAAGTTTCACCGTTTCTGCATTAGGAAGTTTGCCGAGTGTCTTTGGATAGACATATGCTGCACTGGCAGCAAGTGCGACAAGTAGAATAAGAAAGGTAGCAAGAAGATATTTTTTCATGGTGAATAACAGAGCTTTTAGCGGTAGGTAGACCGCAAATGCAATACGGTTTAACCAAAAGGTAAGAAGTTGTCTCATCCGATGCGTTTGCAGGGTATCATCCTGTATCATTTGACTATTGAACAGGGCTAATATAGTCAGAGAGATTTCAGAAGCAACATGTTTTGCGAATCAGGATCTACTGAGCCCCATAAAAAGGCGCGCTGATTCGAACAGCTTTTGAATCTAATTTACGATCTTTGGTGATTTCGAAGAATGAGTTACTCAATTGCCACTTACCGCGAGAGAAGGTAGCACGAAGCAATCCGACGTGTTCACCGTCTGTTCCTGACTCGACTACAAGGGTTGAACCGATCAGTGACTCATGAATTTTTTGATTATTGCCAACAACAACAGCTTCCAGCCACGGGTGTTCGCGAATAAGGCCATCAAGTTTTAAGCTATTGCCATGATAAAGCAAAATTTGAATATCGGTTTCACTAGCCAGAAAGCGAAGTGTATGCAGCCGGTCTCGCGTTGGAATAATTTCAATGCCATCAGAAGAGACAAACTCAAAACTCTCTTCTTCAACCAGGCCAATAACTGCTATAACGTGCTTGCCTTTTTTTACAATGCTATACGGTGCCAGGGCACCTTCACCATTTAGCTCGGCCTGTGCATTTGCGGAAACCAGAGGCAAACGATTGCGAGAAGACTTCTGCCATTTTTCCAGAAACTTCACCCCTTCCACAAACTCCTGATCTCCCAGGTTCAGTGCATCGTAGTCTGCTCGTTTTAGCAGGCGAAGCATTGCCCGATTAACGTCTGGAAAAGAATAACTGCTCAGAAAATCTCCGGCATCAACCAGAGCTGGTGCAGATAAAGAATCCCGGAGTTGTTCAATCAGCGGCAATATGCGCGTCATTCCGCCGACAAGCCGTCCTTCACAGCGACAGTCGTCTAATGCAGCGTTAAGATTACCGGTGTAAATAATGTGAATTTTCTCGCCTTCAGCGAGTTGGGCAGGAAGTTGGTCACAGCTAAAAACAATGAGGAAGATCACCAGCCAAAAGCGTCTTGACAAACACATCAATGTGGTAGTGAAATTCTGCATTTCTTTGCGCTGTTTTATGTTATGCGGATAGATTCTGTTCGTCTGCCAGACGGCATGCCTCGAGAAGAATATTCATTGTAGCACCAGTGATGTTGCGCTCCACTTCTTTTTCTCCGGGCTCAAAGCTAAATTTACCCTCTTTTTGCGGAACAACTTTGTGAATGGCATTTTCACCCTGCAGATCTCCAAATGTTGCAAACTGCATATGTCCGCTGCTAAAAAAGATTTCACCCCGATCACCGGCCTCAACATGTAGCGTTCCGCTACGTTGATTCAGATTCAATAGCTGGATAACCTCAGCTAATGATAAATCGGCCAGATTACCTTCAAATCCCTTTATACCTTCGGTTGGATTGCTGTCGAACGAACGAACGCGTGTCGCTCTTTCCAGAAGGGTTTCTACTTTTTCGAGTAAGACAGAGCGGTCAACAGGTTTGATGAGATACTCATCTGCTCCGGCACGAAATCCGCGGATTTCCATTTCCTGGTCTTCCAGGCTTGTCAGGAAAATAAAGGGAACCATCGGGATTGGTGAGTTATCGCGGATCATCCAGCAGAATTCAATTCCGTCGGTAAGCGGCATCATTACATCAGAGATGATAAGATCTGGCAAAACCTCCTTCGCCACGTCTAGCCCTTCATCGCCATTCATTGCCTGTGCGATATCATATCCTGCCTTTTCAAGACTAATACGAAGCAGTTTTAGGACATGTTCGTTATCATCAACGATTAAGATCTTTTTCGACATGAGAATCCTGTGGTTATAGCTATTTAACTTTCCGGAGAACTTTCCGGTATAATCTCGCTGTGCCTGAGTGTCATGTTTCGACCTTTGGCCTTCGCTTTTAAAAGCGCCTGTTCGGCTCGACGCAAAAAGCGGGTTGGCGTTTCATCCAATCTCGATACAGCCAAGCCAATACTTGCGGTCAATCGTTTATCGACACTTCTTCTGCGCGTATGTCGAAAGCGTTGTTCAAAAAAATCGCCTTCGAAAAAAGCTGTTTGTCCAATTGCAGCGCGAATACGTTCTGCTTCATAAAAACAGTCACTGGCACTCATCCCATCGAAAAGAACGCTGAAGCGATTTCTCCCCAGTCTGAATACTGAGGAAGATAGGCTGCAGGAGGTTAAAATTACGTTTGCGACCTGCATTAAGACATAGTCACCGGCATACTCACCAAACGCTGCATTGATCTGCTTAAAATGATCGACATCTATCACCAAAAGGCTTAGCTCGCTTTCACCAGCATTAGACGATCGGAACACAGCGTGCAATTTTTCCAGAAAGTTCGTGTTATTATATAAACCTGTTAGCTGATCTAAAACTTGATTCTGGTCAATTTCAGTCGTTTCTCTTTTTAACTGCTTACCGGGAAGAGTAGACTGGGAGCGAATAAGTAATTGATTGTCTGTTCTGAGCCGCTCAATTAAAGAGCGATGATGAAGAAGTTGCTGAACTTTTGCAATCAGTTCTTTGGCATTAAAAGGCTTAAGCATGTATTCATCTGCCCCCAGCTCGAAACCCAGCTCACGATGTTCGTCATCCGTGTAGTTTGCCGATAAAAAAACAATGGGAATTTCTCGGGTTGCGGGATCTTTCTTAAGCACTTCACAAGCTTCGAAGCCGGTCATTACCGGCATAAGACCATCGAGCACAATAACAGATGGTTTTTCCGAGTTTGCAACTTTAATGGCCTCTGCACCATTGCCGGCACGGATAACTTCGAAATCGTAGAACATAAATAAATGTTCCAGAGTATCAAGCATATCCAAATTATCGTCGACAATCAGTATTTTTGCCATATATCTGTTATCGAAGCTAATAGGGCCAGAGAATAGCGAAAAAAGAAATTACTACGCTCTGTTCCAGGGTGAGAGACTAAACTAACTCGCCATATTGATCACTGCTTAACAGCGAATCGAGTTCGGCGGCGTCAGCGATTTTTATTTTTATCATCCAACCATCACCATAGGGGTCACTATTGATCGCATCCGGTGCGTCGGCTAAGGCTTCATTAATGGCTACCACGGTGCCGGTAATGGGGGCATATAGATCTGATACAGCTTTAACAGCTTCAATGGTCCCAAAGGATTCATCCTTCGTGATTTCATCACCAACCGCAGGAAATTCCACAAAAACGATGTCACCCAGTTCACCCTGGGCATACTCTGTAATACCGACTGTCATTGTATCGCCTTCAATTTTTGCCCACTCATGTTCTGCTGTATACTTCAAATCGGATGGAATCATTCGTCTCTCCCTTGTGAATCTTCTGCCATGGCTTTTTTAGCTTTTTCGTAAATTTTTTCAAGATAGTGCGTATCAAAATCGCCGGATTGAAACTCCGGTGTATTAATGACATATTTATGAAACGGTATTGTGGTTTTTACTCCTTCAACAATAAACTCATCGAGTGCCCGATTCAATCGGCGGATCGCCTCTTCCCTGTTTCTGGCAATAACGATCAGCTTTGCAAGCAGAGAATCATAGAAAGGCGGCACCTTATAAGAATTGTAAATATGTGTATCTACGCGAATTCCCGGGCCACCCGCCAGGTGAAGATTGGTTATTTCACCGGGGGAAGGCATAAAATTCACCTGTGGATCTTCCGCATTAATTCGACATTCTATAGCATGCCCGCGAGGATAAATATCGCTCTGCTTAAGCTTTAGCTTTTCGCCGGCAGCGACGCGAATCATTTCCTTAATCAAATCGACGTTGTAGACCATCTCGGTAACGGTATGCTCAACCTGAATACGGGTATTCATCTCCATAAAATAGAAATTTTTCTGCGAATCAACCAGAAACTCAATTGTTCCCGCGCTTTCATAGCCGACGAATTCAGCCCCCTTAACTGCGACCGCACCCATTTTTTCACGCATTTCCGCATCAACAACCGGTGAGGGTGCTTCCTCAATCAATTTTTGATGGCGACGTTGAATAGAGCATTCGCGTTCACCGAGGTGAATTACATTCCCATGGCTATCTGCCAGCAGCTGAATTTCGATGTGCCTTGGCTTATCGATATACTTCTCGACATAAATTTCGGCATTTCCAAAACCGGCTTCTGCCTCTGCACTGGCCATCATAAAGGCATTTTCAAGAGATTTTGAATCATGCACAATCCGCATTCCCTTACCACCACCACCCGAAACCGCTTTCAAGATGACGGGGTAACCGGTTTCCTCAGCTACTTTGTGCAATTCTTCAATAGAACCGATAACGCCATCGCTTCCTGGTACCACCGGAACACCGGCCAGACGCATGTAGTGTTTGGCCTTGGCCTTATCTCCCATCTTATCAATTACTTCGGCGGGAGGGCCAATAAATGTGAGACCAACTGCACTACACATTTCGGCAAAATCTGCATTTTCTGAAAGAAAGCCATAGCCGGGATGAATGGCATCGGCATCGGTAATTTCGGCAGCTGTAAGAATACGCGTCGTATTTAAATAACTCTGACCAGCGGCTGGCGGACCAATGCAAACACTCTCGTCGGCAAAAATAGTATGAGCGGCGGTTTCATCCTGAGTTGAATAGACAGCGACGGTTTTGACGCCGAGTTCTTTACAGGCGCGGATAATGCGGAGCGCAATTTCTCCGCGATTTGCAATAAGGATCTTCGAGAACAAAACGGTTTCCTGGTTTAGGCGATTCCGTAAAAAGATTGGCTATTTTTCGATGAGAAAAAGGACTTGATTGTATTCAACCGGCTGAGCGTTTTCTACCATAATTTTGGCAATACGCCCGCTGTAGTCAGAGACAACCTCGTTCATTAGCTTCATAGCTTCAATTATACAAAGTGGCGAACCTTCATTTACTTTGTCGCCCTCACTTACATAGTGGTCTTGATCCGGTGCCGGTGAGCGGTAGAAAGTTCCGACCATTGGAGACCGTACCTCAAGGTAATCCGATGAAGCCGGTTTCTCAACCGACTCAGCAGCAGCAACTGGTGCGTTAGCTGCCGGAGCAGCGGCCTGCATTGCTGGTGGAGCCATATAAACCTGGCTCTGCTGACTAAATGCCTCGGCAGAAATAGAATTCTTGCTGATGCGGATTTTTTTCCCTTCCTCCTCAATCTCAAGTTCATCGATTTTACTTTTTTCGACAAGCTTGATCAACTGCCTGATTTCCTGGATATCCATTAACCCTCCAAAGGCTGTTACGCATAAAATAGACCGAAAAATATACGCCTTATTATCAATCTTTGCAAGTTCTAATTGGTAGGCTCGACGTCTAAAATCGACGTTTATGGTGTATAGAGGTTATTCTTACGAATATAGCGTTCAACCCCACGTTGAACCAAATAGCGAATCGTTTTCCCTGCGCTAATTCGACGTCGAACTTGTGAGGACGAAATTTCCAGAAGCGGAATTTCTACTTCGGTAAATTGTTGTCGATAGGGCGTCTCTTCCGAGAAAGGTTTATAACCAGGGCGCCCAAAGGCGATAAAACGGCATTCCTTTACCAGTTCTTCCGGGTTCTTCCAGCGATGAAAGCTATTGATGTTATCAATCCCCGTCAGAAAATAGAACTCCGCGTCATCAGAACAGTACTGACTTTTTAGATCTCGGATTGTATCGATGGTATAGGATATGGCAGGCTTGCTTATTTCGATATCACTCAATTCGAAATAATCGTTTGTACTTAGAGCAATTTGCAGCATCGCCAATCGATGGTTGGCAGAGGTGATGTTCTCATTATTCTTGATTGCATGCTGTCCGACAGGAATGAAGAGCACTTTTTCAAGATCCAGTTCGTCTCTGATTAATTCGGCAATTAAGAGATGCCCGAGATGAACCGGATCAAATGTTCCTCCAAACAGACCAATCCGGCGTGGCGACCCGCTCAGGAATCACCTTTAGCAGTCTTTTGCAGATTGTCGTGTGCTTCCTCAATCATCTTCTTCGCCTTGCCGATATTTTTGTGCTCCGGATATTTTTCAAGAAAAAGGCTTAGCGTTGTCTGAGCTTCTTCATACTGCTTTGTCTTAAGTTGACAGTGCCCTTTCCAATACATGGCATCACCAGCGGGAGCAGAATCAAAATATTCTTTGATGACCAAATCGTAATAGATAATGGCCGCATCATACTCACCTTTTTTGCGGTAGGTCTCACCACCGGTCATTTTCTTAAAGGCAAGCTTGCCACGCAATTCAGCGATATAGCCTTCGGCTTTGGGGGTCAGTTCATGACCCGCATTTTCTTCAACAAACTCCTGAAAGCTACGAATAGCACGGCGCGTGTATTCCTGATCGAGTTCGGGCCGAGGAGACAATTCATAAAAAGCCATTCCACGTTTAAACTGAGCAAGCACCCGGTATTCGCTTTGTGGGTAATCGCTGAGAAGTTTGTTGTATTCTGCAACGGCAATAATATAATCACCCTCTTTAAAATGGCTTTCCGCGAGATAATACTGTGCATCATCAACTACCGGATTCCCGCTAAACTTCAACACGATTACGGTAAAGTCGGTAATTGATTCTACATAGTCGCCATTATCGAACTTGTTCTTAGCAAATTCAAAATACGCGTCCGGACCCAAATCCTGCTTGCGAACGTTGCCGCCACAAGCTGCCAAAAAGGCAACAGCTATTATAAGTAAAAGAGAGTTTTTCAAATTAAACGTCATTGTTAATTGCTCCTGAGTGAATAAAAAAGATAAATAACCGTCATCGTAGCTGCTGTCATCGCAACAGGCTCTAACCAGCGTTTTATAAGCCCTGAATCTTTTTTTGTTCCACGAAGGAAGCTAAAAGGACTCTTTTGCAGACTTGCAAAGTCGCTGCGAGATATGCGATCTGCATAGATTTCTTCTATCGGGATACTCGCTTGAACGACACCGTTTGCATCAACAACTTCCAGCTGCATTGTCAGCATCACATCGCGCGAATACTCAGACGTACGCAGGTTCCAACTACGAGCAGCGGCTTGATATACGATCTTCACCTGCGGGTTCGAAAAGCGAACCAGCGAGATTGTCTTTACGCTATCCGCGCTGGAATAAACAACATATTCTTTTTGAAGGCAAGCCTCAGTTAATTTCGCCTCAATCCAGGTCGCTAACGGGCTGGGTTTGGGAGTAGTAAAACGAAGCGGTGAAGGATTGACCAGCTTTTCCTCGATGACAGGTAGAATTCGTTCTGTCAAGAGCTCAGACACAAGGACATCATTCGACTTGCCGGCATACTGCGCCTGAAGCGGACTACTGAGAATTGACGCAACCAGTGTTGCAAAAATCAGCAACAACAAGCTGAAGGCATGGGTTGGTAAATCCTCATTCATTGCACTCTATCCCGAAAAATTAGTGGATGATCCGCCGGCAGCAAGTGAAGCGTAAAGCGTATCCAATATTTTGTGCACTTCGACCGCATCCTGAATATCCGATTCAAGACTCTCTTCTCGACCCTGCAGGAAATTGACAATATGCTGTAGTTGACTCTGATAGGCCTGACGAAAGAGAATGGCTCCGTTTCGCGGTACCGGTGGCGTCATATCAATTTGCTTTCCCTGCCAAAGCTTGGAAATATTGAAAGGATTAAGGGTCAGCGATCCGATAGAAGAGTAAAGAGCCGCGTGAAAACGGTCCTGCGGGATCGGGAAATTCCAGCTGATATCACAGGCCAGCGTCGCGCTGTCTTCAAAATTGAGCTGAAAGCTACAGAAGTCTTCTACTTCCAGGTTCGCGTCTATTTGATGACTGGTCGCCATAACACTGCGCAGCTTTGGTTTGCCCAACATCCACCAGGTGGTGTCGATCAGCTGGACGCCAAGATCCATAAGCACACCACCTCCAGCAATGCTCTTGCTCAAAAGCCACGGCTGTTTTAGCACCTCAAATTCGGCCTGCATCCACTGGGAACGAATAAAGAACACATCTCCGAGAGTCTTTTGCGATACAAACTTTCGGATTGCCTTGATGTCTGGACGAAAACGACTGTGCATCCCCACCATCACGCTGCAGCCATGCTGCTTGGCCGCATCCGCGATACGTTGAACCTCACCGGCGGTGCGCGCAGCAGGTCTTTCCAAAAACACATTCACCTTATGTTCCAGAGCAATCAGACTCATGGGTAAGTGCATGTTATTGGGAGTGAGAATAAACACCAAGTCCAGCTCATGTGTATCCAACATCTGCACAATGTCATCATAAATATGTGCAATATTAAAGCGATTGGCCAGTATTGATGCTTTTCGGGTATCGATATCGCAAAGGGCAACAACCTCGACATTCTTCAGCGTGTTTAAAATCGGCAGGTGCACAATCTGTGCAACGCCTCCACAACCGACCAGTGCAACCTTCAAAGGGCTTCGAGAGGACTGACTCATAAAGCGGCTCCGACTTGCAATTCCAGAAAATTAAAACGTGGGTTAATATGAAAAAGCCGCCCCTTGGTAACAGAAGAGCGGCATATAAAACTGGCAAGAATTAAATTTTTAAATAAAAATTGTCTACTTTGAAGAATCATTTTGATCTAGCGGTTCCTTTAAAATATCCTTCAATAGTTTACCCGGTTTAAAATGGGTTTTACGTCTGGCCGGAACATAAATAATCTGTCCGGTTCGCGGGTTGCGTGCTTTTGGCTTAGGCTTGGTTTCCTTGACTTCAAACACACCAAAATCACGAATCTCAATTCGGATTTCCGGATCTGCTTCACTCAAGATCTCCCGGAGAGACTGAAAGACTGCATTTACGAAATCTTCCGTAATATAAATCTTCTGCCCCATCATTTTGGCGACGCGTTTTGCGACTTCTTTCTTAGTAACGGTTCTCATACAGTCGCCTCCAAAGACTAGTGTAACGAGTATGCAGGTTTGAAATTTTAGTGAAGATAACCGAACCTGCTAAATTTTGCAAGGCTAAATTTTATAAATATTATAGAATTAAGTAGTTGCATACAAACAAGTTGCATTTAGCTCTTCAGATGTGCTTTCAGCTCTCGCAACTTTAACAACGCATCAATTGGCGTTAAATTGTTCAAATCAATTTTCTGCAGCTCGTTCTCGACAACAGAAGACGTGGGGGCAAACAAACTGAGCTGCTGCTTGTCTAATGCACTGCTGTCGCTGTTTTTAATACGAGACGGTTTATTCTTCTCGCGTTCACTGCTTTCAAGGTTGTGCAAGACCTCTCGCGCCCTGCGAACGACGTCGATTGGCAGTCCGGCCATTTGGGCGACGTAAATACCGTATGAGTTATCCATGCCACCCGCTTCTATCTTATGCAAAAAAACAACATGGTCTTCATACTCCTGAACGGCAACCCGGAAGTTTTTTATGCGTGGATAGAGCATCGCCAACTCTGTTAACTCGTGGTAATGCGTTGCGAAAAGAGTTCGAGCAGCAACCTTCTTGTTGTGATGAAGATATTCGGTTAAGGCCCATGCAATAGACAGTCCATCGTAGGTGCTGGTTCCGCGCCCAATCTCGTCGAGTAGAATCAGACTATGCGCGGTGGCGTTATTGAGAATGTTCGCCGATTCCAGCATCTCAACCATGAAAGTACTTTCTCCGAAGGCAAGATTGTCCGAGGCCCCTACCCGTGTAAAAATGCGATCGACGATGCCGATTGAAGCTTTTGTTGCCGGGACAAACGAGCCAATCTGAGCCATAAGCGTGATTAACCCCACCTGCCGTAGATACGTAGACTTTCCAGACATGTTCGGCCCGGTAATCAACATGATTTGTGTATCGGACGTCTGGAGTGCAGTGTCGTTATCAATAAACGGCTTATCATGACCAAGTAGATGCTCTACCACCGGATGCCGTCCACCTACGATGTCAATCACATCCGAGTCGTTTACCTCGGGCTTTACGTAGTTGTTTTCTTTTGCGACGTTTGCCATTCCGGATAGTGCATCAATCTCTGCAATCAGACGTGCATTGTGTTGAATTGTTTCTCCATAACCCGCCACCTGCTCGCGCAATTCCTGAAACAAGCGGTGTTCCAGCTCAGACATACGCTCTTCTGCGCCAAGCACCTTTTCTTCAAATTCCTTCAAATCCGGAGTAATGTAGCGCTCGGCATTCACCAGAGTCTGCTTTCTGATAAAATGTTCAGGCACTTTATCCTGATGCGCCCGAGTCACTTCAAAGTAATACCCAAAAACCTTGTTAAAGCCGATTTTCAGCGATGGAATACCACTGCTTTCTTTTTCGCGCGTTTGCAAATCGACCATCCAGGATTTTCCCTCCCGGCTTATCGAGCGCAGCTCATCCAGTTCGGCATTATATCCTTCGCGAATAATTCCGCCATCTGTTATAGTCTGTGGAGGCTCATCGACCATAGCTCTGGAAATCTCTTCAATCACCTGTCCGGTATCCGCCAATCCATCTACATAGGCAGCAATCGCCTCAGCAGTCGAGTCGCCAAGCGTTTTCTTAAGCGGTTCTATATGCGTGAGAGCATTGCGCAGCGTAATCAAGTCTCGCGGACTGGCACGCCCGGTCGTAATTCGACCATAAAGCCGCTCGAGATCTCCGATGTTGCGCAGGTGCTCGCGAGCAGATTGTAATAAATCGGCATCCTGATAAAACGCATCGACTTTTTCGAGGCGTTCAATAATTGCAGCCATGCGCACCAGTGGATGTGTTATCAGCTGCCGCAAAAGGCGACCACCCATCGGCGTCATCGTATGGTCAATAACGGCCAACAGCGTGCCTTCATTGGTCTCCGCCGAAATAGCACTTGTTATTTCAAGATTCCGCCGGGTAGATTGATCGAGGATCATGAACTCATCCGGACTGATAACCGACAGCTTACGCACATGCTGAAGCTGATCCTGAACATTTTCTCCTGCATAATGCAGAATAGCACCGGCAGAGGTTGTTCCTAACTCGTAACCCTCTGCACCAAAACCCTTTAGGGTCGATGTCGCAAAATGGCGTGTAAGCGTTTCATAGGCAAATTTATGCGAGAAAATCCAATCGTCAATCCGAGTAACGATTGCCGGGAGTCGGCGTTCCAACGAGGGGATGATTTCATCGTATTGACGCCTGGAAACGAGCAGTTCGCGTGGGTTTATTTCAAGTAAATAGTTGACAAGATTCTCGATGCCCAATTCGCAGAGAAAGAACTCGCCGGTTGAAAAATCTCCATAGCTAATTCCGGCAACTTGGCCACTTACAGTAACTGCTGCCAGGTAATTGTTGCTATTTCGATCCAGTATTTTATCGGAGAGTGCCGTGCCGGGGGTAACGACTTCAACGACGTCGCGCTTTACAACAGTTTTTGCCTTCTTCGGATCTTCCACCTGCTCACAAATAGCAACCCGATAACCGGCGTCTACCAACTTCGGCAAATAGTTATCCAGCGCATGATAAGGGAAACCGGCCAGCGGCACGTCAGCAGATTTACCGTGAGCTCGTTTGGTGAGGGCAATGCCAACAACCCGCGAAACCGTTTTGGCGTCTTCATAAAACGTTTCGTAAAAATCCCCCATGCGATAAAGAAGCAGCATATCCTGATATCGAGACTTTATCTCGAGATACTGCTCCATCATCGGAGTCGTTTTAGACGATTTAGCACCAGATTTTGCAGACATGCCTTATAGCCTGTTTTTGTTCAAGTAAAGTCACTGATTAGAGTGATGGGCGAGACAAACATAACAAAACGCAGGATAATGTCAAAACGCCAAAGAAAGTTTATGAAAGTGACAGGTCAGTTTCTGCAGGAGAATCAATTGGCAGGAGAAATGAGAAGGTACTTCCGGCATCAGTTGGACTCTCCACCCAAATGCGGCCGTTGTGAAGATCGACGATTTCTTTACAGATAGAGAGCCCCAAGCCGGTACCACGGACATTAAAGCTTTGCCCTTCCTCAACCTGTTCATATTTCTCAAAAATATGAGCGATCTTTGCCACAGGAATTCCAATACCGGTATCCTGAACCGATATTTTGGCAAAGTACTTCAGGCTGCCATTTTCCTGAGATTTTTCAAGCGCCGAGGCGACAAAGATCTTACCACGCTCCGGCGTAAATTTCATGGCATTGCTCAACAAGTTATTTACAACCTGCTCGATGCGAAGACTATCAAACTGCAGTAACGGAAGGTTTTCATCAAGATTCAGCTGCATGTCTATCTGTTTATTCTTAACCAGCACTTTGTGATTCTCAACCTGCTGACGAACCAGATTATTAATTTCATCCAGTTTTTTGTCGATGCGAAACTTGCCAACCTCCAGCTTGGAAGCCACAAGAAAGTTGTCTACCAGAGTAAGCACTTTTTTGACATTCTCTTTGGAGATATCCAGAAGTTCTTCCTGCTCCTCATTCACATCACCTACAACTTTATTGCGTATTAGCTCAAGAAAACCCTGAATGACGTTCATGGGAGAGCGCAGATCGTGCACGATCATGGAATTGAAGTCCGACTTCATTCGCTCCAGGCGTTTAATGACGCGCAAGTCGTTAAGGATTAGAAAAAAACCGGTTTTTACGCGCTGTTCAAAGAGCGGGAACCCAAACAATGAGACCGGTACAACCTCACCGCTTTTACTCTTCAGATCGAATTCAAGGTTTTCTATTTTGGTAAGCTCATCGCTTTCCTGATCAAGCAGCTTATCGATCACCTCATCTAATCCTTCATGAGATGTCAGAGAGAAGAATTCCTTTAGCTGTAATCCTATCAAGTCTTGCATATCCCGCCCGAGCAGTTTGCAAAACGCAGGATTCACGTAAGCAATCTGTTGATGCTTGTTACAAGTAAGAAGCCCCATGCTCATTGTTTCAGCCAGAGATCGATAGCGCTCCTGACTGGCTTTCAGACGCTCATAGAGATTCGTGTTTTCAACTGCAACGGACGCCTGGTTGGCATAGTATTCCAGCGGAACAACCTTCTCGGGAGTTGGCTTGAGGCGATCGACCGGATCGCCAACAGCGAGGTAGCCCAATATTTCATTTCGCGTTTCCAGTGGTATGACAAGCAGATCAGAAGAATCCCACTCGGTAAGATTCAGCGGCCCGGTTTTGTCATTCGGCTGTGTCAACTTGCTGCGGGCATCGTAGAAATACGAACTGCTGATTTGTTCACACTGCTTCAGGAAGCCCATAAACGACTTCACAGGCATAGGCTTGCTTAGCGGCAAATTGTTGTATTTTGCCGGATTATCAAACCCCAGTGAAATGTCCAACGAGAGATTTTCGCCCAGCTCATCTTCCAGAAGAATGGCGATGTCATTCCAGCCGAGAGTTTTACGCACGCTGTTAATAATACGCCTGAGGATCTCTTTTAACGAGACATCCAGCTTTATCTCACTGCCCAACTCAAAAATGCGCGCAAGCTGCTTCAGCTTGAAGTTCGCCTCTTTGACAGTATTTGAATCTTCCAGCACTGTTTGGGTTCGCTTTAGCACCTCTTCAGCCTTATAAACTTCCCACAGGCTTATTGGGTCGCTCTCGCTGGTTTTGTTGACGATGAACAAACCGGAGATTTCATTCTGCAGGCGAACGGGCATCAGCAGGGCATTCTTATAATTCACTTTTTGGAACGTGCTTTGCGTCGATTCAGCAAGCCGATCATCTTCACCGATAGACTCAATCCGTTTGAAGAGTCCTTTGTTTATCAGTTCCGCCAAATACTTTTCTTTGGCCAGAAAGATCAGATTTTTTTCCAACCCCTCTACTTTGGAATGAGAAGTTGAAAAGTATGAGTGCTTGGGAAAAAGAAAGCCGAATCCCTTGTTGTACTGCCAGAATATCGCGCTGGAGGCACGCGTAACCCGGGCAAGCTCCTTAGACGCATGCTGTAGAATAGACGATTGATCTAAATGGTTGGAGATGAGTTTATCGGAAAATGAACGATCATCATCATCTCTCGTTATCTCTAGATGTTCAGTGGTCAGTCGTTTGGAAAGCATAGAAAGTGCACGATTAAGCAACTGTTCTGAGTCGGCTAAACGATTATCAATATCTTTGGCAGCCATCAGCAAGCCGCCAATTGAGATTTCATTGTGGAGCATGGGAAGAAACTTAAGGCGATCTACTTTCCAGCCTTCACCACGTATCTGCTGAAAAAGCTCCGGACGATTTCGCGGCGTCAACAGCTGCGCCTCCCCCACCTTAATACACTTTTGCAAAATGGCCGTGATGTGGCTTTGCGTGGCTGCAGAAAGAGGTTGCATTGGCGGCTGAAACTGAGCATGGTAGTGCAAATTGGATAGCTTGCTATCCAGAGCCGCTAGCGTCACATACTTTACGGAGAGGAGTTTGGGTATCACATTTACAAAAAGGCTGAACAGCTTTGAGGAATCCCCTTCATTGCGGATAGCCTGCTGAAACGTTTCGAGAAACTCTTCAAATCGCTCTTGGTGATGACTGCGCTTTAATCGTCTTTCGATGGAAATAATGGATGCAATATTTGCCGAAAGCAAGTCTATGTCTGAATTTGCATCCTGATAGCTAACGCGATCATTTTTGATCGACAGACGAAGTTCATTAACATCAACCTGTTCACCAAGCAGCAAGACAACCGAGGAATTATCACCTTCACAAATAGTGTTGACGGTATGAATTGCACCGCGCATACTGTTTACTTCAGCTTCAACGGTTAGAACAAACAGATCGGCCTTGATCCGCGCAAAGAGCTGCTCTGCATCCAGCAATGTCGAAACCTTAAAGATTTCCACATTATCCAGAATCAGTTGCTGCTCTAAAAGCTGGGTAAGCTTTTGATCGGTTGTTTGAATGACAAGTTGAAACACTATTAGTCTATTACCTTTTACTTCTGTGAGCTGCTTCTGTTTCGCTTATAAATCAGCATGAGACCATCCAGAACAAGGCTTGGCTCAACATGCTGAATATGAATACTTTTGGGGGCTAACAATCCACTTATTCCCCCGGTCGCAATTACCGTTGGTCTTCCGCCAAGTTCAGAGATGGCCATTTCGATGAGGCCATCGATCATTTTCACAGTACCGAACATAATCCCAGACTGGATGCTGGCCTCTGTATTGCTCCCTATGGCATGCTCGGGAAATTCAAGTGGAATCTTAGGCAACTTGGTTGCTCTTTCATACAGACCCCAAGCTGATATTTCCAAACCAGGGGTAATAATACCGCCACGATACTCACCATTTACGCCAAGCACATCGAGCGTAGTAGCCGTTCCAAAGTCCACAACAATTGCCGGATAGCCATATTTTTCTCTTGCCGCGACAGCATTGCACAAACGATCGGCCCCAACAGAATACTTTGGCTCGTAATCCACCTCTATCCCCAAATCAAGATCGTGTCCAACTATAAGCGGCTCTATGTCGAAGTATTTATCCGTCAGCTTGCTGAATATTTGCGTTATTGTAGGCACCACGGAGGATATGGCAACATCGGCTATATCTTTTACATTGCGATCGATGGTCTGTAAGAATTGCTGAATAAATGCCATCAGCTCATCTTCAGTTCGATGAACAGCAGTAGCGATTCTCCAGCTTGTGAGATAGGTATCATCTTCAAACACACCAATCTCGATATGTGTATTGCCCACGTCAACAGCAAGGATCATTTACTTAGAACTCCGGATTGAACTGTAAGAGCTTTGGAAAGCCTGATTTTTCTCAACAAAAACAACGTTTTAACCTGCAAGAAGCTCCCCGGTAGCTATGATCTGCTCTACACCGTCTTTTTCAAGACGCATAAAGCCTTCCGGGGTAAGGCCCGCAAATAGCCCTTCCTGCAGCTCGCCGGCGATTGTGAGGCGCACCATTTTTCGACTGTTCATTACTTTCTGCCAATATAGATGAACAATTTCGCCCATTTTGTGCGGAAACTGTGCATTAAAATTTTTATAAAATAAATTAAGAAAGCCTGCTAAAAGGTATTCTCTGCTCCAGGTACCCTCAGACGCCTGCCTCAGAGAGATCGCAATATCATTTATTTCATCAGGCCAGTCGGCGGCCTCATGGTTTACATTTATACCAACACCTACCACCAGCGTATTGTTCTGACCGCCGGACAGACTACCTTCTAAAAGAATTCCGCACAGCTTCTTACCGTTAAGAAACAAATCATTTGGCCATTTCAACTGCAACGATTGCCGAACTCCTCGCTCGCGGAACTGATCTTCCAAAAAGTCTGCCAGCTGCAAGGCAACGAACAAATTTATTAAATTGAAGAATCGCACCGGAATATCCGGCTTGAGCAAGAGTGAAAAATAAAGGCCTTTACCGCTGGCACTGTGCCAGTTTCGCTGATATCGTCCCCGCCCTGCCGTCTGCTGATCGGCAGTAACCACACTCCACTCTGCAGCGTTTTCTGCAGCCATCTCCAAAAGACAGGTGTTTGTAGAGTTTAGTGTGTCAAAGGTATGCACAAGAATTTCATCATGTGCCAGGCAAGCTCGAATGAGTTGGCTATCCATGTCGTCCTGCTCCGCCTATTTCTTTACTCTTAGTGTGTTCCAGAGCATATCCAAGATCGGCTGATCCGTCTTCGAAAACGCCTTTTGAATGCGGGTCACAACGACAATGCCTTCAGTGCCGGAACCATAGGTTGCAACCACGCACTCATATCCCGGGTCGTTCGGCGTTGAAACTGTGGCAAAAACGCCCTCAAAGGTTACGCTGTCCGAAATGGCTCTTGTAAAGGGAATCTGTTGAATGGTATAGCCTTTTCCAATTTCTTTGGCGTTTATCTTTTTGAGAATAATTTGAATAAGCCGCTCGGTATCGAGTTCGTTAAATGCGCTGTGCTCTTGAATCAGGTAGTAGGTGCCAAGCTGAGTAACCAACTGGACGTGCGCCAAATCATTGTGAACGTTACTATGTGAGGGGATGCTTTCCGGCGGATGCTGAAAAGACAAAAAGTCATCGCTGTATGCCGTGACAGCCTTTTGCTGCACAGAGACCTGAATCGATTCGCCTGAGGGCAAATTAAAAGTGTAACTTTTTCCTAGCTCCACATCAAATTTATTTCCACCAATAGTCAGCTCATACATTTCGTTTTCCTGGGCATTTACCATGCTAAACAATCCCAACAAACAGACTATCAGATAACAAACGATTTTCATACTACCTCCCTATCCTATACCATTCCATGGCATCACTTCATTTTTTTTGCGCTTATTTTCAGCTCAACAAGATTATTCCCAAGAGAAGCACTCAATACATCACCATTTAAAATTGGGCCGACACCTTCAGGCGTTCCGGTAAAAACGAGGTCCCCCGGCTGCAGATCAAAAATACTCGACAGATGTTTAATCAACGCTGGAATGGTAAAAACCATGTCACGGCTATTGCCCTTCTGGCGAATTTCATCATTTATTTTAAGCTCAACATCAATGGCATCCCGGTCTTCAATCTCAGCTACCTCAACAAATCGACTTAGTGGGCCAAATGTTGCAAAGCCTTTAGCAACACTCCATGGATGCCCCTTAGCTTTTGCTTTTTGCTGTAGGTCCCGAGCCGTTACATCTATTCCCACCGCATAGCCTGAGATTGTATTTTTTGCTTCGGCAAGTGATAAATTACGTCCACCTTTGTTCAACACAACAACGATTTCTACCTCATGGTGCACATCGTTGCTTTGCGGTGGCAACTCAAGCTCAGCGCCCTCTTCAACCAGAGACGAGGCCGGCTTTAGAAAAACCATCGGCTCGGAAGGTAACGGATTATTGAGCTCTTTAGCATGTGCAGCATAATTGCGTCCGATACAATACACGGTGCCCACATCTTGTCGTGAACCAGACTTAAATTCAATGGTCGGCATAATTTACTTTCTCTAAAACAGGTTGAATATTTTTCCAATAAAATAAGAATACATCAGAACGAACATAAAGCCTTCCCAACGGGTAACGTGCTTGTCTTGGGTTACACCAAAAAACAGAACAGACGCAATCAGCATGGTAGTAATTCCGGTGCTTACCATATTATCTGGAACAGCAAGCCCAGAGAATAATCCCGGAAAGCCCATAACAGCAAAGGTGTTGAATATGTTTGAACCGAGCACATTCCCTACGATCATTTCACTATTCTTCTTTTTCACCGCACTAATCGTTACCATCAACTCAGGCAGCGAAGTACCAAAAGCTACAGCGCTGACAGCAACAACTTCTTTTCCAACATTCAGCAGTTCCGATATTTTTATCACTGATTCAATGGTATAAGTGGCACCAAGGAAAACAAAAAGAGCGCTGACAACAATAATCGCAAACGGCTTTATTGTAAAGCTTGCCTTCTCTGCCTTTTCATTAACACCCTGAATATCGCCCTTTCCGTCTTTCAGCAGATAAGCCAGAAAGATAATGAGTGCCAGCAGGAACATTACGGCCTCGCCGCGAGAGAACATTCCATCCCAGCACGTTAGTGCCAGAAAAAACGCCGAGGCGAGAAGTAGCGGCAGGTCTACCCGTATAAGATCATGTTTAATGGTTAATTCTTTACCAATTATCGCTCCTATACCAAGGATGAGAAAGATATTGGCAACATTGGAGCCAATAACGTTACCGGCCACAATCTCCGGGGAATTTGATGCAACTGCGACCAGTGAAGAGATAAGCTCCGGTAGCGATGTTCCTACTGAAACAATAATAACGCCAACAGCAAACGGGGACATCCCACAAATTATTCCAATTTCTTCAGCCGCGGCGGTAAAGTAGTCAGACGCTTTAATTAAGACCGCAAGGCTAACGGCAAAAACAGCAAGTGGAGTTAAAAGATCCATAGATATCCCGGATTAGTTGTGTTGCAGGGCGGTTAAGGGTTGAAGATATTGTTTCTGGGAGTAGTTGTCAATCGACTTATGGTATTTTAAACATCGTTACGGCATGTAAGCCCCGTAATTGGACGATTAACAACGTTACTTTACTTTGCGAACCAAATTCAGAAAGCGCGACGTATGCGCAAATGCCGCAACGGTCAGGCCGAGAATAAGTCCAACCCAAAGGCCTTGCGGACCAAATCCCATTTTCAGTCCAAGCCAATAACCGGCAGGAATTCCAACAATCCAGTACGACACAAAGTTTACAAGCATCGGAATGCGGGTATCTTTCATACCCCGCAGAGCTCCGGCAGCACTCACCTGCAGTCCGTCTGGCAATTGAAAGATCGCAGCGAAAAACAGCAAGGAAGCGCCTACCGCGATGGTTTCGGGTTCCTTCGTATAGAGGTGAATCAATGGCTCCGGCATCACAATCATCACTATTCCGGTAAGCAACATAAAGAGAAGCGAAAGATATATTCCACTCTCCCCTGCCTTGCGCGCGCCCGCGGGATTCTTCTCTCCAACTGCATAGCCAACCCTGGCAGTAGTTGCAATAGAAACGCCGAGTGGCACCATAAACGTAATTGAGGCAACATTTAAAGCAATTTGGTGACCGGCAAGAGCAGTAACGCTCATAGAACCAATCATCAGAGCAGCTGCGGCGAACATACTTATTTCCATCCCCAAACCAAGACCATTTGGACCGCCAATATAAAAGATCTCACGAATTTGCGGCCAGTCTGGCGCAGAAATATCCCGAAAGGAAAAATGGTCACGCAAAGAACTGAGGGTTCGTGAGAGAATAACCATCGAGATCAGCATAAAATACCAGACCAATGTCGTTGCCCAACCGGCTCCTTCGGCACCCATTCCGTCAATGCCGAACCCATCATACATAAATATGTAATTGAGAATAATGTTGAGTGGTATTGCGGCAAATGCCAGATACATGTGTGGCCGAGAAATGCCTATTCCATCATTAAAGAAACGATACACAAGGTAAAAAAAGGCGGCCGGCAAAGACCAGGCTACAGCTTTTAAGTAAGCCATGCTGATGGGTATAATTTCAGGCTTTACATCCATTATATGAAGTAGCCAGTCCATATTTCGAACTAACAGAATACTGGGAATAACAAGCATTAATCCAACCCAAATCCCCTGCCAGAAAGACTTTTCGAGCCCTTCTCGCTTACCAGCCCCAAGATTTTGAGCAACAATCGGAGTTACAGCGAGCAAAATTCCCAGAACAAAAATAAAGACCGGGATATAGACAGTTCGCCCAATTGCAACAGAGGCGAGATCGAGAGAGCTAAGGTTGCCGGCCATAACGGTATCGATAAAACCGAGTGAAATTTGGGCAAGCTGAGCCATAATAATTGGCATGCTCATATTGAAGGTAACCTTCATATCGGCATAAGTGCCATGCTGGCCAGTTTGCTGGATTAAATTAGACATTGATGATACATTCCAGAATAGGTTGACAAAAGATATACTACTCCGGAATGTTCAAAACAAGCGGGATTAAAAAAAGAAGAAGAACTAGCGTTGAATCTTAAACAACTGATAGGCAAGCCGCTTCCCGGCATCCTCATTTTTAATATCGACACTACCGCGTACAAAAGGATCTTGCAACACAACGACCTGAAACATCAATCGTCCTTCTGCATCCAGTTCCAGTGTTAGCTCAGGATACTCTTCGGCATTCGTTTCCAGATCGATATTACAGCTTCTCAGCTGATCGAAAGTTCGCAGAAGATGCGGATCATTCGAGTTTTGTAGTTCATCAGAAAGCGTCATCCGGAATCCCATTATCACGTTGGAGAAAGGAATAAGCTGAGGATAAACTTGATAAAGTTGCACCAAGTGATAGAGCCGCTGTGGCTCCCACTCTTCTTCAGCAGCGATATTGTAAAGATTTTCCTGGATGCGACCAATTAACAAGCGCTCATATTCTTTGTCCAGCTTCGGATCGGAAAGAATTTCCGTCAGCTTGTTATATGCGCGTTCATATAACTCTTCTTCCTGCAAAAGACGGCCGCGAAAATATTGATAATATCGATCGATTCCCTCTCGTGGGTCATTCTGGGAGACGCGAGTAAACAGTTTACGAAAAAAGCCATGGTTGTAGTTACGAATAATAGTCCATAGCTCATCAAAACTAATAATTGACTCAGAATGGAATAAATGATAATAGACGTTCTCCCGCTCCGGATTTAGAGCCAACTCATTGGCCAACTCATACACGCCACTGTATTTCAAATAACCCAAGCGAGGAGCATCGCGCCACCACGCCAGCGAGAACCAGCGGTTGCGATCTTCAAAACGATGTGCCTTCAGCTTATAATCGTGATGCAGTAACCGTAGTGTTCGCAGCATAAATCGATACTGATCTTCTCGAAAAGAGGTGTTGAAGTGCACCTCGGTAAATTTGTCCGCCTTATTCAGAGACAATTCTGCCTCGTCTAGTAAGCCGCTGTAGATTTGCATGCGCGCCAGACAAAGATTGTCCCAACCGTATCCGATTGTAAATCCACTTTCACCACGCTCTTCGAATAGCTTTGCAACACCCTCAAGAGGTTTGTTTTTGAACACGAAAACTGTAGAATATCCCTGCCAGTGTCCACCGCGTCCCTTCGTTCCAAGATCCGGGACATTGCCAAAATAGTCTTCAGACGATCTTAGATCGAGATCGGAATGATAGGCATAGCCCAGGTTAACGATCTTCGCAAGATTCTCTTCGCCCTTCATTTGCTTGAAGAATCGAACTGATTTCTTTTGATCGAGCTGATAGCCATAAAGAATACCGCGCGTATTAGAGACATAACTTTTGGGCTGATCAATATAAGCGCCTTTGAAAAAATCGTAAAACGGACTATCGCTGGGAAATGTGCCTAGCAGCTGATTGCGCAGGTACCAGAGATTCTTTTTATACTTCGCCTCAAGACTGTCCGTGTACAGAAATGCCGTTGCGATATTGTCTTCGATTGAAGCCTTCAAAAAAGGATACTTTTCACTGGTATAAATCCGACTACGAAAATACAGCCAGGCCAGCCCCTGCTGCGACCTAAAATCGAACGGCATATTGCGACTTTTTAGCTCGATTAAGGCTGCATATGTTGAGTCGGGCTGTTCGAGGGATTGAAAGCATTCGACCAATGTTCCGGCAAGCATCAAATAGTCTATTTGCTTCAGAATATCTTTCCAGGCACCTTGCCTAATTTGATCCTGCGAAAACCGCCGGGGAATTACGCGACCAAAGTCAGCAACAAAGCAGTTGAGAGCCTTGCGAATTGGCGCAACAGCGCGCTGTAATCCGCTATGCTCCTCGGCCTTGTCGTAGTAGTGCAGGCCTTCGATCAGGTGCGAGACATAGTAGGTGCTATCGAGCTGTTTTGCCTGGTTAGCACGTTTATAGGCTTCCGCAGATTTGTAATCGAAGCCCCATCGCAGGGAATCGATCTTCGTACGCGCAGCAGCTTTACCCTGAGCCTGGAGCATATCGGGCAACAAAAAAAGCACTATTGCAAACAGGGCAATTATTTTGAGCTGAGTTTTCAGCATAAAAAGTCTCCAATTAGTCCCAAAGTCGCAGTGCAGCAAGTCGCTCAAGTTCGCGATGTACGATAGCATCAAGAGCCGTATCCTTTGCATCCGGACTTTTGTATTGCATACGATGGTTCAACACTTCTTTTGCAAGCGCCTTAATATCATCCTCAATTACGTACGTTCGTCCTTTCACCAGAGCAAAAGCCCGTAAGCACTTAATAAACAGAATGCCACCTCTTGTCGAGGCACCGAGGCGAATAGTGCCGTCATCTCGTGTTGCACGAACAATGTTATTTACCGAGCGAATGATCTCATCATGAACATGAACGATATCCGACTGTTCGCGTAGCGACAGAATATCTTTATAGCTCACGACCGGACTGAGTGTTTCTCGAATTTTATTGATCTGGCGATAATTTTGATAGATCTCCAGCTCCTTATCTTCCGAAGCATAGCCAAAATCGATCTTCATATAGAATCTGTCAAGCTGAGCAGCCGGCAATGGATAGGTGCCTTCGAATTCAATTGGATTCTGAGTTCCGATAACAAAGAAAAAATCATCCAACGGATACGTTTGCTCTGCAACCGTGACCTGACTTTCAGCCATACATTCGAGAAGTGCAGACTGAACTTTCGGCGAGGCCCGATTTATTTCATCAGCCAAAACGATATTTGCGAATATAGGACCCTGCTTAAAAATGAAGTCCTTATTCTTGTCATCAAAAATATACGTGCCGATCAAATCCATCGGCAGCAGATCTGGCGTAAACTGAATTCGCTTAAAAGCAACGCTTTTATCGTCGCCTTTATCACCAGAATGCTCTCCGGCTATAGAATAAGCCAAGGCTTTGGCCATCGATGTTTTTCCCAAGCCGGGCAGGTCTTCCATCAGCATGTGACCGCCGGCGATCATACAGGTAATCACTTTGGCTATTTCATTGTCTTTTCCGCGAATAATTTTGCCGATACTTGCGGAAAGTGCACTTATTTTCTCAGTGAATTCGCTACTCAGCTCTGCTGGCGCGGTGTTTTCAGCTTCAGTCATAACAGGTTCCTTCTTAGCTAATCAGAATCAATATATGGTAATCTAATTTCTTGCAAACAAATAGCGTAGTGCTCGACGGAAATCCAGAAAATCGAGCAGAACTTTCTTCTTCGGAATAGCCTTAAACAGTTTGCCTGAAAACTGCTCCTTGAACTCGGCAAGAAATTCTTCCTCTGCCGGAGCAAGGCCCTGAGGGGCATATTTCGACTTTTGATATAAGCTCATAAACTGTCTGAACTCGGTGCTTAAAGCGGGATCAACAGCCGTTTCAGCATATTCCATTGGTGTTTGTCGAGATCGCGTAAATCCTAGCTGATTCAACACCATCATGGCGTACTGATAAACCCAATAGGGCTTCTGGCTGGCATTCGCAGCACGACTACGAGCGGTAAGATATAGATAGAGCAGCGTTGCCAAGAGCAGCAGACCAACTACCACAGCAAGAGCAGTGAATAGAAGTCCCCAACCAATTCGTTGTGCGATAGGAACGGCTGGAAGTTCAAGACTCGCCTTATCTATCGGGATGATCTCCGGGAAAGAATTCCGGAACCACACGCGAAACGGCTCAGTTGCTAAAAATGGCTTTATTTCGTGCAGTTGGGACGAACTCGACTCGGCAGTAATACGCATTGAGTCGCTTATGACAATCTGGTTAAGCGCGACCTTTTTATTATCGCTATAAATAACCGCTTCTTCCGGTTTTAGCACAATTGGCCGTGCTTTTCGCGGTTCAATTGGATAGCTCTTTTCGCGATAGGTAATCGTTTGTGGCAGCACCGTAAGATAGCCAGAGTCGACATCAACGCTTTGTAAGAAGCCGTTCACGGCAAATACCTGTCCGGTATTATCCGTTTCATCCTCGTAGACAATAATCGCTTCGTCAACGGATACTTCTTTTGGGAAATACTTTTTATAGAAGCTCATAAATGATTGTCTGCCACGATATCTTCTGACCTTTTCCAGATCATAATCGAACGAATAAGCAGAAACCACCGTTTTGGCGCCAATCTTGAAATCACCAATCTTGCGCTTTTCACCGTCGACAGTAACCACACCGCCATTAGGGCGAATTGAAACTACTTCAGTTTCATCTTCGGTTATTTCGTATGCTTTACTTTTGTAACGCATGGTGTATGGCTTTACCAGCAGTGCCGTTGAGTCTGCCGTATAGCCGGTAACCTGGCCAAGTAGTGCCAGAAACGGTTCGCGAGCATATTCCGGTGGTGTTGCATCGGGCTTGGGCGGACGGTTCGGCTCGGTATCATCGCTGGGTGTTGTATCGAAATCAATCCAGCCATGCTCGGGGAAATAGACTTCCAGCCAGGCATGTCCCTGATCGGCATAGACCCAGTACCACCCGGTATTTTTATTACTACGGTCGAATATAGCATAGCCTACAACCATGCGACATGGGATTCCTGCAGCTCTCAGAAGCAGTGTTGTCGCACCGGCAAAATAAGTGCAGTAACCCTGTTTGTTGTCAAAAAGGAAATAGTGCATCAAAGATTGATTCACATCTTCGGGTGAACCGGGCTTTAACGTGTAAGTAAATCTCGGTTCGCCATCTTCTTCATCGCCGGTCATATAATTGACGATCGCATCGACCTTTTCGTATGGATTGCTAATTCCTTCAGTAAGATTATTAGACAACATTCGTATCAACGAATCCGTGGTGTCGTACTGTGTATAGTATTGCATAAACGTGGAATCAATCTTCTCATATCCACGGTTCTTTCTCAGCTCTTTTGCGCGCAGTTCACGATAATCAACCAGATCTGGCTGAGTTGAGCTGTAAACAAAAGGAGGCAGATTCCAAATAGACACCAGAGACGAACATTGATAGACGGTATGAAAGGTCTCTTTGTCTTCCGGTGGAACGGGCAGCCGCTGATAGGAATAACCGGTATTTGGTGCCAGATAAGCATCGGGATTCAGCGCCTGCACATAAACAGTTGAGGCGACGTTTTTGCGATTATCGTATGCTTTTGTCTCTTTCTCGATTATTGGGTCTTCAATTGAAAAACCAATAGGCACATCCTTCGTCGAAGGCGAGAATAAATCGTTTGGAATAGCGGATGGCGGATATGGATCAAGGACAAACTTTTCACTTGCCGGCTCGAATCTATTTAACACAAATCGGCGAAAATGCAGCGGCAGCGGAACGTTTTCACCCGTTTCAGTCGGCAGAAAGTTGTCTATATAGGTACAAAAAACCGTCTCGTCCGACAGCTCCACTTCGGGGAGCAGCTGTGCATAATCATTCAAATCGAATTCAGGTTGATTGGTGCCCTCATTATAGGTTTTTTTCAGAAAGGATGATGAGCTAACCTGAGCCTGATTAACCGTTTCGTAAAGCCAGTTTGGTAAACCGAGATAGCGCACTGCCATAATCAACGTCAGCAATATAATCGCCAGCACACCAGCTACGGAAACGCTCTTTCGCAACAATGTAAGAACCGTCTGTTTATCGCTAAGGGATACCTTGCGAAGCACATCATTTACGAAAATCAGATAAATACAGTAAAATAATACCGGAAGGAAAAGGCTGAGTAAAAAAGCAAATATGCGATACAGCGTAGGACTTTCAGCAAGATGTTGACCGGCCAACAGACGAATTACTCTGGTATCTACCAGTGCTTCGAGGCTAATAAAGTTCGTCACCAGCAATCCGGCTGCATAGACGAAGACGCCGACCGAGATAATCCACGGAAAGTAATCGTGTCTCGCAAAGCCGTAGCCCGCTATCCAGGCAAGTAAAAATACCACGGCATAAACAGAGAAGGCAACAGATTGATAAAAAGAATCGAACTCTCCCCCACTACCATCAGCGAGTGAAAGGTATATCGCATAGAGTATTCCCGCCAACAGCGCAAAGCTAAGCGAAAAACGCAGGCGGTAGCTATAAACGAAATAAGCAATCGTCATACCGCTTGCCAGCATAATAAGATTCATCTGGAGATTGGTATGAAACTCGGAGGTTGAGAATGTCGATAGTGACCACAAATAAAAAATGATCGCCACTGTCGGAACAATCTTAAAAATGCCCTTGATCAGCACTTCACTGAAATATATTTTTTTCATACGGTAATCGCTCGCGTTTTTTCTAGACGTTTGGCGATCTCATCGCCATTTTCCGCAATATAATTTTGCACACGTCGGGCTTGTAGCGTTCGGCGTGCCTGCTCAAAGGGCTCATAGATATCTACCATAAAAAGCTTCTTCCAAAGTGGAGGACCGGTTCTTTCATTCAATGGACGCACCATGTCGAAGTAGCAAAGGTTATAGTCGCGCTGTGCGCTGCCGAGTTCATCATACTCTGAGACCGGACAAAGAGAAGACAGGACGAGAATATTTGCGGCTCCTCGTAAACGATGAGAATTCGATCGCAAAAACTCACGTGGCGGAATGCCTGCTTGCCAGGAGGATGCACTAACACCGCGCAATATAGCATTGTATTCGGTTAACGGATGCCCTGAGGACTGATCAGTAAAAAGCTGCACCGTAAATTCCTGATCGAGAATTGAATCCGCAATTTGCCGAATCTTTTCCTTATACATATCCAGCAGATAATTTTTTAGCTCTATATCTTGCGAGCCACTTCCGTCATAAAAGCTAACCAATAAATTGATGTGCGAAACGAAGGGTAAATTCCGATCGGGAATTCGCACTGTCAATTCACGCGTACGCGCATAATTCTTCCACAGTATGCGTCTAATGTCATCACCCGGAGCATATTTTTTATAGTCAAACAGCTCGCCGCGCGCCTTCTTATGCTGGTGAACCTTTAAAATGGCTTCATCGGCTTTTTCTGTGGAAATACTGATACTGGCACTTTCCAGGGTTGCCGGTTCGGTAATAACCTGGCTATTGGCTGCTTCATAATATGGCAATGAGAATAAGCGAAAGAAGTCTTCAAAATGCAGCAGAACTCCTTTTATATGATATTCTCGAATATTAGGAAGTCGCATTTTCCGGGTTGCTCGTCGCCCCTTTATGCCATCGGCACCGCGAAATTTTTCGGCTAACTGTAAAGGTTCACCAACGCCGATATCCTCAAAAAGAATTCGAGCCAACACATTGCCCAAAAGCGGCCGCGCAACGCGCGTTGCCTCAACGGTAACCGGCACCATACCGGACTGAACTTTCTGAGAGGGAAAATGGATACGGGTAAGTTTCGACTCCGATTCATCGTTGGAAAGAATACCCTTTTTAAGCCAAAACAGGCCATAGTTTGGAAAGAGAGTCGCAATACTAAACAACAAGACAGAGCCGCAGAACACTAAAGTAACAATACCTATCAATAAACGAATGCGTGCATTGTCTCCGGGCAATCCCGAATAGTGGTTCAGCCAATAAATGGCCAGCCCCATAATTCCGGCAAGCACCCAAAAATTACGCTGTACGGGAATAAACTGAAGAATATGAAAAAGTTTTTTGCGTAGGTTCACAGTCAGTATAAGCTCCGGCGAATAATGGTCGATCCCGCTAATTTAGCTGATACTACGAAATTATTCATGACGAAATCGAATGAATATCAACTTATAGATTTAATTCTCAACGACTTAGGTGGCCGATTTGTTTCCTATTCTAAATCGTTCAACGATTTTCTGAAATGTTTCGCCAGTCCAAAGACGAACAAAAATATCTGTTTCAACCTCCGCAACGGTCTGGTGAGCCAGTCGATACGCTGCAGCAAGATCGAGAAAGCCCTTTACTGCCGCCCCATCGTTTAGCCTTACCTGCTCACAAAGTTGGCGCGCACGCTGTAGCACCTCACCTGGTGGACAGATCTCATCGACAAGACCAAACTTCAAAGCTTGCTCAGCACTTAACGTTTCACCGGTAAGAAAAAGACGAAGCGCTTTTGAACGCCCTAACAGCGTCAAAATTCTACGACCTCCACCCCAGCCGGTAATAATTCCGTTTGGCGCCTGACGGAACGAAAACTTAGCGTGAGTCGCCGCGATTCGGTAGTGACAAGCCGAAATCACCTCACAACCACCGCCGAGTGCCTGACCATCAAGAGCAGCAACAACCCAGCGAGAGCTGTTCTCCAACCGATCCAACACTTTCTGCATGCGCAAAGACATACGTTCGCATGCCTCCGCGGTGTGCAGCCTGGCAAAATAGCTTAAATCTCCGCCAGCACAGAAGGTTTTGCTGCCGGCATGAGTAAGAATCAACGGCTTTTCATTTTTCTCAGCATCCAGAGCATTCAGAGCATCCTCCAGGGCCGACATCAACTCATCGTTAATCGCATTATGTACTTCGGGGCGATTTAGTTTGAAAATGGTCGCATTGGGTTCATGTTCGACGATCAATGGGATTACAGACATCTGCAGCCTAACCGTAGAAATCCGTATCGGAGAGCGTATCGCCGGGAGACTGTTCATCACCGCCGTCGAACATACTTCCCAGTAAGTCGCGGAACTGAAGTCCATCTTCCAATCGATGCTTTGTCAGGAAGGAGTATTCAGCCAGACCATGAAGTGCAAACTCCATCATAAAAAGGCTTGCCGATTCAGGCAATTCAGGATGATATCGCTTCACCAGATCTGGAAGGCCCGGCACAAACAGCAGAGCTTTGCGATAGTCTGCTTCCGAGATATCATTCAACAGATCAATAGTTTTGCCGCTGCCGAACCAGTCGACGATTTTTTGATACGGGTTGGACTCCGTTTCTTTTTTGAACTTTTCCGGATCGGGAAAATACTGCGGGAACATGCTGCGAATGGCTTTTCCGATAAGAATTTGCGCAACCTGCGCAGGTCCTTCCTGCTCTCCCTCGTATACCAGTTCAATCTTTCCGGTGATTGCCGGAATAACACCCCAAAAATCTGAGATGCGCACGCTGGTAGTCTTTTCACCCATCAGCAAACTGCGCCGCTCAGCAGAGCTGATAAGATTCTCAAATGCAGAAATTGTCAGACGGGCTGAAACACCACTGCGAAAATCGACATACTCACTATCACGAGCCTCAAACGCAATCTGCTCAATCAGGTCCTGAGCAACATCATTAATAATGACTCGTTCCTTTTGATCGTCAAGTAGATTCGATTCTTGCTTTGTAATCTGTCTGGAGGTCTCCAGAGTTTTTGGGTAGTGCGTCAATATCTGGCTTTCTATACGATCTTTCAACGGCGTTACAATGGAACCGCGATTGGTATAGTCTTCCGGGTTCGCGGTAAAAACAAATTGAATATCCAGCGGGATACGCAGATTAAATCCACGAATTTGAATGTCGCCTTCCTGTAGAATGTTAAACAGCGCAACCTGAATACGTGCCTGAAGATCCGGTAGTTCGTTTATTACGAAAATGCAGCGATTCGATCGCGGAATCAGTCCAAAATGAATTACACGTTCATCGGAATAAGGCAATCTGAGATTCGCAGCCTTAATCGGATCACTATCTCCAATTAGATCGGCAACCGAAACATCCGGCGTAGCAAGCTTCTCGGAATAACGTTCGTCGCGATGAAGCCAGGCGATTGGCGTATCATCTCCTTTTTCAGCAATCAGATCCTTTGCGAAGCGAGACAGTGGCGCCAACGGGTCATCCAACAAATCCGAACCCGCAATAAACGGCACATATTCATCCAGCAGCTGCGTCATCAGGCGCGCAATACGCGTTTTGGCCTGTCCTCGCAAACCTAGCAATATCATGTTATGCCGAGACAACAATGCACGCTGCACATCGGGAATAACCGTTTTTTCATAGCCAAGGATACCGCTAAAGAGCTGCTCACCGGATCTCATCCTGGTGATTAAATTGTCTCGCAGTTCCTGCTTGATGGGCCTTGATTGATAGCCACTGGCTTTCAATTGGCCAAGCGTTTTTATATTTGTATCGATCATCTAAGTTGTTCTCCGAACATGTTCAGGTAATTTGGGTTGCTTTGGGATGATGTATTAGCGGACACGGCGGCGGCGATTACGCACATAGTCTTCGAAAATGAACTCGCCCAACCCCTTTAGACCGCTATAAAAGGCCCGACCATTATTTACGCGCGTAAACTCCTGCACGAACTTCTGTAAATAGGGGTCGCGGGCAATCATAAATGTTGTAATGATAATATCCAGTCTTCGACACTGCATTGCCAGACGAAGGGTTCTATTGACAATTTTTCGATCGAGGCCAAAACTGTTTTTATAATAATTCAGACCCTCTTTCAAACAGGTAGGCTTGCCATCGGTGAGCATAAAGATTTGTTTGTTGGCGTTTTTGCGTCGGCGCAGAATATCCATTGCCAACTCAAGGCCGGCAACGGTATTGGTATGATACGGCCCCACCTGCAAATAAGGTAAATCGCGAATCTCAATTTGCCAGGCTTCATTGCCAAAGACGATAATATCGAGAGTGTCTTTGGGATAGCGCGTGGTAATCAATTCAGCCAGCGCCATTGCCGTTTTCTTGGCAGGCGTAATCCGGTCTTCACCATATAGAATCATGGAGTGTGAAATATCGATCATTAAAACAGTAGAGGTTTGCGCCTTATACTCGTTTTCAACGACCTCAAGATCTCCTTCAGTCAGGCGGAAGTCGTTGATTCCGTGGCGAACTTGCGCATTGCGCAGTGAATCCGTCATGTCTATCTGTTCAATGGAATCGCCAAACTGGAAGTCGCGACGGTCGGTAGTACGCTCATCTCCCATTCCGGCAAAAGGTGTACGATGCTGTCCGGGACGAGAACGCTTCAGCTTGCCAAATATTTCTTCAAGAGAGCGTTTGCGAATCGTTTGTTCGCTCTTGGCCGTTATTTGATAGTTGCCCGGCCCCTGCTCTTCGTCATCTTTTATATATCCGCGATCCTTTAGATCCTGAATAAAATCGCCCATACCATAACCATCGCTGGTCATGTCATATTTATTGTCCAGCAGATTCAGCCAGTGAAGAGCCTCAGAGACATCCCCGGAGGTATGCGTAAGGATTTGCATAAACAAATCCAGCAGCTTATCAAATTGCGATTTACCATCTTTTTGCGGCTGGAAATCGCTAAATCTATATCCTAGCATTCTTATCCTCGGGTAAAGCGTCCACTAAAGTATCAGGACGCTTATGTGCTTACAAATATGGGAAGATAAGGTTCCAAATTCCAAGCAATTTTTGCACAAAAAAAGCGTTTTTTGGACGTTTTGCGGGATTAGCACGGCTCAAGCTGAAAACGAGCGCCTCTGCGCACTGCTTGTATTCGCTGCTCGCGCTCCAGCAGCTGGACGTACCCAATGAGCATTGAAAAAGCAGGAGGTGAAACACGATTCTCATACATGCTGTTTAGCAGTTCAATGAAGGTGGGCTTTGCGGATTTGATACGTTCGAAACAGGCTTCTTTGCGGCCATGAATCCGCTGAACCTGTTCGGAAATATACTTTTGTGGATTTCCGAAAGCTTGATAGTGACCCGGGAACGTGTGATCAATATCCATAGCGGAAAAGAACTCATAGCTTTCCAGCATCTCCATTATCACCGGCTTAGAGCTATCAGAGGTAGACTCCCCAATAACCGGAGTGGGCGTAACTTTAAGAAGCATATCGGCTGACAACATCGTTTTACTGGCGGAATGATAAAACACGGTTTGATTGCCACAGTGCCCGGGTGCAGGTATCACATCCCAATCGAAACCACCAATCGCAAGGGGGGCAGCAGGTTCAAAAACGCTCACCTGATCCGAATCAATCATCGACCAGCTCGCAGCAAAAATGTCTAACATGTTTCGAAAGACTTTCTGGTAAGAATCCGCTTCATCGGGAGCATAGGTTTCCAGCGCATCGACATAGGCATCAGCACGTTTTTTCCACATCGTTTGTGGTCTTAGCGCCCAATCAAGCAATATGCTTGAGACATGTACTGTCGCACCACTGCGCTTGGCCAGCCTGCCGGCCATTCCAATATGGTCGACATGAGCGTGGGTAATCAGAAGATGGGAAATGTCTTCAACTTTCATACCATGACCGCCTAACCCCTTCTCAATGGCGGTCATCGAGGCATGACTATTCTCACCGCAATCGACAAGAACCGGTTCAGTTCCCGGCAAAAGCCATGAGTTAACGGTTTTCATACCAAACACGGTTGGAAGTTCAATTCGTTGCGGTTTGGGCTGCTGCATATGGGCCTTTACATAGTTGATCGGCGCGAAAGATAAACAACGTTGAGGATGATGTCAAAAGGATTGATCAGAAAAGCCAGTGGGCGGAACCTTTCTGGGAGGCCCCACCCACTGTACTTATGGAGGTGGTTCTAAACAGGTTCGGTATCAATAAAGCTGACAACCTTTTGGATCACGGAATCATCTTCCAGTATTCGAACATGACCAAGCCCACTCGTCTCAGCCAGACGCGAACCGTTCCAGGCGCGATGAATGGAGTAGCCATTTTCAACAGGCACAATTCGATCATACTTATCGTGAATGATAAGTGCGGGCATTGTTAACCGTTCAGAAATCCCATCAAAATTAAGCGTCTCAACAGCGCGTTTTAAGTGTTTTGAAATACGGTCGCGCATACGGTTTCTTACAGATCCGGAGAGGTTGATCATTTTGGAAAACTGTTCTATTGCAAAGTCCAGCTTTGCCGGAGCTGAGATAGCAACCGCCTTTTTACCGGACAGGCCTTCATCGAAGGCTATACCCATTGCGGCTCCTCCCATAGAGTGACCGACTACGGCATAAGGCTCGCCGAGCACATCGCGAATTGCGCGAATGGTTGCAGAGAACTCGAGAAGATTCGTGCTTTTTCCGGTAGACGCCCCGTGCGCAGGCGCATCGAACGTTACTGCCCGGTAACCGGCGCTTGCTAATGCCGGAATAAACTTGTGCCATTGCATTCCACGACCTTCCCAGCCATGTACAAGAATAACCAGGGGTCCACTCCCCCAGCTTTGCACAGAAACGCGCTTGCCATTGACATCAATGTAAAAGAGGCTTGTTTCTACATCGGGCATGACTACCTGTTTTAAACGACCGCGAGGTCGAAAAAATAAGTGAAAGGCAAATTCGAGGGCCAGCTTTGGGGAGACCTTACTTAGCGCGCCAAAAAAGGCGCGTAGAGAACTAAAAATCAGAGGTGTTTTTTTCTTCTTTGCCACCGAGCAACTCCTTACCTACTAGAAGGTAGATGTTTTTGCAAAAAAAATTAGGGCTGTAACAAGAATTTCATTTGTTCAATGGCAATGTCCAGCAAATCCATATTGTCATTCGCTCGCGCAATTTGAATAGATCCTTGCAGAGCAGCACCAACAAGTAAAGCCAGTCGGCCGGCAGATTGCTTCGAGTGAAACTCTCCACTCTTCTGCCCCTCCAAAATCACCTGTTTCATCCACTCATGCTCAAAATGAAGCAACCTCTTAAACGCCTGCTTCATCTCTTCGGGAAGTCCATTTAAATCCGCACTAAGAACACCATTCATACAAATCTTCTCGCCGACACCAAAAAAATTGCGATAAAGCAGAAAAAAAGCCTCCAGTCGTTCCATACTCGTTTTGCTGGAAGCATCTGTTTCGGCTACCCAGCGGTGCATCCACTTCGTGTAATTTTCTACGATAGCAGCACCCAGTTCAGCCTTGGACGGAAAATGGTAATGGATGCTCGCCTTGCGTATGCCCACCTCCTGAGCAATATCGCCATAGCTAAATCCATTGTAGCCGTTGGCAAGCAGCATTTTACCGGCGGTTTTTAATATCCGCTTTTTCGTTTTTTCCTTTGGTGTCATAGGAAAAATCTACCAACTAGTAGGTAAAAAGTCAAGGGATTTATTCTAGATGCTCGCTTTTTCACTCTCAAGCACCTCAACAAATTCTCTATCTACTTCAATACCGCGATTTCGGGCATACCAGAGGTGAAGCTCTTTTTGCCACTCATCTTTAGGTGTTTCGGCAGAAATGTTCTTTTTTACCAGCTTTCTGGCTTCTTCCGGACGCGGTCCCCAGGTAAATAACTCAACACCATCTTCGCTGAATGCAACGAGTTTGGGAATAGCACGTCCGCCATTGGTAAGATAGCGATCCATGATATCCAGATTCTCATCGCGAGGCAGTATGCGTAGCGTTATCAGTGGATTCATTTCAGCAATGCGGGCGATTTGCGGCAGTGTCTGAGCAGAATCTCCACACCAATCTTCAGTGAGAACCATCCAAAGTTGTGGCTCCGTAATGTGTTCGATTAGTGACTGAAGTTCAGGTGAAATCTTTGCCGTTTTGGCAACGCGCTTGCTTCGATGCAGATTAAGCTTAAGCATTTCGTGATCCGCAAGCTCATCCTCGGTAGGATTTGCAGTGGAAATCGAATTTTCAAACGTTGTGAGGAATTGGTCGTAGGTATAGCCTGCAAGAATTCGGTCTTTGGGAAAAAAGGTCGTCATAACATCTCCATAGTATTTTTGTTCGTCCATTACAGATTGGATGAAGCAAATTAGTAGATGTTACAAGACTCCCCTACTCTATTTCCGTAACCTTATCTTTTAAATAGCGCACGCCAAGATAAAAGAATGGCGTATCGAATAACGCAGCGCAGACTTTAAAGAGATAGCCGTAGAGTATCAGGTCGAGAATTTGATTCATGGGCAGAACACCAACGAAGGTGATCATCATAACAGCGACGGTGTCTACGATTTGCGATAGCAGCGTCGAGGCATTATTGCGTAGCCAGAGATGGCGTCCCTTGGTAACTCGCTTCCAGAAGTGAAAAAGATTGACATCTGCGAACTGCGCAACCAAATAGGCAATCATCGAAGCAATCGTGCCGCGAATCATATAGCCATAAATATAGTCGAAAGTAAATTCTTTTCCTGGCTCTGAACCGGCCGCAATCGCATTAAACCAATCCATATCCGGTGCGGCGTAGTAGCCGATCGTCATTATCAGCAGCATAAACACGTTCATACTAAAACCAACCCAAACGACGAAGCTGGCTCGCTTCTTTCCATAGAGCTCGGAGATCAGGTCTGTTGCAAGAAAGGTTACAGGATAGGGTATGATTCCAACCGGGATGCCAATTCCGAAGAAGTAAAATATTTTTGTAATCCCGACAAGGTTCGCCATAACCAGCGAGGTAATAAAAATTCCTGCCAGTACTAAAAAGATTTTTTCACGTTGTTCCAATGGGGCCTCATGAGCTGCATTTAGTAATGGCACAACTTACGAAAGGTCGCACTTTTTTTGAAACAGATTTATTGGATAATGATTGGGAATCGAGCGGCAGTAAGCTGTCGCTAATAGCACAACGAGAAAACCCGGTCGAGACCGGGCGTCACGTCTGTTTTGCTTTCTTCAGCTATCGCAAATATGCCCTAGACAGGTTTAGGAGAGTTCTCCCACGGACGAATAAATTCTTCCGGCTCTACGCCAAGTGCATCAGCAATGCGATTAATGTAATTGAAGTAGCTAACGATTTGAGTTGCATCATGAATAGCGCGGTCATCAAAGCCAAAAGTCCGTAAATGATCAAGATCGTCTGATAACATCTGCTGCGGATTAACGGTTAGCTTCATCGCAAATTCACAGAGCGCGACATTCTCAGCAGACAAAGCGGCCCCGCGCCAGTCTTTTGCAATTTGATGAACGAATTCATCTGCAGCGGTATTATCGGTAATTTCGAAATCGGCGACCTCGGCACGGAGGTCGTGGGCATGAGCGCGGATTCAATACACACAGTGGTTGTGTGAAGATACGACCACCGCCAGCATTTCACGTTGTCCGCGACTTAGCGGTGAAGAACCAAACATAATGGCAGCGTAAAAATCCATTGATGTCTTCATTGCGCGTGGATTTTGGCTCATAATACCAACAATTCCCCAGATACGACCAGCGCGTTTAATGGCATCATCATAAAGTTTCTTCAGCAATCCTTTGGTTTCGTTCGGGCGAAACACTTTAATCCATGGCATGTTATTCCTCCAGTGGATCGGGCACCGGATCCTCAACAGCCGCGTTGAGCACTTCTTTCATTGCCTCGGCGAGCTGCGCCTTTTTTTCATGATCCGGAATGGTTTTAATCAGATTGGCCATTTGATGAATGAGGTTCCCACGTGCTCGATCATCCTTATAATTCTCGACAGCCGCTTCGAGACTTCCCATAAAGCCGTCTTCGCGCTGCGTATCGCGCAACTTGGCCAGAGCATCTGTCATGTTTTGCGACCAACCTTTGGTCTCACCTTCAAGAACCTGTTCGGTCGTTTCGACCATCTTATTAAAGAAGCGTCGCTGTTTGCGCTGAAGCGGACTTAACGCCTCCCACCACTCAATAACATTCTCCAGATCGGTGGATGCTTGATTATAAATCATAAGCGTTTCCTCAACCTGATCGAATTGTAGTTTGGTACCAATTGCGACGGCAATCGCAGTTGTAACGGCAATCCAAATTTCGAAACCAAAGGCAGCCAACAGCGTTCCAAAACCGGCAAGGATAAATATCGACCATTGAAGACGTCCCAGCTTCACTGCAAGCTTGTTCGATTTAGAGACGAAGAAGCCTTTCTGTTCTTTAACACGCCAGTCAATGTATTGCTGTGGTGTAAGCAGGCTGAATAAATCATCGCTGCTATGCTTCCAAAACAGGCGATCATTATTTTCACCGGTATCTTGAGCCAGAATATCTTTTGCAAGCAGATCGCCAACATCGCTGTATGGCAACAGGGCTGCCTGGTTAACTTCTGTCAACATCGTTTGTCGCGTAATCACTTTCAGCTGATGTGCTAATTGTGACTGGCGCGAAATCCCCTCTTCGGGCTTCCAGCCATACGGACCGGAAAGGCAGCGATAACGAAAGATCTCGCTCTTAATCGATTCGGCATTAGCTCGCAGGTTAATCCATTTTTTACCGAACTTAAAGCGATTTGCGCCGGCTAGTAGTGCAGTAAGAACAATTGGAACCAGCACTATGCTCCAATGTAGGTACAGCGAATTAATATCACCAGCCAGGTCAACAAACCCCGGAAAGCTGCTAAAAAGCCATGACGGGCGCTCCAAATCACGAAGTTGATGCAGCAACAGTTGATTTTCGAGCACAACCTTAAATACCGCTAACAGCGTAGACAAGACGCTTAAGAAAAGCACCCAATTCTCCACCTTGCGAAATCGATCACGATGTAGATTGGCATTGTGGTCATAAAGTGTAAATCGCTGCCAGGCGCTCTCCAGAAAGTTGTCACTCAGCAAGTTTTCCGTAACCTTTGAGCTGAGTTTTTCGATAGTCGGCTCAAGGCCTTCATTTAAATCGATAACATCGAGGTTGCCATCAATTACTATTTCAGCGAGCTGCGGATCGGCAATAAATCCATCATTGGAAACCAGCAGCGTCTGTCCGGCGGCATTGCCTCCAGCGGCAATCACGGGCTTTTTGTCATCCGTCCAATACAAATTCCCGGACGGCTTATTTGTGGTAGTCTCTTCACCTTCCACGGCTTTTTCATCTTGCTTAAGGGCAGCAAAGAACTCATTGGTTGCAGCAATTTGATCCGCCAGCCGCTCGCTTCCTTTTAGCACCAGCGTTCGCCAGCCGCGCCGCGTAGCCTGTACAATACAATCTTTCGAAGTCTTGCCACCATTAACCAGAACCGCCATAACAGGCTTATCGTTACTCAATTGCTCTGCCAGGCGAAACATGAGTGAGGTGCTATCATCCCACTTAGCAGAATCTGCGAATACAAAGTGTGAGTGGTTCGGCTCGAGCGAGTGGTTCCCCTCCACATTTTCTCCAGGAAGATTTATTTTGCCTCTTGGAGCAATCCCGAGAATGACAGGCCTCTCACTGCGATCGGCAACCGCTTGACCAAGTTTTTTCATCACGCCGTAATCGGTACCACCGTCAATCAGCAAAGCATTGGTATTAAGCGCTGCCTGCAGGATACCACGATTAAACAGCTGCTCGATCCGAGAGTTCTTTTCAGCGTCTTCGGATTCCTGGGTTCCACCGACAATGACAATAACTCCCTCGAAATCAGGTAGTTTTAGGGATCGGACAATATTTTTAATGGAAGTAGAGTCATTGTGTAAAACCGAATGTGCTGAATGGCCGTTCTTAAATAGAATGTGCTGAATTGGGATTTGACTGGTGCTCATACAAGTCTCCTTAACAACTATAACGCTTTACGGCAATTGAAAGATGGGAATGTGAACGACAAGCAACTCATAAGCAGCTTGTCATCCAATTAGGGAATATAGACAATTCATCAGACGGGGTCAAACGGAATGCAATTCGCGCTAACGGGTGCCTTCTTTGAACTTTCGCGCAAAGGTTATCACACACATCGTGCGGTAAACCGGATGCGTCCCAATCGCTGTTCCGGCGATGCGAAACTCAGGGTTATAGATATTTTCCCTATGTCCCCTGCTCGGAACACCATCATCGATAATCAGCTGCATCACGATCATACGTGCAGACTCATCACCATAGGCAATGTTTTCGCCGGAGATCCCGTCCCACACACCATATCGCTCCAGGCGTTCAAACGGCTCGCTTTCATCTCCACCGGTATGTCCGGTTTGCCCGGACTTTTGTTGGTCGACAACATGATCCCTCGCTGCAAGCGACATTCCGATAGATGACTTTAAGCCACTAACCGGAGCAACCCGCTGTAGATATTGAATCGCTTCGTCAACTGCTGCAACACCTTCGTTAGTTCGCACCGGAATCTTATTGGGTTGTTTTAACAGCACTCCTGAATAAAATTCCCGAAGTTGAATCAGATGTTTTGCGTATTCCGCCGGTCGGGTTCTGGCATAATTCAACTCGCGGATCACCTCACGCTCCATGCGGGTAAGCTGATAGCCATTTTCAGAGGAAATTGTAGCATTATCGACCTTCTTACGCCAGACATTCTCGATCAGATCGCAATAAGAGATCAAGTATTCCTGATGCGGGAAGAGTTTTCTACCTTCCTGACAGAACTTCAGTGCTTCATCATACGATTTACCATCTTCATAGGATGTTTGTGCAAATATCGCGTAGGCACGAAATGAAGGTGAACCGGTTTGAATGGATCGACGGCAATACTCTCTGGCAAGATCGTATTCGCTGCGTTTTTTATGAACGAGCGCAATAGCTTCATAGGCACGAACGCTGGCTGAAATATTTTGGGACGACTCGGCAGTATGTAATACCGACCGATATAAACGCAATGCTTTATCAAGCTCATTCTGCCTCAAGGCAGTATTCGCCTGCTGCCATTGCTTAGTTGCGGCTTCTGATAATTGACTTTGAGCAAACAAACTTTCATTGCTAAAAAGGAGAAGTATTACGAAGAAGAACAGCATAGTTCGCAGCGACGCTCCAACGTTGATCACAAAGGACTCCAATCCTAAATTTTACTGCATGCGGTGATAATACGAATAGTCAGGCTTATTTAGTGCAATTGATATACCAACCAGCCTGTGAGATGCACACTTCAGGTAATTCTTTATTCTTTTCAAAATAATTGTAGCCAAACTGCATACTTTCCCAAAACGTTTGATGCTGCGGATATTGCTCAATAAGCGCTGAATAACCGCTGCCGCTCAATTTTGTGGGAAAAATATGCACGCTAATTGACTTGCTATAGTTTCGTGCTTCTACAGCCATTACGTATATTTCTTTAATACTTGAGTCTCTCATTGCCGCACAGCCAATACTAACGCAATCTCCATGGATAAAAATATCTCCACCCGGTTTTGCTGCGCTGGTTAATGCTTTGTCCGATCGATTCGGATAGTTAATTCCAAGAGACAAATAGAAGTTACTTACCGGATTAAAGCGATCAATCGTATAAAATCCTTCCGGCAGTTGCAGATCACCCTGTGCACGTTTTGGCCCTACATCCCCTGAGAAGCTGCAAATATCATAGCTGTGAACCAGCTGAAATGACAGGCTGTCTACAGATTTTGCCCAGACCTCTAGTTGAGAAGTCGATTTGAGAATACGGATAAAAAGCTGTTTGGGCGGATATGCGATATTCCTGACACTGAAACGCTGTTTTACAATCTTTTCCTTAGAACGATAGGCTTCACGAACACGCGGATATCGCAACTGTTCATCCTTGAAGTCCTGGCAAAATAGCTGTGAATCTCCCCATCCCGAGAGAGCAATAAGCAAACAGATATGCAATACGTTTCGGTAAGGCAAAAGTTGCCCCAAAGATCGTTATATAAAACACTGAGAGAACTTAACTTTCGGATTCATAAGATTATATGTTGTCAGAAGTTAAGTTGACGTGACAAAGGGCAATTTGTGGGTGCTTTAGGAAAAAACAAGCGTGCTTATTTACCAAGAACTTCCAGAACGTGGCCACGCAAGACATGTGGCGATGCATCTGTGATCTTTACATTAAGAAATTGTCCGCTTAAATATCCGCCGCGCGGAAAGATGACGATCTTGTTTGCGTCGTTTCTTCCCTGAAATTCCTGATCAGATTTTTTAGTGGATTCCTTCTCTAAGAGCACCTCATGAACTTCGCCAATATGCGCAAGATTCTTTTGGTAGGACTTGCGTTTTTGAAGCTCATTTAGCTTAACAATTCTACGCGTCTTTTCCTCTTCCGACACATCGTCAGGAAACTTGCGCTTGGCAATGGTTTGTGGACGCTCGGAATACTTAAAAATATAGGCAGAATCGTATTCTACTTCATCCATCACTTCGAAGGTCTCGTCAAACTCATCAGCTGTTTCAGTCGGAAACCCGACAATGATATCTGTACTTAAGGCTATATTGGGATATAGCGTACGAATTTCTTCCACCAGAGACATGTATTCTTTGCGAGTATAAGTGCGGTTCATCATTTCGAGAACGCGGTCATTGCCTGCCTGTAGCGGCATATGAATTTGTTTACACACCTTATCATTTGAAGCAATTACCTCTAACAAATTGCGCGGAAAGTCTTTCGGGTGCGGCGAAGTAAAGCGAATGCGTTCAATACCTGGAACAGCGCTCACTTGTTCAAGTAAATGGGCAAAGTCGTGCTGTTCAAACTTATAGGAATTTACGTTCTGGCCGAGCAGGGTAACCTGACGAAAACCTTCATCAGCCAGCTTGTACACCTCTTCAACAATATTCTCAGGTGAGCGGCTGCGTTCTCGACCGCGAGTATAGGGAACAACGCAAAAGGTGCAGAAATTATCGCAGCCACGCATTACGGCAATCCAGGCATTGATGCCGGTGCGATGCGTTGGATAAACATCGGAATAAGTCTCGAACTCAGATAGCGTTACATCGAAGTTACCGCGGGTGTCCTTCGGGTTCATTTCTTCAATAAGCTGAGGCAGGCGCTTGTAACTGTCTGGCCCGGCAATAAAGTCGATCGGCAACTTTGGGTTTTCGAGCAGCTGCTTGCGAAAGTTGGTAGCCATGCAGCCCAGAATGCCAATTTGCACATCACCATCTTTGCGCTGATGTTTTATTCGCGAGATGCGATTAAACACCTTGCGATTGGCATTGTCGCGAACGGAACAGGTATTGAGCAGAACGATGTCTGCATCCTCTTCGCTTTCGGTCAGCGTGTATTTATTGTCGGAGAGAACGGTTTTTACGATTTCGGTATCGTAAACGTTCATCTGACAACCATATGTTTCGATATATACTTTTTTCATGATAAGATAGTAGTTCAACGTGCAAATGTTGAGACGCAATGCATTGCGTCTTTACATCAAGATTCAAGGTTGTGACGCAATAGCTTTGCGTCTTTACTTCAAAGTTCAAAACACAGCTCGCTAAATTAAGCTATGTTCTCGGTAGAAAAAAGTCTTTTCTTATGGCTGCGAAATGTCGGCAATCGGTGCCGCAAGGCAGGTATCTGGAATAGCAAAGCTATGCACATACGGCAGCGCCTGCTTTCGCACTTCCAGGCAAAGCCGATTGACTTCACGACGCACCGCCTTGGCCTTCGCACCTTCCATAAAACCTTCCTCCAAATACCAACCGCGATGTTTTTCGATGGTAGACAGTGCAAATAGTTGTAGCAATGGCTGAAGCGCATTGCGCAACGTTTCATCCGTGCTGTTTGCCACACCTTGCTGAAACTGCTCCAGAATAACGCGTTCGACATACGCTTCGGCAAGGGTAATAAGATGATCCTGACAGTCGATGAAAGCCTCATAGCTGTCGACGCCCTTATCGATGCGTTTTTTTAAGCGCTTTGCAGCGGAAGCGATGAGCGCATTCTCCCTTGCCCTGAACACATCAACGTGAAATTCGGCATCACGCAAGTGATCGGGATCGGTATTGCGAACAATCAGAGGATTCATTTCACTGAGCATCGTTGCCGCCTGTCCTGCCACGTATTTCAGAATGCCAAAGAAGCGAGCTCCATGAAACTGCTTTTTGAAATCGGTTAATCTACCGCGAGCAACCAGCTGCATGAGCACTGTATTATCGCCTTCAAATGTGGTAAAAATATCGCTGTCGGCCTTAAGGTCGCCAATGCGATTGGCAGAAATATAGCCCTGACCGCCACATGCTTCTCGACATATCTGCAGGGTTTTGGTCGTATTCCAGGTGGAATAAGCCTTAAATCCGGCAGCAAGTGCTTCAACCTCACGAGAATCGTCTTCACTGCGATCGGCAAATCGCTGCACCACATGCTTCAAGCCAAAATCCAGTGCATAGGCATTGGCAAGCAACGGCATTAGACGACGTTGATGTGTGCGATAGTCGAGCAGCGTTGTTTCCGGCGCGTTTGCCGGACCAAACTGCCTGCGACGTGAAGCATAGCGAATAGCAATGGCCAGACCGGATTTTGCAGCGCTAAGACCAGATGCCGTTATACTAACCCGACCACCAACCAGCGTACCGAGCATTGTGAAAAACCTTGCCGGAATGCTGTGAATAGGACTATCATATTCTCCGGTAGCAGAGACTTCGGCAAAGCGGTTCAGTAGATCCTCACGTGGAATACGAACTGAATTAAACCAAATCTTGCCATTATCAACGCCATTCAAGCCCACCTTGCGGCCACAGTCCTCAATGTGAATGCCCGGCAGTGTTTTACCAGATTCGTCGCGTAGCGGCACCACAAAAGCGTGAACGCCGTACTGTTCTTCATTAATAATGAGCTGAGCAAAAACCGTTGCCATTCGTCCATGCATTGCGGCATTACCAATGTAGTGTTTATGTGCGCTGTCAGATGGTGTATGAATGACAAACTCTTCGGTGGTAACGTCATAGGTTGCCGTTGTTTCGATATCGCGCACGTTTGAACCATGTCCCAATTCGGTCATGGCAAAGCAGCCCGGAAGTTCCAGACTTCCCGCGCCGGGTAGATACTTCTGATAATGTTTTTCTGTGCCAAGGCCGAGAATACTACCGCCAAACAGGCCAAACTGCACGCCAAACTTTATGACCAGGCTTAGATCGTGATAGGCCAGCGTCTCGAAAGCGGCCACAAACGAACGCATGTCGTTCTTCCCGCCAACATTCTCCGGGTAAGAAAGCGCACCAATTCCCTGTTCGGCGAGAATCCTGCACCACTCCAGCACTTTCTCGCGATAGGCATAACGATCATCCTGATCGTGATAGGCAAAAGCAGGATCGCGCAGGAGTTGTCTGACATGTTCCTTCATACCGCGCTGCTCGCCATCCAGCAAAGCCTGCATAGCTGATGCACTAAATGAAGGCTCTTCTTCAGTATTCGCTGCCGCTTGCGGCCGCTTCCCGGTTTGCGTAAGCCGTTTCGAAGCTTCATGACTAATGACGCCGAGGGCGTCTTCCACTTCACGCAATGCTTCGAGAGTGGCATTGTCTGCTTTATATTGGGAATTCCCCATGGTGGCCACTTTGGCACCAAGCTCGATAAGATCTCTGCGCGGCCCAATAGTTTCACCATCAACGGCCTTGCGAATGAGGCAAAGCCATGCTTCCATATCTTTATATTTCGGAGGGTTAGATGGATCGAGATAACGATCCAGAACGTCGCGTTCTTCTTTATCCAGTCCTGATTTCTGAATCTTTTTCCGAATCAACTCTACTTCCGTTGGACTGAGCACGCCATCGGCCCATCCCACAAAAAGCATGGGAATGAAGTGTAGCAGCCGCGGCATTTTCATCAGCTCTTCACAGACTTGATCTACATATTTGCTGTTCATAGAAACATTCCCTGTTTAAAAGGTTAATCGGTGCGATTTGAAAGTTTCAGAAGTACATCACCGGCAGCGCGATCCAGACACCATTCCAGTTTGCCGTTTGATGGGTGAACCTGATCTGCCGGAAATGGCGTCTCATCCTGTGTAAAAATGGCTTCAACAACGTTTGCTTTTCCGGCTCCGGCCACCAGAAATGACACCTCTTTGGCGGCATTCAAAACGTCCATGGTAAAGCTGACGCGTTTTTGGCCACTATCGGGATGTGTTGCAATGCCGCAGGCTGCGCGACAAACATGCTGAAGCGGTTGCTGAGGAAAGATGGAGGCCGTATGCCCATCCTCACCCATTCCCAGCATTATCCAATCAAAAACCGGTAGTTCAGAGTCGTTTAGCGGCAACGTCTTGCAAAGAAGATCTGCATAGGCTTTGTTTGCTTCCAGCGGGTCAGCTTCTCCTCGCACGCGATGAAAAATCGGCGCATTGTCCAGCCGGTCAAAAAGCAATTCCCTGGCAGTACCAAAGTTGCTCTGCACACTATCAGGCGGAACACAGCGTTCATCTCCCCAAAACAGAATTATGTTTTCCCAGAGCACGCTATTGCGATAAGGCGTTTCGGCCAGCAGCCTAAACAACGCTTTTGGCGTACTGCCGCCGGACAGAGCAACAAATGCAGGGTTTTCAGTTGTCGCATTCAGCGACAGAATAAGCAGCTTTTGTGCCGCATATTCTGCAATACCATGTTTTTCAGCAAACATTAATATCGATTCATTCTTTGCAGACATCAAATCTCACCTTCCGGGCGGCACCATAACGCGCACACCATCGCTCGAGGCAACAACAACCTGTGTTGCCAGTCCGATAAATAAACCATGCTCTACAATTCCTGCTCGTTGATTGAGCGTCTGGGCAATTTTTGCTGCTTCTGTCATTACACCCATGGAGGCATCGACAATCCAATTTCCCTGATCGGTAACATAGGGCTTTCCATCGTCCGTCATGCGGACCGGCGCTTTCGTAGACAATGCCTCAAGAAAACGTTGTACAGTAGAAAAAGCAAACGGCACTACTTCTATTGGAAGTGCCCAGCTTGTGCCGAGCAGTTCAGACACTTTGCTTTCATCAACGATGATGATGTTTTGAGCGCTGGATTGCGCCAGCACTTTTTCTCGGAGCAATGCTCCGCCACCACCTTTGATGAGGTTTAAGTCTCCATCAACTTCATCGGCACCATCAATTGTTAAATCGATACGTGGCGTTTCCTCCAGACTGCTCAGCGGAATCTCCAACTCACGCGCAAGCGTTTCAGTTCGTATCGAGCTTGGCACACCAACGATGTTGTTTAACTCGCCCGATTTCAGCTTTTCCGCAATTGCCTTTATTGCAAAGTTGGCAGTGCTACCGGTTCCTAAACCAAGTACCATGCCCGACTTTACCGATTTCACGGCATGCCAGGCAGCTTGTTGCTTCTGCATGTCCTGCTTGTTCATCAGATTTTCCCCCGAGAATTGACTATTCTGTAGTATCTGATACGGCATACAGGGCGCGGTATGTCCGGAAATAGATGACTCCATTATGTACTGCCGGAGAGGCAGCTGTGTGTTCATTGAATTTATTTTGTGAAAGTAGTTTGTATTCACGACCAGCCCGGACAACGGAAACCGTTCCATCCATAGAGGTGATGTAAATTTTATTATCGCCGAAAACAAGTGAAGAGCGATGTCGTTTTCGATAAACGCTCGCTTTATAAACTTCTTCTCCCGTCGCAGCATCGATGCAGTAAAGAACACCATTCTCGCGACACATATAAACCAGGCCATTGTGAATAACCGCTGATGGCACATCGGTGGTACCTGAGTTCCAGCGCCAAACATTATTCGCCTTATTTCCGGTGATGTTGCCCTTCGCCGTTGTGGGATTGAGCGCCAATACAGGTCCATTCTTCGCACTTGGTACGATAAGAATTTCACCATTGTTAACGGGTGTCGCCACGAGTCTGAGAACATCATTGTAATTGTCAGGGTCCTGCAAGCCGGCGCTGCGCCAGATTTCCGTTCCATCTGTCAGATTATGGCCGGTTACGACATCTGAGCCGTGAATAATAAGTTGAGTCGTCTTTGCGTTTTTGAAGAGTGTTGGTGAAGCGTAAGAGTGCAGGTTTTCATTTCGAGCTTTGGTAACGCGATCGTGTTTCCAGGCATTTTTTCCCGTTCCACTGTCAATTGCCAAAACCAGTCGCGCATCGGTATGAATTAGCTGAATGTAGAGCACGCCATTGTGCAGTAACGGTGAACTTGCCATTCCAAAATACAGATTGAACTCGCCATATTCCTCCGCCAGATTGCGTTCCCACTGTAATATTCCATCAACAGAATAGTTAACCAGTTTACCACTGCCAAACAGCGCATAGACAAATTTACCATCCGTGCTGGGTGATGGGGCTGCGTAATTGCTCTCTCCCTGCAGAAACTCTTTGTTGCCCTGATCGACAGTCTTTTTCCAAAGCTCTTTACCCTCGGTGGAGATGGCCATCAAAATCAGGTTGCCATTCTCAACCGAAGTTAGAAAGATGCGATTGTCCCAAACTACCGGTGTCGAAGCTGCTGGTCCGGGCATCGGTAAACGCCAGGCAATATTTTCATCGCTGCTCCATTGCGCTGGTAGCTTTGAGTCCGGCACAAGACCATCTCCTGTGGCACCGCGCCAACCTGGCCAGTTTTGAGCAAACATAGGTATTGCCAAAAACATCAGTATCAGATAAATTATATTTTTCATTTCGGACACCTTTATGGTTAAGACGCGCAATAAGAGGAATATACAAACACACAAATCTGAAACCAACCTTTGCAAAAAAGCCGTCGCGTTTTTGAATACACATTGCCTGCTGTGGAAGCTATCACACCTCAAATACTCTTAACGCTTTTATTGCAATCAACTGCCGACCAGAATGGATTCGTTCGGCGCCTCAACTCTACTTTACAACCCGGGAGCTACCGCAACATGTTGAATGAAAGGGAAATTGTTCTTCGTAAACACGCCTTCGCAATCCTGAAGGCCGGAATTAACGCGGTACGACCAAACCGATTGATATCCGACCTCGTCTCGTTGGATGAGAATGTTCTGCAGATTAAAGAGCAGACGTTTAACCTTAGTGGTTATAAACGAATCCTCGTTGTCGGTGCCGGTAAGGCATCAGCACACATGGCGGAAGCACTGGAAGAACAGCTTGGTGATCGTATAGATGATGGTCTGGTTATCACCAAATATGACCATTCGGCTACTTGCAAGACGATTCGTCTGCGCGAAGCAGGACATCCGGTACCGGATAAAAACGGCATTGAAGCCACCCGTGAGCTTTTGGAACTGGTAGAATCTGCTGAGGCCGATGACCTGGTTATTTGCCTTCTGTCTGGTGGCGGTTCTGCACTCTTGGAATTTTTACCGGTTTCTATTTCGCTGGAAGATCTACAGAATATCACCTCTGCCCTACTTGGTTGCGGTGCGGATATTGAAGAACTCAATACCGTGAGAAAGCACTTATCTCGCGTTAAGGGCGGACAGTTATTACGAGCAATCGATCCTGCTACCTGCATTACGCTAATTATTAGTGACGTTATCGGAGACGCTCTGGAAAGCATTGCGTCTGGCCCAACAGCAGCCGACACCACCACCTTTGAAGACACCTGGAACGTCATTCAGAAGTACAACCTTGTTGACAAGCTCCCTCCGGCAATTGTAAAACACTTTGGTTCGGGGCGCTCCAGCCAAATTCCGGACACTATTAAGCCCGGCGATCCGTTGCTAAAGCGAACCCACAATATTATCCTGGGCAACAATATGCTCGCGCTGGATGCTGCGGAAAAGATTGCCGCGCAGGCGGGATATAAAACGTTGGTGCTTACCGGCAGACTGCAGGGCGAGGCCCGAGTTACCGCCAAACAGGTAGCAGACAATGTTCGAGAAAGCCTTAAAGGCGATGGTGTTGTTGCCAGACCAGCCTGCCTGATGTTTGGTGGAGAAACAACCGTTACGCTACGCGGGGATGGGAAAGGTGGCAGGAATCAGGAATTTGCGCTGTCGGCTATGCTGGCCCTGGAAGACGTGAGCGAATCGTTTGTGTTGTTAAGCTGCGGCACTGACGGTACTGATGGGCCAACCGATGCGGCCGGAGCGATTATTTCACCTTATAGCTGGCATTTAACGCGCATGGCAAATCTCGATCCCAGAAACTATCTGTCCAACAACGACGCCTATACCTTTTTTCAGCAGATTAATGGGCTCATTCGCACCGGACCTACCGGAACCAATGTAATGGATATCGGCATTGTCTTAATGCCATAAGGAAGCCTTAGTGAAAGCGGTGAAAGCTATCTACCAAATAATTCACCGTAATAAGCGAAACAACGATTAACAAAAAGCCACTCAGCGTGCAAATGGCCAGCCATTTGCCGCTCCAGCGCATCACCCGTTTTCCGATCAGCGTCGCCCCATACAAAAGCCACACACCATAGGCAAAGACCACCTGCGGATCGAAGTGTCCATCCTCCGGGAAAAGGCTCTTCCGCCAGATTACCCCTTGAAAAATCAGCACTGTTAGCAACACAAAGCCGAGAGCCAGTGCGCGATAATTCAAATCGCCCAGCTGCTCCAACGACGGTAAACGACGATAAAACAATCCATAGTGCGCACTGCGTATCTGATAGAACAGCAGCAGATACATCAATGCATACAGTGAAGCGGCGAATATTGCGGCGTAGCTTAACATGGCCGCCCCGGTATGTAGGATAAACATTGGACTGCGAAGCAGCCCGGGAATATTTCCGGCAAACTCGACGAAGGCACTCGAGAATAATTGAAGAAGAAATGCAATAAATACAAAAAATGGCCCGGTTGTCTGCACCTTAAAGCGATGCTCCACCACATAGTAAACCAGCATCAGACACAGCGCCAGAACGCTGGCCGCTTCAAAGACCGTCGCAATTGGAAAATGTCCATTATACATACCGCGTAGAACAACCTCAACGAGATGCACAAGCAGCGTTGCAGGAAGTAGCCAGCTCTTGTATTGCCGGGCACGTTGGTCTTGGTACATAAACCAGGCTACGTTCAGAGCGGTCAGCGCCAGATACATCAGCGGCAGGAACATATTTAGAAATCGTATCAGATAGAGCATGTGGAATGATAATTGACCCGTGAGTATTGAACAACGAAAAAGAAAAAGATTGGTAGTCGGTAGTCGGCAAGTAGCGAGAGGCGAGAAGCAAGTAGCAAGCCGGAACGAATCGGGTGCTACGCTGATGGGGCGTCCCGATACTCGGGACTTATTGGACGCACCTTCGGTGCTGATCGGAGACTCATTTCCCTTTCTGCCCTTCGTTTCTGCCCTTCGTTTCTGACATATTTTACTGCCTTACTGCCTTACTGCCTAGTTTTTCTCACCCCGTCTCCCGATCGCCCTGTTGCGGAACGGTGAGCCGCTCTGCCCTCCTTTGCAGATACCACGCCGTAACCGCCCCTACCAGCGCACAGGTTATGGCCGCAGAAAACCTCGCAATATTGTCTGTGGCATTGGCTAATAGAATAATAAACGTCATGATCGCCAGAGAGGTAATCAGCATATAGCGCGGCACCTTAATGCGCTGTTCGGTAACAAATAGCGATGGAAGTAAAATGGCAAGTAATGTAAACAAACCACTGGCAGCAGACATTGAAAGGATCGGAGCTTCTCCGGAGGTATGAGGCATGTAGATAAATACGATGATGGCGCTCTGCAAAGCCAGAGCGATGGAACCAAGGATTTTCACCAGATTAAACAAGCTCATGCGTTTCCCTCGCGTAGTAGTTTCTCCTTATACAAACATAATCGGCACTCCCCTGCTCCGCCGCGATATTTGTCACATTGAGCAATGTTTTTTAGGCATCCTGCCCCTACCAAAATGTGCAACTTCTCAAAACGCAATACCTACCGTATAAATTTTATTCAATTCGCAAAAAAAGGTTGCAATCCATCTTACCATCTTTTAATTTTTGGCCTCATTAGCCACCGTAGCTCAGCTGGTAGAGCACTTCACTCGTAATGAAGGGGTCAGCGGTTCGACTCCGCTCGGTGGCTCTGGAAAAACAAAACAGCCCGCTTCTGCATAAGCAGAAGCGGGCTGTTCTGATTAACACTAAAGTGGTAAAAGTTCAATGAGACAGAGCAAACTATACCCTGCCCGCTCTGCAGCAGCTTTTGTATTGAAATCGAGTATGTATTCTTCGCAAAAGCGTTTCTGTTTGGCAGTCAGGCTAGCCACTTACTTCCTCACCTCGATTAAAATATCATCTAACCTGCCTTTGATATGCTCCATCTCGGCCTCAAAGACTTCTGATCTCACGTAGCTCTGCTTAATGGACTTCACTTCCCGCTCCAGCTGCTCAATGCGAAAATGTGCATTATAGAAAAACCCGATCAGGCTAATGCCGACCAGGATTAAGTTCACTAATTCAGCCGGCTTAAATTCCCACTTCACTGTTGGCTTGACTCCTTCCATGATAAGCTCTCCTTAAGTTTAGGCCACCACTACCGCAGCCATCAGCACCGCACCGGTAATATCAGCTACAGCGTCTAGCAGAAAATGCGTAAGAGGAGAGATCCCTTCCCGCTCATTGCCATAACCATTGAGCTCAAAGCCGCCGCCCATGTGATTCCACAGCGCTTCTATGGCCTCCCAGATGCAAGCTGCAATGAAAACTCCGGATATGGCTGGGATATGAAGGCTGATGAGCAAGAGACCTGCTACTCCCCCGGCTAAGATGTGAAACCACAGCCAGCGGTTGCGGTCGATCGCGTAGTCGAATAAAAACATGGGTAGGTATCCTCCTTGAATGCTTATGAGGAGAAATAAGGTGAGAAATATAGGAAAAGCAAGGGCTTTGTCGGACTTATACTACAAAACGTAGGATTAAAGCTACGAGCCTAGAAAGGATCTATCTTTTTTGTATCCAAATCCTTCAAGGATTAATTCCAAAAGTGGGGGATCTAAGTATTCAAAAATATTTATATATATTCCAGCTTCAAATCCGACATCCATTATACTTTCCGGTGATTTTTTGATTATTTCAGACAGCTCAAAAATATTCAAAGGTTGGGAGAAGGTTTTAATTAATAAAGAGAATGGCGGACGCATTCTTAACGGTTCAGGGAATGGGATTCTCCTAGAATCATCATGAAAGTCAGCATTTTGAGGGTGACTTTTAAAACCCAGTAGAGCAAAGCGGCTATTGAAAAACACATATTTTGTGAAACGCTTAATCCAAGCTTGATTAAACTTAGAGTCATGTTGTTCAAAGGATAAGGTCCATAATTGCTGCTTAAATTTACTTAATGCTTGATTATTTTCTGAGTAATGCTGGACTGGAACAACTTCTACATTAAACTTCTCAGTCCACATATTTAGAACAAGTATTATATTGTCTAACTCCTGAGCATTTGGTAAGGACCGTGATATAGAGACAATTACCCCAAACTTGAAACTATCCGCGGATCCTTTAAAAAAACGATTTAAAAAATTAAGATCCTGTAAATTTTCTAAAATCATTGCATCGGCCAAAATCGGCACCCCTAAATTAAAAAGGTGGCGAACAAGATCATTCGTTTGCTGAATTTCTGTTCCTAGATTAACAACAATCCAAAACTCGACCTTTCCTTTTTCTGATTTTTGAGGATTTTGAAATTCCCAAAGTTCTAATAATGGAACAATAGTTTGTTCTAATTCAGCTACCTGTTTTTCGGTATCGTATTCTCTTTTATGTTTAGGTAATATGGATTCTTCGGTGGGCATCTCGTTATCAAAAGTTCGAATTTCGGCATCTATAATATTTACATCACTAAACATTCCGGCTTTCACAGCCCACATAAGCTTTTCAGCCTGCTCTGGAGAAAGTTCGACCGTTACTTTAACACTCCCCTTTCTAATTTTTTTAATCTTTAATTCACCATCGTTTATTTCAAGAAGCTCTTCCAGGACTTTAAGAAGGCGAGCTCGCTTATCTTCGGAAAAGTCTTTTATATCACCCTTTAGTGTAATTTCTACGTCCAGAGTTTTCTCTTTTATTGCAATTTCTTCTTGAACGGTAGTAGTTGCATCTGTTATTTCACTAACCATGTTAAGGGGCATTTCAGCTTCAGCTTTTCCATTTGTTCTCATTTTGAGAGCCTTAAACAACTTTGCTTCGCCTCCATCTGAAAAATAATCAACAGATTGAAATTTCTTTAAAGATTCAGGTACCTGACATTTTTCCAACTTGAGAGGAATCAAATAAATATCTTCCGGCAACTTTTCCTGCCACAAATCCAATGCCTGTTTAAGCTCTTTCTGAACAAATCCTCTTTTATTCACAGAATTACTCGAAAGACATGATATGAAAAAATCTGCCTCGTTCAGAGCCTTCTTGGTAACATATTCTCTGTCGCTGCCAGGCAATATAGACTTTCCATCCATCCATGGACTAAAGCCATTCTCAGCCAACTTCTCATACAATTCTTCAATGGGTTCTCTATCCTGACTGGCGTAAGAAAGGAAAACAGTAATTGGCTTAGCGTTCATATTTGCTCTCAGCTAAAGGTCAAATGTATGAGTTTATTCCATAGCCACTGGTTAATAAAAAGAGGATTAAACCGTTAGCGGTCAACCAGTAGATTGTATTATGGGGAGTGGATGCGACGCTTTAAATGTATAATCTTCCAACCGGAAATGCAAGTCTTTGGTAGCCTACCCAACACTAACTAGCATACAGCGGGGAAATTCTCGCTGACAGTGTTATGTGCAGATTCTGGTGTGGAGTGAAAGCGCATGGGCGTTCGGTCTCGATCTAGTTAAGTGCGAGAATAGTGACGAGGAGTGCATAATAATAAACATAACCGAGGAAAGTATCAAGCGGGAGCTATCCCAACAGCGTAGCAATGCTTGCTGTTATAGATGGGATGCTGGCGACGTAGCTGAATGAATATCTAGTCCTTCTTTAGAATAAAGTTTGCCACAGTAGTCGCTCGATGCCAAATGTTGTTTCTCGATGTGCTCAATTCGGAATCAACTCTGAATGCAGGAATATCCTTTGGCACAATAAATCTAACGTGGTGGAAGATCTTCTCCCCTGGCTCGATCCCAGAGATGCTTAACGGTGCAACTTCTGTCTCAATTTTGTCCTCAAAGCCGTATTGAGTGAATTCTTCAATCGAATCAAGATGCCTCGCACTAACTCTCAGTTTAGGTTCCCAAATAGTTAGTGAACCTATATTTTCAATCGCAACATCAACCGCATGCAGTAGCATTTTCTCTGATGTTCTTTTATTTCCGTCATTCTCCGGATCTTCTTCAAGTTGAGGAACTTGGATTTCACATATAGGTTTTGATGTCAACTCGATTACTGCACGTTCAGAGAAAGTCCTTCCCTTGAAATATCGGCGATAACCGGCAATTGCAGCGATGGCACCAATTAAAGTAGTGATCGCCGCTTTAGCCAGATCAGTCATCGTTTTTATTTGCGCAAGCTCGTCTGTGGAGGCCCAATATTGGTAGCCTCGTATAGAACCAAGCAAAACAAAGCTTACGCTTAAAACAATTATTATATCCCCAATATACTCATGCAAGAAGCGACGGAATTTGTTTGAGAAATTTTGCATTTAGAAGATTCATGGACTCCAATTAATTAGACTCTGATTTAACTCTAAACCATTCTGTTTGGGAAATCGTATCGCCTTTAACTATGACTCTAATTCTATACTCCTTTATTATCCCAGAGATAGCTTCTGGAGTAATATCAACAAGCATGTATCCGACTTGTTTTTTCCCAGCGACTAAACTTTCCAGAAGGGTTATTTCCTCATCTAGAGACTTAGCCTCTAGAAGGTATCTAGTTGGCATAATCTCGGCTGGCTTTTCCCAGCCCACTATAATCCCCATTTCCATTTTGTTCGCATATTGACCAAGGTTGAGATTCTCTGAAAAAGGCCACCAAACAAGGAATGCATTCCCCAACAACAAACCTAAAACTCCTAAGAGCTTTAAACCAGGCCCCCCGACGATACGGTCGAATATAGAGCGAGAGGCAGCATCCTTAGGCGTTGGCTCAGACATGTTCGTGTTGTCTATATATGTCTGGTCTCCGGTAATAATTACACTTTCCTTTACCTCCACACCAATTTCAATAGACCTCTCTACATCTTCTCCTCCTGGTAGATAAGGATAAACTCTAATGATACTATTATTCTTTATCTGTAATTCTTCTAGAGTCTTATCTTGGTCTAGGTAAATACTTTTTTTATCCTCATACAAATCAACAATATATTGTTGATCAGAAGACCCGACAAGAAGTCCTTCTTCGATTAAATAGTTTATAATATCTTTAATAGTCTTATCAACTGATATTGTAGTATGATATAACTTATTGAGGGGGGCAGGTAGCAGTTGGACCTTTATGTGTTTGCGCTCTGACATCACTTCAAACCCATATCAATTATTTTTTCAACGAAGAGAAAAAAGTTAAGATGAGTCCATTAATCAATTCTCATTCCCAATTTAATAGACTCAACACCAGAAAAACTATCGGGGAGTGTATAATAATAAACACATCCGAGGAAAGTATCAAGTGGGAGGTGGGGTGTTTGTGCATTCCTTAGAAGGGTCAATCTCCTCAAGAACTAATTCTGGGAATTCTTTGTCGTAGTAATCACACCAATTTTTTAAACGATAATATTTTTCCCTCTCAACTAGACAATCGTCAGGATACCCATTGAATAGACCGAGCTTTAAAAATTCTTCGATTATAATATTAGGTTCGAAATTTATTCTCGGAGCGCGTTCTATTCCGCGCTTCTTTATAACCTCTCTAGATTTTTCGGTCAGTAGGAGATTTAAATCGAAAGAAGAGACAGACTTATGGTATCCTAGGCTTTTTAGAATGCCAAGCATATTAAATTGATAATGTTTAGTACCTATTTCACGGTCTTCAAATTCGTAATCTTCAGGGTCTACTGGATTATCTACTTTTCCAAAAAAAATTACACTAAAACTTAAACTTCTATTAGTCTTTCTATAAATATTTTCAAACTCAGCATCTTCTTGCCCGCTAAATGGTGAATCCGACTTCGTTTTCTCAAGCTCCAACTCAGCCTCAAGCCTTCGCACTTTCTCACTCTGAACTGCATGTGCCACACGTCGCTCTGTATAGCTCCTCCAAATCTCAGCTACAATTACTGGCAACAACTCGTAATAATTATCCTCATTCCACTCTAAAACATGTAAGCCTTGCAAATCGATTCTAAGCGCGCTTCTTAGCTTACTATCACTTACATAAGGTAGGAAGCTAACATTGCCGTCATTCAATTTACCAAGAATACCAGCATCCATCTCCTTTTTAACCATCTCCGATTCAATCGAGTCCTTTGTCAGATAGACCAATACAGAATCACAGTTAGGTAGACCATCTTCGAATATAGCTGATAGCCAAGATTGTCCATGTCTGATATCTATTTCATCCAACCAGGTATTAATCTGACATCTCCGCAAATCAGCTTCCACTTTCCGGATAAAGGGTTTATCCTTGCTCGAATGGGATAGAAACACCCGGGGTTTGTCTATTCGTTCGTTCATGAAAGTCTCTCTTTAACCTTGAAGCTGGTGAGAATAGTTAAGACTTAAGTAAATTATGCTAGCTCACTCGGATGTTCAATTACCTTAAGATCAATTATTATATCCTCATGCTTAACAGTCGACTTACCAGAGATCTTCAAGGATTGACGTACGATAGTAATCTCATAAACATGCCCCAGATTCAATCGATCTATTGTTTTTGTCAAACTCTTAGCAAATTTCCCCTTGGATAATTGCAATTTGGTCTCAACTTGGACAAAAGTATATGTCCTTGTTTTTAGATTCACTGCCTGGAACAGACCTTCTTCAGATATAGTTTTTTCTCTGCTAATTTCGAGAAAATTAATATTATCAATAATCTTTGCAGATTTTGTCGGATTAAAAAAATCAGACTCTAAAATCTCTGTAGACAAGCTTGCCCAATTAAATTCAACATGCATTTTATTGTGACTGATAAACTTCAATATTTTCTGATACTTGTCAATTGCATCATCACTGTATTCATCTACAATTGTATGCAGTTCTTCAAGGCTTTCACTTTTTGAAAACAGCTTAAATATTTGTTCAATTATTTCTTGCTGAATATCTACAGTGCCCGGAATAGCAACTTGTTTTTGGATTGGACGCAAAATCAAACTAAATGAGGCTGCCCGCTTTTCTATCAACTCAAATTCGGAATAACGCTTTATATCTACTTTAGGCGCTCGTCTACTTTCTTTATGCTTATATAAAACATCACCTGTTACTTCTTCGGCTAAATCACTAAAAGCGGAGAGTAAATCAGCAAGCGTCGAAACATTAGCCGTGCCGTAGCCTATACCAGGTCCTCTTTTCAAATGAATATTAAATAGGTTTGAGTTATATAAGCGTGACAAATCGAGTAAATCAAATTTAACACTTTCAGGCTCAGATGTAGAATATGAATCTTTTTCAGGCAAGTAACTTTGAGGTATATTCTCCGGAGTAAGCATATAAATATTTCTGTACACTAGATTCTCATCAATGTCAACCGAATAAAGAAAGCCATCAGCAGGTGAGGTGACCAATTCAAGAAGAGTAACTTTTTGACGCAAATAATTATATAGCTTTTCAGATGTCACTCTCAGAATAAGCCATCTGTTTGTGACTGTATCAACATCACACCATAGATATAGGTAATTATCACCCGAGGGACTAATAAAGTGCGACAAGAGCGGACCTTCATAATAAATCAAGTCAGAAACCTTCGAAAGGTTTTTGATTGGAAATTCTGAAAGTTCTGTATTTTTGAAACTTTCCATCACGTCAGCTCAGTTCTTTTATGACTTCATTTCTTTCACTAAATTTAGATTCCCCTCTTTCATGGAGGGTGAAGTGTCCTTTTTCTCCAACTGGAGAACATACTCCGTCTGACTCTTCTAATTTAACAAGAGCGATAGAATCACCAATAGTTTTAGCTATATTCTTATTTCTCCTTTTTAAATCCTCAAACTTAGCTATTGCGTTTTCTTCAGTATTAAAAAAAGACAAACCCCAAGCTTGACACTTTTTCATATCACTTCTATCATTAATTCTTTTAGGGTTTCCTTTTGCAACAGGGATATAACTTCTTTCAGGATTAGATTTATATACAAATCTATATGCATCGGTAGCTTGAGGAGAATAATTAGTAGGAGGGCAATTGTGTAAAGATGATATTTGTTCGCTGTATTTGTAATCGCTCATTCCGTCTCCACCACTGTATTAACGCGACCTGAGAAATCAATATGTAACGAACAAAGAACTGAATTGCTCTTTGCACACTATATCATCTGGGGAGATTTTACTTAAGACTCTTCAAAGGTATAGCCAAGATGGTGGGAATGCAAGGGTTTGGTGGGGTGAATTGGTCTGGTAGGGCTTATCCTAGCAGATGAGCGATAGAATTATAAAACTCAAATTTGTGTAGTATGTTTATTATTGATCGTAAAGTCCGTTCTGCTGGCTACTCCTTATTATTTAATAGAGCTATTGATCTCCTTCAAGGCACTTCTATAAATCAGAACTACTAATAACTTCAAAGGTAATATATATTCTGGCTGAAACTCCCACTCCAAATTTGTTTCCAAATATTGAATTAGCTCAAAAGTTATATATGTGAATGTGATTGTACTAATATCTCTATTTTTGCCAACAACTTCCTTAGTTACTCTCCGAATCACCTTTTTTAAGATCTTGTTTACTCGATTGCCAGTACTAACTGCTCCAACAGTTATATCTAGCAAGAACTCATTGTCTCGATTGTTTTTTGATGTTATTGGATCTCTTGCATTAGTTACTTCACTCCACTGATTTGCAGCTAAGGCTAAAAGAGCGGAGGATGATTTATCCAATAGATCTTCAATATCTACGATAATCCGCGCGGCTATTTCATTAGATATAGGCATTTACATACACCATTTCAGGTCCATTTGGAAGTAATTTTGTTTATATTGTGCAAAAATATCGGCAATATTATCCACTCTTCCCCACCACTACACCCACACCACTTATCGCAATCGTTATTGTCCCGCACTCGCCTGAATCGCCTTTAGCAGCTTCTGAAAGTTCTCATCCCATTTGCTATCGGGAAACAAATCCACATACTGCAGTCTGTCCAGGGTTCTTGTATCATCAATTTCTATATCTGGTATATCACACTTGGACAGTCGCACAGGTATCAGGAATATCTCTCCTGGTCGATACTGCCTGTAGGCTGCAATCGCATCATATGCTTCAGGATAGATTCCGCTCTTCTGACGCTCCATTGCCTTCTCAGAAAGGCACAGTAAAACAGTCGTGCTTTTCTTCATCGCTTTGCGAATTTCCGTCTTCCAGTCCTGGCCACCTATTATCTCTTTATCCCACCATACATCTATTCCGTTTGAGGTCAATGAAGAATGCAGGCGTTCGACATCTTTGGTGTCATCATGGCAATAAGATATAAACACATGAGGCTGTGAAGCTTTGTTATCCATCGAATTACCCTCTCCACTTGGCGGTGCTGAGACAGTTTCTACAAATTCACTAGTGTAACTACGAGGATTGGATATCCGCCCCATTAATTGTGCAACATTCACCTCATCTAAAGAGACTTCACATCGAATTTTTTCTATGGGTTTACTAGCATACCGGCGGAGAGTACTCCAGTCAAAAAAATGAGGTTCATCTACATCTGCCAATTTAGAACAACACTCTTGACAAATACATGGTACTAATTCTTTATATTCAATCTTATGATTGAATTGTTGATAAATGTCCTGGAGGCTTTTTCGTATAATAGCTAACAAATCTCTTTTGGCATCGTCAGGCCCTTCTATAACAATACGAATTTGTCTCGCCTTGTCATCTTCAAGAATAGCAGCACGAGCTTCTTCGAATGTAGCTAATAAACCATGCCGCCAGTAATTATCACTTTCAAGATGGTTGTGCATTTTTACAATGAGCCTGGAAATCAATCCTGCTGGAAGAAAGGTGTAACTGTATATAAAAGTCAGTTTACCTGAAGTCTTTATTGGCTCGTACTCAGTTGGATCTGCAGAAAGAAGCTCAGGGGCGATGTAGTTCCCTTTCTCAGGCAACTCAAAACAAATTTGATAGTTTTTCATTAATGCAAGAAGTTCTAATCTCTTTCGAGTGTATTTCTTGTTTTTCCATATACTCTTTAAATCCGCATCACTAAATCTACCCAACTGTCGTTCTACTTTTTTTGTGTCGAGGACACTATAAACGCCATCTACAACCCAATCAGGGTTCAAAACGACCAAGTTTTCTAACAATGGATCATCTTGATGATGAACAATAACTCCCAAGTCATGGAAGTAGCGGCTCAAGAAATCAGCTTTCTTCTTATCCAAGCCATGTTTTTTACAAATATTACAATACTTACTGTAAGTAATATGATCTACATTAAGTGCCGCTAGTTCTTTTCTAACATCAACCCATTCCCCGGGCAGTTTATCGCCGACCTGAGGTAGCTTCCTTACTGCTTCTTTGATAAGTTTACGCAGTTCTTGTATCGTTCTTTCCTGACCAGTTACGCAACTTACATTTGCAAAGCCAACAATATTAGGAAATTGCGATTGAAACTTCTTAGTGGCTATGGCCCGTTCTCTCTTATCTATCTTATTTTGGACAATAATTACAGGACTCTCTCTTCCAAGCATTTGGATAATATTTAACCAATAATCAAAATCCAGATAATTGCTTTCTTGCCGAGCTTCAGTAACAAATAGATATATAGTTCGTTCAGTAATAAAGAACTGGTGTGTAGCATCATATTTTTCCTGTCCACCGAAATCCCAAATATTGAACTTAAAGCGATCACTATTCTCCAATGGCATCTTTAGATTCCAAGAGTCAATAGCTATGCCTTCTGTGCTTTCAATCTTTTGCTCTAATTTATAGTTTGGAATAGTAAGCTTTTTTACAAGACTTGTTTTACCCGCAAATCCTCTTCCCACCAAAACCATCTTTGATTCATAGAGGTAATCAACCTCATCTGCTTGCTCTAAAGAATCGATGTAGTTACGGATTGCCTCAAGGCCCTGATTGGCAATTTCCTTGGGGGGATATACTAGTGAGGATAAAGCTTCTACATACAAAAGTCGGAGATTCGGGAGGTAAATTAGCTCCTTCGGTATCTCCTTTAGGTGATCCTGTCTAGCTATACATATACCGACCAAATTTACTAAGTTTTCAATTTCTTTTTGAATCAGTACAAGTTCGTTATCATAGAAAAAAATAATTTCCAACCCGGTCAACTTAAATATTGCCAATGGTAATTCAGTAAGATGTAAATTATTAAGATATAAACGTATGACTTGACGACTTTTGTTGGTTATAGCCACTCGACTAGTAGGCCCAATTTTATCTAGTTTCACCACATCGCCGAAGACATTGTCATCGTTTTCGAGCATAGTTAGCGATTCATTCTTAGAGGTGCGAACCTTTATTGAAGATCCAATCTCTTTCTCAAGCTCCTTTAAAATCTCAAGATCACTTTTCATATCGCATATTCCTGTTGGATTCCAGTAACTATAGCAGCAACATCACCTTTTACATGTAGATAGAAATGTATTATAGTCTCGATACTCGAGTATGTTGGGGAGATTTTAACTTCTGGTGGTGCTTAACTTCGTGATTCTACGATCATCAATTCTAGACAGCCGGAGCCTAGCTCGCATTTAATTCTCCGGGAGCCTTTTGCTTTTTCTCTCTAATAACTTTTTCATGTTTTGCGTGAAGCTCTTTGCTGCTTCTCTGCTTGCTGCAACTTGATCAACCAGGAAAACAAGGATTTCACGGCATGTAGCCGCATATTTCAAACACTCATCGTCGGATCTTGCATGAAGGCCATCACTTAAGGTCGAGTGTAGTTCTGAAAGTGGATTCATTCCATCTGGTCTCAATATAGGTGGCAGAAGATCTTTGACTAAGTTAATTTTCTCAGTAGTAATGGTTGTTTTCTTAGTTGCATCCAATGCAGTCTGGTATTCAGCAAGTTTATCTCCAACAATTAACTCAGTTATTTCGTCTAATAATTTGTCTATCGTTTCTTCAACGATCCTCCGGTAGTAGCCGAAAGCGCCTATGCCATATCCTTGTGATTCATTAATTAGACCCTTTTTATAAAAGTTTGCGTACTCGCCCAAAATGTTCTCAATGTTTATATTTCCAGAGATATCCCAGGGAGGGAATTGACCAACTTTCATAAACCAAGTTCGATCATCGGCAATTTTAACGGCAAAGTATCTCTTGAATTTTGAGCAATGGGTGCAGAGATATACGCAACGCACTATTTGTCCACCTGTTTGTAAAGTCTTGATATGTGAATAGTGACCGTAATGATGTTCCAAATACCAATTGAATGTATGTTTCTCACTGCAATTTGGACAATGCATCTTAACCGCATCTTTGGCAAGTGCTTTGAAACTAATAGGAATAGTGACCTCTGTGTATTTTTTATATAGCGGGTATTCTTCTAAAAACTCTTTAATTGGCATATTATAATCTCTTTAGTTTTCCTCTTTAAACCGAAAGCTGGTGGCTAAACAGCAGCCCCCTTCCATCTGAAAGCACGTCTAAATCCGGCTCTCTGAGCTTCATTGATATTATTAGCATAAAATTCACCATCTACATCACCTATAATTACCTTGTCATATTGTTGATCAAAGGGCAAGTGGTAGATCTTTTCACCGGTTCTTTTAGAAATATTGCATTTAATCATAGGATATGGCTTGATTTCGGTATGTTCTCTAACCTGCACACCGAGAAAAATTGCAAACTTTCTGGCTTCCTCAGAAAGCTCATAGGTTGTAAATAAAACCGGCTTGATCGCAGCGGTGACTTTGTGTGTCATTTTATAATACATAGCACTACCATAGATTTGCGCTATTACATTTTCTCTTACTGGAATCCCCTTCTCGGCTGAGAGTCTTTTGCACTGAATGATAAGTATCTGAATAGGACTTGAGCAAACTAAGTCAATACCCAGATCTTCCTTGCCCTTTGTTGCACCAAAATAATTTACTTGGTAACCTTTTTTCTCAAATAAATACCCAATATATCGTTCATATTCAATTCCTGCTGCCCAAGGACTTTTTTTCCTGGATGGATTACAATAACGATCTAGAGCTAATTGATCTCTTTCTGCAACCGACATCAATTGCCACTCAGATTTAGGCACATATAACGATACTGGATCCTCGGAAGAAGCATGCATTTCTTCTTGACGCTTGTCATACCTCAAGGAGTCCAACATTTCATCCAATGGTATGTCAGTATACTCGATGAGCCATGGAGCAAGTGATTCATATAAGCTGACTCGATTCAAAGCGACATCCAACTCTTTTTTTCGTAGTCTCGCTTCTGATTTGACTTCTCGAACCACATCCGCGGCTTTATACGCTGGTCGCTTTTTGGTCTCTAATAAATCAGCGAGGACTTCATCATGATGTTTTTGGACGGCTTCAGCCCAATGAGCAAGTCGGGGTAGTAGTACCGAATCTTTTTTTAAATCTGTCAATGCGGACTCAAACAACCCTCTGTAATATTCAATTCGGACCACGGCTTTTCGTAGTCCATCCATCGCAGCTTCTTTTTTCTTTCCCAAATCTCTTATTTGTGAGCTTGTAGAATACTTGCCGATCTGATAGATGATTGTACCCGCAATCAGATAATAAAACCAATTTTCCACCTGAATCTCCTTATTCAACCAACTCACATTCTTTGTAAAAATGTAAACCACATCCACCCCGCACTGCTCACATAGCCTTTAATTTTATAGGTGGCGACCGATATTAATACTAATCTTCATGATTTATTCCTCTACTCCTTTGTATTGCAATACTCCAGCAAAGTTGTCACTAGCAATTTGAGCTTTTTCTAAAGCGTTACGAAGGATTTTGAGACCTACACTAGAATCTGCTGGTTCTACCGCTGAGGAATAATACTCTGTTCTGAACTCCCAGTCACCACTCCCCTCTGAGACAGTGATTTTTATGGCTCCTGGAGAATCAGCGTAATCTCTTCTAAAGTGCCAAGGACCATCTTTAATAGTTGGAAAAACTTCGTCAGGGAATTCCGATAATATTGCAGCTACTAATTTACTATTCATGTGTGGACAAAGGCGGGCGCCAAATAAGTTGTTTTGTAATTCATGTTTAATTCTGTCTTTGTCAAAAACAAACTTGACCTTATCACCACCTAATTCTACATACTTTCCATATGAAAACCAGTCCGCCCAATGGGCCCAATCCATCCGAGCAAGTTGGCAACCCCAAATATTCAATCTCTTTTCTCCAAGACCAAAGCAGTACTCGAATGGCCTATACGCACTATTTCTGCGGTTATAGCAGTATGAAAAACTAAATACGTCAGTCCAGTTGCCTTTTTCACCATTTAAATAAACTGCTCTGTTTCTTAGACCTGAAAGAGCCTCGACGATCTTTAACACTTCCGGCATTTGATTGCTTGGCCACGAAGCCATGTACCAAGTCTTTTTCCCTTTGACGCTTTCAGCTTTAATTGGCGCTGTGTTATAGATTTCAATAGCATTTGGAAATCCAGCACCGGTCGATTCAGCGAATTCTATGGTGATACCGTTATTAGGAATTTGATATGTGGTAGATAATACTTGATCGTCACGACTAATATTTTCAAGAGAGGATCCGCAGTTTGCACAGAACTTGGCTGTGCCTTGGGCTGGAGATTTACATTTAGGGCAATCCTTAGCCTCTTTAACTGCCTCCAGGTTCTTCTGAACAGATTGAACAATGGCTTTAAATTGGGGCAAAGCTATTCCAATTTTTTGGGAATAGTTCATCAAAAAATTCTTCTCTGCCTCATCTAGGTCTCCATCGATAAATGCTATATAAACCATATCTTCCAAGTTTGACACTTGAGCCGAGAATGACTCGAAAACTTGTGGCTGAAAGCCTTGTTTTTCTGCCATTTGCACTGCTGTGTTTAGTTGGGATTTCTTCGCTCGAATACGCTTTTGAATCTCGCCAAGCTGATTTTCCTCGGAAGCGGTAAGCTTACCATCAATTCGTGAAATGGCAACTAAATTAGAAAGGTAATCAGTTTTTTCCTTTTCCGTTAAACGCATGATCGCTCCAAAATGGAATAGATAACTAGCATCTGCTTAGTTATTAAAACAATTTGCAGCTTGATAAATTGTCAGTCTAAACGGGGAGTAGATAAAACTATACAACTATAGCGATTAATCTATAACTGATTTCTGCTGGTAGCAAGTTCTATTTGGTAGGTTTAAAACAAGTATTTAAATGAACTTGTGATAAAATCTATGCGGTTTCTTTTTCAGATTTCTTTTCTGCTTTCTCTCTCACCTCATCTTTTTGCATAAGAGAATCTACCGCTCGTGTTAAGACAGCGACCTGGTTCTCAATCGCCTGGTTATAATCGAGCGGAGACCTCAGCCGACTCAGAATATCGATCGCAATAATCAACTGTTCATTCTGCTGAGCCAACCTCAGGACCTCTTTCGCCAACTCATCCTTACTCTTACCCTTCAACTCTTCTAATTCCTCAGCCAGGGCTGGCTCGAGTTGAAGATGGAAATCTTTAATTTCAGTGGCCGGCGTTTCGGAGGAGTTAAACATAGATCCCTCACCTACCAACAACCAATTAGCGTTAACTTTGAATTTTGTGACATTCTTGATCACAATTCCCTTTGAAGGCTCAACTGCACCGCTCTACACAACTAGCTTAGCGAAAGGTAATCCAAGACATACAAAAACACAAAGAGAAACTTGCCCGACGAGACTGGTTTGGAATCGCCCGTATCCTCAACGGCGTCACCGATGCCGAGTTTGCCCGCACCATTGCCGTAGCCATTTAATTCAAAGTCACCGCCCACGTAATTCCATAGGGCTTGTATGGTCTTCAAGGCACCAAAAATGTTTCCATCACTTACTATCAGGGTTGTTTTTCTTTGTTTTGGCTCCCCAACAATTGCCCAACACCAAACCTGCTATAGAAGTTATTTTTTTGTTTAAAATTTATAGCCAATACCAATACTTATTCTGTTATCTCGAAAGTTGTTAATGGATCTTTGTCCCTCAAAACCATGTCTAAAGCGCGCGTCAAAAAAGATATTTTTTACTGTAAAATATTCTATACCCAGAATACCATTCCATTTTTTTATGCCAAAAATATCATTTACTAAAGAAGCTGACAAAACTTGCGTACCAGTATATATGTTAAACTTTTTGTTAAGGTGAAATTTTAACAATACCGGGCCTGTTAAATAAAGCTCATCAATAGATTCTCTAAAACCATTATTAAAAAGTCTTTCTCTTTTTTCAGACCTTAGGTTTAATTCTAATTGTAAACTCCAATTGTCACTAAACTTAAAATCGGACCAAATTCCTATCAACGGTAATTTAAGTTCATAACTTAGACTACTACTGTTAGCTTGAAATTCATAACCAGTACGCAAGCCTAATGTTACTTTTTTATCTTTTAATTGTTCACCATCTGTTTGTGCCTGTATGGAAAGCATACTACTAAGAAATGCAAAGATTAAAATGGTTTTTCTCATAAACAGTTTTTCTCATAACGTTTGTGTCTAATATTAATTGTTCTGGTTTGTTGGGTATACAATTCTAACTACTAGTTTCTCCGCCTTTTTTATTTCCATCTCCCACCTCCAAACTAAATCTATCTCAAATTTCTGGCAAGTGAACCGAATCCAGCTTATGTTTTAACAGTTCAACCAAAACAACGCCATGGAATAAGCCAACAAATGAAAAACTCCCTAGACTTTTCGCAAGAAGAATTCAAGACGCTACTGAACCAGAGCAACGAGCTGATATTAAAGCACTTTGAAGACGTTATGAACCTAAAAGGCTATCGCTATTTCGAGCAGACCGAGGTAGAAAGCTGGTTTAAAGAAAGTCTGCCGGAAGACGGCATGCCGGTGAAGGAGCTGCTGCAGATGGTAGAAGAGAAGGTGCTGAATACGGCAACCGGCAATCTCGGGCCACATATGTATGCCTACGTAATGGCGGGTGGAAATCAGGTGGGAATCGTTGCAGATCAGCTTGCGGCAACCATTAATCAGAACGTGGCCAAATGGCACCTGTCCCCAGCCATTACGGAGATCGATAAGCGCGTTATTCAATGGGCGGCGGAATTAATTGGATTTGGCTCAGATATCGGTGGATTTATCGGTTCCAGCGGATCTTCGGCAAACTTGGATGGCCTGACTGTTGCCAGAAATATTTATTTTGAGGATGCCGGAGTTCGGGCAAAAGGCATGTTTGGAATGAAACCGATGGTCGTTTACTGTTCCGATGAAACGCACAACAGCGTAGACAAAAGCATTCAGCTACTTGGCATTGGCTCGAACCAACTACGTTGTATTCCGAGCAATGCCGATTTCACGATCAATATTGTGGCACTGCAAGAACAGATCCGGAAGGACATTAAAGATGATCTAAAGCCATTTTGCGTCATCGGCAATGCCGGAACGGTCAACACCGGGGCAATTGACGATTTAGCCGCGATAGCAAGCGTTGCAAAGGAATACAACCTCTGGTTTCACGTCGACGGTGCATATGGCGGTTTAATTGCATCCCTGGATTCGAAAAGACATCTGTATAAGGGAATCGATTTGGCAGACTCTGTTGCGCTCGATTTTCACAAGTGGCTATATCAGCCATTTGAGGTAGGATGTTTACTGGTTAAGAGCTGGAGCCATTTAAAACGCTCCTACTTTAAAGAGGCTACCTATCTGGATAAATCGCTTGAACAAGGCACTGGCAGACTAGAATTTAATGAGCATCACTTCCTATTGTCCAGAAGCGCCAAGGCGCTGAAGGTATGGATGAGCATCAAGGCATTCGGCATGAGACGCATTAAAGCCATGATGCAGAAAGACATCGACCTTACCAATTACCTGAACAAACAGGTGAGAAAATCAAATAACTTCGAGCTTGTTGCGATGTCGAAGCTGGCAATCAGCTGTTTTCGTTACACCGGTGGATTAACTAATACCGAACAGATTATTCAGCTAAATAAAGACCTGATTCCGGCCTTGGAAAAAGATGGTCGCGTTTTCATTACCGGCACAAAGTTGAAAGGCGAGTTCGTTTTACGAGCATGTTTAATCAATCATAGAAAGACCGAGGCCACGACAGATTACCTGCTTGAGGTTATTAGCGAGGTTGGCCAAAGCCTGATCCAGACATCCAGCTGATACAGTTCATTTCTTCAATTCTCATAACTTCAGGCTGCATACCACACAAAACAAGGGCCACGGAAAAGCGAAAAAGTTTCTATTAGCAGTTGAAACCTCCAAGACTCAAGAGACGTAACAACTTTGAGGTTCATCAAATACATATCCCAGCCTTATTGCTCATTATTGAAGCATAAAATCTATGGCTTTCAATTTTATATATGTCTGAGATTAAAGCGTCTTGATAAAAGAAATGTTGTCTACCTTTTTCACACTAAAATTCGGCAAGTATAAAGGGATTAGTAATGAGCAAGAAAGAGTATGATGTCATAATTGTCGGAGGTAGTTATGCCGGGCTCGCTGCAGCGATGACGCTTGGACGTTCCTTACGGAAGACTTTGATAATTGATAGCGGGAATCCCTGTAATCGCCAGACCCCGTACTCTCACAATTTTTTAACGCAGGATGGTAAACCCCCGAAAGAAATTGCTTCTCTCGCAAAGGAACAGGTTGCACAATACGAGTCCATTTCGTTTCTAAGTGACACGGTCGTTTCAGGTAGAAGCATTGAAGAGGGCTTCGAAATTGAGACGCAAAACCGGGACGTTCTAAGCGGAAAGCGACTCATTTTTGCCAGCGGTGTAAAGGATGAGATGCCAAACATACCGGGATTTGCCGAATGCTGGGGAATCTCGGTAATACACTGCCCATACTGTCATGGCTATGAGGTCCGTGATCAGAAAACGGGCATCATGGCAAACGGAGAAATTGCATTCCATTATGCAATGCTGGTTTACAACTTATCAAAAGACATTGTCCTTTTGACAAATGGGCAAGCTGAGTTCTCAGAGGAGCAGCACGCAGCATTAAAACGAAACAATATCGAGATTGTGGAGTCTGAGGTAGTTAAAATAGAACATGATAACGGGCGAATGAATCACGTCATTTTACAGAACGGAGAACAGATACGTTTATCTGCAATGTATGCAACCGTCCCTTCAACTCAACACTGTATACTGCCTGAGAGCCTCGGTTGCGCAATGATCGAATCAGGGCATATTGAAGTCGACATGGGTCAACAAAGCAGTCTTGAAGGCGTATTCGCTTGTGGCGACTGTGCATCCCCCATGCGTTCGGTTACACTTGCCGTTTCAAGTGGGCACGTTGCAGGTGCGATGGTAAACATGAGTTTAGCAACGTTGTAGTTCTCATTGTGTTACTTGCATTCCAGGGGAGTTCGTTGCTATTGTTTTCCATTGCTCGAGGTATAATTATCTATTATCATTCTAAAATCAGATGCCGGACAGGGAAGATTTGTCTGTCCCAGCGCCTCGACTACGCTCGGTGTGACGCAATACGTTGAGCTTTTCGAATCGTTAATGAGATCAAGTATAACGAATAAATCATCAGTCATAAATCATCATTGCATTCGGAGGCATTATGCAAAAGCTGTTAACAACCTTTTTTGTTCTTCTATTTTTAATACCCCTCTTCGCTAACGAACCGAGGCCAATTGTCAGTGGCGAACAAATTACCATTACGTCTAAAGTGCTCGGCGAAGAACGCACTATATGGGTATCGCATCCCGATGGCTATGAAAACAGCACGCGACGTTATCCGGTGCTCTATTTATTGGACGGCCCCGGACACTATAAGCACACGCTTGGTTCGCTGGATTTTCTCTCTGGTCGAGGAAATGCTCCTCAAATGATTATTGTGGCAATTGCCAATACGGATCGCACCCGCGACTTAACGCCGGAAATGAAGTACGATACCACGCGCACTGCCGGTGGCGGTGCCAGAGCATTTTTAAAGTTTATCAATAGTGAACTAAAGCCGCACATCAACAATAACTATCGCACCGAGAAATTCGAGCTGCTAATTGGTCACTCCTTCGGCGGACTCTTTGCTATCAATACCCTGCTGACGGAACCGGAATCGTTTGACGCCTATATTGCCATTAGCCCAAGCTTATGGTGGGATAATCAACGTCTACTTGTCGATGCAGAACGTGAATTCAGTAGAGAACTTACCACCGACAAATTTCTCTACATGACTATGGGCGAAGAAGGCCCTCGCATGCTGGAGCCCATACAGCGCCTTGCAAACACACTTGAAGAATATGGTGCTGAGCAAATTCGCTGGGCATATGAATACATGCCTGACGAAAGCCATGGCAGTATTCCTTTCAAAACGACCTATGACGGCCTGTCAATGTTATTTGAAGGATGGCGAATGCCGAATGAAATAGCCCGCGAAGGTACACTAAAGCAAATAGATGCTCATTTTAAAAAGCTTTCAAAGCAATTCCGGTTTGACATTCCGACCCCTGAGGGCGTTGTGAATCAACTCGGCTATCGCTACATCGGCAGCGAGGAATACGCCGAAGCGATCAAAGTATTAAAGCGAAATGTCGAAAAATACCCTGAGTCTGCAAACGTATATGACAGCTTGGGCGATGCTTATGACGCCAATGGAGACGCGAAGCTGGCGCTTGAAAGTTATACAAAGGCATGGACATTGGCCAAGGAAACCAATCACGCCAATACGGACATTTATCGCCAGAATGTAGAGCGGCTGAAGAAGCAGCTGGGCACCAATTAGAATAGACTTCCTCTTTCACTGGCTCGGTCTTCACTGAGCCGGTGAAATCCTCTATCGAAAAAAATCCTACCATAAATTTGCCGATATCCGACAAAACACTTACCTTTTTACTACATCGCCCTTGATTAACTCATTAGGTAAATTCCAATTATTGGAGGATTTTAGTATGGAAGCAATTTTAATGCAACTTATCAGTGGTGCCGTAGGTGGAAACCTGGCTGGTTTGGCAATGAAGGCAAAAAGCCTTGGTACACTCTGGAATACTATAGTTGGTGTTCTAGGTGGTGGAATCGGCGGTCAATTGTTGGATGCACTCGGCGTTATGCAGTCAGCAGGCTTACTGGGTGACATCGGTGGTTCTGCAGTTGGTGGTGGATTGTTGATGTTTATTGTTAGTTTGTTCAAAAAAGCCTAAGTTTTTCTTCGGTTTATTAAGAGACACATATCTGCAGGCGCCCATTCGGGCGCCTGTTTTTTTATGCCCTTATCCTGCTTTAGCTTGACATTTTGCACCGGAAGCCGTTAGTTATCTGAGCCTCGATGATGACTGAAATTTCGTATACAAAGGAGATGGCATGGCTCATATTACTTTTCTTGGTGCTGCAGGAACCGTTACCGGTTCCCGGCACCTTCTCGACCTAGATGATCAACGCGTATTAATTGACTGTGGTCTTTTTCAGGGTCGGAAAAAGAATCGCTTAAAAAACTGGGATAAATTCCCGGTTCCTCCAGAGTCGATAGACACGCTGCTTCTCACCCATGCCCATATCGACCATACCGGATATTTACCGCGGCTTTTTCGTGATGGCTTCTCGGGGAGCATTCACTGCACTTACCCAACGCAGGATCTCTGCAATATTCTCTTGCCAGACAGCGCACATATCCAGGAAGAAGACGCGCGTTGGGCCAACAAGAAAGGCTATTCCAAACACAAGCCGGCACTACCGCTATACACCGTTGCGGATGCCAGGAAGGCACTCAGCCATTTTCAACCGCTGCACTATGGCGACAATCTGGATTTGGGCGATTATCGCGCTAAATATCGCGATGCGGGTCACATCCTTGGTTCCGCACATATCGATATCAAACATCGCACTTCCGGGCGCAAAATTCTATTTAGCGGAGATTTAGGCAGGCCATCCAAACCGATCCTGAAAGATCCGGTTCAGGCATTTAATGTGGATTATCTTGTTCTGGAATCGACTTACGGGAATAGGCTTCACCCCACTGTTGATGCAAAAGCAGAGCTCGCAAAGGTTGTTAATGCCAGTATAGACAATGGCGGTGTGTTGCTGATACCAGCATTCTCGGTAGGACGCACCCAAACTATTTTATATGTGTTGCGTGAGCTGGAAGCGGAGAAAAAGATTCCGGCCTTACCTGTCTATGTCGACTCACCGATGGCCATCGATGCCACGAAGATTTTTAACGATCGCATTTCCGATCAAAACCTGACAAGTAGAGTTCTTACGATTGAGGGCAAAGAAATCTTCCGACCACAAAAGCTAAAAATTTGCAAGTCACGACAAGAGTCTAAGTCCATCAACAATGACGATGGGCCGGCGATTATCATATCTGCCAGTGGCATGGCAACCGGTGGTCGCATTCTGCATCATCTGGTACAGCGATTACCAGATCCGAAGAACACGGTGTTGTTTATGGGTTATCAGGCGACTGGTACGCGTGGACGAACTCTGCTTGACGGCATGGACAAGGTCAAGATTCACGGACGTTACATTCCCGCGAAAGCAAAGATCGAGAACTTCTGTGCCTATTCCGGGCATGCCGATTACAATGAGATTCTGGCATGGCTTATGGCATTCAACAAGCCACCGGAAAAGACCTTCCTTGTTCATGGAGAACCGGATGCAGCGGAATCAATGGCGGGTAAAATTCGCGAACGTTATGGTTGGGATGTGGTTGTTGCAGCCGAAGGCGCGCGGTATGAATTGAATTTGTAGAACGGTGATCGGTGATTGGTGATTGGTGATTGGTGATTGGTGAAAAGTGTATATTCGTATTTTTAATATGTGTAGTATTTTTCGATACCCGATGCCCGCTATTTAAACATTGATCGCCGTCCATATTTGCTGCATATTGGACAGACATTGGGGTCGTGTCCGCGCGCCGGACAATATTCCCGACCAAAAAAAATGATCTGCAAATGCAGGTCATTCCAGATGTCTTTCGGAAACAAGCGCTTCAGATCTTTTTCAGTCTGCTCAACATTCTTACCCGTTGAGAGTGTCCATCGCCAGGCTAAACGATGAATATGCGTATCAACCGGAAAAGCAGGGACGCCAAAAGCCTGCGCCATTACAACCGACGCTGTTTTATGTCCGACCCCCGGCAGTGCTTCCAATTCCTCAAAACTTTGCGGCACCTTACCACCATGCTTATCCATGATAATATTTGACAGATCATAAATCGCCTTCGACTTGCGCGGAGACAGACCACATGGACGAATAATTTCACGAATGGCGTCAACTTCTTTGCTACCCATTTCCGCCGGATTGTCGGCCAGCTCGAACAGTGCAGGTGTCACCTTATTCACTCGCTCATCTGTACATTGCGCAGACAGCAAAACCGCAACCAGTAGTGTATAAGCATCGTTATGGTCGAGCGGGACGGGAGGGTTTGGATAATGCTCCTGCAAGATATCTGCTATTTCATTAGCTTTTTGCTGCTTGCTCAACTTCTTCATTTACAGCACCGGGTGTTTGGTATGATGCGTGTTTGCTTCCTGTAACGCCTGAGCAACCTGCAGCAGGGTTTCTTCGTCAAACAGCCTGCCTGTTAAACTAATACTAACAGGATTCCCCTTATCGTCAAATCCATTTTGCAACACCACACAGGGATGACCTGTTAAATTGGTCAGCAGTAAATTCTCTCCAAAAGACGGTGCGATATAGACGTCGACTTCGCTCATGACCTCAGCCATTTCCTTTATGATCAGGCCGCGTACGCGATTTGCATTTATGTACTCTACCGCCGGGATGAAACGCGATGCTCGAAAAACATTCGGCCAGGCGTTTTTAATCTGCCGCACCAGTAAATCGTCGCGATTGCTGCGCGTCAACAAATCGAAAGCGGCAGCGGCTTCTGCTGAAAGAACAAATCCGATATCCCAGGTGGGATAATCCGGTAGCTCAACGGGAATCAGCTTGCCGCCAAGTCCACTCAATGTTTTAAGTGCAGCATCATTGTAAGCCTTCCCGGCACTATCTGCATCAAAAGCGGCTTTTAGATATCCGATGCGCAGCTTCTTAATATCAACCTTTTTGCCATAGGAAAATGGTGCGTTATACAATGTTGGGTCAGCTTCATCCTGTCCATAAATAGCGTTAAACACGATGGCGCAATCCTCGACCGAGCGCGCTAACGGACCCAGCTTATCCATACTCCAACTGAGTGCCATTGCACCATGTCTGCTCACACGACCATAGGTTGGGCGAAGTCCGCTGATTCCACACCGCGTAGCTGGAGAAACAATCGATCCCCAGGTTTCTGAACCAATTGCAAATGGCACCAGGCCCGCAGATGTTGCCGAGGCCGATCCGGCAGAAGAGCCACTACTCCCCTGCTCCAGATTCCAGGGGTTGCGAGTTTTTCCACCAAACCACACATCACCCCAAGCGAGAGCTCCGAGCGTTAACTTTGCAACGAGAACGGCACCAGCATCCTCCAACTTACGGATTACCGTAGCATCCATATCAATCGTTTGGTCTTTGTAGGCTTCCGCACCCCAGGTCGTTTTTGCTCCTTTTGCAGCCAGCAGATCTTTTGCCCCATAAGGAATGCCGTGTAATAATCCACGATATGTACCTGCTGCCAGCTCTTTATCTACCAGGCGTGCCTGCTCCATGGCACGTTCCTCCATCAACGAAATAACGCATTCTAATGTTGGACCGTGTTTTTTCAGACGATCTAAATAAAGCGTCGTCAATTCAACAGAACTCACCTTGCGCTGCTTTATCAATCCTGCCAGATCGCGGATGGAGGCGAATGCCAACTCGTCTAGATCTTTCGGACGCTTCATCTGCAAATTTGGTTTTAACGAAAACGTTGAAGCTCCTCTCTCAAACTTAAACCCTGTCGGCAAGGGATGAAACTGAACCGTCGGCATCACGCTATTGGACAGTTCAACACCACGAATATCGCGATAATTTCGACGGTTCTCCTGCAATCCCTCAATCATACTGTCAATTTCCACATCGGTAAATGAAAGATCGAGCATGCTTTGTGCAGACTTTACGTCAGAGGCCTTAATTGGCTCATCTTTTAGCTCGCTATATACGAATGTTGCCGTCAATACCATCAGAAAAAAGATTGACAGCGCAACCTCTCGCTTCGTCATAACAGTTCCTTTCGGGAATAAAAACGGCAGATCACTCTGCCGCCTTAATGTACGTCTTATTAAACCAACTCGGCTTCAGGAATTGGTACTATCGGATTCTGCTGCAGGACGGGATCTGCCGCAGGTGGAAGTTGCTCCTCAAGGAAATCGGCCCAGGCATTAAGATACAGAATAACATGTTCTCTTGATTTGTAGTTAAGCGGGCGATGCTCTTTGCCAATTCGTTTCAAAATACGCGCAGACGACAATCGCTCCAGGTGGCGAATATCATCCGTAGTAAATCCTAGCTCGAGTATTGCACCAATAATATGATCTATTGGATAGCCACTCTGCGGGCAATAATCTATTGATTTCTCTTTCCAGGCACCTTCTTTTTCAAGAGCGTACGCATGAATTTTTGATTTGGGCAGCGATGTTATTGTTTGCACAAGATGCCCACAGTTACAGCTTCCCATATGAGTCCATTTATATTCGGCTCCCCCGCTTAACCGGATAGCGGTTTCGCGCAGAGCATTAATCGCATTGCTTGTGGGTATTGCCATATATTCTCCTTTAATCTAAAATTAATCTCCATCTGAGAGCATTAGAATCGGTAGTAGAATATAGATTTCGGGGTGGAATAAATCAAGGTTCATCGGTGGGCTATTGTATAAATTGAAAGAGACCGACAAAGGTTTGCCGGTCTCTTTCGTTAACCTCTATCCTAACTCCGTAGGATTAAGTATCAATATGCATTTCGTAACAGCTTAATGGAATAATTCAAGCGATTATACACCTGTTTTGGAATCAGATTTAGCCGAACAGCAATTTCTTTAACAGGCAGCTCTTCAAAATATTTCATGAGAATAACCTGTCGGTATTTGTCTTCCAGCCGATTGATCTTGCGCTGGATAGTGTTGTCCTGCTCAACTTGAAACAAATTTGCATCCGTTTTCATTTTTCCTATCGGTTCTTCTAAAATGGTTGAAAACTGTCGATTCTTTCGGCGACGCAGATAGTCTCGAATCTTATTTCGGGAGATTCCCCACAAATACGAACCGAATGGACCTCTGTTCGGTTGAAACCGACCGTTGCGCAGACCGATTAGCAAGGCCTGTAAAACTTCGCCGATTAAATCATTTTTGTCTTCAACTGTGGCATGGATTCGAGTGTTTATCATCATCTGCACTCTTTCTACCACCTGAAAAGCTTCGAACAATTCATCCTCGGCTCGCATATCTCCACTTTGAATGCGACTAATCAGTTCTAAAAACCGCTCCCCACCTTCTTCTCGTCTCATAAACATACCTCGCCCCTTTAGAATACAGTAAGTGGGAGGACACTGCATTCATTGATGTGTATTACAGTACGCGTTTCCATAAGGGGAGTGTGCAAACAGAGGTATTACAAAAACAATACCAACATTGCGTCCCAATAATAGAACCACAATACAAACAATAACTTATGAGTGTTGCTACAGCGCAGGGGAATTTGAGAACCGAAAGAAGTATCCACTTTTTGCGGAAAAATATTTCCTATGGGAAGAATATTTCTTTCTGTTATATATCAATATACTAAAAAGAGAGGAAAAGGTTCGCATTTATTTTCAAAACTTGGGATTTGCTAAAAAAACGTGGCATAGCTGGAATGCGAATTAAATCGCTCGCATTCCAGCAGTATACAGCAACGCTATCAGAACGATTGCCTATAAATCAACAATCATCATCAGGTTTTCCCTTCTCCAGATGATAGAACGGCACATGCATTTCGGGGTCTACAGGCTTACCTTCAACTCGTAGTTCAAAGTGCAAATGCGGTGCGGTAGAACGCCCGCTGCTTCCAACCGTGGCAATGGTTTGTCCTTTTACAACCTTCGCACCATCTTCAACTTTGCGTTCATGAAGCTGAGCATACCAGCTTTCCCGGCCGTCTGCATGAAGGACTTTTATTCGATTCCCATAACCTTCCAGCAGTTCGCTTGCAATAACTTCTCCATCAGCTATCGCGAACACCGGTGTTCCGATCGGCGCTCCCACATCGACTCCGTGATGATCCTGGAGTAGCTTGGTAAATGGATTCGTGCGTTTTCCAAAAGAAGAAGTAATTCGTCCTTCTTTAATGGGAGCAAAATACGTCGCGTCTTTAACAAATGTTGCGGGAGCTGCCGCAGCATGCGAAACCTGCGGGGCAAGTGGTAACAGGACAGCAGCAAATAAGATAATAGCAAAAACAACAACAGACTTTTTCACAATATGTTCCTTTCGATATGTTAATTCTTTTAAGCGTTGAGTGAGTTCGGAATGTGCCTGACTAAACCCCGGATAGAGAGCAAAGAATGGCACCGCTGCTTTGTGGCTAACAGGCTGTCCCGTTGCCATGAGCAAAAGTGTTTCAGCATAGTCGCGGGTCTTAATCTTGCCGGAATGCAATACCTCAGCATCACGCAGGCGTTCACGGGAGCGATTAATACCAGCGTTTGCCTTCCATACCAAGGGTTGAAAAAAATACACAGACTGAAGCAGCTGCTGCACAAACATCCATAAAACATCCCAGTGACGAATGTGCTGCATTTCATGAGCAATAACGCATTCCAGCTTCGTTTGGGTATCAGATGTCAACAACTCTCGAGGTATAATGATAACCGGACGAATTATGCCATAGGTAAATGCAAGCGAGCTTTCGGTGACGCGTAATTGAACCGATCGCATTATTCCCAAGCGCGTTTTCCAGGTTTGTAACAGCTGTAATGTGTCAGGCTGTAGCACCGGCTTGCTATCGGAGGCAATAGCGCGATAGCGCCTGCGCAGCCACTGAAAGAAGCTAAATGTGGCTATAAATCCTGCCAGCCAAAGTGCGAAAAGAGCCACTGGTATAGAATTCGAGCTTTTTACAGGCACAGCAAAAGTGTCACTCAGTGAAGCGCTTTCCAGAGTATAAGGCTCGTGAATGACCGTGGATTCATCGACAACCGCATTTCCCTGTAAAAAACTGTCAGCGAATGTTCTAAGACTATAGTCGCTGGATAAGTCTACCGGCACCACAAGACGAAGCAAAACAAGCGACCATAGAAGTACCGCTGATAATGGATAACGTCTTCCGAAAAATTGAACAAGAGGCCAGACGAAGCATCCAACGATTCCTGCATAGAGAGCTTGCCATCCCAAATATGTTAGAATTGTTTCGATTATCATTATTAAGCCCCTCCCCTCTTGTCTACCGCTTCACTGTCTAGCTCAGTGAGCATCCCGCGCAGTTCCCGTATCTCCTCTTCAGATAATGATTCGTTCTTTGCGAAAAGTGAGACGACTGCGGCATAGTCTGTTTCCAATACCCGATTGGCAAAGAATTCGACAAACCGAACCAAACCAGTCGGTTTATTAATTGTTGCTTCATATAAGAAAACTCCGTGAAAGTTGTCGCGACTAAGCAGCGACTTGCCAACCATGCGATCCATCATAGTCTTCGTTGTGGTATAAGCCCAGCCGGTCGAGGCAGACAACCGGTCGTGAACTTCACGAATACTTTGTCGCCCCTGCTTCCAAAGGACTTTGAGAATATCGTATTCAGCACGTGAAAGTGCCGGGAATTTAACGAGCTTGTTTTTCATACCTCTCCTGTTACAGTGTAGTAGACGTGCGAAATATAAACATCCTTACTAAAATGTCAAGTATAATTTTCAGAAATAGTATAAGTGGAGGAAAAATCAATCCCGATAGACAACGGAAATGTGTCTATCGGGACAAACTATCTGAGGTGAGTTTCTTATGAACCTTTTTTCATGTGATAGTTCAAAAATGCCAGGATCCCTTTGTAGGCCTCAATCTTATTCTCTTTCTTGCTGAAACCATGTCCTTCATCATCGAAGAGCACATATTCCACCGGAACATTGTTCTTTCGAACAGCATCAACAATTTCATCTGATTCAATTTTCAGCACTCGTGGGTCATTGGCCCCTTGCAGAACCATAAGCGGACGCTGAATCTTATCAGCATGAAATAGCGGCGAAATGCTACGCAGATATTCTTCATCTGTCTCAGGATTACCGAGTTCTTTGTAAAGAGCTTCTCTGAATGCTTCCCACCACGGTGGAATACTCTTGAGCGTTCGCAGCCAGTTGGATACGCCAAAAATGTTGACGCCGAGCTCAAATGCTTCCGGTTGAAACGCAAGCGCAGCAAGTACCATATAGCCGCCATAACTTCCGCCAATAATTCCAACTTTATCGGCATCAGCCAAGCCGGATTCTATCATATATTTCTTTCCATAAATACAGTCTTGCAAATCACCCTGGCCGTGGTTCAGGTCATCCGCCTTGTAGAAGGTGCGGCCATAGCCAGAACTGCCGCGGTTGTTTACGGCCAAAATCGCATAGCCATGATTAACCAAATACTGAATGAGCGGATTGTATCCGACTCTGGACTGTCCACCCGGACCGCCGTGAACCCAAACAAGTGCCGGCACTTTGCCATCAGTAGCCTGATGCGGCGTATACAGCACGGCTGGAATTTCCATTCCATCAAAAGATTTATAGCGAACCACCGTAGACTCTACCAAGTGCTCTGGAATGATATCTTTATTCATGGAGTCGGTTAACTTGCGATATTCCCGCGATTTAAGATCGTAGATATACAGATTGCTTGGAGATCCTGAACCATTGACGTAAAAGGTCATCTTGCTCTCGCTCTCAGCCATATTCACCGACCTGATATCTGCATTGGGAAGTTCAGGAAGCGCTAACGGTTCCCCGGTCTTCACATCGGTGATAATGATCTCGGTACTGGCATCATTATTAATGCCGCTAATTCGGTAGTTCTCTTTTTTGGAATAGTAGGAATACATAATATCCCAGTCTTTTTTCTCGATTGCTTTCGTTACGTCATCTTTGATGCTATAGCTCTTTAGATAAGTGAATTCGCTATTTTCATCGGTGAGATAATAAAGCAGAGAGTTGTCGAGACTAAATCCGACCGGGCGATAGTTAATATCGCCTTTGTGCTGAGAGAGGTGTTTTACGCTTAGGCGTTCGCGGTCGAATAAATACATGTCGGAATTGTGCGTGGTGATTGTTTTGCTTAAAGCCAAAAGTCGCTTGCTGTGCGAAATTGCAGAGATATTGTAGCCTTCATCATTCTGAAAAATCATGCGTGATTCAAGCGATCCAATCTCCATCTCATACAAATCGTTGTAGCGGGCATCGCGCAGATTGCTCTGGTAAAAGAAGCTCTTCTTGTCCTTACTCCAACCAAAAAAAGTGGAGCGCGCTTCCTCTCCCGGTGTCAGGTCACGCACATCGCCATTATCATATAGATAGATATGCCAAATTTCATTTCCACCCTTATCGCTGCGAAAAAGGAAACGCTCGTCCTCAGGAAAGTAAGATGTTATAAATATTGAGTTGCTATCCGAAAAGGTAACCTGTTCTGCTTCACCTCCCATAACAGAGACGGTATAGGCATTGTAGATGCCCGACTCATCACTTGTGAAAAGGATTTTTGATTCATCCGGAGAGAATGAACTGCCAAATATTGATGTGGTATTCATGAACTGGTCAATGCTGTATTGTTGCAGAGGCGGAACTTGCGCTGCTTTATCTGCACATGCTGAAACCAGCAGTATTAACATCATGGATAAAAGTATCGAACTCTTTTTCACTTCTCCTCCAAAAGAAACAATTGATAATTGATGAGTTAAGAGTGCTGATTTAATGTCTGCCAAAGCGATTCATCGAATTCTTCAAGTGAGTGAAGAATAACGTCCGCGACAGAAAGTTTATCTTTATGTGGTGATTCAGCTTCCGGTATTGCAATACATATCATTCGCGCAGCCTTTGCTGCAATAACGCCATTTAAAGAATCTTCAAAAACCAGACACTCCGTGGGATGTTTTTTCATCTTTTCGGCCGTCGTTAAAAAGGTAGACGGATGGGGCTTGCCATAGGTTTCAAATTCAGCAGAATGAACAACAGAAAAAAACTCGGTAATATTCAAATGCTTCAGCACGGCTTCAATCAATCTTAAGTTTGAGGAAGACGCCAGTGCCAATGGCTTATTCTGCTGTACACACATTTCAATCGCCTGCTGCACACCGGGCAAAGGCTGTCCCTCATTGTTCACCGCAGCAATAACTTCATCGACAATGGCATTCGATACGCTTGCCAAAGACCAGCGACCGAGATCCCACCTTTGCTGTCGATGATAGTGCGCAACGACCTCATCAATGCGTAGTCCGGTGGTTTCTTTACACATCTCACGCGTCAACTGAAAGCCAATGTCGCTAAACACCTTCATCTCGGCATCTTGCCAAAACGGCTCCGAATCGATTAGCAATCCATCCATATCAAATATTACAGCTTCAATCATAATGTTTTTATCTTTCCCATGCCTTGATGATTTCTGAAGCTGCTTGACTCACCTCGTCTTCTGTTGTCATCCGTCCAATCGAAAAACGCACGGTTCCACTTGCTTCATCGGGAGTTAAGCCGATGGCCTTCAGCGTATCGGACATTGCCGTTTCGCCGCTATGGCAGGCCGCGCCTGCTGAGGCAGCAATATTCGGCAACATTGCAAACATGGATTCTGCTGTTATACCGGGCAAAATAATACTCAATGTATTCGGCAAGATGTCTTCCGGATGCCCATTGCGCTTTATTCCATCAATGTTTTGCTTTAGCAATCGCCAGAGCGTATCACGCAGTATTCCAAGACGCTGCTCCTCTTCATTCTGTCCCAGACGAATCAGCTCGCACGCTTTTCCCAGCCCAACAATCTGCAGCACATTTTCGGTTCCCGCACGCAGATTTCGCTCGTGTGAAGCACCGTGTATTTGTTTTTCCAACGTAACGCCTGTGCGGACATACAGTGCACCGATACCCTTGTGTGTATACAATTTATGCCCGGCAATCGTTAACATGTCTACATCCAGTTTGTTGACATCAACTTCAATTTTTCCGATAGACTGTGCAGCATCGCTGTGCAGCAGGACATCGCATTCTCTTGCAATCTTTGCAATATCGTCAATTGGTTGCACAGAGCCAATTTCATTGTTCGCATGCATAACGCTTATCACTACAGTATTTGCCGTAATTGCCTGCTCAATCTGAACTATATCAACGATTCCATGCTTATCTACCTCAACACGGGTAACGTCGACATCGTTTTTCGTTTCGAGATAATCGCACACCTCGCTAATCGCGGGATGTTCAAAGACAGACGTTATTAAATGAGGCTTAGTATATTCAGATGCTGCAATAGAACCTTTAAGTGCAAGATTATTTGACTCACTGCCACCACCGGTAAAATAGATTTCCTCCGGCTTTGCACCAATACAGGCTGCTACCTGCTCACGCGCATTGTCCACAGCCGCTCTGGCCTGCTTTCCCAGGGCGTGCCCACTCGATGGATTGCCAAAATGAGAGTCCAAAAATGGACGCATCGCCTCAGCAACTCGTGGGTCAATTGGTGTTGTGGCATTGTAATCGAGATAGATCATATGATTGATGAATGATAATTGATTAGTGATAATTGCTTATTGAGCAGTAAACTTTTAACTCAGAACTTTCAACTCAGCTGTAGCGAAGCGGAAGTCCCGACACGTCGGGAATTATTGACCTTTGACCTTAAAGTTTTTCATCAATTTTAACGATAACCATGGTAAAATCATCGTGCTGTGCGGTGTCTCCGGTAAACTCCCCAATTGCGCTATTTATCTTTTCCATTGCTTCAGCGGCGGATTCTGCAACACACTTGTTCAGCACTTCTGATAAACGCTCATCGCCGAATTCTTCATCCTGCGCGTTCATGGACTCAGAAATACCATCCGTGTAGAAGACAAACAGATCTCCCGGAAGGAAAGGAATACTTTCTTCCTGAATGACCTCATTAAATACGTCGCCATTATCCAACCCAATAGCAAGTCCACCGGGCGTAAGAAATAGCGTACTACCGTCACTTTTTTTTCTGACCAGCAGCGGGTTATGACCTCCTCGCGCAAAGCACAACTCGCGTTTTTCCATATCGAACACGCCGTAGAGTAAACTAATGAAGATATTGCGTGGCGTGTTTTTGTAGAAGACTTCGTTAATCTCGCTCAACATTTTAGCGGGATTTCGAATAGACTTGGCAAGTGTTTTAACAATTCCCTTTGTCATCGTCATATAAAAAGCAGCCGACACGCCTTTACCCGACACGTCGCCTACGATCACGTGAAGATCATTATTGACATGCACAAAATCGTAGTAGTCTCCCCCCACTTCCATCGCGGGACGACAAATACTGGCAATATCAAGACCGGGCACGCTGGGATTTTCCTGCGGTAAAAAGCGCGACTGTATATTTCGCGCAACTTCAAGCTCGTTAAAAATGCGCTGCTTTTCGGCCATCATACTAACGTAAGGCGGAATGTAGTGTTTATAATCGCTGATGCCGCGATCGCTGAAGGAGAAGAATATACCGGCTGCAAACAAGAGCACCACAATAACACTTCCAGCGACAAAGACGATATTCGAATATCCATCCGGCACAAAACGAATGGCAGAAAGACTGAAGTAAAGGCTCGTCATTAGCAGCCCAACAAACAGAGTAACCAGCTCGTATTTGAAAACAAGTTTTGCCCAATACCACGCCAGTGGGAGCGTCGCTAAAACAGATATCCACGTTGGCTCGTATTGAAAGAGGTGCAGGCCAAGCAGCGCAAAGACTATACTTATTACCGCCGTCAGCACCTTCGAATTCTTCAACTGGTTTCTTAAATAGAGAGGTGCAAACAAAAGAGCAGTGAGTGTGGTCATCGCCGCATTTGGCAGCCACTCGTCAAGTGCCTGTAATGCATTGAGCCCGTCTGCAAAGATCCATTGATCTTCATCCTTAAACACAAAGTAACTAATCTGCAATTGTTCGAGTATAAAAGCGACTAGCGCTGCGGCCAGAAACGTAATGCCTGCAATCCAAAGGCCGTTAAGAATTGCGTAACCGGTCTCGCGGATCCGGACATGTCCCTGAAGCAATAAATCTGAAAGGGCAATCTTATCGGGATCATGGTCGCGGCCATAGGCATCCGAAACGGCAAACATCAACATGACCAATCCACCAAAGAAGCCACCACCAAAGAAACCTCCTAGTAAACCGTCCCACTCAAAACCAGTGCTGGCATAAATTGCAAGAAAGATAAACAGGCCAAACAGCAAGCCGACCCAGAATGCTCGTCTAAATTCAATTTCTTCGTGCTTCATGCGGCGAAAAAACTGAATCATCATCACCACAAAGAAGAACAGCCAAACGAGTAGTGTAACAAGAAACACGCCGGTATTGGCAGTGTCCATCAACTCACCTTTTTTTAGCGCAGGATTACTAATGGAGACCTTGTTCTCAAAACTGGCAACCTTCTTCCCTATTAGCTTTAAGGAATACTTGCTAACAAGTGCATCAGAAATTGGCATTTCGTGAACGTATTTGATGCTCTGCACGCCGCGTTTTATATCGCGAACTTCCTCATGATCCCGATTCAATTGAAAATCGAATCCGTTTAGCTGTAGAAAGAGGTTTGCAATTTCAAGGGCTTCCCCATCGCTCACTTTTGACGAATCGACACTAAGTGGATTTTGATAAACGAATCCTCGAAGGACACCATTGGCATCGTAAGTCAGCCTTAGCTTGGCATCTTTATCCGTATCGCTTGATATTCGAATTCCGCTATCTTCGAACTCAATTTCCAGGCTTTTCTGGTAAAGAACACTTATTAGAATTGGCGAATACTGATGCCTGTCGCTGTCGCGATCATGCACTTGAGCATAGCGAGAAAGGCTTTCATTATGATCGACACGTACATGACGTGGGAGGTTGTATTCAGCAAGAGTTGATTTACTCAAAACAGCATCTGCTTTTGCGACAAGTTCCTCTACAGGAACATCGAAGCGCATGGCTTTACTGTGCGGAGCGAAATAAAAGAGCAGTAGTCCCAGTGAAGACAATAGGATGCCGGCAACGCCACGAAGTATGTAGTTGAACTTGAGATTATCAGACATGCAGCAATATAAGAATCGAAAACGGTAGATAAAAGCGGGCAATATTTGGAAACAGAGATAATGCCGGGCGTTATGCCATTGCTTTCACGCCCTGATACGCTTCCCGCGCGTTGCGAAATCCAGCTTCTGTTAACCGCTCAATGGTGCGTTCCGGCAGCGACTTTTTTCGATGCTGATTAGGGTTTCCGGTGTAGTGATAGATACGCCCGCGTTTTGAAAGAATGCGGCGACATTCCCGGTAAAAGTCGACCTCATATAGTTCCGGGGCCAGGGCAAAGCGTGGTGGGTCGTGCAGAATTGCCGCGCAGCTCTTATCGGATAGGGTAAGAATTCCATCTACCGCACTCTGGTGGTGGATCGAGATTTTTTCATTATTCCAAAGGCCGGCGCTCCAGGGGTTCTCGCGACAAAGCGCCAACATATTTGCATCGCGCTCGAATACCGTAACGTGCGCTACTCCCGGCTTGCTGGCCAATGCCTGCGCGGTATAACCAAGCCCGCAACAGATGTCCACTACCCCGCCCTCAATCTTGCCCAGCTCACGCAGCTTGCGTTCCGTATCGAGCCCGGGATGTCCATCCATCGTCACGTGCATCTTAATCCCGCTGATTTCTACAGTTGGCGGCTTGCCTTCGAGTACGAAGATCATTTTGTAGAATTTATTCGTCTCTTCATCGAAGCGTTGCCACTTTTGCCATTCGCCATCTTTGTAAATTAAGATCGTTCTCTCATTTGTAAGTGCCAGTGACGGAACGGGAAGTGAAACATCGTTGAATCGAATCTGGCTATCTTTTACAGAAACACTTCTGAAGGATTTTCCACAATCAAGTGATAGAGAGACATGTTCACTAAAGTCCAGTTTCTGTATATCGGGAGGTGTCAGGAAATAAAGAGGTCTCATAGTGAAAGATGAGCTCTTTCACCGAAGAATGCAATGGAAAACACCACCCGGTGCAGCCTTGGAGAAGGTGGTGCCAGGTTAAACGCCACAAGTTTTATTCGCTAGAGTCGAATGGCGCTGTTTTAAAAGGCATCCAGCCGAGCGTTCTGAGTTGCTCCATATTTGATGAAACCCGTACCGCCTCATTCTCCGTGAGAGCTTGGTAAAACACATCCGGTTCCTCTCCCGGCTTCTGGCCGAAAAAGGCCAGACCTTTGCTATCCGGACGCCAGGCATGATCAAATGCGTGTTTTTGCAGGAACGTAAATCTTGAGAGGTCGCTCCCATCCAGATTCATTAGGTAGAGCTCAAGCTTACCTGGATTGATGCTGGCCGTATATTGAAATGCGATATGTTGGTTGTCTGGAGATACTAATGGTTTACGGACCACGCGCTCATCCGATGCGGTGAGTAAGGTATCGACATTACCCAAGAGAATGTCCTTTTTGATAAGCGTATACTTATCGATTCCACCGGAAATTTCGAACGTCACATAGAAAAGGAATTTTCCATCAGCAGAAATGCAAAACTCACCAACATTCGAGTCAGCTATGCGAGTCAATTGTATAAAGGCGGCTGTGTTTAGATCGAGTTCGAATATATTTATTTCAAAAAAGTTCGAATCCGGCCTGGCTCTAAGGTATATCTTGTCTGACTCAGGTCCCCATGCCATCGGAGTAAAACCCATTAGCTCAAACCCGGCTTTTTCCAGAGTTCTTGAATCTAAGGTAGCAGCATTAAATAACTTCAAAGAATTGCCGAAGCCAACCAAAAGCTCCTGACTATTGGGGCTCCAATAATGCCGGGATGGGTATTCTGAATCGGGTAGGGCCAGTATATTTGTCCCGCTTGCATCAGACAGATAGATCTGAAAAACTGACCCCAAAGTTTCAGAACTTACGAATGCCACCCTATTGCCATCAGGTGACGGAGACATAGTGCTTGCCCAAGGCAACTCGTCGGTAAACAGCTGATGTTCAAGTAGGGTAATATCACCTAAATAGGGAAGTATAACACCAGCGGGCGAGTTGTCCCGGCCAACAAAACTCACTTTATACGTTTTACCATTGTCAACCGGATCCATTGGCGTTGGACTCTGAGGGTCGCTTGAACATCCTAAAAAGAGCACAATAAAAACAAGGAGACAGTTAAACAGATTCTTCATTTCACACTCCCACTAAAAAGTCTAAATGCGTTCCCAACTAAGAGTTCTAATTCTAAAATCCTGCTAAAAGAAAATACCCTTGTATCCATTTTTGTTAATTCTCGGGCTCAGGCGACCAGCAGAATGAACTCACTTGATATTGAGAAAACAACTTTATCAGTGTATCGTCTGCCAAACTGTAGTAATAAAGATGTGGCGTTTTTGAGAGGAATTCTTTCTCGATAAAGGCAATGCCCGCACCATCAGGGCGCCAGGCAGCGTATAACACTGAGCCCGGCAGATCTCCGATATTTCGAGTTTCTCCGGTTGTTACATGCTGAAGCCACAAATCACCAGATCTGGCACCGAACGTAAAGGCCATCCAAATTCCATCCGGGGAATAGCAAGGGTCTGACAATTCGGTAATTATTCCGTCACGTCCCAACAACGTATCCGGACTCGACTGGCCAATTGTTAACTGCAAAACTTGCCACAGATTTTTAAATGTATGGACAAAAGTTACAGATCCACCATCCGGAGAATAGACAAGATCACTTCCATAGCTCAGCGTATCTGATATTCGATTCGTGCTCTGTGTTTCCACATCATATTCAAACAAAAAGGAATATTGATCGTTTAAGGAAAGCCCATTCAATAAAAGACGGTTCTCAAGCGGACTCCATGCAAATGGATCCGGATCATAGTCGATGCCTGGTGCCACCTCATCTACAGCGCCAGAGGCCAGGTTGTGCACAAAATATCGCTGTTTATAGTAACTAATTAGCTGGCTATCATGCGACCAGGCTGGAAATCGCACCTCTTCGGTTTGATCAACGACTTGAGCTTCTGAGTCTGATCGATTCACCAAATATAGACGCAACGGTTCAGAAAGGTTCATTTTACCATTAATCAGCAAGCGCGTGCCGTCAGGTGAATATGATGCTGAGCGGGTGCTGACGAATGACTTTGTCACTTTCCTGAAAGTATCCAGTGCCGGATTAAATTCATAGGTTAGCCACGGGTCATCAGTCGTTTTCTTTCCTTGAAACAGAATTTTATACGACATGGAGTTGTCAGGTTCTGTTCCACTATCGCTGCAAGCAATTACCGATATGACTAACAACAAGCTGCCTATGCATAGAATAAAACGCCGAGAAATATGTGCAAAATGAACAAGGTAATTTTTCATGTTTTTCCAGGCCTCTCTTAAAATCCTTCAGTAATCAAAGGAACCCACGTCTGAAAGTCAATGTAAGTGGCATTCAACAACACGCTGTTTCTGCCGGTATTCAAATTGTAGTAATAAATTTTTCTACCAGCGAGTTCAAACTGACTTAGATAAGCGATACCTTCGCTATCGGGACGCCACACAGGCTGTTCCAGGTCACTTGTCAGATCGGTTAGTTGTCGCAATTCTGTCCCATCAGAACGCATTAAGAAGAGCTCATAATATCGATATCCTTTTTTAGTCTCATGCAAAAAGGATATCCATTCACCATTTGGAGAAATCGCTATGTTAAAAATGCGGCGTTTGCCACAATCCAACAACACTTGTGGTTGACGCTCACTAATATTCAAGCGTTGGATAGCATAGCGCGTTTCAGAATTAAGCCTGCTACGACTTACATACATCAGGAAGCGTCCATCCGGTGAGGTGGATATTTCTGAACAAGAAGTAAGGCTGTCAGAAATCTGCTCGTAGGTTTTTGTGGCTGGATCATATTCAATAAAAAACGGTAGTGAGGAAGAGGGTGATTCAGTAACCAATACAACAAATGTATTTCGATCAGGAAACCAGGCGGGCAGATCAAAAATATCCGGATCGAGCGTGCCTAACTCAATCAGATTGGTTTCCCCGGTAGTTCGATTATGAATGCTGAGTTGGTAGAGATTAAGAAATGCGACATAATTTCCGTCTGACGAAAAATTTGCAAGGGAAACGCCCTCACTGCCTGGAACAACGACGGGATTTTCCCCGGAAGGCTCAGAGACATAAAGCGGGCTTGAAGTTGATGGGCGTGATGTGTTAATTGCTAAAACAAATTCCCCATTAGGCGAGAACACTGCTTTTCGGGCAGTAGCGAAAACACCACCAAGTTTCTTCGTATTTCCACTAAATGGATCTAACAGATTTAGCTCGCCGGAAAAGTTGATTTCGCCCGAATAATGCACAAGCTTATAGCCATCCTCCCCTACCGGAGATGTAGAATTATCAGAGCATGAGGCTAAAGCAAGGAACAGAAAAAGAGATGCACAATAGATCCAAATGCTATAGACGCATCTGTTTCTTATCATAAAAGCATACATATCTATCCCTCTCCAACAAGTTTACTAAACATAATGGACAGCACAGGATACTTAGATATTATGCACTTTTTTAATTTTGCTGAAAGAAATTAAAATTAGCGTTATTTTTTTGAACGGTGAACGGTGAACAGATTATGCGGTAGATTGAATAATGCTGTAAGAAAAAAGGTCCGAGAACAAATTGTCCCCGGACCTTAAAAGATATATTACAAATATTAAAAGCAGCTTAGTTTACAACGGATACGCTACCGTCTTGCAGGCTGTAATATGCGCCAACAATTTTTGCCTTACCGCTGTCTTCGAGTCCTTTAATGATCGAGCTTCTGGTGCGGATATCGGCGACGGTCTGCTTTACATTTGCCTTCACAACGTTAGCCATGTAAGTTTTATTCTTGGAGTTGCGCTCGCCGTCTACTGCAGCAATTGCAGGCTCAAAGTTATTCAGCAGATGCGTTACGTTGCTGCTACCAACGTCCAGCTTATCGATTCCGGACTTTACAGCGCCGCAGCTTTCGTGACCAAGAACCATCAACACTTTGGATCCGGCAACGCCCATGGCATACTCAATGCTTCCAAGGATGTCCTCGTTTTCGGCATTACCGGCAACGCGAGCAACAAAGATATCGCCAACTCCCTGGTCAAAGGCCATTTCAACAGGAACACGTGAATCTACACAGGCAAGCACAATTGCCTTCGGTGCCTGTCCACCGGTTGTTGCCTTAACTTGTGCCGGCAGGTCGCGGGCAGTTAAATCGTTTTTCATATAGCGTTTATTACCAGCCATCAAGTCATCAACAACAGCCTGCGGCGAAGTAGCTTTTTGAATGTCCTTTGAATTAATGGCACTGACCAGCGGAGCAGCCTCGACTTTCGGAGCGGGCTTTTCAGCGCAGCTACTGAGGAAAAGAAGGGCAATACTTATTCCGGTTAGCATCTTTAGTGGTCTCATGTCATTCTCCTGAAATAGTAATGGGTTTAGGTTGACCCACAATGTAACGACAAAAGCTGATTTGTCTTTACAAAAGTATCACATTTTGATAACAAAAGTCTAACAAGCGGACCAAGAAACTCTTAGTTCGCCAACAGATCTTCTTCTAAAAAACTACCGGGTTCAACATAGTCAGCGATTGGTTTATCTTTAATAAAATCAGCAACGAACTTGTCCAAAACCAACGGGCGATGATACATAATAAAGTGTTTGGTGTCAAACATAAATACGGATTGAACGTTGTCAGGAGCATTTGCCAGACGTAACGTTTCCAAATGTTGCTTTTTTTGCGCGAGCTGATCTTCCCCCGTAAAGGATTGAATATCAAGCACCGGGATCTTAAGCCTGATTAAACTGGCAGACAGATCGACAAGCAGGTTTTCCCGCCAGTATTGCAGCATCGCCTGCCGGTTAGTCGCCATAAAGCTGCTTATCAGCTTTATTCGGGTGTTCATGCGTTCTGTCGACACGCTATCTGTCTTGCCAAAGGTATTTCCAACGGCTGCACCGTTAAATTTACTCCACTCTTCAGCATTTTGCAGCTTCTCTCCGTAGTTCTCAATAACCGAGTTGGCCTGCTCAATTTGCTCTACTTTGTTGTCCGGTACCCAGCTGCTACTTTCTATCGTTCCATCGACAGAAACTACTTTACTGATGATATCCTGCCGCAAATCTGCCAGCTGTACCGCGACCATCGTTCCCCAGGAGTGTCCCATAACCACCACGTCTGTTAACTCATGTTTGTCCAGCAGCTCAGAGAGCCCGGCAAGCAAATGATCGCGCCATGGTGTGCCCTTAGTGTTTACAGGCAGATCAGGCGCCGAAGTCCCTCCATAGCCGGGAACCGTAACCGCATACATGGTATACCGGTCTTCATTTCGGGCCATAAACTCCTCCCAGGCATTCCACCGGCACGACATACAACCAATTAGCAGCATCGTTGTCTCACCAGTTCCGCTAATGACAACCTCGGGAAGTTTTTCGGTAGACTGAATTTCCTGAGCAGAAAGGCTCAGTCCAAAACAAACAAAACAGACGATCACTAGAATAGTAGTTCGCATCGTAGACCTCCGGATTTTTTTAACTGGTTCACAGCTAAAACTTATGACGGAATGCTGCGAAATGAAAGAGGGTTAATATTGCGTTACTCGTACCCGGTTCGCGCTTAGAGATCATTGCCAGCTTGCGAGAGTTTAAGCTTACAGCACGGAAAATAATTAAGCTTGTAAAATAACCCGAGAGTACATTATTTGACTATAGGACACTCCGACATTTCTATGTCCATCAACCATCTCAATCCAACGTCCTGTTCAGCTATCCACACAACTCCCCATATGACGCGAAAGTTTGTATACATCTCATGTAAACTTCCACCGTCCATGAAAGGAGTTACCATGGCTCTCCAAACGTTATCTTTTTATACCAGACGTAGTTTTTATTTCCTTTTTTTCTCCCTGTTTTTTGTTTCGACCTCACTATATGCGCAATCCTATAGTTTCTTCGACGATTTCGAACGTGGCGATGTAGGAGGAGCCTGGCTTCTGGATACCTGCGGTATCGATTCCATCGTTATTGATACTGGACGTTTGCACATCAGCAGCCAGCGCCCACCACAGGCATCACCAGCCAACTGTGAGCTCTCCCGGATAAGCCGCGCAATGCATACCGGACCCGAGCTGACCGACGTGACGGTACAGTTCGACTTTGATGGGGGCCCACTCATCCGCGACAACAATCACCTCAGCGTATTCGCGCGCTACAAAAGTCCAACAAACCACTATCGCGCAGTCGTGTTCAGAGACAATCGCAGTACTGGAACCTTTGTTGGAATATCAAGTGAATCCAAGGGCAGCTTAATTTCTTCGGTGGGAATAAATTTGTTACCCGGGCGCTATGAGTTTTCGGTTATCGGGAATGAACTCACTTTCAGAAATGTGCCGGGAAGTGGTACGGATTTTTTACTTACAACGATAGATGATGAGTTGACAAGTGGCAGCGTTGGATTTGGAACAAATGAAGCACCTGCCATCTTCCTGGACAATGTCAGTATCGCTGGAGACGAGGTAGAAACATCCGGAGATATCACAGGTACGGTATTCGCCAATGGTCTCGGACTAGCAGGAATTCACGTTGCCTTGCTTGATACCAGCGGTGCGCCTGTTGGTGGTGTCGATACACTAGCGACTAACGTTAACGGGGAATATGCCTTTCTCGATGTGCCGGCAGGCATCTATTTATTAAATGCTATCGAGCCACTGGGATATTCTGCGGTTGACAACCCACAGCTGGATACATTGGATGCCGGTGATGCAGACACGGTAGATTTCATTTTTGAACAAACGGTAACGGCAAACAATTCGAAACCGCCGGTGTATTGGTCTCGACAGCTCTTTCGGCATTTATTCTGCAATGGAGTTTACACTCAGGTTAGCGAAGCAGATTTGTTGCTCTACATCGCTGAATCTCATGAGCATTATGATCCACACTTTACTCATTTTTCAGGCGAAAGCAGCTTAGTAGACTGGTGGAAACTGGTTCGGGTTTGGCGCAATTTCAGCAAGACCAAGCGTGCTCGCCGACAGGTCGCTGCTCTGGTACTAAACCTGATGTCTAACAAGGTGGGACAGTATACTATTGTAACAGCAGATGGACGCACGGCCGGAGATGTATTGACCTATGTGTCAAATCTGCTGGCGGATAACAACGTATCGAATGATAATGATGCCAGGAAATGGGCAGCAAAGGTAAATCGACGACAGACAATCCCAGCAGGTGCCATTCCTGTGTCGAACGTTCTGTATAAAGATGGTAGCTCTCGCGCCTCCTCGAATTACGGTATAAAAACATTTGAGGAATTTACGCTCCTACAAAACTACCCGAATCCCTTCAATCCATCGACCCACATTGAATTCTATTTGCCAGGCGACGCATTTACATCGTTGAAGATTTACAATCCGCTTGGCGAAGAAGTTGCAGAACTCGTTAATAAAAACCTATCTGCCGGTCGCCACGTCTACAACTGGCATGCTGGAGACTTGAGTAGCGGCGTATACTTTTTTCGATTGCAGGCTGGTTCGAAGATAAAAATTGGTAGGGCACTTTTGATGAAGTAGCAAAAGCTTAAATCGCAAAAAAGGCTCGAAAACGAATCGTTCTCGAGCCTTAAAGTCGGGGTGAGAGGATTTGAACCTCCGGCCTCACCGTCCCGAACAGAACCAGATTCCCATTTCATTAACATGTCTATGTTTAATATAGACATGTCATTTGAATCTCTGCCATTCTCCGCGTTTCTCCGGTTTTGCAAGAGAACTATGAGGGAACACGATAATAATGTCTAGCCTATTTCGTTAATTTTAACAATTAATTGGCTACTTGCATTGCTTCTGTTTTGAGCCTAATTGGACTTGGAAGTAACTTTTCTATAACAATTCTGACGCCTTTATTATCAAAGCCTCTTATCAAAACTGCCCCAAATTGCGAATCACCACCCCCACTGACAATGAATACTATTTTATTATCCGATTCGTTGGTCGTAACAAAAATACGGTTCCCAGCTCTATAAAAGATTTCAGCATCTTGCAATCTTTCTTTTTGAAGCTCTGACCTTAAAGATTTTTCCAGAATGCTAGTTTTAACTACTATCTGCTTTATCCTGTGCTATCTTTCGTCTTGGTATAAGACTTCATAACCATCCCTAGGTTCAAAAGCACAGTCCTCAACAAACTCTCCTTCTTTTTGTAAAGAAGGTAAAGGCCAAGCAAATTGAAGATCAGGAGAGTATATTACTTCGTTTTTAAGAACTATGATAGATATCCTTGCACGGATAGAGCTTCAGTCGAAAATGTAGATGGGAGTTTGGAGAGCTTAAAGGCTTTTGAAATTTGACAAACTATGAAATTGCTGTATATTGATATAGTTTCTAAGAATAATTTTACAAAAAGACAGTGGTAAGAAATGCAAGTTTTTGCAAGTGCTTCAAAAGAAGATTCAAAAATTGTTAAGTCTATTGTGGCGAACCTCAAGCAAGCCGGAATTAAAGTTTGGTTTGACAAAACAGACCTTCTACCCGGCCAACATTGGATCACTGCTTTAAATGAGGCTATATCTGAAAGTTTTGCTGTCCTCTTTTTTATTAGTGCAAGCACAGAAAGAACTGGCACATTTCAGAAAGAGCTGTCGCTCGCACTAGCAAAGTCGCAAGAGGAATCTGAAAAATTTATTATTCCGATTCTTCTTGGTGAGGTGAATCGTCTACCATTTTTTTTACAAGATTTACACTCTATTAACTTGAAAAACCCCTCAGATCCAGTAGAAGTTAAGCTTACATCTTCCAAAATTCTCGAAACACTTCAGCAATTCGATCAATCCATATTTATACATGGCGATAACAATACTGTCAAATATCTTGAGACTAAAAGAGAAATGATACTGGAGGGAAGAAAGAACTTGAGTGCAGAGAGAAAAGAATCTACTGAACTTTCGCGAGCATATCTTTCTATGTTTTATATATTCTTCATACTGACTGCATTCGCCGCTATTGTACTAGGAATAGCATATTTTGTCCTTGCGGACAATGTTTTTGATAAAAACATAAAATCACAAGGGCTGTATACACTTTTTATGCTCGCGCTAGGAGGATTCACTTATTACCTGATTTCTTACAAGACAAGAAAAGATATCTTGCGCAATAAAAATTCTAACAAATATAAATCGTAGACTATTTATGCGTCAAGAAAACATTACAGAACTCTCCATTAAACTTGAAAGAGCAATGGAGCAATTAAGACAAGAACAGGAAATATTTAGCTTAAGAATTCTTCAGGATTCCCGATGGTTCATTTTACGACTGATTATGGGGTATTCTTCTGTTTTTTTGTTGTTCGCAGTCTTGCTGTTATGCACATATATCTTGTTCAACAAAGAGTTCTTTCCTGAATCTGTAGTCATTTCAGCTGGTGCTACTCTACTCGCTGACGTAATCGGTCTTCTTCTAGGTGTTTGGAAGATCGTTCTAAAACCAGACTTTATGACAAAATTAACTCCAGAAACGAAAATCAATGATGCGGACCTTGATAATCCAGTAATTAGAGAAGACTAAAATTCTACACAGCTTCTTCCATTTAATGTTTTACGTGATTTTTAGTAGTGGCCCACTGGTATATTAACTTACTATTTTTATACAGGCAGCAGTTGAATACTCGTCCTCTCAAGCGATACGTCGCAATCATATATCCATCTTTGAAATGAATACAGGTGGCGTAGACGTGACGACAACACCATCGCTATACTTGCCGTCGGCGCTTAATATCTATGAATAACATCGTCACATAGCGAAAATTCCTTTCAAGCCGATTTTCTTTCGCTCACTTGCTGATTGATAATTAAAAATGAATCATTTTATACTTTTACTATCAAAACTTGCTCTCTAATCCCACAATATGCTGTGACAACAAAAAGGCTCGAAAACGAATCGCTTTCGAGCCTTAAAGTCGGAGTGAGAGGATTTGAAACTCCGGGCATGACAAGATTCAATAAACTTAGCCATCGCGACTGATGTCGATTCCTTCCAGGCGATCTGTAAATACCTGCACTATTTCAAAGTCTTCGCTTAGCGATCGGATATCTGACCAATTTTCAACGAGGAAATCATACAGCTCCTTCAGTCGTAAATTACCGACACGGAGGTGAATAATTCTTGGAGACTTTCTCGAGGCGGCAGCACGGTCGGTGAAATCTGCATCTTTAGAAACAATTGTGGGGGTATTTTTTAAGGCAAAAGTCCAAATTTCAGAATCAGGCAGATCATCTCCCAACTCGTAAACATGAAGAAACTCGGAATCTTGCCAGAGTGAAAATTGATATGGTAGATTCGCGTCAATCAAAAATTTTGCCATACATCAGGCTGTTTGCTTAATTACGTACCCACGCCCCATCAAATTACTGGCAAATCGAAGACAGGCAAAGATATCTTCTGCTTCCAGCGATGGGTATTGCTCAAGAATTTCTTCAGCGGTGTCACCAGAGCTTAAGTACTCTAATATAGTTTGAACAGTAATTCGCTTGCCACGAATAGTGGGTTTACCGTTGCATATCTGTGGATCAACAGTGATTCTCTCTTCAAGTGTCATTCTTACCTCCAGGTCTGTTCAATAAAAATATAGGCAGGAAAATCTCCATTTGCAATAATAGTGATCAGGGATCGTCCACGATAGTCTTTTCTAATAACAAAAAAGGCTCGAAAACGAATCGTTTTCGAGCCTTAAAGTCGGGGTGAGAGGATTTGAACCTCCGGCCTCACCGTCCCGAACGGTGCGCGCTACCAGGCTGCGCCACACCCCGATATTTGAACGGGACAAAATATAAACAGCAATTAATTCGATGGCAATAGGAAAGATGAAAAAAGAACACAGAGCACAGAACACAGATAGAAATAGGGCGCTTCGCTTATGGGGCGTTCGTTTCACTCACTTATCGGAATAACACAACAATACATTTTTTCCAGTTAGCGAGCCCAATATCCAAATCAGTACCGAGTAGCCCGGCTCCCCTTCGACTACGCTCAGGGAGCGCCTATTCACCCGCTCTCCCCTTCTCCCGCTCTCCCCGTCACGACCGGTCCGCTACCAACGCCAATGCCGCGCCCGCGAGAATCATTCCGATGCCAATAGCGGCGCCCGAAGCACCTGCAGGCAGACCGGGAAAAATTGGATACAGCGATGCGATCACCAGGCCCAGAATGAAGTAAATAGTTTCCTTGGGGTAGCTCTTCAGGCAAATGTTTATCAACTTGGCGAAGCCAACAATACCGGCAATCGCGCCAAGTCCGATTATTCCGACCAGCACAATATTTAATTCTTTTACTGCCTTAATCACCACGCGATATTGCCCAAGCAGCACTAAAATAAATGAACCGCTAATGCCGGGAACAATCATCGAGCCGCCAGCAAGAATACCCGAGATAAACAGCATGCCCAATGCAGCAGAAGACATATCCAGCTCAAAGTTGATGTCCTTGCTTTTTTCCACCTCCGGGAAAAGCAGCGCAAAGGAAAGAATGAGCGCAGCACCGGCAAGAAAGGATAAAACAGCTGCAAAAGATGGCGACATTTCTTTATGCGCTCGATAAACGGAGGGAACCGATCCGGCGATCAACCCAACAAAGAAGAGATAGGTAAGCTGCTCGTGATAACTCAGCAAATAATCCATCAGGTGCGACAAAGCACCAACCGCCACCACAGCACCGACGCCAATCTTTGCAAGAAAAATCAAATATTCTATTCGGCGTTCTTTATCAGTCGCGATATTACTGACCGCTTCAATAAGTCGCTCGTAAATTCCCAGAACAACCGCCATGGTACCACCGGAAACTCCGGGGATAATATTCGCTACGCCAATTACGCCGCCTTTTGCCAGCAGCGCAAATAGCTGTTCCTTCACCATTACCATCACAGAACTCATAAATCCCATCCTCGTTTGCCAATCAGTGGAACAAAATCTCGAAAATCGTGCTCAATTATATCATATTTGTCCGCATTGCGTGTGATAATCATCAGCTTTTGCCCGGTCTTTCCTCCAACCGGCACAACCATGCGTCCTTTTTCGGAAAGCTGCTTTAGCAAATTATTCGGTGGTTCCGGCGAACCAGCGGTTACAATAATGCGGTCATAAGGTGCGTGAGCGGTCCAACCAACCGTGCCATCACCGATGCGCAATCCAACCGTATAATATCCCAGCTTATCGAAGAGTGTCTGCACGCGGCGACTTAAGTCGCCGATACGCTCAATTGAGTAAACCTTAACGCCAATCTCTGCCAGTACCGCCGCCTGATAACCGCTACCGGTTCCGATCTCCAGAATGCGCTCATCCCCTTTTAAATCAAGAATCTGCGTCATGTACGCAACTGTAGTAGGATGAGAGATCGTTTGCCCGAATCCGATTGGCAGGGACTTGTCCATGTAGGCTTGATGACGAAGGGCCGTGTCGACAAACAGATGACGCGGGATCTTGCGCATGGCCGTGGCAATACGCTCGTCCGTGATGCCCGCACCAATCACAAAGCGCTGCACCATGTCTTCGCGGTGACGGTTATACATATCCACGAATTTTCTCCTTCAACAAGCGCCCCATTAAGCCGACAAAGTTAAGCGTATCTGCCACATGCCTGATGGCAGACGGCGCGCCATTATAAATTGTTGGAATATCAACTGCACCAATCGAGTATTTTTTCCAGGCAGTGCGTACCACAAATTCACTCTCCAGATGAAAGCGATCTTCTTTGGGATGAACCGTTTCCAACAGCCTGCGCGAGTAGAGTCGAAAGCCACATTGACTATCCTCTACCCTTTGGCCGCCTATCCAGGACACTATACGCGAGGTCAAATAGTTCGAGGCCATACGATGTGGCGGCATAATCTTCGGGTCGCGGCGGCGGCGACCGATGACTAAATCCACCTGTCGGCTTTCAAATATATCAATAAATGCCGGTATATACTCCGGCGGGTGCTGCAAATCTGCATCCAGCGTAATCACTGCTTCAATTTTTTTGTCATTTAGCAATTCTCTGATGCCGCTTTTTAGTGCGGCTCCCTTGCCGCGATTCCCATCATGTCGTATCTGGACAACTTCCAGATCCGGATGCACATGTGACATTAATTCTGGTTCACTGCCATCATCGACAATTTGCACACAGAAGGTATTCCGGCAGTCTGCTTGCGCTTCGGCAATACCATTTAGAAGCTCGGGCAGGAGCTGATCGGCATTGTAAACTGGGATGAGTATACCAAACATGGGAACACCGGGTAATTAGCATGGATGCATTGGGTAAAGACGGATAAAAGACAGAACACAAAACACAAAACACAAACAGTAACGTGGGTCTTGACCCACGCGACCAGACACCCCATCAATTGCAACAGAACATAAAATACAAAATCGGGCACAACAAAAAAGGCGCCTGCATCCAAATGGGATACAGACGCCTGATTGTCGGAGCGACTGGATTTGAACCAGCGACCTCTACAACCCCAATGTAGCGCGCTATCCAGGCTGCGCCACGCCCCGAAGGAGCGAAAAAAATACGCTAAGGATTTTGTAAAATCAAGTAAATTGAGAGAAAGATAGTAATACTGCGAAAATAGCATCAATCGGTCAGTGCATTACGCCAAAGCAGAAAACTCAGCCAAAGATCTCCATAATTTCTTTTAGCTCAAGACGCACTTCTGCCAGCGTTCGCTTTAAACGTATGGTTTCGTTCATCTCGAATTCGAGATGCGAGCCGTTCAACTGCTTCTCTACCTCGGTAATGGGTAGTTTTTTAATCAAGTAAAGATCTTTTATCTGAAAAAGCAGATTGAGTTCCTTGTCTGAGTAATAGCGATTTCCCGAACGATTTCGAATCGGTTTCAAGACTGGAAACTCTTTTTCCATACGTTTTACTTCGCTGGATTCAAGAGAGGTCATATCGCTTACCTGGCGCAGCGAATAATAAAGTTTTTTTTGCGGTTTCCTGATGCTCATACCTGGCCTCGGATAGTGTTGTGGGACGGTAATTTGCATAACTACGTATTTGCATTACACTTATGCAATAAAAGCAGGAAATTCCTACATATCAAGAAATAAATGGCGTTTGAATAATTTTTGATAAAATGGAGTTAAAACAGCCGGTGCGCTCAAAAACAGCAGCTTTAAATACTCGAACGATGTGTGACGCATTTCCAGCTTACGCTGTAGACTGGTCGGACCATCAAACTGGTAGATGGGAATTCGCGGAAGGCGCAACTTGTCTAATGAATGCAAACCGCCACGCAAACTGCGACAGCCGTATTGGTAGCCGACCTCACGAACCAGTTGACAAACCGTATTATTGTGCAGGCCAAACGGATAGGCAAAGCTAACAAGCTCACATCCCAGAACGTCTTCAAGCTCCTGCTTATCCTGCAGCAGCTCGCGCTTTACTTCATTTGCAGGCAACAGCGTTAATCCGCGATGCGTTACCGAATGCCCACCGACTTCCCAACCTGCCGCATTTAACAGGCATAACTCTTCGGCGGTCATGTGCTTAAACGTAATTCCGCCGAGATTGACGTCCCAGGTGTTTTCCTTACCCAGAAATCCACTAAGGGCATAAACAACACCACGCATTTCCAGCTCCTGCATTATCGGAAAGGCATGAGTAAAAACAGATTGGTAGGCATCATCAAAGGTCAGTATGATGGGTTTTTTCGGCAGCTCCAGGTTGTCGGCAAGATCGTTGAATGTAACTGTCGCGTAGTGATTGTCTCTCAACCATTGAATGTGCGTTTTAAATAAGGACGGGGATACGGCGTTGATACCGACTTCATTTTGTGAATCAATTTTGTGATACATCAGGATGGGAATGGCAGCTACTTTATCTGGTTTCGCAACGGCCTCATCAATCATCGGCAATCCGCAGATCGAAGTAGGTTATCGACAGTTCACTGGCAAGCCGGGCCTCTGCGACGCGTCCCTCGAATGTTGCAAGTCCGCTAAAGAAGATATCATCTTCCTTTAGGGCAATCTCAAAATCGCGCTCTGGAAAAAGTCGAAAATGGCCAAGCAGGGTTGTAGAAAGAGCGACTGATCCGGTAGCTGCAACAACGCCTGCAAGATTGGGAACGCAGTAGTGAATCACTTTATCGATAAGAAAAGTTGGATTTTCATGAGTTGTCGGCGTGCTACTTTCAACACTGCCGCCGCTGGCAATATCAAGGTCAAGAATGACAGTACCGCTGGATAGCAGCGTCTCACATGCTTTGTCGACAACAATTTCTGCGGGCCCCGATTCGTTAGCTGCGCTTATAACAACATCAGCGGATGGTAATACCTGCGCAAAGGAATCTTCGTTGCGAGCAAAAATATCAATTGTATCCGGGAGTATGGATCGCACAGCTTCGACGCGTTCTTCGTCTGCAACCAAAATAGACACGTGGCATCCAAGATTCGAAGCATAGATTGCCGCACTATGTGCAGCAGCCGTTTCACCAACAATTGCGATCTCTGCCGGAGAGGCTCCGGCCAGCGAAGCCAAAAGAACACCCTTGCCTTCATTGTTAGACTGTAGAAGCACACCTGCCTGCTGCACAGCTAATTGCCCTTCAATTCGACCAGCCAGATCATTAAATGGACGTGAGCCATCACTTCGCTTTACCTGATCATACGCATAACAGCTACACCCTTTTCCCATGAGTGCACGCGCCATGTCCAGGTTTCCAAGCAGATGATAGTAAGCAAAAACGGTATGTTCCGGACGAATCAAATCGTATTCAACCGGCATCGGTGGCTGCACTTTAAGTAAAAAATCGGCTTGAGCATAGAGCTTTTCGGGGGAAGGGACAATTGTCGCACCGGCTTCAACATAGTCGTCATCATCAAATCCGCTGGCCAAACCGGCATTGGTTTCGACAAAAACCTGGTGTTCCAGGGTTTTCAAAAACTGCACCAATTCCGGCGTTGCGCCCACCCGGCTTTCGTGATTTTGTATTTCTATTGGTACACCAAAAATCATTTGTAGCTCCTGCAACGTCCATTTGTAATATCGACAGCACTATTCTCTGCACTAACGATGTGTTTAATTTTTGGGTACAAAAAGCAAGGTTAGAAACTTTTCCGGATTTAGCAGCTCCAGCGTGGTATCGTAAAGCGCTTCGCGGCTTACTGAATTAATTTCTTCTATTATGGCATCGATACTTCGGTAAATACCGGTATACATCTCGATCGTAGCAAGTCGATTCATTCGTCCTGAGGCGCTCTCCAGAGCCAATACAAGACTGCCTCGAAGCTGTGACTTAGCCTCCTCAAGCTCCTTCATGGGAACCGGACGTCGACGCAGCTTATCGAACTCCCTTTCAAGGAGTTTCAGCGAGCGATTCAGGTTCTTCATATCTGTACCGAGGTATATCCCAAATGAACCATAATCATAGTAAAAGTCAAGAAAGGAATAAATCCCATAGGCGATGCCATACTTCTCACGAATATTCTGAAAAAGACGTGAGCCCATTCCACCACCGAGGATGGTATTCAACAACAATGCTTCAAAGCGCTTGGGATGATTGTATTCAAAGCTTGGAACACCAAGGCAAACATGGGCCTGGCTAATCGGTTTTTTAAATTCGAATCGACCGGAAGTAATCGCCGCCTTTTGGAAGGGGGCGGGACTTGTCTCACCCGGCACAAATTTAAAATAGCGTTCACACATTTTTACAAGCTGATGATGCTTCACATTCCCAGCTGCCGCAATTAAAACATTGCCATTGCGATAGTGCTGCTGATAAAAATTGAGGAGCGTCTGTTTGTTCAGGTTTTTTAAAGAGTGTGGTGTGCCAAGAATCGGCAAGCCAAGCCCATGCCCGGGAAACATACGCTCACTAAACATATCCATGATCATCTCATCCGGGGTATCTTCTACCATAAGGATTTCATCGAGAATTACACCGCGTTCTTTTTCAACTTCCGGTTCTTCAAACCCACTGCGATTCAGAATATCACCCAATACGTCCAGCGCGCGACCGAGGTGTTCATCTAAGACGTCCACCAGATAGCAGGTTTGCTCTTTTGTTGTAAACGCGTTCAGATTGCCACCAAGAGTCTCGATACTACGAACAATCTGGCGTGGGGTTTTTCTTCCGGTTCCCTTAAACATCATATGTTCCAGAAAATGTGCAACACCGTTGTTTTGCTCAGATTCATACCGGGTGCCGGTCTTAATCCATACGCCGACGGAAACGGAGCGTACCCCGGGAACATGTTCCGACACTACCGTCAGGCCATTTGGTAAGGAAGTCTTCTCGTATTCTCTATTGATCATCGACTGCTTTCATCGTGGTAAAATTCATGCTACTTAAAGCGATGCTAAGTTTATAAAATTTTTCGGTGTATTCAAACCACTTGTCGAATTTTCGAGTCCGGCCAACGCCTGCCCGAACGGAAGCACTTCGACACGCTTCGTGCGCCTTAAATAACCAAGTAAAAGCCTGCGTACATCCTGGTTATCTTCTCGCGGCTCAATATAACGTTTTAATCGTTCCGGTTCGCGCTTTAGCGCACGCCTGGGACAAAATCCAAATCCACGATAGCTGCCGTTTTCAACAAGAATAAGTGTTCGCTCATCACGCTTTCTTCCCGGCTCAACAACAAAGAACGTTGCCAGCGGATAGTCCAGTTGATGGTACGCCTCCAAAAAGCGCCTATTGTAATCGGAGGGCGCTTCTTCACCGATACAGGCCCCCTTGCACGTTTTTAAGTGATAATAAAAGCAGGCGCCGTTCGTTTTTTGAAGCGAACAATGTTTTTGACATAGTTCAAAGCGATCTGCCATGCGCGTGACAAAAGCTTCTCCCTGAGGCTTACTGTTAAACGAAATTAGCGGCACATCATTATTTTTTGAAAGCAATTCTATTGTAAAAACGCGATACCCTGCGTCATCAGTATCGTGAAAAAGACCATAGCGATATTTCGTTCGACGCTGACTGCGGTTATAGCGGGGCTTTAATGTTTTAATGAGGTCTGATTCCAGAAGGAGAGCCACTATTTCACTTCCGGTTACCTGCCACGTTATCTCACGAATGCGATTTTTCATTTCCAATGCGCGAGACGATTTCAAGTCGTTCGAGAAATGAGACATAACGCGCTTGCGAATTGATATGCTTTTGCCAACATAAAGCAACTTTTCGCCTTCGCGAAAGAAATAAACCCCGGTGTCTTCCGGGAGCGCTTCGACCTGTCTACGCTCAATGCCAGGCGGCAAGCGCGTTTCCTTCCAATCTGCGACATGTGGTGCATCATAATCATCGCGAATTGCGTTGAGCTGCTGAAAAAGCTCGAAGGTGGCTTGAGCATCACGTTCGGCCCGATGTGCATCGTTGAGGGAGATATTCAGGTGTTTGCAAATGTGCTTGAGCCGATAATTGGGAAGATCGGCAACCAGCTTGCGACTGAGGCGCATGGTGCAAATTTGCTTGCGCTGGAAATGAAAACCAAGTCGCTTAAACTCATATTTCAGGAAGGAATAGTCGAAACGAGCATTGTGCGCAACCAGCACACATTCTGTCGTCATTTCGACGATCCTTTTGGCTATCTGAAAGAACTGAGGTGCGTCAAGCAGCCGTTGTGCCTTGATGCCGGTTAAGGAAGCAATCTCGGCCGGCAGCGCTCGCTGTGGATTGACCAGTGTGCTAAACGAGTCGATTATGATATCACCATCCGTAATAATGATGGCGATTTCAATAATCCGATCTCTGCGCGGGCGCAGTCCAGTAGTTTCAACATCAACAATCGCAAACATTTGCGGTCGTTTATCCTTCGGTTGGCGGCTTAGTTCGTTTTGGACCAATACGACGAGGCCGACGTCCACTTCGAACTCTTGGTTTAGGTGGAGCTTCTGTTTCTGCTTTTACCTCGTTCTCCACTTTTACTTCGGGCTTTACTTCAGGCTCAGGTTTAGACTTCACTTCAGCCGTCGGCATAGCAGCTGGTTCCAACGTCTCTTTATTTTCCGCTTCAGCGACCTCTGCTTTTGGTTTTGGCTTTCTTGTGGATTTCGCCCGAGGCTTTCTTCCGGCGGGCTTAGAAGCTTTTTCTTCTACAGGCTTTGTGTCAGTGCCGGTTTCTTCTATTGGTGCAGAGGCTTCAATAGTTTCTTCGGGAGAAGTTGCGGCTTCGTTCTCCGGCTTGGCTACCTGCTTACGTGGCTTACGCGGTGCACGGGGCTTTCGCTTAGTTGGTTCGCTCGCTGGTTTAACTGTGTTTTCAGACGCTTGATCAACCACCTCGATCTCTTGTGCTTCCTTTTCAACTAGCTTTGTTTGTGGTCTGCGACGCGGTTTTACAGCATCTCGCTTGGCCCGGATTTTCAATATATCCGGCTTGGCTAAAATCTGCTTATAGAGTTTTACGGATTTTTCCTCAAGCTGTTCGAGCGTGCCATTGTTGTGGATAACAAAATCGCCCCACTTAGACTTCTCTTCTATTGGAATTTGATTTTCCATGCGATCTTTGATCAATATTTCATCCAGCTTATCTCTTTCCTGGATTCGCGTTATTCGCAGCTTCATTCGCGATGCCACGACAACAACATAGTCAAACATCTTTTCCATCTGCGTTTCGTAAATAAGAGCTGCATCGAGACAAACAACTTTATACTTGCGGGATTCACGGGCACTGGCAACTCGATTGATCACCTCTTCAACCAGACGCGGATGCACAATTTTGTTGAGCTTATGTGTTTTTTCTTTGCTTTTAAAAGCCAATTCGCCCAAAACACGTCGATTGATTCTGCGATTGCGAAAGAATATTCGTCTGCCGAATATTTTACCCAGCTCTTGCTTTACATCATTATTACGGTCAAGTATTTTATGTGCAATTTTATCTGCACTTAAAACTAAACAGCCTTTAGACTCAAAGTGCTTTGCTACTGTAGATTGTCCACAGCCCATACCACCGGTTAACCCAATAAGAAGAACTTCATGTTCTGTTTGCTTTCGTTTTCGTCCTGCCATGCTGCTCCATTCCGTTTCAATTTACTACCATCAACTTGCCGGTCTTTTCCATTCCCTCAAAGCGAGCTACATAGATATATACGCCGCTACCGACTTTATCACCAGCATCATTTTTCAAATCCCATTCTACCGAGCCGAAAGGGTTATCATTTTTTAATGCACGTACATTTGTTCCTGTAGCCGTAAAGATAAACAATTCTGTTCCTGCAGGCACGTTTGCAAATCGCAACATATCATGCCTGTCCCCGCGCCATGGATTTGGAAAGACCACCATTTTTTCCAAATCCTGCACCTTGTTAACAATTTGCAAACTGTTTCCATTGCTACTCAATGTGTTGCCATCAAAACCTCGAACGTCAGTAATGGTAAGTACATGAGGTTCGCCTACGCTAAGTCTGTTCGGAATTGCAAGCGTTAAGAGAGCAACATTGTCATTAACCGAAGCCGAAAGCACCTCGACATTGGGCTCGAGCTGATAGTTCGCAGGCTCGCCGCCACTTGCATTTTCCAGTGGCAAATTATAGACAACTCGCAACCGGGTTTTACTGATCAATTCGACAGAAGTTAAATATAGGTCAGGAATTACCTCAGAAAACGGAAAATTAACAATTAATGAGTCTGCCGTACGCGTTCCAAGTTCATCTTCCAGAGCGAGGATTAACAACTCGTTATTTGCTTCGAACGATTCTCCAAAACTAAGAACAGCCTGACTGCGATTTTCTCCGCGAGCTACGCTAAGCGGTGTTCGAGAGTTTAAGCGGTAGCGATTAGTTTGAAAACTGGCAACAGATAATGCTTCACTAAAATAGATATGAAGCTGTTTATCATTTTTCGCAACCAGGCTATCGACTGTCGGAGGACGGTTAGGAACAGCAAAAACCGTGCGGCTAAAAAGGCTCTCGACCTGTGGCAGAAGCTGATTTACAGCCGTAATTGCATAAGCGAAGCTGCTATCTGTCTGTAAGTCCGCAACCAAAAAGCTGGTTGCTGATGTAGAATCTGCAAGAATAAATTGATCATCGGTCCGTGAATAGATCCGGTAATAGGCCGCATCTCTCGCCGCAAGCCAGGATAGTTGAATTTCTGTCTCATTAAGCGGTAACACCTTGAGGCCCAAAGGCTTGGCAGGCCGTTCGCCGACTTCAATAGAAGACCAAAGCTCTATGCCGTTTTCGGTGTTGAGCAATAAGTCTTTTTGGCCATCACCGGTAAAATCTGCCCAGGGAGCCGCATTGCTATTCACGCCCTCCTGATACCAGCGAAGTTTTAATTCATTTGCTTCATAGCCAAAAGCATAACCGTTGGGAAATGGCAGGAATACAATTTCATCTAAACCATCATTATCCAGGTCTGCCGCGCTTAAACCATTGTGAATACCACTTTGCGCAGTGATGCCAAGAATATTATCTTCAGCCAGCTGAACCAGCTCGCCACTATCGTTAAAACCCCATACCGAAAGGGACCAGAACTTATCGTTTACATTTGATTCGAGTAATACTTTTGGTTGATTTCTAACAGCAGCAGCAATTTCCGGAACGCCATCTCCATCGACATCCGCAGCAGCCAAAAGACTTTCGCCTCCCTGACCGTTAAGTTGCGCCGTCCACTCAGGCAGATATTCAGATCCAGCCCGGTCGTAAACAATCAATTGTCCGGAAACATCACTTACAACGATGGATTCTTTTCCATCTCCATTAAAGTCAGCAAACAATGCGTTGGGCACACCGAATACATTGCTGCCCTCCCCTACCGTTGAGAGCTTTTGTTTTTCGGAAAGCTGATAGGCATTATCGACCTCAAAAATCCGCCAGGTGCCAAATCGCAGCGCCAGAACTTCATTTTCCGCGTCATCATCTGTATTGATGATGCGACTGATCCAAAAATCACTGCTGTCTTGCCAAACCACTTCCTTCGGAATACTATCGGTTAAAGCATTTCCCAATATCATTGAGCGGCTACCCAGACCAAGGGCCAAGTCGAATCCACCATTACTCCGCAAGACACCGGCAGCTCGCGGAATACCTGTCTCAGCGGTCTCAAACAGGCGGGTTATATTACTGCCATCCGTTTCCAAAACCGCAACCGATCCGAAACGTTCGTCAATTAACTCCGAGACAACTATTTCTGCGGCACCATTATTGTTCATGTCGACCGGATGTGGCATAAAATATCCGTTAACGGGAAGCAGCCCGACAAAATCCAGCAGGTATTCAGGGTTTGCGGCTTTTGGGATTGAAAGAGAGATCGTATTCCCATTGTCGCCAAACTGGCTATTTAATCCGGAAGTATTTTGTAATTCGATCACTACATTTGATGTAGTTGGAAGTTCTTGCTCGCCAATCAAAAAGCTGTGTGCACGACTGCGATATGTAGACGTTTTGTTGAGGAGTAGCGCGCCATTTTCATCAAAGAAACTGGCGCGGGCCAACGTAACGTCATCGGTTTGAAAACGCATCAGGATCGCAGATTTAGACTTATCATATAGCTTCGTGGTAAAGAACGAATCAATGACAGCCGGAGAACGATCAATTTCAATGCTCTGGCGAACAACCACATCCTCAAGTGCAAGCTGCTTCAGTCTCAGTTCCAATGTATAGCGACCATCGTCTAAACTGCTGGTATCCCAGACAGTCAGCGTATCATCGACAACCTGGCGACCATCAATTCGCTCAATTTCCTGCCAACGCTGCTGCGTTTCCCCAACGCTGTATGACAGGACAACCTCATCGATCCACGGCGAGTATGCGCTACCAATGACAGGTACAAAATCAGCAGCAGTGCCATCTCCACCAGCGGGGTTCGTTATGGCCACGTAACCATTCTTGCCCGCTGTAACAGCGCGTGCTGCGTCCGGCAAACCATGTCCGTATCGCTCATCCCATCCGCGAAGCCCTAAATCTTGAACGCTTCCGTATAAGGCACCAATTGCTTGCTCCGACGTCATGTTCGGATTTGCTGAAAGAATGAGTCCGAGCACGCCGCAGGCTAACGGAGCAGAAAAGGACGTTCCGTTAAAGCTGCCATATCCGTTTTCAATCTGCGTAGCGAAAACATCTTGCCCTGGCATAACCAGGTTCAGCGTATTGCCAAAGCTGGAAAAAGAAGCTCGTTGATTCTCGATCGTCGTTGCACCAACGGAAATCGTTTCTGCATAGGCGGCTGGATAGTTCGGAATGCTGCTACCACTATTTCCGGCAGCTGCGACAAAGATAAGTCCTTTTTCTGAGCCATACCGAATCACATCGCGCAACAAATACGAAAAAGCCACGTCTCCAAAGCTCATGTTAACAATTCGGCAGCCGTTGTCAATTGCATACAGGATGGCCTCAGCAACATCATCTTCTTCTAAAAAGCCGGAAGCAGTTCCGGCTCGCAATGCCATTACCCTCAAACCTGGTGCAATTCCGGCGATTCCCACATCGTTTTGTTGGGCAGCAATGAGCCCGGCAGCAGGCGTACCGTGTCCACTAAGGAACTCGTCATCGGGGTCATTATCAGGATCGAGATAGTCGCCTTGATCTGGAAATGCCGGAGCATCGGTAAAATCCCAGCCGACAACGTCATCGACATAGCCATTGCCATCATCATCAATCCCGTTTTCATCCGAGGCATCAAGTGTGCCATTGCCGTTCAAATCTTCCGCGTTATTTATCCAAAGTGCCCCCTGAAGGTCTTCATGGCGATAATCTACGCCAGTATCAATGATACCGACAACAATTGACGCATCTCCACGAGTTGTATTCCATGCCTCGTCAATATTTAACGTCTGCCGATACCACTGTTCAGCTAAAAGCGGATCGGATTGCTTGCCACGAATGCTCAGCGTAACCTTAGGTTTCACGTAAACCACATCATCAATCTTTTGCAAAGCAGAATGGGCAACGCCGGACTTTCCAGCAGCATAGGTCAAAACGTAGATGTTTCGCAATGGTTTTGGAAGCGTGTGCTGTCTATTCGGAAAGAGAAGCCTTGCTGCTTGGGGAGGCGAGGTATTTAATACCCCCTGAATAGTCAGTGAATTGGCAGAGACACCCTTTGACGAAATAATCAGATCAGGCTTCTTAAATTGCACCAGCAATTCTTCGGCAGATGCAGAGCTTGCCGTAAGAGCGAGGAATAGAAAAAGAGAAATTTTAAAGGATCGTCTGAAAATCATTTATTATGCGTCACGACCACCAGGTCACGACCTCTTATGTCATTAATTATCACAACATAGAACCAGGATCAATATTGTGCAAATAGTATGAATAATTTCACGTATACATCGTGACCCATGACGCTACAGCGAAATTTCAGCATTTTGACAACATCAGCAAAACACATGAAATGACTATTGCCTATATCAGCTGAAAACGATAACATGAGTATAACGCTCATTGCACTTTTCAATCGGCAATTTTAGCTGCATAACTGACGATTCCGCACTTGGAGAATTAACCTTGCGAATCACTTTTATCCGCCCGAATCTATACGACATGCGCTCTTCGGATGCGCTACAGCCTCTTGTGTTTTCCATCCTCAAAGGACTGACACCCGACGATGTAGAAACCCTCTTTTATGATGAGCGCCTGGAAGCTATTCCTTTCAATGAAGCAACCGACCTCGTCGCAATGACTGTTGAGACCTTCACGGCCCGGCGTTCTTATCAAATAGCAGATGAGTTTCGCAAACGCGGCGTGCCAGTCGTCATGGGTGGATATCATGCAACCTTTCTGCCCGATGAGGCGCTGGAGCATGCAGACGCCGTAGTAATTGGCGATGCCGAAGGTCTCTGGGAAATGGTCGTTGAGGACACCCGAACAAACTCACTTCAAAAGATATACAGGCAAGATGTTCACCCCGGATTGAAGCAGCTGAACTATGATCGCAGCATATTTAGGGGAAAACGCTATCGCCCTGCCACACCGGTTCAATATGGACGCGGCTGTCGCTTCGCCTGCGACTTTTGCTCGATCCATGCCTTTTACGGCAAAGATCTCCGTCAGCGCGACATTCCAGAGGTCATTGCCGAAATAAAGGCACTAAGCCCGCACCACGTCTTCCTGGTTGATGACAATTTATTTGTCGATTTAGATAAAGCTCGCGCTCTCTTCGAGGCACTCATTCCACTTAAGATCACCTGGTCTTGTCAGGTAAGCATAGATATTACCCGCCATGAAGACGTACTGCGTCTTATGCGACGCAGCGGCTGCATATCTGCCCTTATAGGTTTCGAATCGCTTAATGAAGACAATCTTGCGCAAATGAAGAAAAAGTGGAACGTGAAGTATGGCGACTATGAAGTAGCTATTAAGAAGCTAAAGAGCCTTGGCATTATGCTCTACGGCACCTTTGTATTTGGCTATGACCATGATACTCCAGATAGTTTTCGCACCACGTTAGACTTTGCCCTTAGACATAACTTCTTTCTGGCTAACTTTAATCCTCTTATGCCAACCCCGGGAGCCGGGCTTTATGATCGCCTTGAGAAAGAGGGTCGATTGCTATATGACAAGTGGTGGCTTGCCGAGAGCTATCGTTATGGCGATGCAACCTTTCAGCCGAAGAACATGACCGCCAAACAGTTAACCGATGGCTGCTTTATGGCTCGCAAGGAATTCAATTACTACAACAGTATTTTTCGTCGCGCATTCAGTTATCGGGACAACTGGTTTAATCCTTATCGCCTGGGCATCTTCCTGGCATCGAATGTGGTTGCACGCTGGGAGATTTTAGATAAACAAGGCCGCACGCTGGGTGGCTGTTCACCGGCATAACAAGAGGTTGATATGAAATTGACGCTTATAAAGCCCAATATTGGACGCATGGAACACAGCCTCTACGTTGATGAAGGTCGTATGGAGCCGCTTCAGCTTGGCGTTCTTGCCGCGTTAACCCCGCCGGATGTTGAAGTTGTGATGTACGATGATCGCTGTGAAGAGATTCCCTATGATGAGAAAACCGACCTTGTTGCTATTACCGTAGAGACCTATACCGCACGCCGAGCGTATGAGATAGGCGCGGAATACCGCAAGCGCGGTGTTCAGGTGATTATGGGCGGAATGCAGCCGACGCTGATACCTGAAGAAGTTCAGGCACATGCAGACTCTATCTATATTGGCGATGCCGAGTTTCGGTGGGCAGAAATGATAGCCGACGCCGAGAAAGGCAAACTGAAGCCAGTCTATAAAGCGAATGTGGGTGTCCCGCAGCCAGGCGTTATGACGCGCAGAGATATTTTTAAGGGCAAGGGTTATCTTCCTATCAAGCTGATGCAGTTTACCCGCGGCTGTCGCTTTGCCTGTACCTTTTGTGCAGTCAGTTCTTTTTTTAGCCGCAAGCACTATACCCGCAATATCCCGGAATTGGTTCGCGAAATTCAGGAATCGGAGCGCAAACTGATCTTTTTTGTTGATGACAACATTGTATCCGACCAGGCAGCAGCCAAAGAGTTGTTCCGAGCGTTGATCCCTCTAAAGGTTCACTGGGTTTCTCAAGCCAGTATAGATATGACGCGTGATCCCGAGTTGATGGAGCTGATGGCCGCCAGCGGGTGTGTTGGCAATGTGATTGGTTTTGAGTCTCTCGATCCCGGCAGCCTGCAGTGGATGAAAAAGGGCCCGAACCTTACCAAGCAATTTGACACGTATTCGGCACAGCTTGAAGTTCTGCGTAAGCATAAGCTGCAAACCTGGGCTGCCTTTACTCTTGGGCATGATCATGATACGCTGGAATCCATTATGGCAACCGGTCAGTTTGCACAGGAGAACAAGTTTACCTTTGCCGCTTTTAACATACTTGTTCAATATCCGGGAACGCCACTTTACGAACGCATGAAGAAAGAAGGACGGCTCTTGTATAATAATAAGTGGTGGCTGCATCCCGAATATCGCTTCAATCACGCAACGTTCAAACCAAAGAACATGACCCCTGCTGAATTAACGGAAGCTTGCTTTCAACTGCGATCAGATTACAATCGGGTAGGGGCAATCATCCGGCGAGCATTCGATTTCAGTACGAATATGAGTTCTTTATATAAGATGGCTGTCTACCTGCGATATACACCGCTCTATCGCAAAGAGACATTTAAAAAACAGGGAATGCGTTTCGGGCTACACTAAAAACAAAGCTCAGCGTTCAGAGTTCAACGTTTATTCATTGGATAGCTTGATAAGCTTCTGTTCGACACAAGTTTTTTAGTCTAACTCTGAACTTTGAACCTTGAACTTTGAACTCAAAACCGCAGGTTTTGCAATGAAAATAGCACTCATATCCCCAAAGGGACCGCTCTATCGTCATCGGACCGGCATTTTTCGCAAGTCGCTCAGAGTTGCCCCGTTGACACTGACAACTTTGGCATCGTTGGTTCCAGAGAAACTCAATGCTGAGATTATCCTCTATGACGAGGGCATTGAGGATCTTCCAGAACGCATTGATGCTGATCTGGTTGGTATGACGGTCATTACCGGAACGGCTCCACGTGCTTATGAGCTTGCAAAGCAATTTCAAAACGAGGGTAAAACCGTTGTGCTCGGCGGGCCACATGTCACCTTGCTACCCGAGGAAGCGCAGCTACATGCAGACAGTATTGTTACCGGCTATGCCGAAGAGTCCTGGCCATTACTTCTACACGACTATAAATCCGGGCAGTTAAAACCACGCTACGATATGTCCCCAGACTTTTCCTTTAACAATATGCCATCCATCCCCTTTGCCAAACGAGACATGTTAGACAAGCGCGCTTTTAAGTCTATGAACACATTTGAAGCCACGCGCGGGTGCGTACACAAGTGCGACTTCTGCGTGGTGCCGTCAGCTTGGGGCAGAAAGCCATTCTTGAAGCCCGTGCAGCATGTAGTGGAAGATATTCGGCAGCTTGGTGCGAAGCATCTGGTTTTCTACGATCTCAACATAATTGCCGATCGGCGCTATGCAAAGCAGCTGTTTACTGCGTTGATCCCATTGCGAATTAAATGGTTTGGACTTGCCACAACACTCATTGTTGAAGATGAAGAATTGCTCAACCTCCTTGCTCGCTCTGGCTGTCGAGGATTACTAATCGGCTTTGAAAGTCTTTCAACCGGTTCGCTGGCAGACTCGAACAAGCGTTTTAATCGACCACACACCTACGCAGCAGTTGTTGAGACCCTGCACCGTTTAGGCATTGCCATCAATGGGACATTTGTTTTTGGCAATGACTCTGATTCACTTGAAAGCTTTTCTGAGGTTCGGGATTTTGTTATGTCTACCGGAATCGATCTGCCACGCTTCTCTCTACTCACACCATTTCCCGGAACACCCTTATTCAAGCAATTAGAGACCCAGCAGCGCATTATTTCACGTGACTGGAGCTTGTACGATGGACAACATGTTGTTTTTGAACCAGCACAAATGTCTGCGACAGAGTTGCTAAACGGCCATGAAAAAATCTGGCGCGATGTCTATGGTTATAAAAATATGGCCATACGTAATACACGTCGCCTTCAACATCGCTTAAAACTATTGCCGGTTATCGTAGCTGCCAATATCGGCTATCGCTATTATGCTCAAAATTTATCGACATTTTACAATTGTCTCGGAGGTGCACTTTGAAGCTAACCATTATTCATCCCTGCGTCGGACGAATTCCCGGAAAGTCCTACATTAAAAGTTGGCAGATGGAGCCTCTTGCCCCGGCGTATTTGGCTGCGCTGCGACCTTCTCATTGGGACATTGCCTTTTGGGACGACAGGCTGGAAGAGATTCCTTACGAGGAGCCGACCGATTTAGTGGCAATCAGTGTCGAAACCTATACTGCCAAGCGCGCCTACCAGATTGCAACAGAATACCGACGACGCGGGATTCCCGTCGTAATGGGCGGATTTCACACAACTCTTATTCCCGAGGAAGTTCAGGAATATGCCGAGGCAATAGTAATCGGTGAGGCTGAACAGAGCTTTCCGCAGCTATTGCAGGATTTTGAAAATGGCTGTATGCAGCGTAGTTATCGCATTGAAGGACGCTCCGACATTAGCCGCATTCGCCCCGACCGCAGCATTTTCAAAGGCAAGAGTTATCTAAAATTGGGCCTCATCGAGGCGGCAAGGGGCTGTACTTTTAAATGTGAGTTCTGCGCCGTAACGAGTTACTTCGATGCCACCCAAACCCGGCGCACAACGGAAGAAATAATTAGCGAGTTAAGGGAAATGAAGCAAGACAAGAAGTTGTTCTTCTTTGTAGATGACAACATTGCATCCTACCCTAAAGAAGCAAAGGAGTTTTATCGCGCGCTGATTCCACTCAACATAAAGTGGGTAAGCCAGGCATCCATTACCATGTCTTATGATGAAGAACTTCTTCAGATTATGCAGGAAAGCGGATGCCAGGGGGTATTGGTCGGATTCGAGTCGCTCAATAAAAAGAATCTTGAAAATATGAACAAAAAGTTCAACTCTGCGCGGGGTGGATTTGAACCGGCACTGGCAAAGTTCAAGGAATATGGCATTCGTCTCTACGCCACCTTTATCTTTGGCTATGAAGAAGACACAATGGATTCTTTTAAGGAAACCGTCGATTTCTGTGTTAAACACAAAATATATATGGCGGCCTTTAATCATCTCACCCCTTTTCCGGGAACACCATTATACAAGAAGCTCGAAGCAGAAGGAAAGTTACTTTACGATAAGTGGTGGATGGATGAACGGTATCAATACGGGCAAGTACCGTTTAAAACAGCTATTCCACCCGATGTCATCAAGAGCGAATGCGTGAATGCGCGGAAGGCATTTTACAGCATACCGTCTATCGTCAATCGCATGTTCGACAGCACGAACGCCGGAGGACTGTTTATGCTACATGCCTATTGGTTTATCAATTTACTCTTGCGCAAGGAGGCTACGCAACGTGAAGACTATCCACTTGGAGACCTGCGCTTCAAGGGGGAATTGCTGAAGGTTGCTGACACAAAAATTGCACATGCCTCATAAACTGCGCTACGTTGACATTGCTTCAGCAAAACAGAGTGATGATGCAGACCTGAGACGGCTCCTGCGCGAAAATTCAATGCCGGGACGAATCTCACTTTCTTTTCGTCGTGAGCCATCCTTTTTTGAGGCAATTCAGGTCGAAGGCGAACGCACGCACGTTGTAACGGCAAAGGATAAGCAAACGAAAAAAATTGTTGGCTTTGGAACCCGGTCTGTTAAAAACTGCTATTTAAATGATAAAATAACCGCAGTTGGCTACTTAAGTGGATTACGCCTCGAAGAGAGCTATCGAAATGGCTTAGCGGTTGCCAGAGGCTACAAACATCTACGGCAAATCCATAATGCTGAAAAGGTACGTTACTATTTCACCACGATTGTGGAGGACAATATTCTCGCAAAGCGACTATTAACATCGGGTAAAGCGGGATTACCAAGATATGTCGACGGCGGGCAGTATATTACTTTAGCCTATCGAGCAAGAGCTTCTGAACCAAAGACACATACAAGTATCCGAAGAGCAACAGAGGAAGACATTCCCGCAATTATAGACTTTCTAAATACGAATGGACGCAAGCGCCAACTATTCCCTCACTACACGGAAACTCACCTTCGATCTGCAACCGGAATTCTCCGCGGCTTAACACATCATGATATCTACATCGCAGAGTCGGCTAATCGCATTCTCGGTACGCTGGCTTTATGGAACCAGAAATCCTTTCGGCAAACTGTCATCGAAACATATAGCCGGAGTGTTCACATCGCAAAACCGCTCTACAATTTATTGCACAAGATCTATGGGAAACCCATCCTGCCGGCGAAAGGCGAACTCGACTATGGAAGTTGTGCACTATGCTGTATTCTAAACGACCAGCAGGATATCTTTATACAGCTTTTAAAAACCGTTCTTTCAGCAAACAAGAATTTACATTCTGTTTTATTGGGATTACACGAGACAGACGCATTGTTATCTGCTGCAAGAGGGCTACCGCATATTCCATATCTGAGCCGATTGTATTATGTTTATTGGGACAACTCAGTTCACCCAACTCCGGATGGGCGTACGCCATATCTGGAATTAGGAGCATTGTAACATGGCACTTACAGGAAAAACCATTTCGGTCAGCGAAATTACCAGGCAGGAACAACATCAGATGCTGACGTTAATGCAGCGACATTATCGAAATGTCGATGAACACAATTTCACTGCCGATCTATCAGAAAAAGATTGGGTTATTTTACTGAGAAACGAAGAGAATGAAATTTGTGGATTCTCGACGCAATTGCTGTTTGAGCATCGCCTTCGCGACGAGAAATTGCTCATTCTTTTTTCCGGTGACACCGTAATCGATTCAACCTACTGGGGAAGCTTCGCGCTTCCGATCGCCTGGGGCAACCTGATGCTTTCATTAAAAAAAGCCAACCCGGGGGAGAAATTATACTGGATGTTAATTTCAAAAGGCGTTCGAACATATCGATTTCTTCCAATATTTTTTCATGAGTTTTATCCCCGGCACGAAAAACCTACGCCCAAGTGGGAAGCAGACCTTATTAATAGCCTGGGGCACAAGCGCTATCCGGATCGCTATGACCCTCAATCAGGACTCATTAATGGCACGACCTCTTCACAGGCTTTAAAAGCAGAGTTTGATTTACGCGGCCGTACCAATCCACACGTAGACTATTTTTATGAAAGAAATCCGCACGTAGATACAGGCAGTGAACTCGTTTGCATTGCCCCACTTGGTGAAGAAAATATTACGCCTTTTATTAAACGTCAGCTAAAAAAACATGTCGATGACACTCCCCCACTGCAACTTGCGGAATAGAATCCCGTTAATATTAAAATGCTGTTAGGCAGCTTTTTTGACGTCTCGCTGAAATGTGTTAAGTTTTGGACATTTCGATCGATGATTCGTCATTTACTTTTTCCTAAAATATGTGAAAACACACTCTTGCGTAAGTTATTCCAAACCGATATATTCAAAAAAAAAGATAAACAAAACACCCTAATTCATCCTACACGTCCTTTATCATGGAGAAATTCTATGAAACAACGTCACAATTTATTAACCGCGGTATTTACGCTTCTTTTAGCAACCGGCTTTTTGGTGGCACAAGATGTCGTTCTTACCGGCCAGGTAAAAGGCGCCGACGGCAGCCTGCTAGCTGGTGTAAATGTTGTTGAGTCCGGTACGCAGAACGGAACGACAACAGACAGCGATGGAGCATTTAGCTTTAAGGTGGCAAGCCTGCCGGCAACGCTGGTTTTTTCTTATGTCGGATACGCAACACAATCCGTAACAGCAACCAATGACAGTTATGTCTATGTTACTCTGGCAGAAGATGCGATTGCAGGTGAGTCGGTTACTACTGTAGGATCTCGTTTCCGCCCACGCACATCCATCACCTCTCCTGTTCCGATTGACAACATCGACATTCGTGAACTGGAAGCAACCGCACAGGTATCATTTGACAAAATGATGCATTATAGCGTGCCCTCTTTCAATTCTACCCAGCAAACCATTTCTGATGCAACGGCGCATTTTGATCCGGCTGACCTGCGTGGTCTTGGGCCGAGCCGTACGTTGGTGCTTATTAACGGTAAGCGTAAAAATGCAAGCTCACTCGTTTACATCAATGACACGCCTGGTAAAGGTGACGTCGGCGTAGACATGGGTAGTATTCCGGTTGGTTCTATAAAACGCATTGAAGTTCTGCGTGACGGTGCTTCTGCTCAATACGGTTCAGACGCTATTGCCGGTGTTATTAACGTTATTCTGGCTGATGAAACTGAAAAAACCACGATAAACGCTTTTTCCGGAATCACAGAAGAAGGCGATGGTTTTCAGTATGGTGCACACTTGAATACGGGCAAAAATTTTGATAACAAAGGCTTTATCAACTTCACAGCAAGCTTTTCCGATCAGGAAGAAACAAACCGTGCCGGTGAGCCGGGCGATGATCAGCTGTTTGGTGTTGATGGAACCGACCCCTTCATTATGGCTAACCCTGATCTTGGTATGACTGTTGGTCTGCCAAACCTGACAAAGGGCAGTGGATACCTGAACAGTGCTTATAAAGTAAATGAAACTGATGAAATTTATGGATTTGGTGGCGTTGTTTTACGCAAAGGTGAGAGCTACGCACTATATCGCACACCCTACTGGATTCCGGATCCAAATAATCTACTACATGAAGCAGGCACAGAATATCAAGGCTTCCAGCCGACCTTCGACACCGATGTCCTTGATGTCTCAGGCTCTGCCGGTTATCGTGGCAACAGATCCGGGTGGAATTATGACCTAAGCTATTCCTTTGGGATGAATTCGGTTGACTACAACATTGGCAATACGTTAAATCCGGCTCTGGGTGCAGATAGCCCAACAGAGTTCGATGCTGGTGGTTATGAATTTGCCAATAACATCGTCAATGTTGATGCCTCCCGTCAGCTGAGCGAGCAGATTTTTGCCAGTGTCGGTGGTGAGTTCCGACAGGAAAAATTCGTTGCCAACGCGGGCGAAGAAGCATCCTACACTGGTGGCGGAGCACAATCTTTTCCAGGACTTCAGCCACAGAATGAAGTAGATGCCACTCGCACCAACTTTGGTGCCTATCTGGATCTTGGCGCTGACGTTACACCAGACTTCTATGTTGGTGGCGCTGTACGCTTCGAGAACTATAGTGATTTTGGTACCAGCACAACGTTTAAAGCTGCAGCTCGCTATAAGAGCCCACTGAACTCTTTCAGCGTTCGCGGCTCATTTTCAACTGGTTTCCGAGCGCCATCTCTGCATCAAATTAATCTAAGTAATATTCAAACGCTTGTATCCGGTGGAACCGTAAGTAACCAGGGAACATTTGACAATACGAGCCCGATTCTCCGTGAACTTGGCGTAGCTGAACTTAAAGAAGAAGAATCAATCAACTTTACCTTTGGTTTTGCAGCTCGCCCATCACAGAACGTGAATATTTCTGCAGATGTTTTTCAGATTGACGTTGATGATCGGATTATTTTCTCTAGCTCGATTGCCAATAGCGATCCCACGACAACAGTTGGCGCAATTCTGGATGCGAACTCTATTACCAGCCTGAAATTCTTTATCAACGCTGTTAATAGTCGCACTCGTGGTCTTGATTTGGTTGGAAACTATTCAAAAGATGGCCTGCGCTTCAATGCTGCAGCATCTTTTTACGATCACTCAATTGAGGGACAAATTAATACACCTTCCGTTCTGGCAGCCGATGGCGCGGACATCTTCGATCGCAAAGAGCAAAGTCGTATTCTTTCCGCTCGTCCAAACCAAAAAGTAATCCTGGGTGTTAGTTACGATCTTGCGGCTGTTCCTCTGACAGTTGGCGTCTCCGGAACCTATTTCGGTGAAGTAACCTGGCAGCACGCCAGCGACCCAACTCTGGATCAGACCTTTGCTGGTAAGCCGATATTCGATTTGAACGCAAGCTATGCGTTCAGCAATCAGATTTCACTTAGCCTGCTTGTTAACAATATTGCCGGAACTTATCCGGACGAAATTGAGACCGGCGGCGATGTCGTAACCGATCTTGGTGGACGCTTCCGCTACCCCTGGGAAGTAAATCAGTTTGGTTTTAATGGTCGCGTTATTCTTGGCGCCTTAAACCTCAGCTTCTAAAGCATTAATTATCTCGTCACCTGCCTTCCGGCAGGTGACGTTTATTATTATGATTTCACCATCTATCCCCTACCTCGCCAATTCCATTTGGAAATTCAGCTCCCGAAAAAGCTGGAAAAACTTTTTGTACGCATGCAAAAATGTTCGGACTGCTCAAACTGCTATCCTGGAAAACATCCTTAATGTAAATCAAAACACCCGTTTTGGTAGTGAGCACAACTTTTCCAGAATTCGCACGGTCGCTGAGTTTCAAGAGCAGGTGCCAGTTACAGATTACCAGGACTATTCTCAGCAGATTCAGCGCATAATGACCGGGGAAGAAAATGTGCTGACCGCGTCAGCTATTACAAGATTTGAACCTACAAGCGGTACGGCCAGCGCGTGCAAATACATCCCCTCAACACCCACACTGAGAAACGAATTTCAGCAAGCTATTGGAGCATGGATATACAATTTGATGTCTACCTATCCGGAATTAATGGCAGGACGGGCATACTGGTTCGTCTCACCGCCCACACCAATTACCAAACCTGAACAGAGCGTCATTCCCATTGAGTTCGCGTCAGATTCAGATTACCTGTCTTTTGTTGAGAGAAAGCTTGTAAGACAATTAATGGTGATTCCCCCAGTACTTTCCACTGTAACAGACATGGAAAATCATGCATATCTATCTTTGCTTTTTCTGTTCAGCGAAGAGAATTTAAGACTTATTTCTCTCTGGAATCCAACCTCCCTGCTGGTTCTTATGGACAAAGCAATCCTGTGGCAGGATGCACTATTCCAAGATTTAGCTTCAGGAAGTATAACGCCCCCCTCACCTTTGCCATCGGTTCAGCTAAAGCAAATAAAAGGCATCTTCAAGGGAAAAAAGGAAAGAGCCACCTTAATTCAGCAGGCGGTCACCTCGCGGGACTGGCGTGCAATCTGGCCCAACCTTGCACTTATAAGCTGTTGGGCTGATGCGTGGGCAAAGAATTCAATTCCAGAACTTAAAAAAGCATTTCCCGGTGTCGCGGTTCAACCAAAGGGGTTACTGGCAACAGAGGGTATTGTAACTATTCCAATACAGAGTACTAAAGATGAAACACCGCAACATGTTTTGACGGCAACATCACATTTTTACGAGTTCGAGAACCTTGCAAATGGCACAGTTCATACCGCGACTGAACTAAGAGAAAACGGTGAATATAGTGTGATAATTACAACGTCTGGCGGGTTATATCGCTACCGCCTAAACGACAGAGTTTTGTGCACCGGGTATTTTCATCAGGCACCCTGCTTAAAATTTCTCGGGAAAAAGGATGGCATTTCAGATCTATATGGCGAAAAAATCAGTGAACAGCACCTGCGTGACGTAGTTGAAGTGGCGTTTCGAAACCAGTCCATTCAGAGCTCATTCTACTTTGTCGCGGCAAACACGCAAAAAAAACCTAGCAGCTACTGCTTGTTTTATACCACAGACGTTGAACATAATTTTGCGAAGTTAGCACTTGATATCGAAAAGGGCCTTTGTGAAAACTACCACTATCAGAACTGCCGATCGCTTTACCAACTCGCTGCCTTTCAAGCGCAAGCGCTGCCTAAAGGCGCCGACAAACTCTACTATGCCTTCCGAGCCAAAACAGCCATTAGCGGAACCATCAAGCCGCGCTTTCTCGAGCAGCCGAATGACTGGCACAGCGTTCTGTCTTAGCGCTATTCTTTGCTTCTTCGCCCTGTTTAATTTGGGCACCACTGCGAAAGCACAAGATGTTCTGTGGGAAGAAATCTCTTACTCTGCCTCAAGGCTTGCCATGCTGTACAATGATCGCGCCGAGCAAGATTCGGTCAGGCTAACTCTGCGTTACTGGCTGGGCGGCTTGTTTGAAGCTGGGATGATTGAGCCCCTACAGCGCTTTATAATTCTTCATTCACTACAGGAAGGGAGGTTTACTGAGGACGTTTTCGACGAACGCATCATCTGGTTTCTGACAGAATATGAGAACAAAATGCGTCTATCCGATGAGCTATCAGAGGCACCCTGGTATTCTGTTCACTACCCAATAGATGGCGTACCAAGAGAAATACACTATTTATACGAAGGCTTCAATCACTATACCCAAACGATGGCACAGCATGCTTTAGACAGCCTAAAGCTTAGCGGCAGTGCGAAATTACTTTGCAAGATTTATGCAAACAGAGTTCAGGATGTCACAAAACATATTCTAGACGAGGAATATGAACACTCAGCAGTTCGCGAATATTATGATCGCGCGGTCTCAGCAGTTCGCGATCAAATTGATTTCCATATTGGACTCTCAGTGGGTCGCTGGAATCCGGGCGGCAATCTAAAGATTGTCGGCTCTCACCCGATGGCTGGATTTACCGTTGGAGCAAAATACCGACAATTTATGTTCAATTTAACAGCAATCAGTAAGTTTCGGGAAACCCCATCCAGCTACTTGGTTCAAACCGATGCCGGCGAGATTGTCGAAAGCAATCACTTCATCGGCGCCTTTATGGGACTTGAACTCAGCCGCGAGTTGTATCGTCGCGGCCGCAACGAGGTTGAAATATTAAGCGGCATTGGCCTGGATGGCTTCGACACCATAAAGCGCAATGTCAATGGTGAAGGCGGGAAATCTATTTTTGCTTTCAACATAAACGGCGGCATTGGGTATCGTTATTACGTCCCACCATTTCAATCGCTTTATATAAATTTTCAGCTTCGCTATCACATCGTAGACTACAACAATACCGGCGGCAGCGATCTTTCCGGCAACGTTATCACTTTACGCTTTCAGTTTGGCTTTTTGGGCAATGCATTAAAACAGAACCGCCTGAAACGGCTTGGCTTTTCCTATTAGATTCACTTGCGCTTCAGCCTCTTCCCACCTAGATTGTAGTAACCTTTTTAAAAAATATTTCAAAATTTGCTGAGATATAAGGAATAGATAGTACCCGTCCAGCTCACAAAGACTGCTCCATTATGAGAATGCTCCAGTCTGATTTTTTTTATCACCAAATCGGCCACGCTCATGACCAAAAAAACTACTCTTTTTTTTGATAAAGGAACGTTGATTCTTAACGATCCGCCAAAGGAGCTTTCAGGCAAGCACAACATCCAATGGGATAACCGAACGCGTCAGTTTAGAGCACCGGCACATGAATATCGCCAGATTATTCTGGGCCTCAATCATTTCGGAGCCGATGTTGATGATCAGGCCCGGGGGTATTCTACTATCGACTTGCCTCTTCAAAACAAAATTGAACCGCGCAAACATCAGAAAATTGCGCTGCAGGCCTGGATGGATAATGATATGCTCGGCGTGATTGCACTACCAACCGGCGCAGGGAAGACTATTCTTGCCGTTATGCTGATGGCCCGGGTTGGAAGACCGACGCTGGTTCACGTTCCAACGATCGATTTAATGCAGCAATGGCATGAGGTATTAACGCACTATTTCAAACGGGACATTGGTCTTTGGGGTGGCGGCTATAATGAAACTCATGATATCACAGTAGCGACATACGACTCTGCATTACTTCATGTTCAAAGTAAGGGAAACCGTTTCGGATTCGTGATTTTTGATGAATGCCATCATCTGCCCGGAGCACAGTTCCAATACACGGCTCTTAGTAATATTGCACCTTTTCGTCTGGGATTGACGGCAACACCAGAGCGTGCGGACGGGAAAGAGGAACTGCTCTATCAACTGGTAGGTGACCTTTGCTATCAGGCAGACATTCGGGAAATGACAGGCGGAACGTTGGCACCTTACGAGGTCGAAACAATCCAGATTGAAATGAATCCGGACGAGCGTGAAGAATATGACCGCGAGCGACAAACCTATATCGACTTCCTCAAACGTGAAAAAATCAGTATGGCAGGACCAAATGGCTGGAATCTATTTCTATGGAAATCCAGCCGCAGCAAGGAGGGACGTCGAGCATACAAGGCCTATCTCACTCAAAAAAAGTTGAGCCAGGCCGCAAGTGCTAAGCTCGATGTCGTATGGGAGCTTCTTGTAAAGCATCGCAAAGAACGAATCATCGTCTTTACGCAGGACAATGAAATGGCCTATCGCATCGGCAAGAAGTTTATCTTGCCAGTATTAACGCATTACACCAAGGTGAAAGAACGAGAAGCATTTTTGAGCAACTTTCGCGATGGCAGCTATTCCGTTTTAGTTACATCAAAGGTTTTAAACGAAGGCGTAGATGTACCGGAAGCCAATGTGGCCATTATCGTATCGGGCAGCGGAAGCGTAAGAGAACATGTGCAGCGTCTTGGCAGGATTCTTAGAGCTCGTCCCGAAAAACAAGCAATGCTTTACGAATTAATCTCACACAAAACCGGTGAGCAATTCGTCAACAAACGCAGAAGGCAGCACCGTGCTTACAAAGGACCTGATTCGCTATAAAAACAGCAAGGGCAATATCTCTCCGACCTTCGTAAACCCCGAGAATCCAAACTTACTCAAACTCGCTGGTCAGTTAGTCGAGCTCTTCAAAACCTCAACAGGCTCGAGCCGAGAGGCTGTTTTGCAGCGTAGCGCCGCCATTCGCGAGAACTCAACTGTTGGAAATTTAGTGGCTCGAGGGTTTGAAAAACTGCTCATGGATCGCCTTGAGTTCGACAGCGAAGCCGGCACAGAACTACCCCAATTTCGGGAGGAGATCTTGAGGGCGGGGTCACAGTTACTAAGCTCGCACAGCGATCTAAATCTGGAAAGCTACACTACACATCTCAGCACACAGCTTAACCTTCCAATTACAATTATTCGACAACAGCTGTACGGAGACCTGCCTTCGCAGCAAACCGTTAAAAGAATTAAGTCTATCACCCCCGATAAATTATTGCAGCGCTACAATTGCGCCCAGGTTCAGGGACTGTTAATTCACTCGTCCAAGCTGGAAATCACGTTGCCGCAATCGCGCACCGGATCGCTGCGACAGCTGTTCAAGTATTTACGTTTTCAGCAGCTGCTTGCATCCATTAGCAAAACGGACAGTGGATATAAAATTCACATCGATGGGCCGCTTAACCTGTTTTATCAGACCAAGAAATACGGGTTAAGTCTGGCAATGTTTTTCCCTGCCGTACTTGCCCAACCCGCCTGGAAGCTGGAAGCCCACATTCAAATCGGACGACGCAAAAGTTCCAGGTTGAGTATTGATCACACCAGTGGATTGAAACCCTATGTAAGTCGATTTCTGGACTATATCCCTAAAGAAATAGGCTTGCTCCAAACTGCATTTGATACGATCAAGTCGGACTGGAAAATTCGCGCGGCCGAAGATTTTTTTCCACTTCCAGGTGACCGTTACTGCTTCCCGGACTACGAGTTTATTCATAGTAGCGGAGAGTTTTATGCCCTTGAACTTTTTCACGCCTGGCATTCAACTCAGCTGATAGATCGTCTGCACAACTTGGAACAAGCCGGTGAATTCAATTTACTGATCGGCGTGGCAACCAAGCTGGCAAAAGACAAGCAGCTTGCACCACAGCTTGAGGAATCATCTTATTTTCAACAAAACGGTTTCACCTTTCGTGAAATTCCCTCAGCAAAAAAACTAAATAAGCTTCTCAAGAAGAACGTCAAGATTCCAGAGTAAACTTCACCAAACCACCTTTGGAAATATGTTCATGCTAAGCTCATTAGAAAGCCATATCTTGGGGAATAAATTTCAAATTCAGGAACATAAAATATGATCACCTGTTTTCTTCGCTACAAGATCGATATGTACAAGCTCGATGAATTTCGTCGCTATGCAGAAATGTGGATTCCGCTGGTTGAAAAATTTGGCGGCGTGCACCACGGCTATTTTCTACCCAAGGAAAGCGAATCCGATTTGGCTGTCGCACTGTTCACTTTTAATTCACTCGCGGAATACGAAACGTATCGCAATGACGCAGCAGTTGATGCGGACTGTATGAAGGCCGTAGCCTATGCCAAAAAAACACGATGTTTTTTGAGCTACGAACGACACTTTCTCGATCCGGTTTTGAATGCCCAATAGACCTTTTGGCAAATAACAACCTACGCTTCTGCGTATTTTGATCCACACTCGTGTGGAAAGTGACATCCCCACCGAAGAAAAGGCTCCTTTCACTAATTATTGAACAGAAAAATTCCATGCTCTATTCTTTTTTAGACTGAAAATGCGTATCATCGAAGGTCTAACCGAAACTTGAATACAATAAAAATGGAGTTTTTCCATGTCCCAAAGCAATAATGCGAAAAAAGGCGGTCAATCGAGCCTTGTCGATCGCTTTCTAAACACCATTGAGTTTGTGGGGAACAAGCTACCCGATCCAGCCTTGTTATTCCTCATCCTTCTTCTGGTCGTCTGGGCGCTTTCAGCAATGCTATCCGGCCTTACGTTTTCTGATATTGATCCACGATCGGGCTCTCCCATTGAGATCGTAAACCTGCTTACCGGATCGAAGCTAGCCGAGTTCCTGTCCAATATGGTAAAAACGTTTACCGGTTTTGCACCACTTGGTGTGGTCTTGGTAGCGATGCTTGGTGTTGGCGTTGCAGAGCACTCCGGATATATCAACACGGGAATTAAGCTGTTGCTAAAATTTACTCCGGCTGCACTTCTTACACCGGTTCTTATTTTGGTCGGTATTGTCAGTCACACCGCAACGGATGCCGGATACGTCTTAGTAATACCACTTGGCGGCGTTATCTTTTATGCTGCGGGCAGGCACCCCCTTGCTGGAATAGCCGCAGCATTTGCCGGGGTTTCCGGGGGATTCAGCGCAAACTTTGTCCCGTCCGGAATTGATCCTCTACTTCAGGGATTTACACAGTCGGCGGCACAAATCATGAATCCGGAGATGATTCTCAATCCCCTCAACAACTATTTCTTCACGGCCATATCAAGCATTCTTATTATCGCATTAGGGTGGTTCCTGACCGATAAGGTCATCGAACCGCGTCTCTCATCCAACCCTGTTGACTCAGACGTGGAAGAACCTACTGACTTAGAAAGCATGGATGCCCGGGACATGAAGGCTTTTTGGGCAGCCACAACGGCAATGTTAGCTGGAATCGTAGTTCTGGTCCTGGTAACTCTTCCGGAAGATTCACCGATGCGGTATCAGGGACAATGGGAAAACTTTCGCGCCCCGCTAATGCAGTCTATCGTACCGCTTATTTTTCTGCTCTTTTTTATTCCCGGAGCGATCTATGGATTTGTGGCAGGCACGTTTAAAAAGTCCAAAGACATGATAGACTCGATGACAAAAGCTATGACGGATATGAGTTACTACATCGTAATGGCTTTTTTCTGTGCCCTGTTTATCAATGCGTTTGCAAGTTCAAACATTGGTGCTCTACTGGCAATCAAAGGAGCTACGGCCTTAAAGGCACTCGCACTGCCAAGTAGCGTTACAATTGTTGGGATTGTATTCCTGACAGGATTTGTCAATCTGTTCGTTGGTTCAGCTTCCGCAAAATGGGCAATGCTCAGCCCTATTTTTGTTCCGATGCTAATGGAGCTTGGAATTTCACCGGATCTGACCCAGGCAGCCTATCGTGTTGGAGATTCCTCGACAAACATAATCACGCCATTGATGCCGTATTTCCCGCTGGTTGTAGTTTATTGTCAGCGTTACGTGAAGAACACCGGAATCGGTACGCTGGTTTCAATCATGCTTCCTTACTCAATCGTCTTCCTGATTATTTGGACGATCTTCTTATTGATATACTGGTTAGTGCTCGGTATTCCATTAGGATTCGACGCTTCCTACGTTTATCCGTAAATACTTTGGCCGCCGAGCATCTGTTCGGCGGCTTTTCTTTTTCCTGTCAAAAACCATAAACGCTAAACCCGCCATCTACCGAGATCGTCTGTCCGGTAATATATCCTGCGATTGGCAGACATAAGAATGCGGCAACTCCACCTACTTCTTCCGGCTTACCAATACGATTCATCGGGGTTCGCCTCAAGACATCCCGCAGATAATCCTCTTTTGCTAGAACAGGCTGTACCAGCGGCGTATTGATATACCACGGGGCAACCAGATTAATGCGAATTCCATCTGCTGCCCATTCCGCAGAAAGATTTCTGGTAAGCTGCTCGAGTGCAGCCTTTGTCATGCCATAGGGAGATCCCGTTCGGATGTGGGTGTGTCCGGCGACCGAACCTATATTTACGATGCTTGCAGCCTCGGAATTTTTTAAGAGCGAATAAAACTTTCGACACAGGTCTATCGTGGAAAAAAGATTTATGCTAAAAATTGAGTCAATTTCTTCATCGGTATAGTCTTCCAGGCCTTTTCGAATATTTGTGCCAACATTATTGATAAGAATGTCGCAGCCCTTTTCGCTGGCACCAACGACTTTTTGTCGCCCTTCTTCCGTAGCAAGATCAGCCGAAAGGACCTCCACGTGTTCAGACATTTGGAGTAACTCTTCGCGTGCTGCGCTCAACTTTTCCTGCCCTCGGGCAACAATTAATACATGCGCTCCAAATGACAACAATTCAAGCGCAATCGCTTTGCCTATTCCACTTGAGCCACCGGTTACGACGGCGCGTTTTCCTGTTAAATCCCATCCGGCTCTATTCATCATCTTTCTCCTCAAGAAAAGTTAATGCCTCTGGCAGCACCTCCAGCTCAACAGTACCACCAGAAATCGATTCTCCATCACACTGCAAACCGTCAGGTGCATGAAAAATGGCATTTTTCCAGCGTTGAATTGGCTCGCGCTTTCCCGGCTTGCCGAAAGCGCCGGCTCCGAGAAGATCCCGCCAATAACTAAGCGCGGTCTTGTGAACAAGAAATTCTGCTAAACCATCATCTAATTGCGCTTCAATATTCATGTTGATGCCATAAGCATATTTCTTTATAACATACAACCCGGCATTGTAGAAAAAGTTATCTTCGTTCAATACAGATTCATCATCCAGTTTCAAAACGACATGCCGGTTGGCCTTACCGAGCGTCCTGAGAAAGGCATTCGCTCCTGCAATACGACGATTTGTCTTTCTCCCTCTTGCATAATGATAAAGCAGAGTTGCCTCAAAGCCACAACTAAACGAAATGAGCGCCAACGGAGCATCGGGATGATTTGTCTTCATAACATCTAGCGCAAGCGGCTGTCCACTTATCAAAATTTCAAATGCCCTTTTTCTGCTACTTGCACCAAGTTGATGCGCTACAGCATTGCCCGTTCCGAAAGGCACAACCCCCATTACACGGCCTTTGCCTTCTTTTAAAATCACCTGCGCAAGCATGTTAACCGTGCCATCTCCACCAACGGCGACAGCGACAGTCGAGATTGGAAGCGACGAGAGCTCAACAAGCATATTGTCTACTGTTGAGGTCTGATAAATTTTAGACGCCTCGAGTAAAACAGGAATTTTCTTGATGGCGATTTGAAATTGACGAAACGTGTAGCCGTCTCTGGAGACAGGATTAACAAAAAAAGCAAACGATCGATTAAGTGGAAGCAAAGATAGTATCCCGCATTAGGTGCAGTTATAAAGTAATACAATTGAGGGGAGGATTCAACCGTGAGGCCCGGGGCAACCGACTTATAGTTATGCCTTCGGTAATTCGTTTAGATCGGCAGCTCGTTTAAGCAGTTCTTTATAGATATTCACGGCATTTGCTGTGGCTCTTTTCCCACTGGCAGGGCGATCATTTTCATATTCCGACGCAGCTTCCTGAAAATGCAGCTCAGCCTCATGCCAAAGCTCAACAAGCCCATCATCCGCAGGAAGCATGCCTGCCGTTCGCCTGAGCTTTATCGCTTTTTCCATTGACTTCTTATTCATACGCGCATATCTGATTGCCATGTTAAATTTAGCAACTGTTGCGGTAGCTTTTTGCATTATCGCGGGAGAACTTAATCTTCTCGAATGTAAAATGCGCGCTTCATTATAGGCCACCATTGCATTGTTGAAGTGGTGCGGTGCTAAAATATCTGCATCCTCTCGCTTCGCTTCTTTTATCAGCGCAGCGCCTTCATCCAAAGCAAAGATTATCTGATCTGCTAAATATGTTTCTGGTACCGGGCCTCTCTCAGGGGAAAAGACACGAAACCCTGCCAGCAGACCAATAATTGCCACCACACTTGCCAGTTGTTGTAAAAACAACATATGCCTCCCTTCTTGTTTATGATTACTAACTTAGACACAAGAAAGAAGGCAAAGTCACATTCTTCGCAGTTAGCCCTCTGCGCGTAAAATTTCAAGTGGGGAACGGGTAGCTATTCCTCTGGAGTTCGCAATGCCTAGGCCACCGGTAAGAAGTGCAATTCCGGCACCGATCAGCAGCATACCGGTAAAGTCCGGGACAAACACCACATCAAAGACATAGTAAGAAAGTATCCAGGTGGAGATCATCGCCAGCAGAATACCGGTGAGGGCAGAAAGACATCCCAGAAAGATATATTCCATGCCTATGATCGATCGAATTTGCGAGGTTCTTGCACCGAGCGTTCGCAGCAGCACACTTTCACGCGCTCTTTGGAAACGAGTTGTAATTACGGCTGCCATCAACACAATAAGCCCGGTTAAGATGCTAAAAAGTGCCATGAAGCGAATAATGAACGAAATACGATCGAGGATTGAACGAACAGTGTGCACAATCAAAGTTGTATCGACAGCAGAGACGTTCGGATACCCGGAAATCACCTCACGCTGGAGTTTAGCTGATGCTTCCGCCGTCGGGGTTCTTGTGACAACAACATAGATCTGTGGTGCGTCTTCCAGAATACCACTCGGAAAGAGAATCAGGAAATTTGGTTGAACCCGCTGCCAATTTACCTTGCGCAGGCTTCCAACAACAACATCCATTACTACGCCCTGCACATTGATACCCAGGCTATCACCAAGTGTTACACCAAGGTTTTCAGCAATTCCTTCATCCAGAGATACCGGAATCGGGCCGGCAACGGGATCGATTCGTCCCTGCCAGGATCCGGCGATAATCTCTTCAGTATCATTTAGCGAATCGCGATATGTGGACCGGTATTCCCGAACCAATGCCCAGTTCGGAACCGTACTCGTACTGTCTCCCCGAATATCCTGCACGCTTTGTCCTTTAACACTGGCCAGACGCATTGTTACAATCGGAACACTCTGCATCACGGGAAGATCATTTTGCCGCACGATCTCCTCAATCGCTTCTTGTTGATCGACCTGGATGTCGAAGAGAATCATATTGGGTTGTCCCTCAGCGTCAACGGTAGTCACCTGATTGAGCAGGGAGTTCTGCGTTAGATAGAGCGTTGTAATTTGAAAAGCGCCTAATCCAATTGCAGTAACAAGAATTAGTGTTTGGTTATTTGGGCGATAAAGATTTGCCAGGCTCTGACGCAGCTCATAGCGAAATCCACCAGGGAAAAAGCGGCGCACCGCCCAAATCAATAGTTTAGCGACTCCTGCAAGTATTAGAAATGCAGCAAAAACACCGACGGTAAAAAACGTTCCGCGCAAGCCGCTTCCGGTTTGATAAACGGCAAATAACCAGGTGCTAAACCCCAATACGGCCAGTGTCAGCAAACGAGGAATATCTCGCACCGCAGACTTTTCCTCAAATGATGCTCGAAGCGCCATTAAGGGTGAAACGTTGCGCACCGCAAGCAACGGAAGCAAGGCAAACAACAGCGTCATGCCGAATCCAACAACCAAGCCTTTCAAAATAGCTGGCCAGGAAACGGTAAACTCAAGATCGACTACCAGGAAATCACTAAAAAGCTGGGGTAGAAAGAGCTGAATTGCAACGCCCAGTGCCGCGCCAAGAATCGCACCAATCAATCCCATAACGCCGGTTTGAATCAAATAGATCGAGAAGGTTTGCGCTATACTAGCGCCAACACAGCGCAAGACAGCAACCGATGCCAACTTCTGCCTAATATAGACATGCACTGAACTGGCAACACCAATTCCACCCAAAAGCAATGCCGTAAATGCAACCAGGTTCAGAAAGCCATAAAGATTATTCATTACATTGCCGAGCGAGCGACTTCTCTGATCTGCCGTAACGGCGGTTATGTTTTCTTCATGCAGCTTTTCGTCAACGGCATCCAACATGCCGGAAACATCATAATTATTATCAAACTTGAAATAGACGTTATAAAAAACGCGGCTGCCAAAACGAATCAGATTGGTCTTTTCGACCTCATTCAGTGGAATGTATACTCTTGGAGCAATAGCAGCTGCCGCCTCATTCTGTCCCGGCACTTTATCCAATCTACCGACGATAGCGAAAAGACTTGCGCCAATTCTTACAGAGTCTCCAACCTGAAGATCGTACTGTAGCAGCAAAGATTGATCAACAAGCGCTCCACGACCATCCCTAAAAGCAGAGGCTGCAGTCGCAGGTGTGGTTTCAATCTCGCCATAGAACGGAAATCCATCACCCAATCCGCGAATTTGTACAAGTCTGCTATTTTGGTTTTTCGGAAAAAAGGCCATTGATGCAAAAGCCGTTTCATAGCTCTGTTGCCCACCGATAGAGTCCAGCATAGCTTTCCCGGGTTCGGTAAAGGCTTGCCGTGAGCGCATCAATAAATCGGCACCGAGGATAGACTTTGCCTGATCTTGAACCGCTTGTTTCAGGTTATCGCCGAACGAACTGATAGCCACAAGTGCTGCGACACCGATGATAATTGCAGACATAAAGAGAAAGAGACGACTACGATTTTGTCTGCTATCGCGCCACGCCATTTTCCACAACCAGCCATCAAAAAACAGAGGCCTTTTAGTTACTTTATCTTGGTTATTCATATGTTTTAAACCGTTGTCGTAATGGATTCATTTTTCACATCAGAGAGAACTTCTCCACCGTGTAGCCGGATCACACGTCCGGTTCGTTCAGCAAGACCGGGATCATGAGTTACCAGAACCAGGGTTGTCCCTTTTTCCCGATTCAAATCGAACAGCAGATTTTCAATATTATCACTGGTCTCCGCATCCAGGTTTCCCGTTGGTTCATCGGCAAACAAGATAGTCGGGTCATTTATAAAGGCTCGAGCAAACGCAACACGTTGCTGCTCACCACCGGAAAGCTGTATGGGATAGTGGTCAAAACGCTTGGCCAATCCCACACGATTCAACAATTCTTCAGCGCGAGGTTGAATATTGTGTTCGCCACGCAACTCAAGCGGCACCATAATATTTTCCAGTGCTGTTAGCGTTGGGATAAGCTGAAAATTCTGAAAAACAAAACCGACTTCTTTATTTCGCACGGCAGCACGTTCGTCTTCGCTTAGCGGATCCAGCCGCTGCCCGTTAATTGCAACAGTGCCTGAAGACGGTCTATCCAGTCCTGCACAAAGGCCAAGCAGGGTTGTTTTACCGCTGCCGGATTGACCAATTATTGCATTTGTCGTTCCCGCTTCAATAGAAAAGTTTACGCCTTTTAAAACGGTTAAATGACGGGAGCCCGAGGTAAAACTTCGGGTTAAATCCACAACTTCTAAGATTGGTTTTTCTATCATTTGAATAATCTTTTCAATTTTTGTTTGGAACCTTATTACATTGTCAACCATCTAACGAGATGAAGCCGACGATGTTTCGATTGGAAAGGTATAATTATGATAACTAATTTCAAGACGTTTTCACTTTTGATATTGCTCATTGCCACTGGAATAATTGCACCGCTGCAATTCATTTATTCAGATGATTCAAACAGCGATGATGATACAGAACTTCGCACAATTTTATTTTTAGGTAATAGTTTGAGCGCCGGGTATGGTTTAGATCCGCAGGAAGCATTCCCCGCACGGATCGAGGCTAAAATTGACTCATTGGACTGGGCTTTCAAAGTGGTTAACGCCGGATTAAGTGGCGAGACGACCTCTGGCGGACTACGTCGAATTAACTGGCTGCTAAAACAGAAAGTCGATGTTCTGGTTATTGAACTCGGTGGCAATGACGGTCTTCGCGGTATTCCCGTAGATCTGACAGAAAAGAACCTGCAGGGAATAATCGACAAGGCGCGCAAAAAACATCCTGATATGACAATTGTTTTAGCAGGTATGGAAGTCCCCCCCAATATGGGTGATGACTATGCTGCAAAGTTTCGCAAAATTTATCCGGGCATCGCAAAAGCAAATAGCGTGACGTTAATTCCATTTCTTTTAGAAGGCGTTGGTGGAGTTCCAGAATTAAACCTACCCGACCAAATTCACCCTACAGCCGAGGGGCATAAGCTGGTGGCAGAGAATGTATGGACGTATCTTGCGCCGGTTCTAAAACAGCTACTTGGAGAGAATTAAGTTGAGCGAAGCCAATATAATAATTACGCCGCATGCACTAACCTGGTGGAACATCAAAGGAAAACGCCAAGGTCATATTGATACGCCATTAAGCGACATCGGACATGATATGGCTGCGCTGCTCGCCCAGCGGTTATCTACTCAGCCTCTTCAGGCTGTTTATAGCAGCGATTTGAGGAGGGCAATAGACACCGCCGCACCGGTTGCAAGCAGTAAAGGCCTTGATATTTCTACAGATAACAGATTGCGCGAAGGACGCTGGGGTGATACTGATGACCCGGAAGGACATCCCGTTTTGTCTTGGCACTCGCAAAGCGAAACTCGTGAAGAAGTGGTAGGACGCATGGCTGAGGCAATGCATGAAATTGCAGAGCGCCATATCGGCGAAAGCGCTTTGGTCGTTTCGCATGGCGCGGCAATAGCCTGGTTTGTAAGGCATGTCCTGGGGCTTCATCCGGAAGACAAAGAGGTTTATCGCACCACGCGGGCGGGTATCAATCTTTTTCACTACAAATCCGGCAGCTGGAAGGCCAGCATTCTTAATGATAACTCACATTTATCTGCACTGAATCACCCTGCACTAAACGCAAACAGCGGCTGAGTATCTTTGCCGGAAGTTGACTCTTTCACTACACCAGCCTATATTCTGCACCAATGGATCTCTTGCCTACATCTTCTGCACAGATGATTTCTGTGCGCTGGTGGAATGCGAATGCTTATTATGCCGTTTCATTAGCCAAAGTCCTTCACGAAGCCGGACACTCTGCATTAGTTGCCGGGCGCGCCGGAAGTCCGCCACTGGAAAAAGCTGCCGCCTGGCATCTTGACACTCTGGATACGCTGGACTTTGAGTCCAACAATCCTATCACGCTTAGCAAGAGCATCACAAGACTCAAAAGCGCAATCAAGCAGCGATCAATTCAAATCATTTCTGCTCATCGACCGCAAGATGTCCTGTTTGGTTATCTTGCAAGGAAACAGCTTCGCGACAAGCCAATTCTCATTCGTAGCGTTAGCGACGTTCGCGCACCGAAGAACAATGCCATCAACCGGCACCTGCACATCTCCGCTATAGACTACATCATTTTTAGCTGTCATGCTATTCGCAATCGCTATCTGAAAATCTGGCCGCACCTTGCTCAGAAAAGCAGCGTTGTCTATAGTGCTGTAGATACAGATCATTTTTTTTCGGAATATCAATCGGACATGCGAGAGGCGCTTCAGATTCCCGAGGAGTCATGCGTTTTCGGACTCATTGCTCGTCTTTCACCGGTAAAAGATCACGTAACTTTTCTGGAAGCTGCTGCGCTCGCGCATAAGGAATGCCCGGAGAGCATATTTATAATTAGCGGCGAAGATTTTGAGATCAGCATGGATGAATTGATCGAAAGAGCACGAGAACTTGAGATAGATAAGAGCCTGCGATTTTTAGGTAAAGCAAATGACGTGCGCGATATTATACAAACACTTGACGTTGGCGTGATCTGCTCAACAGGATCTGAGGTCATTTGTCGAATTGCCGCCGAATACATGGCAATGGGCAAACCGGTTATCAGCAGCAGAATTAATATTTTACCGGAAATGATTATTGACGGAGAAAATGGCGCCACTTTCCCGGCGGCTAGTGCGAAAGCGCTTGCAGCCAGGCTGATAGACTTTGCAAAGGACAGATCGCTATGCAAACAACTTGGGAAGAATGCACGCGTGCATGCAGAGCAAAAATTTAGCTATGAAACATTCGCTCGTGAGACGCTGCACATTTATCGCCACTTGCTAAAACAGAAACAAATGGAGGCCTGAGTGGAAAAAATTTCTGCAACGGTGATAACATTTAACGAAGAAAAAAATATCCGACGCTGTCTGGAAAGTGTAAAATGGGCCGATGAAATCATTGTAATCGACTCACACAGTAAAGACAACACTGTGCAAATTGCACGTGAATATACTGACAAAGTTATTCAGCGCGATTGGCCCGGACACATACAGCAAAAGAACTTTGCCCGGGAAACAGCATCAAACAACTGGATATTCTCTCTCGATGCCGATGAAGAAGTGTCTCCAGAGCTGCGAGAATCGATTCTATCAGCCCAGAAGTCCGGCTTCCCATGCGGTGGCTATCACCTGGCTCGCAAAGTCTACTACCTGGGAAAATGGATTAATCACAGCGGCTGGTATCCTGATTATAAAGTGAGATTATTCGACAGGCGTAAAGCCAGCTGGGGCGGCACCAATCCACACGACCGCATTGAAATAAACTCAGCTACAGAATTTCTCAGCGGAGATCTTTACCACTATTCCTATGAGAACGTCAGTGCGCATATTCAAACCATAAACAACTTTACAACCATATCTGCTGAAGAACTGCAAAAAAAAGGCAAGCGAGCAACGCTTTCCAAGCTATTGCTAAATCCGTTTTTCAAGTTCATCAAATCCTTTCTTATCAAGAAGGGGTTTCTCGACGGCACTGTAGGTTTAACAATCGCTCTTTCCGGTAGCTTCTATGTCTTCCTGAAATATTTAAAGTTGTGGGAAATGCAGAATGCGAAGGCACCGAAATGAGGAAGGCATTTAGGTCAACGCTCTAAAATATTCCTGTAGATCTCCAACGTTCGTTTAGCGGTCTCACCTTTATAAAACTTTTGAACATGCTGCTTAGCGCCTGTAGTTAATCTCTTGGCAAGATTTACTTCATCAAGCATGCGATGAACAGCCTTAGATAAACATGCTTCATCTTTAACGGGACAGAGGAGACCAGTCTTTTCAGGCAACACCAGTTCGGGAATACCCCCTGCCGCAGTGGCAACAACCGCAACACCAGCAGCAAATGCATCTAAGATTGAGGTCCCCAATCCCTCAGTTTCAGAAGAAATCAAGAAAACGTCCAGTTCCGGCAACAGGTATTCAATATCATCCCGAAAACCACAAAAAGTTACGTGTTTTTCGATCTGCAATTCGCGACACAGCCCTTCCAGTTCAGAACGTAGGCCTCCCTCCCCTATCAGGAAAAAATGTACGTCATTTCGCTCGGACAAGACCTGTTTGGCGGTGTTAAGGAACGTTGGATAATCTTTGTGTGGAGCCAGTGCCGCAACATTTCCAATCAGCTTTATGTTCTGAGAAAGGTTTGCCAGCTTTCGCAGTCTTCCGTCCGCAGAAAACCGAAAGCGTTCAGCGTCGATTCCACTGTAAACGGTTGCCAATCGCTCGCTATCAACCGAACGCAACATTATATCACGAATGGCATCACTTACGCAGAGGATCTTCTTCACCTCGGGATTGCGATACTTCCACTTTGCACTAATAGACTGGCCTACTGGAAAGTCGACGCGTCTGCTGGCAATCAGATTAATTTGAAATCGACGGAATAGCTTTGAATAAAGCGCAAATGAATGTGCATGAGAATCATGAGAGTGGACAATTTCGGGGCTGAATTTTCTTGCCGCAGATGCGATGCTCCAGCTATAGCGCAAATCGAGACTGCTCTTTTTACTTGTCGCAACGGCATCGAAACCTTCCGCTTTACAGAAATGAAACATCGGAGAGTTCATCACGCAGACAACTTGTTGTTGAACATCCATCTTGCGGAGTTCAACAAGCAAATATGCAAGTTGCTGCTCACCACCGCGCCAGGTCTTTGCTGTTGATAAATGAAGTACGTTCATCGTATGATCATAATAACGAACTTTACGCCCCATTGGCAAACGGACTAAATCTTTATATCATAAAAAAAGGGAACGATCTGCCAGACCGCTCCCTTTTCTATAGTAAGATATTGAGCCTCTTAGATAAACTCAATTTCCCGGGCTTTCTGCTTCGCTTCGGGCACAGCTTTTGGCTCAGTCACCGGATCCTCCAGCGGCAAAGCGGGATATGCAATCTTGCTATCTGTTTCCGGCTCATAATAAATGGTATCCCGGGCAATCCTGATCTCCTGAAGAGACGACATATCGGTCAATATACTTGCCACGCTTCCAACCTTGCTCGACGCACGTATGAAGGTTTCTGCCTGTTTGTCCGGGCTCGGTGGTTTAACATAGAGAACCACAAGGCTGAAACAAAATGCCAACCCGGCAACCGCGCAAAGCAATGCAATAACGCCTCCGGAATAACGCACTTCACGTTCGCTTGCAAACTTCTTTATTGTCCTCGTGAGGCTCTTATCAATTCGGCTGGTGTAAAGGGATGCCATTAACATCGCAGGAGGTCTGGTTCCAGCTTTAACATGGCGAACCAACTCCGAAGCGGCATCCAGATAATTGCGAACCCTTGCGTGCGTATTTATTTGTTCGCTACCATAGACACCCGCGATATCCGCAGGCATTGGCGCATTGTGTTGCAGTGTTGGATTCCCGCGGAGCAGACTTTCATGCTTTATTTTAGCAGTTTCAATGAAGCCTTGCATGGTCACCAGCTTGCTTTTGATAACGGCTGGCTCACGAGCAACTTCAAGGAACTCTGCCTGTCTGCCAATTTGCCTGATAGAATGGCGAAGCTGTACTGAAACAACCTGTGCTTCTGCATACTCAGTCTTGGTCTGTTTAATATTTTGAACCTGGTAGAAGAAAACGATCACTAACAGAAATAATATGGCAGCTATCATTAACGGTTTTAACGTGCGTTCCAAAATTCGCCAAATCATTCCCACCCCCGAACATTTTAGAATGTAACTTGAAGACTTTCCGATGTTTTAACCATCGTCATAAGTCTTGCGCGCATGAGAATATTCTTTATAAAATGAATTTTCTGCCGTGTCGCGAGAAGCTGATGAACAGTCAGAGTATTACAAATCGCTAAATGTCAACTCTCCGGGACCTTTTTCTTCGGCAGAATTTCCCGAGATAAATTCCGCTGGCAGAGGATCTGAATCAGACGGTTTTTCAGACTCTTCAGACACATCACTCGAATCGGCAGCAGCAGGTGCTTCGATAGGCAATACAGCTCGATAAAACTGAACCCGCACAAACCGGTTATCTCCCTCTCCAACAATCGATGCGGTAAGATCCGCATAAAACTCTCTAAATTGCCGCGTCAGCATTTTTGCGCGAAAGCGAACCGGGTAATTTGATGACAATTCCTTGTATTCCCGACCAACCTGTTCAACAGCTTGTTTGGCAAAGATGTTCTTAACCGTGAGGCGTTCAAGTTCGCCCGGGCTGTAGCCTAACAGGACGCAACCATTTTTATCGCAGCGACGAATTTTGCCGTTAAAGTCATGATCGAGGGCTCCGGTAAGAACGCCATTGGTAATTCGCATTTCGTTTGAAAGTTCTTCCTCATTATGTATCAGCACACTAAGATCATCCGCCTCTCCGGATAGTGGCCGCATGAGAAGAATGGCACCAAAAACATTTCCTGTAGCATCTAGCAGAGGCTTCGAAACAAGTCGTAAATCGATGATCGCTTCGGTTTTAGACTGGTGCAAACTCAGATCACTTCTGGTAACTGAAACGCCGGACAGGGCTCGGCTCAATGGAAACTCCTCCTCTTCGACAGGTTCAGAGGTTCCGTATTTCGTAAAACCAAATTGCTTTATCCATTTACCGGGTAAGCCGGAGATTATCTCCTGTTGTAATAGATGCTCTGCCATCGTATTCATTTGCATTATGCGGCCTTTTGCATTGGTGACCAAAACACCTTCAGAGACTGAAGTAACAATGCTTTGCAGAACGGTAATTTTCTCCTTAAGAACGCGATCGATGCCAGCCGATGGTTCAAAAACCCGATAGATGCAAACGCGCTTTTTGCCCGTAGGAAAATCCCGATCCTCTGTAATCAGCTGAACAATTGTTCCATCGACTAGCGAAACGGCAATATTCAATCCTTTCTTGGGTAATTTTTCCCTAGAGACAAATTTAAGATTAAACGCAGCGGCATCTTCAATTCGCAGGTTTAAATGCTCATGCAATCCATCATAGCTGTCTACTGCAAGAATATTGTCTGGAATCTCCCAAAGCTCAACAAAGCTCCTGTTGAATTCCAGACGTCTGGTTTGGTGATCAATAATCAACAGGCCTTCCCGTGCAGAATCCAACGCAGCCTGCAGATTCTCGCATTTTTTACTAAAAGCCAGATTCTCTGAATTTATCTGATCCCGCATTCCCATGGTATCGCGTAAGATATCTGCTGAACGATAAAGATGGTAATGCGTTCGGCCTCGGATTGAGCGTAGCTGGTATCGATAAACAAAAAATAACAATAAAGAGAATATGCCAAAGAGCGAAAAAACCGCATAACGCAGCCATTCGCCACGTTGACTGTAAAACTGTTCATAGCCAAGTGAGGCACGACGCAGTGAGTTTATCAGATATCCTGCCGAGTCTCGCGACAAAAATTCAAGCGACTTGCTGCGCTTTATTTCTTTTACTGTAGCCAGTGAGGCAACTACTTGTGCCGCATCGATGTATTTCCGCAAACGTTCATCAAGCTGAATCGGCGCCTCAAAATAGATTGCATCAAGACCCGCTTCGGCTACCGAAGGGACATTTTCCGCGTCATTCCCCATCAGAAACGATTGGTGCACAAGTGTCAGTCGCTCGCATGCAGCCAGCAATTCGCTTTGAACTTCACTGCGTTCAACCTTATCCAAAGTTTGAGCAGACTTCAGAGCCAAAAGAGCGATTCGCCCGGTCAGTACTTCCTGCCGAATACTTTCACGCAGCGCAAACTCTTTGCCCTGCTGAAGGCACATGAGCCAGGCCAGTCCTGCCGAAATCAGAAATGCTCCGGCAAACAAACTATACATTGGTTTGAAAAATGATATGCGGAATGACTGTTCCTGCGTTTCGAACTCCCTCTCCACCTCAATCCTCCTTGATTGAACGCTTTATGACAATAATTTTCGGAGCATTCACCTGAAGACATTAGCGGAGAAAAAACGATAAATCCCGAATTACAATATTGAAGGTTGTCTGAGAGGTCTATATCCCTTAGATTCGCAGCATAAACAGACGGATGTCGGATGAAGGGTTTGGCAAAAGATTTTTCGATTGATGAGGCATACGCTACTTGCAAGGCGATTACTGAAAGCCATTACGAGAACTTCCCGGTGGCTTCAGTTCTGCTTCCTGCGAAAGTGCGCCGCCATGTCTACCCAATTTATGCGTTCGCCCGACATGCCGATGACCTTGCAGACGAGGATGCGGACAAAGAAGGTCTTCTGGAATGGCAAAAGATGCTACACCAGGCAGTCAACGGTAAACCTGATCATCCGGTATTTATTGCGCTCAAAGAAACGATCCACACGTTTTCGCTTCCCCTTGAGCTGTTTGACAATTTAATTAGCGCATTTCTACAGGATTTGGAGCAAACCCGCTATACAACTATCGAGAACCTATTCGACTACTGCTCCCGCTCTGCAAATCCGGTCGGACGCCTTATTTTGCGATTGCACGGGTATACCTCTAACGAGCTGTTTCGCTACTCCGATCATATTTGCACCGCTCTTCAGCTAGCCAACTTTTGGCAAGACGTTTCAGTAGACATAAACAAAGAACGCATTTATATACCGCAGGATCTGCTTAGACACTTTGGCGTATCCGAACAAGATATTATTGACGGAAAAAACTCAAATGACTCTCGAAAGCTGGCAATGGAATTAGTGAATAATACCAGACGGGAGTTTCGTAAAGGCATCCCATTACTGAAAAACATAGGCGGTCGCTTAAAGCTCGAACTTATGTTTACGGTCGCAGGTGGGATATCTATCCTTGACAAAATTAAAAAAAATAGTTACGATATGGTTTCGGTCAGACCGACACTATCCAAATGGGATTGGCTTAAGATCGCAGGGCAATTAACTCTCAACAGGCACTGGTATGATGAACACACAAACTGACCAGCAAATTACGATGGAAAGCAAAAGCAGCTTTCTTTACTCATTTTTTCTTCTTCCTAAAGACAAGCGTCAGGCAATTTATACGCTATATGCCTTTTGTCGACAAACCGACGACATTGCGGATACAAATGAGCCCACAGAGAAACGCTGGAACCAACTAAACAGCTGGGAAAAAGACCTTAAACACTGCTTCACCAGTCGAGCCGGTAATTACTTTGATTCCGTTCGAATAGTCTCAGAGCGATTCAAAATTCCATTCGAGTACTTTTTGGAACTCATAGCCGGTGTTCGAATGGATCTGAACGATCTGGACTATCGCTCGTTTGACGACCTGAAGCTATACTGCTATCGTGTCGCCTCTGTGGTCGGTCTTATGTGCATACAGATTTTTGGCTATCGCGATCCCGTTATTAAGCAATACGCCGAGAATCTCGGCATCGCTTTGCAGCTTACAAACATAATGCGTGATGTTGGCACAGATGCAAAATTGGGTCGAATTTACATTCCGGAAGAAGAGCTAAAAAACTTCAACGTCGATCGCAGCGATTTATTTGAGAACCGCTATAGCCAGAACTTTGAAGATCTGATGAAGTTTCAAAGCGAACGTGCTCACCAGTATTATGACCTTGCCAACAATTGCTTACCGGAAAGCGAACAGCGGAATATGTTGGTTTCAGAAATCATGAAGAATATTTATTTTCACCTGCTAACCAAAATAGATGATAGCCAATATCGCGTTCTCGACAATATTATAAAAGTCTCTAAACCCACGAAAATCTGGCTTACAATGAAGACCGTTTCGCGGATAAAACTATTATCAGCTCCTGCCGCTCAAAATGCCTAAGATAGCTGAATCGGATATTCTGATTGTTGGCGGTGGACTTGCCGGCTGCACAGCAGCATGGTATGCAGCACAAGCCGGATTTTCGGTTCATCTTGTTGAAGCAACACCACATCTTGGTGGACGGGTGCGTTCGACATACGCTGAAGACGTCAATTTTTGGATAGACAATGGTCAACATGTGCTGTCCAATGGCTATCATGAAACGTATAAAATCCTCAAATACCTCGGCACTGACCATCTCGTTTTAAAACAACACAAACTCCAGCTTGCTTACCAGTTTAATAATAAAGCCAAAGAACAGCTTGTTTTTAATGCCTGGAAGCTTCCCGCTCCACTTCATCTGCTAATGCCGCTTTTAGTCAAAATGCCCATCTCATGGCAAGACAGAATACAGCTTTTAAGATGGGGTATCTCGTCAAAGCGATTTAGCGAAAGTGATTTAGAAAATATGACGGTACGTGAGTGGCTTGAATGCAGCGGGAAGGGTTCAAAAAAGCTAAACGAAATATTTTGGCAACCGCTGTGTCTGGCAACGCTCAACGGCACCATAGATCAGTGCTGTGCCTTATTAATGTCTCGGGTGCTTAACCAGGCATTTCTTGCTTCAACCAGCCTAAGCGGCCTTGGTATTCCGCTTGGCAGACTCGATCAAATATTCAGTGATGGGTTCCAAAAATCGTTTCAGCGACTATCGGTTCGGGTTTCACTATCCTCAACAGTCAGAAAAGCTGTTATAGAAGCGAATCAGTTCGTTGCGCTGGAACTGCGATCTGGTGAACGACTGCATGCCTCAGCAGCTATTCTGGCGACGCCAAGACACGTAACAGAGCGCCTGTTGACCGGAAGCTGTTCCTTTAAAGCAGTTGATTGGCGTTATTCACCCATAGTTACAGTTTATGTTCGGCTTCGCTATAAACTGTCGGGAATATTTCCGGTATCTCTCCCCCACTCACCCTTGCAGTGGCTTTTCGAGCTTCCGGAACAAGCATTTTCCGGTGAAGGTTTTGGCTATGCTTTTGTCATTAGCGGAGCCGATGAGCTTTGTAGTCAATCGAACGAAGAAATCCAGCAACTCGCACTGGAAGAATCTATTAAATATGCCACGCCCGATCTTTCGCCAAAAGACTTTCTCGGCTGGAAGGTCATACGTGAAAAGAAGGCTACATTTCTTCCTACCTGCTCAGCACAACTCAGCAGACCTGAAACCGAAACCGGCATCGCCAATGTTTTCCTCGCCGGAGACTGGACAGCTACCGGCTTACCTGCAACAATAGAAGGTGCTATTATTAGTGGCAAGAATGCTGCTAATTCATGCAATTTTTTGAAAAAATAGTCAATTTTCCTGCTAATGCCGAGCCTTTAACCCGCCGATACTAACTTATCTGCAAAATTTTTTTAACCGCATTCTCCGATCACAAACAATATCACATCACAGAGGCAGCTATGCGTCTATACGCTCTTTTGGTGTCGCTATTTCTAATAGCGCCGCCCGTACATGCTCAATCGCATGTAAACAGTAAAGAAAAAACTCTTGCCGGCTTAAGCGGCGAACAAAAAGTTCCGTTATTGGCAGAACTTGTCGAGGACTACCAAACCCGTATCCCTCACAATGCCATTGCTTATGGGCGTGAAGCACTGGTCCTTCTATCTCAATTTCCAGAAAATGAAACAGAGATCGAGGTGGTCATCGGAATTAGCAAAGCCTATCTAAGGCTTGGCAAACATTTTGATGCGCTGGTCTTTGCGGAGCGAGGAAAACTCTTGGCAGAGCAAGCTGCAAATCATACAACGCTTGCAGCGACCTTTCTACAAATCAGCATTATCCAACGTAAAATGGGCAATCTCGATCATGCGCTCGCTGCCGGCCTCCAGTCAGAACGAATAAGCGGGGATAGTTTGGACTGTGAAAACAACCTGAACTTAGGCATTATTTACCGCAAACTTGGCAGCTATCAAGAGTCTCTCGATTACTTTTACAAAGCGCTGGAATGTCAGAAGAAGCGCTCCGACCTGCTCGCTGAAGCAGATGTATATGCAGAGATTGGTTTAATTTATCAGCAGATAAACGATAACTCACGAGCTCTGACGCACTTAACCAGTGCACTTAACATTACGAAGAAATTGGGCGATTCAGTAAGAACCGGACGCTTTCTCAATAACATTGGCAGTCTATACCAGTCTATGCAGGAATATTCGAAAGCGCTTGAATTTCATTTCAAGGCCTATAAAACACGCGAGGCACTGGATGATATGGAGGGAGTTGCCGAATCTGCAAATCATATCGGCAAAAACTATCTCCTAAAAAACCGCTATGGACTGGCAATGGATTATTTTGCATCAGCCATGGAGAATTCAAGTCAGCTAAACAACAAAGAGTTGGGTATTCGGATCCAGTTAAATACCGCAGTGGCGAATGGCAAATTGCGTCAGAATGTAATAGCAATGCGGCTTGGAAAAGATGCCTTATGGAAATCTCGTGAAGCGGGTAATACCGAACTGGTTATTGCCAGCCTGGAAACGCTGGCGCTGCTATGTGAAGAACGACGGGATTATCAGGGCGCGCTGGTTTATCAACGTCAGGTAAAAATCGCCGAAGACAGCGTTATGCAGCGTAAAGTAAGCAACAGAATTGCAACATTTAACTCGATTTTCCAGAAGGAAAAAGAAGTCGCGCTTCTGCAAAAAGATGCCGAGCTAAAGCAAGCGATTCTCACGCGGCAGCAGACCTGGACATACGCACTTCTGGGAATCGTTATTACCTGTGGGATAATTGCGGGACTACTTCTGAGTCGCTATCGCATTCGCAAGAAAGCACATAACGAGCTAAAAAGGGCCTTTAAAGAACTCGAGGCGGCAAATAAGGAGTTGAAAGTAGTAAATCGCCATATGATACGGCAATCATCAGAGCTGCATGAAGCAATGTCGAAGATTAAGCGGTTAAGTGGATTTCTGCCGATCTGTTCTACCTGCAAAGACGTTCGAACAGATACCGGATACTGGCAGCGAATAGAGCGATATATAAATGAGAACAGTGATGCGGAATTCAGCAAGAGCATTTGCCCTCGCTGTGCAAAAGGTAAGATTCATGCCTTGCCCTTACAACGAAGCTAATTAATTACTGCGCTGTTTGTCGAGCATAGCTTGAATATCATTAATCTTCTTCTGAAACCGTTGGTTACCCGGGTCTTTTTCGAGTAGCTGCTGAAAAACCTCAATAGCTTCTTCAAAACGTCCTTGGGCGATATATATTTCTCCCAACGTTGGGGAAAGAATGGGTGGTCGACCAAAACGCGTAGTGTTATCCTGAGGTTCGGATGTGGCACCATCCGGCGATAAAGCCTCATAGGTATTATCATCTTGCACATCATCTTCATCCAGAGTAACGCTATCTTCCTCTTCGATATTAAAATCTTCGAGCGTGATATTTTCGTCCGTTACATCCTGCAGATCGAAAGCGATACTGTCATCAGTCAGGTCCAGGCTTTCGAAAGACACATCTTCTTCCTCTTCCTGAGGCGCCGGAATTGCGTTTATTTCCGAGGCTTCTTCTGCAATTTCAAGCGCTTCGAAAGTAATACTGTCGTCGCCTACCTCAAGAGCCTCGAAAGTAATACTGTCATCATCCGATTCGAATGCCTCAAGATCGCTGGCATTTGCAATGCCGCCGCGTGTTTCATCATCTCGCTCGGAAATAATTTCTTCTACAACAGAGCTAAAGTCCAAAAAGTCATCGTCTACCTGATCATAGGTTTCATCTTCAGTTGAAACAGCAGGTGCACTCACGTCTTCCAAATCAGTCGTTTCGCTCATCGAAAGGGCTTCATCAGGCGTTTCGCCAACCTCAAATTCAGAGAACAATTTGTTTACATCAATAGCGCGACTTTGGTCTTCCATGTCCAGAAGATCTTGCTCGACTTCACCGCTGTCTGCCTCACGGGTACTGTCATCATCTTCATCGATAATCGAAGCATCAATAATAGAGACATCTTCGACATCCTGTGGTTCCCTGAAATCATCCAGCGTTGTTTCGATGGACATGTCTCCAAGAGTTTCCTTAAAGACTTCTTCAACTTTCTGAGAAATATTGATTTCCTCTTCGGCAGGAACATCATCAAAAAATTGATCGAGATCCGCTTCGGGTTCGGTATCTTCAGTGAAGCCAAGATCGATAGTGGAATCAGTTATTTCCTCTACCTCTACCATTTCCGGCTCAGGCTCGGCATTCATGTAAGGGCCGGTTTCATTTGTAACGCTAATGGAGGGATCGGCTTCGAAGTCGGTAAAACTTATTGCATCATGTTTCTGGAATAATTCTACGGCATCGGTGTTGAATGAATCGTGTAGGAAATAATGCATTCGGCACTCATCAGCGAGCAGCGGCAAATTCATCTGCTCATTTACATCACTTGCAAGCTTCCAGCCGCGCGGATTCTTGTCATCAAGCGCCAAAGACACCTCAAGGCGGCTTTTCGCCTTCGCGTAGTCATTTAAATTGTAATGACAAAGTGCAAGAACATATTGGCCATAGGCATAATCTGGATACTTATCGACACCACGGCTGGCGATAGACAGTGCTTTATCAACGAGTCCCATTTCAATATACTTCGCAGCAAGAGCCGCAAATACAATCGAGTTGGAATTCTCATCATTCAAACGTTCAAGGTCGGCAAGTTCAATTTTTGATGCCATAAAATATGATTCCTTCCTGTGATAAGTCTACCACGCTGCAATCGTTCTGTCCACAATTTCGGACACGAGTTTTTCGACTGCGATGTCAATGGCCTGCTCAATCTCTGCTGTTCCGGCGGAGCCGTCTACTTCAGCAAAGTCTCGGATTTGCCCCGTCCAGAGCGGTTTCCCCAGAGATTGGTTTAAACATTCTATTTTTAAAACAACAACAACCTGCTCCTGTTCAACATCCTCATCCTGGCTGATGGAAACCGCCTGGGTTCGCACATCTACAATTGTACCAGTAAGTAGCAGATCGCTACTTTCTTCATCTGTTATTACTGAAAGGGTATTATCTTCAAGGAAGGCAGTTGATACTTGCTCAGAAATCTTCTCCTGCAGTCCTACCCATTTCACTCGCGCACGATCCTCAAAAAACGGGATCGCAATCGTCTTTATTGACGACGGCAGAGCCCCACGGAATGAGTATTTCACGCATCCGGTTAGGGCGAGCAGACAGATTATACATGTAATCTGCAGTGTCTTACTGAGCGAGGTCATATTCTTTTATTTTTCGATATAACGTTCGTTCGCTGATGTTTAATGCCCTTGCGACCTTGCGGCGATTGCCGCGATATTTGTCGAGAGCCCTCTCTATCATATCACGCTCCATGTCATCTAACGGTCGTATGTCATCGCCGTTTTGTGAGACCGGGGCATATGTCAATTCTTCATCACCGCCAAGCGTATTCAATCTATCGGTAAGCTGATTGAACGCAAGACGCATTTCTTTTACTTCCAGCCCTAAAGAAACCAACGCCTTATAGATAAGTTCCCGCTCTGCTTCTTCAACACTCTTATTTAAAGGAACCGGGAGCGCTTTAGAAATCGTAACCGGCTCATCATAATGCAGATGTTCGCGAACCATCTGACCGTCTACTTTTGCTCCCCGAGCTAAAACCACCGTCGTTTCAACAAAATTTCGCAGTTCCCGGACATTACCGGGCCAGGTGTATTTGCTGAGAACCTGTAGCGCATCTTCTGTGAAGCCACCGATCTCAACATGCTCTTTTTCCTTCAGATCGATTAAAAATTGTTCCATCAGCAGCGGCACATCTTCCAAACGATCCCGCAAAGCAGGAATCTGCATTCCCACAGCCTTTAATCGATAATAAAGATCTTTTCGAAACTGCTTCTGCTCGACCATCCTGCTTAAATCGCGATTTGTAGCAGCAAGAACCCGAACATCAACCTTTTGTAGCTCTCCGCTGCCCACCCGCATAAATTCGCCGGTTTCCAGAACGCGCAGTAACTTCACTTGCGTTTGTAGCGGCATTTCACCGATTTCATCCAGCAGAATCGTGCCTTTGTCTGCCAGCTCAAAATAGCCCTTTTTACTCGAAATCGCTCCGGTAAAAGCGCCACGTTCATGACCAAACAACTCACTTTCCAGCAAACCTTCAGGAATTGCTCCACAGTTTACCGAAACCATATTGGCTTTGTTACGGCTACTGAGCTCATGAATGGCTTTGGCAAAAACCTCTTTACCGACACCACTTTCACCGGATATCAAAACCGTAATATTCGTTGGCGCAATAGATATTATCAGTTCGATGAGCTCGCGAATTGCCTCAGATTCACCGATAATGCCTAGCTTTTCCTGCGTTTTTCGATATGTATTTAAAATTGCCACTTCTTTTTTCCCTGTCCTAATACCAACAATAATAACTTTTTAGAGACTTGAATGCAAGCAAATGTTGTTTCACTCAAAGCCCATATTGCGGTAATTCAGACAACTAGAAATAGCATCAATTTCATACATATTGCAGGGAATTAACGGATATGTTTTGGGATTGCGGTTGAGGAATGTCAATTATATCTGTGTAGCATTATTTAAACCAGCTGTGTAATGCGGTCAGAAATTCAGCTTTTTCGTGATAAACGCGGGCATTTACCGGTAGTGATCTCAGAAAGACTTTGCCATATCTCTTGGAATGAACCCTGGTATCGGTTATTATCACTGCGCCAAAGTCTGAACGACGACGAATGAGACGACCAAACCCCTGCCGAAAACGAATCACCGCTTCAGGCACAGAGAACTCCATAAACGCGTTTCCACCACGCTCCTTAATCAATTCGGATCGAGCTTGAATAACCGGGTCACTGGGCACATCGAAAGGTAACTTGGTGATAAAAACATTTTGCAGTGCGTCACCCGGAACATCTATTCCCTCCCAAAAGCTATCGGTACCAAGTAGTACTGACCCACCTTTTTTGAAGCGATTAATGAGGGCGTGTCTACTGCCATCCATACCCTGTCCAAGGAGTGGAATTGCCTGGGCCTGCAGCGGATCCCGCACAGATTCATAGATTTGCCGCAACAACACATAGCTGGTGAACAATCCGAGAACACCACGTTTTTCTTTCGCAACCTCCGCCATTAGTGAAGCAAGTTTTACTTTATAATCCGGAGAGGCAGGATCGGGTAAAAATGCAGGCACAGCCAATAAAACTTGCTCGGCATAATCAAATGGAGAGCTGAGCATAAGGGAATTTACCCGGGACGGATTTACGCGATCGAGACCAATTCTACGCTGGAAATAATTAAACGTTTGGCCAACAGCCAAAGTAGCTGATGTAAAGACAGCGGTGCGCAGTGAATTGAAGAGTCTTTCCTCGAGCAACTCGCCTACATCAAGCGGAGCTGCGTACAGACGTGTATCGTCGCTGTCCTGCCGAGTCGGTAATTCAAACCAATAAACGAAACCGTCCTCTTTTTGGCGTATCAGAATCTGAAGATTCCGCAACAATAGATCGGCCTGCATGTGCTTGGAAGAAATTTCCTGAAACAACTGGCGCTGATATTCAAATGAGTCTTCCGGAACATCGGTAAAATACTCCAGAAGCTCAGCGAGGTTCTTTTTTATCGTAGTAATTTTTTCAAAGAACTCCGAGTAAATCACCTCCAACGGCTCGAAGAGCATTTGCTCAGGCGTGTAACGATGCCTTGAACCAGGTTGCGCCTTATCAAGTCCGAGATGCTCATTGAGGAGGCGCGTCATCTTGCGAAAAAACTGCTGTGCCACTCGCCGCGAATCTGGTACGATATCCAATAGCCCATCAACCATTCGCAGTAGAGCTTCGCGCTGAAATTGCTTCATTTTACCGGCCATAATGCGTCGTTTTAACTGAATCAACACCCCGGTTTCTGAACGATCTTTTTGATAGAGCTTATTTAGAAAGTCGCGAAACTGCCACAGTGTTGTATCATACCCGAGATATTCCGTGGCCGTTTTCTCTAAATTATGTGCTTCGTCAAATATGACATTTACATATTCTCCTAAGACGGCATTGTTCGTGGCAAGATCGGAGAATAAAAGTGAATGATTCACCAAAACCAGATGCGCATCGCGTGCGTGATTTCGCGCTTTCATCAAAAAACACTTATCGTAGAACTTACAGCTTTTGCCGGGACAATAATTGTTTTCAGCAATCATTTTAGTCCACAAATTCATATTTCGCTCAGCGCGAAACGCATTGTTTTCTGAAATATCGCCTGTCTCGGTTTGCTGCACCCAATAAAACAACGGAAGCAGGCGAAGCCGTTCTTTTGTGGTCAGCCGATACTTCATATCGCTCATCGCGGTTGTCCACTTATCGAGACACAGGTAATTTCCCTTTCCTTTCAACAAAACCGCCTTAAAGGTATCGCCGAGGATACTATGTAAAATTGGCAGGTCTTTAAAAAAGAGCTGTTCCTGCAGGTTTTTGGTATTTGTGCTTATCACCACGCGACCGTGTTGACCGGCATTACGAATTGCCCAGCGGAGCGCGGGAATAAGATAGGCCATTGACTTGCCGGTTCCGGTTCCGGCCTCCACCGTTAAGAAGGTGCTGCCATTGAACGCATTTGCAATAGCCTGTGCCATTCGCACCTGCTCTTCTCGTACCTCAAACACACCAAACTCACGAGACAGTTCTCCACCCTCGGCGAAGAACTCTCCCACTTCTTTCTCATCAAGCGCTTCATGGTCATCCGAAGTCGGCAGTGGATTGAGCCCGGCCCCGATAATGTTGTAGTGATTGGCATTGATTTCAAAATTCTGCTTATCAATGCCCTTAACGACCGTGTATTTTCCAGAGGACACAAAAATTGCCAGCTTTTCGAAGAAGCGCTTAATTGGTTCATCCGTTGGTTCCAGGATCAAAAGAATTTTCTGAAGGTCTGGCAGTGTGCTTTGCAAGGCAAGAGGTAGCAGTTCGAGGAATAAGCCGGCTGTCATCTGCGCATCGGGCAGCGCTCGGTGTGCGCCACCATTGTCCAGATTAAAATGCGCCGCAAGAGAAGATAGCGTGAATGAAGGCAGGAAAGGTAAATAGAGACGTGCCAACGTAACAGTATCCAGCTGACGTTGCGTGAAATACCGATACGGCTTTTCTTTTCCAGACCAGTCGGCATAGTCGTGCTTAATACGACGAGCGCTGTTTTCTAAAAAGCCCATGTCAAAAGGAATATTGTGCCCAACAACGGGATCATCACCAATAAATTCAACTATTTGCTCGTATACGTCACTGAATTTAGGGGCATCCTTAACATCGTCGTTGGTAATACCGGTAATTCGGGTAATTTTTTCAGAGATTTGCTTTCCGGGATGAATTTTCAGACTAATTTCATCACGCGCTTCGCCATTTACGTAGCGAACTGCTCCAAATTCGATGATTGATTCAATCGCAGAATCAAGGCCCGTGGTTTCAACGTCCAATGCGACAAAGGTCGTTAATTCCAGTTCATAGAGGATTTCAGGACTAAGCAATTCGGCCATTGGGGGTGCTCGTTGCAGCGATACAGAAACGAATAAAGCAAAACTGTTATCTGGCTGACATTTTTCGGGTTTCTGGTTTGTAGTTTGTCCTACAGTTTTTGATTAGGTGAATATAATGGAACAGATGATCAATTTATCCATTTTTTTTGCAAAACCTTCTTTACTATATTAAAAAGAACTTTTGAACGATGACAGCGTTTCAGTTTTAACAAGAATAAAGGACGCTTTACATGAATAGATATATTTTGATCCCGGCGCTTCTTCTCGTTATGCTCTGCAGCAGCCTGCAGGCACAGGGAATTCGCAAATATGCCGGCGAGTTTATGGCAATTGATGTTTCTGCCCGCGCACAGGCTCTTGGCGGCGCATTTACCGCCATGTCCGACGATGTCTACGCCTCCTTTTACAATCCGGCCGGACTGGTTCAGATTGATGGTCTACAGGTGGGTTTCACACACACGCAGCAATTTCTATCGTCCATTAATTATGATTATCTCGGTGTAGCCCGCCCGTTTTCCGCTAATGGCGTGGTTGGTTTAAGTCTTATTCGCCTTGGAGTAGACAACATAAAAGACTCACGCGCCGCCGCCATCCTCGATGACAATGGTGGTCTACTTGGAATAGATGAAAGCGCAATTGAAAACTTCAACAGCTCGGATTATGTTGCGCTACTGTCACTTGGGCAGCGCGTCGGCTCTCGCTGGTCCTGGGGCGTTAACCTAAAAATGATTCGCCGCAATCTAACGGACAACAACAGTGCGAATGGCGTTGGGCTCGATGCCGGACTTTTTATGGCTGTCAACCATAAGTGGCGCGTTTCTGCAATGCTTCGCAATGCAACAACGACTCTTATTACCTGGGACACCGGCGAAAAAGAGCTGGTTAGCCCAACCCTCAGAATAGGTACCTCCTATCGTGTGCAGGTAGCGGGTCTTAACAGCTACTTCGTTCCACTGTTCGATGTGGTTGTTCAAAGTGAAAGCACCACGAACCTTACCGAAAACAGTCTTGGTGGTGGTTTACTCGGCGGCGCTGTCGGCGGTGAGTTTGTCTATCAGGAAAAATTATTTATTCGCGGAGGCTATGACGACCTTCAGCGGGTGAACCTGGGAGTTGGCATCGCTATTCCCCATGTTGGAATCGATTATTCTTTTACCCGTTATGATCAGGAATTGGGTAATGCGCACCGCATTGGAATCCTGATCAATTTCAAAGAATAAATAGCCATATTTACAGTCCCTATTTTTCTGTCTGAGAAATAGGGATTTTGCGCACTAACAACTTTCCTTCCAGCTTTAAATTCCATAAATTCTAAGTTTATACCCGTTCTGGCAGAAAATTTGCTTAAATTCTGACCAATTACCGCAGACCCGGCGGCACTGAGTACTAACGGATAAACGAACGGCCAGGAATCTCTTGAATTTCTTTGATTTACTGCATAAACACCGACGCGGCATATTAGCGCTAACGATTGTTTACCTCGCTTTGGTAACAGTCTTACTATTGGCACTTAATTACTCCGTGGTGCGCTATCAGACCAATATTGAAAATCAGAAGGCCTATTTACTGCTTACACAGGTACAGAGTGCCGTTTTGGCTGAGAAAGTAAATATTGCCAATCCCGACAATAAGCAAAAGAAGACCTTGAGAACTGCGCTAAAAAAGTTCGTAGATCCATCCAGTGCGATTCAGGTTCTTCTAATTTTCAACAAGCAAAAGCAGGTCGTCGTCGCAAGCGAAACACTTTACGAAAGGATGACAGTTAGCTTTGAAGAGGAAAAACATTTTGATATAAGTGGCCCAACCGTAATAAATGACAGTCTCGACTCTGAGCGGGGAGTTCGTGTCCTCGATGTTATGTTGCCTATCGAAGATGGTGAATCAAGGAAAGGCTATCTGCAAGGCCAGGTATGGGAAGTACAATCCACTTGGTACGATCGATTCAGGCCTGCTTTATTTTCGATGATTTCGGCTCTTCTGGGACTGATTATTTTAATTCCGGTGATGAGCTGGCACTGGCTTGAAAATAGCGCTGCACCAACGACAGAGCGAAGAGATCAGCCTCGCAAACCGAACCCGGGCAATTCAACCACAGCGGATGAACATCCTCCGGATGAAGTGGATACGGTCTTTAGCAATTTGAATAAGCTCTACAATGAAAAAGAAGAGCTCAATAAAAGCTTTCAGGAATCAGAAGAGCAGATCAATTCAATGATGCGGGTTTTAAATCAGGGATTGTTAATCCTCGATTTAAATATGACCATTATTACGCACAATGAATATCTTATCGACGTACTGCAAATTCGAAGTACATCCAATGCTCATCGACGCATTTACGATCTGCTACAGAAGAACCCCCGGTTGCTTGAGATGTACCGAAGAGCCAAGCAACCGCTGACACATGAAGTTAAGCAATCGTTTACCCTGAAGCTGCTGAACGACCGAACGATAAGCACAGAGGTGATGGTTCGTCCATTTAACAGCGGCGAAGATATCTACGGAATTGTGTTTTACATTAAGAATATCGATGTATTAAACGAGCTCGAAGGTACCTTGCAACGCAGCATGAAATATGGCGTCATTTCACAATTGGCATCAAGTATCGGACATGAAATACGCAATCCTTTGAGCTCATTGGCAATCCACACCGAGATTGTCGATAACATGGTTGAAAAGTCGGTTAGCGACGAAAAACGGCTAAATAAAATTCAGAAGTCGATCGGGATCTTACACAGTGAAGTAGAGCGCCTTCAAAAGCTGATAGATCAATTCTTTAACCTGGCAAAAGCTCAGGAAATTGTGCTGACTTATGAGAATATAAATGAGCTTATTCGCGGTATTCTCGATTTGGTTCAGCAACAGGCATTCGAAAAAAATGTGGAAATTAAGATCTTTTTCTCTAAAGACCTTCCCATGGTTCGCGTCAGTAAAGACCAATTAAAACAAGTGCTTATAAACTTGATTTTAAATGGCTTCGATGCCATGCCGGATGGTGGGCAGCTTGCTATTCGCACCCATTTCGACGAAGGCAAAGTGTTTGTAGATATTAAAGACAGCGGACACGGCATTCCCGAGAACGTGCGTGACAATATCTTCGACCTCTATTTTACCACAAAGGAAAGTGGCGGCGGAATTGGCTTGGCAATCTCGCGAAAAATTATTGAGGCGCATGAAGGAAAACTATATTTCGAGACCAAAACCGGTGTCGGGACAATTTTTCATATACAACTACCGACATCTTAATTAAAGAGGGGCATTATTAATGAAGAACTACCGCATACTCATCGTAGACGATGACGCCAACCTGCGCGTGGGCATGTCAACTATTCTGGAAGATGAGGGCTTTGAGGTTGCTGAAGCAGAAAATGGTCGTGACGGTATAGAGAAACTTGCTAAGGGTGTCTATGACCTGATCATAACAGACTATAAGATGAATGAAATGGACGGCCTTCGTTTTCTGGAGCAGTTAAAGATGGATTATCCTTCCATGAAAGTGATTATGGTTACCGGTTTTGGGACCATTGAGAATGCCGTTGAGGCAATGAGGCTTGGCGCGATTAACTACATCACTAAGCCAATAAAGCCAAAGAAGCTGGTGCAGGTAGTAAAGGACACACTGCAGGTAGATGGTTCAAAAGATTTGTCTAATGAAGAGAAAACAGAACGCCTCAGCAAATACTTTCACTTTCACAAGTTGGTTGGCCAAAGTAAGGCCATGCAGCAGGTTTATCGACGTATCAAAGAAGTGATGGCCACTGACATTCCGGTTCTGATTGTCGGTGAAAGTGGCACGGGTAAAGAGATGGTGGCCAATGCCATCCACGGTCTTTCACAGCGCCAAAAACATCCATTTATTGCAGTAAATACCGGCGCAATTCCCCGCGAATTAATTGCATCTGAATTATTCGGTCACTTAAAAGGAGCCTTTACCGGCGCGATTGCCGACAAAAAGGGTAAGTTTGAAGAGGCAAATGACGGTACGCTTTTTCTTGATGAAATTGGTACCATGAGTCAAGAAGTGCAGATCAGTTTGCTGAGGGTCTTGGAGACTCAGGTTATCGAACGTGTCGGCAGCAATCGCTCAATAAAAGTAGACGTACGCATTGTAGCCGCGACCAATGAGAATCTCGAAACGATGATTGAACGAAATGATTTTCGTGAAGACCTATATTATCGTCTAAACGTTTTCACGGTAGAACTTCCGCCGCTACGTGAGCGCAAAGGCGATATCAGCTATCTGGCAAACTTCTACCGTGAGACTTTCAACGTAGAGCTAAATAAAAATGTAGCAGGGTTTTCTCCACGTGCACTGGAAGCACTCGAAGCATACCAATGGCCGGGTAATGTGCGCGAGCTTAGAAATATTATCTTAAGAGCCGTTTTGACTGCCGGCAATCAGGTAGATGTTAAGCATCTTCCAAACAGCGTTGTCAAACCAGGACTTGCCAAAGTCAATATCACCTTCAAGCCGGGCGTTCCGCTATCTGAAGTCGAGAAGACAATGATTATTCAAACACTGAAAGCCGTCAAGGGAAACAAGCTGAAGGCTGCCACGGTCTTGGGAATAAGCCGACGCTCTCTTTATAACAAGCTGGAAGAATACAACATAGATGAAGCGGAAGTGTAAAAAAATTACACAGTCTTTAGCTCTCTTTTAAACAAAGTGTAGATTTCACCCGAAGGAAAGCCTTAAAATCGGGTGAAATTTTAGAAAAAAGATGGCAAGCTCTTTGCTTTAAGTTTGTGATGATACAGGGACGAATTATAAAAATAACATTTTCCCGGAAGGAAAGTAAAGCCAATGTTTTCTGTTCCCATGAAAAAAATTCTCGTAGCTGAAGATGACAAAAACCTGAGTCGCAGCCTGGATACCTGGCTGACGCTTGAGGGTTTTCAAGTTGTTACAGTGTACAATGGCGAGGAAGCGCTAAACAAGCTCCTACAGCAGCGCTTCGATTTGCTGATTACAGATCTTGTAATGCCTCGGCTAGGCGGTGTCGAGCTCATTGAGAAGATTCGACAAGTTAATCAGGAGCTTCCGATTATGGTAGTTTCCGGCAACCTTGGCGCTCGCGTGATTAAACAGATTAAAGCGATGGGCGTCGATTTGATGCTTCCGAAGCCAATAAAACCTGCACAGTTCCGCAAGGTGATCGGGCAGGTCTTTCCCGAAAGTGCTCTAATCTAATTAGAGTGGATCCACAAAAATCGTTTTTACCATCTCTGGAATCACTGACCCCGGCGCAGACTTGCGCGGCTTTCTTACATGTCTTATTTGAGTATATACAACTGGTACATAGCTGGCATGTTTCGCACGACTATTTGTTACAGCTAACTGCGCGGCATACTCTAAAACAACACTGTCCGGATGATCATGCCTGGAAGGATTACGAATAACGACATGCGAGCCGCTGTAACCCTGCACATGTAGCCAAAAGTCGTGTTTACTTGCATGTTTAAATGTCAATGCGTCATTTTGCCTGGCATTTTTTCCGACCCAAATTTCATTATCCTTCATCATGTATCGTTTATACGGCAGAGAGATTGCCCTCTCCCCTTTCGGCTCACTGCTTCGCTTTAGCAGCTGCTTGCCCGCCATATCTTTTTCCAGTTTATCCAACGCCTTGAACTCAGAGATTTCCTGAAGCCGCTCCTGAAAATCAACCACCATTACAAGCTGCTTATTAAGCCACGATTTCTGTTCCTTATGCTGGCCGGCTCGCTCCTCCATCTTTCGCGCGCGCTGAAAATACGCCTGGGCATTTTCATGCATACTCAAGTTAGGATTAACACTGATAGAAATTTCTGCAAGTTCAGGATCGTGATAGTCCACGAGGGTCACTTTCTTCATGCCATGACCGATCTTGCCCGGTTGAACAGCAAGTAGCTCACCGATCTTTTTTAGCTCGGATGCTTTTTGATGGTCTTGCGGACGCTCAACAAGCTGCGCTAGACTGCTTTGAAGTGACTTTCTCTTACGTCCCAACAGTTGTTCCAGGCGTCGGGTTTTTTGCTGAAGGACTGAATACTTCAGAGCTCTAAAGTTGTAGAGGCGGAGAGCTGCGTTAACATCGTCAAATTCTTCATAAGTAAGCTTTTGTTCAGAATAGAATCGCGTTAAAGCAAAACGTACCGGTATCAATTCGTCGAAGTATATCACCACCTTGCCTTCTTTACAATCTTTCAGAAATTGCTGCATTTCTCGATAGATAGTGGCAACATCTTCTTCAGTATGTGAATCAGATTCTGAATCAGCGATTTTACTGCGATAGAGAATCTCCCTGATTATCGAACGCGACAGATTGTGAAAGTTTCGAAGACTCGCCAGGTCAAAAGCTCCATTTTCTGAACGTAGTGCAGTAGAAAATTCATCGAGCGACAGGGCAAGCGGATCAAGTCGTTCTCCGGCTTCCGGATTATAGGTGCCTCCCTGAAGCTTCCGGTGAGACTTAAAAGCATTTACAATCTGCTCTTCCTCATCTACAACCAAAAAATTAGTGCGGTTGGTAAATAACTGGAGAACGAGTCGTATTCCTTCATCGAAGAAATCAACATCGATAAGCCGCTCATTTTGCAAAATGGATATGGTCTGTATCGTTTTGCCAATAAGTTCGGGGAGGACTGTTGTGGAGTTTGACTTTCGCTTAACCCCACTCAGCAACAACACATAAGGGTATTGAGGATGGCTGGAACACTGCAGGCAGAATTCTTCGCCGCTGGCGGATTGAAGAATGAACCGGCATTCGTGCTTAAGCTGGGTATATGCATCGATAACTTTACAATTGACCAGACTTTCGTGCAATATTCTGGTTTGGCGAACGAGCGTAAGATAATGAAGATGCATAGACTATAAATTGTCCTTGATGTAACGCGTCATCTTTTCGAACAAATGCAGACTTTTCTTGCCGCGCACACCATGTGGCTCTCCTGGATAAATAGCATAGTCAATGTGCTTGCTCTTGTTGATTGCAGCATCGAGGAGGCCGATGGAATGCTGCCAAACAACAATCGGGTCGGAAGTACCGTGAATTAGCAGTAGCTTGCCCTCCAGCTTGTCTACATAAGACATTAATGAGGCTGTTTTATAACCCTCTTCATTCGTTTCCGGCGTATCCATATAGCGTTCGGTATAGATGGTTTCATAATATTTCCAGTCAGTCACCGGCCCCCCGGCAACAGCCACTTTAAACATCTCAGGAGCCCTCAGGATTAACGAGGAGGCCATAAAGCCGCCATAGCTCCACCCAACCACCGCAATACGGGTTGTATCCACATAGCCTGCTTTTGAAAGCTGCGTGACCGTTTCAATTTGATCGGCAACCTCGAGCGTGCCGAGCTGCCGAAATGTTGCCTGCTCAAATTCCAATCCGCGGTAGTTCGTGCCACGATTATCGACGGTCAGCACCAGAAAACCCTGTGTTGCCATATAGCGAAGCCAAAACGGCCAGCGTCCATTTCCGCCCATCCAGCTATTGCGAACCTGTTGCGAATGTGGCCCGCCATAAACATATACTAAAAGCGGGTATTTTTTCGATGGTGTAAATTCTGGTGGAAACATGACTCGACCAAACAACTTACTACTATCACTGGCCAGGAATGGCACAATATCGACTTCACCAACACGATAGTCTCGCAGTGGATTCTTACCACGCGACAACACCCGCAGCAAACTTCCATTTGTTGCCCGAAGCTCTTGCAATCCGGGTACTTCAAGACTGCTAAACGTATCTAAAAAATAGCGGCCGCTTGCGGAGACATCGGATGAATGCGTGCCGTTATTTTCGGTTAAGCGATCAATTGTGCTTCTTTTCAAATCTACAGCGTACAAGTCGCGCTCAACCGGGCTTTCTCTGTTGGCGATAAAATACATCTTTCGGCCTTTTCTTTCGGTCCCCTTTAGAGCAATAATTTCCCACTCACCGGATGTAAGCTGTTTTATCAGCTGTCCGTCAGAATTATAAAGATAAAGATGATTCCAGCCATCGCGTCTTGACAGCCAAAGGAATTGATCAGGATTTTCATTAATAAAATATGCACCGACTTGTGGATCGACATAGGCGTGGCTTCTCTCTTCAAAAAGCAACTTGAGCTGCTCGCCCGTTACTGCGTCGTATTTATAGAATCTCAGATGGTTTTGATCGCGATTAATCTGAGCGAGGTAAATGTATTTTTCGTCGGGACTCCATGAAATATTGGTAAGATATTGATCGGCAGGCTCTCCCGTCTGTAAATAAACCACCTCTGCATTAGCGAGGGTATAAACGCCTATCCGGGCAATATGATTCGCCATGCCTGCCATAGGATACTTACCCGGTTTTGCTGTTGCCGGGAGCGTGGAGAAGTCGACAAATGGATAATCGGTTACAGGAGAAATATCCTTTTCGTAAAACGCCAGTTTGTTGCTTGTTGGCGACCAGAAGGTGCCCTTTCGAATGCCGAACTCGCGGCGATGTACGTCTTGCCCAACCACAATCTGGCTACCTGAGTCCGGAGCAAGCACCGTTATGACATCCGATCCATTGGCAATATAAAGCCCCGATCCCTTTGTGAAGGCAACATGAAGACTACTATCTGAAACATCTCGTTTTTTGGCATCATCTGTAAGTGATGTGTGGATAGACAGTTTCTTTTCCGCAATATCAAAAACGACAAGACGATTTTTTGCCCACATCCAAAAACGATTTTTATCCAGCCAGTTGATAGTGGGGAATTTTTTAAGTTCATCTATTTCATGAACAGCGATGATATTGTTAAAAGATTCAAGAGATAACAAAGGCTCTACGGTATTCTGCCTGGCATCCGCGCGAAATAATGCTTCAATACTATCCTTTTTGCCGATGTAACTAAAATATTCTGTATCAACAATCCACTGTAAGTCTCGTGCCTTTTCAACAGCAAGAGTCGTTCTGGCACCCAACATTGCCGTTTTTAAATCGAGCTCTTTCTGTTGAGCGACAAGCATACCGCCTAAGCACATCATAAAGAGTACAGCGCCAATGATTATTCTGACTTGCAACATGAAACGATACCGTTAGTTTTTTTATTTGAAAGGATCAAAATTCTAATGCAAAAAACCACTCCAATGGTTTTATAGTATCCTCATACTATCGGACATATTCAAACGGTTTTCAATACAAACTGACGTATAATTATAAATCACTGGATTCGGATTCATTTACGTTCTTTTGCGCAATCGCAACATTACGCATAAACTGCTCATATCCAGCCCTGCGAACCGGCGTTCCATTAAATAGTTCTTCAAACTGTTGCTCGTCCAGGCTCGCAAGATAAGTAAGTCGATATTGCTCATGCGAAAGCCTCTCGGCAAAATCAGTTTCCGCAGTAGTCTCACTAAATCGATTCCATGGGCAAACAATCTGACAGATATCGCAACCGAACACCCAATTCCCCATCTGTTTCTGCAAATCTGCGTCAATAGCTCCAGAATGTTCAATAGTTAAATACGAGATGCAGGAAGCGGCGTCTATTTGATAGGATTTGTCCAATGCGGGTGTCGGACAGGCATCCATACAACGGGTGCAGCTGCCACAGTGATCATATGTAAATGGTTCTGAGACCGGCAAGTCAATGGACAGCAGAATTTCTCCCAGAAAAAAATAAGAGCCGTGCTTCTTTGAGATCAAATTTGTGTGTTTGCCCAACCAGCCCAGGCCCGCACGCCGAGCGAATGGTTTCTCCATAAGCGGAAAGGAGTCGACGCAAACCCGTCCTTTTGCATCAGGATGTTTCGATTGAATAAATGCCAATAGAGCTTGTAGCTTCTTGCGAATAACTTTATGATAATCGCGGCCACGTGCATAGAGCGATAGATTTGCGAGCTCATCGCCCCGATTCAGTGGTTCATCACGGAAGTAATTAAACGATGCTACCAAAACACACTTTGCTTCCGGAAAATATGCCTTGGGATTGGTGCGTTGAACCGCTTTGCTCTGCATCCAATCCATCGTTCCGTGATATTTCTTGTCCAGCCATTCATTTAGACGTTCAGATTCCTCTTCCAGAGATCCGGCGCTGGAAATACCGAGATCTAAAATGTCGAGCGTTGTTGCAAAACTACGAATTTCAGCAAGCAGATCGGCGTTAGTCATCCTGATTCGCCTCTAAATTTAGCACCAGTCCATCATACGCATGTTCAACTTGTCCTGTATATTTATCGGTGATCAACCTAACAGGATTCGAAGCAACAACTTTTGGGTAGCAGTGATTTATCAACAATTGTCGTGGTTGTGCTTTAATAGCAATTCGAGCAACCTCAGCCGGGGAAAGGTGATTCCCGCCATCCTCTAATGCGCCACATTCGACAATGGCAATATCAGCATTTTTACACACATCAATGGCATTCTCACAATAGCCGGTATCACCGGTCATTGCAATAAAATATTCACCAAATTGAAATCGATAGCCTAGGCTTTCAGGTGCATGCTTCATCGGGAAGGCTTCACAGAATCCGTCCGAAATTGGATGGTGGCCAGAACCGATTTCAACGATACGCGTTGTTTCTTTAACTGCCGTAATAAGCCAATCGCCATACGCTGCTGCGGACTTAATCAGAAAAGCCTCTATTCCAAACGGCCCGACAATTTTCAATGGCTGATTTACCGGAGCGCCGGCATGAATACGCGTGAAGATTAAAGGAATGAGATCCGCAACATGATCCGGATGAAAATGAGTGATATAAAGGGTCGAAATAGTAAGTGGGTTAATATGAAGTCGCGTCAGTGAGGCAAGAGTGCCAAATCCCATATCCACCAAAATCCGTTCATTCTGATAAACAATGAGATTTGCGCTACAGCTGCGCGTTGTATCGGGCACCAGAGTTCCACTGCCAATAACGGTAAGGCTCAAATCTGGCATAGTACGATTTCCGTCTTTTTTAGTCACTCCCCAATGTATCGGTATTTCAAATATCTGGCAAGAAAAAAGGCCTCATCTGCAAATGCAAATGAGGCCTTTAAATTATCGAAACTGTTTATTTCAATAGAATCATTTTACTGCTTCGATTGAAACGCTGTCCGTTACTAAGTCCGGATGCCTCAAAGCGCATAATATAAACGCCACTGGCTACAGGCAGTCCAACATCACTTTGACCATTCCATTCAACGGAGTAGAATCCAAGATTCTCTTCACCATTGACCAACGTTCTCACTTTTTGTCCCAGCATATTATAAACAAACAGTTTTACATCACTGCGTTCGGGAAGCTGGTAACTGATTGTTGTGCTCGGGTTGAACGGATTCGGATAGTTTTCGCTAACCTCAAAGCTTGTAGGTGCTGCAAGCAATGGATCATCGATGCCCACAAGGTTGCTGGTAAGACGAACATCGTCGACAAACCAATCATCATTAGGAAAGTTTCCGGCACCGCCAATACTGCTAAAGCGCACCTGGAATTGGCTATGGAAGTAACTTCCGCTTCCAGATGGGGCTGATGCGATCTCAATGATTTCCTGCTGAAACGGTTGAACTGTGCTTCCCGGATAGGATTTAACAAGTATCCATTCATTTTGATCATTTCTGAAGTGCACCCGCAAACTATCGCCTTCTTCCGGTGCATTACCAGTCCCCTGCGGCTGATAGTAATAGTCAAACAATGCCTCACTAAAACCGCTCAGATCAATCGGTCGCATGGTAATGACGTCTCCACCACTTGGTGTACCGTTGAGGTTCAGCGCCAATCCATCTGTCGGTGGATTATCTGCACGATCGTTCACATCGGTGTTCTCATTTATCCACACACCCGGATTTGGCTCGCCGGCAATTGAAAATGCTTCAGAAAGTGGCAGGCTGAGTGGTGTTGGAACACTGCTGGTAAGTTCGCTTTCATTTTGCGGTGTTTCATTATCAACTGCGCTAATGCTCCAGTCGTAATAACCGGCAACCGTATTTTGATAGACATCCTGATCAGCGGTAGAAGTATCGGAACTGCTACGGGTAAAAGTGGTTACCAACGCGCCATTTTGATAAAGATTGATGCCGGCTAAATCATCCATCGGCGTTCCGTCGATATTCAGCGAGGAGTTTGTCCAGCTTACCGTCACCTGAGACTGATTACCAGAGATACTAAGTCCGGTAGGTGCAGCAGGCTGTTTTGCTCCGCCGGAAAACCAGTCGGTTCGTGCCGGATCACTTTCGCGACCGGTAGAGTCTACGCGAACGATTAATTCATAAAAATACTGCTGGCCGTCATTAAGTCCGCTATCGGTAAATGTAGAAGATGTTCCCGGAACGACACCAACTTCAGCACCATTACGAAGAACTCGAACACTAAACGCATCGGTTGAGAGCGGCTCACCGTTTAGCAGGTCAATAGGATTTGTCCAGCTTAAGGCAATACTGCTTGGTGTATTATAATCGCTGTATGCATTTGCTTCAGTTGCTGTGTTTGGCAAACCAAATTCGGCACGTGCTTGCAAATAAGCCTGATAGGCATCAATTCGACCTGCACCATAGCGCTCATCTTTACCCGGCGCACCTTTTTCAATACCGGTGGTCTGCAAAATGCGACTTATATCAGCGGGTTCAAGAGTCGGGTTAACGGACAGCAAAAGAGCTACAACACCTGCTGTGTGAGGGGTTGCGGAAGAGGTACCACCAAACCCACTATATCCACCACCGGGAACAGTTGAAGTTGTGTTCGAGCCGGGGGCAGAGACATCAGGCTTTAGCAAACCAATGGAGTCTGGCTCAACAGCACCGGCGAGATTAAACGGATAATCCATATATCCCGGAGGATTGGCATTCGGATAGGTCGGGCAGCGCTGCTGAATATTTTCCCATGCTGCCGGACCGAGTCCGGAGCCGGAGGAAATAACGTCGGTTGTTGCTACAACGTTGCCGCAGCCAATTACGGAACTGAGTGAACCGATCAAATTTCCCTGGTCAGGGTGCTGCCATGGACCGGGACTATTGCCCGGTGTTGAAATATTGTAAGGAACCGGGTACGAATTTGTGCAACCGGGCTGTCCCTGAGCACCCTGATTTCCGGTAGAATTTGTGTGGATCACGCCGGCTGCAAGCTCCATATCCGTCATATTGCGAAAACCGGCGTAGTCAGGCTGACTAATCCATTTAAGGCTATAAGAACTTGTTGTAACGTCAACGCCCATGGTAAATGCGTATTGGTATGCCGCCCACCAATCGGTTTGGCCACCACCGGCAACTCTACAAATCATGATCTTTGCTTTAGGAGCAACGCCGGTTTGGGTTCCGTTGGTTCCATCACCACAAATCTGTCCGGCAGTGCTGGTTCCGTGTGATCCGGAATCCTGCGGATCATTGTCGTTGCTACCAAAATCGTAGCCAATATAATCGTCGATATAACCATTGCCATCATCATCAACACCATTCGCGTCACCCGGGTCATAAACCCAGTTACCGTTAACGAATTCGATTGTACGGCCATCGCCATCGGCATCTTCGCCGAGGTTATTCCAAATATTATTTACAAGATCGGGATGCGTCCAGTCTGTACCACTATCACAGTTTGCGACAAGAATTCCCTGGCCTGAATCGCCTTCGGCCCATACCAGCGGTGCATTGATGAGTGTTAGTCCAATCTGAGGAGCGAACAGCGGCGGAGTTGTAATGCCGTGTTTGGCGTTAAATGCGGAAATCCCTTCATCATCCTGAGCATCTTCATCAGAGATAATTGGATCATAAAAAACGGCTTCAATTTCATTGTATCCAAGAGCGATGTCCATTACCACCTGAGGCTGTGCCTCAAAAGCGATAACGTTTATTGCCCAGATATTGCGAATATTACGAACGCCGTTCTTTGACAGCTGCGCGTTCTCGAGATGCGCAAGAACAGGTCCCTGAGTCGCGTAAGCATGATTGCGAAGCGTGTTCACAACGGCCTTTTGGCGCTCTTTACGAGGAAGATAGCCGTGCATGTTCTGCAGGTCGGACAAATGCATGCGGTCATTCAGTTTTATATAGACGCGTACATAATCCGTGCTGCTTTGTTGGGAGTTTAAGACTGCGCTTAACTCCGGACGGATTTTCGGATGATTGTAATCCCCGGCATAGAGAAGATTAGTTAACAATGTGGCCAGAACCAGACAGCCAATCCAAACATTTTGTTGCAAACGATCCATGAGCATCCCTTCGTTTATATGCTTAATCAAAAACATTAAAGTTCTACAGTTGCGGTTCGATGATAACGTTTAAGGGAAGCCTTCGGCGTGCAGTAAAAATTCGGAGAAAGCATTCATCGTCCCTGATATTCGTTCCGTCCGATCCTGATTTAATTATATGCGCTGCCGTAAAAGCTTCCGGTTGTTTGTCACACTTTTCACAAACCAGAATTAAATTTATGAATATTGATTGATGAGTGATGATTGCAACGTCCCTTTATTCATACATCATCAATCATCAGCCATCAATGCTTGCTATTTCATGAGTATCATTTTATTAATCCTCTGATAGTCACCACTTGTAAAGCGATAAATATAGATTCCACTCGCTACCCCCTGCCCTGATTCATCTTGACCATTCCAAATGACGGAATGCGTTCCAGCGGCTACCGATCCAGTTACCAACGAACGTATTTTTTGACCAAGCGTATTAAAAATGGTAAGCTCCACATCTGAACGCTGCGGTAATTGGAAATCGATTGTGGTAGAAGGGTTAAACGGATTGGGGTAGTTTGCGCTCACCATAAACCGCAATGGAGCAGCCTCGTCAGGATTATCAATACCCGTTGGTGGTCCACTAATATAAAAGGTGTTAAGAAACCAGTTATCATTTGGGAAATTACCCGCGCCACCTCGACTAACAAAGCGCACTTGAAAATTCTCGTGAAAAATTGAGCCGGCACCGGTATCAACAGAATCTAAAGAGATGATTTCCTGCACAAACGGAACAACGGTTGATCCTGCATATCCGCTGACCATATACCACTCGCCTAAATCATTTTTAAAATAGACTCTGAGACTGTCATCCTGTTCGGGAGCATTACCAGACCCCTGTGGCTGATAGCGAAATGAAATTGATGCGTTTTGGTTATCCAAAAATCGAGTATCCGTGGGCCGCAATTCAAGTGTATCTGTCCCAAATGGCGTTCCGTTCAAATTTACAGCATAAGTCGCTGAGCCACCGGGCCCTACCGCACGATCATTTATTTCTACATTAAAACTTCTCCAAAGCGCAGGGTTTGGAATACCAGCCAGACTCAACTGATCACCCAAAGGAGCAACTCGGGGCGTTGTTAAAACGGGTGACGGTGGACTCTCATTAGTTGGAGTTTCATCATCGAATGCCGAAATATGATAGGTATAGTAACCCGACTCAGTTGGAGTGAAATTCGTGTATTCACTGGCAGAGGTATCTGATGTTGATCGTGCCAGGCTGCCATACAGCTCACCATCTCTGTAAATATTGATCCCGGCAAAGTCAACAAGCGGCGTTCCATCGATATTAGTTGAGGGGTTTTTCCAGGTCATTTCTACAAACCCTGGATGTCCGGCAACCTCAAAATCCACCGCCATCGATGGCTGGCGTGCACCTCCGGCTGTCCACTGCGTCGTGGCAATATCACCGAGTACACCCAAGCTGTCTACCACAGCCCTTAAACTATAACGATAGCTGGTGCCGCTTGTTAAGCCAGTATCAAGAAACGTTTCAACATCAGATGCCACAGAATCCAGCAGCTCGCCATCGCGGTAAAGCAACATCGTATAAGCTCCGGAAACCAAAGAGTCTCCACTAGCGGCAAGTTCCGGATCTATCCATGACAGCTGAATTTCTGTTGGATTCAAATAATCTGAATAGGCAGTAAAGTTCTCTGCTGCCAGCGGACCGGCCATACTAAGAAAGGCCGCCCAAACGTCAATAATTCCCATGCCATAATCATTGTCTTCGCCCGGCACACCAAGATCACGAGCGGTATTATACAGCGCCAATTTTAGCTCGTATCCCGTTTTATTAGGAAAAGCCTGCCGTAAAAGCGCAATTGCACCAACCACATGAGGAGCTGCCATTGAGGTCCCGTTCTTTGTGCCATAACCGGATGTGCCGGTTGCCGAACGAACAGCCACACCGGGCGCACTGGCCTCCGGTTTAATAAGTAATGAGCCGGTAGATCCGCAGGTGGATGGGCCGCGGCTGCTAAAATTTGCTATCGTTAAGTTTGGATCGTTACCATTCAAAGCTCCGGTGGCCCAAAAGTTCACCAGCGTCGTATTCGTATTCTTTGGGCGAGTAATCGTTGAAGTTCCCGGGCCGGAATTTCCGGCAGAAAAAATCACCGCAATTCCTGCTGCTTCCAGAGTATTCAAAACATTGATGTAGATATTGCTGGCACAAACGCCACCATTGGGATCCCACCAGGAACAACCGATTGCATCGGGCATGTCGGATGTTGTAGCAGGATTGTTGTCTGGATCCAAAGCCCATTGAAAGGCTTGAATTCGTGTCACATTTCCGCAAAGCGCTCCCGAGGCGATCCACTCAGCACCAGGGGCAACGCCTATCGTGTCGGCAGTTACCGGATCGAATCCGGTCATGGTTCCAATCGTATGGGTTCCATGCGATCCGCCATCGCAGTCATTCGGGAAGGATCCCGATCCCAGCCAGGCTTCTGAGGCTGGAACGCTATTGCCACGCCACTTCCCGGCAACGGCAGGGTGATTTCCATTCACACCAGAATCGATTCCCATAACTAGGCGTCCGGTGCCATCATATCCCTGTTCCCACATTTTTCGAGCATTAATGGCCTCAATTCCAGGTTCTACTCCACCGGGAATACTTGCAGATGCCGGTCCTTCTGCCACTGGCCTATCCCAATTCGGTTCCGGAACGACATCCATAATTGCAACATCACCGTGTTTCATTAGCTCATAGTACACCTCGGCCTTCGCCTCGATTAATAGCATATTCACAATCCACAGCGAGGTCACGTTCGGAACCTGATCGGCAGGTAAGTCGGCGAGTCGATTTAATAAACGATATTGCGTCTCATCTGCTTTTTCACGCAGCGCAGTAAGCACAATATAAACGCGATCCTTAAGAGAGGCCTTCTCTGTGTAAAGTTGTTGATCGAGGCTGGTAACATCCACCTGATCATTTAACATGACATAGGCTTTAATTGTAGAATTGGCTTGGGCAGCATCTTGAAGGGCCAAGTCCATTCGCACAGAAATTTCGGCGGGTTGAGCATACAGCCCGGATGCAAAAGCAGTAGTCAAGAGGGGGATGACGCCTCTTAATAAACGCATAAAAAGTCTCCAAATAACGAAGATTTGTTTAAGTGCGAGAGCGGAATGTGGAAATTAAGGTCGCTAGTTTAAAAGAATAGCATTACATGACAATATAAGCAAACAAAAATATGCCGGAGACTGCGTTTTTATGTAGATAAGTGAGAACTATTGAAGATAAGGGGAAGGCAAAGGCATAATTGTTAGACAGAATACAAAAAAGGGCGCTTTTTACAAGCTCCAGCGCTCGATACTATTTCAGAGCGCTGGAGACATAAAACATTAGGATCAGGAAAGCCCTAAAGATGCTACAAGATCATCAAGTTTTGCAACAAGAGCGGCCTCAGCTTTATCAAAATCCGCAACGTTGTTGAACTGCCCTCGAACTTCAAAATAGTATTTGATTTTCGGCTCAGTACCGGACGGGCGCACACTGACCTTACTGCCATCCTCAAGAAAGAATTGTAGCACATTAGACTTCGGCAAGTCAAGAACCTGCTCTTCACCGGTAACCAGATTTTTTGTTATTCCGGACTGATAGTCTTTAAGAGCAATCACCTTACTTCCGTTTATCTCGCTCATCGGCTGGCTGCGATAATCTGCCATCATCTGTTTAATCTCGCTTGCGCCGTCTGCACCCTTTTTAACCAGGGAGATCAACCGATCTTTATAGTGACCATACTGGGAGTATATTTCGATCATCAGTTCATATAACGTCTTGCCCTGATCCGCAGCCCAGGCAGCAACTTCGGCAACCATCGCACATGTAGACACACCGTCTTTATCTCGTCGGAAGTCACCGATTAAGAATCCGATACTTTCTTCACCCCCGGCAATAAAGGTTTTCTTTCCCTCATTGCGACGAATGACATCGGCAATCCATTTAAAACCGGTAAGTACATCGTAACATTCTACATTAAACGCCTTGGCTATTTCAGGAAGCAGTTCGGTTGTCACGATAGTCTTAACGATAAACTCTTTGCCTTTAAGACGCCCCTTTTCCTGCCACTTGGTAAGCAAATAATAACTGAGAATTGCCGCAGTTTGATTGCCTGATAAAATAGTGTATTCGCCCGATGTATTTTTTGCGACGACTGCCGTTCGGTCTGCATCGGGGTCGGTAGCCATAATAAGGTCAACATCTTCCTTCTTTGCAACTTCCAGCGCCATCTTAAATACTGAGGGTTCTTCCGGGTTAGGGTAGGATACCGTTGGGAAGTTGCCATCTGGCTTTTCCTGTTCCGGTATGCGCAGAAGCGTTTCAAATCCGTATGCCTTTAGCGCCTGAGGCACCAGCATGATTCCGGAACCATGCAGTGGCGTATAGAGAATCTTTAGGTTCTTATGGTTTTCGATAGACTCGGGAGATAATGTGAGTTTCTTTAGTTCAGCCAGATAAGCTGCGTCAATTTCTTCACCGATTGAGTGAATCAGCGCTGGATTGCCGTCAAACTTCACGTCCTCAATTTTTTCAATACTGCCAGCTTCGCCAATGATGTTCCTATCATGCGGCGGAACGATCTGCGCGCCGTCTTCCCAGAAAACCTTATACCCATTGTATTCTTTCGGGTTATGCGATGCGGTAACCACAACACCAGACTGACAACCCAAATGTCGAATTGTAAAGGACAATTCCGGCAGCGGACGAAGTTTCTCAAACAAATAAACGCTAATACCATTGGCAGACAGCACGTTGGCTGTAACTTCGGCAAAATAGCTACTGTTGTTGCGGCTATCATAGGCAATGGCAACTTTAATCTCATCCAGGTCGGCGCAGGCGCGGCGCAGATAGTTTGCTAATCCCTGCGTAGCAATTCCAACCGTGTATTTATTCATTCGGTTGGTGCCAACTCCCATAACTCCACGAAGACCACCGGTACCAAACTCAAGATCTTTATAAAATGCATCTGCCAGCTCTTTTGGATCATTATCAATTAGGTTCTGCACCTGGTCACTTGTTTCAGAGTCGTAAGCACTTCCAAGCCATACTTCAGCTTTATTGCGTATGTCATTATTCATATGAGAGTTCCCGTGGAGGTTTTGTAGATTGAGTTTCGCGTATTTACAGCAGCCGAGCGTTTTGGTGTGTCAAATTTCGACTGAATATATTTTCGGATATAAGTGAAAATATATGAACATTTTTTCCAGTGCAACAAGCTAAAAATCACAACTACCGCTACAATCTCGCTTACAGTAACATTGCGGAAATATGCCTGCTTTTGAAACTTCATTTTTTCTTGGTGGATTATATATTTTTTTTATACCTTCCAGCAATTACGACAGCAAGTCGTAGCTAGAATTTACCGTATCGGCCAGCGGGCAAAAAAGATGTCGCAAAGACAAAAAATTCTGGAAGTTGCTACTTCCATAGCGAATGAGGCCGGTGCGTACTTACTGAGCCAGCGCAACAGTCGCCTCCAACCGGATGAAAAAACACGCAACGATTTTGTAACCCACGTCGATCGCACTTCCGAACAAATCATTCTGAAACAGATTCTAAAACACTTCCCGGATCACAGCATCATGGCCGAAGAAGGCAGCGGCGAACAAACGGGCAGTTCGTTTGAATGGTTTATTGATCCACTGGACGGAACCCGGAATTTTATACAGCGAATCCCATTCTACTGTGTTTCAATTGGTGTGTATTTTGAAGGAAAGCCTTTTGTCGGCGTTGTTTATAACCCGGAACAAAATGAGCTATTCACCGCAGCAGCTGGCAATGGAGCCATGCTCAATGGCGAGCCAATTAAATGTAGCCATGTAGGGTTAGATCGTGCGCTGATGGCGACAGGCTTCCCTCACCAACGCAAAGATGTTCTGAGTGCGTATATGGCCGCCTTTCAAACCATTTTCGATGAATGTGCCGGCGTACGCCGGCTGGGCTCAGCTGCACTCGACTTGTGCTACGTCGCCTGTGGACGAATGGACGGCTATTGGGAACTCGGCCTTCACCCCTGGGATATTGCCGCCGGCATGCTGATCGCTTCGGAAGCTGGTGCAACCGTCACCGATTTTCACGGGAAAAACAACTCGCTAAAAAACGGGTGCGTTATCGCAACCTCAAAAGAACCTCATAATCAGCTAACCAATATATTATCAAAACACTTTCCAAGGGAAAATCATGAGTGACGCAAATTCGTTACAAAACAACCGTGGTAATCTTTCCGTAATGGCCTGTGATTCCGGCCGTGGCTTTGCCGGAAGAATTGTAGAAGAGCTAAATCGTATTTCAAGGAAAGAAGACCTGGCTCTTACACACAGGCTAAAGTTCACCTCGGATGTGCACTTTCCCAATGGCGAGGTAAAAATAGTTGTAGATGAAAATATTCGAGGCGACGACATTTATATTGTTCAGTGTATCGATGACCCGCTCACCGACCGCACCGTTAACGATAACCTCATGTCTATAATTACCGCAATCCATGCCTGCTATCAGTCCGACGCCGATCATATCACGGTGGTGCTACCACAATATCCTTACTCGCGTCAGGAACGCCGCAAAACGCGCGAGGCAATAACGGCGAAATTGGTTGCAAACATGCTGGAAATGGCTGGAGCAAAACGAGTAATTACCCTCGATATTCACTCCGAAGCCATTCAGGGATTTTTTGCTCAAGCCAAATTGGAAGATTTACATGCGTCGCGCGTCTTTATCGATTATTTGCAAGACATTATGCGTATCGATCCGGCAAATATGATTGTGACAAGTCCGGACGTCGGAAGTGCCGAACGAGCTCGCTTTTACTCAAAGGTTTTAGGGATCGATTTGGCGATTGTCGATAAGGCACGAGATTATTCCAATGTCAGCACCATTGAAAGCATGAGGCTGGTTGGCAATGTCGAAGATAAGGAAGTGCTGCTGGTAGATGACATGGTTGCCACGGGAGGCACATTGGTAAATGCATTAAAGCTGCTAAAAGACAAAGGCGCCAAAAAGATCATGATGTTGGCCAGCTTACCTTTCTTTACTGCAAATGCGAGAGATCGTTTAGACAGAGCCTATCAGGATGGAATGCTCGATATGGTTTTAGGAACAGATGCTGTTTTTCATGGTCAAGAGTTTGTTGACCAAACGCCGTGGTATACCGAAGTAAGTGTCGCCAAGCTATTCGCCTCAGTCATTTTCAACATTAACATGAAGCGCTCCGTTAGCGAATTGTTAAGCTAGTCCCGGTATCTGCTGCTTGAAAACAAACTACAGGCAGCACTGACTACAGCTCTTCTTTTTTCCCGGAAGAGCCAATCACTAGTGGAAGAAATTTGTTGTTCACTCCGGGGAATGGATATTCAGCCAGCTCCTCCTTTGAGACCCACTTGAAATCCACAGCTTTACTTAACTCAACTGCCCCAGCAATATATGTGCAATTATAAACATCCATTTCAACTTTGAAATGCGAATACGCATGTTTAACAGACGCGATCCTCTCCCCTACCTCAACCTCCAGATTCACAGCATCTTTTATTGCCACTTTACAGTCTGCACTCGACGTTTCAGCGGCCTCAACATTACGTCCCGGGAACTCCCAGAGGCCACCAAGCAAGCCATCCTCCGGACGCCTGGTGATTAACACGCGGTCATTGCGATAAACCACTCCGGTTGCCATACGATAAACGGGAACAGGTTTGCGTTTTTTACGCTTTGGATACTCATGCTGGTTCGAATTGAGTTGCACCGCGCATAAATCGGCGACAGGGCATTCTTTACATAACGGCGATCTTGGTTTACAAATTGTGGCACCGAGCTCCATCAACGCCTGATTGTAATCACCACTGCGCTGTGTGTGCAGCAGTTCTGTTGCGATCTGCTGAAATGTTTTTTTTGCATTCGCCACGTTAACCGGCAGGTCAATCTCGAACAAACGTGCTAAAACCCGCTTTACATTGCCATCAACAACGGCATAGGCACCTCCAAAGGCAATACTTTGAACAGCTGCTGCCGTATACTCTCCTACCCCCGGAAGCTCGAGGAATACATCATAGTCATCCGGAACTTCGCTCTGCAATTCATGATGCACATGGCATATTGCCTTGTGAAACTGTCGCGCTCTGGAATAATATCCCAAACCTTCCCACGACTTTAACACGCTATTTAAATCGGCATCCGCCAATTGCTTCATGCCAGGGAATTTCTGAAGCCAATTGTTATAGTAAGGAATTACGGTTTTCACCTGAGTCTGCTGTAGCATAACTTCTGAAAGCCATATCGCGTAAGGATCTCGCGAATGGCGCCATGGCAAATCGCGCTTATGTCTATCATACCAACTCAGCAGATTCTTCTGAAAGCTGACAACATGAAAGTTTTTGAGATAGTCCGTAGCCATGAGCAAACAAAAGCAATTGGCGGCACAGCTGCAAGCACTTTTTATCTCTGAACTCTTGCGGGATTGCCATCCTTCCGCTAAACTTAAATATGACGCCTGACAACCTGCATTTAATCTGAATTCTGAAGACAAAAGCACATCCGGAGATCAAGCATGAAAAAAATGAGCCGTCGAGATTTTGTTAAAAAAGCATCTATTGCGACACTTAGCAGTAGCGCCCTCATAACTTCCTGCACGTCCTCAGAGACGTCTGCCGGAGCGCCTGCAATTAATCTAAACAAGACGGTTGAATGGAAAATGGTCACGACCTGGCCTCCGGGGTTTCCTGTGCTTGGCGAAGGCGCCGAGATGTTTGCTCGCTGGGTCGAAAAGATGTCTGCCGGACGTCTCAAAATAAAGGTCTATGGCGGTGGTGAATTGGTTCCTCCACTGGAAAGCTTTGAAGCAGTTCAACAGGGTATTGCGCAAATCGGCCATGGTGCATCCTATTATTGGGCTGGAAAGATGCCGGCAAGTCAGTTTTTTGCAGCTGTTCCTTTTGGTATGAATGCCCAGCAAATGAATGCATGGATCTATTCCGGCGGCGGGCAAAAGCTTTGGGAGGAAGTCTATGAGAAGTTTAATCTACTGCCAATGCCTGCAGGCAATACCGGCGTTCAAATGGGAGGCTGGTTTAATCGGGAAATTAATTCTATCGAGGATTTCAAAGGCCTAAAGATGCGAATGCCCGGACTCGGTGGCAAAGTCATTGAAAAAGCCGGTGGCTCAGCAGTTGTTATTGCCGGAGGTGAAATTTTCACCAGTCTTGAACGTAAAGTAATTGATGCCACCGAATGGATAGGCCCTTATCACGATTATACCATGGGTTTTCATCGTATAGCGAGTCACTACTATTATCCGGGCTGGCATGAGCCGGGAACAATTTTAGAGATATTCTTTAACAAGGGAGCTTTTAACGGGCTATCCGAAGACTTGCAGGAAATTTTAAAAACCGCAGCCGCACGTTCAAACATTTGGATGCTTGCCGAGTTCGATGCAAAAAACAGTATCTATCTCAAAAAGATACGCGAGGAAAGCAACGTAAAGATTCAGCCGTTTCCTGTAGATGTCATTCGAGAATTACGTAAGCATGCGGAAAACGTTATTGCCGAGGTGACAGAAGCTGACCCGATGAGCAAAAAAGTTTATGAATCGTTCAACGCTTTTAAAAAGCAGGTTTCCGGATGGTCTGAGGTAACAGAACAAGCCTATTACGACCAGATCAAGTAGCACTAAGCGAACATGGGACCGTCACTGGCAGCTTCTTCCAGGCGAAGCTGCTCAGTAACGTAAGCAAAAAACGAATCCACATCTGAAACGCGTGGACCATCCCAATGCTGGTTCCAGGGTTGATCGAGGCAGACCGCCAGCCTACCTGTGGCTTCAAAAGCAGTAAGATTGTCAACAAAATCATCCAATAACGCATAGCCATCCAGCAAATACTTGTCGCGTTTTATGTAAACGGTATTACAGGCAATGTGATGCTTTCCAAGCCACTCTAATGTGGGAAAGCGACCGGCCGGCGGTTGATTGGTAGCAATGCAAAGTTCAAATTTTGCCTCCCACCGGCGCATTGAATCTGCTGCCCCCTTAAGCGCAGGTGCATCTCTGAGAATTTCACCGGCAAACTGCTCATCCATAAATGAATAAATAGCCTTTCCAATCGGATAAAAATCTTCGAGCCGACGTGAATCGACCTCACCGACAACATGGCCCGGATGTTCGCGTTTATAAACCTGCGTTAAAGAGCCAATAAAATCTCGTAACACACCGTCAACATCTATAAGTAAACGTTTCTTATCAGCCATAATAGTCTCCGATTGCAATTCTCGTTTTAGAAAGCAAAGGCAATTCCGATGTGAAATTCACCAAAAGACTCGCCCTGTTCCGGGAAGAGTTTTACACCATAGTCAAAGCGAATAGGCCCGAACGGAGTAACAACAACAAGACCGGCACCGCTACCCGCTTTCAGGCTAAAGTTTTTTTGCATAGATTCCCACGACTTCCAAACATTACCGGCATCGATAAAGACCTCGCCATAGAATAGCCAAAACAGTGGCATTCGCAGTTCCGCATTTGCAACCAGCTCTGTTTTGCCGCCAATCGGCACCTCATTCCCATCACCGTCGGTTACGGAATCTCCAATGCCGTTTTCAACATAACCCCGCACGCTGGAAGCGCCACCAACATAAAATCGTTCCGTAATGGGAATTTGTGTGACCGGTCTACTGTCACCCAATCCAATTATTCCACCAAATCCAATCCGGGTTGCCAAAACCCACGGTTTATAGAGTGCAAACTTTTGATAGCGTGCCCACTGAAATTTTGCTTTGTAGAACGTATTGCGAATCTTTACCTCTTCGCCATCAACAGAATCAGGGCTGGTACTAAACACAAACTTATTACGCAATTCGGTAAGATAGCCGCGTCGTGGATTCAGCACGTTATCACGCTGATCCTTTACCGGATCGATGTAGATGGAATATATCAAGTCCTGCCCGGAAGCGATCTGAATGCGTAGCGTATCGGAAGCAGTTTTTACCCGCTCAAAACCGATTCCACCTGTATAATACCAATTGTTCCGGAATTTATGGCTGAGCTTCCATGAGGTGGAGAAAGTAGTTAACTCACGCGTTGCCACAGGTTGCGCCTGCTGGGCATAAGAGACGGAAAACTGTCCCGGTGTTCGGGTATTGAAAACCCATGGCTCTGTAAAAGTAAAGGTGTATTCATTCCGTGGATTGAGCAGCCTGCGATTCCCGCCTTCCTGGACACGGCCATAGTAAATTGACGGCACGGCACGCATTGAAATACTGCGAGCAGTACCAAAAAGATTTCGATGACCGCCTTCCAGAGTAAAGTCGAAAGTTATGACATCACTTTGAGCATCTTCGTGGCTCACACCAAAACGCAGACCTGTCCAGCGCACCTTTTTCTCCGTCAGCTGCCAGGTAAGCGCCACGCGAGAGCGATCATCCTCGATCGGGGCCAGGCGAAAATTAACCAGCTCGAACAAGCCGGTGCTATAGATATTGCTCTGAGAACGATTTATTGCTGTTCGCGAATAAAATTCACCTTCCTCAATATCCATTTCCCGCCGTAACAAAAAACGCTTTGCCTTGTCTAGGCCGGTATAGCGAATCTTTTCAATAACAACTTTATCATCCTCATGAATATATATTTGAACCGTAACAAGTGAATCAGACTCCACATCTTCTCTATCAGTCAGCACCACATAAGGGCGGCCATTGTTGAGGTGATATTGCTCGAGCGTATTCAACCCATTGTCTATAGCAGTGCGACGAAAGACATCACCGTTTTTGATGGCAAACATTCCACGTATCGTATTTTCGTCGACACTTTCATTACCGAAAAAAACGATCTCTTTCAAATAAGAGCGAACCCCTTCAGATATCAGAAAAACGACAAAGATCTTATCGCCTTCTTTGCGATACTCAACCTCGACAAAGACTTTTAGAAATCCGCGGAGTTGATAATAATTCGTTAGAAGAGTGCGATCTACGCGGTGAACACGTTGATTAAATTCCAGCCCCTTTCGCGACTTGATCACTCGTTTAAACTCTTCGGCGGGAATAGATGCATTCCCTTCAAAAAGTACGTCCACTACCTTCAGCTTCTCCTGAGCAAAGCAGGAAAGCGTCAGCAAAAGAACGGTCGCCAGAACTAGAATTGTTTTAGAATTCGAGTCGCCAGCTGATGTCCAGCTTAACTTTTTCATTACCTTCCTGCGTTGTCTCGTATGACGTCGAAAATGACCAGTTGCGGTTTAAACGATACTGTAAATATATCTGATTGCCCTCTTCCCACGACAGAGATGGTCGCGGTATGTTACCAAACCCGGAAGATTCTAGTGCAGAGCGATATTCCAAATATAAATTTGGCGTTATGTATTTACCCAATGCGAGCGTTGGCGTATTTTTTTTATTTAGCTCACTTTCAAAATAGGAACTCTGTCCATCCAGTCTCACCTGATCCAAACCGGTATAACTTCGGGTCTCACGCTCAAGCATAGACAAAACCGTTTGGGCAAGCAACTCTTCGCCTTTTAGCAGCAACAATGAATCGGTTCCAGTTCCCAGTTCGTTAAATGTTACGCCAAACAACAACAGAGCCATTTCATCTTTGGTGTCCATATCTCGTAAAGCATTGCCGTTGTTGTCGATAACGGTAATGTCCTTCTGCGGATTGTCTAATGCACCGGTTATTTTCAGCTCGAAGGTATAATTGCTCTTCCTTTTGCTGGCAGCGATATCCAGCTCGGGCAGTTCTTTAGGATTTACAAAGTTGATCTTTCCGTCTTTGATGCCGAAGACTTCTCCCTGAATAAGATATTTCCCCTCGACATCAAGTGAACCACGATACTCAAGCAGTTGCCTTGGCTCTAATAGTACGCCCATTTTGCCGCTAACCTGAAAGTCAAAATTGTTAAAATTATCCTCATTGCGAATGTAAAATCCCGGCAATAAGTCGACTTCAATTTCGTAACGAAAAAATGGCGCTGTTTCACGAACAGTGGGGGCAAGCAACAGGTTTTTTTCAGATTCAACAAAATCGAAGTTTACACCTCCTCCAACACCAACATCACCAGCGATAAGCAGTGTATCTTTTCCGCGAATTGTCAGGTTTTTTGTAGAAACTATAAGCTCGGCGTTCTCCAGGAAGTAATTTAAATAGGTTTGATTGGCCTTAACGGCAACATCAACCTTTGGTCGAAGAATATCCGTTAGATCCACCGTACCACGTGCGGAGACCTCACCACCCTCTTCACCGCGATCCAAACTTGTCCATATTCCTGAGAACCAGCGTTTAAGAAAGTTGCCTGTTTTTTGCGGGCGCAGGGAATTGCCGTTTACAGCAAAGGTCATCAGTTCAGGTGCCGTTAAATTGGCAGTTAACTCAACATCATCAATGCTATTTTGCAAACGCGCGAGGTAAAGTTTTCCGTTGCGTAGCTGAATCTGCGCATCGACGACCGTAGGGTCTTGAAATGTGCCGCCAAGGTCTACCCGGGCCTGAATGTCACCTACAACAATGTCCAGCTCTGGATTTATTGAGTTCAGGAAGTTTAGACTATCTTCCTGTATAGTTGCCGATAATTCGAAGGTGCTGTCTTCAAAGATTTGCTGTACATTCTCCGGATCCCAATCAATATTTTTTCGACCGGTAAAATAAACATCAGTATCGATATAATCGGCATAACCTGAATCGAGAACTACACCGCTGGTATCCCCCATCAGCTTCATTCGAAGCTCCGGCATTATGTAATCGGCATAGCGAAGGTTTCTGCCGGTTATACGCATGTTCAACTCAGGCAGCACTGTTGTGCCGCTGAGCTCCGCACGCCCGGAGACTGTTCCTTCCAGCGGGAAATTTGTTCGTAAAAAAGGGCGATACCGCTCAAGCTGAATGCGCTCTGCAATCATATTTATATCAAGCGGCGCCTCTTCCAGCGTATCGCCACCCTGAAGCGTTAGATCCATAGAGCCATTAAGTGTAAGAAAAGAGTTTTCGTCTTGTTCATAATTCAGAAAATTAATTCCCAGGCGATTTGCCGAAAACAATATCTCGCTTTGCAGCTTTCCAAGATCCTGCGGAGCAATGATAGAATCCCGATGAACCAATTTCAGACTATCCAACTCCATTCCTGCAAGTATTTCAAGGCTATCGATAATACCGTAGAACTCAATATCCGAATCGACTTTTCCGTTTAATTCATATCGGAGGTAATGGTAATCATTAACCGGGTCGATGGGGATATCCAAAAGCTGCGTATTGAATACCGTTCGGCTCTCATTAAAGCACCAAAAGCCACTCCCGGTCACTGTCCCACCGGCAGCAGGGTTATTCAGGTTCAGCACTTCGACAAAAAGCGTGTCTCGCGCCCACCTAAGCATCTGTGGTTCTGATGCCTTCAGTGCATAATTCTGCCAGAGTAACTCAACACGCGGCAAGTTGATGATGGTAGAGTCAGATGAAACATTAACATTGCCGCCGACGATTATGGAGTTTTCCTTGCTCAGAAACTTTAGACTATCAATCAGCAAGTCGCTACCGATAAACGTTCCGCTGAGGGCCCCATGCGTTAGAAAAACATTGGACACAAATCCGGTTGCAAGTTCAAGCTCGGCACTACCTTGCGGATTCGAGAAGAGACTATCAACCTGCACCTCACCATCAACTCCATAAACGGTTACGGAGCTATATAGCAAGCTATCCAGAAAAACCCAGCCGCTTAGTGCAGGATTGGCCGTTTTCCCAATTAAGTCGAGATTGATACTGCCCCAACCATCGATCCCCTTAACACCAAGTCCTGTTAAAAGTGGATTAAGCGCAAAAGATTCGCTGGTAAGAGATGTAGAAAGACTGTCTGCCGAAATTTCTCCACCGATCTGCACAACTGCGGAATCGGAGAAAATGATTCGGCTTTCATCTCCGATTTTCCAGTTTCCATCAGAGACAATTAGAGAGGCCAGAAGTTTATCAGCATTAATTTCGCCAAAGCGCGGTTCAAAAAGCGTTACGACGCCATCGCCATTAGCCTTTGTGAAATCCCATGAATCGCTGTCAAAGTTCACTTTGCCATCTAAAACAATAGGTAAATCGACAAATCCGGTTTTCTTAAGCGCCAGTTTTTGCATTTTCAAATCGCTGCGTATGCCGTTACGACGCGAAAGATCGAGATCGCCTTGTACATTTCCAGCACTGCTCCGCAGGTTCAGATTGCTAAGTTTAAACCAGCTGTAATCGCGCTCAAAATTAGACTCTAATGATGTAATTGCCAGGCTGTCCAGTTCACCCAAGGCAAATAAACGTCCATCAAAACGACGTATATCGCCCTCCAGCACGCCACTCAATTCAACGAATCCGGTGGTAAACGGCAGGGAGTCAACAAATGTCTTTACAAAGGAAGCATCAACTCGGGATTTATCAACTTTCAGCAATAGGTTAGGTTCCGGGAAGCGTTTTAAGCGCCCATTTCCGGTAAGCATGGCTCCGGGTATCTGAGCAGAAAACTCCTGTAGGACAATAAGACTCTTCGTGCCGTTCAGACGGAATTTCAGGTCCTGTAGTTCAAGATTTTGCGATGCCCATATTGCCGATACGCGTTGGGGCTGCAAATAAATCTGGCTATCTGAAATTGTAACCGCCAGCTGAAGATTAATGTCACGCACCTCGTCCGAGGTATCTTTACTGCTCCAGCGAAAGCGCCCATCATCGATCCCAAGACGTTTAATTTCGATTTCCGGAGATGCACCGAGGAATTCAAAAAAAACATCTAATGGCTTACTCGTGGAATCGGGTGGTGCATCGGAAAGCCGAATTCCGACTTTTGGTGACGTTATATCAAGATTAGCCAAGTGGTATTTCTGGCGAATGATATCCAGTATTTTATATTCGAACTGAATTTTAGGAGAGCTGGCAAGTGTATCGCCTTCTACAACAACGTGAACATTCGTCAATCGAAGCTGCCGCATCAGATTTCCGGAGAGGTCATCAAAATGCACCTCAACCTTCTCCCCGGCAAGGCGATTGACCAGCGCAAGCACATTTCGGTCTACCACAGATGTAAATGAGTAAAGGACTACAAATCCAATACAAACCAGCAGTAAGAGGACAATTAATACGAGAAGTGTTTTTTTAAACTTATTCCACATGCGTAGGGTCTTTATTTGAAGACGAGTGGAAGTTACAGTAAAGATGGGCTTATTCAAATAAAAAAAGGGAGCGGCAAATTTGCCGCTCCCAAGAAAACATGTAGATTATGCTTTGTAAATTTTGTCACGATTCGTTTTCACATTCACCGTGGCATTACGCGTATCGATAATGACATTGGAATGCTCAACAATCATTTCCCAATCGTAGACGGTGTGGTCGGTAGAGATCAGAACCGCGTCATACTGCTTCAGCGTTTCCGGGCTCAAATCGACACTCTGACTGTCGTAGTTGTAGTGGCGCATGGGATAAAGAGCGTCGATCAGCGGATCATTATAATCTACCAGCGAGCCTTTATCTAATAGAATTTCCATCAGCTTCAGGGTCGGAGATTCGCGCAGATCGTCAATATCTTTCTTATATGCCATACCGAGAATGAGAATCTTGGAGCCATTCAGGCTCTTCTTCTGCTCGTTCAGTGCATCTGCTACTTTGTCTACTACGTAGTAAGGCATATCGGTATTCACTTCACCGGCAAGCTCGATAAAGCGCGTGCTGATATCATATTGACGTGCTTTCCACGTGAGATAGAATGGGTCAATCGGAATGCAGTGACCACCCAGACCCGGTCCGGGATAAAATGCCATATAACCGAACGGCTTGGTTTTGGCAGCATTGATTACTTCCCATACATCTATTCCCATGCGATCAAGGATAACCTTCATCTCGTTCACAAGAGCAATGTTCACGCTGCGAAAAATGTTCTCAAGCAACTTTGTTGCCTCAGCAGCTTGGCTGGAGCTAACCGGAACGGTTTCTACGATAACCTGATCGTATAGCGTTTTTGTGAGCTCGAGGGAAATCTCGCTATTAGCACCAACAACTTTTGGAATAGTGCGAGTAGAGTAATTCGGATTGTTTGGATCTTCGCGCTCTGGCGAGAAAGCGAGATAGAAATCTTCGTGTCCAACCAGCCCGGATTTCTCAAGAATAGGCCGCATCACCTCTTCGGTTGTCCCCGGGTATGTTGAGCTTTCCAGAATAATAAGCTGACCTTTGCGAATATGCTTGGAAATCGTCTCGGATGTCTCAGTGATATAGCTGATATTCGGCTCGCGATGTTTGTTCAGCGGCGTCGGCACACATACCAGAATACAGTCAACATCAGACAGCTCGGAAAAATTGGTTGTGGCGTGAAAAAGCTTCTTACTCACGGCTTCTCCAATACGAGCGCCTTCGATGTGCTTAATGTAGGACTGGCCTTCATTCAGCTGTGAGACTTTCGACTCATCGATATCGAACCCGACACAGGTAAAATTCTCTTCAACGAATTCGAGAATGAGTGGCAGACCAACATATCCCAGTCCGACAACGCCAATCCGGGCTTCATGATCTTTAATTTTTTGCAGTAGAGACATTGTGTAGTTTCCTCTTAATAAAGCGGTTTACAGTTTATTGTAATTTCAGCGTCTTCCAATTCCATAATAAATAAAGCCTTTAGATTTCATCTTTTCAGGTTGATAAATGTTGCGGCCATCGAATATAACCGGCTGCTTCATGCTTTTCAGCATTCTATCAAAATCCGGCTCGCGATAGTTCAGCCACTCTGTCACCAGAATCAGTCCATCAACATCATTAATTGCATCATAGTAATCTTCAACCAGCGTCGCCTTTTTGTCAAGCTGATACTGCTCGCGAGCTTCTTCAATTGCAACCGGGTCGTGAGCAACAATCTCGGCACCCAGACGGTGCAGCTCTGAGATTATCGATATAGATGGTGCTTCACGCATATCGTCGGTCTTTGGCTTAAAACTAAGTCCCCATATGCCAAACTTTTTACCTTCAACGGAGCCACCATAGTGCTCCAGGATTCGCGGAATTAATATGAGTTTTTGATCCTGATTTACTTCTTCCACGGCCTGAAGCAATCTTAAATCATAACCATTTTCTTTTCCAGTGCGAATAATCGCCTTAACATCTTTCGGAAAACATGAGCCGCCATATCCAACACCGGGGAAAATAAATGAATACCCGATTCGTTTGTCAGACCCTATCCCCTTACGCACCATCTCAATATCGGCATCGAGAATGTCACAGAGATTTGCAATTTCGTTCACAAATGAAATCTTTGTTGCCAATATAGAGTTTGCAGCATACTTGGTAATCTCAGCACTTCTCTCATCCATAATAATTATCGGATTTCCGGTTCTGACAAAGGGTGAATACAATTCGCGCATCGTTTCGGCAACCTTGTCGTCCCGCGTCCCGATAACAACCCGGTCTGGATACATGAAATCGTCAATCGCCGCGCCCTCTTTCAAAAATTCCGGATTCGAGACGACCTCGAACGGAAGATCAGTCTCGGAAGCAACTGCTTCACGGACCTTGTCTGCCGTTCCAACTGGCACCGTGCTCTTATTAACGACAATTTTAAAGCTCGTCATTACCCTGCCAATATCTTTTGCTACGGCAATAACATGCCGAAGGTCTGCAGAGCCGTCTTCAAACGGCGGAGTTCCAACAGCTATAAATATGACATCGGAATTTTCGACGGCTGCTTTAATGTCTGTCGTAAATGTTAAGTGTCCATTATTCTTATTTCGCTTAACCAGCAGGTCGAGGCCCGGCTCGTAAATCGGAATAATTCCATCATTTAACTGGGCAATTTTCTGAGCATCCTTGTCCATGCAGATGACATTGTTTCCGCTTTCTGCGAAACATGCACCTGCTACAAGCCCTACATATCCACTTCCAATGACTGCAAGTTTCATTGCTTTTTCTCCTCAAGTAACGCCTATTTTGACTTTGATTTTTTGCGGCGTTTTAGATCGTGTCCATAGTAGCTGTAGTATTGATATTGATAATAATAATAGTATGATCCATAGCTTCGTTTTGCGCTGACCCCGTTGAGTAAACATCCAAGGATATTCGATTCAACGTTTTCGAGCAGCGTTTTTGCATGTCGAACTGCGTGTTTCTGGGTTTGATGCGCACGAACAACCAGCAGAAGTCCGTCAATTTTTGCGCTCATAATGGCTGCATCGGTTACGGCAATAATGGGCGGACTATCGAACAAAACAACATCAAATTTCTCACGAGCCACCCTGATAAAGTCATCCATTTCATCTGATGCAATCATCTCTGATGGATTTGGTGGTAACGGGCCCGAGGTAATGGCGTAGAGGTTGTCAATAATTGTTGGTTTGGTTATTTCATCGAAAGACATCTTGCCCAACAGAAAGTTGCTCACGCCTTTTTCCTTGCGCAATCCAAACACAGAGTGGATTACCGGGCGTCTGAGATCTGTGTCCACAATAAGTGTTCTGCTGCCCATCTGAGCCATTGTTATAGCGAGATTGGCTATCGTGGTAGACTTCCCCTCTTTAGGGGTAGATGAGGTAACCAAAAGTGCAGGACATTCATTTTCAAACTTCTGAAACTGAATGTTGGTGCGCAGCGTACGGTAGGCTTCCGAAATAGGTGATTTGGGATCGAAGTGCGTAATTAGCCGCGCTTCGACATTCTCCTGACCGGCAATGCTTTCATGTCCATTCGACGTGCTGGCTTTTTTCACAAATTGATCTGCCGAAATTTCCGGAATAATAGAGAGAATCTGCAAACCAATTTTTTCAATTTCTTCCGGAGACTTAACCGAATCGTCGAAGAACTCTTTCAGGAATGTAAGTCCGATACCAAGTCCCAAACCGAGAATAGCTCCCAGAAGAAGGTTTAACCTCTTTTTAGGCGATATCGGGTTAACCGGTTCGATTGCAGTATCAATAACGCGAATGATTTCCTTTTGACCGGCCTCAGCAATTTTCGTTTCTTCCAGCTTTTGCGTCAGCAAAACAAAAGTGTTTTCGTCGACCTTAACCTGACGCTCAAGACGCACTAATTCCAGACCTTGACTCGGCAGTTGATCTAAGACGATTTCATTCTGTTGCACAACATCGCGATACGCATCTATTTTCGCACTCAGTCCGTTGATCTGATTCTCAAAATCCAAGATTGATGCAACAAGGTCTTCTGCAATCTTAAGCGGGTCGGAGACCATACTGGTTGTCGAAATGCGCTGAGCCTCTTCCTGTAAACGCGATTTTACCGCACTAATTCGACTATTCATGCTCTGTAGTTGCAGTTCGTATTCACGCGGATCAATGTTTTTATCCTGCGCAATTAAACTCTCGTAACGTACTTTATCAGAAACTAACTTTGCATAGTTTTGCTGGAGTTCATTCAAAAGCGGGCTGCTTATTTCGCTAACTTCAGAACTCAACGCTCCTCTGCGCTCTTCAAGCTGGGCTTCCAGTGATCGTTTCTGCTCTTGTGCAGATTGCAGCTCAATCTGCGCCGTTTCACCAGCCGCCTGACTTACAGCCAGTTTACGAATTAGCTCTGCGGTGCTTGCATCTAAGGAAACCAGCTTTTCGGTTTCTTTATAAAGTCTCAGCGTCTCTTCCGATTTGCGAAGTTCTTCGCCCTTTTTTCGAAGCTGAAGCTCGAGAAACTCACGCAGGTCACGGAATTCACTGCGATTGTATTCTTTGTTCAGCTGCTGAAAGGTCTCGGTGATGACGTTGCAGATTTCGGCGGATTCAAATGCTGTCCCCGCACTAAACGTTATCTCGATAATATCCGCTTCGAGCATCGGATTAATAGCCATTTGGCTGCGAAGCCAGGAAACCTGGTCTTCAAAGACAAAGTATCCGCCGTTTGATAACGGTTGAAAAACGTATAGCGAGTCTCGATAGGGTTTAGCTTCCAGCTTTGGGATTACGTTCTCGGCCAAACGACGGCTTTTGAGAATCTCAATCTGCTGAGCCAAAAGAGTAGAACTATTGTTCATATAATTTACGTTGAACAATGCGCGCTCCATTGAAGCCTGGTCATCGACCAAAACTTTCGACGAAGCTTGAAAAACCGGATTTGCCGTAAAGGTAAAATACGCTGCTGCCGATAAGACCGTTAAAAAACATACTAAAACAATCCATCTTCCCTGATAGATAATATTCAGATAATCGCGAAGATGTATCTGTTGTTCGGAATCCTGTACATCATAGTTAATGCTATTTTCCACTAAATAACCTCATAAATCGATGACTCTTAGATGGATGTGACTAAATTTTATAGCCAAAAGTAGCCATAAATATACAACATGCCGGAAGTATCAAAAGTGATCTATAATCGGCGAGCCAAAAAAAAACTTTAATCCAACTCCGTGTGGAAACTACATTCTCAGGTCAACAACGTCAATGCCTTCTGGAGGCGTGAAGGTGAAGGTTGAACGCTGTAGGACGGGGTTAAAATCCATTTTCTCTATGATGTATTCTGTCTCATTTTCGTTGTAGTCAGTGTAAATCAGACGTTTAATTGTCCAATTATCGTCCTCTACCCACATTTTAATTGAAGTAAAGTAGCTTTGCTGATCTTCCTTTGGCGTCAGCTTGATGTTGTAGACTTTCTTACCAGACTCATTTGATTCACCCAATATCTGGCTGTAATAGCGGTCTTTGAGGTTATATAGAAAATCGTTCAGCATTACTTCCTGATCTTCTTTCTTTGAATTATCAATGAGCACCTGACTATCCAGCTTGTTGTATCGCCAAAATGTTACACCGTCATTGACTAAAACCTGATCTTCTGATTCCAGCCGAAAGCGTTCCTTGCCTTCCATCTGCAACTGGCCGCTTATTTGATTTTCCGTACCGGTCAGACTAAAGCGAGATTTCTCGGTAAATTCAATTCTAACCGTTTTTGCAGAACGATATTTTTTCTGCATTTTTTTTATGATGTTGTCAATTTTAGCAGCTTGAAGTGGCAATAATATGACAGAAAGTATTACAATTGCAAGTAAGCGATAAAAAGTTTTATGCATTTTCATGGTATATCCTGTTTCGTTTTTGTTTACGTATCGTAGGACGAGGAAATCAGAACATCTCTTGCCTTACTTCCCTGTCCCGGTCCAACGACGCCCCCTTCTTCCAGCTCGTCAATTAAGCGGGCAGCGCGCGCATATCCAACCTTAAGTTTACGCTGCAGAAGGGAGATTGATCCTTGCTGATGGCGAACAACAATCTCTTTCGCCTTGTCGTAAAATTCATCTTGCTCGTAGGCTTTTTTGCCAGAGCTTTTATCTCCGGCAGACTTTGGTTTCACCAATTTCAACTCATATGGAGGAAACTTTGGCTGCTTACGAATGTGCGAAATCAGTCGTTCAACTTCCTCGGTGGAAACAAACGGGTTCTGAAGACGAACCGGCTTTCCCGTTCCCGGTGGAAGAAAGAGCATGTCGCCATTTCCGATTAGCTTTTCGGCACCATAAATATCCAGAATAACCTTAGAGTCAGGTCTGGTTGCGACCTGATAGGCGATTCGCGTCGGAAAGTTCGCTTTAATCAAGCCGGTAATAATATCTACCGATGGACGCTGTGTCGCCACAATCAGGTGAATACCGACGGCGCGCGCCATCTGCGCCAGTCTGGTTATCGGCTCTTCAACTTCTCTGGAAGCAGTAAGAATAAGGTCGGCGAGCTCATCAATAATAACAATGATGTAGGGCAGGCGAATTGCGCCTTCCGGCTTTTTCCCGCTGGTCTCCAGCTTGGCCAATTTTTGATTGTAAGCCACGATATCGCGCACCCCAACCTTAGCCAGTGTATCATAGCGTTCTTCCATCTCAAGTACAACACTGCGCAGAATCATAATGGCATTCTGCGGATGCGTGATAACAATTTCATCCAAGTCCGGACAAATGGCCAGATAGTGATCTTTCAACTTGGCATATAACGACAGCTCAAGTTTTTTCGGATCGATCATAACGAACTTAACGTCGCTGGGAGGTACGCGACAAAGAATACTGGCAATCATCGTATTGACACCAACACTCTTACCCGAACCGGTTGAACCGGCAATAAGCAGGTGAGGCATGCGCGTTAAATCGGCACAAAAAACGTCACCACCGATTGTTTTCCCCATACCAATTACAAGTTGTCCCTTGTGCTCTGCAATCTTTTCCGAACGCATGATCGACTTCAAATATACCGTAGAAGGACGCCGGTTTGGAATTTCAATACCAATAGCTGCTTCACCGGGAATCGGAGCAATCATACGAATTCCCTTGGCCCGCATGGCAAGAGCCAGGTCATCTGCCAAGCTCACAACCTGGTTAATCTTTACACCTTCAGCAGGTCGAACGGCATAAAGCGTAATTACCGGCCCTTCAATCACCTTCTTTACGAAGGCCTTAACGCCAAACTGTGCGAGCGTATTCTCCAAAAGGTCTGCATTAGCCATCAGCTCTTCACGACTGACTTTCGCAGACTCCGTTTCGTCCTCATGGAGAAGCTCCATTGGAGGCATTTCGAATTTTGCCAATGCTGCCTGAACTTGCTCATCATAATCAATGACTTCTTCTTCAACGATTGGCTCATTATCAATATCGAGTGTTTGCTGAACAGTCGGCGACGTTGGTGGAAGCTCTGTAGCTGGTTCCGGAGGACGTTCCGGCAGTTGATAGCTGGATTCGTCTTTAGCAGCCTCAATTATCGGTGCAGGCGGTGCAGGAGGTTTCGCCGGCTTCTTAACTGGAGGAACAACCGGTTCCGGAGGAAGCGGTGGTTCTTCATAACTTTGAAAGTTTTCATCAAATGGCGGCGGCTCGTCGATCTTTGGCTTTCGGCGGGCTGGCTTTGCCGGCGGCACCGGTTCAAAGTCTAGTCCATCATCCATCGGAGGCTCAAACAATTCATCGTCTTCAAGATCATCGTCACGCAACAGCCTTCCGGTAATACGCTCACGTAGCGGTACCTTTTCACCACCGGTATGGCGCTGCTGAACCGATCGCCCCCAGTTAAAAAGTTCGGAGAAGAAACCGGTAACCTGTGCCGTCATCTGCTGAAAGAGTGCGACGATATAAATGGGTATGGTAGAGATACGGAAACGAAACGTGATCATCAGCAGCACGAAAAAGTAGATGAAAACAATAAAAACAAGCGCACCACGCCCCATATATCTTGCGATAGCATCGGTCGTAATACCGCCCAAAAGTCCGCTGGGATAATATTGACGGGATCGTCCGAGTGTTTCGAGGCTCTCCGGCATAGCGAGTACGAGAGCACCCAGAAACGCCCATGCAAGTGCACGTATTCCGAGAGACTTCAGCTTTATCAAGGGGTAGCTGGCAGCGATGGCAAAACCCACAACGATAATGATTAAGGGAAAAATAAGGGAAGCGTATCCCAGTGTGCCCTGAAAAACAGGCTCGGCTATAGAAGCCCCGACAATGCGGAAAAGGTTTTTCACCGTAGTTGTTCCGGCACTCCAGAAAGTGGGGTCATCCGCATGGTATGTGGCCAGTGAACCAGCAAAGACGGCACCAAATGCAATAGTAAGGAGACCATAGATCTCGTTATTGCCATCCGCAGGTGTATTCTTCTTGCTGCTTCGTTTGCGGGAAAATAATTTTAGCTGTTTTGCTTTTCTTTTTGCCATAAAGTCAGAGTCGATTTTGTGGTCAGAATATAGTAAGAAAGTCCTGCCAATTCAATCTTAATCATATAAAAGCTCTGTATTTATGACCATTTTAAATTGACATTGTCACGGGGGCGTAATAAGAGAGGCTTCTAGCGATTTGTTGAGCTGTCGGATTCACTGCGTTTATTGAGAAGGACACCCCATTTTTTATCATAGGGATGAACCTGCGACGTTTCTCCTGAAGCATTGTAAACAGGAAAACCTGAGTTATACCAGCGGAAGATGCTACCCTTTAGGTTAGACAGTTCTGTCGCCCCCGCTTCACGCGCAGCAGCATCGAGTTTTTCAATAAGAATAGCACTTCGCTTCCCTACCGAGCAATAAAAAACTGCGTGCTTTCCATCCAGATTATCGGAGTGGGTATTAATAAACTCATCCGGCGTAATGCCGGGATCAAGCTGAACAGCGTTGGGAAGATGGCTAACATCATATTCATCTTTCTCTCTCACATCAAAAAGAACAAAATTTGCAGAGTCGTTCTCAGAAAGAGCAGCATGCAGCGAATCGACAGTCATGTGTTTCACAGAATGTTCACGCTCGATACGTTTCTCGACATTCTTGAGGGTAAACTGACTGTAGAGATAGGTCGGAAGAATAATGATGAGGGCGATAATACAACTAACTAAGATCCACTTCATAAGCAACTTTCACTGTCTGATGGGCAGTCAGCGGACCTTTCTCGGATCCGCCAGACAAATCGACTCCGGCACTAATCTTTACGCCTGCGACGGACGCGATGTCTGAGTGACAACATCGAGCCGAAAACAAAGATTAATGTTCCGAACCAAAGGATACTGATCAGCGGTTTCTCACGAAGCTCAATCGCCATAGTATCCTTAACATCAGCCTGGTTTTCCGAAGGCGATGAGATTTCCAGTTCGACCTGTCCATTATTGGCATTTACACGAGTAATCGCAATGCGATAATCCGTTCCAGGTACGTCAACCGGCTCACTATTCATTTGCCCCTGATCAGCAATAATTACCGGCTGAACGCTAATCGCATCGCCATAACTATTTACGCCGGTCACCACCTTTAGATCTGCTGTAACCTCTTGACGTGAAGCGCCCATCTTGGTAATAAAGTCATTAAAGGTAACCTGCAGTGTGCCTACATTTGTGCTTTGTCCTTTACTCAGCAGGATCATCTGCTTATCGCCCAATTCTGCCGGTGTAAATGAAATTGGCGATATATACACGTCTTTACCAAACTTCATTTTCACGTCAGGAGTAATCATAAAGGCCTTGGAGTAATCACTGTAATAAAAGCGTGGATTGGCTTCATAGGACGATTGATCGGCCGTTTTTACCATCAGGCGCACCTGATCTTTGCCATCCGGCATATCCCGAAAGCCAAGAAACTTTATCTCATAACCAAGATCGGTTTGCGTAAAGGTATCCTTTGGCAACAGAATCTTTTCACTACTTTCATACATCGAAGATGTAATAATTCCAATCGCCATAAATGCCCAGCCAACATGTGCAAGATAGCCTCCGGCCGCATCAAAATTATTGCGCAAAAACAACCATACCACTCGAAGGTTAACCGATATGACAAACATAGCCATAAAAAACAGTACCGCAGCATTCAAGTGCGTCAACCCAAATCCCATGGCAGCAACGGTTGCCATTGCAGCAATACCGGCGCTCCAGATAATGGTTGGCACATTGCGAAGTTCGGACGTTTTCCAGGCCAATAGCGGCGCAATACCTAGTCCAAGCAGTATGAAGAAGGCGATCGGTACCGTCATCGTATTGTAGAAATCCGGCGCAACGCTGGTTGCATCTCCCCACAACCGTGTATACAGTGGAGCAGACGTGCCCAACAGGACAAATATTGCATTGAGAAGCAATACCAAAATGCCCATCAGCATAAATGTTTCACGATTCAAAAAACCATCACCGAATGTTACGGATTCAACTCCATCAGCCTGCTCCTGTCTTACAAACCGAATAAAAAAACCAAGAAACAACCCGGTAAAGATCAGTTGAAACATTACCAGATAAAAATTTAGACCACTCGGTGCAAATGAATGAACAGAGAAGTCTGTCAGAACACCGGACCGAGTTAGATACGATCCCCAAACCATAGTCAGAAATGAAGCACCGGCAAAGAACAGATTGCTCTTCACCAGAGAGCCGCGCTTGCTTTGAATCAGAATTCCATGCAGTAACACCACACTAAACAACCACGGAACAAGTGAGGCATTTTCCACCGGGTCCCAGCCCCAGTAGCCACCCCAACCAAGCGTGATGTAAGCCCAGTAGCCACCCATAATAATCCCCGTCCCCAGGATCATTACATTGAAGACAACCCAGGGGCGAGCCGCTTTTACCCATTCCGTTCGATCACCTGTCACCAAAGCAGACATGGCGATCGCAAATGCGACAACGGTTGAACTGTATCCGACAAACAGCGTCGGCGGATGAATCACCATCCAGGGATTTTGCAGCAGGGGATTTAAGCCAGCGCCTTCCTGCGGGAAGAAACCAATCGGTACCTGCTCAAAGGTATGCCAAACCAGCGGGAAAGGATTCTTTACGTGGAGAATCCAAAGCAGCACTCCCTGAACCAGCCCTAAAAAGACCAGCGCCAGCGGCATCTTACGCCCTAAGCTGCGAATAAGCAGGATGCCGTAAATACATCCATAGGTCAGCCACATAAGCAGCGTCCCTTCTTGTCCGGCCCAAAGCGTTGCGAATAAATAGAACTTATTTAGTGCTGTGGAGGAATAACTGTACACATAGTTAAACTGAAACTGATGCGTCATTATTAATAAAACCAGGGAAATCAGCGTAATCACAGCCGCAATAGTCATTGCGTAAAATGCTTTTGTAGCAATCTTGTAAAGCTGCTCGTTTTTGTCTCGGTAATACAGGAAAAAAGCAGTTATGGAAACCAGACAGCTGGCAAAGGCAAAGGATACCAACATGTAACCTGCATTGGATACAACAGACGTCATAAATTCACTCATGAACGTACCCCGTCCATTTCTTCTGCCTCATATTTGGAGGGGCATTTTATCAGTAGTTCGCTTGCCAGAAATTCGCCATTGTGATATTTCCCGATTGCAACAACTTCCTTTGCACGCTCAAAGTTCGACGGGCGAAGGCCATCATAAATTACCTGCACTTCTTCACCGTCAGGATCGCTCAGCTTAAAGTTGAATGTCTTTCGCTGCGCGTCGTAGTTTGCTGTTCCTTCAACACGTGCGCCTTTCACCTGAACCTTAGTCCCCTTCATACGGGCCTCTTTTATCGAAACATACGGCGTCAGAGAATCACCTAAATTCATGCCCGCAAAGATCATAAAGGCCAGAATTATAATACCGCCAACAATGTATTTTGTGCTCATTTTTTATCTCCTTTGCATTTCCAAATGCACTTTGAGAAAAAATTAACAAATGTGAGATTGATAATCAATGCTATTTTCACTTACTAAGCTGATCCAGTTTATTCTCAACGTCTTTTACGCGACGTTCCATCAGCAGCATATAAAGAAATAAACCGATCCAAACCATCATTGTAACCGTTAAGACAATATAGATGTCGTTGCCGACGTCCTTTACCGTCTGTAGTGGTTGACTTGCACCAGCTGCTTCCTGTAGCGGCTTCATAAGCAGTGTTAACATGTTAGTGCCTGCGTCTGCTAAATATGTAATTGATTTTAACATGATTAAGTTCCTAGTTGGCGCGGCGCGCGAGTTCCAGTCGATGTTGAATAATAAGACTTCGCTTCTTTAGCTGAAGCATCCATCTGAAAAGAATAGTAAAACAAAGGAGTGATCCCCAAAAAACATGCTGCATTGCAGCATTCATATTAATCTTGGCCTGATCGTTGATAATCGGATCGGGATGCAAAGAGTCGTAAATACGCGGGACGATGAATACCAGAAAGGGCACCGTCACACAGGCGATCATCGAATAGACGGCCCCTAGACGTGCGCGGGTATCTTCATCTTCCAAAGAAGAGCGCAATGCAAAGTAGGCGGCATAGATTAGCAGCAGGATAAAAATAGATGTTTGTCTCGGATCCCAATTCCAATAGGACTGCCAGATTTCCTTCGCCCAAATCGAGCCGGTAGCCGTCGCCAATACCGTAAAGATAAAACCAATGTGTGCTGCAGCATGTGCTGAGTGATCATACGACAAATCATTCGTTCTCAAATAGCGAAAGCTTGCCCATGCCGAAACAAAAAAGGCCAGCGTTCCAACCCATGCACATGGTACATGAAAAAACAGAATTCTCGTCGATTCTCCCAAGGCTTTCGCCGGAGGTGCATATAAAAATGCCGCCCAGATAACCACGCACATACCGCTACCCAGCAGCCATTTCCACCAATTTTCAATTGCCAACATATCGTATATTCTCTATTTTTTCCATACAAAATCAAACAGTAGCCAGGACGCAGTAAACAGAACAACAACAAAGGAAAATAGCAACTTCAAGTCTGCCAAACAATCGGAAAATGGCGCACCAGTCATCGCTAATCTAGTGCTGTGAATTGAAGAGATCAAAACGGGTAAGGCTATTGGGAAAGATAGAACTGCAAATAATGCGCCACGATTTCCGGAAAGTGAAATAATCGCCCCTATTATCGTAGAAGCGGTTGCCAAGGCCAAACTTCCAAGTGCAAGCGTTGCAAGCAATATGGCCACATTCTGCACAGTTGCGTTCATTACTGCCACAAAAAGTGGCACCACCAAAGCAACAAGTGCAAAAAGAAGCAGCACATTAAACAGCCACTTCCCAAGCAGTACCTCCTCTGGTTTAAAGAGCAATCTGAGGGTATCGGCAGTTTGCTGCTCCTCTTCGCGTACAAAGACATGAGACAATCCGGACATTGCCGAGAAAAAAATGATAATCCACAGCAGTGGTGCCAAAACCAATTCATCCAGGCGAACCGGTGCAATAGAATATCCTACCGCCACCAATGTGGTAACAGCAAAGAGCGCGATTGCATTCAAAGAGTAGCGGGTGCGGAACTCAAGCTGAAAATCTTTACGCAGAACGTTCAGACTATTTCGTAACAACGGGCACCCCCTTGTCTGCGAGGGCCGCTTCACGCGGTTCATTTGTTGCCAGAACAACCAGTTTTTCTGAGCGCATCTTTTCGATAAGAGCATACACCATATCGCAACCACTCTGATCCAGATTGGCTGTTGGCTCGTCGAGAATCAGAATGTCTGGCTGGTGGTAGAGAGCCATTATGTATTTTGCACGTTGCATCATTCCCGAGGAATAGCTCCGCAGAGCATCATGCTCTCGCCCAACAAGGCCGACCTCTGCAAAAAGCGCTTTTATTCGCTCATTGTCCAAAGCAATTTGGTGCGCAGAGGCAAAGAAAGTCAAATTTTCCAATGCAGTTAAGTCACGGTATAACTGCAGGTAGGGCGTTACAAGTCCAATTCGTCGCTGAAAATTCTCTAGTGGTTCGGTACTTTCAGAGTATTCATGCGTCCCGGTTTTGGCAGAAAGCAGGCCGGACAGTATTTTAACAAGCGTGCTCTTGCCCGAGCCGTTGGGACCAACAATTGCAAGACATTGTCCACTGTTTATGCTAAAGGAGATGTCTTTAAGAATAGTACGTCCGGCGTAGTGATGGCCAATTTTTTCTGCAGTAAGCGTTATCATTGCCTATCCGTTTGCATCGCAGGAAGTGGTGACTGACGAATTGATATGAAGCTAAGAAATTTTTTCTTTCAGGGAAACAACTTCTAAGAATCAAATAAGATACCCAATATTCCCCTTGTTTTCAAAAATCTGTCCCTTATATTCTGTTTAAGTCTAACATAAACCCCTATTTGCCATCGACTAGTGCTACCAGCCATTTTTTCTTAAATTCGAAATAGATTTACGCCACACATCCATTCAGGAGGGTTGCCTCAAGAACCTAATGCTACTGCGCATTCTTCATGCGTTATGAGGGTATTTCACTAAAAATCAGGAGGTATAGTGATGCGTAGCAATCCCCTACGGGACTATCTGGACGATGCGATGTTTGCACAACTTTGGGAAAAGGGGTTCCTCAATGAACGTGCTATTCGCGACTTTTACATTCGCGCAACATTCAGCGAACGTAAAGACAGGCAAAAGCCAAAGGACATTATTGCCCAACTTCAGGAGGAGTTTCCCTATCTTTCTGTGGAAACCGTGCGAAAGATTGTCTATTCGAGAGACCAGGCATTTGAAATCGCAAATTATTGACTTAAGTAAATTTTGAGTCGGGAGTTAGGAGCGAATTGCCGGAGCTGGTTAAATCAGTTCCGGCATTTTTTGTGCAAGATATGCCGGCTGGTGCATAATATTCTGCTGCAGGTTTTATTCGGAGGATGACTTTTTTAGCGATGGAATTGTTCCATGCAGAAAGCCTGTAACCGCTTCAGCTGCTTTTTTTGCCGCTCCAGACCCACCCAATGCGGGACGAATACCGCCCAATTTTTCTTTGACATCTTTATAATAGGCTTCATCATCCAGGTAGCGACGCAGTTCATGCACAATACCATCAGCCGTCATTTCTTTTTGAATCAGTTCGGGGACAACCTTTTCACCCAGGACGATATTGGCAAGAGAAATAGCATCTACCTTAATCAGCATTCGGCCAAGCCAGTAGGTAAGTGGGGAGACGGTATAGAGCACAATAAGAGGTGTTTGTAGAAATCCAAGTTCCAGTGTGGCAGTTCCACTTGCCGCCAGAGCAGCAAACGAATGTTCCATTAACCGCTTACTGTCATCCGCAATAAACTGCACAGCAGGAGTATCTGCGGCAACTTCGTCGTACAGCGAATCGGGCAAATTGCCGGCCTTGCCGACGACTGCAATAACGTTATCATTTTCGGAGAGCTGTTGCACGGCACGAAGCATTTCCGGCAACAACTTCCGCACTTCCATTTCACGAGACCCCGGGAACAAACCGAGAATGCGTTTGCCTTCAGGAATGGCGTGGGTTTGCCGGAATGCGGAATTTTCTGAGGTCTCCTTGAGCTGATCAGCCAGCGGATGTCCCACGAATTCAGCACGAATTCCATGCCGGGCGTAGAATTCCTGTTCAAATTTAAAAATCACCATCATTAAGCCAACGCGCTTGCGAATTTTCTCTACACGTCCTTCGCGCCAAGCCCAAAGCTGCGGACTGATATAATACATGACGGGAATTCCGCGTTTACGCGCACTATTTGCAAGCAACAGGTTAAAGCCGGGATAATCAACCAGCAAAACGGCATCCACTCCCCTATCCATCTCGGCCTCCATCGCTTTTTTTACAATGCGAATAAAGGGGAGGTGTTTTACTATTTCGCTGACACCTAAAAATGCCATTTGGGAAATATGATAGGTAAGTTGAACCCCTTGCTTCTGCATAGAATCGCCACCGATTCCGACAAACTGCCAATCGGGTTCACTTTTCCGAAGTACGGCCAGCATATCTGCGGCATGATGATCGCCGGATGCTTCACCTGCAATAATGAGGATTCTTTTTTTCATGGCATAAAAAAAGAGCCGGAGAGGTCCCCGGCTCGCAATATCAAAGTGTTGTATTTGCTCTCTTAGTCACCAATCAGTTCTTTTTCCTTCTTTTCAAGAATGCCATCGACCTTTTTGATGTGGTCGTTGGTAAATCCCTGAATTTTCTCGATGGCATCATGACTGTTATCTTCAGAGATATCATGATCTTTTTCAAGTTTTTTCACGCTGTCATTGGCATCACGACGTACGTTACGAATTGCAACGCGCGCTTCTTCACAAGATTTCTTGACCATCTTAAGAAGATTCTGACGACGTTCATCGCTTAATTCAGGAATTGGAATACGAACCAGCGTTCCATCGTTTGATGGATTCAGGCCTAAATCGGCAGCAATGATTTCCTTTTCGATCTCGGGAATCAGATTCTTTTCCCAGGGCTGAACAACGAGCAAACGTGGTTCAGGTGCAGAAACCGAAGCGACCTGCCCAAGAGGTGTTTTCGTTCCATAATAATCAACCTTCACCGAGTCCAGCAATGCCGGTGTAGCGCGTCCGGTTCTAACCTTAGCGAGTTCGGTTAAGAGATGATCAACCGACTTATCCATTCGGCCTTTTGTGTCAGTATAAATTGTTTCGAGACTCATGCGTCACTCCTTACTTTTGTTCCAATAGCGTCGCCTTCAACAACGCGCCTCAGATTATCTTCTTTTTCCATATTAAACACGATAATCGGAAGTTCATTATCCATAGACAGGGTAATTGCAGTTGTATCCATTACGCGAAGCTCTTGTTTTACCACCTGCATGTAAGAAAGTTCATCATATTTCTTTGCATTTGGATCTTTTTCCGGATCCGCCGTATAGACGCCATCAACGCGGGTGCCTTTAAGAATAACTTCAGCTTCAACTTCGACGGCGCGTAGAACGGCAGCGGTATCAGTAGTAAAATACGGATTTCCGGTGCCAGCTGCAAATATTACCACTCTTCCCTTTTCCAAATGTCTAACGGCTTTTCGTCTGATAAACGGTTCGGCAATTTGGTTCATTGGAATGGCGGTTTGAACTCGTGTATCAATACCGACGTTTTCAAGAGCACTTTGCAAAGCCATCGAGTTGATAACCGTTGCCAGCATTCCCATATAGTCGGCTGATACGCGATCCATTTCGTTGGCGGCGCTGGAAATACCCCGAAAGATATTTCCACCGCCAACTACGAGTGCAACCTGAACGCCCAAATCAACCACTTTTTTCACTTCTGCAGCAAAGGTCTGAAGTACCTGTAACCGGATTCCGAACTTATCGCTTCCGGCAAGCGATTCTCCACTCAACTTCAACAGTATGCGGCTAAATGCAGGGCGTTTACTCATAGGTTAGTCCCCGATTTTAAAGCGTTGAAAACGACTGATAGTTATATTTTCACCAAGCTTACCAATCATATCGGTCAACAGGTCTTTGATGCTGCGATCGGGCTCGCGAATATAGCCCTGCTCGAGCAGTACGCTTTCGGAATAGAATTTCTCGATTTTTCCTTCGGCAATTTTGTCGATGATATGATCCGGTTTGCCCTCGGCTTTGGCCTGGTCGCGATAAATATCCAGCTCTTTTTCAATAACCGAGCTGTCCATATCCTCACGATTAAGCGCTACCGGCTCGGCTGCAGCAATGTGCATGGCCAGATTTCGGCAGAAGTCTTTGAAATCGTCCGTTTTGGCAACAAAGTCTGTTTCGCAGTTTACTTCTACCAGCACACCCAGCTTACCGCCGGCGTGGATATAGGCCTCTACGAGACCATCTTTTGCTTCACGATCCGCTTTTTTGGCTGCTTTCGCAATTCCCTTTTTGCGGAGGAACTCAATCGCTTTCTCTACGTCGCCGTCAACTTCCTGCAGTGCTTTCTTGCAGTCCATCATTCCGGCGCCGGTTTTATCGCGTAGTTCCTTAACAAGTTTGGCTGTAATTTCCGCCATAACGCGCTAACTCCTTATGTACTCTTTTATATGTTCTTACTTGTCTGATTTTGCCTGTCCCTTTTCACCGGCTTTTTTAGCTTCGCGAATTTCGCGCGCTTCCAAAACGGCAGAGACGAGAGTTTTTGTAATAATACCGATCGACTTGGTAGAGTCATCATTTCCAGGAATTGGATAATCAACAACATCCGGGTCGCAATTGGTATCAACAATGGCAAATACCGGAATATTTAGCTTACGGGCTTCTTTGACGGCGATTTCTTCCTTACGGGTATCTACCACAAATACGGCACCGGGAATACGCTTCATATTTTGAATTCCGGCGAAGACTTTTTTCATTTTCTCAATTTCACGATCTACCATCAGTCGCTCTTTCTTTACGAGCTTTTCGACCGTTCCGTCGTTAACCATCTTTTCGAGGCCTTCGAGTTTACGGATACTTTTCTTAATGGTAGAAAAGTTCGTCAGTGTACCACCGAGCCAGCGCTCTGCGATATACGGCATTCCACAGCGTGCTGCTTCGGCCTGAATAATATCTTTGGCTTGTTTTTTGGTACCTACAAACAAGACCTCATCACCAGATAGCACAATCTCTTTAATAAGATCATGAGCCTTCTGCAGATTGATCATGGTTTTTTTAAGGTCGATAATGTGGATCTTATTACGCTCCAGAAAAATAAACGGGCGCATTTTGGGATTCCATCGGCGGGTAAGGTGTCCGAAGTGAACACCGCTTTTCAGCAGATCTTCCAGCTGAACCTTCATGGCAAGCTCCTTGTCGCTTGGGTTAAACCGCCACCGCTTTCATCTCCAGAAAAAATCTTCTCCAAAGGAAGACACCCTATTTCTGGATCGGGCAGTGTGCGAGATTTTTGCAGTCCCGGATTTACGGGACTATTCATTAATAAGTCAGTTCTATTAACGCTTCGAGAACTGGAAATTCTTACGGGCTTTGGGCTGTCCGTACTTCTTGCGCTCTACCTTACGTGGATCACGTGTCAGAAAACCGGCAGACTTAAGCTGATCGCGGGATTCTGCATTCCACTGTAGAAGTGCACGGGAAATGCCCAAACGCAGTGCTCCGGCCTGACCAGAAAGGCCACCACCGTCAATTGTTGCAATAACGTCGAATTTTCCAAGTGTTTCAGTAACACCAAACGGCTGCTCAATGATCATCTTAAGCGTTTCACGCTTAAAATAGTCCAGAACTTCTGTTTTGTTTACCGTGATTTTACCACTTCCTGGAACCAGACGAACGCGGGCAACAGAGCGCTTACGTCGACCCAATGCAGAGTATACATCCATAATAACGTATCCTTACTCTTTACAGGGTTAATGATTGCGGTTGTTGTGCTTCATGCGGATGCTTCTCACCAGCATATACTTTGAGTTTCTTGAACATCTTACGGCCAAGAGCGTTTTTCGGCAGCATCAAGCGTACAGAGTGCTCAATGACATATTCCGGACGACGATCGAGCATGCGACGGAACGGAACCTGCTTTCCCCCACCCGGATAGCCGGAGTGGCTGAAATAGCTGATCTGATCCGCTTTATTACCGGTTACGCGAATTTTGCTGGCATTGAGAACCACGACAAAATCGCCCACATCCTGATGCGGTGCGTAGTCGGGCTTATGCTTACCCTGCAAAACTTTTGCAACTACGGTAGAAAGACGTCCGAGAACAACATCAGAGGCATCAATAACAAACCATTTTCGGTCTGCAATTACGTCATCTGCTTTAGAATACATCGTTCTCATGTAATACTTCTCCTATTTAGATTTTTGAACAGCGCCAAATATATATGATCTACACAACTTAAATCAAGCATTATTTTTAAAATTAGTGGTCAAACGTCCCCTGTTTTCCAACCAGCCGCAAATAAATAAAATTCAAAATCTATTGCAATCTTTCCGATAATTTCTATTTTGATTCATTAAGTCCGATTGACTTAACTAATCAGTAAACGTAAGTCCATAAAAATACATAATATTACGATTACCATACAGGAGAAAAGTAAATGAATATCGCTGTTTGTATCAAACAAACACCCGATACGACAACGCGCGTGCAAGTTAACGACAGCGGCACGGCAATCAGTCATGAAGGTGTAAACTGGATTATCAATCCATACGATGAATTTGCTATTGAAGAGGCACTACAACTTACTGAAAAGCACGGCGGTGAAGTCACCTTAGTTTCGCTTGGACCGGCAAGCCTGGACAAAACAATCCGGGAAGGCCTCGCAATGGGCGCCCATAGAGCAATCCGCTTGAATGCAGAAAGCATTCCTGCCGACCCGCTTGTTACCGCAAAAGCACTGGCCGAGACGCTGAAGGCCGGAAGTTATGACCTTATTTTCTGCGGCAAGCAGGCGATTGACGACGACCATGCTCAAATGGCATCTCTGCTTTCACAACTGCTCGACCTGCCCTGCATTAGCTCTATTGTAGACCTGGAGATTGACGGATCGACAGCGAAGGCCAAGCGCGAAGTAGAAGGTGGATATGAGAATTTTACGCTGTCCTTACCGGCAGTTATTGGCGCACATCGGCACCTCAACGAGCCGCGCTATCGCTCATTAAAAGGCATTATGCAGGCTAAGAAGAAGCCGATTGACGTTCAGGAAGCCAATCTCGCCGCCGAGCAACTGGTTGTAGAAAAACTGGAGCAACCGCCGGCAAAAGGCGATGGTCGAATTCTGGGAACCGGTGCTGAAGCCGTTCCTGAACTGATACGCCTGCTGCGCGAAGAAGCGAAGGTTATCTAAATTAAAGAGAGAATACGTTAAGGAGATAAATACATGTCCACCATTCTTGCAGTAGGAGAAATTCGTAACGGTCAGTTACGCAATGGCAGCTTCGAGGCATTTACTGCCGCCAGACAGCTCGCCGAAAAAAGTGGCGCTACCGCTATCGCTTTAGTTGTTGGGCCGGGAGCAGCCGGTCTGGCCGAAAAAGCAGGAGCCTATGGAATTAGCAATGCAGTAGCTGTTGAAGGGGAAGCGCTAAACTCGGGAAGTCCTGCCAGCTACGCTGCGGCAGTAGCCGATGTAGCAAAAGCCAAGGGCGCCACCGCCATTCTAATGTCTGCCACCGTAAACGGAAAAGACATAATGGCACGCGTTGCCGCAATTCTGGATTGTGCACTGGCACAAGATTGTACCGCGGTAGAACATGATGATAAAGGACTGGCATTTACCCGTCCGATGTACGCCGGTAAGCTGTTTGCAACGGTTCGCATAACGTCGGCAACGGCACTTGCTACGCTGCGCTCAAAAAGCGTTAAAGCGGAAGAGAGCGCAACAAGTTGCTCAGTAGAGACCCATTCTGTAGCTCTACCGGAAGCCAAGGTTGCAATGGCAGACACCGAGTTCGCCAGCGGCGGTAAAATCAGCATTAGCGAAGCAGATATTCTCGTTAGCGGCGGCCGTGGCTTGAAAGGTCCGGAAAACTGGGGCATGATCGAAGATCTTGCCGACGCTTTAGGTGCCGGGACGGCCTGTTCACGCCCGGTATCGGATGAAGGCTGGCGTCCACACGGCGAGCATGTTGGTCAGACCGGTATTACGGTTTCACCTGACCTATACATTGCCTGCGGAATTTCCGGCGCCATTCAGCATATCGCCGGAATGTCTTCTTCCAAGTATATCGTTGCCATAAACAAAGACCCGGAAGCACCGTTCTTCAAGGTTGCTGACTATGGCATCGTTGGTGACGTGTTTGAAGTATTGCCGGCGATGATTGAGGAAGTCAAAAGAACTAAAAGCTAATTTTTTCGTTCAGCCCATGGCGGAAGTTATGGGCTGAACATAGTTATATGCTGGATACGCATTAGTAACTTCCTGCTAAACCAACCAATAACAGCCCCCGTCAAAACTCCGGTCGCGACCAAATATGGCAGCAAATGCCACAGAACCGGATTTGCAAATAACCACTCGGCGGCCAGGGTCAGCTGAGCAAGATTGTGCATAACCGCACCACAGATACTCACCGCGACAATACTGAACAGCATTGATCGTTTCAAGACGATCATGGTTATTACGGCAGCAAAGCCACCACTGGCTGACAAGAAGAATCCCGGCGTTAAAAGATTCCCGGTAAAAAAGGCCCCGACCAAAATTCGAAATAAACTTACCACGATGGCTTCTCGCCAACCCAGCCAGTACAGCGCGATTAACGTGGCAATATTGGAGAGCCCAAACTTCAGCCATGGCAACGGCCGCGGAATAAACGACTCGAAGAGAAACAATAGTAATCCGAGAACGATAAGTCCGGCAAGCCTGGCATCTGTGTTTTCATCCAATGATAAGTCGTGGTGGGACGGATTCACTGCCTGAGCCCTCAATATATATAAGTAGTTTATTTGGAACACAGGCGATTGATTCGCCGGGGAGAGATATGGCGCCAACACGTCGGCAAACCTGCCTGGCACAATCAACAGATTTTATCTGCACCTGCTGATTTCGCAGGTCTACATGAATCGTTGATGAGAATTCGGTCAATTGAATTTGCATATTATCACCCAATGGTAATCGCCTGATCACTTCACCATTCCGTTCTATAACAACAACCGGCTCTCCCCCACCCTCTTGTAGCGTAAAAGAGTACATCGCGAAGCTACCTGCAAGCAGTAAGCCATACAGTAGAAGATCTAACCATCTGAAACTGCGAAGTTGTTTATCGGATGCGTTCATAGTTCTAATAAGTGAAAAGTGAAAAATGAAAAATGAAAAGTGCCATTGAGCAAATAGGCAATAAGGTAATTAGGCAATAAATGGTCACCGTTCACTTAATCTACATTCCTACAGATCAAACCACAATGACCGAAATCGCAGATCGTGCTACTCAAGACTAAATAGATGTATACAAAAATAGACACACGTATAACCTCCTATACCCAAAGATTAACTAATCCATCAAAGAGAAGCTTTCATAAGCAAATCAAAAACAGTAGCTTAGCAAACACTACCACTTTTTGGCATGTATATTGAAGTATACACCTGCAAATCCACAACACACTATGGGGGCAGGACATGTCTAAAGCAACACCAGCAGAGAAAAATATGAACCATCTATTTAACGAGATTGCCGATGGCAACTTTCAGGCAGAGGGCGAGATAATTGAACACTATCAGGTGTATACCCGCGTCCAGAGCATGGTTTTTGGTCGCATGAACAACGTTGCCGATTCAGATAAGCGAGACGTGGTGCATGAGGTAATCACCGCACTTATCCTTGCATTGCGTGCCGGGCGCTACAATCCTGAACGCGCGCCGTTTGGCGCCTTTCTCTGGGGTATCACGCGCAACAAGATTTCCCTTTATTACAAGCAGCATTCGCGCTTTGGCTGGATGAGTCCAATAGCTGACCATGCTTCGCAAAACACGCCACTGCACGTTGAGGAAGAACAACAGAGTAATCTTCTCCAGGAGCTATTGAACGTGCTGGATGAAAAGTACCGTCAGGTTATCGAATTGCGGTTTTTTGAGGAGATGGGAATTGAGGAGATTGCAGACGATCTCGGTCTGCGGCAAAAGCAAGTCCGCAACCGCTTGACGTACGCATTTCAATTGCTACGCCAGTATGCGCATGGAGAGTACAGCACGCAGCTACAGGGCTAGCTTCAGAATAAAAATGCCGAATTCTTTGTATTTTGCACTTGATGTCTGGAAAAGATCGCGTATTATTGATGGTAACTAAATTTGGAAGGCTTCACACTATGATGAAAAGCATTCTTTTTCTACTCCTGACTTCTATTTCCTTTTCCTTCGCGCAAAATCAGGTGACGCGAGCAACGGTTAGTAATGCCGACACGAGCAAGGTGTTCGTTGTTAAACTATCTGACGGTAGCTCCGTTATTGGACGCATTAGCGCAGTGAATGACGACGCCTTTGAGGTCAACACAACTATTGGAAAAGTAAATGTACCCTATGCAAAGGCAATGAGCGTTAAGAGTATTGACCCAACCAAGATTCGCGACGGATACTATTGGTTCCCAAATCCAAATCAAACCCGATTGTTTTTAGCACCTACGGGGAAAACTCTGAAAAAAGGAACCGGTTATTATCAGAACATCTATCTCTTTTTTAACGGTTTCGCCTATGGTGTAACTGACAATGTTTCACTGGGTGGTGGACTCTCTATCTTTCCCGTAGACGATTTTCTAAGCGAGAACATTTTCTACTTTACACCCAAGATAGGCACTCAATTGAATGAAAACGTTAGCATTGCAGCCGGGGCAATCGTATTACAGGCACGTGGATTGGATAGTTTTGTCGGACTAGGTTACGGCGTAGGAACCATAGGAAATGAGACCGGCAGTTTTACGGCAGGGCTTGGTGTTCCTTTTGCCGGCGATGACCTTGCAGACGATCTGGTCTTTGTGGTCGGTGGAGATATTCGCATTAGCCGCAGGATGTCCTTAATTACTGAGAACTGGTTTATTGCCGGAGCCGAAGACGGACTAATTTCGTATGGTATACGCTTCTTTGGCGAACAAATGAGTATCGACCTTGCTTTTATAAACGTTGCTGGCTCATTTGTCTTCCCCGGATGGCCATATATCGACTTCGTATTCAACTTCTAGGACGTTAATGAAGAGTTCGCCCTACTCTGCTGCACTGGTTAAAAGTAAGAAGAAATTCGGCCTCACTTGGAGGCCGCAAGCGTTTCACGGCTATCGCAAATCCGGTAATTTTTTTGAAGGTTGGTTCATCAAGCTCGTTAGCGCAAACAGAGAGCATGTTTATTCTATTATTCCTGGTGTACTCCAGGATACCGACCTGCAAAAAGCCCATGCCTTTGTGCAGTTTCTGGATGGGCGCAATCACACCAGTAGCTATTTCCGCTATCCTATAGACGCCTTCGAATCCAGCGAGGCCAGCTTTTTTGCAAACATTGAAGAAAGCCGCTTCCACTCAGACGGTATTGATTTAAACCTGGTTGATGAGAATTCATCCATATCAGGCAAAGTTAACTTTGGACCTCTTCGCGAGTGGCCGATAACTGCCTTATCTCCCGGTATAATGGGTTGGTATGCCTTTACCCCTTTCATGCAGTGCTATCATGGCGTTGTAAGTCTAAATCACACTCTTGATGGCAGCTTGAACATTAATGGTGAGACCATTGATTTTAACGGTGGCAAAGGCTATATCGAAAAAGACTGGGGCCGTGCCTTCCCAAGTAGTTATGTTTGGCTTCAATGCAATCATTTTAATACGCCCGGGGTTTGTCTTAGCGGATCAGTTGCAAAAATCCCATGGCTTTTCTCTTCCTTCAGAGGCTTTATTTTTGGACTGCTCCTGGAGGACAAACTCTACCGGTTCACCACATATACCGGGGCGAAGGTAGAAGAATTGCGTCTTACCGAAGAGCATGTGTTTATTACCATTCGTGATCGACGTTTTAAGCTGGAGGTAAAAGCAGACCGCACGGATGGCGGAATTCTTCACGCGCCTTATGAAAGTGATATGGTGGAGCGTGTCTCCGAGAGCCTGACATCAGTTTGTGAGGTATCTTTTACGGAACGAAAAAGCGGCAAGATTATTTTTGAAGAGAAAGGAAAGCCTGCCGCACTGGAAGTGCACGGCAGGCTGGAAGAGATTGTAGATTCAATGCCTGAAGACTAACCATTTGTTCTTTCAAACTCGGTCATAAAGCTTACCAGTGCTTCAACGCCCTCTTTCGGCATAGCATTATAAATTGATGCTCGAATTCCGCCTACAGAGCGATGTCCTTTCAGACCACTTAAGTCCTGCGCTGTTGCTTCGGCAATGAATTTTTTCTCCAGATCTTCATTGGGAAGCCTCCAGGTAACATTCATCAATGAACGATCTTTTGTTCGTGCGTGAGGACTGAAGAAATCACTTGAATCCAGCTTATCGTAAAGCAAACCGGCTTTTACGCGATTGTGCTCCTCTACCGCATCGACGCCACCCTGATCTTCGATCCACTTCATAACCAGATTCACACCGTAAATACCGAATGTGTTCGGCGTGTTATACAGTGAGTTCTTTTCGGCATAAATCTTATAGTTCAAGATTGTTGGAATATCATCCTTACAGCGTTCGAGCAGATCTTTACGAATAATGACCATTGTTACACCAGAAGGGCCGGCATTTTTCTGGGCTCCGGCATAAGCTACCGCGAACTTATTGGCATCGAACCGCTTGCAGTAAAAATCGGAGGACATATCACAGATCAGCGGCACATTACCGGTATCGGGAAAATCGTGAAATTGGGTGCCATAAATCGTGTTGTTTGATGTAATGTGTAAATACGAGGCGTCTTCAGACCAGCTAAACTCCGGAATATGGTTATAGGTATCGTCTTTAGAGCTGGCGATGGTTCTAGCTGGAACGTCCAGTTTTGCTGCTTCTTTGATTGCTTTTGCCGACCATGCTCCGGTATCAACATAATCCGCCGTACCTCCAGCGCGACCAAGATTTAAAGCAACCGCAGCAAACTGTCCGGTGGCTCCGCCCTGCAGAAAAAGACATTGATAGTCATCCGAAAAACCCATCAGGCGGCGGATTCGCGCTTCGGCTTCAACAGTAATGGCATCAAAGGTTTTTGAGCGGTGGCTCATTTCAATAAGTGACATGCCTTCGCCGTGATAATCGAGCATTTCTTCCTGAATCTGCTGAATTACCGAATAGGGTAATGTTGCCGGTCCGGCACTAAAGTTAAAAATTCGGGACATAAGTTATTCTCCGTGTGAATTGTCTATTAAAAATTGTCCATTGAGCATTGGCAATTGTTCATTGACTACTTTGTTCTGTGTCAGTTAAAAAAGTGAAAAGTGAATAAGGCTAATAAGGCAATAAGGCAATTTCTTACTGTCTCTGCCTGTTTCTCACTGTCTGTGTCCTGTTCTCTACCTCGTTCCCGGGCTCCACAGCGTTTCTTCGATTCCACTCTTGTGTGCCGCATACCGCGAAGCTACGAATAGCCAGTCACTGAGACGATTAACGTATGGGATTTCTGTGCCATCCAGCGTTTCTTTTTCAGCCAGTCGAATAATTTCGCGCTCACAGCGTCGGCAGACGGTACGCGCCACGTGAAGCCGCGCGGATAGCTCTCCACCACCCGGTAAAATAAACGAAGTTAGCATTGGCAGCTCTTCATTCATTGCATCCATTTCCTCTTCAAGCTGCGTCGTATCAGCTTCGGATACGACCGGAGTATTCTCGCGACGATCCTCCGGCAGCACGGCAAGCTGTGAACCGAGGTCGAACAATATATTTTGAATGCGCAGCACCTGCTGTCGCATTTCTTTTAAAGTTTTATCTTCACGGAGCGCCTCGGCAACCAGACCAAGCTGTGAATTCAGCTCATCAACACATCCATACGCTTCAATACGATCGGACGATTTGGCAATGGGCTGTCCACCAGCTAAATGCGTATTTCCGCCATCGCCGGTGCGGGTATAAACTTTCGTTATGCGAACCATTTTTTCTCCTGATCAGGACTAAAGTTGGGCCTGCACGCGTCGAAATTTAACAATATACTATCTTGCTCTTTGAACATGCTTACTCACTCGAAAAAGTATCGACGCGGTATGGCAAAAAACTTACAGAATTAGTCCACTCAAAACAATTTGCATAAAAATTATTTTCAGTTTGACTTTTTGGATTTGCCTGACAAAATTTAAACTTACATTTTTTTGAGAACAGATTCATAAAGAATCCGAACTAAAAATATTCGACACATAAAAACCAAAAACACTATCAAGGAGAAAATCATGGTAAAAGTTAGTACTCGCACCAAAAAGACCAGTTTTGAAGTAGCACTTCCGGAAGCAGCAAGCGTTAATGTAGTAGGCGATTTCAACGCATGGAATGGTGAAGCCCATCCGATGAAGAAAAACAAGGCTGGCGTTTGGAAACTGGCTGTTGAGATTCCTGCAGGCGAATATCAGTTCCGTTATCTTGTAGACAAAGGCCAGTGGATGAATGACGATTCCACCACTTATGTTGCGAATTCCTTCGGCACTGAGAACAGCATTGTTGAGATCAAGCTTGCTGCAAAGAAAACAGCTCGCAAGACGGCTACCAAGAAGAAATAAGTAGCGTCTTTTCGCAACATGTCTAATATTAAAAACGGCCTCGAAGTTTAGGGGCCGTTTTTTTATAAAAGCATAAACTTTTTCTTGACAATGCTAAGACGATAGCCTATATTTTGCCTCTCTTATATGAACAAGGGAACATTCGGGAGTAGCTCAGTGGTAGAGCGGGTGGCTGTTAACCACTAGGTCGGGGGTTCAAATCCCTCCTCCCGAGCTCCATTTACCCCAAGTCATTTAAACATAATGGCTTGGGGTTTTTTATTCTTGGTAGGGAGAATTTAAAGAGTTCTACTCTTCTCTCTAATATTAGAATAAGAATCCAGCCTCTATAATTGGTTTACGCACCCTTATGGTCGTTTGAAGTTATCGTAACAAAACCATTTTTCTCGATTGAAAAAAGTTTTCACTCTTAAGACGATATAAGTACACACCTGATGAGACTTTCATCCCGTCGTCATTCATGCCGTCCCAGATAACTTGATGTCTTCCGACACTACTATTTGTATTCACTAGTGTGCGCACAATCTCTCCAGTAATACTATATATCTCTAACTGTATATCAGCTTGTTTTTTTAAACTAAAACTGATTGTTGTAGCTGGGTTAAATGGATTCGGATAACTGAAATGTAGAGTAAAATGCCTTGATATCGCTGAATTGCTAGTATCATGTAGTCCTGTCAGAATACCTTGATATGCGTTGCGAGCCTCGGCAGCATTTTGATAAATATCGCTTACCATTAGAGCAAAAGCGTACTTCTGAATCTCACCGGGTTGTAATGAAAAATAACCGGAACCGAAAAATAGAACCACATCAGAGCTCTGTGAAAGCACGTTAAATGAATCCGGCTTCATCAACTCCCAGGTTCTTTCATCATCTCTTGGTCTATTTACAGCTCCGAAAGGAACAGCCCTCACAGAGGTCAGACCAACATTGTTAGGAGATTCCAAAATGGCAAATGCAAGGACGCTCGGAGAGATTCCACCATCACCTATCCCATTGGAGTCCCAGCTGTAGATCAGTTGTTCGGTTGAATCATAATTTGCCAAATCATCTGCAAAATCATTTGGTCCTCCTATGCTTGGATCTGAATACAAACCAACCCAAAGCTTGTTTAGGGGCTTAGAGCTCATATTTTTTATATCATACGTGAAGATGGTTATGTCTTCGTATTGTGGAGCACTCCATTGGAAACCGCGACATACAACCCTGAGCCCCAAACCTCTTATGGAGGAATCACCAGGGAAAGGATAATATTCAAATTCTTTATTCGAACTATCTGTTATTGACCAGATTGATTCAAGATCGGCAGATTGAGTTCCCTGGCCATTGACTCCGGGCCAGGCAGACCAATTTGCAGGCCAGCTTAAGGAGTCATCACTCAATGCAACAGATCCCTGGTTTGGATTATCATAGCCACTCTCTGGTAGCCAGCCCCAGGGATCACCGGACACAGGATCATATTCACCTCCCGAACCCGGTTTTAAGCCATCGTTAACGATTTGCACTGTATCGCCATTTATATCGAAGACTTCACCACCTACAAGTAGCCCCATTTCAAAAGCATAATCCAAAACGTTCGTCGTTCGATAAGGCCACCTTACCCCCCAGGGATCAGGACTACTAATGCTACCGCGATTGTTAATATAAGTTCTCAGTTTATTTGAGTCCAAAGCAGCGTCTTTGAATACTACTTGTGCGAGCATAAGATTAGGCATGCTCAAAGTAAATACAACCAGAACGTTGAGCATTGAAAATGATTTACCGAATTTCAAGCGCAGTTTCATAAGTCTCTCCCCATCTTATTAAGTTGAAGAAGAAGCCCGAGGCCCTCATTCAAGCGTTTCGATGCTGAAGCACACCTACTCTTAAGCGGCATATCTCCAACTAATGTTCAGAGCATTTATTGTGGGGAGTTATTACAATAATAACAATAAAGATACAGAATTAGCAGTTTTTTCTCATAATTGGCTCAAAACTATTGCCAACGTTTAATAATAAGCCCATCTGGAATGCTATACAGAGCTGACAATTTTGACGATCTGAGTAGTCTCCAAATGTCCTCTTTCGAAATACGCGAATGGCATATATTTCTTTCGGTTCTTTGCGACACCTGTAAATGCTAAATGAAGAAAGTTTCCAAAAGTAAGACAAATGCTTTTGTTGAAATAAATATACCAGCTATGCTCAAACCGCCCTCAAAAAAGTTCGAAGATCGTCCATGAAGGGGAGCACAATTTACCCCAAGCCATTTAAATATAACGACTTGGAGCTTTTTATACTTGGCAGGGAGAATCACCTTTACTCTTTAATCAAGTATTCCAAGAGCTCTTAAAAGCGAAGGCCGGAAGAGGTAACTTTGATTCAGGAGGGCTGCACTTTTTTCCAGGAGATTGATGGCTTAATGTTATTCTGCGCGCAATCCCGCAAAAACAGATTAATCAGTTTTTGATAGGGTATATCTGTTTCTACAGCTAATCTTTTGAAATACTCGATCGTTTCGTTCTCTATCCGTATAGTAATTTGCCTCTTGAGCTTTTTAGCATAAGGATTCTTGGCCGCCTGCGAAAAATCGTATTCTTTTCTCATATAGCTTACCTTTGATAAATAGTTATTTCTTTTTTGGTTGCCTTTCGCGCTGATATTATACGAATTAATTCATCCTCTTCCTTGTATATATGAACAACAACCAGCATCCGCAACACACTACTTAGCCCAAGTAAAATGAATCTTTCTTCTTCTAGTGAATGATCCGGGTCGGGAATCAGCTTGGCATATTCGTCATAAAAGACTGTTTTAGCTTCTTCGAATGAGATGCCATGCTTGTTCTTATTTACCCGGCTTTTGTTTTTATCCCATTCAAAACGCAAATATTCCATGAGTATAATATAATTATATTAGCAATATAAAGGTAGCTAAATTAAAAGTAGCTGTCACAGCCAATTAGCGATAAGTCCGAATTTAAAAAGTTCGAAAATCGTCCATGAAGGGAGCACAAAAAAGTCCTCATCACATCAACGTGGTGAGGACTTTTTCTATTCTAAAACTGGAGCAGTTTTGAAAACTGCTCCAGTTTATGCACTAACTGGTAATGTAATTGAAAAGGTTGTCTTCTTTCCTTCTTCACTTTCCATCGTAAGCGTTCCACCATGCCCCTGAGTAATGATGTCATACGACAGCGAGAGGCCAAAGCCAATTCCGGTTCCAGTGGGCTTTGTGGTAAAGAATGGCTCAAATATCTTCTCGTGATTTTTTAATGGAATCCCCGTCCCATTATCAGAAATCCGGATTTCAACCCGGTCTTTCTTGCGAGCGGTAAAGACCGTTACGCTTGCAACATAATCCGCATCAGTCGCGGCGGCTTGCTCATGAACCGCATCGAAGGCATTTGAGAGCAGGTTTAAAACAACGCGATTAAGCCCTTGTGGCATTACTTCCAATTCACCGACATCAGTACCCAACTCGCGGTGAATTTGAACCTCAAAACCTGTAAATTGAGATTTCATTCCGTGATATGCCAAATCTACGCTCATTGAAACAAGGTGATTAATATCTGTAATTTCACGGTGATCTGATTGGGCAGAAGCATGCTGCATCATTTTCTGAACAATATCAACGGCTCGTTTACCGTGAGCTTCGATCCTGCCGGCATTCTCTTTCAGGACTTCAACAACATCTTCGACAGATTCACCTTCAGCCAGTGTTTCCATTAATTCATCTGCCAGTTTAACGGAAAGCCCGGCAAAATTATTAACAAAGTTAAGTGGATTTTTGATCTCATGAGCGATTCCAGCTGTTAGCTGACCGAGAGAGGCCATTTTTTCCGCGTGGATTAACCTGTCCTGGGTTTCGGTTAAGCTTCTAAGCGCATCCTGAAGGTCGGCAGTTCGCTCAGCGACTTTTCCTTCGAGTCCTTCAGCATAAGCCGTCAGCTGCTCTTCTGCAGTTCTTAAGGAGGTTGTCATTCGGTTAAAGTTCTGGGCCAGAACACCGATTTCATCATTTATTCGAACCGGAACGTTGGTATTCAGATCTCCAGCATCAACCAGACGAACACCTTTTAGTAAAGCATTTAATGGCCATACAAGGCTGATTAGAAACAGAAAGGGAAAAACAAGAAGAATGAATACAGTGCTTCCAATAATAACGTAAAAAAACGGCAGCATTCGTTCATGCCTGTATTGAAGCGAGGCGAGGCCCCAGGATCTGTAGAAATCCTCAAATAGCCCGCCCCCAGACTTTCCTGCACTTGAATGTACAGCGGTCAGATAGCGAACGGCATCAATAGGCGATCGACCATCGCCTGGGTAAAGACCCCAAAGGTCTACAGCGAAAGAAGCTGGGCCGATTGCTTTATACGTAAAGTCAATCGTTCCGTTGTTGTGGAGTACAAGTTGAATCGTATTTCGTGCCAACCGCCCCAATACCGGAAGTCGTTTCCATGTAACAGTGAAACTCTCTTTATATTGTTTGAAATACACACCGCCGGTTCCCCCTGGAATCAGGTCTGCAAAAAAGGGGGCAATAATGGGGATTTCAGAGTAAGACTGAAGAAATGGATCGAACCATGAGCCATCCGGTAGATATAGTGACCGTCCAAAGGATACAATACCATTATCATTGATGATAATTTTATCATGAGAAATACCGAAAAAGTGAAAAGGAAATCCTACCGAAACAGTACTGTCATCCCTGTTTCGCAACTGGAGGTTTTCACCCAGTTCAGGGTCAAACTGACCAGGAAGCTGCGATATACGATACTCCCCTTCCATGACCGGTTCAAACCGGATAGTCATTGCCTCAGGAAGTATAGCATTGGTAATCGACTCTGAGGAGGAAAGGGAAAATTGGCTTTCTTCCAACTTAACGTTTGATCCGCCCGGCCTCAGGCCGCGATAGCCATTTAACGGTAAAGCTTCCATTCTATCATAAATGAAATCTATGTCTCCACTGCGATGTAACACCAACTGAAATGTATTCTCATTGTCGGCTACAGCATCATAGCGCTCACGGACGCGGTACCAGGTGACAGTCGCTCGATCAACTTCGCTTTTATAGAAGACCCCGCTCCCCTCTGAACTCAGAGGAACCAAAGCTCGATAATACGGTGCAATTTTAGGTAGCGCGTCATCAAAAAACGACTGAAAGCTGGTGCTGCGGTATGCTCCGCCGAATGTTATAAGTCCATTTGAGTCAATATAGATTTCATCCCAGGAAGTATCATAAAACGGAAAGCTAAAATCCAGCTCAACAAGGGAATCACCTTCCACACCAATCTCAAGATTATCGCCAATATCCGGATCATAGGATCGCGGTATAAACACCGTAGAGTAACCTCCATGTGCATTTGGTGTAAAGCGCATCGACTTCAGCTCCGGAATCGGTGTGTTGTATGCATGAGGAGAGCCGGTTGTCTTATAGAGAACCAATTCGGCATTAGGAAAAAGCATCATAGAGGCAAGACCCAGCACAACCAGAATAGTGGTTAAGGACAGACCGGTCAGCTTTAATAAAAACGTAGTCGGTTCTGCGGCATGATTGATATAAACGACGACAAAAGCAATTAGAAGGGTCACCTGACCCAAATATTCAACATAGGCAACCCATAAAGGTGAAGAATTTGCTCCGGTTAAAAATCCCGGCAATGTCAGCAGCATGATACAAAAGGTTAATAGCGCAAAGGCTCTTAATGCCTGAGCTTCTCCCTCACCTGTTGATACCAGCCAATTCGGCCTTTCTCCTGAAGCGTTCAGGAGAATGTGTCTTTTACGCAGGAAAACCGCTGTTGCCCAACAGATCATCAGGAGATAGCCAATGGTGAGGATAAACTCCATGATGTTTGAAGAATCCAGCTGTGTTATTGCCTGATGGAAGCCCAAAAACATATGAATGCTAATAAAAGATAGCGTCAGCCCCAGAGCGATCTTCGATTCCCGAGGGTATGGGTTCCCCAGAAAAGCATAAGCAAAGTGGAAAAATCCGAAGAAGCAAATTCCTATCATCATGCCGTCTAGAGGGTTAAGAGAAATAGGCAGCGGCGACAGTCCGGATTCACTGTAATCGATAAACTTTATTCCCCAGAACAGACCAAATGCGCCGATTGCCAGTGCCAGCATCCAGGTGGCACTGCTCTTCTTTTTTACGCTCAGAAGGTAAAGCATGATAAAGAATGCTATAATTGACTGGGTTAGAGCCAGGAGTGAAAAAGGTTGTAGATAGAACCAATCCATAATAGGGCCCTATGCATTGTTAAGTTCTTAATTCGGGAGTGATATTTAAAAAACTCTTTTTGCCAGCTTCTAATGGTTGACGCATATGAATCTACCAATGACTTTAGTTTATTATAGTGAAAACTTTTCAGAAGTCATCTACCCCGCTCTTTTTTTTCCTCTAATCCGGAAGCCATACGCTGGGAAAGCCAGCTAAGGAGATACAATTGTCACTCCATTTTAGAGAAGGTGGTTTCAATTTTGGTAACGGGCTCAATCAGACTGAAAGAAAAATTCTAAATTACAATCTACGTGGTGAGGACTTTTTCTATTCTAAAACTGGAGCAGTTTTGAAAACTGCTCCAGTTTTTTCGTCTACTCCCCTTCTATCAACCGCTATTACATTGGATATTCACACAGCCTTGTAACATTTCTTGGGCCGACAGCGTAAATGCTTGTATTCTGGATTAATTTTATTGTGTGCCCGGGTAAAAATAATCCCCTTCATTCGATTAAACACTTCCACTTCTGATTTGAAAATAGTCTGTACCGTATGAACTATACAAAGGAATGCTAATGAGATACATTATCCCTTTACTCTTAATTATTTCATTTTCTTGCAATCAAGAAGTCACGACTAATGAGCTGAGTCTGAATGAAATATTTAGTTCAAAGTATGAACATAGCTTGATATCACGCGGCGACAATTTCCCCGATTTTCGTTCAAGAAAAGATAGTATAGATTTATTCCTCGTTTCTCTGCATCATAAAATAGATGTTAAATCTTTTCAAAAAAAAGCCGGGTGGACAGATAGCCTTACTCAAAATAAAATAGACCTGCTGACATCAAAAAATTGGTTGCATAACAAAGATGATTTAAGACCAACTGTTTTTATTGCTTCGAATGCTGAAGGGCTAAAACTCATGGAGCTTGCAAAGCCCATTTCAGAAATGATTGCAAAATCGGTTGAGGAAGAAATTCTGAATACAATAAAGTTATATGTGACAACTGAGTTGTCAAAAATTCAACCTTTCTCAACGATGTCATTTCTGATATTGAGCAATGTTTTATTGGACAATTGGCAAATAAATAATGTAGAAAGAGATTTTTTACAAAAAGACAATAGACCTGAAAGGCATGGTAAACATTATTATTATAGCATCATCCAAAATCCAAATTACCCAAAGGAAAAATTTGGTATATATGGAAATAAGTTTGGAAAAATAAATGATACAATATCTTACAGCGTATATGGAAATAACCGCATAACATTCGCAAAGAGATTAAGGTCTGATTCAGCCTTTAAGGATTCAATACTCCATAATGCACCTGTAGTAAGTGCCAAAGACAATATCGCCTTTCGGAAGATGGCCGATGCGTACCTTCCAAAATTACTTTCAATCCTTAATGACAATCGTGAATACATGAATAAGGTTTATTATGAAACCGGATACGCTGATGAAATTACGTTCGAAGAATTCTTTATTTGGTGGTATCACCTGATATATACTGATGCGACAAATATTTTAGCTTCAAAAGGACACTTAGAGATCCCAAAGAGTGGAAATTTCCCCTATATCAGGAAATAATATTACACTGGTGGAGTACCTTGCCATTCATCCAGAGTCCAGAAATGAGTTATAGATTCCTTTCGATACTCTTCTTAGCTTAAAGCAGAATCATTTCCGGAAACCCAACCCAGCTTAAAGTCAGAGAATCGTTTGCCTTCATTGTTTTGACATTAAAATTTGATAAAAAAGTCTGATTCTGCTTAGTTAATTAAATAGGGATGACCGTTATGTTAGAAAAAAAGCTACGTTCAACTGAGCGTATTACTATTTACCTCAGTATTTTATTACTCTCCATCTTGTTGCCGCAATGTGACTCCACTGAGCCAATTGGTCCTGAAGACGTTACTATTGAAGATGTTATCGAAACATTGTTTCTTGGCACCGGGCGTGCCAGCGCCGGTGGTGGTTGCATTGAAGATATCGGCGGTGGGCATACTGAAGGGATTTGGCGAACTTTTGAAAAAGGATCTCAAATTCGATTGATAATCGGTTCCAGCGTAGCAGATGAGGGCAGAATCGCGCTTGAACGAGAAATTGCCATTTTCAATGATCTCATAGACGGCTTTTTTGTAATTACAATCGATACAAGCACAAGTGCAGATCCGGTGGCAGGAACAAATGAGATAACGTCGGCAGATTTTGGCGGAAACCAGGTCTCTGCCCGTTGTGATGGTAATAGCCAGGGATGCGCCGTGCCTACTGTTACCAATGGCGCTGTTTTTATCAGCGTGCAAACCTATCAGGGGCCGAATTTCCCTGGAACGTCTCACGTGCACGAAGTTGGCCATGCCTTAGGCCTGTGTCACGTTAGCCAAACCAGCGTACCCGGAGCCACCATGGCTAATCCACAACTGGGTAGTTCAGATTCATTCGTAGAGTTTGAGAGAATGGCTATTGAGCGCGTTTTTGCATCTGGTTTGGAACCTGGAGCAACAACTGCAGACTTTAGACAGGCCGGGCTGATTCGTTAATTAATGCAAATGCAAAACAAACACACTTTCTGGCTTGCATTTGCTTCTTTTTACTTTGAGAGGAGACTCCATGATCAAGGGAAAATCAATTGGCTTGCTGATCCTTTTAGTGCTGTACTCAAGTAGCATTTTTGCCCAGACTGAGGCAGATGTTGAGGAGATAAACCTGCAGATCTGGAAGCCTTTTATGGAAGCATACAATCAATTTGACGCCGATGGCTTCAACGCGTTGCACTCAGATGACATCCTTCGTGCCAACGCATGGGGCATTCGTATTGGCCAGGAATACAAAGACTCAAATTCCATGCGGTATGATGAAGCAAAGACCAGAGGGGACCAACGATCCATTGAACTGCGATTCGAACAGCGTTTGGTTCGGGAGAATATCGCTTATGAGGTTGGATATTACAAAATACTGCGTATTCGAAACGGCAAGGAAGAAGAATTTTATGGCCGTTTTCATGTGGTGTTGAAAAAGTTTGAAGACGAATGGAAAATTGTTCAGGATTGGGATGCTGATCAGATTAATGGTCAGCCCGTTACTGAGAAGGATTTTCTCAAAATGGATGCTCTGACGTTTGAAACAGAACAGGAATAAACTGGTCGAGTGGACAATTAGATTTGAATGAAACCGTTGTGTCATTCCACTGGGGTTTATGTAACTTTAATAGCACTTTCCACAATAATTTTAAAGCACTCCGGTGCTTTTCAAACCATCATTTTTAACAGAATCAGTGCTTGAAGCAGATCATTAGTGTCGCTGCGCCGTTTAAGACAGCCATTGTGTGCAGGAGGAAAAACCATGAAAGGAAACCTTTTGATGCGTTATTTGTTGGCAATTTCCATTTTGTTTGCGGCACTTCTTACTTCTGGGTGTGTCTCTACAAAAACGGCTAATACAAAGCACTGGTTTCGAGGCAATACGCACACTCATACCTTAGAAAGCGACGGAGATGCAGCGCCGGAAGTGGTCGTAAAGTGGTATCACGATCGCAACTACAACTTCCTGATTATTACGGATCACAACAAGTTCGTTGATCCCAAACAGATCACAATGCCCGCCGACGCGCGCAAGAACTTTCTGTTGATCCCGGGAGAAGAAATTACCGGAAGCAAGACGGTTCATACAACTGCAATGAATATCGACTATGCTGCATTATGGGAGTTTGATCATCACGATAAATCAAAGATCATTCAGTTCCATGTAGATGAAGCCATAAAGGTGGGGGGAGCTGCGATCCTAAACCATCCCAATTACAAATATGCTGTATCAGCTGATGATATTCTTGGGGTAGATCGTCTCTACATGTTCGAATTATTCAACGGGCACCCCTATGTTAACAATAGTGGTGATGCCTCACATCCATCAACTGAGGCTATTTGGGATCATCTACTCACTGAAGGAATGAAGATCTTTGCCGTAGCCGCGGACGATGCACATCATTATAGTGCCATTTCACCGAAGAATGCAAACCCAGGTCGCGGATGGGTTATGGTGCAAGCCACAGCACTTGATGCAGACAGTATAACGAAGGCCATGCTGCAGGGCGACTTTTACGCCAGTACCGGAGTTTTTCTCAAGACATGCAGCCGAGGGCGCGATATCTATCGGGTCGAAGTTGACGATACCCGAACAAAACAAGAGTTGTCCTCCCCTCTCGAAACACTGGGTGTCTCCGTAGAACAAGGACGCGAAGGTTACCGAATAGAGTTCATTGGACCGAATGGAGCAATCCTTGATGCAATCAATGGCATGACGGGGCAGTTCAAGATCGACAGTGCAATCCCATATGTTCGTGCCAAGGTGACTCTCATTCGCAAACATCCGGAGACTGACATACTGGAAGAATACCATGCATGGGGACAACCCGTCTTTACTGATGCGAGAGCCGGCACAGAAATGAATGAAACATTTAGGGATGAGTAAAGGATATACTAATACTTGCTTTGCAAAATACGACGAGTTTCAAATGAGAATCTACTCTTTGCTATTACTAATACTTACGTGTACACAATTGACATCCTGTTTCTTTGGAAAGGGCCCATTTCGGGAATTTATGCGTAATAACTCGTCCTTAGAAACCGATCTTAAGCTGAATGGCTTCTATTATCATAAATTCGAAAAAAGATCAGATAGAGTAGGACCTCTTATAAAGCATGTTCGTCCCGTCATTCTGTATCGGAATGGGAGTTTAGCGATGTTTCCATCCTATGGAGCCTTTTCACTAAAAGAATCAAGAAGATCTTTTAATCCCGAGGATAACTCATATGAGAATGCTCTCAATAATTTTCTAAAAAATCTTAACCGTTTTTCTGATGATAAGGAGTCCTATCACGTTATTTCCTGGGGACAATATCGCATGACACAGCAAGATACACTTATGTTTAAATGGATCAGTTCCGACGCAGGTACGTTAAGCGGTAAAACTGTTTGCACTTCAAAGAATATTGTATTAAGCGGTTCCACTTTTGAAACAATACGCCAGGTTTGTCGGGGATCTGGCTACTCTTCCGAAGCACAAAGACATTTTACATTTGTGCAATATCCAGTTAAGCCCGATTCCAGTTACAACTTTACATCAGAATGGTAATTCTCATATTCTAGTAATGAGCCAATTGTTACTTTGCTTTGGCCATAGCCTATGGGCGAATAAAAGCCCTCAGCGCCAATAAAGTGCTAAGGGCTTTTTATTATTGCTGATTTCGTGATAATCCGATACGTTTTATTTTTCCATCCCGAGCTTGGAAGCGAACTGCGTCGGAGGTCGGTTTAATAAAACAGAAACACCTTATCGACTACATGAACCACACCATTGGAGGCATCGACCGTGCCCAGAATCTTAGCACCGTTTACGTAGGTGTCACCATCCTTCACTTCAACATCTACATATTGCCCAGTGGCCAGATAAATCTTCGAGCCATCAGCCAGATGCTCTCCCTTAAAAGTCCCAGGTGAAGCATGAGAGGTAACAATATTAGCCAATCTCCGCTTGTTCTCCGGTTTTAGCAGCTCATCCAGAGCCCCTGCCGGCAATTGTGCAAAGGCTGCATTGTTGGGTGCAAAGACGGTTAATGGACCGGCATTTACCAACACATTCTCCAGCTGGGCAGCCTGCACAGCGGCAACCAGGGTGCTGTGATCGGGAGATCCGAGAGCGACCTTCAAAATATTCTTGGCAGATTCATCATCCTGGACTCCAGCTTGTCCATGTGTAGTCGGCGCTTTCGCCACCTCACGCACAGATTGCGGCCCTTCACTGTTACAAGCAACAAAGCATGCAAACATAATAGTGACACTTAAAAGTACTCCTGCAAAAGAACGTTTCATTTTACACCTCACTTTAAATCTTATGATTTTTCATTCACGATCCACCCGGAGATTAATTCCCCGAAACGATGAGATTCATTGGTAGCGAATCTTGAAAACTCATTTATTATGTACCACCCAGAAGGTGGTTCGTAGACGTGAGAGGAGCACAGTTCGAAATGATCAGTCGCGATGAGGCCAAAACAATGGACAATTAAAATCAACAAAAAATGAGAGAGTGTCAGCACAGCCCATTTCAGACCCCGTTGTCTTAAATGTAAAAATGAAAGTTTTCTTTATCAAGCTGTTTAGAATTTTCCGGATCTCAAGAGCTTCCAGGGATCTTAAACATGAGGACTTTTTTGTTGCCATACGGGAGTTGTATTGTAAACTGTTGCGGCATAAAAAAAACTTTACATCCGATACGCTGAATTTGCCTCGAACAGTTTGATCATTTCCCTGACTTGCGGGATGTAGCGTTGCATACGAGTGGCTTTCGCACGGGGGATCAGGTTATTTAATACCCCGATCGCCCTGTCAAACTCGCCCTTTTCGGCATACGCAGCTGCGAGGGTAATTGCACATTCAATATCCTGATGAACACCTTCTTTTCTAATCAGCGTAAGGCGTTTTGCTAATTCCAAAGCTCTTTCACCATTCCTTATTCGTTTTGATGGGCAAGTTGCCAGAATCCAGGCGGTTCTTTCGAGCAGATCAATTTTATTTGGCGAGGCATTTAATGCTGCCTCATATACTGAAAATGCATCCGCCCATCGCCTAAGCTCCAACAAATAATTTCCGAGTCTTTTCGTCGCGTTTACATTAGATGGTTTTATCTTTACACTTCTCCGATAATTCCTCAAGGCAACATCAACGTCCCCGTTGTTCTGTGCCAAAATTCCCCGGACAATAAATGGAACTTCATTGTCCGGGGAATTTTTTATCGCAATTCCCAACTGACGTTTTGCCTCCTTCTCATCTCCCTGCAGCAGCATGATTCGACCATACTCTGTTCGCAATTGAGAATTGTCCGGAGCAATCGCCAACGCTTTCTTACAATGCTTAGCGGCCAGTTCATCAGATTTCAATGCCGTCAGGATTTTTAAATACAGCACATGAGCATCAATAGCCTGCGGGTTTACAGCGAGCGCTTGCTGCAAATAATTCGAGGCGAACTTGTTCTGTCTCCAGCGATAAAGTGACTCAGCCATTTCATAAAGTTTTGCGTCATTCGTTTTGTAGTACTCAAAGAACTTCTTCACTTTTTCAGCTAGTCCGTGCGAATCGTTTTTAACGAGCATCAACAGAATGCTTTTTGCGATGGCATCAATATCATTCGGGTCGTATTGTAGAATATGTTTACAGAGCATTTCTGCCCACGGGAAATTTTCACTGTTTATTGCAATGTCGATTTGTTTTAGAATGAAGTCTGAATCTCTTGAGTTTAATAACAACGCATTAAACATTGGATCTGCAGGCGGAATATAACTTTCAAAATCGCCTGCTCTTTCAATCATGTTTTTGCCGCTTAACATATCCCCTTGAGAAGTGTATAACTGTCCCAAAAGTCGGTAGGCAGCCCCAAATCTCGGATAACGCTGTATTAATGACAATAGTTCTTCTTTGGCGTCGTCATGTTTTTTCTGCAATAAATAGACGCGCCCCAGGCTAAACTGCGCATAAGCCAAAAGAGGAAAAGCGCCTTTGTTCGGTAATTCATCTGCGTATGTAAACGTCTTTGAATTTCGCGCCATGCTAAAGGCAGTTTCGGCAGTCTGGTAGTCATTTTGTTTGATATACAAATTACCCAGCTTAAACCACGCATTTGCAACCTGAGGATTAACTTTGACAACCTTTTTCAGATGCGAAATTGTTGAATTGGCATCGCCAAGTTCTTCTACTATTAAGGCGGGATAATATGACCACAGCCATTTTGTAGAATCCCTTTTTTGCGCAGCGTTATACCAGAGTTGCGCCTCCTTATAAAAAAAATTTGAATGCAAGACCATGGCCATCTTGCCAACAACGGCCTGATCACCAGAATTCTTAAGCACTTCAGCATAAGTGGCGTCAACATGGCTGTTTACTGCACCAGAGCTGTTCTGAAAATTCGGTAATGGAGGAAGTTCCTTAGGGGTATTGCAACTGAGGAGTAACAATTGAGAAGTACTTAGCAGCGCAACCACACTGACAATGAGGAGACTATTTTTCAAATCGGTTTATCCCGAGAGTGTTGAATTATTTATTCAGATACCCAATTGTTCTGCCACAGCGTTATACGCGCCATTCTCTCGTATGGCGGATATACATGCAGGCCACCGGTTACGAAGTCGATATTGCCATCCTTATTAAAATCTCCCAATTCGAGGGCTAATAGATGCGACGGATTATTGGTAATGTTGTGCTTTGTAAAAGACATTTTCCCATCATTTTCCAGCCAAATAAAACTCTGCGATTCGCTCTTGTCCCAGGAATTAAAAGAACTAACGACAAAAAGGTCAAGATCTCCGTCCTTGTCAACATCAAGTGGGCGGGCATTATAGGCACCGCCAAAATCGGCAATTCGATGAAATTCAAAAGTCAACTTACCGGTATTTTCAAGCCAATTGACCCCCTGCCAGGGTCTTGGCCGCGGAGGCATGTAGTCGAATGAGTCTCCATTGGTATACAAAATATCAACATCACCGTCCTTATCGAAATCACACAGGGAAATACCGCTCGATCCATAATCGTCGTTGCTCGATCCATACAAACGACGATTGGTAAACATGCCCTTTCCGTCATTCAGAAACAAATGCACTTCTTCCCATTCCTGACTGACTAATGTAATCAGGTCAAGGTCGCCATCGCTGTCTATGTCAATGATTTCTACATTAATACCGCCAGACAAGTTCTGAAGCACATGGCTTTTGAACTGCCAGTTCCCCTTATTCTCGAACCACTTCGTATCGCCGTCCAGATAACCAAATTGAACTGATGCCAGATCCATATCTCCATCACCATCTAAGTCCGCAGCACGAACGTCAGCAACACGCGCTATTTTTTCGACGATCAGGTGTTTTTCAAACTTGTTATCTCCACTGTTTTCCAGGATCACAATGGAGCCGATTTTGTCATTGTTTGGATACAATATACCAAGTAGTGAGACAATCAGATCAAGATCGCCATCAAAATCAAAATCAATGACCTGAACATGACTGGGAGCCGCCATTTGTTCGGCAAGTCTTTCTTCGGAATAAACGCCTGCCGGTGATTGGCGAATCCATGAGATTTCGCTTTTGACAATATCACAAACGACGATGTCGAGTAAGCCATCCTGATCTAAATCGACAATCTGAAGATGGGAAATCAGCGGCGGCTTCTCAAAATCACTACCGATCTTTTGAGACTTTAGAAAGTCGTGTAGCTGAGTAGAGCCAGATTCCTTTTTATCAGAGCCGCTCTCGCTCTGGCAGCTTAGAAACAGCATCAAAAAAGCGAGAATCATGGCGGTCATTATATTGCCCACTAATTTGTTATAGTTTTTGTATTCATTCTGTATGCGTATTCTTTTCACTAAGATTCCCGGCTTTTCTGGTTCAACAGAATCATAGTAATAAAATGGAACCGTAGCTGCAAGTGTATGCTGCGGATAGAAAGGCTATTTTTTTGTGACCACCAATAGTGGTCGCATGCAAATTAGACATCTTGTTGTGCTCTATAACTGTACTCGCATCGTTTGCAGAGAATTTGCCGGAATGGTCACAGAAGCAAACTTTTCGGCAATTTGCAGCTGAAAGGAAATCGGGCTCTTTGTAGTATTTAACAGCTGAACACTAAGCAAATCACTCTGGTTAATTGTAGCACAGGCATGTAAAGCATCATCATCAAGGTCAACAAGAATTTTTTGGGTTTGAACCGCCCGATCTCCCGGTCTGATAGTTTTGCTAAGCTGTGCTAAAATGTAATATATCGGTGTATAGTATATTTTCCTGGACTCAGTATCAATCATTATTGGGGCACCGCAAAAATTACCCACGTGGTTGGGGCCGCCATTCTGATCTAAAACCACATTCCAATCGACCCAGCCGGTCATCCAATGATCGAGGCTGACAATAATGTTTCGGGCATAGCGGTGAACCGGCGTATAAATCGGATGATCTTCTGCCTTAACGCCGGCCCAAGTGACGGAATATGCCCAGTCGGTGGCATTGGGGTTCCACCAAAAGCTGTCATTATCAAACCAGTCTTTTTCCTGAAAACGCTCCGGATCAGTTACACCACCGGGTGCTTTCTTGCCCAAATCATCGATACAGCCTTCGGTATGTATTATTGCAAAATCCGGAAACTTCGTATTCACATGCTCCAGATTTTCCTCAAAAACTTTAAAGGTGCTTTCATACCAGTGTATCGCAGTTCCATAAACGTATTGAGCGGTTTCAGGGTCACCAAGTATTGTATCCGTCCACTCCTCCATACCGTCTCTGTTTTGATCATAAATCAACAGATGCACGTCATCGTTCCCACTGGCCTTCAGCTTCGGCCCAAGATGCTCTTTAATAAACTCGCGCTGGGTTTCAGGAGTAAAGTGCATGCTCTCCCATTGACCATTATTGCCATGCGGTTCATTAACCGGCGTTAGTCCCCAAATGTCTACACCCTCTTTCTTATAGGTGTCGATATATCTTATCAGATAGTCGGCGTAGGTTGAGACATATTCTTCCTTCAGGCTACCGCCGGTGCCCTGCCAGTTGTTCTGTGGCCCACCGGGTATATACCAGTCCTCAATATCCTTCATCCAGGCAGGAGCTGTCCATGCTGAGCCAATAATTCGCAATTCTTTGTCTTCCTGGGCGTTTTTTATCGCAAGTGCCTCTTTGATCATCGGCAATAAATCATAGCTTTCGTCGACTACGCCTGGATACGCTGATCGTTTAAAGCCTTCCACATCCGGGTTAAGCGTAAAACTGTTTAGCGAAACATCCCCTTTTTTAGCGAGATAAGAGTATTTGCCCTCTACAGAAAAATCACACGCACCAATATGGGTACGGGTTAGTGAAAAGTTTGCACCGTCTTCACCATATATTCGATCCATCACCTCCTGCCTCTTTTCTTTATCCAAATGACTTAAAACAAAAGCAGAAGACTCAGTGAATGAGGTGCCGATTCCGTCTATGGTTTGTTTTAGCTGATTAGGAAAAACTCTTATCGTTGTTGCTTCTGCTTTACCGCTTTTAAAGGCAATATTTTTCTTTATGGCTATTTTATCACCAGCTTCTGACGTAACCAAAATCTCAGATGTCGAAGAGAAAGAGTCGAGTATTTTCTCCGAGCCAGTTTTTTCACCACTACATGAGCACAGGAACACAAAAAGAGCAACAATTAAAACAACCGGAAAATAGCATTTCATAAAACCTCCGTTTCAAGAAATCAGGTAAAGTCAAAAGTTTACCAAGAATCAATGCACTTGGCATAACGGATAACACGCAGAGAAAACTAATAGCTCTTATCCGGGCAGGGGATGATTTTCTTGTTAGGAATATACAAAAAATGCTAACTTATTTAAACGAGAACAGATATTGTATAAAGTATCAAGGGATTTTCACTTGTGTGGTATTTGTTCAAGCTTTTGGGCAACACGTCTCGGAGAGTGCGTCGCACAGCACCAAGTGAGGCTAAAAACGATTTGCTTAGACAAAACCGTTTAAAAAACACCGTCTGTCATTCCACAACACTATTTGAGACATGGAAAAAGTCCACTTTTACTACCCTTCTAGAGTCTTGATACTCTTCAATTTTATTCATACTATATACTCTGCAATCCTATTTCAGTTTAAGACATGGGGGACAACATGCGATCAATCATTCTATTCATCATAATCTCTGCCCTGTTCAGCGGAATTGAGCTCTGTGCGCAGTCTAATGAAGAGGCTTCCTCTGATTCTGCCAGAGCAGAAGTTCTAAAGAAATTTTACCGCCCGTTGGGCTTCTCCTTTGGCATCATCTATAACCGCATGAGTGGAGTTGGTAACCGCCTGAAATACATCAAGGAAACGGATTCTTACGACGCCACGCGCTTAAGCGGCAAGATGCTATTGGGTTTTAGCTTTGGGCTACAGGTTTGGAAACAAAGAACTCAACTGCAGTTGGAGCTTGGGTGGTCGAATGGACAGTATTTAGAAGAAGGAGGATTCCGTTCCACAAGCAATGGAGGCTCGGTCGACACCTATATCGACATCGGGTATTTCGTTGGCGGCTTTCGGCTGAAGCAGGCATTAATAACCAGACGGCTTTTAGCAACCGGAGGCGTTTTTATTGTTGAAGAGGGTCGGTCGCGACATGCAAAAACCAAGTCAAATGGTTCCTTTGTTGAGTCCAACAGCTTCCCGGCAGATGAATTCAATTTATGGTCGCTTGGGCTGGACATCCAGCTAAGCCCGGGACTCTATTTGGGCTACTCCTATTACTGGACATACAATCAGGATGATTTTGATCCTCTCGTTGGCAATTTTGATGATCCGCGGATTGAAGTTGACGGTTTTACAATAAACTCCTTCCAATTGACACTGGTGTATTGAGGCATAGCTTCGTTGCCAGCTTTTAACCATTTCATTAACGCTTTTAATGTGCTAAAGATCAGAGTAGGCATCAGGGGAAAGTATGATAAACTATGGTATAGCTATTGATGCTTTAATTCCACTATTGGGTGGCGTTTTTTTGCTTTATCAAAACAAAAAGCTGGCAATAAACCCTTTAGCGGGAAAAAATGGATTTATCTTGCCATCGGATTCATAGTATTTGGTCTGACAAAACTGGCGCTCCTTTTTATAAATTGATCCTGTACCTTAGGAATACGACACGTGACGCAAATCGATTGCACCAAAACTGGACAAACGCGAAAGTCCCTAGCGACTGAATCGCGCCAACCTGCCACTCCGGCACGCTCCATGTTTCCACCACTGTCGATTCTACTAGTACTTACAATAGCGGCACAACTCATCAATCTGGCATTTGGCAGAATTAACGCAGAGCAGAGTCTTAGCTCGGTCCTTCTTCCCAGTCTCCTGTTTCTATGTGCCATTACCCTACCATTAACCTGGCTCGGTATTAGGCTTGGACCCAAAGTTGGCTTGGGTATTCCACTTATTGATCAATTCCTGGCTAACCAACCCACAGCATGGAGGATACTACGAAATGACGTGGTATTTGCAACTATCCTCGGGTTAGCTCTGGGAGCACTGTTACTACTTGTTCGAGTTTTCAGTACGCCATACTTACCACCTGAACTACCTGCATTCGGACACCGTGGCATACTCGGTGGCCTTGCGGTCTCAGTGGGCGCTGCGGTTGCAGAAGAAGTATGGTTTAGGTTAGGATTGATGACAGTTTTGGTGTGGATTGCATCGAAGGCCTTTAGCAAAGGAGAAGTTCAACCTGTCCTGGTCTGGTCAGTCATCGCGATCACATCAATTGGCTTTGGCACTGCTCATCTGCCGCAGCTTGTTTCTTATGGAGCCGGCTCACCATTTGCTATTACCGGTACGGTTTTGGGGAATACAGCGGTAGGGTTTCTTTATGGTTGGTGCTATTGGCGAAGGAGCCTAATTGCGGCAATAGTCGCTCATTTCTCGGTAGACATTGTTCTTCACGTCTTACCTGTATTCTTCAAATAGAAATACAAATGGCCGTTATTAAAAGTCGTTTTTATACCGGGAGTTTTGTCGTGAAAAGAATAACAGAACTGCTTTGCAGCGTGCTGTTCCTGGTGTCCACCCTTGCCGCACAAACAAATGGCCGGGTCGAGCAGCACAGTTTCTATTCGCCCATTCTAGAAGAGACAAAACATTATTACGTCTATTTGCCGCCCGGTTATGACGCGAGCACCGAGGCGTATCCGACAGTCTACTTTTTAAGGCTTCATGAATACGAATGGTTTAATCCCAACATGCCCGGACGTACTCTAACCCTCGCAGGTGTAACCGATACGTTGATTCAAAATAGTCATATTGGAAATGTTATACTTGTTTGCTCCAGTACCGGTAGTAATAATGGAGTAATTTCGGGTGCAGTGAATATGTTAAGTCCTGCACTCACATCTGCCGCGGGAATCGGCACCGGACGTTTTGAAGACTATATAGTTTATGATCTAATACCCCATATTGATTCCACATTCAGAACAATTGCAATCCGTACACATCGTGGTATTGATGGGTTTTCGCTTGGCGGTTATTCATCTACCGTTATAGGCTTGAAAAACCCGGATATATTTAGCTCTGTCGGCAGCTATGACGGCACGGTTATGTGGCATAATCTGGATGCCCCTGAAATTCCGGGTGCTGCGCCTGATGACCCAATCTGGCTAAACTCAAATTATGATAATTTACTCGGCCCATTATTTGGCGTTCCTCGGAATGTAAATTACATGTTGCTTCATAGTGCTACCAATATAGTCAGTGAAGCGGATTCAGCCACGTTGGACAGCCTGCGATCGATGCGTTTTCATATCACTGCAGGCCACTCAAATATTACAACTAATCTGGCCAGAAATACTCAACTTCTCGACAGCTTGGCGGCAAGAGGTATTCACAATACATTTAACGATGTCGTTCTGGCACCATTTGCTGAGCACAATTTTGGCTTTGCAGACCTGCATGCCAGTCGATCTCTCGTAAAACACTGGGAAACATTTCAACAGTCGACCTCTATTGACTCCCCCTCTCCCCTACTGCCAAAAGCTGCGGAACTATATTCCAATTATCCGAATCCATTTAATCCATCGACACAAATTCGTTTTTATGTAAAATTACCCGCTCATTTCAGTCTGACTATTTACGATATTTTAGGCAGACAAGTCAAAACTCTTCTCAATGACCAGCAAGAAACGGGTAGTTACAGTGTTGAGTGGGATGGGGAAGACGAGTTCGGCGTTCAAGCCTCTGGTGGCATTTATTTCTATCGACTACAATCCGCCAGCTTTGACCAAAGTCGCAAAATGGTCCTGGTTCGATAGCTTTTAGAAGACATAGGCCCGAGGGATTTCGGTTAGGTTGGTGTAATCTAACTATATTGAGATAATGGACACCGAAGACAACAAAAATCGGGAGTTAAAGACATGGTCATTATGCTGCACTAATTGATACTCTGATTCCACTAATAACTGGCATTGTAATTTTATTTTTAAATAAAGCAGGAGCAAATGAAGCATTAAAGAGCAAGAAAGTATTCTATATCGCGATAGTCCTCATTCTGGTCGGGTTAATTAAAATGGCGTTGCAATTCACTGGTTTGATATAAACGATAAAGACAGCCACTCCATAACCTTCTGTTTTTCTGCTAATATCAATTAAATCTATCGCTTAATCAGATATTCCTATTAGACAGGCAATCGTATAGTTCTTATATTGGTTTAGGTAAAATCATGAGTATCTAAAAATATAAGGAGCCAACGTATGAGTGACGAAGGAAAGTGCCCATTTTCGGGCGGAGTCGACAAGCACACAGCAGGTAACGGAACGAATAATCGTGACTGGTGGCCAAACCAGCTGAATCTGGATATTCTACGCCAACATTCCTCCCTTTCAAATCCGATGGGAGAAGATTTTGACTACGCTGAAGCATTTAAGAGCCTCGACCTTAAAGAATTAAAGCAAGATATTTACAACCTTATGACCGATTCTCAACCATGGTGGCCGGCCGACTATGGCCATTACGGGCCATTGTTCATTCGTATGGCCTGGCATAGTGCGGGAACCTATCGCACGGGTGACGGTCGCGGCGGTGCAGGAAGCGGCACGCAGCGTTTCGCTCCTCTAAACAGCTGGCCAGACAATGGCAATCTGGACAAAGCTCGCATGCTACTTTGGCCGATAAAGCAGAAATACGGTAAAAAAATTTCCTGGGCTGACCTGATGGTACTCGCTGGAAACTGTGCACTTGAATCAATGGGATTTAAAACTTTCGGCTTTGCCGGCGGACGTGCAGACGTTTGGGAACCGGAAAAAGATATTTACTGGGGCTCTGAGGTTGAGTGGCTGGGAGACAAACGTTACAGCGGAGATCGTGAACTGGAAAACCCATTAGCTGCTGTTCAGATGGGCTTGATTTATGTAAACCCGGAAGGTCCCAATGGAAATCCCGACCCAATCGCATCTGGACGTGATATTCGTGAAACCTTTGCCCGTATGGCCATGAATGACGAGGAAACAGTAGCCTTGACTGCCGGTGGACATACCTTCGGTAAGGCCCATGGAGCTGGCCCGGAAAAACATGTTGGACGCGAACCGGAGGGCGCAAGTATTGAACAGCAGGGGCTTGGCTGGAAAAATTCGCATGGCACCGGAATCGGTGGTGACACAATCACCAGTGGAATTGAAGGTGCTTGGACACCGACACCGACCAAGTGGGACAACAGCTACTTCGATACGCTGTTTGGTTATGAGTGGGAACTGACTAAAAGTCCGGCTGGTGCCAATCAGTGGATACCGAAAGGTGGCGCCGGTTCAGATACTGTTCCTGACGCACACGATGCTTCCAAAACACATGCTCCTATCATGACGACTGCTGACATGGCTATGCGTATGGATCCGATTTATGAACCAATTTCACGGCGTTTCCACGAGAACCCGGAAGAGTTTGCAGATGCCTTTGCAAGAGCCTGGTTCAAGCTCACGCACCGCGACATGGGTCCGCGCTCACGCTACCTGGGCACAGAAGTCCCGGCAGAAGAATTGATTTGGCAAGATCCGGTTCCGGCAGCGGATCATGATCTAATCGATGCAGGTGATATAAATTCACTGAAAGGTAAAATTCAAGCCTCCGGATTATCCGTATCGCAACTTGTTTCGACCGCCTGGGCATCCGCATCTACTTTCCGCGGCTCCGATATGCGTGGTGGTGCTAACGGCGCCCGAATACGCCTGGCTCCACAAAAAGACTGGGAAGTGAACAACCCGGCTCAGCTTTCTAAAGTATTGGGCACTCTTGAAGGAATTCGGAATGACTTCAACAAAAAGGTTTCATTGGCAGACCTGATTGTTCTGGGTGGCTGTGTAGGAGTTGAGCAGGCTGCAAAAAATGCCGGCATTAACGTTAATGTTCCATTTACGCCGGGTCGTACCGACGCAACACAGGAGCAAACCGACGTTGAATCGTTTAGCGTATTGGAACCGGCAGCAGATGGCTTCCGCAATTACCAGCGTGCAAAGTTTTCCGTAACGGCAGAAGAGATGCTGGTGGATAGAGCTCAATTGATGACGCTGACCGCTCCGGAAATGACTGTTTTGATTGGCGGCATGCGCGTTCTTGATACGAATACAGATGGATCAAAAAATGGCATATTTACAGACAAACCGGGAACGCTTACCAATGATTTCTTCGTAAACCTATTGGATATGAGCACGACTTGGAGTGCGACGTCAGAGAACGATGAATTATTCGAAGGGCGCGATCGTACAACCGGAGCTGTCAAATGGTCTGGCACTCGTGCCGATCTGATCTTTGGATCGAACTCTGAACTTCGCGCACTAGCTGAAGTGTACGGCTGCTCCGACTCCGGAGAGCGCTTCGTAAACGACTTCGTCGCTGCCTGGAACAAAGTGATGATGCTCGATCGATTTGATTTGGGTTAATGAGATAGATTTAAAGTGGAGCAGTTTTAAAAACTGCTCCACTTTGCTTTAAACTGCTCCACTCTCCCGAAACTTTTTTTGCAATCTTCCGCTATAAATTATTTGCATTCTCTATCTAATCAGACTAGTTTGAATTCCCCAAATTCACATTCTATTCATATAAAAAAAGGAGTGCATATGAGTACCATGGACATTGCAAACAAAATGGTAGCTTTATGTAAGGAAGGGAAGGGCATCGAAGCCATCGAAACGCTTTTCTCTGATGATGTTGTCAGCATAGAAGCTGTTGCAGCACCAGGCGTCGAGCGCGAAGTTCACGGCAAAGAAGCCGTAAAAGGAAAAAATGAATGGTGGATTAATAGCCATGAGGTTCACTCAATGGAAATGACAGGCCCCTGGCCACATGGTGATCGCTTTATTGTAGGCTTCGAGATCGAGGTGACTGTCAAAGAAAGTGGTCAGCGCTGGCAAATGAGCGAAGTTGGTCTTTATACCGTTAAAGATGGTAAAATTGTAAAAGAAGAGTTTTTTTACGATATGGGGTAACTTCTATCTGCAAAGAACACTATTCTGAAACTTATATGCCTTGCTGCACTTGCGGCAAGGCAGTCTTTAGAATCCTTCGGATGGATCTACAAATATAATTTTAGATAGCAAAAGAATGATATAATTAGCGTTGGTTTTCAGTAGTAAAAAACATTTCACAACACGACTGTTCTTTTCCCATTTTACTGATATATTACCTAAAGAAGCCCATAATTTTGCAGAGACGATTCCATAACCCATATCCCGGGATAGAGAATGAAACCTGCCAGGCACATTTTCCGAAGAGTTCTTCAACTCTTTAAGTGGCCCCCCATAGTTCTCTCTTTAGCATTCATTTTCACATCCTTTTCCTTTTCCTGCTCAAGCTCCAAACAAATTAAGCGGGCCGGCATGCACCATTTTGTCTACAATGGCGAAAAATACCGCATTCGCACCATTATATCATCCGTAGAAGAAGAATCTCGAAACGAGTTGATCGGAAGATCGTTCCTGGCCGTGGATCTGGATCAAGATCGCATCATAGACCAAATTCAATTGGGCAGTATCGAATTGACCAAAGCTCAGGATATATACGACTATTGTCTCGATAGGTTGATAAAAGAGAACAAGCTTATACAAATCGAAAGGCGGGCTGATTATTATCGCGAGTATTCTATTTTATTTGATCTTGAGATTGTGACTTTTTCTCTGGAAAGCGGTGAAATCTTCAATGAATTCACTATTGTGGACAAACGAATTGTTACCCGACATAGTATTAATACATTTCAGGATAGAAAGGCCAATGGCATACTCGACCAGAAATTGAAAGGCACAATGTTATTACAAGATGCTCAGCTTCATTTTACCAAATTTATTGAGAGAGGATTAAAAGCAGGAAAGTTAATAGAACATGAGCACCAATTTTTTGTTCAAAGTGATTCGCCCTAGCTGATGTATGGCCTTATTTGAGCGTCCACCCAGAAATCGATATCTGCATCAACAGCACTTCCATGCTATTCTGAAGTCGCTATTTTCTGCCTATATATTGGTTGTAAAAGAAATGGCCCGTCTCCCCCAAGAGTCGGGCCATTCTATGCTTCACAGTATTAAAAGATAAGACTGGAGCAGTTTTGTAGAAAGACTGGAGCAGTTTTGTAGAAAGACTGGAGCAGTTTTGTAGAAAGACTGGAGCAGTTTTGAAAACTGCTCCAGTCTAATATAGCTTATTTCAAAAAGGTCATCTTGCGGGTCTGAACAAAGTTTCCTGCCGTCAGACGGTAGAGATATATCCCACCGGCGACTTCTTGTCCGCTGTTATTCTTACCATCCCACTCAATGGCGAACTGACCGGCACTCACCTGCTCGTTGATCAACGTGCGCACCTCGCGTCCACTAATGTCATACACCTTAAGCGAAACAAAGGTCTGCTCTGCAGCAACACCAAAGCGAATGGTTGTGGTCGGGTTGAACGGGTTTGGATAGTTTTGCTCAAGCTGGAAGTCCTGCGGAGCAATGGTAGACAGCGTCGTATACACCGGATCACAAATGGTGCTGTTGCCCTGCATGTCGAAGACTTCCAAAACCACATTGGAGCCTTTGTTCGGATTGATCTTTGTTGCGGTAACCACGATGGCTTCATTGGTTCCCGGTGTGAAGGACGGCACCACAACGTCGGCGTTCTTATCACGCAGCACGTTTACATGGGAGATACCGCTCTCGGTATCCTGCAGCATTACGGACAGCACTACCGGCGGTCCGGGATCGACACCGATGATTTCGCAGAGCGGATCTGTATCGTCTGTTACAACCGGCTCACCACTGAATTCAACCGGCTCTTCACAAAAATTACCGGCTCCGTCTATAACGCGGATAGTGCCGCTTCCCGGTAATAAAGGATCTATTTGGTTTACGGTATAGCTAACGCTGCCATCACCTGGTTCAAAGGGAGTTACGACTAACTCTACATTCTCACTACCATCTCGTAGCTCAACAAGAAAGATTCCAGTGTCCTTATCAATGACTCCATTGTTGTTTGTATCTTCACCGGCATCAAGCTCGTGGTTACCGTTCAAATCTTCAGATGGCGTATTGTCGGTCGCACTGCCTGTTGCGCTATTACTACTGATATCGATAGAACATACCGGAAGATATGGATCTCCAACCGGATTGATAAAATTGGCAAAACCACCGGCTGGGTAGAGATAAGAATCAGCATTATTGGTTCCATATACCGTAATGCTATGCCCTCCGGGAGAGGTTGTTGTGTGCGTGCCTTCCGTTAATGTCACACTTGCACTTGAATATCCCGTTGTTCCAATAGCTGTGTATTCGCTGGCTGGAATGACAACACCATCAAGCGTCAAAACTCCAACGTCACCATTCTCGGCAATTATATTAAGCCCATGTTGTGAAAACTGAGTGCCACCGACAGTTGAGAATGTAAACTCATCCTGATATTGCTCTGTTGGAACCATGTTCCCCATTGCCGGGTCGCCAGTGGTATTATTAGCTGAAATTCCTGGCATATATTGCGTTACAAAAATAGCATTATTGGAAGAGAATTCATGAGTTCCGGGTAGCTGTCCCGTATCATAAGATTCTCCGCGGTTTAATGTTGCAACAAGAGTTCCATTCTGTAAAACAGAGGTGTTGTTTACAGACGCCAGAATACGATAGACTGCGCCATTCGGAGTATGAGGAAAGTCTCTAACCATAACTCTTTTCCCCCAAGTTTGGGTTGGCTGTGCAACTTCAAAAATATGATCGCAGGCAAACACATTTGAGGGAATATTCGTACATCGGTTACCATTGGTTACAGATATAGGTCTATCAGAAGTGACAAGTGAGCCGGTCAAGTCTCCTGCTGGTCCTCTCGTAAATGCCTGTCCCAGAAAACCCTGTCCCTTATTAAGCGTAATATCGAACGGTGTGTTAGCAACAAAGCCACCAACAAGAGTAGATTTAGGTGTGACAGTTACGGTTGTGTTATCAAAAGCAGCAACAAGAGCAAATTCACTGGCATCGGAACCATGATTAGCAACATCATACGTATTGATAAAAAACTCGGTGTTGTAGGTATCCGTCGGTAATGCTAATGCAGCATCAGAAGTAAACCCCGAAACATTAATCATGTATGCGACAAACTCTTCACTTGAAAAAGCCCGTACCAAATTGTTTTGTACTATACCGGGTGACCAGGATTGACTAGCGGTATTCGGAAGCGTAACAATGGTAATTGCACCCGGTGCAACAGAAACAGTCGAGCTAAATGTCGGGGCGTTTGCCGGATATTCAACCGTTACATTTGTTGTAGAACTACTGGTTAAATGTATTTCAATTGTTGGTGTCAATAGATTTGGCAAAAAAGCCATGAAAAACTCTTTGCCTTGATTGTCGAGATTCTGCGCAAAGGCAGAGCCGGCAAGGCAGGCTAACATAAAACATAAAAGCATCCAAATTCGTATGAATTGTTTCATAGATCATTCCTTTCATGGAACGATGAATAGATGTGGCGAAGGTATCCCCCAAGCGCCATGAGTTGAGGATGCCCCATCCCAGAGAGGCACCCGAATAATGCAAAATGTATGAAGTTGAAAATCATCCCGAACAGCAGAGACAAGATGGGCTTCGTAAACCTTATCGCCACCTGGCTCTCTGCTTTCAGCCATAGAATAAGCAATTACTCCAGGCAAAATCTTGGCGATTCTGCGCAAAAGCTGGTCATTTTTGCGCATTTTGCGGGTAGGAACTATTATTCTTGCAGGTTATAAGATTACAGGCAAGATCAGGAGGTTTTTCTGCTCTTTCGATACTCTGATGGAGAACTGCCAAAAAGCTTTTTGAAGCTACGTGTAAAGTTAGCCTGGTCGCTAAATCCAACCGCGTAACAAACTTCCGCAACGGTACGGTCTGTCTTCTCTATGAGCAACTCAGCACCACGCTGCAGGCGCATGCGTCGCAGCATTTGCCCGGCAGGCTGCCCGGTAAGCGCTTTAAGTTTGCGATTGAGCTGGGAAACGCTTAGCGCTACCTGCCCTGCCAACGCCTCGACGTTATACTGCTCCTTATCAATGTTGGCTTCGATAGCTGCCACGACCTGTTCAAGAAAACCAAGATCAACAGAGTTGGTAGCCACTTCGTCAGGCTTAATAATTGTTACTGAACGAAAACGTCGGCGCATCGCCTGGCGAACCTGAATCATGTTGCGCACCTGAAGAACCAGCTCTTTATGGCGGAAGGGCTTCAGGACATAGGCATCGGCACCGGTTTCAAAACCGGCCACCGTTTCTTCATCTCCCGCTTTTGCAGTTAATAGCACAATCGGAATATGGCTGGTTCGAGGATCAGATTTCAGGTTACGGCATAGAGCGTATCCGTCCATCTTCGGCATCATTACGTCGCTGATTATCAAGTCCGGCATTGCCTTAAGCGCCAGTTCGAGGCCGGCCCGACCGTCTTCAGCTTCCAAAATGCCATAGTTTTTTTCAAGCTGTTCACGGATATAAGCACGCACATCGTGATTATCTTCGACGATCAGAATTTGAGGGCTGCTGCCATTTTTATTAAATCGTGCATTTTGTCGCTCTAGCTCACCATTGTTGGCAGAACTCGATTGTCGCTCCTGCAGTCGGATATTTTTATTTGCATTATCTGCTAATTTAGTAACTTTTTTCGGGAGAACTTCCGCAAACTGCTCGTGTTTCAGATGCCCTTTCCCAAGCGGCAGGATTATTTTGAATGCGGACCCGACACCTTCCGTGCTTTCAACGACAATACTTCCGTAATGTAACTCAATCAGTTCCTTAGCAAGCGCCAAGCCGATCCCCGTTCCTCCGTGAATTCGGCGACTGGAACTGTTGGCCTGGTAAAAACGATCAAAAATATAAGGCAGACTTATACTCGATATACCCTCGCCGGTATCGCGAATTGTCACCTCAACACACTGCGCCCGCTCCATATTCATGCGTTCTCTATCTACAGAATGACCGTTGAGGCACACTGCACAACCGGCAGATGAAGTATCTTTCCTCTGCATATTTTTAACAGTATTCGATTTCGGTCGACAGTTTACAGGCGCAACAAGCACCTCAATTATACCGCCTTGTTGAGTAAATTTTAGCGCATTCGATAATAGGTTAGAAAAAATTTTCTCGATTTTATCCTGATCAAAATAATTTACGCTCTGTGGGTTATTAGAATCAAAGCGCAAATCTATCTGCTTGTTCGCAGCAAGCGATTCAAAAGACATCGTCAGACCCTTTAGGAAAGCGACAAAGTCTCCTTGCCGAACCTTTAGCGGTAGCCCACCACTCTCAAGTTTGGACAGGTCTTGTATTTGATTTGTCAATTGCAGAAGTCGTTGAGCATTGCGACGAATCAAGTTGGCTTTTTTTTGTACAGAGCCATTATTTTCTTCCACCAATTGTTCAGCGGGCCCCAGAATCAGCGTCAAGGGTGTCCGAAATTCATGCGAAATATTGGCAAAGAAATCCGATTTTATCGTATCCAATTCTTTTAGTTTCTCACTTTCTACCTTCTCCAGTTCAGCCTGATATTTAAAGCGCTGGCGGCTCATTTCATATCGTCTTAAAAAGTAGAAAAAACCTAGCAAGAGGCATGCATAGAGCATATAACTCCACCAGCTACGATACCAGGGTGGCTGAATTTCAAATCGAAACTGTGTCTCCTGGCCGTCCTGTTTATAAACGTTTCTGGCACGAACATGAAACGTGTAGCGACCTTCGGGCAATTGTCGATAGTCTACCATAGTTTCATGCGTCCAATGCGACCAATCGCTGTCAAAGCCCTCAAGAAAGAATTGGTATTCATTCGATTCATTTTTGTCGAAATAGGGTGCAGCAAAATCCAATCGTATCGTATTGTCCTCATACGACAAGGTGAGTGATTTAATGCCATCACTACCGTCGATCTCAGCCCCATCATATAAGATTGAATCTCCATTCACGATAAGCCGCCGAATCAAGGCTGGATAACGGGTACTATAATTCTTCGCAATGGAGTCATCATAACGCATAACACCATCCGCACCGCCAAACCAGTAAACGCCCGGGACCTTCTCATCGATATAGAAAATCCAGACTTCTCCAAAATCTTCTATCCGGTGAAAAGGCTCGGGATTCCATTTGTATTTGCCGTCCTCACCGATAGCAGCCATGCCGATTTCGGATCCGGATCGCGCTGTCCAGAGCCGCCCCCGATTGTCGAGGTCAAAGAATTTACCGCTCAAAACACGAGAAGAATCAGTAAAGAGCCCGTTAAAAATGGGTTCGGGTAGAAATGTGCGACTGTCCTGATCAAATCGCCTCAGCCCGTTGTGCGTTACAAACAACAACTTATCCCGGATAAGCGTTCCTTCAACCCAGCTCTTACCAAGCCCGTGTGTCTCATTAAATTTTTCAATAACGATCTCTCCGGAATCGGCATGGAAGGGCTTCCGGGCAAAGGGTGCACTAACCCGGGTCGCCGTGCCGTAACGAGTGGTTAACCACAGTACATTCGCACTCTCTTCGGCTATTCCTTCGACAATCTCACTTATTCTCGGAATCGGATCACTAAATGTCCATTTTCCATCGATTTTCTGCATCCAGGCCAATCCACCTCGCAGTCCCAGATAAACCCGACTTGAATCGAATCTCGAACGGTAAACCCAGAGAATATGAACTTTATCTCGCGGGTAAAACATGCGAGCACGATAATCCTCGATTACATAAAGGCCTGATACACTTACCACAAACAACTGGCTTTCGACAGAAAGCAAAACACCACAAAGGTTCTCCTTTCCTTCAACAGGCATGAACTTCGGGAGTGCACCAGACTGCCCAGGCTCCAACCAAAAGACTCCTTCAGCAGTTGACACGTATAACTTTCCCCGATGCCGCACCATCCCGGTAACTCCACTTTTTAACGATGGGGTCATGTCGTAACCGGTTAATGGGCTATTTAATTCAATCTTTGCCAGCCCCTTATTCAAAGCCAGCCAAAGTCCCCCTTCACGATCGGAATACAAATTGTAAACAGTATTGTTTGGAAGCCCGTTCTCTTTGTTCCGGATAAGCAACAGCTCTCCAAGGTGGTCGGTGCTGACTATCCCTCCGTGACGCGTTCCAAATACGAAATCACCATTAGGAAGAACTACGCCACAAATAAGATCATTCTCTGCCAGATAGGCATCTGCCTCAGTTTGAAAGCGGCGAAAATTAACGCCGTCGTATTCAAAAAGACCATTGCGGGGAGTCCCAACCAAGAACTGTTTTGTAGCAGGATTTACATTGCTTTGGGGATGCGGCAGTACGAAGAGAGCCTTGATATCAGCAAACTGTTCTCCACCCGGAATAGAGACCAGTGAATCTCCTTCCAGTCTATGCAACCCAAGACCCGGCTGACGAAGATACAGTTGATCTGCAATAACAAAGGCCTTATCTATACCGCCTACAGGATATTGAATGGCTACAATTTCTGCATTATCTGACCACCTAAGGATCAAATTCTCGGTATAGAAATATATATCTTCTGAGGTGACCGCGACTGACCAGCGCTGCTCGGTTACACGTAGCTCCTCAGGTAAAAGTTCTAATTGTGACTGTAACTGCAAAGAGCCGGTTGAATCGGCAGCCAGATAACCAAAGTCCTTCGCAGCACCTAACCAAATGCGTCCAGAGGAATCTTTTGCCAGGGATCGTACCGACATTTTTGATCCTGGATATATTTGCCTCCACTCCACAGCATCGTATTCGAGAAGGCAAAACTGATTGGCGACATACATAATGCCACGCTCATCCTGAATTATGTCCCAATTTTGTTGATCGCCACCATACACTTTCGCATCAAAGGTCGTTATAAAAGGAACGCCGGCTTCTCTTCCACGGTTATCAGACTCTTGAACAATTGTTTGAGCAAAAACAAAGTTGCCGCCAAATGAGAAGTGGAAAGAATATAACAATGCTTGAAGAAGCATTAGCCATGAGGTTCCGCGTACGTTGCATATAGCCAGGCAGGAAATTTTCAAGAGTTTTTAAACCTCTCGTTCTTATCCGATTCAAATTGGTGCAGGAGGGCTTAGAGTCTATTTCAAAAGACCATAAGTATCGTCCAGCAAACGGATGAATTTTTTTGTGGGTAAATCCCCATCCCGAGAACCTATCCAAAGAGGTGGTCAATCTTACGTAAAAACAGCACCAAATGAACAACTGAATTTGATGAGGTTTAAGTTTTTACATAATTCTTTACTAATCCACAACAAGTAAGCAGTTCCCTTAAAAATCCATGTGATTAATTGCATTATTCCAAACAACTCATATTTTTTATCTTTGATGGAATTACTAATTCAGATATTCAGAAAGAGTATAATGAAAGTTGACCTTGAAATCTGCATAAACTGTGATGGTCCTCAGAGCGTATATGATGCCGTATCGGCTGCTTACTACGGTGGAGCCGCGCGTGTTGAGCTTTGTGCGGCCATGCATTTAGATGGATTAACGCCCGGCAAAGAGCATATTTCTGAAGCTCGCAAAGCTTTTAAAGACCGTCCGGGGCTGATGGTCATGATTCGTCCACGAGCCGACAACTTCTGCTATTCAACCAGTGAGCTGACCCTAATGAAACAACAAATTGAGATGGCCGCAGCAATCAGAGCAGACGGCGTTGTATTTGGGGTCCTGCAGAAAACAGATTTCCGTCTCAGCTTACCGGCTCTCGATATCCTCGTTAATCTAAGTCGGAAAAACAATCTCACGACAACTTTCCATCGAGCGTTTGATGCTACACCGGACGCCTTCGAAGCACTGCAAATTCTGATTGACTTTGGGGTAGACCGGGTTCTAACAAGCGGCACCAATTGGCAAGGGCGCCAACCGGCTACCAAAGGCAAGCAAAAACTCTCACGCCTCATAGAAGCTTCGAACAGGCAAATAGAAATTGTAATCGGTGGCGGAATTAACAGGTCTGCAATTCGGGCATTGACAAAAGCGCTGCCAATCGACCAAGGCAATGTCTCATTTCATGCCTATTCTGCTTCCCTCGACAATGATTCGACGACAATGGAAACAGTAAGCACTCTGGATGAGGTAGCTCGCACTTAAACTTTCACATGTTCCCTAACCCCAATTTCCCAATTCTTGCACTACCCCTTTTCATTTTGACAATACATCGTTAATCTTATGCAGATAGAAAACATTCAAGGAGACGTAAAAATGCCATCTGGAATGACCGGAAGAGTTAGTGCCTTAATTCTGCTGTTCGCTTATGCTATACTGCCAATTTGTGCTGCCCAAGAAAAGCCCATTATAGATAAAATAGAGCCGCCCTTTTGGTGGGCAGGAATGACAAGTTCCCAACTGCAACTGCTGGTTCATGGCAAAAAAATTAACGGCTTAACCCCCTCACTTAGCTACGAAGGTGTTACTCTGGAAAACGTAGCGATGGTTGAAAACCCCAACTATCTCTTTCTAAATATAAAGCTTGAGAAAGACGTTAAACCCGGAACGTTTCCGATTGAATTCAAGGACAATGAGCAAAACACCGTTTTTTCATATTCCTATCAACTGCTAGCACGAGACAAACAGTCTAAACTGCGCCGCGGGTTTTCAAATAAAGACATTATGTATCTTGTGACACCTGATAGATTTGCCAATGGCGATGAATCGAATGACACCGTTCAATGGATGCGCGAAAAGTCGGATCGAACCAATAAAGGTGGCAGGCACGGTGGAGATATCCAGGGATTGATTGATCATCTCGATTATATTCAGGATATGGGATTTACCGCGCTATGGCTGAATCCACTACTCGAGAACAATATGGAGCGCTATTCCTACCACGGCTATGCAACAACAAACTACTATAAGGTAGATGAACGTTTTGGTTCAAATGCAGACTATAAGAGACTATCGGCCGAGGCAAAAAAGCGTGGAATTCTGCTGGTTATGGATATGATTGCCAATCACTGTGGACTGTTTCATTGGTGGACTGGCGATGAGCCAACGAGTGATTGGTATAACTATCAGGGTAGTGAAAAGAAGCCATACTCTACTCACAAGCGCACGACCATTACCGATCCATATGCGTCAGATATAGATAAACAAATGCATACTGATGGATGGTTCGATACAATTATGCCGGACTTAAATCAGAAAAACCCCTTGCTGGCGAACTATCTTATTCAGAATTCAATTTGGTGGATTGAATACGCGAATATCGGCGGGGTGAGGCAAGATACCTATCCCTACCCGGATGCCGACTTTATGGCAACGTGGTCCCGGCGAGTGATGGAAGAATATCCGAACTTCAATATTGTCGGAGAAGAGTGGTCTGAAAACCCGATCATTGTTTCACGATGGCAGGCTGGCGTGCCGAACAATGGAGGCATTGAATCGTTTTTGCCCTCACTAATGGACTTTCCACTGCAAAGCGCTCTCATATCATCGCTAAACGGTGAAGCCAGACCATATTCCAATACATTTAACCCGGTCTACGAGATGTTGGCAAACGATTTTTTGTACTCAGATCCGTACAATCTGGTAGTCTTTCTGGACAATCACGATATGCCACGTTTTATAAATCAGGTAAATGAGAATATCAACCTATTTAAAATGGGCATGATCTATTTATTCACTACACGAGGCATACCGCAGATTTTTTACGGTACTGAAGTTCTAATGAGTAATACAGAAATCCCGCGCGATCACTCTCTTATTCGCGCAGACATGCCGGGTGGCTGGAAGAACGACAGCATAAATGCCTTTACAGGAGCTGGTCTTACAGAGGAACAACGCAATATAAAAGCTTTTATGCGTAAGCTGATACACTTCAGAAAAAACACCAAAGTTTTGCACAATGGCAAACTCACACACTTCGCTCCGCGAAATGAGGTGTACGTATTTTTTAGACACGACGAAACCACAACCACCATGTCCATCTTTAATAAGAACACGAAAGACAAAATTGTAGACCTTACTCCCTATAGCGAAATTCTAAAAAAATTCAGCTCAGCAAAAAACGTTTTAACAGAAGCAACGTACGATTTAACAGAGGGAAATATTACGCTCCCTGCTACATCCGCGATATTGCTGATAATGCGAACAAAGGATTGAAATCTTCAGTGTGATTGAGTTCAGCAATGTCGTGCAAACTCCTTCAAGGGGTTAATCCTCACAAGCCCCGCAGCTTGACAATCTTGCAAAGCGCTTTCTCTAAGCACCGGGTTTTGGCATACAAGAAATGTGGGGAGGTCCCAGTACGCATAACCTCTATTATCGACTCATCATTACATAGGCTGCATCCTTTCTAATCCGAGGAGTTTGGCTACCATTTGAATATCTCACCCAAAAACAGTATAAAAATCAGACCTTCATTAAACTAAACTGTCGCTGAACCGATACTAACGATACCAATAAAATTTGAAATACGCTTTTAGACCGGATTGACTCGGTCATCGATTCGAACGTTTGCATACAAACGATTACCAATCACATTTTTTTACTCAGGGAGAGTGAGATGATCACCACCGACATTCAGAACGCCGCCATTCTGCCGCAACAGGGCAAAACGATAAAATTCAACTATGATAAAGCAGAGATCATCGACTATGTATTTTCTCGCTGTTCACCCGGAGCGAAGTCTTTTGCCGATCTAGGTGGCGTCTGGGGGGTCGATGGCGCTTATACCTTGTATGCCCTTCGCAAACATCATGTAGAACGGGCATGTCTGGTAGACACACATTTTAACGATAGAGTAAAAGCAGCAGCAGATCAGCTAAGCAACTTACAGTGCATTGAAGGCAATTTTGGAAACCCGCTCGTCGCACAACAAGTTGGGAAAGTAGATGCAGTATTTATGTTTGATGTGCTTTTACATCAGGTGAATCCACATTGGGATGACGTTATGGAGATGTATGCCGACAGAACCCGCTATTTGGTAATCTTAAACCAGCAGTGGCCAGGGCAGGAAACGACACGCCTTCTGGATCTGGGCCCGGAAACATATCTGAATACTGTTCCGGGAGCATTGGGCAATCCGGTTTATGCCACTCTTTTTGATAAAATTAATGACATTCACCCCCACCATAATCGTCCGTGGCGGGATGTGCACCACATCTGGCAATGGGGAATTGTAGACGCCGACATCATAGCAACCGCCGAAAGGCTTGGCTTTAAAATGTTGTTCTATAAGGATTGCGGCTATTTTCCAAACTCCACGATTTTCCGCAACAGAGCCTTTGTTTTCGAAAAACAGACTTAACGGAAAAAAGCCTGCCAAAAGGTGTTGTGCCTTGCACGATAGCCATTGGCAGGCCGATTCCATGATGTGTCCATCCAATTAACCAATGTCCGCAATCCCACCATAGAAATTGTTAAATCATAGAAAATTCACTACATTTTATTAAAATGTAAACCGAATTCATCTACCAATTCGTACAAGAAATTCGGGTTCGGCAGATTTCGATATTTTAACAGTAACATAGCCATCGAGATCCCGTAAGCTAAGCGAATGAAACTACATCCTATTTATGAAACAGGAACATCTTATGAACACCAATACCTCTTCTAATCAAACATCTCTTCGTCTTTGGCCGGCGATTGCAATCGTTGCCACTCAGTGGGTTTTAAGATTTATTGTTCCCATGGTCTACCCTGAGGCTTTACCAATCGGTATTATGGGCGGACTGCTCGCCGGAGCCCTAATACTCATATGGTGGGCCTTTTTTAGCAAGGCTGAAAAGAAAGAGCGCCTGGTCGGCGCGCTGCTCATGATCGTTGCAATGGTAACAACCCCCTTTTTACTTCATGCTTCAGTTGCAACCGGAATGATGGGAATGATGTTTCCAATCTATGCAATTCCACTACTTTCGCTATCCTTCGTTCTATGGGCTTATTTTAGCGATCGTTTTAGTGGGAACATGCGTTGGGCAACCATGGCCGCAGCTATTTTCCTACCTTGTTTGTTTTGGGCGTTGGTGCAAACGGGTGGCTTTACCAGCGATTTAGAACACGACTTTGCATGGCGCTGGTCCGAAACGCGGGAAGACAGATTGATTGCAGGTTCAGCGGAGCATATGGCGAAGGCAAATGCCGCCATAACAGATAGCACCCTAGTTAAGTGGGCCGGCTACCGTGGCACAAACCGCGATGGAGTCATTACAGACAAGATCATCTCAACCGACTGGCAATCGAATCCACCTGTGGAGATATGGCGACAAGAGATCGGTCCCGGCTGGTCTTCATTTGCAGCGCAAGGCGATGTGTTTTTTACTCAGGAACAACGTGGCGAAGAAGAAATGGTTTCCTGCTACAGGCTTAGTTCAGGTGACCCTGTCTGGCGCTATGGAGACAACGTTCGTTTTTGGGAATCCAATGCCGGAGCCGGGCCACGCGGAACACCAACGCTTCATTCCGGACGCGTATTTACGCTAGGTGCAACGGGCATCGTAAATGCGCTAAATGCCGCAACCGGAAAGCAGATCTGGACTCGTAATGCGAGCGATGACACCGGGACAAAAACACCCACTTGGGGTTATTCGGGCTCTCCTTTGGTCATCGATAGCACTGTTTATGTAGCAGCTTCCGGAGCGATCATTGCATACGATATGCTTAGTGGTGAGGTCATCTGGAACGGTCCGAAAGGCGGCGGTGGCTATAGCTCACCGCATTTGGCAAGCATTGACGGCGTACGACAAATTCTTCAACTTAATGGGGATGGACTCGTTAGCGTAAATCCGGGTAGCGGAAAGCTTCTGTGGAAACACGACTGGGACGGTTATCCAATTGTCCAGCCGGCCATCACCAGTGATGGCGATGTGATGATAAGCGTCAATCAGGGGAGCGGCTTAAGGCGCATTAACATTATACAAAACTCGGGCAGCTGGACAACAAAAGAAGTGTATACCTCCATTCGTTTAAAACCTTATTTCAGCGACTTCGTCATTCATGAAGGTTATGCCTATGGGATTGATGGACGTATTTTAGCCTGTATGGATTTAAAAGATGGTAAGCGAGTTTGGAAAGGTGGTCGCTATGGCAGTGGCCAACTCTTTCTGCTTCCTCAGCAAGATCTGTTGGTCATTATTTCCGAAAAGGGTAAGCTTGCTCTGGCTTCCGCAACTCCCGAGAAATGGAATCAGCTGGCTGAAGTGCCGGCAATTAGTGGTAAGACGTGGAATCACCCGGTTTTGGTAGACGACATTTTGTTGGTGCGTAATGCCCAGGAAATGGCAGCATTTCGATTGGCAACGACCAGATAAGCAGGAAGAACATTTAAAATAAAATAAAGAAGCCGCACGTTAATCGATTAACGTGCGGCTTCTTTAAGTTTACAACAGGCAATTTTAGCCTTTAGGTCCGGCATCAATAATAGACTGGCTACAACCTTCCTTAAATTCCTCAAAGTTATTATTGAACAACTCTGCGAGCTTCTTCGCCTGACTGTCATAGTCAGAAGAATTGGTCCAGGTGTTCTTCGGAATAAGTATCTCATCAGGAACGTTCGGGCAGGATGTCGGAACAGCAAGACTAAAAATCGGGTCAATTGCGGTCTCAACGCTGGCAAGAGTACCGTCGTGAATTGCATCGATAATAGCACGTGTATAGCGTAACTTAATGCGTGAACCAACTCCATGCGGCCCGCCAGTCCAGCCGGTATTCACCAACCATGCCGTACTGCCATGCTTCTCCATCTTTTGCGCAAGAAGCTCTGCATACTTGCTCGGATGCCAAACCATAAATGCTGCTCCAAAGCAAGCCGAAAACGTTGCTTCCGGTTCGGTTACACCCATTTCAGTTCCGGCAACCTTGGCAGTGTAGCCACTAATAAAGTGATACATTGCCTGATCCGGAGTCAGCTTACTAACAGGGGGCAACACTCCAAAGGCATCACACGTGAGCAAAATAACGTTCTTTGGATGTCCGCCAATGCAAGGAATCTTCGCATTTGGTATATAGTCGATTGGATAGGAGGCACGGGTATTTTGAGTAATCGAGACGTCGTGGTAATCTACGTGATGTGAACGCTCATCATATCGCACATTTTCCAGAACCGTACCAAATTTGATGGCCTGATAAATCTCCGGCTCCTTTTCCTCGGAAAGATCGATGGCTTTGGCGTAACAACCGCCCTCGATGTTATTGACACCGGTATCGGTCCAGCAATGCTCATCATCGCCGATCAATTTGCGGCGCTCATCAGCAGAGAGAGTCGTTTTACCTGTTCCGGACAATCCAAAGAAAAGCGAAACATCTCCGCTATCTCCTTCATTGGCAGAGCAGTGCATAGAGAGAATATTCTTATCAGGCATGATATAGTTCATCACGCTAAAGATTCCCTTTTTCATTTCGCCTGCGTACTCTGTTCCCAAAATAACAATTTCACCACGCTCGAAAGACAAATCAACGCTGGTCTTGGATGTCATTCCAGTCGTATAACGGTTTGCTGGAAACTGACCGGCATTAAAAACAGTATAATCCGGGTCACCGAATTCTTTTAACTCTTCTGTTGTTGGTCGAATCAACATATTCCACATAAACAACGCGTGATAAGGGCGGGTACAAATAATTCTTACTTTGATACGAGTCTGGGGATCCCAACCAGCAAAACCATCGACGACATAGATTTTTTCCTGCAAGTTCAGATAGTCCAGAGCTCTTTCACGAATAGTCTCGAATGTATGTTCGTCGATCGGTATATTGACCGATCCCCACCAGATGTTTTTCTGAGAGTCAATATGCTCTACCACGCGCTTATCTGTTGGGCTACGACCGGTTTTTTTTCCGGAGCGCACCATCAACGCACCGGAATCTGCGATAGCGGCTTCTTTTTCATATTTAATTGCTTCCTGATATAAAACTGCAGGCATGGCGTTTCTAACAATGTTCGTCACTTCGATGTTATGTTGTTTCAGTGAAAAACCAGTAGGCATGAATCTCTCCTTCTATGTGTTTCAGTTTCAATAAGTATGTTAATACGATCCTATCTTTGGGAATATACAAAATCCATTGACGATATATAAACATAAGAATAATTACGCAGGAATTCTTCCGGAATGTTGCAATTCCGGCGCTGATTTAAATGATAATAACCCAAGCACTACTTGCATAGACATCACAATATTGCCACATTGTCCAGCACTACGCCAAATGACAATTCACCTCAGCTTCTCGGGAGAGGAAACCTTTTATATGGATATGAATCTTGCTGTTCTAATCGATGGCGACAACATCCCCGCAGCATATGTTAAAGAAATGATGGAGGAGATTGCAAAGTATGGGAATCCCACCATTAAACGCATCTACGGAGACTGGACGAATCCCAAGCTGTCCAAGTGGAAAAAAGTGCTGCTCGAAAATGCAATTACACCGATTCAACAATATGGCTATACCACCGGTAAAAATGCTACTGATTCCGCAATGATTATCGATGCAATGGACATCCTTTATTCGAATAAAGTCAATGGATTTTGCCTGGTTTCCAGCGATAGCGATTTCACCAGACTTGCAACAAGACTACGCGAAGCCGGAATGAACGTTATTGGAATAGGCGAGAAAAAGACACCCAATCCATTTATTGTAGCATGCGATCGCTTTATCTACATCGAAATCCTCAAAAAACAGCCTGATGAGAATGAAGCAAAATCGACAAAAAGTAAGCCGACCAAAAAGTCTACGGTTGCCGAAATCACGCCGCAGGTACTCAAGCTTATCACAAGTACGATAGACGATCTTGCCGATGACGACGGTTGGGCCTTTCTCGGCGACGTTGGCAACCTGTTGCAAAAAAAGCAACCAAACTTTGATTCACGCAACTATGGCTATCAAAAACTCACTCCGCTTATCAAGTCACTAAAGAAGTTTGAGATCGAATCACGCGAAAGCAGCAAAGGACGTTTTAAGCTTATTTATGTTAAGAACAAGTAAAGGTCCCATTCCCTTCGTCATTAGACCCGTATCTATACCAGCGACAGTACTTCCCGATAATAATTGAGAGAATGTGTTGTCGCCCTCACTCTTTTTTGATATGCTACCTAATAACACTTCCAATTGAACAATAACATTTTATACAAAGTTGGCGGAGGGTACAATGCGTATTTTTGTTCTTAACTGCATAGTCTTTATTGTTTTTATTTCGGCGGTGCTTAACTCAAGTCTGGTCGCACAAACTCCACAAACGATCAGTTATCAAGGGTTGCTAACCGACCCCGATGGCAATCCAATAACAGATGGTAATTACAATCTTACATTTGCTTTATACGACGCAAAAGAAAACGGCAACTTGGTTTGGCAGGAGAATCAAACTGTCAACATTACAGCAGGCCTTGTCAATGCCTTGTTAGGCACCGTTGTGCCAATCACCGCCGACTTCGAGATTCCCTATTTTCTTGGCATAAAAATTGGAAATGATCCTGAGTTAACGCCAAGAACAGATCTTACAACAACACCTTATAGCTTTATTTCAAACTCCGTTGTAGATAGCAGTATTACTTCTGAAAAGCTTGCTGCCGGAATTGCAGTTAGAAGTCTGAACGGCAAAACGGAAGCCATACAACTGGCTGCGGGAAATAATATCAGCATTTCTGAATCCGGGAACACCCTTACGATTAATGCTGTGGGTGTTGGAACTGGCGATATTACTTCCGTACAGGCAACCGATGGACTATCCGGCGGCGGGACAATAGGTGACGTAACCTTAAGCATTGCGGATGATGGCGTAACTTCACAAAAGATTTCCGACAACACCGTTGTTCGAAGTCTGAACACATTGAATGACAATGTAATAATAGCTGCCGAAGGCGGAGCAACAGTTATGACCCGCAACGATAGTCTGATCATCAATGCGGGTGCAGGTGGTGGTAGTGGCGTACAGGGAATTCAGAATACGAATAACACTTTGAACATCACTAATCCAAACGGACCAACAGTTACCGTAAACGTCTCAGCTGGTGGAATAGGAACATTACAACTGGCCGATACGTCCATCACCCAAGCAAAGCTCACCAGCTTTTCCGTTGGAACAGAACAGCTGGCGGACGAATCTGTTACTGCTGCCAAAATCCAGCCCGGCACCTCCCTGCCACCTTCCGGCTCGGCCGCCGGAGATCTTTCCGGTAGTTACCCAACCCCCATAGTTTCTGCGCTTCAGGGCAGGTCGATAGAACAAACAGCTCCGGTAACGGGTCAGGTCTTAAAATTTAACGGCACTGCATGGACGCCTGATACTGATAATGCGGGTACAAACTTATGGTCACAAAGCGGTAGCAACATTTACTATAACAATGGCGACATTGGAGTCGGAACGACAACTCCAAATTCAAAGCTGGAAATTTTTCACAACAGCTCACTCTCAGATCCACATCTTCAACTGCATGAAAATGGAAATGACTACGCCCGCCTTCGCATGCAAAACAACAATGGAAGCAACTACTGGACCATTGCTGCTTATATTGCCAGTAATGTTCGGAATGATCGGCTTAATTTCTGGAACGGCACTTCCGGAGACGTAATGACGATCACCGGAGACGGTGAAGTCGGCATCGATGTTGGTATCTCACCAAAGGTTAAGTTTCATGTTGGAAACGGCAATAGGGTATTATTTGGTGCCGACACTCTCGGCGCCGGAGACAAACTGATGTTCCTACCCCATAAACACGCCTTCAGAGTTGGAACCGTTGCAACCGGTGCAGCCAGTACCTACTGGAACTCAGACAGCATTGGCTTGTACTCCTTTGCATCCGGCTTGAATACACGTGCGCAGGGTTATGGTGCTACAGCTATGGGGCGTGATACTGAAGCGGGAAACAGCTATGCCTTTGCGAGCGGCTTCTTTAGCAACTCTGACGGTCTCTACTCAACGGCTATGGGTTTCAATACAGATGCACGTGGAACAGGCAGCACAGCTATGGGATACAGTTCGGATGCAGAGGAGAACTATAGCGTAAGTATCGGTTACTTTTCGAATGCAAATGCAATTTACTCAACCGCATTTGGTAATAATACTGAGGCCAATTCATATAATTCTCTTGCAATAGGACGTTACAATGTAGGAGCAGGATCCTCTACAAGTTGGATAGATTCCGATCCTTTGTTTGAAATCGGAAATGGAAGTAGCTCTACCAATCGTGCAAATGCAATGACCATTTTAAAAAACGGAAATGTCGGTATAGGAAATACGTTCCCAACAGAGCCGCTTACGGTTAATGGACGAATCCGTTTCGGAAGTGCCGAGTTTGTGGAAGATGGAGGGGTAAATGAGATTGCGACACGTGGCGATATTCGATCAGAGTCAGACAATATTTTCGATCTTGGCACCTCCTCGTTTCGATGGGACGATGTCTATGCTACCAATGGTACAATTCAAACCTCAGATGCCCGTCTTAAAACGAATATCCAAAACGCTGGGCTTGGCCTGAATGCTGTGATGCAGTTAAGACCGGTAACCTACCAGTGGCGCGATGGATACGACCGCTCAGAGAGACTCGGTCTCATCGCCCAGGAAGTTCTGCCCGTAGTCCCACAGGCTGTAAAAACGCATGATTATAAATTATCTGAAGATGAAGAGAATAACCCTACGGTTAACCGCGTTGAGCTTGAGCGGCTTGGCATGAACTATTCTACACTGGTGCCGGTACTTATTAAGGCTATTCAGGAACAGCAATCAAAAATAGAAGCTCTGGAAGCTCGCCTGCGTAAAGTGGAGGGCAAGTGATGCAATTTAGGATCCTCATTCATTTCGTCTTCGGCTGCTTGCTAATGTCATCTATTGGAAATAGCCAGACAGTGCTTCGAAACAGTGTAGTCGGTTCAGGCTATACGCAGTCAAACGACTCGTCCACTCTATTGAGAGGCACGCTGGGACAGACGGCAGTCTTCACAGTTTCAGACAGCGCTACAACTGTAGCTCAGGGCTACTGGTATCAGATTTCACGTGATATTGTTACCGGCATCGAGGATCAGAATTTATTACCAGCGGAATTTGAGCTAAAACAGAACTATCCGAACCCATTCAATCCCTCAACAACTATCCTTTTCAGCCTGCCCCAGGCAGCCGAGGTGCAATTGACGATTTACAACGTTCTGGGACAGGAAGTCGGTACGTTGGTCGATGAAAATTTGTCTGCGGGTACATATGAGGTTCGGTTCGAAGCAAGAGGCCTTGCTGCTGGTCTGTATTTTTACCGTATTCAAGCAGATCGATTTGTTGAAACACGAAAGATGTTGCTTGTGAAATAGCCGATGCAACGGCTTAAATTAGTTTGAATTGTAGCATAAGTGACTTATTTTACAGCATGATAAATATTGCAATTGTTGAAGATCATCCTGACATACGTGAAAGCCTCCAGACTTACTTGGATGCTCAGGAAAATTTCATCTGCAAAATGGCCTTCGGCTCGATGGAAGCCCTGTTAAGCGCCCTTGAAGAGTCGTTGCCCCCGCAAGTTTTACTTCTGGATATCGGTCTGCCTGGTATGTCCGGGCTACAGGGCGCACGCTTGATAAAGCAGAAATTCCCGCTAATTGACATCATCATGATTACCGTTCACAATGATCACAGGCGCATTTTCGACGCGCTTTGTGCCGGTGCATCCGGCTATTTACTTAAAGATACGCCGCTTTCCGAGATAAAGGCTGCTATTGAACTACTTTTTAAAGGCGGATCACCCATGTCGCCACATATTGCCAGGCAGGTTTTCACTTTTTTTAATCAACGGCCTGAAATGTCTCAATTTCTCGGAAAAAAGGAAGACAAGACGGCACTTACTGAACGTGAGCAGGATATTCTTCGCGCATTGGTGGACGGGAAAAGCTACAAGTTAATTGCTGCTCATCTTGGCATCTCAGTCGACACGGTTCGCACGCACATCAAAAATATTTATCGCAAGCTACAGGTGCACAATAAAGTTGACGCCGTTGCAAAGTACATTCGTGGGGATATATAACGGTGAACGGTGAACGGTGAACGGTGAATGAAATTCACAAGCAAATTTGTAAGATGTCCGCGCAAAACAAGTAAAATAAGATAGCAATCATGGCATACTCCCCCACTCTAAAAACTCGCTTTATTATTCGATGGATGATTGGCCTTCTCCTTTTAGCAACCACGGGGTTATTACCGCAGGAATATCGCTTCGAACATCTAACGAATACCGATGGTCTTTCTGAAAATTCGGTTGTTACAATCTATCAAGATAAGCAAGGCTATCTTTGGTTTGGAACCATTGGTGGATTGAATCGCTACGATGGCTATCAGTTTAAGGTTTTCAAAGCCTCTCAAAAAGACACTCTCAGTATAGGCAGCAACTACATTACAACGATTATTGAAGATCGTGATGGTGACCTCTGGATTGGCTCCTGGCAGGGTGGTCTAAATCGTTTTGACCGCGACAACGAGAACTTTCGCTGCTACGGAAATGGCGCCGGGCAAATTCCGGGTCTCTCAGACAATTCCGCTGTTTCCATTTACCATGACAGCCAGGATCGATTTTGGGTGGGCACTGTTAAAGGCGGACTAAACCTGTTTGATCGAAAGACCGGAGAAGCCACAGCTTTTCAGTATAGCGTGGAAGACACAACAAGCATTGGTGGCAATATCATCAACGCCATACTTGAGGATGCTCATGGTAATCTGTGGCTGGGGGTATCAGGCAAAAGAGACGCCACGAATGTCCACGGACTGAACTTATTAAAAGAGCTCATCGCAATTGCTGACGATAGCACGCGCGCAGTCTTTATTCGCTATGAAAACGATATTACCGACCCCGGCACTATGCCCAACAGCTCAATCTCTGCAATTCTGCAGGATCCAAAGGACGCAAACGCGCTATGGATAAGCACCAGACAGGCCGGAATAGCAAAATTTAATACCACAACCAGGGAATTTGTTCAACTTCGCCACAGCCCAAACAAAGCGAACAGCTTAAGTAGCGATAAAATCTATTCGATATTTCTGGACAGTCGTCAGCGCTTGTGGGCTGCAACATTTGGTGGAGGTCTGAATCTTAAACTACCGCAAACAAACTCCTTTGTAAGCTATCGCAACAGTTCGGCAAACCCCTTCAGCATTAATGATGACAAGGTCATATCTTTAGCGGAAGATCGCACCGGAAACCTCTGGATTGGAACCCACAAGGCAGGCCTCAACAAGCTGAATTTTCAGGCCAACAGGTTTAAGCATTACAACAGCGGCGTGGGTGGAAAAATTAGGTTAAGCAGCAATTTTATCTCATCAATTTTTGAAGATAAAAACGGAACGCTTTGGGTTGGTACCCAGAACGGATTGAACCGAATCGATCGCAACAGGGAAAATGTTAAAGCCTATCTCCACGACCCAAAAGATCCCACGTCATTAAGCCACAACTGGGTTTATGCAATCCTTGAAGATTCCCAAGATAATTTTTGGGTAGGCACTTATGGTGGCGGCTTAAACTTGTTTGATCGGCAAAAGGGTACATTTAAAAAATTTCAATATGATCCCCAAACACCTGCTGGTCTGAACGACAATGATGTGTTATCACTCAATGAGTACAACGGGTATATCTGGGTAGGATCTCGCGGAGGTGGGCTTAGTCGTTTTAATCTCGTTGACAAAACGTTCAAACACTATGTTCCGGATGAGGCAGACAGTGCCAGCATTGGAGATGGCATCGTTAGAAAGATTCATATCGATAACGCAGGCATTTTCTGGCTGGCAACATCCGGTGGGCTAAGTAGCTTCAACCCTATTAGTGAACGCTTTACGCAGTTCACGCATCATCCTGACGATTCCAACTCTATCAGCGATAACCTGACCATATCAATTAATGAAACATCTAAAAATTCGATATGGGTTGGTACTCTCAATGGTTTAAATCGTTTTGACAAGAAAACAAAAAAGTTCCATCGTTACTATCAAGAAGACGGACTTCCCAATGACGTAGTGCAGGCATCACTCGTCGATGAACGCGGTCAACTCTGGATTAGCACGAATCATGGTATTTCTCTATTCAATAGCGGTAAAACTGAAACCTTCAGAAATTTTGAATTGCAAGATGGCCTGCCTGGCAATGAATTCAATCAGAATACTGCCTTTATCGGAGGAGACGGAATCTTCTATTTTGGTGGGCCCGCAGGTCTCTGTTATTTCCACCCTGACAGCCTCTCCGATAGCTCCTATGAACCGCCGGTTGTTATCACAGACTTTCTGCTGTTTAATCGCTCGGTGGCAGTATCCAGCAATAGCAAACCGACACCATTAAAGAAAGCGATATCGCAACTAGATGAGCTTTCATTATCCTATCAACACAAAGTGTTCTCGTTCGAATTTGCCGGGTTAGACTACACCTCACCGTCTCAAAACCAATATGCCTATAAAATGGAGGGTTTTGATGATACATGGATTCCGGCAGGAAAGCGGCGTTTTGCAACCTATACAAACCTTGATCCAGGTGAATACATCTTTCGGGTTAGAACATCCAACAATGCCCGAAGCTGGAGCGATAATGGAAAATCACTGAAAATAACAATTGAACCGCCGTATTGGGAAACCTGGTGGTTTAGGCTTATTGTCGTATTAACCGCAGTCGTTATTCCTCTGCTTATCTACCGAAATCGCGTCATGAATTTACTTGCTCTCGAACGACTTCGCGTTCGCATTGCCAGTGATTTACATGATGATATTGGTGGAACATTAAACGCAATTGTTATGCAGTCTGAACTTCTCAAAAGTGGATTACAGGCAGACAAAATTCCCGAGAGAGTTGATAAAATCGGCATTATGGGACGTGAAGCAACCCGAATGTTAAGCGACGTTGTTTGGTCAATTGATTCACGCAACGACACCCTTGGAGATTTGGTAGATCATATTAAAGATTTTGTTGATTTGATGTTTAGTAAACAGAACATTGAACTGTCTTATCAAATAGAAGGCCTGAACCTGCAAAAGTCTGTTGATATAAATTTAAGACAGAACTTATATCTGATTAGCAAAGAAGCGATTTCTAATATTGCCAAATATGCCGAAGCCAATAAAGTAAATATTTCACTCGTAAACTCTTCGGAATCTTTCACCATGTGCATCAGCGACAACGGCATAGGTGATGGCAATAGCACGCGACGCTCCGGGCATGGCTTACGCAACATGAATCTGCGTGCCGAAAGACTAAGCGGCAAAATAACGTTTAGAAACAAAGATGGCTTTACAGTAATATTTGAAGGGCCGTCAATTTAATAGTGCAATCGCACTGTCAAGAAGATCAGTTTTTCTCAGCAGCACTACACTCTCCCGGATTTGAGACCAACCTGCCAGCTTATCACATATTCATGTGAGCCAAAATACCACCCTTGTGCGATTTACATTTGCCTATTCAAATCCTACATTGACCATAATATCAATTCTGTACTTTCGCACAAAACTCTCACAGGAGGAAGAGATGTTTAATATACGGTTACAAACGACCCTCATTTCAGCACTACTTATTCTACTATATTCAATGGCAGGTTTCTCACAGGTGCCGCAAACTATGAGTTATCAGGGACTGATAACCGATGCCAATGGGAATCCGGTCGTAGATGGCAACTATTCCATCACGTTTACACTATACGACTTTGAGCCCATTTCAGGTGCCCCTGCAAAGTCGAACATTTGGCAGGAGACACAAACGATTCAGGTTGCAGGTGGCATCGTCAATGTTCTATTGGGTCGTGTAAATCCGCTCGTTGTCAGCTTCGACAAACAATATTGGCTTGGAATTGCACTTGGGTCGGATCCTGAACTATCGCCGCGCACCAAGCTAACAACCAGTCCATACAGCTTCACCGCTATCACCGTAAGTGATAGCGCCATAACAGCACAAAAATTGGCCGACAGTGTAGCGGTGCGTAGTCTAAATGGTTTGACGGATGACGTGCAGTTGAGCGCCGGCTCGAATATCACGATTACTGAAACCGGCAACGAGCTAACAATTGCTGCCAGTGGAGGCGGTGGTGGAGACATTACAGCCGTTCAGGCGGGCAACGGACTTGCCGGTGGTGGAAATAGTGGCGATGTAACCCTTTCGCTCGCAGACAATGGAGTTACAACTTCAAAGATTGCCAACAATACCGTTATTCGAAGTTTGAACAACCTACAGGATGCTATCACGGTTACCGGTGAAGGTGGTGCAGTTATTACCACCAGAAACGACAGTCTTATCATTAACGCCGGTGCCGGTGGTGGTAGCGGTGTTCAGGGTATTCAGAATAGCGATGGTACACTCGCGATTAACAACCCAACCGGACCAACCGTCTCAATCGGCGTTGCCGACAAAGGGATCGGCACAACTCAGCTCGCAGACACCTCTATTACATTTAACAAAATGGCGGGCTTTTCTGTTGGCACCGAGCAGTTACGCGATGAATCTGTTGATGCAAGTAAGATCAAGCCTGGCACCTCTCTCCCTCCATCGGGGGGAGCTGGTGGAGATCTCGTGGGCAGCTATCCTAATCCGGTTGTGAATAGAATACAGGGAAAAAACATCTCTCCCTCGGCACCGGCAGCCGGGCAAGTTTTGAAATACAATGGAGCTACATGGATACCCTCGACCGACAATGAGGGAACATCTCCATGGCAACTAAACGGCGTAGATACCTATTACAATAACGGCGATGTGGGAATAGGAACAACATCAATTGATGCCAAAATGGAGATTTTTCAGAACAGCTCGCTTTCCGATCCACATGTCCTGCTCCACGAGAACGGCAATGATTACGCCCGTTTAAATTTCAAGAACAACAACGGCTCTAACTACTGGTCTATCGCAGCCTACATTGCCTCGAATAACCGAAATGATCGATTAAATTTCTGGAACGGCGTCGGAGGCGATGTCATGACTATAACCGGTGACGGTGAGGTTGGTATTGGCGTCGGTATTTCTCCAAAAGTTACATTTCATGTCGGCAACGACAAAAAGGTGCTTTTTGGATTAGATACTCTCAGCAACGGACACAAGCTGATGTTTCTCCCACATAAACATGCATTTCGCGTTGGTACTCTTTCAACAGGCGCTGCCAGCGTCTACTGGAACCCGGACAGCATTGGTGAATACTCTTTCGCCTCCGGACATAATACACGAGCTCAAGGGGTTGGTTCAACCGCAATGGGAAGAGACACTGAGGCTGGTAATAGCTACGCTTTTGCCAGCGGATACTTTACAAATGCTGACGGCTTATATTCAACAGCAATGGGATTTAATACCGATGCAAAAGAAATTGCAACAACGGCTCTGGGGTATAGTTCAGATGCCCTGGGCAGGTTTAGCTATAGCATCGGTCATACTACTGTAGCTAACGGAGATTATTCAGGCGCCTTGGGAAGACAAACAAAAGCGGATGCATTCGCTTCGCTTGCGGTAGGTAGTTATAACGTCGGAGGAGGAAACCCTACTGCCTCGGTACCAACCGATCCGCTATTCGAAATCGGAAATGGGACAGGAGCTTCAACGCGCTCCAATGCTATGACGGTATTAAAAAATGGTAACGTCGGAATAGGTACTACATTTCCAAGTGCTCCGCTCCATGTGGCTGGGAAAGTTCGCATTGGTTCCGCTGAAGAATTTGAAGATGGTGGAAGTTTTCAAATGGCAATTAATAGTCACTTCAGACCATTTACTAACGGCAACCGCGACTTGGGTACGTCAACATTTCGTTGGCGAACAGTTTATGCAACAAATGGCGTTATAAACACCTCCGATGCGCGTTTGAAAACCAACATTCAAAACGCAAATTCAGGATTGAACGATGTGCTTCGTCTTCGTCCGGTCACTTATCAGTGGCGCAACGGCTATGACCAGGAGGCCAAGCTCGGACTTATTGCTCAAGAGGTATTACAAGTTGTACCGCAAGCGGTAAAAACACACGCCTATGTGGCTTCAGAAGATAACGACACGTTACAAAGGGTAGAGCTTGAAACCCTGGGCATCAATTATTCGACCCTCATTCCGGTGCTGATAAAGGCAATACAGGAGCAACAGTCTACTATTGAAACGCTTGAACGACGCCTGAACAAACTGGAGGGCAAATAATGGCCGCCCTCAATAGAACGATTGCAACCCTCCTGATAATAGTAATATTCCCGTCAATCCTGACCGCCCAGCTCAGGATTGATCGCAGCGTAATCGGCAGTGGCTACACCCAGGCAACTGATTCGGTCGGTGAAGGACTGACATCCGAAAACGCAAATTTCCTCGACGGAACCATCGGGCAGGCGTTTATCAGCAAGAGTGCCGACAGTACCTTCTCCCTCGGACATGGTTTTTGGTATCAAATTTCGCGTGATATTATGACAGGAATTGAAGAAGATCTACAGACTCCGGAGACCTTCGAGCTAAAACAAAATTATCCGAACCCGTTCAACCCAAGCACGACTATTGTATTTACTGTTCCAAAAGCGGCAACAGTACGTTTAAGTATTTATAACGTGTTAGGCCAGGAAGTAGGCACGCTGGTAGATGAAAAGTTGGCCGCAGGTAAGTATGATATTAAGTTTGAAGCAAGAGGCCTCGCCGCCGGTCTGTATTTTTATCGGATACAGGCCGACGGTTTCGTTGAGACGAAGAAAATGTTGCTGGTCAAATAGCGGGAATCGGGAATCGGGAATCAAAATTATCGCTGTAGCCAACTCCTCACAATAGACGTGTAACGTGGGTCATGACCCACGCAACGACGAGGGTCCACGCAACGGCTAGGACCCACGTGACGGGCATGACGGACGTGACCACTAGGAGTTCTCAATGCAGGCGACCTAGTGAATAACGGTTTCATGTTCGATCGCAGTAACCGGGCATACACGTTCACAGGCCAGACAGGCTATCTCACATGGGGTATTTACTGCAATAGTGTCGAATGCACTAATAAACCCGGCATCAAGAGGGCACACCGCGACACAGGCACCGCATTTGATACAAGCATTCCAATTTATAGTAAATGAAATCGGCTCTTTCTTTGCCAATGGCAACCTCAATTCTTTCAATCAACAAAAAGGTCTTTGCTAAATCTTTCGATATTCAGATTCCGGACTAAAATAGTGCGCTAGCGTTTCGAAGAGCATCGCATTTCGCTTCACAATATCACGCTCTGTAAAGATCTCTCGCTTGCGGCGATACAGCCTCCACATCGCATCTCCAATTTCGGCAGACCAACGTTCCTGATACCCCGCAAGTGATTCAGCATTTGGCGTCGCGCCAGACTTTAGAAGTTCAGCCAGGAACCGTCCCGCAATAGCACCACAGCGCAGTGCGGTATGAATTCCGCCACCGGTTATCGGATTAACATGCCTGGCGGAGTCACCGACTAAAATCATATTGTCAGCATACTGTGTTTTCAGCGGTGCGGCCAGTGGCACTCCACCACCCTGAATTTCCAAAATTCGTAGATCGCTGAACCGATCGGCCATAAAGGAAGATTCGATGAACTTTTTCAAATAGTAGTTCGCATCCTTGTCCGTCATTGTTCGAATCACACCAAGCCCAAGCTCAGACATCCCGTCATGCTTTGGAAACACCCAGGCATATCCACCGGGTGCCCATTCATGTCCGGCGATAATTTCCAACAATTCATGCGTCTCGACTCTGTCTACCACATACTGCAGGCAGGAAGCCAACTCACTTAATTTAATGTGGGTAGACAGTCCAGCCCATTTTCCTACCTGAGATTGCAGGCCATCTGCTCCGACAATAACCTTTGCCTGAACGCTCACTTCCTTGCCTAATCGCTTCAGCTGTACTTCTACCAAATCGTTACTCAAGCGCTGGTAGCCGATGGCCTCTGTTTTTAGCCAGCACTCTACCCCGGCTCGCTGTGCCATCCCGGTTAGAGCGCGATCAAATCTGCGGCGATCTACCACATAACCGAGCGGCTGATTTTGGTAAGGATCGGGCTTAAGCTCACGATAGTCGAGCTCTACTTTTTTCCCGGACTCATCGTAGACGATAAATCCAAAAATCGGTGTCACTACAAACTCATCATCTGGGTGGACATCAACATCAAGCAGAGCATGTGCACTAACAGCACCAGAGCACTGAATGGGAGCACCCAATTCTTGTTTTTTATCAACCAACAATACTCTCAGCCCATTTTTTGCAGCACATCTTGCAGTGGTTGCACCAGCCGGGCCCGAGCCAATCACCAACAAATCATATATGTTGCTCAATCCTTTTTCTCCAATCCAATAACGCTTTCATCCAATCGCAGCGTTCTGCGAAAGAAAGTAAACAAGAAGCCCAGATAGGATTTCCCAACGACCTTGCGCGGTAAACGTGGTCCAATAAGGCGATTCAATTCCGGCAGGTGATAGCTGGGGATTTCCGGGAACAAATGATGCTCAAGGTGTAAGTTTTCATTCAATAACAAAAACGAAATGAGTCTATTGGGATAAATGGATCTGCTCGCAAGATAGGGATCATGCGCATCGGTTATTCCGTGCTGGGTGAAGCCGCGAATATTAATCATATAGCCAACAATTACCAGTGGTACAAACCAGGCCCAGAACAGAATATCACCTGGAATAATCCACAATAGTGCAGAGTAAAAAATGAAAAGCAATAGATATTCTACCACAATGTGCTGACGTTCAATCTTACTACCATATTTATAGGCAAATCTTGGAATAAGCAGAATATATAAGAAGGAGCCGATAAACAAACGCATATAATGCAGCGACCAAACAATAATATCTGAGTCTGAGTAATTGTGGTAATCATCCAAATCACCCGGACCTCCAAGATGATCGTGATGACGGATATGCAGAACCTTGTAGGCAGTAAAAGACATCAGGAATGTTGTTCCAAGAGCAAAGGATGTCCAGCGATTTGCCTGTGGGTTACGGAAAAGGATATTGTGCATACCTTCATGCATCAATAGCACCAAAGCATTGATAGCCAGCGCAGCTAAGACGGTTCCGGCAAACCACCCGACATAACCGGCAGTGTCTGGCAACAGACCACGCGAATAAATGACCACAGCTATTCCTATTGACATCATCAGTACAAAAAAACCGATTTCGAGTAAACGTTTTCTAATACTAAAACCACGAAGGGCAGCAATTTCATCTTCAATACCGCGTGATATTTCCCGGCGAACATCCTGATGGGTTAACGGATGCTGATCGGCGTCATAATGAGTTGAATTCATAAGGACCTCAACGTTTTGCTGACATTTTTGGGTGTGCGTTACTTCAATGTAATACATAGCACCGAACTACCCAACCTTCACGTTCAAAACGATCAGAATGAATACATTTCCATACAAAAGAAGACAGCCAAACTCTCCCCAGGCGGGAAAAACGATGCAGAGCAAGAATGGCGTTTGATTATCGATCAGCAGAACGGCCTATAAGCGATCAGAGATTTTTGTTAGGGTTTCTTTCAAGCATAAAATAAGCAATTACAATTCCTACCATACCACCGACAGCAATATCAATAAAGACGTGCTGTTCCAGTGCCATGGTAGACCACAAAATGAGTAGTCCCCACAACGCAAATCCAATCTGCAACAGATTAGACCGATTGCCATCCAAGTAGAATACGAAAATCATGCAGAAGATAGTCATCGAGGCATGCAGCGATGGGCAGGCATTGCGGGTTTTATCTGCATTCAGCACCATCTCATGGGCGAAAGAGGATGCCAACACCTGACGATCAATCCCTGTTGGCCATAACAAAAAAGCCAGATGGGAAATCAAACCAATCCAAGCAAGCCCTTTGCACCAGCGCAGGTAATCGCCTCCCGGCAGAATAAGCCAACCGACAATCGGCATGTAAATATAAATCGAAAGATATGGCCAAACCGATAGCGGTTCAAAAGAAATCAGACTGTCTAGATATGTCTTCGGAATAACCTGTACCTGTCGCAGCTCAACATGCTGAAGTAAATAATACGGTACGGCAAGCCATAGCGTCAGCCAAAAGCCCAGCTTTAGCTTCTCGCGAAGCGGCATAATGTCCGTTGATTCCACAGTACTAGCCTGCTCCCTCATATGCCTCTTTCAACCAGTTGATGACGTCTGCATCGACCTGCGAAGAATCCGTAAGCTGAACACGGTGAGTACACATGGAGCCAAACGGACCTGATGTTTCGAGTCTGCCGGCGGGTTCCTTACCTTTAATTTTCAACCCAAGGTCTATTCTTGTTTTTGTAGAAGGTTGAATGAGCGCAAACTGTTTTTTACGTCGCAAGCTAACGCTGGCCTTTTTCGGAACGACTTCAATATCAGTACCAAATTTCAGTATTTTGCTTAGCAGCAGATCATAAATTGGCTTCAGATGTGCCTTGGCACCATCATATTGCGCGGTAATCAAATCGTTCCCATCAAAATGTGAAGCAGCAGATTCGCGAGCCATGTGCGCAACAAAGTTTGCAAATCCATGCGTAAACTCATGTTCGTTTTTCAGAAATTTAATAATTTCACCATGCTTTTCAATTTTCGCAGCCCGCACAATTTTCACCCAGTGCTCAAGTGACTTTCCGGTCTTTTCCAACAAACCTTTTTCCATTCCCAACCCTTTCGCTTTATCATTACTAATGACCAACAGCCCCAATCCCGTATTAAAAGTGGTGTCTGGCTTTGAGCAGTTGCACTGTATTCTTCTCTCCAACTTCCTTCAGGGAGTGTTCCGCTCGTTCTTGAGCATATACCGCACCGTCCGGGAGAAGCCAAGAGGACGGGAGTGACAAAAATGTAGCTCCTGCAACAGAAGAATATAATGGGAAATATTCCCGAGCAAAACATAAAAAGCACCCGTGGTAAAGCAACGGTGGATGCCTTTCAAAGTCGCATCAATCCTGAGAATTACAGCTTTATAATCCGCACCACGCTGGCTTTACTGTTTTCCGAAGTGGTTATCTTGATAAGATACACGCCAGCTGACAGGCTGGAAACATCAACAGGCTGTGCCGTACTAAAGCGCTTTATTCTCATAACTGTTTGACCGGTAATGTTCAGAATCCGAATTTCACTGCCTTCCGCAATTCCACTAAGATTTAACAAATCTTTAACCGGATTGGGAAAAGCAGATATCGTTGCATCGGTCTGATTTAGCCGAGGTTTATCCTCAATACCGGTTAACACACCGGTAGAGACATAGTTAGCCAGCAAGCGCACATAAGCGGCCTGATAGTAAATCGCAGGTTCAGTAATCTCCCAACTATTGTCGGGGAAGCCTGTGTTAAAATCGAGGTAGCTTTTTTGGTCAGGCTGACCAAACGGCGGCGACAGCGAGCTAATGCTAAAGTTATTATTAACGCCTCCCGACACGAATCCCGGTGCTGGACCTAATGGAGATGTAAGTGCGTTATCATAATCCGAGCCATCGGCAAACCAAGAATGATAGATTTCATTGGCGCTTCGCTCGGCTCCAACAGAGTACATATTGGACAAATAGACAGTTCCAATTGGATTAACGCCGTGGAAGTAATGTAGTTGTTCGGCAGCCTTGCGCGTCATAGACGAAGCGTTTCCAATTCCTTCACCCGCAAAGTAATTGTTCATAATGCCATAACCGGCTTTGGGCTTGTTACTTCCCCAGTGGTTCGACCACCCGGGAATAAATGCGCGATAAAGATCTGCTTCTGTCCAGCCAAAGTAGTCATTAAAGTTATTTGAAACTTCGGTGTTTGCAGAATTCAGAATGGTTGATGAAACCGCAGGATCACCACTACCGGAGCGCGCATAAGAAATTAATGCTTCTTGAAGTTCAATGCTATAGACGCCCCAGAAGCCGGTCGCTATTGGCTCTGTTTGTGCATAATTAGAAACAACGAACTGATTATATGAATCGTCTCCGGTTTGCTCGTATAAATAAATCGCAGCCGTTATCAACATATTTAATTGCCCTGTTGCATCCACATCGGCATCACCCGCTATGATTTCGCCATTATCACAAGCAAAATCCAAATTCCCGGAGTTATAAAATGGAATCGTGTAAGCAAAACATAATTCAGCACGTGTACGAAGCGTCTGCGCATAACTGGTAAGAGAAGGTATGCCCGAGAGTATTCCTGCGGCTCGAGCAAACATGGACGCGACTGCTGCAGAAGCTGATGTGCAGGTTGGACCATAAAAACGCGGGTCCGTATTGGCACTTGGTGGATTCGAAATATTCTCGCTATAGTTCTGACTGCCCATTTTTATATGAACACTACCATCGGCGTTGGTCATCTTTAGCAGCCAGTCCAGCTCCCACTTTACCTCATCAATAACATCGGCGATTCCGTTTCCGCTTTCGGGAATGTTCCAGCTATCGGAAAACGCCTGAGGGTTTTCCTCATAAGCTGCCAACAGATCGTGCACGGCAGAATAGGCAAAGGTTACATATTTATTATAGTCTCCTGCATCGAACCAACCTCCTGAAAGATCTTTTTCCAACGAGCTATTGGAAGGATCAAATATATATCGCGTGTTAGCATCCTGGAGCGGGTTTAGGAAGTTGTTTCCATCCGTCCAGTTAGATTCTGCGAAAGGAGATGATTTTGCCATATTACAGCGATTGTAATAAAACATACGACCGGCTGTCCTCATGACTTCGGCATAGGGATTGGCATTAATAGCAAAGACCGCAGATCGTTCCTGATTTTGCGGATCGTAAACATAGTAATCACCATCAGCAGTGAGCGAGCTGAAGTCGAACCACCAGCCACGATCACCAGACTGGTCGTGTATATTTCCGCTATTCCAACTTTGCACGGGTCCGGAAAATATAACGGCACCACTGCTATTGTCACGAATCTGAAGTGTTGCGGGCGGTGAATATGAAAGACTTGAGTTAAAACCAACTTGCGGGTCACTCAATACCGCAACTTTCTCGGCATTGGTGCGATAACCAAATTGATCGACATGTATGAATTGACTAACCTGCGAGAACAACAAACAGGGAATCAGCATAATAAATAAAACGACAAAAATGTTTTTCATGGCAACTCACCGGGTTTAATGGAACATGTTATCCCCTCGTCCTACATCGGCAAAGTGATTGCAAAACAGTTTAATAAATAAGCAAACAGACTTAAAACTATAACTTGCTCAGAGATTGTCAAATTAAATAAATGCCGGTATATTTAGCAATATACATTAGTACAAAAAGCTTCGTTTAATTAACCGTCAATCTATAGCACCAGGAACCTATTATGATGTTAACCGTATTACGTTATTTTATCGTAGCTACGCTACTTTTCGGATTTCTTTTAGTCACTGCTAATGAAGTTAAAAGTCCAGAAAAGAACGATTACGCCACTTTGCTTTCACTTTTCGAGGAGTGGAGAAATTTTGAGACACCTCCCCTTGTTAACGGCGTACCAGACTACCGCGCCGAAACCTTTGCAAGACGTCATATTGAACTAAAAAAAATGCAGAAGCGATTGGCGGCAATTGATGCAGGCGGATGGAGCATTCCCGAACAGGTCGACTACCAGATAGTGCAAGCCGAGATGAACGGCATGGATTTTAACATCCGGGTTTTAAAACCATGGGTGCGCGATCCCGCCTTTTACACCTCAATCTGGACATATCAAAGCGATACGCCTGCACATGAAGGGCCAACTAACCACGCGGCAATTGAACTTTGGCAGTATGATTTCCCGCTGTCAAAGAGCAGCGAGAAAGAGCTGCGTAAAGAACTCGAATCAATTCCTCCATTTTTAGATCAGGCCAAAATCAACCTGATCGGCAATGCTCGCGAGCTGTGGATCGGCGGGATCGGCAATCTTAAGGAGCAGTCCGAGAATCTGGAATCCTTGAAAGACAAGACTAAAAAGACCAGCCGTAATTTCAAGAAAGCCATAAGAAAGGCCATAGGAGCAACAGATAACTTCGTTAAATGGCTTGAAAAAGAGTCTGCAAATAAAACCGGGCCTTCCGGTATCGGCAAAGACCATTATACCTGGCAGTTACGCCATGTTCACTTGGTCCCACTTTCATGGGAAGAAGAAGTTTCGTTGTTAGAAAGAGAACTTGCCAGAGCACATGCTTCGCTCTGTTTGGAAGAGCAGCGTAACTCTCATTTACCACCATTGATTGCCGCTTCCACACCGGAAGAATACGATCGCATGGCTAAAGAAGCCATTGAAAGATATTTGGCTTTTCTCGAGAAAAAAGACGTTTTGATTATGCGAGACTATATGGGCCCCGTTCTTGCTGAGCACACCGGCCGATTTGTTGAAGAGAACAAACGTAACTTCTTCCGAATGGCAATGCATTTCGATACGAATACACTTAACACACACTTCTATCACTGGTGGGATCTTGCGCGGATGGAAGAGAATCCACATGAGAGTCCGATTCGTCGCAAGGCATTACTCTATAATATCTGGGACAGTCGTGCGGAAGGTCTGGCAACCGGCATCGAAGAAATGATGATGCATACAGGACTTTATGATGATAACCCGAGAGTTCGAGAGATTGTTTGGATCATGTTAGCACAGCGCGCAGCACGGGGATTGGGTTCTCTCTATGCTCATGCGAACATAAAAACAATGAAAGAAGCTCGTGACTTCCACGTAGAATGGACGCCTCGCGGATGGATGCGGGAAGATTTAGATTTGCTCGGTTTCGAGCAATTGCTTTATTTGCGTCAGCCGGGCTATGGCACTAGTTATATCACCGGTAAATACCTGATTGAGCAATTGATGTCTGAACGTAGCAATCAATTAGGTGATACATTCAAGCTTTCTGATTTCTATGAAGAAGTAGACAGCGCCGGACTTATTCCTGTCTCATTAATCCGCTGGCAACTTACCGGCAAGGATGACGAGATAAAAGAACTGCAATTGAAGTAAACTTTAACCCGGCTGCGCGTTATTCGCGTAGCTGGGCCGTTTCGGCGCGTTTGCCAATGAAGGTACTTCCGTGCATATGTCCGAAGACCTTGACGACCACTGCGTTTGCGATGTCCTCTTGCGCCGGCTCATCCAGATTTACCTGGGCAATGGCCCCATTTCTATCCTGCACATAAAACGACGTTATTCTGTTCAGACCATCGCGCTGAAACGGCTTCCCCGGAGCTACATAAACATAGACACTCTGGTTTATTTCACCACTCAAACGAATAGTGTCAAAGTCGCCGATTTCTTTCTTCAGAAATAAAGCAAAGAAGGCATACGCGCTTAACGCCAATAGTAATGGTACAAATATTTTTGCTTGTTTATTCATTTCTTTCTCGGGTTAAAGAAGTTTTGAGTTCTGTGTTTTTAAAAGTGAAACGTGAAAAGTGAAAAAGGCAATAAGGCATTTTGATTTCGCCAAGTCTCCTTGTCACCCATTCTCCCACTCATTCTTTTCTATGTTCTCTAGTTGGTTTCAACGTTCTGTTCCGCAATCGCTGCGGTAAACATTTCCCAAGCCTCAACAGTCTCAACAGCCAGCTCTGCGCACAGTGCTGTTAATTCATCGTAATGCTCTTTCAAGAGCTTCTGTTGCGCACGACGAAGTTGTAGATCCAGTGGAGATGCAATATGTTTAACATGCCCCTTACCGAGCTGAACACCTACGTCATATAAAACCTCCTTGAGCTCTTCTACATTGACGAAAGATTCTGCAACTTTCAACTCTTTATAATTGTCTACCCACGAATGCACCCAAAACATTTTTTGGTTGAAGCGAAAATAACCGAGATGTTCGAATGGAGAGTATGCAATTCGGGTCTGCCCCAGTAGAATCCGAAACGGATCTGATTCTCTTCCGCTATTGATGCATTCGATTCCACTAAGATCGCGCACCTCCTTGCATTCCAGAACAATATCGTCAAGCGGATCATCCGTTTTACCAGCGATGCGAATAAGGAATTTCATATCCAAAGCACTACCAATTCCCATTTGCAGCGCACCACTTTCTACTACGTCAAAATATTCCTTACGCAGCTCAGGCTCCTCAGCACGTTTCGTATCAATATAAGACATAAGCGCGTGCTCTAAAGAATCCCTAATCTGTTTATCAACTGGCTGCATAACCGAGGCAATCCACTTGAAGTAACCTTCACGGTCCGTTTTAAAGCCATCTCTTATTCGTTTAACAAGCGAAGGCTCAGGAGCTTCCGTTGCAGGATTTTCAAGAGCCTTGGTATAGCCCGCAATAAACAGTCTGAGTGCGTCATCTGTATGCTCAGACCAGCCGTTTTCCCGCGCCACTAAATGCAGGGACACACCAACCCTCAGCAAATCGATGCCACCCGGCCCCGTTGAGGAATCGTCGAAATCGGTAAGCCCCCTGCCAAGATCAGTAATTGCGTACTGTTCAAGATGCGCGTCTCCGTGTAGGTTTAGCATCGGCATTTCAGCGAGCTTATCGCCTATACGACGACATATCTCCTGGCTAAACTGAACGTTAATAAATCGAAAGTAGCCGTGAGGCCCGGAAAGCAAGCGCTCCAAAACAGCTTCATTCGACGAGAAATCCCGCGACGCCGGATCTACAAACAGCGCATTCACGGTAGAGTCGGCATTCTGCGCAAATGCTGCAAGTGATAAAAGCAGCGTCATAATTACAAGTGATAGAAGCGATAAAATTTTCTGAGACATAGAATCGTCTTTCCAAAAAAAGAATTGGGAACAAACTGTATTATTTTGATAACAGGTATTAAGATAATAGTTCACAATTAAAATAGCGGAATATTATTTTATAAAGTGACCATTTTAAAATATTGATGTCTAGATAAACAGATTCATTCAATCAACGCCCTGATGGAGAAACTCACTATGTCTATTCGCCCATTAAAATTAATAGCACCTCTGCTATTGATTTTTGCTGCCTCACTATTGCCCCTGAAAGCTCAGTATAATGCGGAGTCTTATTTCAATTATCTCGAAAGCACGTTTAACGCGGACCAAAAAGATTTGCGCGATTATCTGATTGCGGATTTAACACATTTTCTCGATCTCTATCCGGAAAATGAGTATGCCGGTCGGGCGCAATATATGCTGGCAACAACATATAAGAAACATGGCAAGAAACACGAAGCACTCGCGAGTTATCTGAAAATGATTTTAGTTTACCCGCAGACACGCGCGGTTGTAGCGAACACCGCAGATCTCCAAAAACTGGTCACTAAGGAAAAAGGCTATAAAGAGCATCGCGAAATGCTAACCGAGTTAACAAACAAGAGCTATTCCGACCTGGAATCTGCTGAAGCTTATTCAATGTATTTGGAAACACTGGATAAAATAAGCAATAAAGATTTGTCCGTATGGATTCAGAATGCCAATCGCAAATTTATTCGTCAATTCCCTGACACGGAAAAAACAGGTCAGTCGCTACTGTGGCTTGGCAACGCCTATCGCGTGCAGGAGAAACATAAGGAAGCAAACGCAGCCTATAGCAAATTCGGCACCCTCTTTCCGGACAGCGAACTGGCAAGCGATGTATATTTCAAACAGGGGGAAGTTCTTTACAAAAAACTCGACAAGCCCGCGCAAGCCGTGGAAGCATTTAGCAAAGTTGTCGATCAATCTAAAGACAGCACGCTTGCCGGGAACGCACTATTTATGCGCGCAGAAGTAAAAGAGAAGAAGCGAAAAGCTTATGAAGGTGCTATCGAAGACTATAAGAAAGTGACTCGTTCTTATGACAAAATTGGTAAATCACTGGAAGCCCGCTGGCGCAGCGCAATACTTTATACCGAGAAAGCGAAGAATCATGAAGCATCCGTTCAGATGTTCAACGAGCTCTTAAATGAGCATAAAGGTGATAAACGCGGCATCGAAGCTCTAGAAAAAATGGCTGAAGTTTATAAGGATAAGATGAAGGAATATGCAAAGTCTGCCGAAACCCTTGCCAGAATTGGCGAGTTGTATCCGGAATATGATAAAGCGCCTGAGCGCATGCTGCAAGCAGGTGAACTTTGTGAAGAGAAGCTAAAGAACTACAGTCTGGCCATTATGTATTACGAGAAGATCATCTCCTCATTCCCCGATTCTAAAAAAGCCAAAGACGCGCGCAAGAAGATTGAAAAAGCGCGCAAGAAGTCTAACTAAGCCGCGTCAACAGTTTTTCACAATAGCAAAAACGCCGCACACCATTTTGGTTGCGGCGTTTCTTTTTATTCATGTGAACACTGCATTGCGCGAGAACTCCCAATTGGCGAGCCGGCAGGTGGCACAAGCCTTTTACCCGGTTTCCAGGATGCGGGATCCTGCATAAAGCGATTGATTTTGTTTCGGAGATACGTCTTGCTCTCCTTGCTATCCTTCACCTTAAAACCATTCAAGTCTTTGCGTACTTTAGAAATATAGCCATATGCCGTGCTCTTTACCTGTGTCAATGCCCTGCTGTCCGCAGCAAGATTCATTAATCTTTCGAGTAATCGGTCGCGAAGGATCGCACGAACTTCAGCTTGCAGGCCTTTTTCTGAATTGTTTTTGTAGGCAAAACGATACAGTTTCTCCATCAACTTGTCTAATGAAAGTGTCTTCTTATCCGACGCCCCTTGAACAATAAGTCTTGCCGCTCTCTCACGATTCAGCAGCATATCGAGAGTTAGATCAATCACCATTTCTGCCGGCGCAAGCGGATCGAATATCGGTCCCATTCTACCGGAGAGACTTTCTCTGCCTCGATATGTCCCGTAGGATTTGGGTGGGACAAGTTTTCGTATGGACTCGGGAAGCAAGAGTTGTTCCGGCATCAAAACGTCCATCAATGCCCGCAAGGCAGCCTGCTGAGCGGATGGATCAACAACTTCAAGAACCTGCTTTTGCCCGCGCACCTGATAATCGTAATTTACGCCGCCAATCAACTTAGCTGCAGCTTCTATTTGATACCGGTGCATAAAATATACCGGCATCAGGCTTTCTTCCAGCTGCGAAAGTGGCGTTCCAAATGGAATCACATCCTCCGTAAAGTTTACTAACGCATTCTTACGTAGCTTCATTATGCGTTCCAGCTCCACAACCGGACTCAGTCCATTATCCCAAAGATGCCCGCTTGGGTTAGCACCACCACGCGGACGCGCATCACTGTCGCCAATAAATTCCCCAACTGGATTTTGCAATACGTTTTCAAGGTCTGCATCTCTGCCATCGGCATTGTCGAACAGGCTGTATCCATAGCGAATCGCCCAGCTATCCCACGCGCCGATGCCAACAGCATAAGCGCGACTCAAATCTACTTTTCCATCGCTGCCAAGCGTTGCAAACGGGTGTGGATAATCCATCACGGATCCGTGGGTATATTTTCCAAGCTGAGTTTTGGTATATGCGCTGGCGGCAAAGTTGTGAGTTAACCCGATTGTATGGCCAACCTCATGTGCAGAAAGCTGTCGCAGACGCGCCAAAGCCATCTCCTGCATTTCTTTTGGCACATCGCCTTTGGCCTTGTATGGCGCCAAAAGCCCCTCGGCTATTAAATAGTCTTGACGAACACGCAGCGAGCCGAGGCTGACATGTCCTTTGATAATCTCACCAGTTCGTGGATCTGATACCATATCTCCATAAGACCAGCCGCGCGTTGCGCGATGCACCCACTGAATTACATTGTATCGCACATCCATTGGATCGGCTCCTGTCGGAAGCATTTCGACACGATAGGCATCTTTGAAACCTGCTTCTTCAAAAGCTTGTGTCCACCAACGCGCTCCATCGAGCAGCGCCGACCGAATGGGTTCCGGTGTCCCGGGATCGAGATAATACACAATTGGCTCGACAACCTCGAAAGGACCAACAGTTTGCGAAGGATTTTTCTTTTGTAGGCGATGACGTGTGATAAATCGTTTTACCAGCGGATCGCCAATGGGAGTGCCATAATCCTGATATTCAATATAGATATAACCACTTCGCGGATCGAAAACGCGGGGTTCATACTTGTCATCCGGCAGCTTAACAAATGAATGTCTTTGTCTGACGCTTATTGACGTTGGTGTAGGTACCACTTGTTGAACAAATTGACCGGGTTTGCGTCCGCTAAAGGTCAGCAATGCCTCAAATTCACTATTCCTGGGAAAGCTTTTTGTGTTTTCTAAATACATTACAGATCGTTTTCCATCAAGACTAAAACTCCCCTGCCCTCTGTCGTTTAATGTTTGGCTGACACCATGCGCATCGCGCAGGAAAAAGGATGTCGCATCGACCAGGACACTTCCGTCTGTTTCTGCAACCACTGAGAATCCACCCAGGACAGAAATTGCAAATGCCTCTTCAATAGCGCGGCGCTCCTCAGCGTTATCAGTTGAGGCACGGAACGCATAATTGCTCTCGATGAGTATCACCTTTGGCCCGGTTCGCTGAAATCGAACAATTCGACTGCTGCCAAGCTGTCCGCGATCTAGTCCGATATCGTTTGAGCCAACTCCGGTGACCAGAGAATTGACGTAAAGAAACTCTTCATCCCAGCGATCAATCTGAAGCAAGACTTTCCCCTCTTCAGCATTCCAGTAAAAATCGAAATAACCGGTGTATTTTTCCATGCCGGATGCTGCATCGGCTATAGCAGGTTTCTCTTTAGAAAACACGGTGGCTGACAATAAGCATATAAAAAAAACCACAGCCTGTATTTTGAAACAAAATTTCATGGGGGTCTCCATTGTTCGGTAAAGGACTTAAGGAAGATATAAAGTAAAGCTCAGATGCAATTAGCGCAAGAATTATTGCCGACACTGGCTCTGACGATTTCTTTTTCATACCTTATCAGCAGTCGAAGTGTTATTGACTTTTATCGACTAAAGGCAAACCAATATGTATGAATTTTTCTGTGGAGGAGAATATGCATCGCAAACTATTTAAGAAGGTAATGTTTTTATTCCTAACCTTCCTACTCACAAACACCACACTCCAGGCTCAATACAATCCATCTGCCTACTTCAAGTATTTGGAGGAGACATTTAATGAGCATCAGAATTCGCTTCAGAATATCTTAATTGACGAGCTCAACTATTTTTTGTTGCTTTTTCCTGACGATCAGAATTCAGGCAGGGCTCAGTTTATGCTGGCAAGCGTCTTCAACAAAAAGGGCAAAGAACATGAAGCTCTTGCCGCTTATTTGAAGATGATCTATCTCTATCCTTCATCTGCAGCAATTAAAGCAAATGTCGATGACCTGCGACGTTTGGTTGCCAATGAACGAGGCTACCGCAACGATCAAGCATATCTGCTCGAAATTATTGATGAAGATAAAGGTGGAATGAGCACCGCTGATTCTTATTATCGCTATCTCGAAGTATTGGTTAAGTTGCAAAAGGGTGGTTTGAAAGACAGCGGAATTGCTGCATGTCGCGACTTTATTCGCCGCTTTCCAAAAGACAACCGACATGCCCAGACCGTATTGTGGATGGCTGATTTTTTCACTGCCAGCAAAGATTATGCAGAAGCGAATACGACATATCAGAAATTCGGCCGCATCTTTGCCGACAGTCCCAAAATGGCAGATATTCGCTACAAGCAAGGCATGCTTCATTATAAAAACCTGCGGAAGCACGAAAAGGGGTTGTCCTATCTCAATGAAATGGTTTCAAATTATCCCTCTTCCGATTTAGTTGGAGATGCAACCTTCGCAATCGCAGAAATTAAGGAAAAAAAGCAAAAGAACTACGATGGCGCCATTCTGGACTATCAACAGCTTGTTGAACGATATCCCACCAATGCAAATGGAGCAGAAGCACTATGGCGTGTTGGTCAACTTTACGAGAAGAAGAAAAAAGACCCTCAGCAAGCGATTGCAGCATATAACAATCTGCTGGCAAGCTTTCCGGGAAGCGAAAGAGGGCCGGAGGCTCTAGAAGAGGTTGCCGACCTTTACAAGAACGATCTTGAAGATTATGAAAATGCGGCTGTTGCTCTGGCCAGAATTGCCGAGGCATATCCGGAATATATAAAGGGTCCGGATCGCCTTATCGATGCCGGAAAGCTGGTAGAAGACAAACTGAAGGATTATCAGAAAGCGATCGATTATTATCAAAGGGTAGTCGACAACTTCCCGAATTCCGGTGCCGTTAAGGATGCCAATAAACGCATCGAGAAAGCAACAAAAAAATTGAACGGTGAATAAGACTCAGTGCAATTATTTTCCAGCTGCCCTGCTTGGCAGAGCAGCTGGAAAGACTCCCTAAAGCTTTGCACCCATCTGTTTTAACATATTCACGGCGTTGCCATTTGCCGGGTCGAGTTCAAGCGAGCGTTTGTAGTTATTTATGGCATTAGGCTTGTCTCCAGACAACATATATGCCTCACCAAGACTGTCATAGGTATTTGCCGACCGCGGAAATGCCTCAGTATTAAATATAAATACCTGAATAGCCATCTCGAAGGTTTCATCTGCCAGGTATTGATAGCCTAACTGATTGATATCTCGTTCGCGCATAAACTTCGCATCCAGCGCTCCCTGAAGAGCAGTATTTACCATCTGTTTGCGGTTCTCAGCATTCTTCTCGGATGCGGCAAGGTCTGCACGAAATTGCTCTACCTTGGCCAGCAATGCAGCCTCTTTCCTAGCTGCAAACTCCGTTGCAGCGACCTTTGCATGCCTTAGAGCAACGCTAAGCGCGCTATCTGCAAAAACGGGAATATCCGGTTTTACGCCAACGCCCTCCCAATTTGTTCCGGTAACCGGATTAATTGCCTTACCGGTAGGAATAAAGATTTCAAACTGGCGATTTATCGGCGCCGTTCCTCCAGGATTTGCTCCACCACCGGTTGTCTCCCCAATGAGTGTTGCCCGTTTCCGCGTTTGAAAATTGTAACTGAATTCCTCCGCTCCGGAGAAAGTGCGCTTGCTGGTTAGAACAAACAAAGGCACGTCAGGCATACGCTTCCCCGGTAGTGAGTCCAATGTCCAGAACTCATGTGTTTCATCACCCTCACGCCAATACAAACTATTCAGATGCGTTTTTTCTCCAAAGAAATAGCTACAGATAAACTGCACCATTTCCGGATTTCCACCGCCATTTTTACGCATATCAAAAATAATGGCGTCTGAACCAGCAAGGAAGTGCATTGTTGATGCTGCCACCTTTTTCGCTTCTTGGGAACCATCGAAATAGCGAAAATCGACATAACCGACGTTATTATCAAATCGCTCTACTTTTTCGAAACCATAGTTTCTGGAGCTGCGACGAATATCAGCTTTTAGTCGGGCAAGTAGTGGATCGGATTCTTCGAGCGCAGCGCGTTCGGGCTTACGCATTCGGACACGCATGTGTTTATCCTTATTGATGTGCTGCAAATCTTCAGTAAGCTGCCTGGCGAAATCTTCCGGGGCAGTCACGCTCTTATAACTTTCTCGTTTCAGCTGCTCCTGGAGATATGCGACATTTTTTTTAGCGATATCGGGGAACACATAATTCTCCAATAACATTTCGCTAATGCGTTCCACAACAGCTTGCTGCTCTTCAGACGTCAATTTGACACTGGAATTCTGAGCCAAAACTGTTCCGCAAAAGAACAGTATTGCAAGTATTGAAATGCTTCTCTTTAGTAACACGTTCACAGACATTCGACTTCCTCATATTCTTTCTTAAGGTTCATTTTCATTACTAAGACGCTGGTTTGATGTAAAAGGTTTATTCTTTGCAAAGAAAACTGAAATATCCGGGCAGTCTCTTACTTGACAGATACACTTTTTTGCGGTAGCTTCTCAAACAATCAACACCTTTTCTATCTAATAGCCAGATGTCTACCCAACACAATCCCAAAGGAATTGCCATGACTTACGCTCTTACCAATTCACTAAAATTTTTGTTAATAGGGCTTTTTGCACTGACAGCTGTGGCATTTGCGCAGAAACCCATTGTCAGCGATACAACACTTCAGGGCTTAAAACTTCGTGGCATCGGTCCGGCATTTATGTCTGGACGGATCGCCGACATCGCTATTCACCCGGAGGACGATAATGTCTGGTATGTCGCAGTAGGGTCCGGCGGCGTCTGGCTGACGCGTAACGCAGGCAATACCTGGAAACCAATTTTTGATAAACAATCGTCCTACTCCATCGGATGTATTTCAATAGATCAACAGAACCCACATACAATTTGGGTTGGTACCGGAGAGAATGTTGGTGGACGACATGTCGGCTATGGAGACGGAATATACAAAAGTAGCGATGGCGGAAAATCCTGGAAGAACATGGGGCTGAAAAACTCTGAACATATCTCAAAAATAGTAATTCACCCCGAGAACTCAGATGTTATTTGGGTCGCATCACAGGGACCACTTTGGTCTGCCGGTGGTGAGCGTGGCGTTTACAAAACGATTAATGGTGGTAAGACCTGGAAGCGCGTACTTGGCGACAATCAGTGGATTGGCGCTACCGAATTGGAGATAGATCCAAGGAATCCCGATGTGCTATATGCAGCTACCTGGCAACGACATCGTAATGTTGCCGCACTTATGGGTGGTGGCCCCGGCACAGCTCTTTATTCCTCAACAGATGCCGGAGACAGCTGGACGAAGCTAAAGAAGGGACTTCCATCATCAAACATGGGCAAAATCGGTCTGGCAATTTCTCCGCAAAACCCGGACGTTCTTTATGCAGCAATTGAGCTGGATCGTCGCAAAGGAGCAGTCTATCGCTCTGCAAATCGTGGCGCATCCTGGAAAAAAATGTCAGATACTGTTTCCGGTGGAACCGGCCCTCACTATTATCAGGAGCTCTATGCCTCACCGCATGCGTTCGATCGCATCTACTTAGCCAATGTTCGTTTTAAAGTCTCTGATGATGGTGGAAAAACGTTTCGAACCTTAAAAGAAAAGCATAAGCATTCTGATAACCACTCGCTTACCTTTCGCAAAGATGACCCCGACTATCTACTTGCCGGAACAGACGGCGGGATTTATGAAAGTTTTGATCTTGCCGAAAATTGGAGTTTTATTGACAATCTGCCTGTAACACAATACTACAAGCTTGCGGTTGATGATGCTGAGCCATTCTACAATATCTACGGTGGAACTCAGGACAACAACACTCAGGGTGGTCCATCCCGAACGGATAACTTTCACGGTATCCGTAATTCCGATTGGTATATTACTCTTTTTGGCGACGGTCATCAACCGGCAACGGAACCTGGAAACCCCGACATCATTTATTCCGAGTGGCAGCAAGGTAACCTGGTTCGTGTAGATCGTACCACCGGAGAGTTTGTCTATATTCAGCCGCAGGCAGAAGAAGGAGCATCGGCAGAGCGTTTTAATTGGGATGCACCGATTTTGGTAAGCCCACACTCCCCTACTACAATATATTTTGCTTCTCAGCGAGTCTGGCGTTCCGATAATCGCGGCGACACCTGGACGGCACTTTCCGGAGACCTCACGCGTAATCAAGAGCGTGTAAATTTGCCCATTATGGGAACAACATGGGGTTGGGATGCACCGTGGGATCTTTATGCAATGTCTACCTATAACACCATTACCTCATTGGCCGTATCACCACTGGCCGAGGGGCTTATTTATGCCGGAACGGATGATGGTTTGGTTCAGGTAAGCGAGAACAACGGCAAATCCTGGCGAAAGATTGAGGTTGGCAGCATTAAAGGAGTGCCTGCAACGGCATTCGTAAACGACATCAAGGCTGATCTTCACGACGCCAATACCGTATATCTGGCAATGGACAATCACAAGTATGGTGATTTCAAGCCTTATCTTTTCAAAAGTACAAATCGCGGAAAAACCTGGCGAAGTATTCGCGCAAATTTGCCTGACAAGCATCTTGTATGGCGAATCGTGCAGGATCATGAAAAAGCAGAGCTGCTTTTTGCTGCAACGGAGTTCGCAATTTTTACCAGCCTGGATGCCGGAAGATCCTGGGCTAAGCTAAGCGGTGGTGTTCCTACCATATCCTTCCGCGATCTTGCAATTCAAAAGCGTGAGAATGATTTAGTCGGAGCATCGTTCGGTCGTGGATTTTATGTGTTCGATGACTATAGTGTTTTACGCGAAATCGATGCCGCTTCGCTGAACAAACCCGGCAGCCTGTATTCTACTCGAAAAGCATGGTGGTATATCACCAGACCGGTTCTTTCCTTCAGCAGTAAGGGTTCACAGGGAGCAGGATATTACACTGCACCAAATCCACCCTTTGGGGCGGTCTTTACCTATCACCTTGCAGAAAATCTTAGTAGCAAGGAAGAGATACGCAAAGAACGAGAGAAACAGCTCAATTTAACAAAAGGTGGTGGAAAAGTCCCTGCCTGGAACGAGCTGGAAAGCGAGCGAAGAGAAGCAAAAAAGCACATCTGGCTGGTTGTGCGAGATAGCGATAACAATATTGTGCGAAGAATCAGTGGTCCGACAAAAAAAGGCTTTCATCGCATTGCCTGGGACTTACGCTTTCCGGCAGCAAACGCCATAAACATGCATGCAAAGCCAAATCCGAACCGTAAGCCGCAAGGCGTTCTGGCCGCACCTGGAAAATACAGCGTTACTCTTTTTAAGGAAGCAGACGGCAAAATGACTCAGCTGGACGGCCCACAGGAATTCGATGTTGTACCGATGCGCAAAGGAGCTCTGCCAGGCGCAACTCCGGTAAAAGCCGCTGCTTTCTGGAAGCGTATTGCAACACTTCAGCGTTCAACAACAGCAGCATCGATGGCGTTAAAGTCCGCGCTTAAACGCAGCAGCGTTCTAAAACGTGCGCTCGAGCGCTCACTTGCAGACGGAGACAAGCTCAGTACTCAGTTGGAAGAAATACGCCAAAGTCTGCTCGATATAGATTTCAAGATGAACGGGCATCGCAGCAAACAGCAGATTGGCGAAAAATATCCCGATACCATCAGCGATCGAATTGGCTTTGCTTCTATCGGGACCTTTTACTCAACTTATGGCCCAACAGAGGCACATAGTAACAGCATGGGCATTGCCGAAAAAGATTTTCTAACGCTTAAAAAGCAGCTTGAATCCATTCTAAACTCCAGGCTGCCGAAGTTTGAGAAAGCACTCCAGGCTGCGGGAGCACCCTGGATTGAAGGACAGGACTTGCCTTAGCAGCTTCGCGTCGCTTGTGGTCATTTGATTGGCCACAAGCGACAGACATTTGTAACCCTTTTACCTGTTCACCATCATATAGCAAACAATTTCATACGAAATCACACCACTGGCAGGACATACTTGTGAAAAAGATACTAATTCTTTTTGCTCATCCGGCGCTGGAAAAGTCTCGCATTAATAAGCAGATTATCGCAGACTTGGATAATTTAGAGAACGTGACATTTCGCGATCTCTATGAGCTTTACCCGGATTTCAATATCGACGTTCAGGAAGAGCAACAGCTCTTACTCGAACACGATATCATAATTTTCCAACATCCCTTCTATTGGTACAGCACACCAGCGATTCTAAAGGAATGGCAGGATCTCGTTCTCGAGCATGGGTGGGCATACGGTAGTGAAGGTAAAGCCTTAGCCGGGAAATGGTTAATGAATGCGATGACTGCAGGAGGCGGAAAAGAGTCTTATAACGCCGAGGGCTTTAACCAATATACTATAAGAGAATTCCTACAGCCAATTGAACGGACCGCAATTTTGTGCAAGATGCACTACCTTGCTCCGATGGTTTTACACGGCACACATTCCTGTACAACAACTAAAGTAACGACTTTCAAAGCGCAATATCTAAAGCTGTTGAAAAGGTTGGTTGAAGATGAGCTTCCTCTTTCAACATTGCAGAGTGCAGCCTATATGAACGACTTATTTAAAGGAGATGGAAACGATGCATGAAGGCGGATTTTTTTATCAGGCATTAGTATATCTGGCAGCAGCAGTCGTTTCCGTTCCTGTAGCAAAAAAGCTTGGGCTCGGATCGGTGCTTGGATACCTGATTGCCGGAATTTTGATTGGTCCCTTCGCCCTGGGTTTTGTGGGGGCTGAAGGTCAGGACATTATGCACTTTGCTGAGTTCGGCGTAGTGATGATGCTCTTTTTAATAGGACTCGAGCTCGAGCCAAGTATGATCTGGCGGATGCGTGCCCCCATCTTGGGTAGCGGTGGAATTCAGGTTGGTCTGACTACATTACTGATCGCGGCAGCAGGGTTGGCTTTTGGCTTACCTTGGCAAACAGCTCTTGCCATTGGATTAATTTTGGCCCTTTCCTCAACTGCTATTGTTTTGCAATCCCTTAAAGAAAAAGGGTTAATGGACACCACTGGCGGGCGAAACGCTTTTTCGGTTCTGCTATTTCAGGATATTGCCGTCATTCCGATTCTCGCGCTTTTACCACTACTTGCGATCTATGAGGTCGCAAGTGTCGGCGACGCTCACCACGACACGTTTATAAGCCATCTGCCTATATGGGGACAGACTATGGCCGTACTCATGGCTGTAGGTGGTATAATTTTGCTGGGTCAGTTTTTAATTGGCCCATTTTTCCGAATGATAGCCAAACTCAGGCTGCGAGAAATGTTTACTGCTTCTGCCCTCTTGCTGGTCGTTGCAATTGCGGTATTGATGACACAGGTTGGGCTTAGTCCGGCACTGGGAACATTCCTGGCAGGTGTCACGCTGGCGCAGAGTGAATACAGGCATGAGCTTGAAACGGATATCGATCCCTTCAAGGGGCTGCTGCTCGGGCTTTTCTTTATTGCCGTTGGTGCATCTATAGACTTTAACCTGATCGCAGAAATGCCGCAAACGATTTTTGCACTAGTTGGATTACTCATCCTCATTAAGTTTGGCGTATTGTTTGCCTTATCGAAGTTCTCCAAAATGGGATTGGACAATGGCTTTCTTTTTTCATTCTCCCTGGCGCAAGGCGGCGAGTTTGGATTTGTGCTCTTCTCCTTCGCAACACAAAATGGCATTGTGACACCGGATGTAGCAAACCCATTAATTGCGGTTGTTGCCATCTCAATGGCCCTTACACCACTCTTGATGTTAGTCAATGAAATGTTCATTCAGCCACGCTTTGGAACAACGGAGAGTAGCGAGCGAGAAACCGATAAAATGGAAGAACGCAACTCCGTTATTATCGCTGGCTTCGGACGCTATGGAAGCACAGTTGGCAGGTTATTGCAGTCTAATGGTGTTCAATCCACCTATCTCGATGTCGACCCAGACAACGTCGATTTACTACGCAAGATGGGGCTGGAGGTATTCTATGGAGATGCCTCACGTGCAGACTTACTACACGCAGCCGGTGCTGAGGAGGCAAAGCTGATCGTGGTCGCCGTAAATGAACCTGCCAAAACTCAGGAAATTATTGAGACGGCAAAGAAGAATTTTCCGCATTTGCAAATTCTTGCACGAACACGCGGCTGGAGCGATAGCTATGATGTACTGGATATGGGAGTTGCCAATGTCTATCGCGAAACGCTGGACAGCAGTCTGCGAATGGGGGCAGACGCTTTGGCTTGCCTGGGTTTTCGGAGACACCAAACGTCACGCGCCGCAAAAACATTCCGAAAACATGACGAGCGTTTTCTACGTGAACTGGCAGAAATGCGACATGACGAGAACGCGTTGATTATTGGAGCCAGAGAGCGAATTAAGGCACTGGAACAACTTATCCAGGCGGAGGCTGAAGATAAATATGAAAGCAGTGATCTTGGTTGGGATCCAACGACTCTGGTCGAGGATTTTAAAGACTTCAACGACAAAAAGGGTATAAAGTCCTAGTCCAAAACCGCCTGCAGCGTCTTATTACTATTGCTAAGACGCTCGCCGAGAATCTGGACAATAAACTTGTGAAATGCTGCTGCAATCGCTGGATCTTCTCTCTCCATCTTTTGCAGCGCTTCCAGCGAAATAAATAAGGTATGCGATGGCTGATTGGCGACAACTGCTGCCGTTGCCGGATAGTTTAAATAGACGCCCAGTTCACCAACAACTGTGCCTGGATTCATGCGTCGCAATCTGAGAATATTCGTTTTAGTTTTCTCAAGCTGCACCGTTACCTGGCCGGATTCAAGAATATAGATTCCACTTGGTGCGGCTCCCTGAACAATCAGATATTCGCCATCCTTAAAGCTGCGCGTTTCCACAAACGGCATAACATCTGTAGCAACCTTCACGGCTGCTTCAGCCCCCATACTACCGCTAAGCTGTAAAACTTCAGCCAGCAATTCTGGCCCCGATCGCTCGATGCGTATCTGGCTGTCATCGCTGATTTCAAGAATCTCATCCTCTATCCATTCCAGGCCATGATCCAAATCCGGCAGAACACGAATAACCGGATCTTCCGATTCAACCAAAGCTCCTCGGTAGAACAATCTTCCGGTTTGATCGGAAAGTGACGTGAGAACAAGTTGAAACGACTGGTTCTCCGCGAGCATTTTTAGCTTTGCAAAACTGTTTAATGCAGATGAATCCAATCCACTAACCAGTCGAAAGTCGAGCAGAACATAGCGCAATGGTGCCAGGCCGATATTAAACGCACGCTCGCGAACACGATGCAGCACGCCATTCGCCGTTCCAAAGAAGATAAACCCCTGAAGTTTCATAATCTCGATCTGCACTCCTTGCTCTTCCAAAATATGCTGCATGCGCAGCGAGCGATCGACATTGCTACGATAGTTTTCCCCGGTCAACGAATGCTTAACAACCTCAATTCTGCTGTAATTAATTACAAAAAGCACCACGGCAATAAGTATCCCCAGAATGGTGCCCTGCAAAAAGCCAAACATTGCGATAGTCAACAGAATCGCCACAACCAGAAAGTATTCCATCTTGGGAAGCTTAAACCAGGCTGAGTAAAGCCAGTCTACTAAAAATGTCAGTCCCAGATAAAATAGAAGCCCGCCCAAAAGCGGTTTTGGAAAGTAAGATGAAACGCCAATGCCGGTTAGAAGGACAATGCCGCAAAGCCCTGCAGAGATAAAGCTGGAGATGCGATTGCGTGAACCAAGTCGAAAGCCAAATGCCGACAAGCTCAATGACATATAGCCAACTGAACTACCGCCAATTCCCGAGACAATATTTGCCAAACCAGTTGAGCGTAACTCCTGATTCAAATCGACCTCGCGACGGGCAATCAACTCAAGGCCACTGGCATTAAGCAGAAGGGAAATAATACTAATCACCATAATTGTCAGCAGTTCACCTGATTGACCAAGAATGACTCCCCAATTTATTTTTGCAAGGTCTGTGGGCATTAAAGGCCTCCAGACTATTCCACTGTCCAGAGCCGGTAGTAAAAGGCCGAAATCCGCAGCTTCCGAAACAGTTGAACCAACAAGCCAGAGGATGGCATAGAATAAACAAATTGTGGCAAGAATAATACCCGGCATCATCAAAAAATGTTTAAACCGCCTTAAAGCAAAAAACAACGCAAAGGCAAAAAGTACTCCGGGCAACCAGCGCAGCAAGACCTCTGAATTTAACAACGCGGGATTAAATGCAAGTGGGCTGCCGGCCATAATTCCAATTGCTCCCTTTACCAGAATCCAGCCCGTTCCCGCTAAAAATCCACCGACAACCGGATACGGAATAAAGCGAATCATATTTCCCAGTTGAAAGCGCCCAAGCAATGTAAGAACAATACCGGTAATCAACGACGTAATGGCAATCGCGCCAATCAAAGTCAAAAAGACCTCGTCAGATCCCGCATTATATGTCATTACCGAAGCGATAGAGGCGGCAACTAATGCCATAATTGCCGTGGGAGCATCTTGCGGTGCAGTTACGGTGCCTTCAAATGAGCTGGTAAGGGCAACAATAAGCCCCATGACACATGCACCAAAAAGCATCATTCCAAGACCGGCATCAAGATGACTTGCAAGCGATCCGGAAAAGATAAGCGCGGCATAAGCACTCTGAAAAATGACGATCAGAACGCCATTTACCAGGCCGGCAGAAATGCCCGGAAGTAGATTTTGTACAGAGTTTTTTGCGGTGTTCACTCTGAATCCCAGTAGTTATTTGAGGCGTCAGGATAAAAAGCGATAGGGAGAAAATGGAGTGAGTGAGTTTCCTATCCGGACATGTTATAACATACACGTCCGGCTCGATTTATCGAAATACTTTCTAAAGCTGTATCAGCTTCAGCTATCGTAAGACCTGGTCATCGACAACCAATTTCTGATAATCATTAAAGCGTTCCAGTATTTCAATAACATAACCAACCGGCTCCTCGCCCCGGCAGTATCCGTATTTTACAACCTCATCATTAAAATAACGCTCTTGCGCTTTTTTCAGGACAAATTCTTCAACATTATCCGTCCAGATATTCGGATCCTTCTTATACTTAACGGTCAGGTTTCGTGCGTCTTGCACATGCCCTTGACCGGTATTATATGATGCGAGGATAAACTTGAGTCGTTCGGTGCTATCTGGAATTTCATCCCAATATTTGTTCAGCCATTTCAGATAGCGAACGCCTGCAGCGATATTTTCATTGGGATCCGAAAGATTCCCGGCCTTAAACATGCGTGCCGTTGCCGGCATTAACTGCATCAGTCCTTTGGCGCCGACCCAGGAAGTTGCTTCGGGATCAAATTCAGATTCCTGATAGATCTGAGAAGCCAACAGACGCCAGTCCCAATTGAGTGTCGCGGCCTGCTCGCGGATAACGTCATCATATTCAGAGATTTTCCCACCTGTCAGCGTAAAATATTCACTTCGAACGCGCTGTTTAAAGAAGCGCTTATTTTTATAATATTTATCGTATATCAGATTATATGTAGGTTCTCGCTTTATCTTTTTTAGCCAGCTATCAATCTCGGACTTTAGCTCGGGAGAATTTTCTCGCACTGCCCAGGCGATACGTTGCGAAAAACTAACGAAGGTTCTAATATCAATATTCTGATAATAGGCTGCATTGACTAAAGCAAGATTTTGGTCGGCGACCGTGTAATCAATTTCCCCCTTCGCGACTTGCGCAATAAGCGATTCTGTGGAGATTTCACCGGAAGCCTCAACAATATCGATATCACCGCCAATTTCATCGGACAGATTTTGCAGGCGATGGTAATAGGAAGAGCCCTTGCGAACGTGAATTTTTTTACCAATTAAGTCAATTGGATTGGTAACGAGCATTCGGTTAATCTCATGGATCTTCATATCACGCCAATTATCGGGCAGCTTCTGAACTAAAACTTGTCGAATAAGGGAATGGTGATTGGTAAAACCAACTTTTTGAAGACGCTCTTTTGTCACGGACATATTGTAGGCAATAATATCGCCTTGTCCGGCATTTAAATAGCTAAAGATCTGATCCAGATTCTTTACGATAACCACTTCCAGCTCGAGCTCTAGATGCTCCGCTAGAAGTTTCAGCAGCTCATATTCAAATCCGAGTGGCTCACCCTTGTAAATAAAATAACTGTTCGAATTATAGCCGGTCAGTGCAAGTAATTTTCCACGTTCTCGAATTTGTGGCAGATCTCGTTCGACTTGTGGCACTGCAATTTCTTCATAGGTCAGCGTATCGGGTTGGATGCCTGTCGCAACCTCAACAGTATTTTCGACATCCTTCTCCGGCGTGCAGCTAACAATAAAAGTCAATACGATGCAACCCAGCAGCATGCCTCTTATAGATATGCGAAACATATCAGAATCCTCCGGCAGTCATCCCAATTTATCAAAAAGGTAGAGAATATAATTCGGGAGGTTTATGCCCCCCGGTGTGATGTTTGGTTAAAGTATAGCGAGGTATTCGAAAAGATCAAATTCTTAGTTTACCGGGAGAGAGCTTTCGTGATATTGGTCAATGTTACTATTTACAGCACAAACCAAAGAATTGCGCCGACAATTGAACCAACAGCGACAGCAACCAATATCTTCAATAGTGGGCCTGGACTACTATCTGTATAGCGATCATAGTCTGGTCGCAGCAAGCTTTCAGAGGAATCATCCTTATCCGGTACAATGATGACCTCAGCACGCTTACCGTCCGGAATAGGTGGTCTTACCAGTGAATCTCTCATCAGCGGTGCGGAGTTTTGATCGTCCAGGCGCGGAATGACAGGTCTGGTACGACGTGCATCTGCAGAGGGGGCAGGATTTGCACGTGCCGCAGTCGGTGTTGGTGTTGATGTTGGTGTTGGAACTGAAACGGGATCATTGGCAGCCTCGACTGGACCGGATGTCGCTTTTGGCTCATTAGAAACAGCAGGAGAAGACGCTTCTTTCGTCATTTCTGGCACCTTTTCATTCATAGGTTTTTCGACGATTACCGTAGTTCTGGGGGCATTCTGAGTAGCCCTTTCTTTCGTAGGTTCTTCAACAACCGCGGAAGGTTTGGAAGCCTCCGAAGTAACCTTTTTCTTTGCAGGTTCTACAAGCCTCAGTTGTCCGGCTAATCTATTCTCGAAGTTCTTGAAAATAAGCTTGGCGCCTTCTTTCAACTGCTGATCTTCGGATTTACCGTTGTAATGATTTAGCATGACACGCAGGTCATCCATTACGGGGAGCAGTTCCAGAAAAAGTTCCCGCCTTGCCTGATCAGCCACTTCTCTACGTCTACGGGTAATCTGCTTTTCAAAGCTCTTTAACTCATCTTTGAGAATGCGATTCTCTTTCTGCAGCAGCAGAGCCTGCTCATAGGCTTTTTTGGGGGTTTTATATCTTGCGCGTCGGGTTTCAGCAGTTCTGGGTTCAGCAACCGTTTCAGTCTGAATCAGTGTGCCAGGTCCAGGTTTAGTGATGTCTGCATTTTTCATTTGGGGCGATTCCCGGCAGTTAGCTTGTCAAAAACAACGATAGTACGATAAAATAGAGACTGCAATTCTGCCGTAATTTCGCCGATATTTATTCACATCATTTGATTGAGGTCACGGGTAGGTAATCCGTTTTTGAGAACTCCCGGCAAAACTATCGAATATCTATTTATTTGAATCAGAAGCTATCTGAATTGGATGCGGCTCAGTCGCTGAACCTTTATATATCGAAATATGGGGAAATGGGATTTCAACGTCTTCCGCATCAAATCGCTCTTTGATTTGCTCATACATTGAATTTCGTAACTTTACGACGTCTTCCCTTACACAGCAAACTACAAACCGCTGATCGATAGATGAGGCAGCAAACCCTTCAAAACACACCAGGTACCGGTTCCTGTAAACACATTTCATTTTTCAAAGCAATATCACCCAGTATTTCCTTTACATGCGCAATATTCTCTTTGTATGCAACCGAGACATGTAAATCTGCACGTCGAATTGGGAAACGGGTTAGTGTGGTCACCTCTCTTCTAAGGATATTCTCAGTGGGTATGCGAACAAACTTATTGTCAAAAGTGCGAATTTTTATGGATAGTGTGTCAATGGACATAACCTCTCCGGTAGTGGCACCAATCTATGCCAAGCAACCGAATGGATGAGGTAATGAGAGTATTAACCATCAGTGCAACAATCTTCATATCTCTTTCATTTTTGGCAGGTGTTTATGGAATGAATTTTGATACGTCGGCAAGTCCACTCAACTTGCCGGAGATCAGTAGTCAGTATAGCTATCCCGCATTCTGGATAGTTTGTCTGTTAATCGCTGGAGCTCTACTCATTTATTTTCGACGTCGTAAGTGGCTTTAATTGAGCGTGGGCAATATCCAGGGGCGTTTCTGCTGATACTGACTATGGCGCTGAGCGAGCCTTTCATATCCGGCTGCATCACCCGAGTTTTTGGCCGCGATCATAGACAGCTCGGAAAAATGAATGGCTTGATCGAAATCATTATTTACTGCATAAACGGCTGCAAACACTTCATAAAGAGCAGGGCGAATCACCGGATTTCTCCGTTGAATATTTCGAATCACAGCAAGTGCTTCACGTGGGCTGCGTGCTTTATCGTCAGGAACTACGCTGCAAAACCAGGCAAAATTAGACTGAAAAAAGGGCTCGTGATGGTTGTCTTCATAGGCATCTCGAAATAGATAGATCAAATCGTACCAGCGCTTATGACGTTTCAAAAAAGTGGCGTAGTTATGCACTACAAGTTGGTCTGATGGGTCTTGCTTCAGAGCCTGTCTTAAAACCTCTTCTCCCTCTTGTGGATTTGTCTCTGCAAGCAGGCTGCCATAGTCACTGACATATCGAGATCGCTCTGGAGTCAGATGTGCAGCGCGACGAACATTAGTAAGTGCATTCTCTTTATCATTTAGCGTCAGATAGCAGATTGCCTTCTTGTAGAGCACCTCTGCATCTTCACGAATTTCGAGCGCCTTTTCGAATTCCAGAATTGCTCCTCGATAGTCAGCATTTGCCATTCGCTTTTTTCCATTTTCATAGCGCCAATACAAACTCACGCCCTCAGCTTCATAAGCGTCTCTGATCGCATCGGGCATTGGCAAACCATCAGATTTTTTTTGCAAAAGAGCTACATGCTGACTTTTGAGCTGTGCAGCTTTTTCATCTTGACTCAGCGACGCATGAATATCGATAAGTAAGTGCACGAATTCGGGTTTAGTCTTATCAAGAGCAATCGCCTTATTTAGTAACGAAATCGCAGAGACATAGTCTTCGCGCTGTCTGGCTGCCTTGGCCATACCAAACGTTGCGCGCACAAAACCAGGTTTTAATGCCAATGCTCGTTCAAATGCTTCACTCGCCTGCTGTTCCTGCTGATCGTGAAGTAATGCTTCACCGATATAAACATAAAGCGGTGCATATTGTGCATCTATTGCGTTAGCCTTTTTTAGCCATGCAAGAGCATTGGGTAAGCCTTGCTCTGCCATTCCAATACCATTGAGATACGGCCAGCGAAAATCATCAGGATTTAGGCGATGAGCCTGCTCAAAGCAGGTTTGCGCCTCAACCTGAAAGCCGTGCAGCTGTAGATTCATCCCAAGTTTTCCCCAGGAAAGCGCATCTGCAGGTGTTTGTTTTACATCTGCAACCAATTTTCCAATCTTATCTGCTACTGGCTTTTCCATATTGGAATAATCAACAGCGGGTAAATCTCCCTCCATACCGGATGAGCTACAACCCCATAATCCAAAAGCAAGGAGGAAAAACAGAGCAACAGATCTAAGAGTAAAACTCTTCCGCCCAACGTTCTTTTGCGATAAATTTAGTCTAATTGATTTCGTCTCTTGTTGCAGATTTTCGTTTGCACATTTCATTGCTCTAACCACGATAAAATTGTCCTAAAGTTTTATGTAGATCTTCAAGTAAACTTTCATTTCCAGCCTAATACTCTATCATAATTGAAATATATAACTTAGTATTTTAGCTTTGCAATGGCAAAAAAAGCAAATTACCACCCAATCTCTTGGTTAAGTTCTTTTGATTCCAGATATTAGGCAAATTCCAGAATGAAAGACCTTTTAGAGTCAGCAATTGTCAAGTCCGGAGATATATAGTTATGAAGCTACGAATTGCCCTCGTTATTATATCCATGATACTGAGTTTGCTTATAGGTTTAGCGCTAACACGCAGCGATGGTTCCACAAACACAGCCGAGAACCAAAAGAAAAAGCTGGTTATCGGCTTTTCGATGGATACGCAAAAGGAAGAACGTTGGCAACGTGATCGCGACTCCTTTGTTGCGCGAGCAGAAGAACTTGGTGCGGAGGTCTTAGTTCAATCTGCCAATAGCGACGATACCCGTCAGATGCAGGATGTTCAATCCTTATTAAGCAACAATGTCGACGTTTTGGTAATTGTAGCCCACAACGGACCGGCGATGGCCAAAGCTGTCCGCCTTGCGCATGAAATGGATATCCCGGTGATTGCCTACGACCGCATGATTCCGGACTGCGATCTCGATTTGTATATATCTTTCGATAATGTGCGCGTTGGTGAAGCACAGGCAACGTATTTAGTCAATAATCTACCTACTCCCGGCAAGGGAAAAATAATGCGCATCTATGGTGCCAATGTAGACAACAATGCCTTTATGTTCAAGCAAGGACAAGACAATATTCTTACCCCCTACATCAAGCGTGGTGATATTCAGGTGCTTCACGAAGACTGGGCTGAAAATTGGCGCCCGGAAATGGCCAAGAAGATTACAAACGCAGCGCTTACCAGACATGGCCTATCTTTTGATGCCATTCTTGCCTCAAATGACGGCACGGCCGGTGGCGCTATTCAGGCACTTCGCGAAGAAGGCGCCGTCGGAGATGTTTTGGTAACCGGACAGGATGCAGAGCTGGTGGCCTGCCAGCGAATTGTCTCTGGCAATCAGGCAATGACAATCTATAAGCCGCTGAAAGAAGTTGCAACCCGCGCAGCAGAAGTCGCCTATGCTTTTGCAGCGGGCAAATCGGTTGTTGCACCTGATGTGGTGAATAATGGACAAAAGGATGTGCCTTCTATTCTGGTCAATGTCATCACAGTTACCAAAGACAATATGATGGAAACGGTCATCAAAGATAATTTCCATAATTTTGAAGATGTCTATCGCGAGATCCCGGAAGCTCAACGCCCGAAACGATAATATGACCGACAACAATCCAATACTTAAGGTTAACAAGTTAACGAAACGTTTTCCCGGCGTTATCGCTCTCGATGAAGTCGAGTTTAATCTTGCTCAGGGAGAAATACATGCTATTTGCGGGGAAAACGGTGCGGGAAAATCTACGCTAATAAAGGTTCTCTCCGGCATTTATTCGGAATCGAGCTACGAAGGCAGTTTCGCAATTGACGGGAAAACCGTATCATTTCGCGGAATAAATGATGCTTCCGCCAGCGGAATTGCCGTAATCTATCAGGAGCTGGCACTGGTTCAGGAAATGACCGTCGCCGAGAATATTTTTCTCGGCAGTGAGCCAACCAAAATGGGACGCATAGATTGGAACTCCGTTTATTCTCGGACGCAGAACCTGCTAAAAACCTACAATCTTCAGCTAAATCCGTCCGCTCGAATAGACAAGCTGGGTGTAGGTGAGCAACAGTTAGTCGAGATTGTTAAAGCTTTGTCTAAGGAAACTCGAATCTTACTGCTGGATGAACCAACGGCAGCCCTTACCGAAACAGAAGTTGAAATCCTGCTTGAAATCGTTCAGGGGTTGAAGAAGCGCGGAATAACCTGCGTCTATATTTCTCACAAGCTGGATGAAGTTTTTGCCATTTCCGATCGCATTACAATTATTCGCGACGGACAAAGTATTGCAACTCTGCAAACAGCGGATACCGATAAAAACGAAGTAATTCAATTAATGGTTGGCAGAGAGATCACCGATTTGTTTCCACGCAGGAAGTCGACTCCCGGCGAGATTGTCCTCGCAGTAAACGATTTAGAGGTAGAAGTCGAAGGGCGACACAAACCCATCTTGTCTAATATTTCGTTCACCTTGCGTGCGGGAGAAGTTCTAGGCTTTGGTGGTTTGATGGGGGCAGGTCGCACCGAGCTACTTCTACACATTTTTGGGGCATTCGGACAACGCAGTAAGGGTAAGGTTACTGTAAACAACAAAACACTTGAGAATAACACGCCACGCGATGCGATAGAAAATGGCATGGTGCTGATAAGCGAAGATCGTAAACGCTATGGATTAGTGCTCGATCAAACGATCGGCTTCAATCTATCAATCGCATCTCTCGATAAGTTTTACCACAATTTCCTGATAGATGAAAATATGGAATATGGTCGAAATAAGCATTTCTTCGACTCGCTGGCGGTAAAAGCCCCCGGACTAGAAACAGTTGTAGGGACATTATCCGGCGGTAACCAACAAAAGATCGTGCTGGGTAAGGGATTAATGACCGAGCCTTCAATTGTATTTTTAGATGAACCCACTCGCGGAATTGATGTGGGCTCAAAGCAGGAAGTCTATGAATTAATTAATCAGCTTACCGATGAAGGCAAGGCGGTACTTCTGGTATCAAGCGAACTTCCTGAGCTAATAGGGATGAGCGACCGAATGATCATTCTCAGCGAAGGACGAATCGGCGGCACATTCACACATGACAACGCGACGCAAAGCGACATCCTGGCTGCGGCGATGAAACACCACGACTAAACGTTCTTCCGATGGAGGCTCGATGGAAAACGGTATTTCCATACGAAATTTTTCACTACTGATTGCGCTCGTTCTGATATGGGGACTCTTTGCCCTGATGTCTGACACCTTCCTGGGAGCGCGAAACCTATCACAGCTTTCTATCGAATTGGCGGTTACGGCGACGCTTGCTCTCGGCATGCTGGTGGTTTTACTGCCTGGCCTTATCGACTTATCAGTCGGCAGTGGTGTGGGACTAATTGGTGGCATAGCAAGTGTTCTGGTTTTCGAACAACAGCTGCCGGCACCGTTGGCCCTGTTAATCGGAGTACTAATTGCCATAGCGATCTGGTCTATGATGGGAACGCTGATTGTAAGGCAACATGTCCCTGCGTTTATCATAACCCTTGGTGGTCTGCTGGTGTTTAAAGGCCTCTTTTGGCTAGTAATACACAATTCCACTGTTCCAGTAGCTGCCGGGAACTCGACCAATCTATATTCTTCCTTAACGACATATTATTTGCCGATTGAGGCAGGGTTTGTGCTAGGTGCTCTAATTTTCGGGGCCATTACACTCTCGGCCTTGCGCAGTCGTAAACAGAGGCTGGCACACAATTTTCAAGTGGACGACAATGAACTACTTTTCCTCAAACTTTTCATAACGTTTCAGGGGATGTTGCTATTCCTGATAATCATGAATCAATTTAGAGGTGTCCCACTATCTGTGGTTATTCTTGGCGCGGTGGCTTTTTTAATCCACATGCTTACGCAGCATACACCTTTTGGACGTCATTTGTATGCCATTGGTGGTAATGAAGAAGCAGCCGTCCTTTCCGGCATACCGATTCAAAAAACAGTCATAGGCGCGTTTGCTATTATGGGTGCAATCGTTGCGCTGACCGGGTTTATGCAAACGGCCTATTCCGGTGCCTCCACCACAACCGTTGGCGACCTGATGGAGCTAGACGCAATTGCAGCCTGTGTCATTGGCGGTACGAGCCTTAAAGGTGGACGCGGAAAAGTTCTTGGCGTATTGTTTGGCGCGCTCATCATGGCGAGCTTACTGAACGGCATGACCTTATTAGCTGTCTCTCCGGAACTAAAATATGTTGCCCGCGGAACTGTGTTGGTATTGGCGGTCTGGATGGATGTAAAACTTGCAAATCAGGCGGCTTAAAATGTATTCTTCACAAATTCGATGGGGCATTCTCAGTACGGGAAGTATTGCAACAACGTTTGCGAAAACCTTAAAGGCTGTAGGCGAAGCAGACCTTGTTGCGGTAGCATCACGCAGTCTGAGTTCTGCAGAGAGCTTCGCTAAGGAACATAATATTGCAAAGGCATATGGCAGTTATCAGGAGTTAGCAGAAGCAAATGACATTGATGTTATCTACATCGCAACGCCCCACATATTCCATCACCGCGACGTTATGATGTGTCTGAAGGCGGGGAAACATGTGCTATGCGAAAAGGCTTTTACCATTAATGCCACTGAAGCCAGGGAACTTGTCGAGACCGCCAGGTCGGAGCGTCTGTTTTTGATGGAGGCCATGTGGAATCGCTACATGCCGCTGACAGCTAAACTGCGTGAGATCTTAAAGGATGAGACTATCGGCAGGCTGCTACGTATGCACGGCGAACTAGCCTTCGATCGCTCTGCCGACCCACGTGGAAGACTATTTGAACTCGAGCTGGGAGGTGGCGCATTACTTGATTTGGGCATTTACCCGCTTGCACTTATTTTCAACGTTATGGGAATACCTGAAGCGATTTCCGGTTATGCACAGCTTGGTGCAACAGGTGCCGACTATCAGTCTGGTGCGCATATGCGTTTCCCTGATGGCTCCCTTGGCAGCTTCTATTGTGCACTTAACAATGAAACCACGGGTGGTGCGGTAATTGACGGCACAAAAGGTAAAATTCACATCCATGCCCCGCTCTACAAGCCGGAGTCGCTTACAATAACGCTTGCAACAGGAAAAGTAGAAACCTTCCACCTACCCTGTAGCGGAACAGGCTATGAATATGAAGCGATTGAGGTTATGAATTGCCTGAGAGCCGGAAAGTTGGAGAGCCCGCTAATGCCGCTGTATGAATCCGTAGCAATGATGGAGGCCATGGACAGTCTGCGCAACCAATGGGGCCTTGTTTATCCGGGTGAGAAATAGCCATGAAACTAATGCGGCAGCACCACCAACCGGTGGCTTGAACAACTCCAAAATAAAATTTTCACCTGTTTTCATGTGTCGCATTTTATACGTATCTTCTCAGCAAATAAGCAGTGTAACAACTTATGGAGCATTGCTTTATCCTCAACAAGTAGTTGGATACTACTGGATCATAGACATTATTGCTGATACGGTAGAAAGCAGACTCTGCTTTTGACGGGATAAAGCACGATCCGATATGCGAGACTCTTTCCTTTGTTTTCGTCTGCATTGTAACAGGATGGGTCTACTGGTTACTATTTTTGCCAGTTTATTCCTCTTGCCAGTCAATGCACAGCAAGACAGTTTAACAGTTGTAATAGAGAATATCTCTCTTGAAGCAGATACTGTCTTGAACGTTCAGGCTAACTTCCCCTATCCCATTTTTATGTTTGTCTCTGTGCAGGATACCGGCAGTAATCACGTGCCCGGCCTTGCTTCCGACACCGCATGGATTCCCGTGGATGGTATTGCACAAAATGGAAGACCCGTAGTGGATAATTGGCCTTCACTACGTGAATACTTTCAGGCCGATCCAGGCTTTCCGACTAATTCCAACATTTACAATCAACGCCCGTCACCGATGTTTACTGAAGTTGCCGATAGTAGCGGACCGGTCATTAGAAAGTTTTACCTAATTGCTTACCTCTCCCCTGCCCCATGTGGTGACGAAACGGTAAATGGCGACTCGACGAGAGTTATTGACATTCAGGTTAATGACGGCATTCGCGATGGATCGGCACTGGCCAGTTACATTTATCGCGGGCCACCCAGATATTATGATATGGACGCGACAAAATCGGCATCGGTCGATACCGCAAGCGCCGGCCAAATTTTCCAATACTCAATCGATGTGACGAATACCGGCGTAAGCAAGGCGTTTACGTTGACGATTGTAGACTCACTGCCCACGCTCATTACTGCGACGAACTACAGCCAACCTCCGGATTCAATTGTCGGTGAGTTGGCATACTGGAACTATGATTCGCTTTCTCCGGGACGCACAATATCGCTGACATATACTGCCGAAATTGACAGCCCGCTTGCAGGGGGAATAAATTCAATAGCTAGTTCTGCCAGAATTGTGGCAATTTGCGACACGCTGCTTAACAACAATATTTCCATAAAAGAACTCGTTATTGTTCCACCACCACCGATAGATTTACCCAATCTGACAGTTTCTCAGACAGTTCTGACAGATTCTTTTGCTGTAGATGTATTAGGAGATACAACATGGTATGCCGATGAAGCAGAGACCTATCTCTATGCTATTCGAGTCAGCAATAGCAGTACTTCCACGGCAACCGACGTTGTTGTTCGCGACGCCGTACCTGATTCAGTAAGCGGGACAGGTTTTGGCAGCGGAGATACGCTGGTGTGGAATCTTGGAGATCTTCCCGGCTTATCCGATACGACACTGACTTTTCAGGCGACTGTTGTGAACTCAGTTCCCTTCAACAATTTCCCTCTCGTGAACATGGTAACCGCCGAGTCATCAAACGAACCTGCAGACAGTCTTGCAGATAATAGTTCGGCAACGACCGTCCTGGCATTGCGAAACGGCGGGGTGGGAACTGGAGATTCTACAGACATTGCCGTATTTCAACGTGTTCGCACTGATTCTTTCCTGGTAGATGCCGGAGACACAACTTGGTATGCGCTTGAATCTGAGACCTACGACTATTTTCTAACTATTCGGAACATTGGACAGTTTGATGCACTTGACGTGCTTCTGGAAGATATTCTGCCTGACTCGATCAGCGGAGCAGGGTTTAACGGAAGTGATACGCTACGTTGGGATCTCGGAACTCTTTCAGCCTTGAGTGATACGACCCTGGCATTTGAGGTTACGGTAACGCCGACTGTTCCGTTCAATAATTACCCTCTGGTAAACTCTGCAAGAGGCAGTGCCGCAAATGAAACCGCGGGAAGTAACGGCAATAACAGCTCTCAATCAACCGTGCTCGTTGTTCGTGACGGCAGCACGGGTGGCAATCTCTCGGACATTGCAATAAAAACTACCCTGCAAACCGATTCACTGGTAACCAGCGGCTCTGACAGCATCTGGTTTGCTCGACGTGATGAAGTCTATTCTTATTCCATTCGCATCCGCAACGTGTCCGACGTAACTGCGGAGAATGTTGTCGTCACCGATGAAATCCCTCAGCGTGTATCTATCGATCCGGGATTTATTCTTCCTGCCAATGGCGTACTTACCGGCGATTCTATTCGCTGGAATCTTGGCGACCTTGCTCCTCTTGAGGAAGTTAACTTACCGTTTGAGGTTATCGTAACCTCAGTGTTACCGCCGGGGATTACTACGCATATAAACCGGGTCGTAGCGAGTGCAAGTAATGAGGATCCTGCGCAGCTTTCAAATAACACGGCGATTGACAGCGTCTTTACATTTGTGCCGCAACCGCTCGAAGCCTGCGATTTCTTTACTCTCGACCTGAATGTATTTGATCCGGCGCAAGATCAGGTGCTCGGAATAAACTTTGAGTTAGAAACCAGCCGCAATGTAAAGCTCGATCTGCTGGACATCAGTGGATATCGCGTAACGAATTTGTATGACGAGACGTTCGACATCGGCGTTAATCGACGCGAGTGGAATGGTAGAACATTAGATGGTCAACCTGTAGGCAGCGGCACATACGTCGTTACCCTGCGCTCTATAGAAGGGAGGTTGATATGTTGGAGAAAAGTAATTATAAGACGATAAACATGAAGACTTCTGATAACGTTCATAGTCATTTTTTTCCCGGCAAGCGACTGCTGTCTCTGATATTAGTGTTGCTTATATTCCTGCCGGAAATGAGCTTTGCTCAAACTCGTGCCGGTGTAGCTTTTCTAAAGATTCTTCCCGGCGTACGCAATCAGGGACTCGGTGGTAACTATACCGGTGTTCTCGATGAAATGCATGCGGTTTATGCGAACCCCGGGGCAACCGGTTTTATTCGCGAATGGCAATGGTCTACAAACTACACTGAATGGATAGCCGATACCTACAGTTTGTCATGGACAGTCGGGAGTCGACTGAGAACACCGCTCAGCGATCAGATGCGCTTTGCATTTGGCGTCCATTATCAGGGCGTGCGAGATTTTAACAGCACCGCGAACCCAAACGCCATCCAGGCGTCGGCAAATGATGCATTGTTTAACCTTAGCCTCGGAACACCAGTTATTTCCGACAATCTCTCTTTAGGTGCCACGGTAAAGTACTTTCGCAGCGACTTGGATGGGCTAACCTCATCAAGCGTTATTGCCGACCTTGGTCTGCTTTATCAAAGTAACCGCATGGGTATCAATCTACTGAACATGGAATACGCAATCTTCTCCGCAGGACTTGCTATTAATCAGCTTGGACAACCAATGGAGTTTATAGGCGTAGAGACGCCATTACCGCGAACGGTTCGCACTGGTGTCGCGCTGAATCTTGGTGCGCACGATGGGCTACAGGTGCAACTATCAGCCGACTATCGGAATATTCGCGATGAAGTAAATGCCTTTAGTCTCGGCGCCGAAGTTGGGTGGAGTAACAACATCGGAATTCGTGGCGGCTACAACTTCAACGACAATTTACTTAGCAAATTTGCTCTTGGTGTTAGCTATCGCTGGGGCGATACCCAACCACTGCCCGGACGCAAAAATGCATTGAAGCTGGATTTTGCCTACCTTGAAGGCAATGAGTTTTTTGATCCTCCCATTCGTGGTGGACTAAGCCATTTCCCTGCTGGGCCGGAACACTTTGATTTGGACTTCAGTGAGATGCAAACCTTCTCCCCCAGCGACACCATTGAACTCGGTTGGGATAAGGCACGCGATCCCGATTTGTTTGACGATGTCACATATGTTATGCTGATGGCAAAAGATGACAGCCTTGCGCTCGCAAAGCTGGTCAATGAAATTGATGACGATAACCAGGTATTATTCGATTGGCTCGAGGACGAAAGCGCCGAAGACGCGCCGGTGCAGCTGGTGACTCAATTGGCGTCAAAAACACTGTCGAAAAAACCCATGCATGCCCTCAATCCTGCTCCGGCACACAAAGCCGGTGATTATTACTGGACTGTTCTCGCGCATGATCGAGACAATCACGTTCGTCCTGCGGACAATATCGGACACTATCGCATTACGCTACCAGACATCAAGATTCACTACATTGAGTTCGATCCGGTCATTACCGAAAATTGCCGGGAAGGCGATCCCTGTAGCGGCGAGATTCGAGTGTTGGTCAGTAATATTGGCAATACAAAGGCTGAGAACATCGTTGTAAGTGTTTACGAAGACATTGCAGATGCACCGGAAATTCTGGCTGCAACAACACCAACGATTAAAATTCAACCGGACAGTCTTCGCTTGATCGCTAACCCTTTAATCATCTCTGATCTAAAGCCGGAAGAACGCGTAACGCTAAGTGTTCCGTGGCAGCGCACTTCAACAGATATTACCTCATTTATTGCAATTGCTGATCCAGACTCTGTGATAGAAGAGAAAAGCGAAACAAACAACATTGTATTGCGCGCACTTCCCTTCCCCGATCTAAGTGTCGATATTGCTGCCGTTCCGGATGGAGTGCAGCCAGGTGATACGGTCGTTTACAATTTAACGGTACTTAACGCAGGCACAGCCGAGGTAACCGCCAAAGATATCGTGCTGGAGCTCGATACGCCGGAAGACTTGCAAATTCTAACAGCAGATTCAGCAAATGGTGGGCGCTTTAGCTGGGCTATCGACAGCCTGGCACCGGGACAAAATCGTTCGTTTAGCTTCAAAGCAAAAGTTGCCGAAAGCGAAACGTTTAATTCCGTGCTAAGCAATGCTCGAATCACTTCAGTTAACTGTGATGTTAACCCGTTTGATAACTGTGTGGTCGATACTCTGCCGGTTTACAAATACGATGTGATGCTGGCGAGCAATGCAGCAGTCCAGCCGCTTAGACCACGTGTCACTTTCGAGCTTAACAAAGCCGAACTAACACCCGGAGCGCGCAAGGAACTGAACGTGCTCGGCGCAGCTCTCGTCGAGCCGGAACTAGCTGGAGTGTTTATTAAACTCGGCGGTCATACCGACCAGCGTGGCAGAGCTTCCTACAACAAGGATTTATCCGACAGACGCGTTAAGAGCGTGCGCAATTACTTTATTGAACAGTTTAATGTGGAGCCGGAACGTATATTTGCGCATGGCTATGGCCTTGAATTTCTATTAGAGAATGCAAATGATGTTCCCAGATCCCGGCGCCGCGAAGTACATGATGCAAATCGTCGCGTTGAACTTTTCTTCCTGAAGGAAGAGGATACAGACACCACGAACCGCGGCATTGCAGATAGTTCGATGGTTGTTGCGGCTGTTGAGGGCACGAAGATTTTTTATGAGATTTTTATAACAAACCGAGGCCCGGATCCGGCTGAAGATATTATCGTTACAGAGCATCTGAACGAATTTACAAAGTTTGAAGAAGATCGTGCAAACGCTCCCCTTCCCGCTGAAGTTCAGGGCGATAAAATAGTTTGGAGAATTGCCAAACTCGCGCCGGGAGAGAAAATCAGAATACGCTATGCGCTCTCCGCGTCAGGAGACATACCACGTAATCTGTTCCCGCTGAGCAATTCAACCAGCGTATCGGCAGAGCACGATGGTGTTTCCGGTAATAACAGAGACACAGACACCGTTTTTATCATTAAGCGAAACCGCAACTAACACCCTTTTTGCTAGCTGTGCTTATGCACAGCTAGCATTGTTTTTCCATCCTTCACTCCACAATGTTTCCCAAATCCGGCCTACCCTGATCTTCTATTTTTTAACGTTAATTTGATTTCGGAGCTCCCCTTGTATTCTTTCCGTATTTTTCTACTCATTATGACCTTCGGAAGCCTTGTATTTGCTCAGACCTTACACTTTACGGCACTTCCCGATCAGGACACAGATCGAATACAAAAACGATTAACAAAATAGCCATATATCTTAGCAAAACGGTCGGCATCGACGTTAAATATGTTCCCATGAAGTTCTACATTGCCTCCGTAGCAGCTTTCAACAACAATAACGTACGAAGTCTTACCGCGACCGCGAGTGCAGAGCCAATTTTTGGCATTTCTATTTTATCGTTGGGAAATAAGGGTGCGTGAATCAGCCATTCTGGGAATACTCGACATGTATACGTTGGGGTTTTTTTATCGATAGTGCCAAAGCGAACAATCGGATGGATAAAGCGCTGCTACTTATTCTGGTAACAGCGCTGCTTAATATGTTAATCGATGCAATCTCGCAGGTTATTCGTAAACGACTGCGGGTATCACAAGAAGTAAAATCGATTTAGCGCATCAAAATCATCTTCTGCGTTTTAACCGCTCCACCAGACTGAAGCCGCGCAATGTATATCCCGCTGGCAGCGTTTGCAGGATTCCAGGTAAGCACATGATCACCTGAGAAACGAAATCCATCTGCCAAAACCGCAACTCTCTCACCGAGTAGGTTATACACCTCCAACAACGTGCGTCCCGGCTCTTTCAAAACAAAACGAATTTTTGTCTCCGGGTTAAATGGATTTGGATAATTGGACAGAAGTAAGTTGGTGGATGGAGCTGTTGGGCCTTCAATCCCGGTTAATACGGAATCATAGATAACAAACTGAGCCATCATACCCATGTCTTCATGTCGAAGAAAATGACAGTGATACATATAGGTCGTTTGCGAATCAGAATAGTCTTCAAAGACCATAATCAGGCGCAACAAATCTCCTCCATAGAGTAGCACGGTATCTTTTTTGCCCCGTTCGGTGGGCTTTGGCGGCATTCCATTACGATCCAAAATGAAAAACTGTACGTCATGAATATGAAACGGATGCGGCATATCCCCGGGATTCCCAACCGTCCAAATCTCAACATTACCTAATCTAACGCGTTCATTGATCACGTTGTGATTAAATTTTTGCCCATTTATGGATAGGTTCGAGCTTAACAAAAAGAAGTCGCGAGTGGTATCGGCATCGCTTTCCCGGAGTTCATCAATTTCGGTAAACTCTGTTGGTAATTGGTTGTCAGCCGCAGTTGGAGCAACGATAACAAGAGCAACAACCGTTGTGTCTGCTCCGTCAAGTGGATTGCCGCTACCGCTGCTATTTGCGCCTCCGGGTTCATTGCGAACCAGTTCGGAAGCATAGGTCATTAGATACAGAGTATCTCCCATATCTGAGGTAAAGTCTACCACAATTTCTGCACGCTCCCCGCTGGACAGCGGCACCCGTGTTACCGAAACCGGCTCTTCGAGCAGTCCTCCATCCGAAGCTATCTGATGGAAAGACCGATTGTCGGAGATACCAATATTATACACTCGAGCGCTGGACGCATTTAACAATCGAAAACGCACCTGCTGTGCCGGTGTTTGATGCAATGGATTCAGCACACCATTAATAACCAGCCGATCCCCCATCTCACCAGCGGATATGACTGTCGGGTCGAATTGAAACTCACCATTTGGCAGAATAGTGCGATCCTGTAAAAAAATAGGAATATCGTCTACTCCATAGTCTCGCGGCAGCTTAAATGTAGACTCGACGGTATCTTGAATAATAATCATACCGGCAAGGCCACTATGAACATGCGCTTCGGTAATTCTATGTAGATGTGGATGATACCACATTGTGCTGGCATCATTCATTATGCGGAAGAAAGGCGACCAGGTTTCTCCGGGAAATATACGAGTATGCGGCCCACCGTCGTAAATAGCAGGCACGTGCATACCGTGCCAGTGGTTTGTCGTGGTATCACCAATCAGGTTAGTGAGGTTAAACGTCGCCATTTCCCCCTTCCGGAAAATCAGGGTCGGACCGAGATAGTTTCCATTATAGCCGGAGGTTGGCGTTTGAAGGCCGTCGATAAATTCCATGCTGCCATTTTGCATGGTTAAATTGTATTCCGGCCCGCTGAGGGTTGGTGGAATCCACAAGGTCTTAAAGGACGTCTGGGCAGAAAGCAAAAGCGTCATTATAAGCATCGGTAATAGCACGCGTAAAACACCTGATTGCACAATTTCTCCTTATTTGTTCTTTTCCTTCGACGCCTGAAACTCCCGAAAGCCCTCATTCGTGCTTCCCAGTAAGCCTATTTCAGAGGCTTTATCGAAGGTATTAAGTTTCCAGAAAATGAGGGTTAGAAAAAAGTATGTTGCGAATCCTGCCAACAGCCCGATACCGTATGGGCCAATAAAATCGACATTGTCTCCAATGAATGCAAGAACTGTGGCCCCACCGATAGCAGAAATAACCGTCGTTAGAAATTCGGCATTAATTGTGGCCGTTCGTCTTGCCACGTAATAAAGCAGGTATCCGATAACAAAACCAAATGAAAAGATTCCCCAAAATACAAGATTTTCCATGTCACATCCTCCAATGTTCGTGAATGGAAAGGTATTGAAATTGCCGTAAACAGGCAAACCCAGCTCCTCTATGCGCTTATCGGCTTCAGGCTCTTTTCGATTTGCTCAACAATTGCGAGGGAATCATCCCCTATCGTACCAAAGATACCACCAAGCTTGTAACCGTCAAAGCCAACAAAATACAAGCCGGAATGCTCCCCGCTGCCAATTGGGGATGCCGGATATCCATTTGCATCCAGGCTATGGGAAATATCTGGAATGAAGTCTGCCAGCATCGGACGATAGCCCGTAGCAAGGATAACAGCATCGAAATCCTTACGCAGCTCATCAGCGAATTCAATTCCCGAGTCGTAAAAAGACCTAACGTCCGGGTGAACCAGAATTTCGCCAGACTTTATCTTGTCTGCCGTTCCCAGGTCAATAACCGGCGTCTTTCCGGTTTCTCTTAGCTGAACCGCCGGGTGTACCTTTGAAAGAGGGACGCCAAACTTACTCAAATCGCCAATGATCATTCGTCTAATCTGCGTTCCCAGCCAATCCCCTATCCCCAGCGGAATCTTAGCCAACTTTTTAGCCGTCAACTGAACCGGTCGTCCAAATACGTCTCGTGGAATTATTGCAATCGGACTGCGCACAGAAATAGCAACCTCTACCCCACTCTCACATAAATCGAGCGCGATTTCGGCTCCGGTATTGCCAAATCCTATGACCAAAACGCGTTTACCGATAAATGGCTGGGGATTTTTATAATCTCTACTATGGGAAATTGCGCCACTGAATGCTTTTTCGCCTGGCCATTGCGGGCGATTTGGTTCACGATTAACGCCGGTTGCGATAATGATATGCTTTGCACTCAAATCGTCTTGGCCTGCAAGAGATACTTTTCTTAACCCTTTAGAGTCTGTCGAACCAATAGCTGTCACAGTTGCATTGAATCGAGGGTTTATCTGGAATTCAGCAGCATAGCTGTTCATGTACATAATAAGCTGATCTCGTGAGACATAGGTTGGATAATCCTCCGGAAAAGCAAGATGCGGTAAATGTGACAGTTGTTTAACCGTATGCAAATGCAGGCGATCGTAGTGCCCCTGCCATGAACTGGCCAGGCTATCTCGCGCCTCAACCATTTCAAAATCCAAACCACGCTTACGTAGTCTTCCAGCCATACCAAGCCCGGCGGGTCCTGCACCGACAATCAAAGTTTCTAAAATTTTCAATTCTACCTCGTTACATTTTCAATACATAGATTACTATTTTTGCAGCAGATTGTCAATTTTGGGGGGAACAGAATATTTGAACGATTGTATGCTATGTGATGCAGTTAATTTTCATCTGTTAGAGATTTTAGTAGCTTGATTGCTATCCAATTATTATTGGATCAATTGGTAGCAGTTAACCACCGCAATACACGAAGAGATTTTAATGCAATTCTTTCGAATAATTAGTATCCTCATTTTTACAATGTCATCGCTCTTTGCAAATGAATTTACCGTAACAAAGGAGAGACCGCGCATATTTGTGAATGCAGAAAAGCTAAAGAGCATCTCACAATATGTTAAGAAGTACGAACCGATCCGCTTTCAGCAGTTTATCACGCTAATGGATGGTAAACTCAATAGCACCCCGCGACACGAAAACCAGAAGCTATTCAATACCAAAAACTTCGCCTTTCTTTCTTTGGCGAAGCGCAGCGGCCATTTTACGTCTTTTCAGTTTGGTAGTAGCTCGAAGCGCTATGCAGACAAAAGTTTTGAACTCGCCGCCTCTATTGATGAAAGAAAAGAAGATGTGCATTCTGCAGGCTTTTCTTCAAAAGGTGAAGGTGGGTTCTTTACGATGTCGCTATGCGTCGCATATGATTGGTCTCATGGAGATTGGACAGAAGACCAAAAGCGTGAAATTGCCGACAAAATTATCACTGCCTACACGAATCGCGACAAAGAAGGTAAAATAGGAGGCCGGCAAAAACTCGGCATGAATATGATAGCACATAGCTATCAAACCGGTATTACCGGGATCGCGCTGTATGGTGACACTTTTCTCGGGAAAGATAAGCTGATAAATGAGATGGTAGACGATGTGCAGTCGATTTGGCTGGATCGCATTCTTAAGCTGGCAGAGAACTATGCCGGCTATCCGGATGGAATGGCCGGTTGGTCTGAAGGTGCCAGCTATATGAAGAGCGCATCTTTTTCAATTGCCTGGATGGCAGCAGCGCTATCACCAGCCTTGCAGCGTAATTTGAACGCAGAATTCAATTTCATCAAAACGTTTCCGCTATATCTGTTTTTCTATAGCAATCCCCTGGCCATTCAAGGCCCCGAATATAAGAATCATTTTATGCAAAGGAATGGTGCGGTTTCGATTTCGACGTTTAATGAAAACATGACGCTACAACAGTTTCTCTGCACTACTTCTATGATTAAAGAGAAGGATCCTAAACTCGCGGGGTTCTACCGCTGGATTCTTTCCAAAAGCTATGCAAAATTTCCGGATCTTGAAATGCCGGCTTATAACGATCCCGAAATAAACGACCTCTTCTTTAGCTTTATCTTTGGAATAAAAGACGTTGCGGCAATTTCACCGGAAGATGCAAACATCAAACACGCCTATCGCTTCGGTTATGGCGATGTCTCGATTCGCTCCTCCTTTACACCTCAGGCCACCAAGTTGACCTTTTGGACACCCAGCTTTTACGGATTTCGACATGGGACAAACAACACCACAGCTTTGTTCTTTCACAAATATGGAGAGCTATCGACCAAGGCCGGCATTAGTAAATCGGACTCTGATTTACCCAAAGGTGGCAGTCAATCTGTTTTAGGGCATAATTCTGCTGCATTTTATAATGGCAAGAATCACACCTACGGTTATAAGCGCAAAAGTAATGACTTTGCAGAAACCTGGAATCATAAGGATAATAAGCCGGGTGGAAAAAATGAACTTGGCCTGATCCTCGCACAATCGTTCAATCATGGGACATACGACTTTATCAGTTTTGACTATACCCCGTCGTACAAGCGCGTCAACTTTCTGGCCAAAGGTATTCGCAAAGTTCTTTATCTACACGATCCGGCATCGCCAAACTACAAGGATAATGAATTTGTCTTACTATACGATTACTCTCATATAACTGATAGTCTTCACCAGCGCCGCTTTCTTTTCAGTGCAAATGAGAAGCCTGAAGTGCTTGCCGGTGAATGGAATTCTCCTTCAACAGGTCAATTCACGGTAAGCTCAGAAAAGACACTGCGTTTTCAAACCAACTTTGCCAACACTCATGGCGCTATGCTGTTGAAGCGGCTCTATCCTGCAGCTAAAAATGTCAGCTACTCCATGGTGGGAGATGAAGCCGGTGATTACTGGTTCCGCGACGCTTCCGGGAAAGATCTGACTAAGCGCAAGGTTGTTAGCGACTGGGCAGGATACTGGGCAATGAAGTATAGATTCGAGATGCATGACAAGTCGAAGAAACCAAAGGCAGAGTTCCTGACTCTTTTCCAAATCGGCGATTCGAATACGCTGGTAAAAATGCAGCCTGCTGAACTAATTAAACTCTCTACGCATTTTGGAGTCGTTATTGGCAGCGATCGGGTAGCCTTTGTCAATCGCAAAAATTTACTCGTAAAAAACATCAAGTATACCCTGAAAGATTCAGGCAAGAGACTTCATGTCATAACCGGTCTTGCAAACGGTAGATATGCAATAAGAGTCGACAACAAGCCCCTGGAGACAGTTAAGACTAATGACCACACCCTCTCTTTCTACGCAACAGGAACTTCATTCTCCGTTAAGATGAACTAATCCCTGCAGTTTTTAGCATTCAAGTAAACCTTTTAAGTCGGGAAGTCTCTAAAGTGTGACTTCCCGCATCCCGACATTCCTATATAACTGCTTTCTTTATTCAGGGATGCAGGATCAGCGAGATTACAGGGAGGTAATCGCATTGATTCCTGGATGGAAACTTCGTAGCAATCATTTCATATCTTCACTATCTTTTTTGACAAAACTCCGTTTTGTCTATTCTTTTACCCTCCTCTCCCTGTCTGATCACCTAAATACAAGAATTTCTATATGGATGTAAGAATCGAGGAATCCTATGAGGGGACACCGCTACTCATTTCATCGCAAATTATTAACAGCGCTTTTAACTATCACAATACTGTCAGCTATTCTAGCTGCCCTAACCGCATTTTCACCTTTTTTAACAGGACCGGGCTTAAGCAATCCTGAGCCAATCGGTGCCTATTTAAACGGCGTTTTTCCTAATGAAGCGCCCAGTAATGGTCAGAACGTCTCGTATACTATCGAAGAGGCCTTCCCAGAACTCACATTTATTGACCCGGTAAAAATGGTTGAAGCACCGGGCAATCAATTTATGGTCGTCGGCAAACAGGGAAAGATTTGGTTATTCAACAACGATGAGGCCACAACAACTAAGGTCAAAATTCTCGACATCTCAAATCAAACTGTTGTCGGAGCTGATGGAGGCATGTTGGGACTTGCACTCCACCCCGAATTCGGACAGGCCGGCTCGGCAAACAGAGGTTACCTTTATGTTTGGTATCGCTTCGCGCCACAACTCGGTGTTCATGGGCGAACTGGCTATATGCGCCTCTCCCGTTTTACGCTTGAAGACGGCGCAACGCTAATTGATCCGGCATCTGAACTGCCGATGATTCAGCAGTTTGATCGACACGACTGGCATAATGGCGGCGACATGTTTTTCGGACCGGATGGTTTTCTGCACATCAGCGTTGGTGATGAAGGCGGCGCAAATGATCAGTTTAATACAACTCAGAGGATCGATCTGTGGCTGTTTGGCGGCGTTCTGAGAATTGATGTAGACAAAAGAGGTGGCAGTATTAGTCACCCCATTCGCAGACAGCCGCAAAACCAATCTGCTCCACCGGCCGGATGGCCAAACAGCTTTACCCAGGAATACTATATCCCCAACGACAATCCATGGCAAAATAGCAATGGAGACATACTTGAGGAATTCTATGCAATCGGCTTGCGCAGTCCGCACCGCATGACCTATGATCCTGTAGAGGATGAAATATGGATTGGGGATGTCGGTCAGGGCAGTCGTGAAGACATAAGTATTGTGCAAAAAGGCGACAACATGCAGTGGCCCTATAAAGAGGGCGATATAAACGGTCCTAAGCCACAACCGAATCCGCTCATAGGAAACGACAAGCCACCAATTTATGCTTACCCGCGGACCTTTGGACGCTGCGTTATCGGTGGCTTTGTCTATCGAGGAAGTAAGTTTCCGGAGCTGGCAGGGAAGTATTTCTTTGGCGATCACGAGGTGCAAAATGTCTGGACCTTGACCAAAGATGAAAACGGCGGGGCACCAGATATTCAGTTTCTGCTTCAGGTTCCAACATTTGGAACCGGAAGTAAAGATGGCATTTCTTCATTTTATGTAGACTCGCAGGAAGACATTTATATTCTGAAGTTATTCGGCACCAATACAGACGGTGGGAAAATTTACAAACTGTCTCGCACCGGTGCTACTGCAGAACCACCGGCAACACTGTCAGCACTTGGCGTATTCAATGATCTAAACACACTAACCCCAATTCCCGGGATTATTCCTTACACGGTAAATTCACCACTTTGGTCCGATCGTGCCGAGAAGAAACGCTGGATAGCGTTGCCAAACGACGGTAACCACAATATTCCTTCCGAACAAATCGTCTTTGACAGTGAAGATAACTGGCAGTTCCCGCCCGGAACGGTAATGATCAAACATTTTGAACTGCCGGTCGATGAGGGCAATCCCTCGATTACAAAACGTCTCGAAACGCGTTTCTTTATCTTCGACCACACCGGCGGCGCTTATGGAATCACTTATAAATGGAACGCTGACGGCACGGAGGCCTTTCTATTACTGGATGGCGACATCAGAGATTTAACGGTCACTCGTACGAATGGCTCAACCTATACTCAAACGTGGGATTTTCCCAGTCGTCAACAATGTATGGACTGTCATAACTCCGTAGCAGGCTACGCTCTGGGCGTTAAAACAAGACAACTAAATCGGGATTTCACTTACCCATCGACCGGAACAACAAGCAACCAACTTGAGACCTGGAATCATCTCGGAATGTTTGACAGTGATATGGGGCTTCCGGAAGATCATCCCAAATCATCGTTTATCGGAGACGTTACTGCTTCCGTGCAGCATCGCGTTCGCTCTTATATGGATGCAAACTGCGCGTTCTGCCACCGGCCGAATGGCGTTGAAGGTGCTTTCGATGCACGCGCTCGAACCGCGCTACACGATCAAATGCTTATCGATACCCCGGTGATTAGCCATGCCTCTCCGCCGGGGATGAATGTGGTTGAAGCCGGCGACCCTCAAAATTCGGTACTGTGGATTCGCGACAATAGTCTCGGTGACGATGCGATGCCACCACTGGCAAAAAACGTTATTCACTCTGAATACATTCAGGTACTTTCAGACTGGATAACCAGCTTGAATGTTGATCCACCCGAGACGCTGGCAGACGGATGGTACACTCTGGAAGTAAGACATAGCGGCAAGATTGCTTCGGTAGAGAACAATGCACAAAGCAATGGTGCGCGTATTGTTCAAAAAGACAATGTGAATGGGGACAATCAAAAGTGGGAATTCACCAATCTTGGTAGCAACAAATATCGCATTCTGGCAGGTCATAGTAACCGGGCACTCTCTGTAGAAGACTGGGAAGCTTCTGCGGGAAGTAATCTGGTCCAGCAAGATTGGCAGGGTAAGCAGAATCAGATCTGGTATTTAAGTGCCACAAACAGCGGTTTTTATTCATTCACCAATGCCTACAGCGGCCTCTTTGTTGAAATTTCTGAGGGAAGCAGCAATGAAAATCGCTGGGCTGTTACGGCACAACCCGGACAGCAACCACATCAACAGTGGAAGCCAATACCAACCACTGCTCCCGGTGGCGGAACCACAACAGAAACGATTTACCTTTCCGATCTAAATTGGAGCAGCACGCCGACAAATGGCTGGGGTCCGGTAGAACGCGATCGCAGCAATGGCGAGACAGGTGCGACAGATGGTAATACAATAACAATTAATGGTCAAACGTATGCTAAAGGCTTGGGAGCGCATGCCTACTCCGAGATCGTATATGATCTGAATGCGGAATACGATGTATTTAAGAGTGACATTGGAGTGGACGACGAAACGTGTGGAAGCGGCTCGATCCAGTTTGAGGTTTATCTCGATGGTCAGTTAGAGTACCAGAGCCCGATTCTTACCCAGGCAGACGATGCGTTGAGCATTGAAGCTGAGGTGTATGGCACCGATGAATTGAAACTGATTATTAAAGATGGCGGTAACGGTATCGGATGTGATCATGGCGACTGGGCAGACGCTCGTTTAGAAAAGACAGGAACCTCGTCCGGAAACCAGGCACCAGTCGTTAGTAATCCCGGTGATCAAATCAGCAATATTGGTGAAATCGTTAGCCTCACAATTGGCGCATCCGATCCGGAAAATCAACCACTTTCATTTCTCGCGAGTAATTTGCCCGCAGGGTTGAATCTGGACAGCTCGACCGGTGAAATTACTGGAATGCCTACAAGCGTTGGAATTTATAGCACTGTCGTTACGGTAAGCGATGGCGAAGGTGATGCCAATGCGGCTTTTAATTGGACAATAGCAGATAATGATCCTTGCGCTGGTCTTTTACGTGA